>JBGALX010000065.1:0-21835 GCA_044223505.1 Myxococcaceae bacterium
CGACCTGCGAGCGCACTGCGCGCCATTGATCACGAGTCGGTCAAGAAGTTCACGGCGACCTTCTCGTTGCCGCCGCCCTTGAGCTCGACGACGCGCTTGATGGTCTTCGTGAGGCTCGGGTCTTCGAGCACGAACTCGATGGTGTGCCGGCCGGCTGCGAGCTCGAGCTCGTGAAACGACTTCGAGCCGGCCACCTGCTTGCCGTCGACGACGTACTTCGTGGCGAACGGCGTGGCCTCGAGCTGCAGCGTCGCCGTCGCCGGAGCCGCCGCGACGGGCTTCTGCGGCACCGTCCACTCGATCGTGTCGGGCTTGCCGGCCTTCACGAGCAGCGTCTGAGACTTCTTCTGACCCGACTCGGGGTCGGTGAGCACGAGCGTGTGCTTGCCCGGCTTCAGGTCGACCTCGACCGGCGTGGTCCCGCGCGGCTTGCCGTCGATCGTGACCGTGGTCGCCGGCGTCGACTTGAACGTGTACGTCACCTCGGGCGTCGCCGCCGGGGGCGGCTTGACCGGAGGTGGGTTTGGCACCGGGTCGGGGTCCTTCGGCGGGTCGGGGTCTTTGACGACGAGGGGGTCCGGGTCTTTCGGCGGAGTCGGATCGCGGTTCGGCGCAGGGTCGGGGTTCGGGTTCGTCTCGGGCGGCTTGGGCGGATCCGGCGGGGGCACGACGACCACGACGGGGTCCTTCGGTGGGTCGACCGGAGTCTGCGAGCCCGTGTACACCTTCCACGCGAGCGCTCCGACGACGCCGGCCAGCACGACGCCGACGGCGATCAGCGCGAGCGGCGCGCGGCTCGGCGGCGGCGGCACCACCGGCTCGAGCACGGGCTCGACTCGCGCCTGCGCCGCGCCGTTCATGGGCACCTGCGCGGTCGCCGCCGGGATGTGCTGATCGGTCGGAGCGAGCAGCGCGGGCGGCTCGCTCGCCACGACCTGCGCCTCGCCGAGCTTCAGCACCGCTGCGCCACCGACCTGAACCCCGGCCACCGGAGCCAGGTGCGGCTCGGAGGGCACCTCGAGATCGGTCTTCGCGGCCGCCGCGTCGGTCGCGAGCACGGCGTGCAGCGCCCCGCCGATGCTCGACCCCGAGCCGGCGGAGCCCGGCAGCGGGCCCTTGTAGGTCTTGTCGAGCGGCTGGGCGGGCACGACGTCTTCGGGCACCTTGCCGTGCTCGGCCGCGATCACCCGGAACAGGCGCAGCAGATCTTCGCGCCCGACCTTGTGCCCCTCGTAGACGAGGTACTTCTCGAGATCCGCCGCGAGCGCCGCCGCCGTCGGGTAGCGCTTCTCGGGGTTCATCTGAAAGCAGCTGTTCAAGATGATCTTGAGCGGCTCGGGCGTGTTCGGCCGCAGCTGTTCGACCGGCTTGATGCGCATGTGGCGCGCGTTCTCGATCTGCTCGACCTCCATCTCGCCGGCGATCGCGCGAGCGTTGGTGAGCAGCTCGTACAGCACGAGCCCGAGCGCGTAGACGTCGACGCGCCGATCGATCTTCTGGCCCGTGATCTGCTCGGGCGCCATGTACGGGTACTTGCCCTTCACCAGCCCCGCCTGCGTGCGGTGCATGGTGTCGGCGGCCTTCGCGACGCCGAAGTCGATCACCTTCACCTGCCCGGACGTCGACAAGAGAATGTTGTGCGGGGTGACGTCGCGGTGAATGATGTTGAGCGGCTGGCCGCGCGCTCCGACGGCGTCGTGCGCGTGGTGCAGCGCGAGCGCGGCGTCGGCCATCACGCGGGCAGCGAGCTCGGGCGCCATGTACTCGCCCTGGCGCTCGTGCTCGAGGCTGATCGTCATCAGGTCGTAGCCGGGCACGTACTCCATGGCGAGGTAGTAGACGCCGTTGACCTGGCCGAGATCGAAGACGCGCGCGATGCCCGGGTGATTGAGCTGCGCGACGAGGCTCGCCTCGTCGAGGAACATCTTCACGAACTCGGGGCTGTTGCACAGGTGCGGGTGGGGCCGCTTCACGACGCAGACCCCCGACGGGCCGCGCGCCAGAAAGACGTCGGCCATGCCGCCCGCGCCGATACGCTTTTCCAGTACGTACTTGCCGAGTTGCTCCGGCATCCCGGCGTCGAGACTTACCACCTTCGCAGCCGTCATGGTCAGATGCCCGACCTTCGTGATCGCCCTGCTCTCTCTGGTCCTCCTGACACAGGCACCCGTCGAAGCGGACACCGCGGCTCCGACCCTCGTTCCGCACGAGGTCGAAGTGCTGCGGTCGGCGCTGCAGGTCTACGAGAAGGGCGAGCGGCGCTCGGTGCTCCCCTTCGGGGTTGCGGCGCTCACGACGCTGACGGGCGGGGGCCTGCTGCTCCTGTCGAGCGACGCCGTCGCCCGGGGAGCCGCCTGGCCGCTGCTCGGCTTCGGCCTGCTCGAGCTGGCCGCGGGGCTCTTCTTCGGCATCCGCAACGAGCAGCCGAAGCTCGAGGCCCAGCTCGACGCCGACCCGGCCGCGTTCGTGCGCGAGGAGCGCGAACGAATCGGCCGCATCAGCCGGCGAAATCAGCCGATCCTCCTCGGCGTGTGGAGCGCCGTCATCGCCGCCGGCGGTGCGATGGCCGGCGTGGGGGCCGCGCGCAGCGAGCGCACGGTCGCGGGCGTCGGCCTGGGGCTCGTCGTGCAGGGCCTCGCGTTCTTCCTCATCGACTGGGCGGTGCTCGATCGCGCCGACGACTACCTCGCCGTCCTTCGTTCTTTCGGCTAAGGCAGCGGCGCGAATGCCGACGACGCGCCGCAAAGCCCTGGTGATCATCCCCACGTACAACGAGCGGGACAACGTGACGGCGATCACCGCCGCCGCGCTCGCCGCAGACCCGCGCATCGACGTGCTCATCGCCGACGACAACAGCCCCGACGGCACCGGGCAGATCGCCGACGAGCTGGCCGCCAAGGAGCCGCGCATTCAGGTGCTGCACCGCGCGAAGAAAGAGGGCCTGGGCCGCGCCTACCTGCACGCGTTCGCGTGGGGCCTCGAGCGCGACTACGAGTACCTCGTCGAGATGGACGCCGACTTCAGCCACGACCCGAAGTACCTGACGCCGATGCTGAACGAGGCGGAAGCGGGCAGCGATCTGGTGATCGGCAGCCGCTACGTCGACGGCGGCGGCACCGTGAACTGGGGCCCCGGCCGCAAGCTGCTCTCGCGCGGCGGGTCGCTCTACGCCCGCACCATTCTCGGCATCGGCCTGCGCGATCTCACCGCCGGCTTCGTCTGCTTTCGGCGCGCCGTGCTGCAGGCGATCGACCTCAACGCGGTGAAGAGCTCGGGCTACGCGTTTCAAATCGAGCTCAAGTACCGCACGCTGAAGGCGGGCTTCCGCGTGAAAGAGATCCCCATCGTGTTCGAAGACCGCCGCGTCGGGCAGTCGAAGATGAGCCGCAAGATCTTCATCGAGGGGCTGACGATGGTGTGGAAGCTCAAGCTCAGCGTGTGACGTGCGCCTCTTCGAGCACTTGCTGATCGCGCTGCCCGCGGTCTTCTTCGTCGTCGACCCGCCGGGCGCCGTGCCGCTGTTCCTCGCGATGACGGCGCGCGACAGCCGCGACAAGACGAGGTCGATGGCGCTTCGAGCGTGCGTCGCCGGCGCGCTGCTGCTGTTCTTCTTCGCGTTCTTCGGCGCCGTCATCTTCAAGATGTTCGGCGTGACGCTCGCCGCCTTTCGCGTGGCGGGCGGCATTCTCTTGATGCTGACGGCGCTCGACATGCTCCGCGCCGAGACCTCGAAGACCCGAACGTCGGAGGCCGAGACGCAAGAGGGCGTCGAGAAGGAAGACATCGCGATCGTGCCGCTCGCCATGCCCGTGCTCAGCGGGCCCGGCAGCATCGCCGCGGTCATGGTGCTGATGGCCGACCAAGACGTGTACCCGCGCGGCATCGCGGTCGGCATCGCCATTCTCATCACGTTCGTGACGACCTACGTCGTGCTCGTCACCGCGCAGCGCCTCACCAAGCTGCTCGGCCAGACCGGCATCGCCGTCACCCAGCGCATCTTCGGTCTCTTGCTCGCGGCGCTCGCGATTCAGTTCATCGCCGACGGCGCCCGGCAGCTCTGGCGCGGCTGACGGCGCGTCGACGGGAAGTCGTCGTCGAGCGCGGCTTCGAGGTCGTCGGTGCCCTGGGGGGAGCTCAGCGTACGACCTGCCCGTCATGGAGCCGTTGAACGTGAGAGCGGCTCGAGCGCGTCGTGAATCGCGCTCACGGTCTTGCTCATGTCCGACGCCCGTTCGGGCTGAACCCGCCGTCGCTCGCCACGCCCTTGATCGTCCGCTGGAGCGCTGCGATCGCGGGCGTCGAGGGGAGCCCTGAGCGCGGGCGTGGCGCGGGCCTTTCGGAGGGCTTTCGGGAGTGCGGCGTTGAGATCAAGCTCTCGCCGCTCCGCCACGTCGTCTTCTCAGCGCTCGAGCGGCGGGCTCAGCGACCGAGCACGCTCTGCACTTCGTTGACGACGCCCGAGTAGCCGACCTCTTTGAGGTGCGCGATCGGGGTCGGGTCGGCGCCCTTCAGCACCTTCACCTGCGCGCCGGGCAGCCCGAGCTCGTCGGCCTGCACGTAGCCGTCGCCGGTCTGGAAGCCGAGGTGGCCGTCCTTGCCCTTGGGGCCGAGCGTGGGCGCACCGCTGACGCCGATGATGTTCACGCCGCCGCCGATCTGCGCGAGCGCCTTCGGCCACGCGTCGTCGAGGTGCTTCACGAGCTCGTCGCCGATGCCGAGCTGATCCGACGCTTTCTTGAGGCCGAGCGGCCCGCCGATCTTCGAGCCGATGTTGCCCATCACCGTGCCGTGGGTCACGGGCCCGATCATCACGAGCTTGCCGATGTTCGTGTGCGCCTCGGTTCGCGTGTCGAGGTACTGGCGGAAGTCGTGGCCGCCCGCCGAGTGCGTGACGACGTCGACCTCTTTGCCGCCCGTCTTCGCCGCCACCGCCTGCATCATCGCGGCGATCTGCGGCGCCTTGTCGGTCGGCGCCGCCTTCGCGTCTTTGTACTCGAGCTGGAAGATCTTGGCGCCGGCGAGCTCCTGATCGCTCATCACGCGGCCGTCTTTGCCGCCGTAGTGAAACTGACCGGTCGCCGCGACGAAGGTCGCGACCGGGCCGTTCGCCTTCTCGGTGGCGAGGTTCCGCGCGAGCGGGTCGTACGAGCTCGCGGGCATCGTGAGGCCCGGGATCATCACGACCGGCCGCTTCAGCACCGGCGCCTTCTCGAGCGGAGCGAACGCGGTCAGCCCCGTGGCGGCCACGAACCTGTCGCGCTGCTGCGCGATCCACCCCTTCTTCTGGGTCGTGACCGGGGCCTGCGGCGCCTCGAGGGGCTGCAGCTCGGTCTTGGGCTGCGACACCTTTCGCGTCTTCACCTGGTCGATCGGCATGGCCGCGCACCGTATCACTGCTTAGATCCCGACATGGGCCTGACGCCCTCCGACGCGGCGCTACCGCCCCGTCGCCATCACCTTCACCGCCGTGCCCACGAAGCTGCCCACGAAGCGAAAGACCGGCCCGTTCGACGTCCCCCTGACGCGGGTGGTCACCCGCAGGCTCGCCACCCTCGCGAACGATCGCCCCATGGCCGAGCTGCACCGGCTGTTCGACGACCCGAAGAACGAGCACGTGGTGGTCATCGACCGCCGCGGCCGGGCGCTCGGGGTGATCTCGCGGGCCGAGCTGTTGGTGTGGCCACCGCCGTGCCCGGCGCCGCCGCTCGACCAGCTGACGACGTCAGCCTTCGTCGCCGTGCCCGGCACGATGAGCGTGGCCGCCGCCAGCGCGCTCATGGTCCGCCGCAAGCTCGAGGGCGTTCTCTTCGCGTTCGACGATGCGAGCTACGGCTGTCTCGTGGCGGCCGACGTCGTGCGCTTCGTCGCCCAGCTGGCGACGCGGCACGGCTGAGCCTTAGCGGATCTCGAGGTGCACGTGAGGGCCGCTCCACACGCGCTGGCCTGCGGGGCGGCGGCGCTCGTCGCCCACGTGGTAGCCGGCCGCGCGGGCCTCACGCATGAACTGCTCGACCTCGGCCGCCGAGTGATCGCGCGTGCGCACGTCGACCGCGCGGCCCTGGTAGTGCGCCGAGCCCGTGTTGTGGCTGCCGCCCGTCGTCGACGTCACCGTGAAGCCGTGCTGGCGCGCGAACGCGGCCAGCTCGCGGTAGTCGCCCGTGCGGCGCGGCGCGACGCGCGGCGTGCCGGTGGTGTTGTCGACGCGCGTGTCTTCGAAGCCGTCGCTGTTGCGCAGCTTCTCGAACGTGCGGCGACCCGCGACGCCGTCGACCTGAATGCCCTCGGCCCGCTGAAACGCCTCGACCGCGCGGCGCGTGCGGTTGCCGAAGATGCCGTCCGCCGTGCCGGGGTTGAAGCCCTGCGCCGCCAGCTGGCGCTGCAGGTTCTCGACGTCATTTCCAGTGGAGCCGGTGCGGAGGGTGAGGGCCATGATGTTTTAGTTCTCGCTCCAACCCACTTATTGTTGTGTTTTCAATGGGTTGCGCTTGAAGCGCAACGGCCAGGCCCGCAAGAACTGGTCGAATTGCGCTTCGCGTGATGTGCGCCAACCTGCTGAAACCTGGGCGGCTAAAACAGGTGCCGGCGCATGCTGATGTTGGCGAGCAGGCCCAGGCCGAGCATCACGCTGACCATCGAGCTGCCGCCGTACGACATCAGCGGGAGCGTGATGCCGGTCACGGGCAGGAGCCCGGTGACCATGCCGATGTTCTCGAACACCTGCCAGAAGATCATGGCGGCGATGCCCACGGCCACGAACGAGCCGAAGCGCTCGCGCGAGTTGAACGCGACCCCCAGCGAGCCCAGGAGGATGACGCCGTACAAGACCAGGAGCAGCATGCACGAGAGGAAGCCGTGCTCCTCGGCCCACACCGAGAAGATGAAGTCGGTGTGCTGCTCGGGCAGGTAGCGCAGCGCCGTCTGGGTGCCCTCTTTCCACCCCTTGCCCGAGAAGCCGCCGCTGCCGACGGCGATCTTCGACTGCATCGAGTGGTAGTTCGTGCCCTTGAGATCGCTCTGGGGGTCGAGCCAGCCGGTGATGCGGCCCTCCTGGTGCTTCTTCATGTGGTGGCGAATCAGCGTCACCCGCTTCTCGCCCTCGGGCACGGGGCGCGCGAAGTCGTTCCAGATGATGCCGGCGCCCGCGAGCCCCAGCACGGCCGCCGCGACCACCACCGTCCACTTCACGCGCGCGAAGGCGATCAGCGTCAGCGCCGTGAACGCCATCATCAGCGCGGTGCCGAGGTCGGGCTGCACGAGCACGAGCAGCGTCGGCACGATCGCCAGCACCAGCGGAGGGATGAGGCGCAGGAAGCCGTAGCTCGGCGAGGCCGGCCGGTAGTCGTCGTGAAAGTACTTCGCCATCATCAAGACCATGCCGATCTTCATGAACTCGGCCGGCTGCACCCGAAACGGCCCCAGCACGAGCCAGCTCTCGGCGCCCTTCGCCCGCGTGCCGATGACCTTGAGCAGGAGCAAGAGCCCGATGTTGAGCAGGTAGACGGGCACCGCCGCGCTCTGAATGAAGCGCAGGTCGACGAACGTCACGGCGACGAGCACCGCGAGGCCGACGGCCACGTACAGGGCCTGCGACGTCCACATGCTGCGCGCCGCGGACATCAGGTTGTACAGGCCGATCATCGAGACCGCGAGCGACGCGATCAGCACGCCCCACGGAGCGTGAACGAACATGCGCGCGCGCTGGGCTCCGAGCTGCATCAGCGAACCTCCGTCTCGGCGGGCTGAGCCGCCGGCGCCTCGGCCGTCGCTGCCCGCCCGCCTGCATCGGGGCCCGCCGGAGCCGGAGCCCCCGCGAGCGCCGTGCCCCCGTCGACGACCTTCGGCGGCGGCGCCGCGACCTTCACAGGGGGCGGCGGCGTCCACCCCGCTCCGAACGCGACCGAGTCGGCCGCCTTGAGCTCGAAGTACTTCTGGAACACGGCCGACGCCGCCGGCGCCGCATCGGAGCCGCCGTGACCGCCGTGCTCGTTCAGCACCACCACCGCGATCTCGGGCGCGTCGGCCGGCGCGAACGACGCGAACCACGCGTGGTCGCGCTCGAAGTAGTCCATCTCTTCTTTCTTGAGCCGCACCTCGCCGAGCCTCGCGACCTGCGCCGTACCCGTCTTGCCCGCGACGAGAACGCCGCTGAACGCGCCCTTCAGCCGGGCGCGGCCGCCCGTGCCGCCGCCGATGTTCACCACCGCCGACAGCGCGTCGATCACGATGCGGTGCTGGTCGTCGCTCATGTCTAACTTGCGCACGAGCTTCGGCTCGAACTTCGCGATCAGGCTGCCATCGGGCGCCTCGACGTGGTCGACCACCTGCGGCTGGTACAGGCTGCCCGTGCCGAGCGCCGCGTACATCATCGCGAGCTGCAGCGGCGTCACGTTCACGTCGCCCTGCCCGATGCCCGTGTTGAGCGCCATGCCCTTCTGGTAGCCGCCGGGCGTCACCCGGTCGTGGTACGCGGTGTCGGGCATCACACCGGGCACCTCGGCCGCCACCGAGAAGTTCGTCGCCTGGCCGAGCCCGAACTCGCGGCCGACGGCCGCGACCGCGTCGATGCCGATGGCGTTGGCGATCGTGTAGAAATACGTGTCGCAGCTCTTCTGCAGGCCGGTCACCGCCGCGACCGTGCCGTGCACCGAGTGGCAGCGCCACACGCGGGCCCCGAGCCGAAACCCGCCGGTGCAGTGCGCCGTCGTGTGCTCGGTGAACGCGCCCGACCGCAGGCCCGCGATGAGCGTGATGGGCTTGAACGTCGAGCCCGGGCTGTAGTGCTGCGCCGCGACCCGGTTCACCATCGGCTGCAGCGGGTCCTTCGCCATCTCTTGCAGCTGCTTCGCCGACACGCGGCCCGTCAGCATGTTGGGGTCGAACGAGGGCCGCGAGACGGCGGCCAGCACGAAGCCGGTGCGCGGGTCGACGGCGATGATGGTGCCGGCCGCGCCCGGGAACACGCGCTCGGCCTCGGCCTGCAGGCGCGCGTCGATGGTGAGCACCACGGTGTTGCCCGGCCGCGGCTGCGACACCTCTTTGACGGGGAACTCTTCTTTCGGCTTGCCTCGGGCGTCGACGACCTGCTTGTTCCACCCGTCTTTGCCGCGGAGCATCGACTCGAAGCTGCGCTCGACCCCGCGCCGGCCGATGTAGTCGCCGAGCGCGTACGGCGAGCGCTGCACGTCGGCGGTGCCGTTCAGGCGCACGAGCTCGTCTTGCGTGACCTCGTTCATGTAGCCGAGCACGTGCGCGAGCGCGGGCCCGGCCGGGTAGTTGCGGTGCGGCACCTTGTCGACCTCGACGCCGGGCAGCCGGTGCACGACGGCGTTGATGCGGTCGAGCGTGTCGCGGTTCAGATCGGTGTCGACCTGCATCGGCTGATACCGCTGCGGCCCGTGCGCGGCCTTCACCGCGGCCGTGATGCGGGCCTTCTGCGCCTCGTCCCACCCGATGAGGTCGGCGAGCTGCGGTATCACCTCGGCGGCGCACTTCTGACAGAACGCGGGCGTGATGAAGACGTCGAACGACGGCCGAATGTCGACGAGCACCTCGCCGCGCCGGTCGCGAATCTGACCTCGGGGCGCGCGCACCCGCACGTCTTTGAACTGGTTGTCGATCGACAGCGCGAGGAACTCGTCGTGCCGAATCACCATCAGCCGGTAGAGGTTCACCGCGAGCACGAACAGCCCGAAGACGAAGAAGCCGCCCACCCAGAAGTAGCGGACGCGCAGATCTTTGCCGGTGGTCGCCCTGCCCAGCTTCATCGCCGAACCCGCCTCATCGCAGCATGCCCGCCTGCGGCCGCTCGTAGGCCGGGTCGAGCTTGCGCAAGAGCGGCCAGAGCAGCGCGGCGGCCACGGCGCACAAGAACGCCTGCAGCGGCAAGCCCGTGAGCGAGATGATCGTGCCGCCGCCCGACGGCGACGTCAGCCACGAGAAGAACGCGGCGAGCAGGCCGTGCGCCAGCGCCGACGCCCCGCACAACAGCGCGAACAGCCCCCGCGCCCGCGCGTCGACGAACGACGACAGCATGCGCGTGAGCAGGAAGGTGAGCACCGCGAGGAAGGGGTAGAGCCCGGTGGGGCGCCCCGTGAAGACGTCGAGCAGGTAGCCGATCGCGAAGGCCGCGAAGGCCCCCTCGAGCGTCGCCGCCCGGAGCCCCAGGAAGACGACGAGCGCGAGCGTGACGTCGAGCCGCGTCACCTCGAGGCCGAGCTGCCGCGTCACGACCGCCTCGACGGACAGGAACAGCAGCGCGAGCCCGACCGTCGCCGCGAACCTCACTTCTTCACCTCCGAGGGCATCGGCGCCATCGCGAACATCGAAGGCAAGAGCAGTACCTCTTCGACCTTGCGCAGATCGGCGGCCGGGGTGACGGTCGCCTTCAAGAACATCGCGTTCGCCTCGCGGGTCACCTTCTCGACCTTGCCGATGACGAGCCCCTTCGGGAACAGGCCGTCGGTGCCCGACGTGATGATGACGTCTCCGTCGACGACGTCGTCGTCGTGGAGCACGTTGTCCAGCGTGAGGGGTGCTCCGCCGCCCGCGCCGACCACGGTGCCGCGAACACGTGTCCGCTGGACCACGGCGCCGAGCCGGCTCGAGGGGTCGGCCACCAGCATGACGTCGGCGGTGCCGCCGACGACGCGCGAGACCTGCCCGACGATGCCGTCGTGGGTGAGCACCGGCATGCCGACGCGCACGCCGTCGCCCTCGCCGCGGTTGATGCGCAGCGAGATGAAGTGCGGAGACGCGTTGACCCCGATGATGCGCGCGGTGAGCTCGGGCTCGACCGTCGTCTCGGTGTAGGCGAGCGCGGCGCGCAGCCGCTCGTTCTCGGCCTTCGCCTCCCGAAGGGCGTTCAGGTCGGCGCGGGCGGCCGAGAGCTCGGCGACGCACGTGTCGCGCTCGTCGCGGGCGCCGCGCAGCGCCACGTAGCCGTCGACGCCGCCCTTCGCGCCCTCGATGCCCGAGGTGAGCAGCCGCTGCAGGGGCGACGAGACGGCCAGCACGACGCGGTCGGCGACGTTCGGCTCACGGCCGCGGTGCCCCGACGAGAGGTAGTTGATGAGGGGAAACAGCAGGAGCGTCCCGACGATCAGCAGCTCGCGGTAGCGCTTGAACAGCGAAAGCATCGTGTCTCAACCGTTGTTGGAACTTGCATGTTCCGAAGGCAGATCCTACAGGGAGCCCCGCGTATGAACGAGTCTTTCGACGCGAAGCGCTTCATCAGTTACCTCTTCATCGCCGCCATCGCGGTGCTGTTCGCGCTCCAGTGGGGGCCCGGCTCGGTCGGCTGCGGCAAGGGCGGCGGCCGCGGCGGGGGCGTCACCCTCGAGCAGGAGTCTGCCGCGACGGTGAACGGCAAAGAGGTGCCGCTCAAGAGCTTCAGCCGCGTGTACGTCGGCCAACTACAGCGCTACAAGTCGCAGGGGCTGACGGCGCAGCTGGCGAAGCAGCTGGGGCTGCACACCCAGATCCTGAACCAGCTCATCGACAACGAGGTGGTGGCGCAGGCGGCCGAGGCGCGGGGCATCGTGGCGTCCGACTCCGAGATCGCCGACATCTTGAAGCGGAACCCCGAGTTCCAGAAAGACGGCAAGTTCGACGTCGCGACGTACCGCGACGTGGTGGTGCAGTACTACCGCCGCACGCCCGAAGACTTCGAAGAAGAGATCCGCCGCGAGCTCTCGGCGCAGAAGCTCCTCGACCTCGTCGAGCAGGGCGCGGTCGTCTCGGAAGACGAGATCAAGGCGCGCTACCTCAAGGAGTCGAACAAGGCGAACGCGACGTTCGTGCGCTTCACGCCGGCGCAGTTCGCCGACAAGGTGCCGCCTGCGAAGCCGGCCGACCTCGACGCCTGGGCGGCGGGCCACGGCCCGCAGATCGCCGAGTACTACGAGAAGAACCGCACGAGCTTCTTTCAAGACACGCGCGCCCAGGTGCGCCAGATCCTCGTGAGGTCGCCGAAAGACGAGGGCGACGCCAAGCGCGCCGAGGCGAAGGCGAAGGCCGAGGGCCTGCTCAAAGAGCTTCAGGGCGGCAAAGACTTCGCCGAGGTCGCGAAGGCGTCGAGCGACGACACCGAGACGAAGGCGAAGGGCGGCGATCTGGGCCTCGTCGAGCGGTTCGCGCTCCCGAGCGCGCTCGCCGACGCGGTGTTCCGCGCCAAGCCGGGCGAGCTCACCGGCGTCGTCGAGACGCCGATCGGGTACCACATCGCGAAAGTCGAAGACATCAAGCCGCCCGAGACGAAGCCGCTCGACGCGGTGAAGCGCGAGATCGCCGACACCCTGTGGAAGCGCGAGAAGGCGATGGAGCTCGCGAAGGCCGAGGCCCAGAAGGCGCTCTCCGCGGCGAAGGCCGGCAAGAACCTCGCCGAGCTGTACCCGAAGGCGGCCGAAGACGCGCCGGCCGGTCAGTTCGCGGCGCAGACGAAGCCGACGGCGACCGAGACCGGCGAGTTCAACGCGTCGACCCTCAGCATTCCCCAGCTGGGGCTCGCCCCTGACGTGACGAAGGGCGTGTTCGCGCTCGACGCGCCCGGCGTGCTCGACCCGATCTTCACGGTGAACGAAGACGCGGTGGTGGTCGCGGTCACGGCCCGCACGAAGCCCTCCGACGACGACTACGCGAAGCAGAAAGACCAGATGACCACCGAGGCCATCAAGGGCAAGCAGTTCGAGCTCCGCGAAGGCTTCGTGAAGTCGCTGCGCAAGCAGGCGCAGGTCGTTCAGAACAACCCGGCGATCGACAAGGTGATCGAGGGCTGAGTGTTCTCGGATCTGTTCGTCGCGACGCCCGGCGAGGCGCCGCAGCTCGCAGCCAGCGAAGATCCGTACGCAGTATGGCCTTCCGTCAGCCTGAAGCACGTGCTCGAGCTCGAGTGGCTCGGCTTCGCGAGGGCGGCGCGCACCGACGTGTTCGACGAGCCGCTCGTCGACGAGGGCGGCTGCGTCGTGCGGCCGATGACGCGGCACGTGCTGCAGCGCCTCGTCTCGCAGTCGGCCGACGAGCGCGCGGCGCTCGCGCGCGCCTGGCAGCAGGCGGCCTTCCCCGCGTGGCCGGTTCAAGCGGTCGAGCGGCTGCTCGAAGAGCTGCGAGCGCTCGCCGCGAGGGCGAGGCGCGAAGGCAAGGCGATTCTCTACCGGTCGCCCTGAGGTCGAGCGCTACTCCGTCCCCGTTCGGGTGCCGGCGAGAGGCCCCGGAGCGCCCGCCACCGTGTTCCGCCCGGCAGCCTTCGCCGCGTACATGGCGGTGTCGGCCGCCTGCAGCAGCGCGCGGCCCGTCTTCGCGTGGTCGGGAAACGTGGCCCAGCCGACCGAGACCGTCACCTTCACCGGGGCGCCGTCGATCGGAAACTCGCGTGACGCGATGGCGTGGCGAATGCGCTCGGCCACCACCTTCGCGCGATCGCCGTGCGTCTCGAGCAGCAGCACCGCGAACTCGTCGCCGCCGTAGCGGCACGCCGAGTCGACCGAGCGCACCGACTCGGCCAGCGTCTTGCCGATGGCCCTGAGCAGCGCCGAGCCGACGAGGTGCCCGCGGGTGTCGTTCACTTCTTTGAACCGGTCGACGTCGAGGAAGACGACCGACACGGGCCGCCCGAAGCGCTGGGCCCGCTCGATCTCGCGCTCGAGCGTCTGCGTGAGGTAGCGCGCGTTGAACAGCGTGGTGTGCTCGTCGGTGAGGGTGAGCTCCTGCACCTTCGAGAAGTTGCGCGCGTTCTCGATCGCGATGGCGGCGTAGTCGGCGATCGCCGTCACCGCCCGCAGATCGTCGCGATCGAACGGCGGAGCGCCCTTGCGGTTCACCAGCTCGATCACGCCCAGCGACCGGCCGCGCGACACGAGCGGCACCGCGATCACCGACTGCGTCGTGAACTCGGTCACCTCGTCGAACCGCGACGAGAAGTCGGGGTCGTCGCGCACGTCGTTCACGAGCCGGCCCTTGCCCGCCCGAAAGACTGCGCCCGCGATGCCCTCGCCCGCGGGCACCTTCATGCCCTTGAGGCGCTCGGCCGCCGGCCCGACGCAGATCTCGAAGTACAGCTGGCCGTCGTTGCCCTCGAGCAACAGCGACCAGCTCTCGGGCTGCAGGAGCTTGCTGACCTCCTGCATGACGACCTGCAGCACCTCGCCGACCTCGAGCGTCGACGTCAGCGCCTTGGCGATCTGGTTGAACGCGGCGAGCTGCTCCAGGTTACGCTTCATCGCGCCGAGGAGCTCTGACGGGTTCATCTTCGGTCACTCTTCCATGAGTTCGAGAGGCCCTCAAAGCTTCGTCCTCGCGTCGAGCTCGCCCCGCCGGCGCGAGCTCTTGCAGCGCCTCGGCCTCGACTTCACGATTCGCCCGGCCGACCTCGACGAGTCGCTGCTGCCCGGCGAGGCCCCGGCCGCGTACGTCGAGCGCCTCGCGCGCGCGAAGGCCGCCGCCGTCCCGGGCGAGATCGTGCTCGCCGCCGACACCACCGTCGCGCTCGGAGCCGAGATCCTCGGCAAGCCGCAGGACCCGGCCGACGCCCAGCGCATGCTCGGCATGCTCTCGGGGCGCGAGCACTCGGTGTTCACCGGCGTCGCCACGAAGAGCCACTCGCGCGTCGTGCAGACGCGGGTCTGGTTCCGCCCGCTCACGCCCGAGCAGATCGCCTGGTACTCGGCCAGCCCCGAGCCGTACGACAAGGCCGGCGGCTACGCCGTGCAGGGCCTCGCCGCCGCGTTCATCGAGCGCCTCGACGGCAGCCCCACGAACGTCATCGGCCTGCCCCTGCCCGAAGCGCTCGAGCTGCTCGCCCTGGCCGGCCTCGAGCTGCCGTTCAGGGCCCCGCGGTGACGGCGCTGCGGTTCAGTTCAACTCGAACGGCGAAGGCGCGCCGCATGCACTAGGAGTAGGGCCACCCCGCAGGAGCCCCTGACCGTGATCGACACCGCCCAGCTCGAGAAGAACCTCGAAGCCCTCGAAGGCCGAATCGCGCGCGCTTGCGCCCGCGCCGGCCGAAGAGAGTCCGAGGTGCAGCTCGTCGCCGTCTCGAAGCTCCACCCGCCCGAGCTCATTCGCCGGGCGTACGACTGCGGCATTCGCCACTTCGGCGAGAACTACGCGCAAGAGCTGCGCGACAAGCAGGCGGCGCTCGCCGACCTGCCGGGCATTCGCTGGCACGCGATCGGGCCGCTGCAGACGAAGAACGCGAAGTACGTCGCGAAGGCGGCGCACGTGTACCACGCGCTCGAGAAGGTCGAGATCGCCGAGGAGCTCTCGAAGCGCCGCGCCGGTGACCCGCTCGACTGCTTCGTCGAGGTGAACGTCGCCCGCGAGAAGTCGAAGGCCGGCATCGATCACGGCGAGGTCGCGGCGTTCATCGACCGCGTGCGGTCGCTGCCCAACCTGCGCATCGTCGGGCTGATGACGATGCCGCCGCTGACCGACGAGCTCGAGGCTGCGCGGCTGCCGTTTCGCGCGCTGCACGCGCTCGCACGGCGGCTCGGGCTCGAGCAGCTCTCGATGGGCAGCACGCACGACTTCGAGGTCGCCATCGAAGAGGGCGCGACCCTCGTGCGCGTGGGCACGGCGCTGTTCGGCGATCGCCCGCCAGCCTGACGCTACGCCTTCGTCCGGTCGAACCGCTCTCGCGCGGCCTCGACCCGGGCGCGGTTGTCTTGCGCCCACTGGCCGATGGTGGCGAGCGGCTTCCACAGGTCGCGGCCCAGCTCGGTCAGGGCGTACTCGACCTTCGGGGGAATCGTCGGGTACAGCGTGCGCGTCACGAAGCCGTCGCGCTCGAGGCCGCGCAGCGTCGACGTGAGCATCTTCTGCGACACCCCGTCGAGCGCGCGCTTCAGCTCCGAGAAGCGCATCGTCTTCACGCCGAGGTGGCGCACGACGCTGATCGTCCACTTGTCGGCGATGCGGGCGAGCAGCTCGGTGACCGGCCGGCAGCTGTCGGGCACGTGGCGGCGACCTGGTTTCAAGAAAGTGCCTCCTTCCCGTCAGGCGGTCGCCTTTTTATACCAGCACTCGAAAGGAAACCGACCCATGACCGTTCCCTCCATCGGCGTCATCATCAGCTCCACCCGCGAGAAGCGCTTCGGCGAGAAGATGGCGCGCTGGGTGCTCGCGCAGGGCGCCTCTCGCGCCGACCTGCGCCTCGAGCTCGTCGACCTGCGCGACTACCCGCTGCCCCGGTTCGAGGGCGGCTCGCCCGCCTTCATGCCCGTCACCGACGAGGTCGCGAAGCGCTGGGGCGCGAAGCTCGCCGAGCTCGACGGCTTCGTCTTCGTGTGCGCCGAGTACAACCACTCGATCACGGGCGCGCTCAAGAACGCGATCGACTGGGCGTACCACCCGTGGGTGCGCAAGCCCGCCGCGTTCGTCGGCTACGGCAGCGTCGGAGCCGCCCGCGCGGTCGAGCACCTGCGCGGCATCTGCGCCGAGCTGCAGATGGCGCCGCTTCGCTTCGCGGTGCATCTCTCGGGCAGCGACGCCCGGGGGGCCGTGCTCGAGGGCAAGCCCATCGAAGACGTGCCCAGCCTCGGCGACCAGGCGAAGAAGATGTTCGACGACCTCGCCTGGTGGTCGAAGGCGCTCAAGGCTGCGCGCGCGAGCTGAGGGCCACCTGAAGAGGCCCGTCGAGCACCGACGAGCCGCGTCGTGGCGTTCACCGCCCCGAGGCTCAGCGCGCTCAGAGCTCGCGGAAGTCGAGCTTGCCCTCGTCGTCGACGCGCACTTCCCACTCCATGCCGCAGTAGTTGCAGAGCACGTTCGACTTGTGCCCGAAGGGCTCGGCGGGGTTGTTCGCGCTGCAGCCGGGGCAGTCGAACTCGGTGAACTTCAGCTGCCCGGGCTTGATGACCTTCGCGTCGTCGTCGTCGTCATAGCGGTAGTCCTTCATCGACATCGGTCACCTCTCGATCACGTCGGCGGGCTTGAGCGTACGGTACTTCGCGTCGAGGTGCTCCATGAGCTCGAGCATGGCGTCGCCGTACTTCGCGCCGTCGTTGCCCTCCCAGCCGCTGCTGTTCACGTAGAAGCTGCCCGACTGGCACTCGCGCCTCCAGCCGGGGCCGGTGTTGCCGATGTCGCGGCCCTGCTCGTCGGTCTCGCGGCAGTCGCGCGCGCCGGTCATCTCGTTCTGCCAGCAGCAGCGCCCGTTCGGGAACACCATGATCATCGGCCTGAACTTCACGTCGGCGTCGGTCACGAACGTGTCGGTGATGATCGAGGTGCCCATGAAGTCTTTCGGGCTCATGCCGTAGCCGTGCAGCATGAACACGACCGGGTACGCCTTGTCGGCGTTCTCGGGGGCGTCGTAGCCCGGAGGCAGCGCCAGCGCGTACTCCCACTTCGCCCCCAGCGCGACCGAGTCGAACGACTCGACCTTCTGCCGGTCGGCGGCCGAGCCGCCGCCGAACGGAGTCGCCGGCCGCTCGAGCTTCGGCCACGTCGCCGCCGCCCAGTTGAACATCGTGAGGAACCGGTTGGTCGCCTGCCCCGGCGTGCCGACGTGATCGCCCTCGCCGTCGAGAATGTCCTCCATCGTCGGCGGGTCGCGCCCGTACAGCACCTCGAGGTCGCGCGGCACCCGCGTCGCCCAGTACGGAGTCCACGGGTTGTACGTGCCCGTGCGCGGGTGCTTCGTCCCGGGAATCTCGATGAAGTCGCGGTACTCGCCCACCGGCTTCTCGCCGCGCAGCGCCTTCACGAGCCCGAACAGGTGCCGCGACATGACCCCGAGGTTGAACACGTCGCGAATGCCGCCATCGATGAGCACGTCGAAGCGCTTGAGCGTCGAGGCCTGCATCTTGCGCAGGTTCGAGCGCGCGTCGTGCGCGAGGAACTTCTTGATGCCCGCCGCGTAGTCGTGGTGGCCGTTGCCCTCGCCGATGTCCATCGTGCCGGGCACCCCGTCGAGGCCGTCGTCGCGGTACGGCTCGCCCTCTTCGCGCAGCCAGTCGTTCTCGGTGCCGAGCGCGTTCGTGTCGGGGTCGTAGTCGTCGCCGTTGGGGTCGCCGGTCGCGCCGCTCGCGCTGCAGCCGCCCTTTCCGTCTTCCTTCGCGTTTCCGCAGCCGTCGGCGCCGACGTCATCGAAGCGCTCGTGCGAGTTCTTCACCAGCGGCTCGCCGTAGTCGCGGCGGCCGTTGCCGTTCAAGTCGAAGGCGAGCGCGAACGTCAGCGGGCGCACCGGCTGCCGGCACGGGTCGACGTTGCCCGCGTGCGCGTAGAAGAACTCGAGATCGTCGTTCTTGTTCGCGAGCTGCGCGCCGCCCTTCGCCGCGCAGAAGGCGTCGGCGAACGCCTGCTCCATGGCGACGGGCAGCGGGTTCAGCTTGTTCGCGGGCGCCGAGCAGAAGTCGACCCTCTCTTTCGTCGAGCGGCACATCCACAGGCGGGGCTGGCCGTCGCAGAAGGTGATCGCGTCGTACGTGCCCTGCGGGTTGTACTCCCGGTTGTAGACGTTCTTCACGCGCACCGGGTTGGTGCAGAAGTCCGCGGGGGGGTTCTTCATGCGCTGAACCGCCACGCCCGGCGGGACAAAAGGCGACATCGGGTTCTCGGTCGCGAAGTTCCCGTACGCGAGCGAGATGTCGCTGAACATGTCGATGTACGTCTCGCGCATCGCCGACGTGCCGTTCGCGGTGTAGTGCCAGTGGTTGAAGTCTTGCGAGTGCTCCCACTTCTGAGTGGGCTCGCGCCGGGCGCAGGTCGCGATCACGTCGGGGTCATTCAGCTTTTCCGGGCCGGTGGCCATGATCGCCTCGAGCTCGGGCAGCGTGCAGAAGCCCCCGGTGCCGAACTTGTCGATCATGCGAATGAAGTAGGCGGCGTCGAGCGGGCCGCCGAGCACGGCGACGCCGTCGAACTTCTCGCTGTGGGTGAAGCCGAGCGCGGCGGCGCCGGTCGCGCCCATCGAGACGCCCGTCATGATCCGGTAGGTCGTGCGAATGGGAGCAGGGGCCGGCGGGTTGTCGCTCTTCCCGCAAGCCATGCAGATCACGACGAGGACCGGTACTGAACGTCGCACGAGCACTCCCTTCAAGAACGAGGCGCGTCGTGAGATATCCAAGCCCGAGGGTCGCAGACAAGCCAGAGGGGCCTAAATGAATTCGCGGTTCAACCTGACGTTGGAGTCTCACGTGGCACGACACAGCCGTCTCGCCGTTCTCATGAAGCCGTTGCGGTTCGCCGTTCTCACCGCCGCCGCGGCTGTCGCTGCCAACGCCTTCGGCGATGAGCCCGCGAAGGCCGAGCCGATCAAGTCTGCGTTCGGCCCGGGCGAGCACTCGAAGTTCGTCGTCAGCTACCTCGGCGTGCCGGCCGGCGAGTTCGAGCTGAGCGTCGGCATGCTGATGAAGCGCGACGGCAAAGAGGTCTGGCCGATCTTGAGCATCGCGAAGACCGACATTCCCATCTACACGATCAACGACAAGTACGTGGCGTTCTGGGACCCGCGCGCGCAGCAGCACGTCGGCACCGACTTCTGGATCGACGAGAACAAGAAGAAGCGCCGCGAGCACGTGTACATGAGGCGCTCCGAGAGCAAGGCGCTGGTGAAGCGCGCGCTGCAGGGCGAGCAGCTGCACGACACGATGTACGACATCGACGCCGAGGCGCTCGACGTCTCGTGCGCTGTGATGTGGCTGCGCAACATTCCGCTCGAGCTCGGCAAGACCTACTCGAAGCCCGTCTTCACCGGGGCGGTCGCGTTCACGATGTCGGCCGAGATCCTCGAGAAGACCACGGTGCAGACGAAGTGGGGCGAGAAGCCCGCGTGGAAGGTCGCCGTCTTCACGCAGTTCGCGGGGCAGCTCGCGCAGAAGAAGAACCTCACCGCGTACCTCGCGGCGGACAATCTTCAGAACATCTTGAAGGTCGAGGCCGAGTTCATTCTCGGCCAGATCAACGCTGATCTCGTCGAATTCGAGGCCGGGAGAGACTTCACACGCGGATGATTCTGTCGTTGCTCACAGCAGTGCTCGCGCAGGCTCCAGACGCCGGCGCATCGGCTGTTCCCCAGATTCCCTCAGACGCCGAGTGCCGGCCTCTGCCGGCGTGGAAGGGCCCGGTCGCGTTCGGGCCTGGCGAGGTGCTCGAGTACGACCTCGACGCGCTCGGCGCGAAAGCCGGGCGCATGACGATGTCGGTCAAGCCGCCGAAAGACACGCGGCTGCCCGTCGAGGTGGCGATCGAGACGAACACGTTCTTCTCGAAGGTGCGGCGCGTGAAGGGCAGCGGCACGAGCTACCTGAACCCGAAGACGCTCAAGCCCGCGCGCTACTGGGAAGACGCGGTCGAGAACGAGATTCACCGCACGGCCGACGTGACGTTTCAGCCGCACCTCGCCCACCTCGTCGCGACGCAGAACGATCGCATGGGCGAGATCGACCTGCCCTTCGGCGCCGACGGCCTCGACGTCGCCGGCGCGATCTACCTGATGCGCCAGCTGCCGCTGAAGTCGGGCACGTCGATCTGCTTCGACATCTACGGCATTCGCCGCATCTGGCGCGTCTGGGGCACGGTGCAGCCGCGCGAGCACGTCTCGCTGCCCGTCGGCGAGTTCGACGCGTGGCACCTCGCCGGTCAGGCCGCCCGGCTCGACATGCCGCAGCTGCGGCGAGAGGTGCACGTGTGGATCAGCGACGACCCGCGCCGCCTGCCCCTCGCGGCGCTCGGCTCGATCGACATCGGCACCATTCGGGCGACGCTGAGCGGCTTCAACCGGCCCGGCGACAAGGCGCGCGAGGCCGAGAACAAAGCCAACATCAAGTGGTGATCAGCGCTCGACCGGGTTGCCGCGCATCTTGCCGGCCGCCATCGAGAGCCGCTTGCGCAGCTGCGTGACGACGACGTGCAGGTACTCGAGGCGGTTCAAGATGCGAAAGTCCTCGCCGGCCTCGACGAGCGCCGCCGGTGACAGCTGGCGGCTGTCGAGCGTCTCGAGCACCTGGCGGAAGTGGGCCTCGACCTCGTTGACCGCCTCGAAGCCCTCGCGCAGATCGTCTTCGAGGAAGTCGAGCAGCACCTCGGTGTCTTCGCGCTTCGGCAGCATCGCCTCGAGCCGATCGACGCACCGCCCGATCTCGTCGACGGCTTCGAGACGCTCGAGGGCTTCGGTCGATTCGGTCGAGACCATGTCGCGAACGCTACAGGCGTGATCGCGTCGGTCAATTTTTGCGCCGGCCCGCCTCGACGAGCTGGAGCTCGAAGAAGCCGTTCGCGACGCCGGCGCTGACGTCCGCGACGCTCGGCGCGCCGAGTGACGCCAGCACGGCTCGTCGTCTTTCGAGGCGCTCGCATCGCGGCCCGGCACGATCAGGCAGCCCGTGTCCGAGCGCGTGCTGTCCGAGACGTAGAGCGCGGTCGCTCCGTCACGCGCAGCGAGCTGCGCGTACGCGACCCGGTACGCCTCGGTGTCGTGGGGGGGCCGGCGGGCAGCGCCTCCCACTCGTCGGTTCTTGCCGAACAGCCACTTGAAGCTCATCGCGGACGTGTCCTTCGGCTGGGGACGGGAGACCGACTCGAGCCACAGCGCCGTGAAGTGCTCGCTGGCGTGCAGCGCGCTCGCGTCCTTCGAGTGCTCGAGGCGCGGGTCGACGGTCAGCCGGCTGCGCTGCTCCGGCGCGGGCCCTTCAGCAGCGGGAACCGAAATGACCAGCCCAATGGGTGCTCCGACCAGAGCTCAGTGAGCCGTGTGCGGCAGTGCTCGACCGAGCGACGGGCCCGCCTTCGCTCCGCGCTCATCGCGGCGCGCGGTGCGTGGTGCGCGGTGCGCGGTGCGCGGTGCGCGGTGCGCGGTGCGCGGTGCGCGGTGCGCGGTGCGCGGTGCGCGGTGCGCGGTGCG
>JBGALX010000007.1:0-426374 GCA_044223505.1 Myxococcaceae bacterium
CGATCACGATCACGATCACGATCACGATCACGGCTACGTCCACGTCCAGGTCCACGAGCGCGAGCGCGTGCGTGTGCGTGTGCGCTTGCGCGTGCGCTTGCGCTTGCGCGTGCGCGTGCGCGTGCGTTTCGGTTGTGCGATTCCCTCAGGTTTCGTAGCGGGCGCTCATCGTCACCTGCGCCTTGAGGACCTTCGAGACCGGGCAGCCCGCCTTCGCCGCTTCGGTCGCCGCCTTGACCTTCTCGGCGTCGGCGCCCGGCGCCGTCACCACGACCTCCAGGTGGCTCTTCGTGATGTCGAACCCCTGCGCGCCCTTCTCGAGCGACACCGTCGCCTGCGTCTTCACCGACTTCGGCGTGATGCCGGCACGCCCCAGCTCTGCCGAGACCGCCATCGAGAAGCACGCCGAATGCGCCGCCCCGATGAGCTCTTCGGGGTTCAGCCCCTTCGCGCCTTCGAAGCGCGCCGGGTAGCGATAACCGGCCGAGGCCAGCGCTCCGCTCGCCGTTGAGACCTCGCCGTTGCCTTCCTTCAGACTGCCCGTCCACTGCGCCGATGCTTTGCTTTCCATGGTGCGGCCCTCTTTAACGGGCCCGCTTGAAGCCGTACACCCAAGCTGCAGCAGCAGCCAGCGACGGTAACACCACGAGCACGGTCAGCAGCCCGAAGATGGTGTCGTTCTTCACTTCGCCCGCGAAGTCGATGCCCTTCACCTTCCAGAACGCCTTGAAGATCGTCACCGCCCAGTTCGCCACGTTCGGAATCGTCGTCGCCCACACCAGCCGCCGCCGACCCTCCGGCCCGTAGTGCAGAAACTGGAGGCTCCAGCCGAGGCCCAGCACCCAGAACGCCCCCAACAGCGCGTTCAGGTGCGAGGCCAGCGCCGACCCCGCGTCAGCGTCGACCTTGCCCGTCATCGCCGCCGAGACGAAGCCTCCCGTGGCGAGCCCGATGAGGAGCAACACCGCGCCGTTGCGGGCCGCCAGCCTCGAACCGTCGTCGATCGGGCCATCGCTCATGGCATCGAACACAGCATACGGGTAGGTAGAGGAAACAGATTTTCTGGCATGCGCCGTCTCGCCCTGACGCTGCTCGCCTGCTCGGCAGCAGCCTGCCGCTGTGAACCGCCCATCAACATGGTCGAGACCGGCTTTCGCGTCGACGAGTCCGAGGTCGACTTCGGCCGCGTCCTCGAGGGCGAGTCGGCGACGAAGCCCGTGCACATCGTCAGCACCGGCCTCGGCGCCCTCTCGCTCGAGCTCACCGCGACCCCACCGTTCGACGTCGACGGCGGCGTCGAGCTCGAGGGCGGCGGCGGCGTGCCCGTCGGCGTCACCTTCTTCGCGCTCGATGCCGGCGCCGTCGAAGGCACCCTCACCGTCACCAGCCCGGGCGGCAGCGTCACCGTGAAGCTCAAGGGCGTCTCGGTGCACCCGCTCGAGTGCGTCGCGCCCGAGTGCCGAACCAGCGTCTACGACCTCGAGACCGACAGCTGCATTCAGACCGTGAAGCCCAACGGCTCCGACTGTACGCCCACGTCCGCGTGCCTCGAGGCCGGCAAGTGCCTCGGCGGCGTCTGCCAGGGCGTCGCCCGCAGCTGCGACGACAACAACAAGTGCACCGTCGACGGCTGCGCCGAGGGCATGGGCTGCTTGAACCCGCCGCGCGTCTGCCCGCCGCCCACCGCTCCGTGCCGCGTCCCGGTGTGCGACCCGGGCACCGGCTGCGGCGAGATGCAGGCCGCCGACTTCACCATCTGCGGCGGCGTCGACTGCGACAAGGTCAGCTGGTGCCTCGGCGGCAACTGCATCATCGCCGACACTCCCGAGGGCTTCTCGCCGTGCTCCCCGCCCACGCCCTGCCAGGGGCCCGGCGCCTGTCACAACAAGGTGTGCGTGCGCCCCGACGCCGGAGTGCTGCAGCCCGACCTCTCGCTGCCCATCGGCGGCGCGCCGCCGATGGGCCGCCCCATGCTGCTGCCGTTCGCCGGCATGCTGTTCGGCGAGCTGTGCGGCCAGAGGCTGCCCCTCGTGGCGCTCGACGGCGGCTTCGACGCCGACGGCGGCGCGCTCGACGGAGGCTTCACCGACGGCGGCTTCGGCTGCGCCCTCTTCTCGTTCACCGGCAACGGCTTCGAGCGCTTCCGCGTCACGTTCCCCGATGGGCACGAGCGCGCGTTCCTCCACCTCTCGAGCTCGGGCGCGGCGCTGCTCGACGACGGAGGGCTCGAGCTGCGCTCGCTCGGCACCGGCGAGCTGCTCACGCGCTACGCGCTTGCGGGCGCCGTCTCGCCCAAGGGCGTCGCCAGCACCGAGCGCGGCACGCCGTGGCTGCTCGAGGTCGCTCCCGACGGCGGCACGTGGCTCGTGAGGGCCAGTGACGCAGGGCTCGAGACGATCGCCTCGCTCGATGCGTCGGTCGGGCGGCTGGCGCTCGACGAGCAGGGCGGCGCCTGGGTCTCGAGCGACACGCTCGCCGGCTACATCGCGATCGGCGACGCGGGCCTGCTCGAGCCGCGCTGGTTCGCGACCGCGCCCGCGCTGACCGACACGCTCGCGACCGGCTCGGGCTTCGCGGTCGCGGGCTCGGCGCAGTTCATCGCGTCGGCGCCCGATGCCGGGCTCGTCACGAGCCCTGCATGGCTCGACGACGCCGGCATGCCGCTGCGCGTCCAGGAGCGCTTCAACCTCGCCGCGCAGGGCAGGGCGGTCGTGTTCTACGGCCTCTGCCCCGCGCCGCTGATGAGCTGTGCCCCCGAAGACGATCAGCTGCGCATGCGCGCGTTCCTCCTCTCGACCGGCGCGATCGTCGAAGACGTCGCCATCGCGCCCCCGCGGTTCGGAGCGCAGGTCGTCGAGGCCACGATGATCGACCTGCCCGGCTTCCCCGGCGCCGTCGGCACGCTGATTCAGACGCACCACGACGCCGGGGTCGCGTCTGCGTACCTGCAGCTCAGCGTCGGCGGGCGCGGAGACCTCGTGTGCCCGCTGCCTCCGCGCACCGACGTCGCCGCCGCCGCCATCGACAACGGCGTGCTCTGGGCCTACCTGAGCCGCGACGGCGGCACCTACCGCCTCGAGACCTACCTGCTCACCGGAGTTCCCCTCGAGACGACCGGCTGGCCGCTGGCCGACGGCCTCTCGGGCCAGCGGCGAGCCCGGTAGCGCTCATGGCGAGCCTCGGCCACCTCGCCGTCGGCATCGCCACCGCCCGCGCCTTCACGCCGCCCGGCGCGCCGAGGCGGTCGCTCGCGAAGGCCGCGCTCGTGTTCGCGGCGCTGTCGATGCTGCCCGACGCCGACGTGGTCGCCTTCGCGCTCCGCATCCCCTACGAGCACCCGTTCGGCCACCGCGGCGCCGCGCACTCGCTCGCGTTCGCCCTGCTGTGCACCGCCGCCGCCTGGGCGCTCGCGAAGCCGCTCGGCCTGAAGCCGCGAGCCACCGCGCTCGCGACGCTCGTCGCCGTCGGCACGCACCCGCTGCTCGACACGCTCACCGACGGAGGCCTCGGCTGTGCGCTGCTCTGGCCGTTCACGAGCGAGCGCTACTTTGCTCCGCTGCGGCCGATTCTCGTCGCGCCGATCGGGCTCGGCATGCTCTCGCTGCGCGGCCTCACGGTCGTCGCGTTCGAGCTCGCGCTGTTCTCACCGCTGCTCGTCTACGCGGCGGTTCGGCGCTGGGGCCCCGCGGCCGTCGTCGCCACGGCGGCGCTGCTCGCCGGCACCGGCTTCGCGCGGGCTTCGCTGCGCGCGGCCGAGCGGCCCGACCCTTCGCCCGACGCCGTCGTCACCGTGCGCCGAGACGGAGCGAGCGTCGAGCGCCTCGAGGCCGAGGTCGCCGAGCCGCTCGAGAGGGCGCTGCACGCGCGCAGGCTTCGCACGCGCATCGGCGGCGGCGCGGTTCGCGTCGAGGTGTGGGGTGCGGTCGAAGCGCCCCCGCCCGGCGCCACGCTCGAGCGCGTCGCCGACCCGTACTGGCTCGTGCGCGGTGAGCGGCCGGCGAACGCGCTCTGCGGCTCCGAGCCCGAGGCGGTGCACGTGCACATCGACCCGCTGAAGCTGGCGGCGCTGAACGTCGGCGCGCTCGACGTCGTCGCGAAGGTGCGAGCGCTGCCGCCCGAGGAGCTGCTCGAGGTCGAGCTGAGCGAGGGTGTGCGCCTCGCAGACGTCGCGGGGGTCGAGGTCCGGGCTCCGGCGCCGCGGTGCGCGGTCGAGGCGGAAGATGGGCCCGCGTGGGTGGTGCACGGCCCCGAGCCGGCGGGCGCCACGCGGCTCTCTTCGCGCATCGTGCTGAGCCCGACCGGGCCCCTCGCGCTCACGACGCTGAAGCCGGCGGCCGTGACGCGCGAGGCGCCGTCGCGCGTGACGCTCTGGTTCACCGAGCCCTACGAGCCGGCGAAGGCGCTCGCCGAGCTGCGCGGTCACGACGTGCGGCACCTCGACGGCGTGAGGCGCGTGCGCCTCGTGGTGAAGGGCTCTGCGGCCGAGCCGGTCGCGGCCAGCATCGCCGCGGGCCTGCGCGCGCGGCTCGTGGTGAGGCCCGCGGCTGCCGAGGCGCGCGTCGAGGCGAAGGTCGACGCCGATCGTGCGCGGCGGCTGGGCATTCGCGTCGAAGACGTCGAGGCGCTTGCCGAGCTGGCCTTGCGCGGGCGCGAGCTCGACGGCGTGCGCGTGTCGATCGACCTCGGTGAGCGCGAGCACCTGGCCGCGCTGTTCATCGGGCCACAGCGGCTCGGCGAGCTGGTCTCCATCAGCGAGGCGCTCGAGGCCGAGGTGTTCCGCGAGAACGGCGAGCGTGCGATCGAGCTCGTCGCATACGGGCTCGAGAAGCGCGACGTGCCCCGCTTCACGCTGCCGCCGGGGGTCAGCGTCGAGTACTACGGCGAGTGGTAGCGGCGGCTATGGCTTCTTGCGCGGGCCGCGGAAGCTCGCGAGGAGCAGCAGCGCCGTGCCCGCCCCCACGAGGCCTGCGCCGACCGGCGGGGGAATCTCGGCCTTCTTCTCGACCTCGGTCGTCGCCTTGAGCGGGCCCAGATCGATGAGGGTCTCGCGCTGCTTGTAGGGGATGCCGCCGAACCACAGGGCGAGCACTCCGAGCACGTTGAGCAAGAGCCCTGCGATGCGCATCACGAGCGGCGGATCTTCACCGCGAGGCGGCGCAGGTCTTCGTTCACCTTCATGAACTGCGTCTTGCCCTTCTCGTCGGCGATCTGGGAGTCGAGCGACGAGATCTGGCTCTGGGCGGCCTTCGCGGCGTCCTTGCTGTCGTGCACGAGCCAGTCGATGCCCTGGATGATGGCGAGCCGCGTCTCGAGGTTCTCTTCGGTCAGGTGCTTCATCATGTCGCCGACGAGCGCCGCGTTCTTGCTGCGGCCGACCTCGTACGCCGCGCGCGCGCGCACGCCCTCGTGGCCGTCAGAGAGCTTCTTCGCCCAGCACGGCGCCTCGGCCTTGCACTCCTTGGCGGCCTCCAGAATCTTGCGCCACTTGGCGATCTTGTCCTTGTGGTCCTGCACGCCCTTCTTCACGTCGGCGCAGCCCTTCACCTGATCGTCGGCCTTGCACTCTTCGGTGAAGAGCTTCTCTTCGTCTTCGAGCCACTTGTTGAAGCCGTTCAGCTCGCGGTCGTCGCCCAGCATCGCGACGCCCTCCATCGACTCTTGCCGGGCGTCCCAGCTGCCCTTGCTGCCCGTCTTGATCAGGTTGGGGATCGCGTCTCGGCCGCCGATGCGAACGAGCGCGCGCACGTACTCTTCACGCGCGTTGCCCTCTTCTTCGTCGAGCATGTCGGCGAGCGCCTTCGCCCCGGCGGGGCTGCGCAGGCGGCCCAGCGCGTCGGCCGCGCGCATGCGGACGAACAGTTTGATGTCCAACATCTCGTTGTTGTACTTGAGCGCGTTGAGCAGGCCCTTCTCGGCCTTCATCTCGTGAAGGTCGCCGAGCACCTGCGCGGCCTTCGCCGTCAGCGCCGGAGCGAGGATCTTGTTCTTCTCGGCCCACGCGAAGCGCTCCTTGTCGGTGCCCTCGAGCACCGGCAAGAGCCTCGGCGCGACGTCGTCGCCGATCTGGTACAGCGCGTAGCTCGACTCGACGTAGAACGACACGCCGCGGCGCTCTTTGAACATCATGTCGACGAGGGTGTCGACCGCCTTGGGGTCGCCGATCTCGCCGAGCGCCTGAATCGCCTTCTTCGAGAGAAACGGCTCGGTGTTCTCGTCGCGCGCGAACTTGTTGAGGGGCTCGACGGCCTCCTTCGCCTTCATCTGCCCGAGCGCGTCGACGGCCGCGATGACGGTGTAGTTGTCTTTCAGGTTGAGGCACTTGAGCAGCGTGCTGGCGGCCTTCGGGTCGCCGATCTCGCCGAGCGCGTTGGCGATCTCTTTGTTCATGCCCTTGGAGTCGCCTTCGGCCGCGTTCCAGTCGATCGACTCTTCGAGCGGGCCGACCGACGACGGGTCTTTCAGCGTGCCGAGCAGCTGCGCGATCTTGCCCTTCACGTCGGGCGCCTTCTCTTCAGACAGCCGCTTCTGCAGCATCGGCACGAACGACTTGTCGAGCGTCTTCAGGCTGCGCAAGTCGTCGAGCTTGCGGAGCTTGTCCTTCTTGCTCTTCGCGCTGCCGATCGCCTTCTCCCAGTACTCGGGCTTGTTCGGGTCGCCCTTGCAGCCCGCGACCGCCAGCGAAATGGACACGACGAGAAAGAGCTTTCTCATGCGGCGCACTAGAGCCATGTAGGCAACGAACCGTCAACGTAAAGTGCCAACAATGCCGCGCATCGTCTTCATGGGGACTCCCGCCTTCGCCGCCGCCCAGCTCGAGGCGTGCCTGAAGCTCGGCGAGGTCGTGGCCGTCGTGAGCCAGCCCGACAAACCGAAGGGTCGCGGCCACGAGGTGAGCGTCGGCGAGGTGAAGGCGCTCGCGCTCGCGAAGGGGCTGCCGGTGCTGCAGCCGCCGAAGATTCGCGGCACCCCGTTCGCTTCCGAGCTCGCCAAGCTCGAGCCCGACGTCGCGGTCGTCGCCGCGTACGGCAAGATTCTGCCCAGAGACGTGCTCGAGACCCCGCGGCTCGGCTGTGTGAACGTGCACGGCTCGCTGTTGCCGAGGTACCGCGGGGCCGCGCCGATTCAGTGGGCCATCGCGAACGGCGACGCAGAGACCGGCGTCTGCCTGATGAAGATGGACGAGGGCATGGACACGGGCCCCGTCTTCGCGCGCGGCGCGGTGCCCATCGGGCCCACGACGACGGCGCCCGAGCTCTACGAGAGGCTCGCCGCGCTCGGCGCCTCGTTGCTCGGTGAGCACCTGCTGCCGTACTTGCGCGGCGAGCGCCCGCTGCAGCCGCAGCCGGCCGAGGGCGTGGTCATGGCGCCCATGATCGAGAAGAACGACGGGCGGCTCGACTTCGCGCGCTCGGCCGTCGAGCTCGAGCGCCGGCTGCGCGGCTTCACGCCGTGGCCGGGGCTGTTCACCACCTTTCAAGGCCAGGTGCTGAAGCTCTTGCAGGTCTCGGTGCGGCCGGGCGCGGGCAAGCCGGGCGAGGTGCTGGCGGCCGACAAGGGCGGCATCGAGGTGGCGTGCGCGACCGGCAGCCTGCTGGTGACGCAGCTCCAGCCCGAGGGCAAGCGCCCGATGGAGGCCGCGGCCTTCCTCTCGTCGCGGAAGATCGAAAGAGGTTCGACGCCGTTCGGCTAAGGTGGCCTCGTGCCCTCGCGCGTCCTGTTGCTGCACGGCCCCAACCTGAACCTGCTGCTCGACCTGCCCGAGCTCGACGCGAAGCTCGAAGAGCGCGCCGAAGAGCTCGGCATCGACCTCAAGACGTTTCAGGCGAACTCGGAAGGGGCGCTCGTCGACGCGCTGCACGCCGAGCGCACGCGCATCTCGGGCGTCATCGTGAACGCGGCGAAGCTCGCGCCGTCGGCCGAGGTGCTCGCCGAGGCGCTCTCGCTGGTGAAGCGCCCGGCAATCGAGGTGGTGCTCGACCCGGCCGCGAAGTCGCGCTCGGCGCTCAAGGGCGTCGTGCTCAAGCAGGTCACCGGCAAAGACGCATACGCGGCCGCGCTCGAGGCGCTCGGCTCGGACTTGCGGGCGATGCAGGGGCGGCCGACGAGCACGATGCTGCCTCACGCCGACAACCCGCAGGCGACGGTGAGCGACGAAGAGACCGGGCGCATCGACGCCGAGAAGGTGAAGAAGAGCCTCGGGCGCAAGACGGTGAGCGAGCGCGGCAGCTCGACGACGGGCGCGAAGAAGACCATCGGCCGCGCCGACAGCGGGGCCCGCCCGGCGGTGCCAGACGGGGCGCTGACGCGGGCGCTGGTCAAAGAGAAGATCGCCGAGCGGCTGTCGGGCAAGCTCTCTTCAGGCGGCCTGGCGACGTGGGCGCGCTCGCAGTGGCAGTCGATGCAGCGCGGCGCGCCCGTCGAGAGCGGCCAGCGCGACCGCATCGAAGACGTGCTGCAGACGCTGCTGCTCACCGCCTCGTCGAAGGCGAACGATCATCAGCTCATCGAGCTGATGACGCAGCTGGGATGAAGAAAAGGGGACAGGCTACTTTTTTGCGCAACCGCAAGTCGGGCGAGAGCCCGGCGCGGCGGCGGCCCGTTGCGCAAAAAAGTAGCCTGTCCCCATTTTCTGCGCGCGCTCTCGCCATCGAGATTCTCGCGCGGGTGAGGGCGACCGACGCCTTCCTCAACGTCGTGCTCGACTCGATGCTCGACGAGCACCGGCCCGACGAGCGCGACGCCGGCCTCGTCACCGAGCTCGTCTACGGCTCGACGCGCCGCCAGCTGCAGCTCGACCAGGCGCTGCTGCAGCACCTCGACCGCAAGCTCGACGCCATCGAAGACCGCGTGCTCGCCGCCCTGCGCATCGGCGCCTACCAGCGCTTCTACCTGCGCGTGCCTCCGCATGCGGCCGTCGCGGCGACCGTCGAGGCCGTGAAGGAGCTCGGCCTGCAGCGCGCCACCGGCTTCGTGAACGCCGTGCTGCGCAAGCTCGGCGACACGCCGCCGCCCGGCCACAGCCACCCCGCGTGGCTCGTCGACCGGTGGACACGGCACTTCGGCCCCGAGCGCACCGCCGCGATGCTCGAGGCCGACAACGCTCCGCCGCCGGTCGTCGCGCGCATCAACACGACGCGCACGACCCGCGACGAGCTGCTCGCCGCGCTGCCCGGCGCGAAGCCCACCACCGTCTCACCGCTCGGCGTCGTGCTGCCGTCGGGCCGCCCGGAAGAGCTGCTCGGCTACTCCGAGGGCCTGTGGCAGGTGCAGGACGAGGCCGCCCAGCTCGTCGGGCTGTACGCCGCGGTGCCGAGCGGGGCCCGGGTGCTCGACGCCTGCGCGGCGCCGGGCGGCAAGTCGTGCCACCTCGCCGAGGCCCACGAGGTGGTCGCGCTCGACGTGCACGCGAACAAGCTCGACAAGATTCGCCGTGAGGCGGCGCGGCTGGGCCTGAAGGTCGACGTGCAGAAGGGCGACGCGTCGAAGCTGCCCGAGTCGCTGGGCGAGTTCGACGCGGTGCTGCTCGACGCGCCGTGCTCGGGGCTGGGCACGCTGCGACGGCACCCCGAGCTGCGCTACCGGCGGCTGGCCGAAGACATCCCCCGGCTGGCGGCGCTGCAGCGCAGCATGCTCGAGAGCTGCCAGCAGCGCGTGAAGCCCGGCGGGCTGCTCGTGTACGCGGTCTGCACGACCGAGCCGGAAGAGGGCGCCGATCAGATCGAGCTGTTCCTGCGCTCGCACCCCGACTTCACGGCCGAGGCGCCGCAGGGCCCGGTCGCGTTCCCCTCGTGGCAGGGCTACCTGCGAACGCTCCCGGGCCCCGAGGGGATGGACGGCTTTTTCGCCGCGCGGCTGCGGCGCATGTACTAAGCGGCGCGCATGCTCGCGCTCATCGCTGCCGTCGCTCTGAACTCAAACGCTCCCGCCGCGCCGAAGCCCCACCCGTACACCGTGCAGGACCAGGTGACGATGCGCCGCGTGCTCGACTTCGAGCCTTCGCCCGACGGCTCGCGCGTCGCGTACGTGCTGCGCACCACCGACCTCGAGGCCAACCGCGGCCGTACCGACCTCTGGCTCGTGAACGCCGACGGCAGCGGCAACCGCCAGCTCACGACGCACCCCGACTCCGACACCGACCCGCAGTGGTCGCCCGACGGCAAGGTGCTGTGGTTCCTCTCGACGCGCTCGGGCTCGAGCCAGGTGCACAAGCTGAGCGCAGAGGGCGGCGAGGCCGTGCAGGTGACGAAGCTGCCGCTCGACGTCAACGCGTACGAGCTGTCGCGCGACGGCTCGCAGCTCGCGGTCGCGCTCGACGTCTTCCCCGACTGCACCGAGCTCGACTGCACGACGAAGCGCCTCGACGAGGCGAAGAAGAAGAAGTCGACCGGCCAGCTCTACGAGCAGCTCTTCGTGCGCCACTGGGACACGTGGGGCGACGGGCGCCGCACGCACCTGTTCGTGATGCCGTCGGCCGGGGGTGACAAGGCCGTCGACGTGATGAAGAAGATGAACGCCGACTGCCCGACGAAGCCGTTCGGCGGCGGCGAAGACTTCACGTGGGCGCCCGACGGCAAGAGCCTCGTGTTCAGCGCGCGCGACGTGGGCAAGGAAGAGGCCTGGTCGACCGACTTCGACCTCTTCCAGACGCCGGCCGACGGCAAGGGCGCGCCGAAGAAGCTGACGACGAACAAGGCGTGGGACGCGGCGCCGGCCTTCTCACCCGACGGCAAGTGGCTCGGGTACACGGCGCACTCGAGGCCCGGCTACGAGTCCGACAAGATGTCGGTCATCGTCCGCGAGTGGGCGACGGGCAAAGAGAAGAACCTGTCGCTCGAGGGCAAGTGGGATCACTCGGCCGGAGCGATCGCGTGGTCGGGCGACTCGAAGACCCTCGGGGTGGTGGCCGAAGAGACGGGGCAGTCGGGCCTGTTCGCGGCCGACGTGGCCAGCGCGCAGTTCCAGAAGGTGTACGTGAAGGGCACGATGGCGTCGGCGAAGCCGCTCGGTCAGACCGGCAGCTGGGTCGCGAGCGTCGACTCGCTGAAGCGCCCGGTCGATCTCTTCGTGATCGCCGACGAGGGCCGCACCGCGAGAGAGCTCACCCAGGCGAACGCCGAGGCGCTCGCTCAGATCAAGCTCGGCGACTACGAGCAGTTCAGCTTCGCCGGAGCCGGCGGCGACAAGGTCTACGGCTACGTCGTGAAGCCGGTCGACTTCGACGCGAAGAAGAAATACCCGCTCGCGTTTCTGATTCACGGCGGGCCGCAGGGCAGCTTCGGAGATCACTTTCACTACCGGTGGAACCCGCAGGCCTACGCGGGGCACGGCTACGTGGCAGTGATGATCGACTTCCACGGGTCGACCGGCTACGGCCAGGCGTTCACCGACGCGATTCGCCTCGACTGGGGTGGCAAGCCGCTCGAAGACCTGCAGAAGGGCCTTCAGGCTGCGCTCGAGAAGTACCCGTTCATCGACAAGGGCCGCATGTGCGCGCTCGGGGCCTCGTACGGAGGCTTCATGGTCAACTGGATCGCCGGCAACTGGAACGACCAGTTCAAGTGCCTCGTGAACCACGACGGCAACCTCGACGAGCGCTTCGCGTACTTCGACACGGAGGAGCTCTGGTTCCCCGAGTGGGATCACGGCGGCCTCCCGTGGGAGAAGCCCGAGGGGTTCGCGAAGCACAACCCCATCGACCACGTCGCGAAGTGGAAGCTGCCCATGCTCGTGGTGCACGGCGGCAAGGACTACCGCGTCGTCGACACGCAGGGCCTCGCCACGTTCAACGTGCTCCAGCGCCGCGGCATCCCTTCGAAGCTCCTCTACTTCCCCGACGAGAACCACTGGGTGCTCAAGCCCGCCAACAGCGTGCTGTGGCACGAGACGGTGCTGGGCTGGCTCGACCAGTGGACGGCGGTGGGCGCGAAGAAGTGAGTCAGTCGAGGCCGGCGCCGCAGTAGCCGGTGCAGCCGCCCTTGTTGGGCTGGCCCTCCGACACCTCGACGATGACCTCGGAGCTCATGCGGGTCGCACCGGCGATCACCATCGGGTTGTTCCCGTGGAAGCCGACGGAGTGCACGATGATCAGCGCCTCGGTGGCCCCGGGCGGCTGCCACCGCCAGGCGTCGATGGTGTACTGACTGCCTCCGCCCATGTCGATGTCGATGCCCGCCACCGAGTTGTCGACCACGAGCGGCGGAATCGCGTAGGGCGCGATGCCGCACGCCATCGGGTCGCTGAAGGGGCAGGCCGGCGCCGTCGCGAGCGTCGAGAGCCAGGCTGGGCGCGGCGACTGGTTCACCTCGGCGACGCCCCGCTGCAGGCCGATCATCGCGCGGTCTTGAGCTGCCGACTGCCGGCGCAGGGCTCCCGAGACGAGGTGCTGATCCGACGCGCGCTGATAGGCCATCGTCGCCACGATGGTGATGAGCACGAGCATCGCGAGCGCCACGATCAGCACGAAGCCGCCCTGTTGGTGTCGCCGCCGGTTCGTTCGCTTCATGGGCCCACCGCCACGAGGTTGGGGTTCAAGTTCGGTGTCGTGATGCTGAGCCTGAACTGCTCCCGCGCGATGTTGTCGACGGGGCCGGGGGCGAGCCGGTCGAGCGAGACCGGCAGCGCGCCCTGGAACGAGGTGCGATCGCGCTGACCGCGCGACGTGAACTCGACGACGATGCCGCGAATCGCAGCGCTGTTGCCGCCCGAGGCCTGGTTGAGCACGCAGTCGACGCCCAGGCCGTCGTCCGCGCCGTCGTCGCAGATGCACATCTGGGTTCCGCACAGGCCACCCTGGTTCAGCATGGTGGTGGCGACCTGCATGTCTTCGATGCCCTCGACGAGCTGACCGTCGAACGGCGTGAGGGGCGCCAGGGTGCCGACCGTGGGCTGCGTCAGGTCGGAGCGCTGAATGCCGAGCGACGGCCGGTCATCGCCGGGGAAGAGGGCGACCATGTAGCGGGTGCGATTGGCGAGCCGCCACACGTTCATGTTCGCCGAGGGGCAGTTCGCGGGCGGCGCGCCGTTGGGTTGGAAGTTCTCGTCGATGAACTCGACCGTGAACGTGGGCAGGCCGGGGCCGAGCGGCGGCCCGCTCACCTGCGCGATGACCTCACCGATGCACTCGGCGGTCGCGTTGCGGAACAGGAGGATCGGGCGCTGCGGCACCATCGCGAGCACCAGGTTGCCCACGGCGGCGTTGAAGCCGATGTTCCGCTGCGAGCCGGCGAGGGCCCCGACCGAGGCGACCTGCACGATGCCGCCCTGGTCGGTGCCGCTCATGACCTCGAGCACGTCGGAGCCCTCGATGATCGCCGGGGCCCCCGCGTACGTGTTCGTCGGCGAGTACACGCCGGGCCCGGGCCGCGAGATCACGAGCACGTTGTTCGGCGCCAGGCCAGGCGAGGTCTGCGTGCCGTTGTTCAGGGTGGCGCCGCTGACGAGGTTCTTGCGCACCAGCACGGCGGCCTGGGTCGAGGGGAAGTGGTACCCCGCGTTCTCGATGCTGCGCTGCACGACCGACGTGCCCAGCTGCAGGTTCGCGACGGCGACCAGGGTGCGATCGGAGCTCTCGATCGCCGAGCGCAGGCCGTCGAAGACCGCGAGGCCCGCGGTGACGATGACGAGGCCGATGGCGGCGGCCGTCATGATCTCGATCAGCGTGACGCCACGCCGTCTGCGGTCAGTTCGTGACATAGGCGGCGACCTGGTAGCGGTTGAGCTTTCGATTGGGGTTGCACTCGGGGACGATCGGCGGAGGCGCCGGCAGCGGAGCGTTCATGCAGTCGCGCACCGTCACCCGAACACAGTTCGAGGCGTAGCCGAGGTTCTCGCACCCCGGCAGCTGCGCGGGGGGCGTGGCGCCGACGGGCCCGCCCGTGTTGAACACCTCGGTGTCGCTGATGACGACGAGGCCCGACTGCAGCTGGAAGACGTTGTCGACCTGCGTGACGCCGATGCCCGCAAGGCCCCCCATCGTGCGCCGCGAAAGCTCGTTGCGCGCCAGCTGAACCATCTGGGTGTTCAGCGCGCCGTAGCGGGTCAGCATGCCGAGGTGTTGAATCATGATGACGACGCCGGTGACTCCGACGAAGAAGATGACGCCGGCGGTGAGGGCCTCGATCATCGAGAACCCGCGGCGGCCGCGCCGGCCGAGCTTGGGGAAGAGGCGATGAGCGGTGTGAGTCATGGTTCGCGTCTCAGTAGTCGCGTTGAGAGACCATCGTAGAGCCCGACAGCGAGAGCTCGAGGCGGCGCACCCGGGTCGCCGGCGGCGCGACGACGGGCATCGGGTGCTCGAGGCGGTCGCGGAACTGCAAGAAGCCCCGCCCGGCCATCGGCAAGGGCCCGCTGGCCCACTTGGTGACGGTCGGCCGCGCGGTGACGGGGTCGAAGGTGACGTTGATGCCGGTGCCGAGGGTGTCGTTGTCCATCTGCACGCCGCTGGTGTCCGAGAACGCCCACCGGAAGTTGGTGGCGCGACGGCGGTCGCCGTCGCCCGAGATGCCCTCTCCGCCCTGCCAGTCGTACGAGAGCATCACGTCGTTCGCGGGGTCGAAGTCGGCGCACCCCGGCCCGAGCTTGCGAAAGGTGATGATGTGGTTCTCGAGCACGACGCCGCTCGGGTTGGCCGGGAAGCCGGGCCCCGCGAAGAGAATGCCGTGGCAGTCACCCGTCGAGACCGCTGCCGCGCGCATCTGCTGGATCTTCGCCACCGCGCGCCGCACCTCGCCCGAGATGCGAGCCTGCTTCTGCATCTCGGCCATCGCGAGCGAGGCCAGCGCGGTGAGGGCGCCGATGATGGCGACCGCCGTCATCAGCTCGATCAAGGTGAACCCGCGTCGAGACGTCATGGCCTGGAAACCTACCTCACGCGCCGGAAGCCGCGAATCTGCGAGCCGTAGGTGCCGACGTTCACCTGCTGCTTGTTGGTGCCGATGACGAGGCTGCCCTTCGCGCCGGTCGGGTCAGACGGGTCGGGGATGAACTTCAGCGGCGGCGGGATGCCGATGGGCAGATCGAGCGTGCTCGACGGCTGAGTGCCCGGCGGAGCGCCGACGGGCGGCAAGAACGCAGGCGTCTGTTGGCCCGTGGTGCGGTCGAACGCGTAGATGCGCGCCGTGCCGACCTGGTTGCAGCCGCTGGGGCCTGTCGGGGGAATGAACGTCGGCACGAACATGACGTTGCCCGCGACCGTGCCCTCAGAGAGCATCTTCTGGCCCTGCTTGAAGCGCTTCACCCACAGCGGCGAGCCGGCGCAGTGGTTGTTCGAGTCGGCTGCGTTCGTGTCGAGCACCGCGTAGAAGTAGTCGTACGAAGGAGCGCCGCAGCAGGCCGGACCCGACGGGCTGGCGCAGTCGGCTGGCGTGATGGGGAGCGAGCAGGTGTACGGGCCGATGAAGAAGCGGTCGGTGCCGGTGCGCGTCGTGTCGCCGGTGCCGACGTACGTCACGTTGCGCTGGAACGAGTCTTTCACCGTGAGGGGGCGCTGGTAGAGCGCGTGGCGGTTCGTCAACGACAGCGGCAGCTGGTCGACGGGCGGGTCGGTGGTCGGGTCGTCATCGGCGTCGAAGATGCGCTGCTGCGTACCCGTGCCGAGGTTGATCGCGCAGGTGTTGTCGGCCGGGTCGAAGTGCGTGGTCGGCGCCCAGGTCGAGATGACCGGGTCGTACCCGATGTTCATGCGCGAGATGACGCCCTGCGTGTCGCTGATGAACGCTTGCTGCACGTACGGCGACGTCGCGCTCGACCGCACCAGCACGATGCGCGAGGCGATGTCGTTCTGGGGCAGGGTGTTCGGGCCCAAGACGGGGTTCTGGTCGATGCGCCACTTCGCGGTGACGGGGCCGTCAGTCAGCAAGGCCCCCGAGGGCGCCGCCGCAGCGCTCGCGTTCAGGTCGACCACCATCACGCGGTTGCCTTGGGTGTTCGGCTCGGCCACGGGCGCGCCCGCGTGTACACCGCCGCCGAGGAACCCGACCCACTTCTCACCGCCCGGAGTCTTCACCCGCGCGATCGTCGGCGGCGACCAGGTCTCGCCGAGGTTCGCGTCGTAGAACGACCACAGGTAGCTGGGCGTGTTCACGTCGGTCACGTTGAGGGCGAAGATCGAGCTGCCACCCTCGCGCAGGCCGCCGACCAGCACGCTCGACCAGTTGGCGGGCGTCGTGCAGTCGACTGCCGTGCAGATGTCGGCGACGCCGAAGCTGCCGTCGACCGAGAACGTGTGCTGCGTGCGCATCTTCCACAGGCTGCGGACGACGCCCGGGGGGATGAACGACCACGACTCGGTGCCGGGCGTCGCGGTGCCGTTGCCGCAGTTCGTGGGCGCGAGCGGGTTGGTCTCGCAGATGGCGTGCAGCTGGCCGTCGTTCGCGCCGATCATCACGCGAATGTCGCGCGTGTTCATCGGCGGGTTCTGGCGCCACTGCTCATACGCCGACTGCTCGAGGGCGTTGTCGCCGGCCCACGACTGCGGGAAGGGGGGCTGCCCGCCCAGCACCACCGGGGTCGAGTGGAAGACGTCGCCGAGCCGCGAGGTGCGCAGGTTCGGAGGCGCCGCGAACGGAGCGTCGTTCGTGGGGTTCACGATGAAGTTCACGAGCGTGTCAGACTGGGCGGCGTTGGTGATGGCCGGCCCGAAGTCGGCCTGCAGCTGCGCCTTCTGCGCCGGGTTCCAGCTCGCGTACTGAGCGAGATCGAGCGGCGAGCCACCGCTCGACAGGGGGATGAACATGCGCCGCTGCCCCGGCGCCTGGTTGTTCAGCTCGACGTCGAAGGCCCACGTCGGGGTCGGGGTGGTGCCGACCGTGCTCGAGAGCAGCGCGGTCTCGTACCGGTTCAAGAAGCCCCTCCACTCGCCGTTGTTGCCGACGGTCTCGTAGAACCCGAAGTAGGTCGCGTCGCCGGTGTTCGAGACGATCGGCGCCGAGCGCGTGAACCGGCCCTGAAGGATGTTGGCGAAGATCTGGCTCATCTGCAGGCGGAACTGGGCGGGCGAGGTCGCGGCGTAGGCGGTGCCCGTGACGTTGTCGGGAATCGCGGTGCCGGCGGCGCGCGCCATCAGGTCGAGCGCCGTCGCGCCGCCCACACCGAAGCCGTCGCCGAAGCCGACGATGTACGTGTTCAGCTGGCCCGCCTTGGGGGCGACGCCGCCCGAGGTGGTGGTGCGCAGCGTGTCGACCATGGTCACCAGGTCGGTCGTCGAGAACTGGTCGAACCCGGCCGGCGTGTTGCGGTAGTGGCCCTGCGCCCAGGGGAACTGCTCTTCGTAGCCGTCGGTGACGATGATGACGGCGTAGTCGCGGCACGCGAGCTGCCCGTCGTTGTCCATCTGCTCCTTCATGTAGCGCTGGGCATCGCGGAGCAGACCGTAGAGCGGGGTCACGCGCTGGTTCGACGCGGGCGTCAGCACGCGCAGGCCGGTCGGGTTCGCCACCGGGTCGTACGCCGACATCATCGCCTTGATCTTGGGCAGGTTCGCCGCGCCGCCCGACATGGGCACGAAGTTCAGCGCCGGCGTGTCGGGCGAGTAGCCGTTGTTCAGCGGGTGCGCGCTGGTGAGCCAGCTCATCGCGATCTCTTTTCGGCGGGTCGGGGGCCTGTCGTTCCACGTGACGCCGTCGACGCTGAACGAGATGGCGCGCCCGTCGCCGTCGGTGTCCGCGATGTTGCGGCCGTCGCCGAACGGGTTGATCGCGTTGGCGGTCTCGTCGGGGTACATGGTCTCGCCGCCGAACGGCCAGTTGTCGCGCTCGAGGGTCGGCGAGTACGGGTCGGCGAGCACGTCGATCTGCGACGCGAGGTTCGCCGGCGCCGTGACGCCGCCCCAGCACCAGCTGGTGCCGCCGCCGCCGCTCGTCTGCGTCGAGACCAGGTCGAGCGCCGGGTTGCGGTTGGCCATGAACACCGGGTTGCCCGCGGTAGCGTCGTGGTCGGGCGCCATGCAGAACCGGTTGGCGCTCGCGTTGTTGAACGTGTCGCCGGTCACGTCGTAGTTCGGCGAGGCGTTGACGAAGTTGTGCAGGCGCCCGCGGCGAATGTTCGCGCCTCCGATCGACTCGATGCCGCCGCCGCCCGGCGCAGGAGCCCCCGCGGCGCCCGCCCACTTGAGGCGGCACGAACGGCCGCCGCCGCACTGCGCATCGTCAGCACCGGTGAGGTACTGCGGGCACTTGCCTCCAGGCAAGCTGCCTGCGGCGAACGCGCCACTGGTGCAGAAGTTCGCGGAGCCGGACGACGTCTTGTTGCCGGCGACGTTCGGGCGAATGCGGCCGAGCAGCTCGCCGCCGGTCGTGCGCCACCGGGTCACGTAGTACAACGGCTTCCAGTGGTAGACGGCCTTCTGCCAGCGGCAGAAGTACTGGGTGCCGCAGCTATAGGTCCACGTGCGCTTCTGATACTGGCACGTGTAGTAGGTCGCCGTGAGGGCCCGCACGGTGAACCGGTAGTGACAGCGATTGGTGCCGGTGTCAGGCGAGACCTCGTGGTTGAGGAACGTGACTTCGCAGTTCGCGCTGCGGATCGCGTTGTTCCCCGACGTCGGAGTGCCCGCGGGGCCATTGCAGTCGTACACAGGCGGTGGGGCCGTCGTCCACGTGGGGGTGCTTGCGAAGGTCTGAATCGAGACCGTGCCCGGGTTGTCGCCGCTCGAGCCGGGGCACGACCCCGACGCCGGCCCCGAGAAGTAGCCGTCGTACGAGTTGGTCGAGCCCGTGCCCATGTTCACGAGACCGGTCGTACCCGTGAAGTCGTACTGGAACGTGGCCGCCGCGCCGAGATTGTAGTGGGTGATGTTGTTCGCGCCGCTCTTCACGCCCGCGGCGATGTCGCAGGGCCCCGACGAGCCGTTGCAGGCCGGAGGCGTCGTGGCGCTGCAGCCCGGGATGGTGGCGTTGCCGTTGAGCACCCCGCCCGTGTAGCTCGCGTTGGCGCCGCTACAGTCGGCGTTGCTGTTGCCCTGGTACTTGAATGTGCCATTCGTCGTCGTAGTGGCGGGGCCGGTCTGGGCGCAGGTGGCTCCACCGGCGCACTGCGTGCTGACCGTGCCGACCGCCGTGTTGGTCGTCTGCTGGTAGGTGCCGCCGGCCGTCGAGCGCTCCCACTGCTGGGTGAAGTCGCAGGGCTCGGTCGCGTTGCAGAGGTTCTGCGCCGTGATGCCCGTGCTCGTCCACTGGCCGTCGGTGCGCCGCCACTTGTTCGAGACGGTCGTCGGGCCGTTCGGGCCTGCGGCGGTCGTCCACCCGCCGGAGGTGGGGTACGTGGTGGCGCAGGACACCGGGAACGGGCCGGTCTCGTACGTGCCGGCGTTCGCGGGCGGCCTCAAGAAGGAGTTGCGGTAGTAATACGTGTAGTTGTTCGTGCCGGCCGGGTTGATCTGAACGCCCGGGTTCGCCCACGACAGCATCTGCGAGTCGGCGCCGGTGGGGAACGTGCCGCCGTTGTTGAAGTTGGTGAAGCCGACCTGCGGGCCGACCAGGCTCGACGCGAACGCGCGGTCGGCGTAGGTGGGCGCCGTGGTGGTGGGGTTGCCCGCCGGGTTGAAGCACGTCTTCTGGGTCTCGAGCGTGCCCGCGGTGCCGGCCGTGCGATCGAAGCACTGGTGAGTGGTCGCCTGGTTGTTGGTCCACTTCGTGGCGTAGCAGTCGGGCATGCTGCCCGCGAGCACCAGCGGGTAGAACTCGTAGGGCGTGCCAGTGCCCGGCGCGAAGACCGTGGAGCCGTTCGGGTTCTGCGCCGCGACCTCGTTCGGCGCCGCGAGCACGTCGTACTCGCACTGCGTGCTCAGGTTGCCGCCCGAGGCGAACTCGATCTTGCGCAGGTACTGGTAGTAGGTGCCGAGCGCCAGCTCGACGTTGCTCGCGACGCCGTCGAGCGCGTCGTACATGACGCTCTTGCCGATGCAGAGCTTGTTGCGGCATCGCTTGTGGTCGGCCCCGCTGGGCGAGGTGTCACATGCGCCAGGGGCCCCCGTGCCGGGGTACGTGTAGTTCGCCATCGGGAACTCCGGCACCGAGAAGCCGGGAGGCGAAGGCACCTCGGCTGGCACGTAGGCGCCGCCGTCGGGGTTCGACCAGAAGTCGTCGTACCGGCCGCAGTCGAGGCTCGTGACCTGATCCGGCAGGCCCACCATCGACGGCGTGTTGTCGAAGATGATGAGCACCTTGGGGTCGTTCGGCAGACGGGCGAACTCGGAGCCCGCCTGCGCGAAGGCCTGCCCCGAGATCACCGCCGTCACCACGAGTAGTGCGCGCCTGGCGTACATGGTTGCTCCGCGAAAGGGTGCGAGCGCCGTACTGCAAGCGCCGTGCGTTCGACGCCCGACGGTGCTCACAGCAGTTTCAATGAGATGCCTGGGGACATTCGCGTACAGCTTCAAAGTTTGCGGGGATCTGCCGAGCGGCTTCGGGAAAAACATGCGAGGTGATGAAAGGACAGACCTTCGCGTCGCCCGCTACGGCCCGCTCACGATCGCGCACGAGGTATGGAAGAACGTGAAGGTCGTCGGCGGCGTGGTGCTGAGGTTCGGCAGAAAGCCGTTCGTCTCGCTGTAGATCAACACGGCGCTCGCCCCGACCGGCCGGCGGTAGATGACGTGGCTCAGCCCCGTCTGCGCCACCGAGTACAGAGCGCCCGAGCCGTCGAGGCGGCCCGTCTCGAGGCCGCACCCGAACTGCGCCGTCACCGAGCCGGGCAGCGCCGCGAAGGCGCCCGTCATCATCGCGATGCCGCCGTTGCTGATGCTCCACGACTCGCAGTTGTTCGGCGTCGTCGACTGCGCGAGCGCCGCCACAAAGCCGGTCGGCGTCGCGCGGACCTCGTAGCGCGTCTGCGAGATCGGCGCGGTGAGCCCCATGACGTTGTGCTGCACCCCCGCGGTGTCGACCGTGACGGCCGTGGTGCCCATGCGCGCGAGCGCCGCTCCGCCGTGGCCCATCGCGATGAGGCTGAGGCCTGCAAGCGCCGTGAGCTCGGTGGAGCCCTCGTAGTAGCTCATGGCGGTGCCGCACTTGTAGACGACGGCGCCGGTGTCGGGTCTCACCCAGAAGTCGCTGACGAAGTTGCCCGAGGTGCACATCGGCGTCGGGACCACGACGTCGTTCGCGCCCGCATCGGCCGGGTACGCCCACACCGCGCCGGCCCGTTGCCACGCGTCGACGACGAACGCCTTGAGCTCGTGCGTGAACGCGTCGACGTAGAAGAGGCGGCCGTCGGGCCCGAGCATGACCTTGGTCGGGTCGAAGCCGATGTCGTTGAAGCCGACGAACGGCTGATTGGGCGAGGTCACGCGCGCCACGAGTCGGACGGCGCCTTGCGTCTCGGTCAAGCGGCCGATGAGGTACACCTCGCCCGCGTCACCGACGAAGAGCGCTCCGGCGTCGGCGCCTGCGCCTCCGGCGGTCGCGCTGCCTCCGCCGGTGCCGGCTCCGCCAGCCGTCGCCGAGCCGCCGCCGCTGCTGCCGCCCGCGGTCGAGCCGGTGCCGCCTGCCCGGGCTGACCCGCCGGCCGCGCCGGCGCCTCCGCCCGCACCGTTGCCGCCGCCTGCGCCGCCCGCCATCGCTCCGACGTTGACGCGCGTCTCGGCCGTGGCGGTGCCGTCGGCGCTCGTCCACTCGGCGACGATGCGCACGCGGCCGGTGCACGCCGCGTCGGAAGCGACCCCGCACGAGAAGTTCGCCGTCGCCTTCCCGCTGCCGTCGAGCTGCACGGTCTCGCCGGCGGTGAGCGAGCCGGCGAGCGAGGTGACCTTGACGGGGCCCTTGCCGGGCTGGCCACGGCCGTCGACGGCGGTGACCGTGAGCTCGGCCGCCTGCCCGAGGTCGTCGATCGCGGCGGGGCGCGCCGAGACCGAGAGCGACGGAGGGTCGGCGGCCTGTGGGCAGCCGATGAAGAGGCAGAGCGCGAGAATGGCCGCGGCGTGCTTTCGGTTCATGGGCGTCGAGCTCCTCTACTGACCGGCGTCGGCCGGCGCGGGCGCAGTGATCTTCACGGGCAGCGTCACGACCGAGCAGAGCGGGCAGCGGTGCTCGGGCTGCTCCAGGTCCTTCGAGGACCAGCTCTCGATCCCCGGCACCGGGTGCAGCGACGCCAGCACGTAGATCAGCGCCTCGCCTTCGACGAAGCGCAGGCCCTGCACGCGCTCGTCCTCCCACTCGGGCGCCCACACTCCGGGCTCGAGCCGCGAGGGCCGAATGCCGGGCCCCCACTCGAGCCACGCCTTCTCGCCCGCCTTGCGGAAGACGTAGACGTAGCCGGGCTCAGCCACCTGCACGTGAAAGTCGAGCGCCTCGTCGCGCCGCAGCGTGGGCGGAGCCGTCAGCGGGCGAGTGAGCTTGCCCGTCTTGTCGAGCGCGCGAAGCTCGACGATGCCCGGAGGTGCGGGCGCGTGCGGCCGCGACCAGAGCAGCGCCGCGAAGCCGGCGACACACAGCGCGAGGAGCACCCACAGCGAGCGCTCGCTCATGGCGCGGGAGCCGGGCCGGTCTGATCGCCGGGCGACGTCGGGGGAGCGCCTGTGTTCTCGCCGGGCGACACCGGCGCAGCTCCGGGCACCGGGGCTCCCGGGTAGAACGGCTGAGGTGCGGGAGCCGCAGGTGTCCCCGCTCCCGGCGCGGGCGTGCCGGGCGGCGGCGCGGTCGGCACCTGCGGCTTTGCTCCGGGCTCGTTGCGCACCTCGGCCTTGTCGTAGTTGGCGGCGAGCTTGCCGTCGCGGAACACGAGCACGCGGCCGGCGTAGTGCTCGAACCGCTCTCGACAGGTGCCCGTGTCGCGCCGCTCGAAGAGCTCGCCGTCGACTTCGGTCTTGTCGGGCCTGCGGAGCTTGATGGGTCCGGTCGACGCGAAGCAGTCGCCCGAGACCTTCTTGAGATCGTCGACGCTCATGCCCGGCGTCAGCTCGAGGTACGACGAGCCCGCGTCGGTGTCGGCGGTCGGCGCCTCAGGGGGCGGGTCGACCGCGCGCGGCGAATCGGTGGTGGTGGGAGCGTCGAGCAGAGACTCCATTTCGCGCTCGTGGGCGAGCCGCTCGTCTTCGATGCGCTTGCGCTCCGAGCCGATGAGGCGCTTGAGCTCGGCCGCTGCGGCGGCGTCGGTCGAGTCGGCGGGGACCTTGTCGAGCAGGCCTTCGACGCGGCTCATCTCGTCGTCGGCATAGGCTGCGTCTCCCAGGCGGGCGACGAGCGTCGAGTGAAGCCCCGCGGCCTCGGTGTACTCGTTCGATGGCTTCGCTCGCTTGCAGGCGCCGGCGGCGGCCACGAGGCCGATGAGGAAGAGCCAGACGGGTCGCATCGCCCGGCGGATCTTGCGCCGCTCCGAAGGCGCAGGGCAAGAAAACCGTTCGAGGCTCAGGGCCCGGTGACCAGGCTCGACGAGGGCTCGACGAACGTGAAGACCGAGGGCGGGGCGGTGGTGAAGTTCGACGGCGTCGCGCCGGCCTCGGTGTAGAGGGTCGCGGGCGAGCCCGACGCCATGGGCCGCGTGACGACGACGTCGTTGATGCCGTCGCGCGCGATGCTCCAGAACAGGCCCTCGGAGTCGAAGCGGCCCGAGCACGGCGCGCTCTCGGTCAGCTGCATCGGGAGCGAGACGAGCTCGTCGAGCCGGGCGGCGGCCCCCGCGACGCTGACCTCCCAGACGTCGCATGGCGGGTCGCCGGTCGCGCCCTGGCCCAGGCTGAACCAGAAGCCCTGGCCCATGACCCTGACCGCGCGCTCGCGGCCGACCAGCGGCGCCAGGCTGACGCTCAGGCCCATGATCGTCTGGCCCATGCCGGCCGCGTCGATCACCGTCTCGTTCGTGCCGTCGCGCGCGAGCGCGCTCTTGCCGGCGCCGACCGCGAGGAGCTGGAACCCCTGGTACTCGGTGATGACGGCGCCGTTCTCGTAGTGAGAGGCCGCGCCGCACCGGTACACGAGCGACCCGCTCGGTCGCACCCAGAACGCGCTCAAGGTGCCGGCAGCGCACATCGGCGTGGGCACCGTGACGTCGTTCATTCCCGGGTCCGACGGGTACGCTGAGCCGGCACCCACGAGGTCGTAGTCGTCAGGCTCCATGAGCAGCAGCCGGTGCGTCACCGTGTCGAGGTACATCACCTTGCCGTCGGGGCGGATGAGCGCGCTCTTCGCGTCGAGCCCCGCGCGAAAGCCGACCCACGGGCTCGCGGCGTTCGAGGGCTCGGCGACGGCGAACGTCGAGGCGTCGGGCGTGGTGGTGAGGACCCCGAAGAGGTAGACGGCACCGGCGTCAAGCGTGAACCCCGCGTCGACGTAGACTGGGCCCGCGTCGACGCCGCCGTCGCCGCCGCTGCCTCCAGCCGAGCCGCTGCCTCCGGCGGAGCCGCTGCCGCCCGCGGTGCCTGCGCCGCCGGCCCTGCCGGTTCCGCCCGCGGTACCTGCGCCCCCGGCGGTGCCGCTGCCGCCGGCCGAGCCTGCGCCGCCAGCGCCGCCGTCGGAGAGAGCGCCGACGGTGACCCGGGTGCGGGCGGTGAGGCTGTTCCACGCGGCGTCGATGTTGATGCTGCCGACGCAGCCGGTCTGGGTGCGGCCGTCACACGAGAAGTCGACGGTGGCCTTGCCGGCGGCATCGAGCCCGATCGAGGTCGATGAGAGCGTGCCCGAAGGGGTGCTGAGCGACACGGTGCCGCTGCCCGGCTTGCCGTCGGCGGTGAGCGCGGTGACGGTGAGCGTCGCCTTCTCGCCGCGGTCATCGATGCGCGTGGGCCGCGCCGACATCGACAGCGAGGCGGTCGTCATCTCGGCCGGCGGCGAGCACGTCGCCAGGCTGGACAACGCGAGCACGACAAGGCGGCGCTGGCTCATGGGCGGGAATCATTCCGCTGCGGGGTGCGCGACCGCAAGGAAACACCTACTCGCGCACGGCCAGCTCGACGGTGAGGCCGTCGTAGGCGACCTCGGTGGGCCCGCTGAACTCGGCGCGCGCCTGCTGGAGCAGCGGGGCGGTGTCGACGTCGTGGCGCGACGAGAGGTGGGTGAGGACGAGGCGGCGCGACTTCGAGTCGCGGGCGACGCGGCCGGCCTCGCGGGCGGTCGAGTGGCGGGTCTCGAGGGCGCGCTCCTGCTCGTCGTCGCTGAAGGTGGCCTCGTGCACGAGGAGGTCGGCGTCGGCCGAGGCGGCGATGAGGGCGGGGCAGGGGCGGGTGTCGCCCGAGAGCACGACCTTGCGGCCCGGGCGGGAGCCGCCCATCACCTGCTCGGGCTTCACCTCGGTGCCGTCGTCGAGCTTGAGCGCTTCGCCGCGCTGCAGGCGGCCGAACATGGGGCCGGGCGGCACGCCGAGGGCGCGGGCCTTCTCGGGGTCGAAGCGGCCGGGGCGCGTCTTCTCTTCGACGACGTAGCCGAGCGCGTTCACGCGGTGGTCGACGCGCACGGCCTTCACGACGTAGGAGCCGCGGTCGAGCGTCTCGCCGCCCTTCAGCTCGACGACCTCGACGGGAAACGAGAGGCGCTCGACGCCGAGGTGAATGGCCTGGTCGAGCAGGCGCGCGGCCGGAGGCGGGCCGTGGAGCACGAGCTTCTGCTCGCGGCCGCCCATGCCCAGCGTGCGGAGGAAGCCGATGATGCCGAGGTAGTGGTCGGCGTGAAAGTGAGTGAAGAAGACGGCGTCGACCGCGAAGCCGGTGCCGAAGCGAATCATCTGCCGCTGGCTGCCCTCGCCGCAGTCGAAGAGCAGCAGGTCGGTGTCGGCCTTGAACGCGAGCCCCGAGACGTTGCGATGGAGCGTCGGGGCCGCGGCGGACGTGCCGAGGAACGTCAGGCGGATGATCGACATGCCGGAGGAAGACATTGCGCGCTGGCTCCGGCCTCGTTTCGTCTACGCCGACGTCTCTAGCTCTGGCCCACGAGCACGCCCACGTTGACGTCGTCATCGACGTCGGGCGTGGACGTGAGCGTGAACGGCTTCTGACGACTACGCCGCGGTCTTCGCGGCGCCCGCACCCTCGAGCGGCTTGGCGTCGCCCTCGCCCTTGACGCCGCCTTCGATGCGCATGCCGTAGAACGACTGGTACGCGAAGAACATCGACACGAGGAAGAACAGCGCGGCGAGGCCGAGCGTCAGGGGCGTGGCGACGAACCAGCCGTTGGGGCCCTTGCCGCCCAGCGCGACCGCGAGCTCGACGGCGAGCAGGCCGAACAGGGTGGTGAACTTGATGACGGGGTTGAGCGCGACCGACGAGGTGTCCTTGAAGGGGTCGCCGACGGTGTCGCCGACGACGCTGGCGGCGTGCAGCTCGGTGCCCTTGGCGTGCAGCTCGGTCTCGACGAGCTTCTTGGCGTTGTCCCATGCGCCGCCGGCGTTCGCCATGAACACGGCCTGGAAGAGGCCGAAGAGCGCGATGCCGATGAGGTAGCCGATGAAGAACGCGGGCTCGAAGAACGCGAAGCCGAGCGTGCCGAAGAAGATCGCGAAGAAGATGTTCCGCATGCCCTTCTGCGCGTAGATGGTGCAGATCTCGACGACCTTCTTCGAGTCGGTGACGCTCGCCTTCTCGACGCCCTCGAGCTTGATGTTCTTCTTGATGAACTCGACGGCGCGGTAGGCGCCGGTCGAGACGGCCTGCATCGAGGCGCCGGTGAACCAGTAGATCATCGCGCCGCCCATGATCATGCCGAGCAGGAAGGGCGCGTTGACGAGCGAGAGGTTCGTGAGCAGCACGGGCTTGAGGCGATCGGTGAGCGAGAAGAGGATCGAGAAGATCATCGTGGTCGCGCCGACGACGGCGGTGCCGATGAGCACGGGCTTGGCGGTGGCCTTGAACGTGTTGCCGGCGCCGTCGTTCTCTTCGAGGAACATCTTGGCCTTCTCGAAGTTGGGCTCGAAGCCGAACTCCTTCTTGATCTCTTCCTTGACGTTCGGGACCTGCTCGATGAGCGAGAGCTCGTAGACCGACTGCGCGTTGTCGGTGACGGGGCCGTACGAGTCGACCGCGATGGTGACGGGCCCCATGCCGAGGAAGCCGAACGCGACGAGGCCGAACGCGAACACGGGCGCCGGGTCGATGCCGCCCTGGGTCACGCCGAAGAGCAGGCGGCCGAGCACGCCGTTGTCCAGCTGGGTCACGTAGTACGACAGGCCCATCAGGCCGGCGATGACGATGCCCATCCAGTAGGCCGAGAAGTTACCGGCGACGAGGCCCGAGATGATGTTGAGCGACGGGCCGCCTTCTTTCGACGCGGTGACGACCTCGCGCACGTGGCGCGACTCGGTCGAGGTGAAGACCTTCACGAGCTCGGGGATGATCGCGCCGGCCGCGGTGCCGCACGTGATGATGAGCGAGAGGCGCCACCACATCGAGCTGTCGCCGGCGATCTCGGGGATGAGGAACTTCGACATCACGAAGGTGACGATGACCGAGACGATCGAGGTCAAGATGACGAGCTGGGTCAGCGGGTGCTCGAAGTTCATCTTGTCGGCGTTGCCGTACTTGCCCTTCTGAATGACGTTGTTGATGGCGTACGAGACGAAGCTGGTCACGACCATCGCGACGCGCATCGCGAAGATCCACACGAGCAGCATGACCTTGATCTGATCGGTCGGAGCCGCGAGGAGGATGAAGGTGATGAGCGCGACGCCGGTGACGCCGTAGGTCTCGAAGCCGTCGGCCGACGGGCCGACCGAGTCGCCGGCGTTGTCGCCCGTGCAGTCGGCGATGACGCCGGGGTTGCGGGCGTCGTCTTCCTTGATCTTGAAGACGATCTTCATCAGGTCGGAGCCGATGTCGGCGATCTTGGTGAAGATGCCGCCGGCGATGCGGAGCGCCGAGGCGCCGAGCGACTCACCGATCGCGAAGCCGATGAAGCAGGGGCCCGCGAGGTAGCCCGGCACGAAGCAGAGGATCGCGAGCATCAGGATCAGCTCGACCGAGATCAGCATCATGCCGATGCTCATGCCGGCCTTGAGCGGAATGTCGTAGGTGGGAAACGGCTTGCCGCGGAGCGAGCCGAAGGCGGCGCGGCTGTTCGCGAACGTGTTCACGCGGATGCCGAACCAGGCGACGCCGTAGCTGCCGGCGATGCCGATGAGCGAGAACGCGACGATGATGATCACGCGCACGGCGCTGGGCACCTGGGCGGCCTCGCCGGTCGGGTGATCGAACAGACCGAAGTACGCGATGATCACCGCGCCGATGAAGAGCTCGAGGAAGAGGATGAACTTGCCCTGCGTGACGAGGTACGTCTTGCAGGTCTCGTAGATCAGCTCTGAGATGTCGCGCATCGACTTGTGCACGGGCAGGTTCTTCAGGCTGTTGAACTGCACGAAGCTGAAGACGAGGCCGATGGCCGAGACGACGATGCCGATGATCAGCAGCGTCTTGCCGTCGATCGAGTCGCCGAGGAACTTCTGCGACTCCAGCTTCGGCAGAACGAGGTTCGCCTCCGAGGCGAACGCCCAGGCGGGTGCGAGCAGGGCGAAGAGCGAAGTGAAACGCGAGATCTTCATGGCTTTTTCGGTGTCCTTGTGCGGGAAACTTTTCGGGCGCGCGCATAGCACGGCTTTGGTAGAAGCCAAAGGCCCATGGCCGATGAAACGGCTGAACTCGTCGATGAGATTGCCTCACGTGTCCGCCGCAGGTTGGACGCGCTCCGCGCGGGCACGCAGGAGCCGTGCACGGCCTCCCCGGGATCAGGCTCTCCGGGAACAAGCTCTCCGGGATCAGGACAGAAGCGCGAGGGCGGTGGAGCAGAATGCTCCGAGTCGTGCTTCAGCTGTCCGAATGTGAACAGCTGCGCGACGGTGAGTGCGGTGAAAGACGGCGCAGCGCGAATCTCGCCCGATCGCATTCGCACGAGCGCCGACATCGCGCCGTACATCGATCACACCCTGCTCAAAGCAGACGCGACGCGCGAAGAGGTCGTGAAGCTCTGCGAAGAGGCGCGCAAGTACGGCTTCGCCACGGTCTGCGTGAACAGCTCGAACATCGGCACGGCGGCGCGGGTGCTGTCGGGCTCGAAGGTCGTGCCGATCGCGGTGGTCGGCTTTCCCCTCGGCGCGGCGCTGCCGTCGGCGAAGGCGTTCGAGACGCGCGAGGCGATTCGCTGCGGCGCGAAAGAGATCGACACGGTGATCAACATCGGCGCGCTCAAGGCCCGCGACTACTCGCTGGTGATCAAGGACCTCGCGATGGTCATCGAGGCGGCGCGGCCAGTGCCGGTGAAGGTGATTCTCGAGACGAGCCAGCTCTCGCTCGAAGAGAAGATCATCGGTTGCGTGCTGTCGAAGGCGGCGGGCGCGGCGTTCGTGAAGACGTCGACCGGCTTCGCCGGAGGCGGCGCGACGGCCGAAGACGTGGCGCTGATGCGGCGCATCGTCGGCGACGATGTCGGCGTGAAGGCGAGCGGCGGCGTGCGCTCGACCGACGACGCGCTGAAGATGATCGCCGCGGGCGCGAATCGCATCGGCGCCTCGGCGAGCGTCGCGATCGTGACTGGAGCGAAATCCGACGCAAAGTATTAGCTTTCGCGGGCCATGAACGCAGCCCAGCGCAAGGCCATCGCGAAACAGCTCGCGGAGCTGGAGAAGAAGCTCGAAGGTAAGACGGCGCTCAAGATCGAGCCGAACGCCGCAGAAGACGAGCGCGCCGACGAAGACGACCAGCCGCTCAACGAGATGCACCAGGCGATCGCGAGCAGTCGCAACAAGAGCGACGCGATTCTCTTGAGGAAGGTGCGCGCCGCCCAGGCGCGGCTCGAAGACGACCCCGACGACTACGGCAACTGCACCGACTGCGGCGACGAGATCCCACTCGGGCGCATGAAGGCGATGCCGTGGGCCGACCTCTGCGTCGACTGCCAGGGGAAGAAGGACAAGAAGGCCTCCGCGACTCCGACGCGGCGCAACCTGACCGACTTCATGGAGGGCGACGACTGATGGGCTTCGGCGACATGTTCAAGAAGAAGCTCGGCGACGCCGCGGCGCTCGCCGAGAAGACGTTCGAGAAGGCGGCGGCGCCCGCGCCCGTGGCCGATGAAGCCGAGGCCGAGGAGGCCGCAGAGGAAGAGGAGCAGGACGTCGAGGCCGCGGCCGAAGAAGACGTCGAGGCGGCGGCCGACGAAGACGTCGACGAGGTCGATGACGATTCCGGCGACGACGAAGACTCGGGCGATGACGAAGACTCGGGCGATGACGAAGACGCACGGCCCGGCGAGTCGGAGCGCGACCGGCGCATTCGCAAGGCGATCGAGGGGCCGACGTCGCACGTGTTCAGCGAGCAGGACAAGTCGCCGCAGGGGCAGCGGGCGATCGAGCAGGGAATCGCGAACAAGCAGGGCGGCCGGGCGAAGTACGACTACACGAAGGCGAAGGGCGCCGACTTCGACTGGCCGGACCTCGAGCCGGGCGACCTGGAGCCGTGGCTCTGCTACGGGGCGAGCGCCGACAGCGGGTGGGTCGACCTCAACTTCATCGCCGACGGCGCGCAGCGGCGTGCAGCGGCGGCGTACCGCACGAGCGGGCTGGGGCCGCTCGAGACGCTCGAGCCGTTCAGCCGGGTCGACGACCCCGCGTTCGCCGAGATGGATCGCCTGCTCGGCCTCGACGACGCGGCGCTCGCGAAAGAGGCGAAGAAGCTCGGCGTGAAGCTGTCGGACGCCAAGCGCTACTCGATGCGCGACTACTTCGTCGGCATGAAGGCGGACTACGAGAAGATCAAGGCGAAGGGCATGGCCCGCGCCCAGGCCGCCATCGACGTCGCGATGGACTTCCAGAAGGAGCAGATGAAGAAGGCCGCGGCGGGCAAGCCCGGCCTGATGGACCCGGTCGACGGCATCTCGCTCGAGGTCTACGCGACGGTGCAGGTGCGGCGCAGCAAGCTGACGTCGCCCGACGACTTCCCCAAGCTGCTCGCCGAGTACGGCATGGACGAGGCGAAGTGGGCGAAGGTCGACGGCGTCTTCATGGGCCGAATGTCCGACGCGTCGGACCCGATGGCGACGGCGGCGTTCGCGACCGAGTACGGCAAGTTCTACTCGCAGGCGTCGAGCGGCCAGTTCGCGGCCGGCGCGAAGGCGGGGGCGAAGGCCGGCGGGCTCGACGGCTCGCACAAGGACATCAAGGCGGCGAAGGAGCCCGTCTCGTTCGAGCGCTACGTCGAGATCATGACCGCGCAGGAGTGCTGGGCCGTCGCGGGCAAAGACGTCAACGCGATGTTGAAGAAGGTGTTCAACATGGACGCGAGCGACTGGAGCAACCTCGGCGCGTTCTGGAGCCAGAAGATGGTCGCCGACATCAACATGGCGATGAAGCTGCCCGAGTACCAGGCGAAGTATCGGCCGCGGTACCAGCAGGCGGGCGCGGACGACGACCTCGAGGTCTGACGCTTCTTTTGTGCCTGGCCGGCGGGGCCGTGTTACTTGCGAAAGCCGCCATGAACTCCGCCGAGCTGTCGAAAGCCGCCGCGAGCTGGGCCGAGCAGGATCCCGATCCCGCGACTGCGGAAGAGGTCCGCGCGCTCCTCGCGAAGAACGACACGAAAGAGCTGGAAGACCGATTCGGAGCGCGCCTCGAGTTCGGCACCGCCGGCCTGCGCGGCGTGCTCGGCGGCGGGCCGAACCGCATGAACCGCGCGGTGGTGCGCCGCACGACCGCGGGCCTCGCGCGCTACCTGAAGCAGCACGTGCCCGACGTCGTGAAGCGCGGCGTGGTGGTGGGCCGCGACGGCCGCCGCATGAGCGCCGAGCTCGCGGCCGACGCCGCGGCGGTGCTGTGCGCCGAGGGCATCCCCGCGCTGTACTTCCCCGAGGTGGGGCCGACTCCGCTCATCGCGTTCGCGACGCTGCAGCTGAACGCGGCGGCGGCGGCGATGGTGACGGCGAGCCACAACCCGCCCGAGTACAACGGCTTCAAGGTGTACTGGGGCAACGGGGCGCAGATCATCCCCCCGCATGACAAGGGCATCGCGGCGGCGATCGACGCGGTCGAGCCGGCGAAAGCGGTGAAGCTGATGCCCGAGGCCGAGGCGCGCGCGAAGGGCCTGTGGCGCAACGTGCCGCAGGCGATCGAGCGGGCGTACCTCGACGCGATCGCGAAGCTGCGCGTGCACGGCAAGCCCGAAGACCTCACCGTCGTCTACTCGGCGATGCACGGCGTCGGCGGCCGGTTCGTCGAGGCGTGCCTGCGCGAGGGCGGCTTCGCGAAGGTGCACGTGGTGGCCGAGCAGCAGCAGCCCGACGGCGCGTTCCCGACGGTGCGCTTCCCCAACCCGGAAGAGAAGGGCGCGATGGATCTGTCGACCGCGCTCGCCGAGCGCGTGAAGGCCGACCTCGTGCTCGCGAATGACCCCGACGCCGACCGGCTGGCGGCGATGGCGCGCGACGCGTCGGGCCGCTTGAAGATGCTGACCGGCAACGAGGTCGGCGTGCTGCTCGGCGCCTACCTGTTGCAGCACACGCGGGCGTCGAAGCCGCTCGTCATCACGACCATCGTGTCGTCGGCGCAGCTCAAGGCCATCGCCGCGGCGAAGGGCGCCCGGTACGAGCAGTGCCTCACGGGCTTCAAGTGGATCGCGAACCGCGCGCTCGAGCTCGAGCCCGAGGGCTACCAGTTCGTGTTCGGCTACGAAGAGGCGCTCGGCTACACGGTGGGCACCGTCGCGCGCGATAAAGACGGCGTCGGCAGCGCGCTCGTGGTGGCGGACCTGGCGGCCTGGTGCAAGTCGCGCGGGCTCACGCTGTTCGGCTACCTCGAAGAGGTGCAGCGCGCGCACGGGCTGTTCCTCGCGAAGCAGGCGAACTTCACGTTCCCGGGCACGTCGGGCGCGGCCACGATTCGCGGCATCATGGAGGGCTTTCGCAAGCAGCCTCCGGCGCGCATCGGCGAGCTCGGCGTGACCGCGGCGCTCGACTATCAGGCCGGCGTCGGCACGCTGCCGAAAGCCGACGTGGTGGCCTACGAGCTCGACGGCGGGTCTCGGGTGACGCTGAGGCCGTCGGGCACGGAGCCCAAGATCAAGATCTACTTCGAGCTGAAGGAAGCGGTCGGCGCCGGTGAGGCGATCGCGGCGGCGCGCGAGCGCGGCGAGAAGCGGCTGCTCGCGCTCGAGCAGGCGTGCCTCGAGCTCGCGTACGCCCGCGGGCTGCCCAAGGGAGGCGCCTGATGACGGCGCTCGTCGTCGTGCTGCTGCTCGCCGCCGCCGAGAAGACCGACGACGCCCCCGTCTCGGTCGACGGCGTGACGGTGAACGGCGAGCCGAGCACGACCACGACCGCGAAGGCGTCGGGCGCGGCGGCGACCGCGTCGACCACCGGCCAGATGTGGAGCGTCGTGACCGCCCGCACCGTCGGCCAGGGCGCGAACGTCATCGAGGGCGGCCTCGGCTTCCCCGGCCTGCACGCCCAGTTCATGCGCGGCATCACGCAGTCGCTCGACGTCGGAGCGCGCTTCTCGTTCAACTACGGCCTCGAGGGCCAGGTCGCGTGCCACGTCATCGTGTGCCCCGGCGGCGCGCTGTTGCCGGGCGTGAAGCTCCAGGGCGTGGCGCGCTACAAGTTCTACGACAACGGGAAGCTGAACGCGGGGGCGTCGTTCGCTCCGGGCGTGCTGTTCTACTTCGAGAAGTACCTGGGCACGCAGGTGGGCTTCGCGATGCCGCTCTCGGCGACGCTCGGCATCGTGGCGACGAGCGCGCTGAACGTGGGCGTGACGCTCGAGCTGCCGATCTGGATTCTGTTCGGCCAGAACTCGAGCCTGGTGGTGCCGATTCTGATGGGCGCCGGGGCCGAGTACTTCCTCACGAGCGCGCTGGCGGTGTGGTTCGACCTGCGCATGGGCCCGTCGATCTGGACGCGGAACACCATCGGGGCGGCCTTCACGTTCGACGGGAAGCTGGGCGTAGGCTGGCGCTTCTGAGTTCCACGGGTCGGGCTCGAAGCGCGTCGTACGCCTCACGGCTACGCCCACTTCTCGCCCTCCCTGATTTCGGGCGGTAGAGTCGGCTCCGGTTCATGGCCGATCTGCTCGCTCCCGAGGACGTCGTCCCCGCGTTTCGGGCGGATCTCAAGCTCGCGGACCCGGTGCAGGGCGCGGGCGAGAAGCTCGTGACGGTCGCCGACCCGGTGAGCGGCAAGTCGATGGCGTTTCGCGGCTTCGAGCTGTCGATCGCGCGCATGCTGAACGGTCAGCGCACGGCGGGCGAGGTGGTCGACGCGGCGTCGGCGATCGGGCTGCCCATCTCGATCGAGGGCCTGTCGGGCTTCGTGAAGAAGCTGCGGTCGCTGGGCTTCCTCTCGCACCCGCTCGACGCGGCCGTGGAGGCGCCGACGACGTGGGGCGAGCGCCGCGAGTGGAGCGAAGAGATTCGCGCGCGCTACCAGACGGCCCTCAAAGAGGCGCGCAGCAACGAGCTGATGTCGGCGAAGGAGCACCTGACGGCGCTCGCGAAAGACGCTCCGGACAACGCCGACGTGAAGGGCCTGATGCAGTGGGTCGACGAGCGGCTGAAGGCTCCGGCGGCGGGCAAGAAGCTGCCGACGTTCACCGACGTGTTCGCGGTGGTCGAGCGCACGTGGTTCGAAGAGGGCGAGCGGCAGAGCCAGGAGAACCAGAAGGCGCAAGACGCGGCGAACCAGCGGCTCGCGTCGCTGTCGGACGTGCCGGCGGTCAGCGACCCCTCGGCAGAGCAGCCGGTCTCGGAGGCGCTCGAGGTTCCGCAGAAGAAGGGCGGCGGCATCGGCAAGGTGCTGCTGGTGCTGTTCGTGCTGATGCTCGCGGGCGCGGGGGCGGCGGCGGCGCTGTACCCGCTGCCGTACAGCGTGAAGGGCACGTACGAGCTTCAGGCGAAGAACTCGCTGAGCGTCGAGGTGGCGCGCGAGGGCGTCGTGGCGGCGGTCGCGGTGAAAGACGGCGACTGGGTCGAGGCCGGGGCGCAGATCTTCACGTACGACTCGGAGTCGGCGAAGAAGCGGCTGGCCGAGGCCGAGAAGAAGGTCGCCGAGCTGCAGAAGAAGAACGAGAAATCGCCGGCGGGGAAGAAGGCGGGCGAGGCGCGGAAGAAGCTCGAGAAGGCGCAAGAGGCGCTGAAGGACGACCAGGCCGACCTCGAGAAGGCGAAGGCGAAGGGCAAGAAGCCCGCGATCGCGAAGCTCGAGAAGAAGGTGAAGAAGGCAGAGGGCGCGGTCGCGAAGGCGCAGAAGGCGTTCGAGGCGGCGCAGGCATCGGCGGGCGGCGACGTGAAGGCCGAGCTCGACAAGGCGATCGCCGAGCGCGACGCGGCGAAGGGGCAGACCGAGGCGGCTCCGTTCAACGCGCCGGTCGCGGGGTTCGTGCGTGAGCTGAAGGTGAAGGCGGGCGACGAGGTGAAGGTGGGCGCCGCGGTCTGCGTGCTCGACGACACGAAGTCGATGACGGTGAAGATGACGGCCGCCAAAGGCGAGGCGATCTCGGAGGGGCAGAAGGCGTCGCTCGAGGTCGGCGGCAAGAAGGTCGACGTGAAGATCGAGAAGATCATCAACGGCGAGGCCCGCGGCGTGCTCGACAACGCGAAGGGCGAGCTCAAGGCGGGCGAGAAGGGGAACCTGACGGTCGAGACCGCCGGGCGCACGCTGTTGAGCAAGTACCTGTGAGTGCGGTCATCCAGCGCCCGCGGGTCGAGCGAGCGCCGAAGCCTCACGCCCCTCACCCTGTCCCTCTCCCCTACGAGGGGAGAGGGGACTCGACATGAAGCGTGTGCTGCTCGTCGACGACGATCGCGCGCTCGCCGGCGTCGTCGCCGCCGCGCTGACGGAAGAGGGGTTCGAGGTCACCCAGGCGCACGACGGCAAGGCGGGGCTCGCGACGTTCTCGGCCGGCACGTTCGACCTCGTGCTGCTCGACGTGCTGATGCCCGAGCTCGACGGCCTCGACGTCTGCCGCCGCATTCGCAAGACGTCGACGGTGCCCATCATCTTCCTCACCTCGCGCGCCGAAGAGATCGATCGCATCACGGGCCTCGACCTGGGCGCCGACGACTACCTCGGCAAGCCCTTCAGCGTGCGCGAGCTGGTCTCGCGAATTCGCGCGATCGGCCGTCGCCTGCAGCCAGCGCAGCCCGCCGCCGCCGCCGGCGAGGTGCTCACCGCGGGGGAATTGCGCGTCGACCTCGGCCGTTTCGAGGTGGTCTGGAAGGGCAACGCCGTGACGCTCACGCGCTCAGAGCTGCTCGTGCTCTCGGCCCTCGCCCGGCAGCCCGGCTTCGTGCTCTCGCGCGACCGGCTCATCGACCTCGCGCGCGGTGGCGACGCCGTCATCACCGAGCGCACCATCGACACGTTCATCAAGCGCATTCGCGCGAAGGTGCGAGCGGTCGACGAAGGCTTCGATCAGATCGAGACCGTCATCGGCGTCGGCTATCGGCTGCGCAAATGAGATCGGCGCGGGTCGCGATCGCCGCCGCCGCGCTCGTTCTCGTGCTGCTGCCGTTCGTGCTGCTCGGCATCGGTTGGCTCTACGAGCGCGCGATCATCTCGTCGTACGAGAGCGAGCTCGCGCGCGTGGCCGCGGTCGCCGCCGCCGCGCCGACGGCCGAGTGGCCTGCGCTCGGCGCTCGCGAGGGTGTGTGGCTGCGGCACATCGACGCCGGCGGCGTCTTCGACAGCGGCACGGCCGAGAGCGCGGTCTCGAACTCGGGCTTCGGCGGGCTCGTCGAGCGGCTCGTCTCGCTCGTCGGAGCGGGCACGCCGTTCGAGGCGCTGCCGAAGATCGACGCTCCGCTCGACGGGCGCGAAGAGCTCGAGGCGGCGCGGCGCGGCACGCCGGCGTGGGCGGCGCGGCCGAGCGAGTCGGGCCAGACGATGATCGTGAGCTACGCGCAGGCGCTGCCCGACGGCTCGGTGCTGCTCGCGACCAAGGCCACGCACCGCGGCATTCGGCAGCTGTTCCTCGCGCGGCGCCAGCTCGTGAAGCTCGTGCTCTACCAGCTCGCGTTCACGCTGGTCGCAGCGCTGCTGCTCGCGCGGTGGCTGGTGAAGCCGCTCGAGCGCCTCACCGCGCGCGCGCTGGCGTACCCGGCGCGCGAGATCGCCGAGCCCGAGCTCGTGGCCCGCCGCGACGAGGTCGGCCAGCTCACGCGCGCCTTCGACGGGCTCACGCGCTCGCTCGAGCAGCGTCGGCAGCAGACCGTCGATCTCGCCGCCGACATCGCCCACGAGTTCAAGAACCCGCTCGCGACCATCTACGCGGCGTCGGAGCGCGGCCCGAACGCCGAGGTCATCACCGCCGCGGTCGACCGCCTGCGGCGCACCACCGACGCGCTGCTCGGCCTCGTGCGGCTCGAGAGCTCGCTCGTGAACGCGCCGCGCGACACGCTCGACTACGCGCCGTGGCTCGACGCGCTGCTCGACGCGTACCGGTCAGACCCGCAGCACGCCGGGTGGAGCTTCGAGCTCGACGCAGGCGCGGCGCCGCCGGGCCCCGTGAGCGTCGCGGCCGAGGCGTGGGCCAGCATGCTGCGCAACCTCGTCGACAACGCGCGCGTGCAGCCGTCGGCGACGCGGCGCGTGCGGCTGCGCGTGCGGCGCGAAGCGGGGCGCGTCGTCACCGACGTCACCGACTTCGGGCCCGGAGTCTCCGAAGGAAACCGCGCGAAGGTGTTCGAGCGCTTCTTCACCGCGCGGCCCGACGGCGTCGAGCGGGGCACGGGCCTGGGCCTGGCGATCGTGAAGACGGTGGCCGAGGCGCACGGCGGCTCGGTCGAGCTGCTGGCGCCCGTCGAGGGCGAGGGCGCCACGTTCCGCGTGGTTGTGCCCTCCGGAGCGACCAGGTCACCGTAGTGGGACGCGCAGCGTCCCGCAAAGAGGCGATCGCCGCAGTGGCCAGGGCGCGACCCTACGAGAAGACAGCCACGCAGTTGCCACACCCTGTCCCCGAACAGTCCTCGGCGGCTCCCAGGTAGCGCCACGGCCGGTCGCCACACTGTCTCCATTCAACAAGGAGGCAGTTCAATGACCGTGATGTCAGCCGAACGAAAAGAAGTCTCCCCGAAGCCCAGCGAGCCGGGCGTGCTCGCGATCGGCGGAGCGCTGCTGCTCGCGCTCGCCGGCTTCTTCACCTGGCAGGAGCTGCACCTCGCGAGCGAAGTGCTCGCCGTCGCCGCGGCGGCGCTCGCTGGCGCAGTCGCGTGGCTCGCCCACCGCAAGCAGCTGCCGGGCGTCGGGCCCGCGGTCATCTCGCTCGCGGGGCTCGTCAACGGCACGTGGTACGCCGCGAACCGTGAGCCCGTGCTGCTCGTGGGCCTCGGCATCACGTTCGTCGCGTCGGTGGTGATGACGCTGGTGATGCACCGCCAGCAGCTCGTGCCGCAGGCGCACCGCACGCTGACGTGGCTCACGACCGCCGCGACCGGCCTCGCCGGCAGCTTCGCGCTGTACTTCTTCGTGTTCGACGCGAGCGACACCTCGCTGCAGGGCTTCGTCGCGCGGCGCGCGCTCTTGACGCTCGGCTGGCTCATCTCGGGCACGGCGATGGTGGTGATGGGCGGCAAGAAGGCGGCGAGCGAGATTCGCACTGCGGGCTACCTCGTGCTCGGCACGTCGCTCGTGAAGATGCTGCTCTACGACGTCGGCCATGACGACGGCCTGCTGCGCATCGTCGCGCTGGCGATCGGCGGCGGGGTGCTGGTCGGCGCGAGCCGCCTCGCCGCGATGTTCGCGAAGAAGGAGCAGGCGTCGTGAGCCCGCTCTTCGTGGCGATGCTGCTGGCCGCAGACCCGGCGTGCTTCGTGCCGAAGGACGCGTCGCCGGGGTGGAAGCAGGTGACGCTGCCGGCGAACGCTCCGGCGCTCGCGGCGCCAGAGGGGGTGCCGCAGTTCCGCACAGACCAGCCGGTCGAGGTGGTCGACCATCACCCCGGCGTCTTCCTCGCGGGCTCGCACTACACGCCGGGGCTGACGCGCTTCACGCTGGTGCCCGCTGAAGGGGCGTGCACGCTCGAGGTCGTCTTCCGCGATCGTCTGCGTGGCGCGAAGGTCGACGTCGAGGCCTGGGGCCCTGCGGGCACGATGTCGCTGCTGCACGAGGAGCGCGTCCCGGGCACGCGCCTCGAGGTGCGGTGGGGCGACCCCGGTGTGCGCGAGGTCTACGTGACGGTTCACGATCACCTGCGCGACTCGCCCGTGCTCGCGCAGTGGACGAGCACGTGCACGGTGAACGCGTCGTCGCTGCCGGTCTCGGACGCGTACCGGCTGCGGCGGTCGCTGTACTACCTGCAGCCGTCGATGCACGAGCTCGTGCCGCTCTGCAACAAGCCCGAGGTGCGCATGCGCGTGAGCTCGAACAACCTGCCCGGCACGGCGCTGCCGACGTCGGTGGCGGTGAAGCTCGATTGATGTAACCGTCTGCCGGGCCGCGCGTAGTACGGGCGTGCGCCTGCTCGCCGCGATGATTTGCCTGACGGTCGCGTGCGGCCAGGCGCCCGTCGACGGCGAGCAGGTGTTTCGCCAGCCGCTGGAAGACGGCAACACGTTCTCGTGCTCGACGTGCCACGCGCTGGCAGAGCCCGACGAGCTGCGCCGCGCCGGGCACCCGCTCGGCGACGCGACGCGGCGGCCGTCGTGGAAGAACGGCGAGGCCGCCACGTTCCTCGACGCGGTGAACACGTGCGTGACCGAGTGGATGGGCGCCTCGGCGTGGACGGCCGCCGACGCCCGGTACGTCGCGCTGAAGCGGTTCCTCGACGCTCAGGCGCCGGCGGCCGCCGCGCCCGCCGTCGGCTTCGAGCTCGTGGAGCCCCCGGCGGACTTGACCGGCGGAGACGCGGCGCGCGGCGAGGCTCTGTTCAACGTGAGCTGCTCCGAGTGTCACGGCCTCGACGGCCGCGGAGGTCCGCGCGGCCCGAACCTCGCCGGAGCAAAGCTGCAGCCCGACTACATCGCCAAGCGCGTTCGCACCCGCGGCGGCCGCATGCCGTTCTGGTCGGCCGACCGGCTCAGCGACGGCGAGCTGCGCGACCTCGTCGCGTTCGTGACGGCGGCCGAGGTGCCCGATGGCGGCCTCTACATGCCCGGTGACACGACGCCCGGCGGAAGCGGCAGCGGCTGCGCGAAGACGCACGCGAAGCTCGGCTGGTACGCAGACCTCGCGACCTACGCCCACGGCGTCAGCGGGCGCGCGACGTTCACCGACGACTGCACCGTGACGCTCACGAACTTCCACTACGACGGCAACGGCATCGACGTGCGGCTCTACGGGGCGATCGCGCGAGACTTCACGCACGGCTTTCCGATCGGCGGCCAGCTCTACCGGCCGGGCCGGCCGTACGAGAACGTCACGCTCGACATGCGGCTGCCTGCGGGCAAGACGCTCGACGATCTCGACTCGGTCAGCGTCTGGTGTGTCGCCGCCCGGCACAACTTCGGCGACGGTCTGTTTCGCGCGCCGTGAGGTCCCGCTGACAGCGCGTGTTCGTCTGCGGGGCGCTGCTGCGGGCTGGCGGTGGCAGCACGGCCGGCGGCCCCTCACCCTGTCCCTCTCCCCTACGAGGGGAGAGGGGACTCTTCATCAGCGCAGCTCTGGGTCGTAGGGCGTGCCGAGCGCCGCCGGCGCCTGGCCCGCGCCTTTTCTTTGGGCGGCGAGCAGCACGAGCGTGAGCAGGTACGGCAGCGCGAGCAGGAAGCCCTGTGGCACCACCTCGAGCACGCCGGGCGCCGACGACGTCAACCCGATGCGCAGCGCGTTGCCGAACGAGAAGAACAGCGCGGCGCCCGCGGCCCCCCGCGGAGTCCACCGGCCGAACACCATCGCTGCGACCGCCATGAAGCCGAGGCCGGCAGGCATGTGGTGCTCGAAGCGGTCGAGCGTCGCGACGCTGAGCGAGGCACCGCCGAGGCCCGCGAGCAGGCCGCCGCAGACGACCGCGACGAAGCGCAGGCGCGACACCGAGACGCCCATCGCCGCTACCGCTTGCGGCTTCTCGCCGGCGGCGCGCAGCCGCAGCCCGAAGCGCGTGCGCTGGATGACGGCGTGCAGCGCGAACGGCGCGAGCACCGCGAGCCACGTCAGCGCCGTGAGCCCTCCGATGAACGGCACGCCGACGAGGTAGCGGTCGAGCTGGGTGATCGACGGAGTTCCGTTCGGCGAGAAGCGCGCCTCGAGCACGAACGTGCCGAGCGCGAGCATCACGAGGTTGATCGCCATGCCGCTCACGACCTGGTCGGCCCGCCAGCGGATGCAGAGCCACGCGTGCAGCGCCGCGAGGGCGGCGCCGGCGAGCATGCCCATGAGCACTCCGGCGGGCGTCGGCATCACGAGCGCTGCGACGGCGGCGACGAACGCCCCGGCGCGCATCATGCCCTCGACCCCGACGTTCACGACGCCAGCCCGCTCGGAAAGCACGGCCCCGAGCGCCGCGAACACGAGCGCCGGAGCCGCCTCGAGCGTGCTGGTCACGAGCGCGTCGAGCAGCTGGAGCATCAGCGCGCCCCGCCTTCCAGGCTCGGCTTCGTCGGCGCGCGCCGGACGACGAGGCGTTCCCAGAAGAGCTTCGCGGCGACGAGCAGCAGCGCGAGGCCCTGGATAAGCTCGGGGAAGCTCTTGTGCACGCCGAACAGCTGCATGTGCGTGCCGCCGGCGCGCAGCGCTCCGAAGACGAGCGCGGTGCCGAGCGCGCCGAGCGGGTGGCTCTGGCCGATGAGCGCGATCGCGATGCCGTCGAACCCGTACGGCGAGGCGAGCGTCGCGGGGTACTTGAGCTCGGTGCCGCAGATGAGCACGCCGCCGGCGAGGCCCGCGAGCGCGCCGCTGACGGCCATCGCTTCGAAGATGCGGCGCCCGACGGGCACTCCGGCGGCCTCGGCGGCCTTCGGAGCGAGCCCGACCGCGCGGGCCTCGAAGCCCGCCTTCGTGCGCTGCATCCACACCGTGATGAGCAGCGCGAGGCCGACGGCGATGAAGAAGCCGATGTTGAGCCGCGAGTAGTCGGGGACGATGCGCGGCAGCTCGGCCGTGTGGTGAATCTGCGCGGTGCCCGACAGCGAGTTCGTGCCGCTCGCCGTGGCGCGCAGCGGGCCCACCACGAGCCAGTTCTCGACGAGCGAGACCGCGACCCAGTTGAGCATGATGGTCGAGATGACCTCGTGCACGCCGCGCCAGAGCTTGAGCGCGGTCGCGAGCAGCGCCCAGACGCAGCCGAGCAGCGCGGCGCCGAGGAGCGCGGCGGTGACGTGCAGGGCCGAGGGCAGCTGCAGGTGCGCTCCGATGAACGCGGCGGCGAGCGCGCCGACGACCATCTGCCCCTGGGCTCCGATGTTGAAGAGGCCGACGCGAAACGCGACGGCGACCGAGAGGCCGGTGAGGGTGAGCAGCGCCGCCTTCGTGCCCGCCTCGCCGATGGGCCGCAGCACGGTGGCGGGGTTGCCGGTCTCGAAGAAGCGCGGCCAGTCGCCGACGGCGCCCTGGAGCATCGCGAGGTAGGCGCTCGCGGCCTGGCCGAGATCGCCGAGCGTGAAGGCGCACGCGATGAACGAGACCAGCAGCGCGGCGAGCACCGAGAGCGCCGAGGGCAGGGCGCGGCGCATCAGAGCTGGGCTCCGAGCATGCGGCGGCCGAGCTCGCGCTCGTCGCACTCGGCGCGCGCGAAGGTGCCGTTCACGCGGCCCTCGAACATGACGACGACGCGGTCGGCGAGCGCCAGCACCTCTTCGAGATCGAGCGAGACGAGCAGCACGGCGCAGCCAGCCTGGGCCTCGGCGCGCAGCTTCGCGCGCACGGCGTTGACCGCCGCGATGTCGAGCCCGCGCGTCGGCTGAACGACGACGAGCAGCTTCGGCTTCGCGTCGAGCTCGCGGCCGACGACGAGCTTCTGCTGGTTGCCGCCCGAGAGGCTGCCGGCGCGCGCGAGGGCGTCGCGAGGGCGTACGTCGTTCGCCTCGAGCAGCGCGGCGGTGCGGGCGCGCCGCCCTGCGAAGTCGATGAAGATGCCGCGCGCGAACGGGGCGAGGTGCTGCCGGCCGAGGGCGACGTTCTCTTCGACCGTCATGTCGCCGACGATCGCGCGGTGCAGCCGGTCTTCGGGGATGTGCGCGACCCCGCACGCGCGCGCCTGCGCCGGAGTGAGCTGCCGCCAGTTCGTCGCGCCGAGCTTGAGCGCGCCCTTCGTGAGGGGCCTCAGGCCGGTGACGACCTCGGCGAGCTCGCGCTGGCCGTTGCCGTCGACGCCGGCGACTCCGAGGATCTCGCCGGCGCGGACGTCGAGGCTGACGTCGTACAGGCCGGCCGCGCTGACGTTCTCGAGCGAGAGAAAGGGAGCTCCCTCTCCCCTCGTAGGGGAGAGGGACCGAGCCTTCACCGACCATCTGCTCGGCGAGCTGCTCGGGCGACGTCTCGGCGGGCTTCACCTCGGCGACCTTCTTGCCGCGGCGCATGACGGCGATGCGGGTCGCGAAGGCGAGCACGTCTTTGAGCTTGTGCGTGATGAGCACGACGGTGGCGCCGCCGTCCGAGAGCTGGCGCGTGATGCGAAAGAGGTCGTCGGTCTCTTGGGGCGTGAGCACGGCCGTCGGCTCGTCGAGAATGATCGTCTTCGCGCCGCGCCTGAGGGCCTTCACGATCTCGACCTTCTGCTGCGAGCCGACGGTGAGCCGATCGACGCGGGCGCGTGCGTCGAGCGAGAAGCCGAGGCGCTTGCAGGTCTCGTCGACGGTGCGCACGGCGGCGTCCATGTCGAGCAGGCCTCCGCGCGTGGGCTCGTCGCCGAGCACCACGTTCTCGGCGACCGTGAGGTTCGGCACGAGCGTGAAGTGCTGGTGCACCATGCCGACGCCGCGTTCGATCGCGTCTTGCGGCGTGCGAATGCGCACGGGCCTGCCGTCGAACTGAAGCTCGCCCGAGTCCTGGTGGTACAGGCCGTACAGCACGTTCATCAGCGACGACTTGCCGGCGCCGTTCTCGCCGACGAGGCCCACCCGCTCGCCGGGCGCGAGGTCGAGCGACACGTCGTCGAGCGCGACGGCAGCGCCGAAGCGCTTCGTGATGTGGCGCAGTGAGATCAGCGCGCGGCAGTATGGCGTGCGACCCGCGAGGCCGCGAGAGATACGAGCATCGATGGAGCGGCGCAGAGCACTCCGGCCCAGAAGGCCGCCTGCCCGAAGCCGATGCCCGCCGCGATCACGAAGAAGGGGCCGAGCGGCCACAGCCACGCGAGGCCGCGCACGACCGCGCGGTTGGCGTCTCGAACCGTCGCCTGAACGAGGCCGAAGGCCGCCTGTGCGAGGCCGATGACGAACGCCGCCAGGACGACGGCGAGCGTCTCGTCGCCGTACGTGAGCCACGACCAGAAGGCGACGCCTCCGGCGCACCAGACGAACGCGAGCGCGCTGGCCGCTCCGAGCCAGACACTCGCGCGGACCGCGTCGAGCTGGTGGGCTCGCAGCTCGGCGAGGTGCTCGGGCTCGACCTCGAGCGCGTGCGGCCACCCGAGCGCGAGCTGCAGGGCCACGAGCTTCGCGCGGCGGTCGGGCGCGGTCTCTTCGTCGAGCAGCACCTTCACCAACGCATTCGCCTCGTCGAGCGCCATGGTGCGCGCGCCCAAAAGCACGGCACGTGCCGTGCTTTGATGTCGGCCATGGCTGCGCTCCTGCTCGCCGGTGTCCTTGCTGCCACGCCGATCGTCTACGGCTTTCACGAGTCTCAGAAGACGCACGAGGTCAGCGACTGGTCGAAACAGCCGCGCGTCTGGGTGGCCACGCAGGGAGCGAAGCTGCGCGAGCGGCCCGACCCCGAGGCCCCGGTCACGTTCGAGCTGCGCTTCGGCTGGCCGGTGAAGGTGCTGCAGGTGATGACGCCCGAGCCGGTGATCGTCGAGGGCCGCGCCGATCGCTGGTACCGGGTCGCGAGCGAGGGCCGCGGCGGCTACGTCTTCGGCGACGCGCTGACGAGCGCGCGCTTCGAAGACGACTTCGATCAAGACGGCGAGCCCGAGCTCGCGACCGTCGCGTTCACGAACGACTTCCAGATTCGCGTTCGCTTCTTCGAGCCGAAAGACAAGACCGAGACCTTCATCGACCTCGGCCCGTCGGGCGGCGCGTACCTCTCGATGAAGGGCGGCAACGTCTGGGCCGACGCGCTGAAGAAGGGCGCCGCCGGCCTGCCGCTCGTGCACCTCGACACGCACGTCGAAGCGTGCGCCGACTTCGCCGACTACTGGGTCGGCTACGCGAACGGGAGGCCGTACGTCGCGCTCGAGAAGAGCGGCCTCGTCGACCCGCCGAACCGGTCGACCTACAAGGTCGAGTTCCAGCCCGCGAAGCAGCGCGCGTTCATCAAGTGCGAGCAGGTCATCGAAGAGGACCAGCCGCCGAAGAAGTGGACGGAGGTCTGGTCGCTGGACGGCGGCGTCTTCATGCCGCCTGTAAACTAGAAGTTACAGTGAATACAATAAGTTAGCGGCAACTTCTCCTCGGCGCGCGAGAGAACCTGATCGATGACCGCCATCGATACCCAGGCCGCCCAGGCCCGTGCCGCAGAAGAGCAGCGCCGTCGCCTCGAGCAGCTTCGCGAGCAGCAGCGCCGTGAAGCCGCCGCGCGCGCCGCGGCGCAGAAGAAGCAGCCGGCGACGCCGCCGAACCAGCGCGAGGTCTTCTCGGGGGGGCGGAGGTTCGTGCTCGCGCGAGGGCTTGCCGCCGAGCGCACCGATCTGCGCGCGCCGGTCATCACCGACGTGCGCGGCGCGCGCGCGGCGCTGCAGGCGCTGAGCCCGAAGGCGCTCGACGGCAACAGCGGCGCCGCGGCGAAGGCGCGCCAGCTCATGAACCGCATGGCCGAGGCCGCGGCCGCGCACAGCGGAGGTCAGTCTCCCGGCGGCTACTGCCTCGGCGCGGTGCAGGACATTCTCGAGGCGGGCGGCTTCCCCGGCTCGCAGGTGCCGCGCATGCCCGAGGCGCACGACTTCGCGGACCATCTGAACGAGAGCCCCGAGCACCTGAAGGCGGCGGGCCTGCAGCGGCTCGACATCGACAACCCGTACGACGCGCCGAAGGGCAGCATCATCGTGGTGCGCGCGGGCACGCCCGGCACGAGCCACCCGACGGCGGGCGACATCGTCATCGCCGGCGGCGACGGCAAGTTCTACAACGACGGCGAGATGGGCTACGGGGGCCCGCAGAACTTCCCGAAGGGCAACGACTACGTGCTCGGTGTCTACGCCCCGACCGGAGCGACCGGCGCCGCGCCGAGCGTCGAAGACGCGCTGAGGCCCGCCGCGCTGCGGAAGATCATGCCGGACGTGTCGGACGCGACGGCGAAGGAGCTCGCGCCCGTGCTGCGCGACGCGATGACGGCGGCGAAGGTGAAGACGCCGAAGCAGGCCGCGGCGTTCACCGCGATGATCGCCGCCGGCACCGATCAGCTGTCGAGCCCCGACGCATTGCAGTTCATCGTCGACTCGGCGCGCACGTGGAAGACCGATGGCCTCGGCTCGGTCGCGCAGAAGGGCGACCTGACCCGCCTCGCGAAGTCGCTCGACATCGAGCTCACGCCCGCGCAGCTGAACGCCGGCACGCGCACGCCGCAGAGCAACGAGGAAGAGGCGTTCGCGTACTTCGTGAAGAAGGGCCTCACGCCCGAGCAGGCCGCCGGCATCGTCGGCAACCTGATGCAGGAGTCCGGCGTCGACCCGGGCTCGCACCAGACCGGCGGCGGCCCGGGGCGCGGCATCGCCCAGTGGAGCGTCGGCGAGCGGTGGAGCGGCGTCGAAGAGCTCGCGCAGAAGCAGGGCGAGAGCCCCTACGACCTCGGCGTGCAGCTCGACTACATGTGGCAGGAGCTGAACGGCTCCGAGAGCGCGGCCCTCGCTTCGCTGAAGCAGGCCTCGAGCGCCTCCGAGGCGGCCGTCGCCTTCGAAGAGGGCTACGAGCGCGCCGGCATCCCCAACAACGGGGCCCGCATCGCGAACGCGCAGGGCGTGCTCGAGAAGTTCGGCGGCTACGAGTACGGCGGCTCGCAGATCGGCGAGGGCTACTACCAGCGTGGCCTGAACGTGTTCGGCGGGAAGGACGCGAAGAGCGGCGCGCCCGCTCCGAGCGCCTCGACCGGGGGCGGCGTGTCGAGCAGCGGCGGCGCGGCGGCTCCGGCCAGCGCGGCTCCTGCGGCTGCGCCTTCTGCGCCTGCGGCAGAGCCGATGGGCTCGCTCGCTCCGTCGCCTGCGCTCGCCTCAGAGGCTCAGCGCTACGGCCTCGACATCGACAGGTTCTCGCTCTGGTTCCTCGAGCAGTTCATGTCGATGGCCGGCGACGGGCTCACGAAGGCGCTCGAGAACGACCCCGCGTTTCGGGCGTTCTTGAAGAAGCACGGCGTGAAGCCCGGCGAGAAGGTGCCGAAGGCGCTCGTCGCCGGGTTCCTCGCGAAGAAGATGAAGACCGAGGGCATCGACCCCAAGCAGCCCGATGCGGCCGCTCGCTTGATGAAGAGCCTCGGGCTCTCGGCGTCGGTGGCGGCTGCTTCGGCTTGAGCGGTTCGCGCTTCTGCTTTCGCTCAACGGCCCCCTCACCCCGGCCCTCTCCCCTACGGGGGAGAGGGAGGTCATTGTTCGATCGCCGGCGGCGTGAACGCGTCGAGGTCGCCGACGTTCGCCGGCACCCGGAACTTGCCGTCGACGATCAGCTTGCGCAGCTTCTCGACCGTGTGCAGCGCGAAGTCCTTTCCCTCGAGCTCGAGCCGAATCGGCGAGAACGTCACCCCGTTCTCTTTGAGCCCCATCATGCCGTCGGCCGCGATGAAGTTGCCGTTCACCAGGTCCTTCGCGGCGAAGTAGACGGCGAGGTCGACGCGCTTCACCATCGACGTGAGCACGACGTCGGGCGCCACGTGGTACTGGTCGGAGTCGACGCCGATCGCGAAGACCCGCTTGCCGGCCGAGTGCGCCTCTTTGACGGCCTGGATCACGCCGAGGCCGTCGCTGCCCGCCGCCTGGAACACGATCTCGACGCCCTTCGCCATGAAGTCCTGCCCCACCTGCTTGCCTGCCGCGACCTTGTCGAAGCTGCCCGTGTAGCTGACCAGCACCTGCATCTTCGGGTTCACCGTCTTCACGCCGGCGCGAAACCCCGCCTCGAACTTCTTGATGAGCGGAATCTCCATGCCGCCCACGAAGCCGACCTTCTCTTTCGCGAGCATTCCCGCGAGGGCGCCGACGAGGAAGCTGCCCTCTTCTTCGCGGAACACCATCGTGCGCACGTTCGGCAGCGAGCTCGGGTTGCCGTTCTCGTCGAGCACCGGGCTGTCGATCAGCAGGAAGTGCGCCTTCGGGTTCTCTTTCGCCGCGGCCTCGACCGCGTTCTCGAGCATGAAGCCGACGCCCACGTTGAGGTCGCAGCCCTTGTCGACCAGCAGCTGCAGGTTCGGCTGGTAGTCCTCCTGGGCCTTGCTCTGCAGCACGAGCGGCTTCACCTGCAGCGGCACGACGACGCCCTTCAGGTCGGCGGGAATCGAGGCCTCGACGTCTTTCGGCTCGGCCGGCACGTAGTTGCCGTTCACGAGCTTCACGCCCGCGGCCCACAGCTCGAGGCCGCGCAGCGCCGAGTCGTTGAACGACTGGTCGCCGCGGCCGCCCAGATCGGTGACCAGCCCGACCTGAATCGACTTCGCGGCGGCCTTCTCGGGGTGCTTCGTCGCCGCCACCTGCTTCTCGTCGGGCTTCTTGCAGCCAACTGCGGCGACCACGAGGCACAGGACGAATGAGCGGTGCATGGGCTCGACATACTCCAGGCTTGAACTACGGTGAGACGCCAAAGTGCGGCCGTACGAGCTCATCAAAGCGAAGCGTGACGGGCAGAAGCTCCCCGCCCAGGACATCGCCGCGTTCATCGACGGCTACACGAAGGGCTCGGTGCCCGACTACCAGATGAGCGCGATGCTCATGGCCGTCTTCTTTCGCGGCCTCGACGACGCCGAGCTCGGCGCGTGGGCGAAGGCGATGCTGTTCTCGGGCGAGGTGCTCGACCTGTCCGACACGCCCGGCGTCAAGGTCGACAAGCACTCGACGGGCGGAGTCGGCGACAAGGTCTCGCTCTCGCTCGCCCCGCTCGCCGCCGCATGCCGGGTGCCCGTGCCGATGATCAGCGGCCGTGGCCTGGGTCACACCGGCGGCACGCTCGACAAGCTCGAGTCGATTCCCGGGTTCAAGGTCGACCTGCCGGTGTCCGAGTACCGGCGCCTGGTGCGCGAGGTCGGCGCGTGCCTCATCGGTCAGACCGCGACGCTCGCCCCGGCCGACAAGAAGCTCTACGCGCTGCGCGACGTGACCGCGACGGTCGACTGCATTCCGCTGATCGCGTCGAGCATCATGAGCAAGAAGCTCGCCGAGGGCATCGACGCGCTCGTGCTCGACGTGAAGGTCGGCAGCGGCGCGTTCATGAAGCGGGTGGAAGACGCGCGCACGCTCGCGCGCACCATGATCGCGATCGGCCGCGAGATGGGGAAGAAGGTCGTCGCGCTGCTCACCGACATGGAGCAGCCGCTCGGCCGCACCGTCGGCAACGCGCTCGAGGTGATCGAGGCGGTCGAGATGCTGCGCGGCAACGCGCCCGCCGACTACACCGAGGTCACGCTCGCGCTGACGGCCGAGATGCTCGTGCTCGCGGGCAGGGCGGCCGACGCGAAAGAGGCGCGGCACACGCTCTTCCAGTCGATCAAAGACGGCTCGGCCGAGCGGAAGCTGCACGAGCTCGTGAAGGCGCAAGGCGGCGACCCGTCGGCGATCGCCGACCTCTCGAAGCTGCCGCGCGCGAAGCACACCTCGCCCGTCGCGGTGAGCACGTCGGGCTTCGTTCAGGCCATCGACTCCGAGGCGGTCGGCCTCGCCGCGATGGCGCTCGGCGCCGGGCGCGAGCGCACCGACAGCGTCATCGACCCCGCGGTCGGCTTCGTGCTCGAGAAGAAGGTCGGCGACGCCGTGGCGCCGGGCGAGCCGCTCGTCACCGTGCACTACAACGACGCGGCGAAGCTCGACGCGGTGAAGGCGCGCGTCGCGGCGGCCTACCGCATCGGCCCCGAGCGGCCGGCTCCCAGGCCGCTCGTGCTCGAGCGCCTCGAGTAGGAAAAGGGGCGGGGGAAAAAGGGAAAAAAGGGGGACAGGCTACTTTTCCGCGAGGCCGCTGCGGCGAGAGTCGACGGGCGCAGCCGGAAAAGTAGCCTGTCCCCTTTTTCCCGCCCCCTTTTTTCCCCCGCAGCTACCGCTTCTTCGCGAGCTGCTCGGCGGCCATCACGCTGCGCCACTTCGCGGCGGTGAGGCCGGGCTCCTTCGAGAGCAGCGCGTCGAACGCGGCCTTCGCCTCGGCCCACTTGCGGCCGTTGAACAGCTTCAGCGCCTCCGCGTAGTCGACGAGCGTCGCCACCGACAGCTCGGTCGACGCCTTGTAGGGGCCGAGCTCGTTGCCGGGCTTCACCTCGGGGGCGTAGGGCTTGAAGAGCTCGTCGAGCGCGATGCGCCCCGAGCGCGACGTGGTACGCGCGATCGTCTCGTAGGTGCCGCGGCTGCTGGTCGCGGTGCGCTCCCAGCGCATGACCTCGATGTCGACCTGCAGCTCGGGGCCAGCCCAGGCCATCTGCACGCCGAAGTGCCCCGTCTCACCCGAGTGCGTGCCGCCGGTCTCGACGGCGACTCCGCGCGCGAACAGCTCGTAGGTGAAGAGCTCTTCGACGGCGTCGCTGAGCTTCCCGACCTCGTGGTCGTAGCTGTCGCGCCGAGCGCCGGCGTACACGCGCACCTTCGTGGGGAAGGTGCTCTCGTCGAAGCCATAGCTGCACCACGGCTCGTTCTTCGCGAGGTACTCGAAGCTGCGGTTGCCGTCGGAGCCGAACGTGTAGCTCTTCAGGTAGTAGCGCCGCGCCCGAGCGCAGTCTTCGGCCTCGGCGAACGTGCGCGCGGCCGAGCGGTAGTAGCTGCTCCACTTGCTCGCGAGGCCCGGGCGGCCGAGGCACGCGGCCTCGAGGTCGCGCGTGAGCGCATCGATGCCGTCGAGCCCCGCCCGGCGCAGCCGGTAGCTGATCTCGTTGCTCGCCGAGAGGTCGTCGCACTGGCCCTTCAGCGCCCGCTCGGCCTCCTCGCGCCGGTCGCGATCGGAGTCGTGCTTCGCGCCGATGATCTTCTGAATCTGCTCTTCGGCGTACTTCGCGCGCTCGTGCATCGGCACGACGTCGAGGAGGCGCTGGTACGCCTGGGCCGCGTCGTCGTCGCGCCGCAGGAAGAGCATGCGCTCGCCGCGCTCCTGCAGCCCCTGCACGAGCACCCACTCGAGGCGCTGCTTGTCGTCGGGCTTCGCGCGCTTGAGCGCGTCCTCGGCGCGCTGCAGCTCCTTCGCCTCGTCGTCGAGCAGCTGCTCCTGCAGCTTGGGGTCGAGCGCTCCGAGCGGGGGAGCGACCTCGAAGCGCTCGCCGTCGTTCGCGCGGCCTTCGACGACGAACTCGGTGAGCCAGCGCGCGTCCCACTCGGGGTCGAACGTGATGCGGTTGTCGGGGTCGAGGCCCGAGTCGCGCACGAGCTCGAACAGCCCCAGCTTCGTGAGGTCGGCCGACGGCGAGCGCTCGACCTTCAGCACCTGCTCCAGCTCCGAGAGGTACGCGCGCTGGTTGTCGACGTACTGCTGCATGACGCCGCGCGCGCGTGCCTCTTCGCCCAGCTTGATGATGCGCGTGCTGCGGTTTCGCCAGGTGAGGCTCTGCTTCAGCACCCGCATCAGGAACCGGCCCTTCAGCACGCGCCACAAGAGGTGCGTCGACCTGGCCTGGCCGCTCTTCGACGCCAGCGGCTTGCCGAGCTCGGCGTCGGCGCGCTTGCCCACCTCGAGCACGGCGGCGCTGATGAGATCTTTCTTCTGCTCTTCGTACTGCTTGAGCCTCTCGAGCAGCGCCTGCTTCTTCTCGCGCGCCATCGCGAAGGTCGGCGACCTCGAGACCAGCGCCGACATCGCCTTCGAGGCCTCGTCGTGCTTGCCCTGGTCCGACAGGTCGATCGCCCTCGAGTACGCGACCAGCGCGTCGAAGCTCGGCACCTTCGCCTTCGCGCGCCCCGAGCCGCCCTTGAGCTTCACGTCGATGGCGTTGACGAGCTGGTCGACGAGCCGCTGCTCGAGGTCGAACACCTTCTCCTTCGAGTCGGTCGCGCTCGCCGACGCGACCGCTTCGCCGCGCTCGATGCCGACGACGGCGGCGTCGATGCGCAGCTGGTCGCCCTGCAGAAACAGCGAGCCGGTGATGGCGTACTGCGCGCCGATGAGCTTGCCGACCTTCACCGCGGTGCCGGGGTCGAAGGCCTTCGTCTGCTGGAGCTTCAGCTCGCCGAGCACGGCGTCGAGCCGGCTGCGCTCGACGACCGTGACCCCGTCCCACGCGACGAGGTCGGTGATGATCATCTCGGCCATGCCCTTCTGCAGCACCTGCAGCGACGGGTCGGTCGTGCGGTTCTCGAAGTACAGCACCGAGACGACGGGCTTCGTCTGGGCCGGAGCGGCCGCGAGCAGCGCGGGGACGAGGAGGGTCAGCACCGCCGCGCTCTTACCTCGCCGTTGGCTCGACCTGAATGCGGGGCCGTTGCGTTCATCTCGCGTGCGCCGCGGCACGACAGACCGCGCTTGCCTTCGCCTGACCCCGTGGTCATGAGTGGTGTGCAAGACGATGAAGCTCCTCGGGGGTCTGCTGTATCTCACCATCGCGGTGCTGACGCCGGTGCTCGGCGTCTGGCTCGCGTCGTCGCTCGTCTCGTTCAACGGGGGCCCGGTCGAGATCGCGCTCGTCGCCGGCGCGCTGCTGTTCCCCGTGCTGCCCGTGCTGTGGGAGCTGCGCGCGACCCGGGCGTTCGCCGAGCGCGTCAAGCGCCGCAAGCAGTTCGGAGCGCCCCCGAAGCGCGCGCTCACGCCGCTCGGCCGCATCGTCCTGCGCACCCTCGCGTTGAACCTCGTGTTCCTCGCGGTGCTGGCGGTGTGGTTCCCGAAGCAGGCCTTCCCCGCGCTCGCCATGCGCGGCGATTGGTTCCTCGACGGCAGGCGCGAGAGCTGGGCCGAGGCGATGCGGCAGGACCTGCACGCTGCGGCGACGGGCCTCGAGTGGCTCTACGAGCTCTCGAACCAGAACCCGTACGTGAGGGAGGGCGACGTGGGCCCCGTGCCCGAGAGCGTGAAGCCGCTCGAAGAGTCGACGCGGCTCGGCGCCCCGACCGCGCGCAGGTGGATCGCGGGCACCTCGGCGTGGAAGCGGCAGCCGCCAGAGCCCGTCGCGGTCGAGAAGCCGAAGCTCGGCGAGCCCGAGCCGGAGCCCGAGCCCGACCCGCTCGGGCGCGAGCGGTCTCGGCTGCGCGACCCCGAGCCGCAGCCCGACCCGGTGCCCGACTGGCTCGTCGGCTCGTCGTACGTCGTCGGCGAGACGCGCTGGCCGTGGAAGAACGAGCCGCTGCCGAGCCTCGCGCGCATGACCCCCACCGACGAGGCCAGCATCCGCTCGGTCGCTGCGTACTTCCGCCGCGAGGAGCCCGACCCCTTTCGCCGCGTGAAGGGCCTGCACGACTGGGTCGTGACGCGCCTGCACTACGACCTGGCTGCGATTCAGCCCGGCGCCGTGCGCCCGCCGCAAGACGCCGAGAGCGTATTCGCGGCGCGCAAGGGTGTGTGCGAGGGCTACGCGCGGCTGCTCGTCGCGCTCGGCCGCGAGACGGGCGATACCATCGCGTACCTGCACGGCGACGTGCGCGAGCCCGACGGCGGAGCGGCTCCGTCGAAGCACGCGTGGAACGCGGTCGACATCGGCGGCAAGTGGTACCTCATCGACGCGACGTGGGACGACCCGACGGGCGGCGGCGACGTCTACCGCACCGACTATCTGTTCATCCCCCCGTCCATCGCCGTCTTCGATCACCTGCCCTTCGATGGCCGGTGGCAGCTGCTCGCGACGCCGCTGGGCCGCGGCGACTTTCTGCGGCAGCCGATGGCGCGCCCCGGGTTCGCGCGTGAGGGCCTGACGCTCGTGACGCCCGACCGCTCGACCGTCGAGGTCTCGGGAGCGCTCGAGCTCGAGCTCTTGAACCCGCAGAAGCGCCGGCTCATGGTGACGGTGGGCAACGACGACGAGCAGTGCGGCGTGCGGAGCGACGCGAGGCCGCAGTGGCGCTGCGAGCTGCCCACTGGCGTGTCGAGGGTGCGGGTGTGGAACGAGACCGCCGAGAAGAACACCTACGCGTATCTCGCCGAGCTGCGCGTCACGCGGCGCTGAGCTGGCTCGCCACCCGCGCGATCAGCTTCTCGACCTCGACCGGGTTGAACGGCTTCAGCACGAGCGGCGCGCCGTTCGACTCGAGAAAGCGCTCGGTCGCGCCGGTGTACGCGCCGCCGGTCATGAAGATGAAGCGCGCTTTGAGCTCGGGCCTCCGCTCGGTCACGCGGCGAAAGACCTCGATGCCGTTCGGCTCGGGCATCATGAGGTCGCACACGATCACGTCGACCGGAGCCCCGTCGATCAACAGCCGCACCGCCTGCTCGCTCTGGGTCGTCGCCGTGACGTCGTGCCGGTCGGCGAGCAGCATGCGCAGCGTGTTCGCGAGGTGAGGCTCGTCGTCGACGATCATCACCTTCGTGCGCGCCTTCTCGAATGGCACCGGCGTCATCGTGTACGCGGGCGGCAGCAGCACGCGCATGGTGCAGCCGTGCCCCGAGACGCTGTCGACCTCGATCTCGCCGCCGTAGCTCGACACGATGTTGTGGCACACCGTGAGGCCGAGGCCCGTGCCGACCCCGACCGGCTTCGTGGTGAAGAACGGGTCGAAGATGCGGCGCAGGTTGTCGCTGGTGATGCCGACGCCGTTGTCCTTGATCTCGACGCACGCGCGGCCGTCGGGCAGCGTCGACCCCTTCACCTCGATGCGGTTGCCCTCTCTGCCCTCGGGCAGGGCCTGCACGGCGTTCATGAGCAGGTTCACGAACACCTGCTCGAGCCGGCCCGCGTCGGCCTCGATGGGCGGCAGCTCGCCGAGGGTGCTCGCGTAGGCGCCCTTCCTCGAGAGCATCGGCGCGAGCATGCGCTCGGCGGCGCTGAGAATCGCCTTCAGGTCGAGGCGCTCGCGCTTCTCGTCGCCGGTGCGCGCGAACTGGGCGAAGTCGCGCATCACCTCGGCGATGCGCTCGTGGGTCTTGCGCAGCTCGCGAATGCGCTCCATCGCGGCGGCGGGGGCGTTCGAGCCGAGGGCACCGACGAGGAGCTGCTCGAGGACGTCGAGCTGCAGCATCGCCGCCGTCAGCGGGTTGTTGACCTCGTGTGCGAGGCCGCCTGCGAGCGTCGACAGCGCGGCGAGCCGCTCGGCGCGCGCCATCTGCTCCTGGAGCTTGAGGGCGTCGGTGACGTCGCGCACGAACGCGAGCAGCGCGGGCTTGCCCTCGTGCTCGAAGGGAATCGAAGAGACCTCGGCGCTGACGAGCGTGCCGTCTTTGCGGTGCACGCGGTAGATCTGCGGGCCCTGGGGCTTGCCCTCTGCCGAGGCCTTGAGGCGACGCACGAGCATCGGCACCTCGTCGGGCACCATGAGCTCGGTCAGCGAGACGCCCACGAGCTTCTTCGGGTCGTCGAAGCCGAGCAGGCGCGCGCCGGCCGCGTTCACCTGCAGAATCGTGCCGCGGTTCGAGATCGCGATGCCGTCGGGCGCGAACTCGAAGACGCGCTTGAAGCGCTCGGCCTCGGCGAGCCGGCCGCGCTCGGCCTCGACGCGAGCCGAGATGTCCCACACGAAGGTGACACCGCCCGAGACTCCGTCGAGCGTCAGGTTCGTCGCGACCGCCGCGACCGGCACACGCGAGCCGTCGGGCCGCAAGATCACGCTCTCGACGCGGCTCGACGGCGACACCCCTGCGAGCCGCTGGCGCGCGATCTCGATCGCCTCGGCCTTCGCCTCGGGGGCGATGAAGTCGACGAGCGACCGCCGGCCGATCTCTTCGGCGGTGCGCCCGAACAAGCGCACGGCCTCGGCGTTCACGTACACGGCGCGCGGCCCCGCTTCTTCATCGACGAACACCGCGAGCCCGATGCCGGCGCTCTCGGCCGCCGCCAGCACCGACTCGCCGACGCCGGAAAGACCCTGGAGCTTCACGGCGCGCACTTCTAGCAGCTTTGGCGAGCATGAGGGCCTAGGCTCTGGAGCGCCCGTGAAGCCTCGCCTCGGCAGATACAAGCTGCTGCGCAAGCTCGCTCATGGCGGAATGTCGCAGGTCTACCTCGCGCGGCAGGTGGGCGTAGAGGGCTTCGCGAAGAAGGTCGTGATCAAGCGCCTGCCTGCGGCGTCGGCCGACGACGCGCAGCTGCAAGAGATGTTCGTCTCTGAGGCCGCGCTCGCCGCGCACCTCGATCACCCGAACGTCGTCTCGATCATCGACTTCGCCGAGGCCGACGGCGAGCGCTTCCTGGTGATGGAGTACGTCGACGGGCCGAGCCTGAAGCTGCTGCTCGAGCGCGCCCGCGCGTCGAAGCGGCTGTTGCCGATCGAGCACTGTCTCAAGATCGCGTCGTGGGTGTGCGAGGGGCTCGCCTACGTGCACTCGCTGAGGCACGAGCGCACCGGCGAGCCGCTGTCGGTCGTGCACCGCGACATCACGCCCGACAACATCCTCATCACGCGAACGGGCGTCGTGAAGATCATCGACTTCGGCATCGCGAAGGCGACGACGCAGGTGCACGAGACGCAGGCCGGGCAGCTCAAGGGCAAGCTGCCGTACGTCGCTCCGGAGCAGCTGTTCGCCGACCCGATCGATCGCCGCGCCGATCTGTTCTCGCTCGGCGTCGTGCTGTTCGAGGCCATCACCGGCGTGCAGCCGTTCGCGCGCGACAGCAACGCCGCGGTCATCGACGCGCTGCTCCAGTACGAGCTGCCGCGCGTGACGAGCCTGCGGCCCGACGCCCCCCCGGCGCTCGACGCCATCGTCGCGAAGGCCACCGCGAAGAAGCGCGACGAGCGCTTCTCGAACGCGCTCGAGCTGCAGGCCCTGCTCGAGGCCGAGCTCGTGAAGCGCATGCCGGTGTTCGTGTCGGGGCGGCTGCGCGAGCTGGTCGCGCTGCTCGACCCGCCTCTGCCGCGCGAAGAAGAGGAAGAGGACACCACGACCGATGGCGAGGCCCTGGTGCTCGCGGCCGCCGCCGACGACTGGGACGAGAAGACCGATCGCGTGAAGTCGAGCCACACGCGCACGAAGACGTCGCCGAAGCTCGAGGTGCCGCCGGGCGCCGTGCCGCTGCCGCAGACGGTGCAGCTGCCGCCGGGCTCGGCGCCGCTCATTCCGGCTCCGCAGAGCGTGCCGCACCCGATCGCCGACGAGCCCGAGCCGGTCACGGCGTCGGTGAATCTTCCCGCAGGCGAAGGGCCGCCGTCGCGGCAGGGCCTGCCCGTGCTCGCGCTCTTCGGGCTGATGGTCGGAACCGGAGTGCTGACGTGGTTCGTCAGCGGCTGGGTGAACCGGCCGGCGCCCGAAGACACGCGCGTCGTCGTCGCGAAGGTCGAGGCGCCGCCTGCTGCGGGTCCGCTCACGGCCGTCGTCGAGGAGCCCGTCGATGCGTCGGTGGCCGCGGCGCCCGAGCTGCCCGACGCGAGCGCGCCGCTGCCCGACGCCGGTGCGGCGGTGACGTTCGAGCTCGGGAGCGTGCCGGTGGCGACGCTGTTCGTCGACGGAGCTCGGGCGGGCGATACTCCGGTGAAGGTGGCGCTCGAGCCGGGCACCCAGCACCGGCTGCGGTTCGAGAGCCCCGACGCCGGGCTCAACAAGTCGGTGATGCTGCGCGTGCCGAGAGAGGGCCCGTTCGAGAAGCAGTGGGAGTTCGAGCGTGCGGTGTTGACGCTCGAGGTGCCCGAGGGCTCGGAGGTGTGGCTCGACAAGAGGAAGCTGGGCACGGCTCCGCTGGCGCCGGTCGAGCTCTGGGAGGGCACGCACCGGGTGCGCGTGGTGAACGTCGAGGGCTCGCTCGACGTCTCGAAGACGCTGGAGCTGAAGGCGGGCGCGACCACCGAGCGGATCGGTGTGGACTGAGGGAGCCATATCGCTATGAAGCCATCGATGCGCATCGCGATCATCGGTTCGGGGCCGTCGGGCTTCTACGCGGCCGAGGCGCTGCTGAAGAAGCCGGGCACGGCGGTCGACGTCTTCGATCGGCTGCCGACCCCCTACGGCCTGGTGCGCGGCGGCGTCGCGCCGGACCATCAGAAGATCAAGTCGGTGACCCGCGCGTACGAGAAGGTCGCGGCGCAGCCCGGCTTCCGCTTCTTCGGCAACGTGATGCTCGGCCGCGACGTTCACGTGGCCGAGCTGCGGGCGCACTACGATCAGATCGTCTACGCGGTCGGTAACGAGAGCGACCGTCGCCTCGGCGTGCCCGGCGAGGACCTCGAGGGCAGCCACTCGGCGACGGCGTTCGTGGGCTGGTACAACGCTCACCCTGATCACTGCGATCGCACGTTCGACCTGGGGTGCGAGCGCGCAGCGGTGGTCGGCGTCGGCAACGTCGCGATGGACGTGACGCGCATTCTCGCCCAGGACCCGAAGAAGCTCGCCGAGACCGACATCGCCGAATACGCGCAAGAGACGCTGGCGAAGAGCCGCGTGCGCGAGGTGTGGCTGCTCGGGCGGCGCGGCCCGGCGCAGGCGGCGTTCTCGACGGCCGAGATTCACGAGATCGGCGAGCTCGAGTCGGCCGACCTCGTCGTCCGCGCCGACGAGCTGCCGCCGGCCGAGGGCAACAAGAACGTCGAGTACCTCGCAGCGCACGTCGCGCTAGGCGAGGGCAGCAAGCCGAAGAAGGTGCGCCTGCGGTTCTGCGTCTCGCCCGTCGAGATTCTCGGTGAGGGCGGGCGGGTGACGGGGCTCAAGCTCGAGCGCAACCGGCTCGAGCCCGACGGCAACGGCGACGTTCGCGCGGTCGGCACCGGCCAGTTCGAGACGCTGCCCGTCGGGCTCGTGTTCCGCGCGGTCGGGTACCGCGGCGTGAAGATCCCCGGAGTGCCGTTCGACGAGAAGACGGGGAAGATCCCCAACGACGGAGGCCGGCTGCTCGACGAGACCGGCGCTCGCGTGCCGAACGAGTACGTCGTCGGCTGGGCGAAGCGCGGGCCGAGCGGCCTCATCGGCACGAACCGGCAAGACTCGGTCGCGACCGTGCACGCGATGGGGGAAGACCTGAAGGCCGGCGCCGAGGGCCGCCCCGACATCGTCGAGCTGTTGCAGTCGCGGGGCGTTCACTTCGTCACGTTCGAGGCGTGGAAGCAGCTCGATGCACACGAGGTTCAGCGCGGCGCAGACGCGAAGAAGCTGCGCGAGAAGCTCGTGCGCATCGACGAGATGCTGAAGGTGACCGGGAAGGGCTGAGGACGGGCGCACGCCCCTCACCCTGTCCCTCTCCCCTACGAGGGGAGAGGGGACTCGCTTTCGAGCTGGCGATCAGCCGACCACGACTTTGCGCACGCCGCGCTTCTCGAGCAGCTTCGGCACGCGCTCGCGCTGATCTCCCTGCAGCACCAGCGCGGTGCCCTCGATGGTGCCGCCGCACCCGAGCGCGTTCTTCAGCGCCTTGAGCCACTCGTCGCGCTGGTTCACCGGCAGGTCGAGCTGCTCGATGACGGTCACCTCTTTGCCGCCGCGCCCGACGCGCTCCATGCGGACGACGGCCTTCGCGGGGCCCTTCACCTCTTTGGCGGGCTTCGCGGGCTGCTGGGGCAGTGACTCTTTGATGCCCTGCAGCGCGCCGAACGGGTTGTTGAACGGCTTCTTCGGCTCGTCGCTCATTGCGCAGGCGGAGGCAGCTTCGAGAAGAACTTCGACTGCGCGTCACCCTTCGCCATCGCGAGGCCGAGCAGGAAGGGGCCGAGCCCCATCGTCTCTCTGCCGTTCACGAGCACGAGCGGAGTGCCCTCGATGTTGTACGCCATCGCGTACGCGACGTCGTTCGCGAGCTTCTCGGCGGTCGTCGACGAGGCGATGCACGCCTCGAGCGCGGCCCGGTTCGCGCCGTGCTCGGTGGCGACCTCCCAGACGCGCGCGGTGGTGTTGAGCGAGGCCTGGTTCTCGAACAGGGCGTCGCGCACGGCCCAGTACTGCGGCGTGCCCTCGAGGCAGAGCTGGAGCTTGGCGCCGAGGCAGCGCACTCCGTCGCCCTTGGGAGGCCCGGCCATCGGGTTGCACTCGCCGTCGAGCGGGAAGTAGCGGGGCTCGATCGACAGGCGGCCCTCGGGCACGGCCCCTTTCAGCTGGTTCAAGGTGCCGACGAGCGCGCGGCAGTGGCCGCAGAGCACGTCGGTGAACTCGACGATCTTCACCGGGGCGTCGGCGGGCCCATAGCGCTGGCGGGTCGCCGGAGCGGCGACGTCGGGCACCCGCGCGCTGAGCCACGCGGCGCGGGCGTCGGCGGTGGCCTGGGCCTCCATCGGGGGCAGGTGGGCGAAGTACTCCATCACCTGCTCGTCGGTGAGGCCGCGGCTCGCGGCGAGCTCGGACGGCTTCGGTGTGCGCGACGCGGGGTAGAGCAGCACGAGGTGCAGCGGTATGGCGAGCACGAGCGCCCGCGGCAGCGCCCCGGCCAGCGACGCGAGCTCGGGCAGCGGGGGCTTCGGCAGCATCGCGAACGCGACGCCCGCGTACGTGGCGGTGAGCAGGTACGTGAGCAGGCACGTCGGGCAGAGGATGCCGAGGCGGGCGCTGGCGACTCCGAAGGTGATGCACGAGAGGGCGCCGAGAGCGGCCCACGCCTTGACGCTGAGCTCGATCGGCTTCGTGTCGCCGCCCTTCGAGCTCGCGCGCAGGAGCCACAGGGCGAGGCCGCACGCCGCGAGCGCCCACTCGAGGCCGAGCCCCGCGATGGGCAGCCCGGTGAGGCCGTGAAGGCGGTGCGCGAAGTCGGACTGCCAGACGCGCGCGCAGTCGATCGTCTCGCTGAGCGAGCAGACCGCCTTGCCGCCGGCCTGGACGGCGACGAGCTCGAGCCACTGCCAGACGGCGAGGCCCGCCTGGGCAAAGCCGATGGCCGCGAGCAGCACGAGCGCCCGGGGCGCCGGTCGGTCGGTTGTAGTGGCCAAGTGCGGGCCTTATATACGCGCGAACCCCGTGCCTGCTTCCGCTCAAATCGACGTGTACCGCGCCGCGACGACCGAGGCCGCCTGGGTCGACCTTTCTTCTCGCGGCATCATCCGGGTGACGGGGCCCGACCGGGTGTCGTTCGTGCAGGGCATGGTGACGAACGACGTGAACCCCGGGAAGCCGGTGTACGCGGCGCTGCTGACGCCGAAGGGTCACATGGTCGGCGACGTGCGCGTGGTGACGCTGGGCGAGGCGCTGCTCATCGAGACGGCGGCGGCCGACGTGGTGCTCGCGCACCTGTCGAAGTTCCTCATCTCGGAAGAGGCCGAGCTGGCGCCGGCGCTGGAGCTGGGCGTCGTGGGCGTGATCGGCCCGAAGGCCGAGGCGCTGCCGGGGGCGCTGGCGACGATGCCGGATCTGCTGGGGCGGGGGGTGGACATGATCTTCGAGCGCCCGCTCCCGGAGCCTTCAGGCCTGCCGCGCGTCGACGAGGCGACGTACGAGGTGCTGCGCGTCGAGGCGGGCGTACCGAAGTGGGGCGTCGATCTGACGGAGTCGACGATTCCGCTCGAGGCGAACCTCGAGCGGGCGATTCACTACCAGAAGGGCTGCTACATCGGGCAGGAGGTCATCGCGCGAGCGACGTACCGCGGCCAGATGGCGAAGCGGTTGACGGGGCTGTTGCTCGACGAGCAGGCGCCCGAGAAGGGCACCGAGCTGTTCCGCGGCGAGAAGAAGGTGGGCTTCATCACGAGCGTCGTGCGGTCGGCGATGCTCGATCAGTTCATCGCGCTCGCCTACGTGCACCGCGACAGCCTCGAGCCGGGCACCGAGCTCAAAGTCGCGGGTGCAGGCAATGCGCTCGTCGTGGGCCTGCCCTTCCTCAAACGCTAGAAACGAGTCCCCTCTCCCCTCGTAGGGGAGAGGGACAGGGTGAGGGGCAGCGGCGGAACCAGCACCGAGCGCAGTTGTCTGCTCCGGGCATGCGAGTGCCGGTCTGGCTGAACACAGCGCTCGAAGGCGGGGTCCTCGAGCTGCAGCGAGCGCTGGTGCGGTACCGGCGCCTGAGACGCGCTCTGAGCCATGACTGGCGAGCCAGAGCGAGCGCGGTGGCGGAGCAGTGCGAGGCGCTGAAGCGAGAAGAGCCGAGAGTCGAACACGCGCTCGAGCGGGCGCTGAAGCGTGCGCGCTGTGACCCGCGGGCGGGAGCGGCGACGCACCTGGCGGTCGCGATCGAGCGTGAGCGGCGAGCCGTGAGGAAGGTGCTGCTGAACGAGTGCGGAGCTCGGGGATCGCTCTCATGCCTCCTCGAGCAGCTGGCCGAGGCCGCGCGTGAGGAGTCGCTGGTCGAGAGCGCATGGGCGCGGTTCAACGTCGAGCGCGTCTCGATGACCCTCGCCGTGTTCGCCGCTGGCGCGGCGCTGCCACTCACCTCTTGGTGGAGCGCATCGCACGGCGGCTTCGTGCCGGTGCTGTTCGACCTCGCGGCGCTGGTCGAGCTGCCGCTGGGGCCGCTGGTGCTCGGGGCCCTGCTGGCCGTGGCGTGGCTGAGGGTCGCGAGCTGGCGGTGGCTGGGCCTCACCCGCCCGCTGCTCGGCAGCGCGGCGGGGTCGGCGCTGTGCATCGCGACGGGCCTGCTCGGCGGCGTCGCGTCGGTCGCGCACAACGTGCCGCTGTTCGCGCTCGTGGTGGGCCTGCTCACGATGCTGGCGCTGGCGCTGCTCGCGTCGATGTGGCGGGTGCCGCGGGTCGCGCTGCTAGCCGAGTGACGCGAACCACTCGGCGTACTCGGGGCTCGCGAAGAGCACCTTGAGCCGGGAGCGCAAGATCGCGCGCCCGAGGCTCTTGGCGGCCGGCCGCTGGCCGATGCCGTCGAGCAGCTCGCCGACGGTCTTGCCGAGCTCGACGCCGGCGCCGATGCGGTCGAACACCTTCGCGGAGTCGGGCGAGGCGAGCCAGCGCTTCAAGCCGGCGCGCAGCACCTCGGCGCCGCCGGGCACGTCGAGGTTGATGAGCTCGCGCGAGAGCTGCTGGGGCGTGAGCTCGAGGGCGCCCTTGAGCGCTTCGACGCGGGCCTGGGCGGCCTCGGCGGCGCGCTTGGGGTCGCAGACGGCGTCGGCGATCTCGTTGAGCACCGAGCTGATGGCCTGGTCGGCGAACTCGACGCTGCGCTTCTCGAGCTGGCCCTCGACGGCGCCGACGATGCCGCCGAGCGCGCCGCCGCGCTGCTTCACGGTCTCGGCGGCGAAGCGGGCGAGGCCGCCGAGGCTCTTGGTGACCGAGGCGGCCGGAGCCGGAGTCATGCGCGCTCCGAAGGCGGTGACGGTCTCGAGCACGAGGGCGCGAATGAGCTCGCGCATGGGGCCGCGGTCGAGGACCTTGAGCACGACGCGGCGGTCGGGCGAGTAGGGGCGGTTCGCGAGCTCGAGCAGGGTCTCGCGGACGTCGCGGGCGACGAGGTCTTTGAGCGGCGCGGTCGACTTCATGGCGGCGACGGTGGCCTCGAGCGAGGCCTCGAGCGTCGTCATCGCCTCGGCAGAGTCGAGCCAACCTGCGAGCGCCTCGCGCGCGCCCGTCGAGAGGGCAGCGGGAGCGATGAGCGTGTCGACGCGGGCGGCGAACAGCTGCTCCAGCATGAGCACGGCGAGGCGGTCGCCGGGCCCGCCGTCGGAGTCGTCTTGCAGCTTCTTGAGCATCTGCTCGGTGGTGAGGCTCACGGAGCAGCGACTATCATGAGTCGTCGCCGCGGTAGCCGACATCGCAGGGGAGGGGTTCGATGAGACGTGCAGCAGCAGCGGTCTTGATCGTCGTGGGCTCGGTGGTGCTGGTCGTCGCCTCATGCAGCAGCAACGGCGGGAAGCCCTGCTACTTCAACAAGGACTGCCCCGGCGAGCGGTGCTCGATGGGGTACTGCGTGCCGCTGGCTGACGGTGGAGCGGGCGGCACGGGAGGCTCCGGAGGCGGCGCTGCCTGCACCTCGATGGAGACCCGGCGCTGTGACGGCGGCTGCCGCAACGTCGAGACCTGCGTGAACGGGGCGTGGGGGCCGTGCACGGCGGCGTGCGACACCGGCCAGCAGTGCATGGGCGACGCGTGCCGGTGCACGGCGACGTCTTGTAGCGGGTGCTGCGAGGGCGACACCTGCCGGCCAGGCACGGCGGACACCGCGTGCGGTGCGAGCGGCTCGGCCTGCGCGGCGTGCCCCTCGGGGCAGAAGTGCGACGGCGGGGCATGTGACGGCTGCAACGCGACGTCGTGCGGCGGTGGCTGCTGCACGGGGCCGACGTGCAACACGCAGCTCAGCGCGATGCGGTGCGGTTCGAACGGGGCCGTGTGTCAGGCGTGCGACCCCGTGCGCGCGAACGGCTGCGATGGCGGCGTCTGTGGCTGCGGAGCCGGGGCAGCGTGCGCGACGGGGCAGCAGTGCGATGCGGGCGCGTGCGTGTGTACGAGCGCGAGCTGCCCGAGCGGGTGCTGCCAGGGCAACCAGTGCATGACGGCGGCGGTTGGGAGCTGCGGCACCGACGGAGGCGCCTGCGCCGCGTGCGACCTGGCGAAGAGCGACCGGTGCCTGAACGGAGCCTGCTCGTGCGGAGCGGGCGGAGCGCAGTGCAACTCGTTCGTGGCGGACTCGTGCAGCGGAGGTCAGTGCCGCTGCGGCGCGAACGCGGCCTGCGCCGCGGGTCAGCAGTGCGTCGGGGGAAGCTGCGTGTGCAACGCGGTGAGCTGCGACGCGGGCTGCTGCTCAGGGGCGACCTGCACGACGCGATCGGTCACGGCCTGTGGGCCGATCGGAGGCGCGTGCTCCGCGTGCGACACGGGTAAGGCCAACCGTTGTTCTGCGGATGGTGGCTGTGTCTGTGGTGCGAGCGATTCCGCCTGCGGTGCCGCCCAGGTTTGCCAGCAGTTCAATGGTCTTTGCGCATGTGCCTTTTCGACTTGTGGCAGCGGATGCTGCGATCGCGACCACTGTGCAAATACGTTCCCGGCTTGCGGGGCGGGCATGTTCTGCACCCTCTGCGATCAACGATCAGACCGGTGCAGTGGGTCGTGTGCCTGTGGTGCCGGCGCACCATGTGATTCGACTCTCTCATCACACTGCGAGGACGGCGGTTGTCGTTGCGGGAATGGTCCAGCGTGCGATGCGGGCACATGTTCAGGCTTTCAGCCGAATCAGTGCCTGCCACCACTTAACCTCATCGATGGCGGTCTCTCCCCTCCCAGGTGTCGTTGCTGACACCCACCGCCGCATCGCCGCCGAAACGCATCGCCGTGAAAGCCGCGATCCTCGGTCCTTGCTTGGAGACCGCCTCGGAACCCAGCGCTCGGCGGCCTACCGCGCCGCCGAGCAGCTGACTCATTCAGCCCGGCATCACGGGGGGTAGCAGACGCCGCCGTCACCGATGGCGGTGCACGTGTACCCGGTGCGGCAGATCGACTGCTGACCCGGAGTCGGGCACGCCAGGAGACAGTACGCCTGGTCAACGACCATCTGAGCGTTCCGGAAGCCGACGCACCGGCTGGCGGTGCCGCAGAACGGCTGGTCGAGGTCGAAGCAGTCGGCGAAGCAGTAGCCGCTCGGGAAGCGCGACGGGCCGCCGTCAGGCAGCGTCGCGGTCACGCAGAAGCCGAGCTCGTTGTACGGCGCGTTCGGTGGGTTCTGGCACTGGCTGTCCATCGTGCAGGGGTTGCCGACCTGCGTCGCCGTGGTGGTCGGCGGGACGTTCGGGATCGGCGCGAGGTAGCAGCCGTTCGCGGCGCCGAGGTTGTAGCAGGAGTACCCGGTGCGGCAGTTCGACTGCTGGCCAGCGGTGGTGCACGTCGCCAGGCAGATGGGCTGCGCCTCACCCTTGTCGAAGCCGATGTACGCGCACGTCGAGCCCGCCGGGCAGGTGTTCGTGGCGTTGTCGCACGGGTCCTTCGTGCAGTAGCCGCCGGGATACGCGACGCCGCCGAAGTCCGACGTCGTCTTGCACGTCGACCCGGTGCCGAAGTTGTTGCAGTTGGCAGTCGTGGTGCAGCCCGCGCCGACCGCACCGACGCCGCCGCTTCCGCCCGCCGTGCCACCGGTGCCGCCGGCCGTGCCACCCGTGCCGCCGGCCGTGCCACCCGTGCCGCCCGCGGTGCCACCCGTGCCGCCCGCGGTGCCGCCCGTGCCGCCCGCAGTTCCGCCCGTGCCGCCAGCCGTACCGCCCGTGCCGCCAGCCGTGCCGCCCGTGCCGCCGGCCGTGCCACCCGTGCCACCCGCCGTACCGCCCGTGCCGCCGGCCGTACCGCCCGTGCCACCCGCCGTGCCGCCCGTGCCGCCGGCGTTCGATCCGCTGCCGCCGCCCGTCGAGCCGCTGCCGCCGCCGGTGCCGGCGCTGCAGACGCCGTTGCCGCACGACGTGCCGGCCGCGCACGGAGCGCACGTCGCGCCACCCTTGCCGCAGGCGTTTTGAGCGGTGCCGGCGGTACAGGTGCCGGTCACCGAGTCACAGCAGCCCATACAGTTGGCCGCGGTGCACTTGGCGCCTCCGCTACACGAGAGCGAGGCGACCGCGAGAAAGACAGAGCAGATGACGAAAGCTACGACGCGCATGAACTAGAGACCCTCCCGGCCCGAAACGGCTGATGAAGGTCCGTTCCCTACCAGCCGTAGCGGATTCCTGCAAATGCCCCGAAGAAGTACCCGCCCCGGGACGCGTCGAGGGGACCATCGGAGGCCCGCCCTCCGATCACCGAGAGCGTGAACAGCTTGTACGAGAGCTCGACGTCGGCGGTCACCCGGCCCAGGTCGTTCGAGATGAGCGGCGTGTAGTGCACCGACAGCGCCAGCCGCATCTTGTGCGTGTCGATCAGCGCAGCCGAGATCGACGGCCCCACGCCCACCAGCACCCGTGGAGCCACCGTCGCCGAGCGGAAGTCGAGGAACCGGAAGTCGCCCGCCACCCCGATGCCGAAGAACCCGAAGTACCACCGCGCCGTGAGCAGCCCCTCGGTCGTCAGCACCGGCGAGGTCGCCGCGGTGCCCCAGACCCGCAGCAGCGCCCGCACCTCGGCGCCGCTCGCGAGGCCCGACGAGGGCGCCGTTCGCCAGAACCCCACGTGCGCCATCAGCTGCAGCCCGAACGCGGCGCCACCGGCCGAGGGCAGGCTGTTGCCCGGCGTGAGGTAGAGCAGACCGCCGCCCCCCGCGAGCCCGAGCGAGCCCGGCGACCGCTCGTCGCTGTCATCCACGAAGATGCCGTCGGCCTCGATGCGCGCCTCGGTGCGCGCGCGGTCAGCCTGCTCGAGCTCGGCTTGCGCCAGCGTCGCCTCCTGCAACAGCTGCTGCGCCGTCGCCGGGTTCTGCGACACCGCCGAAGCCGCCGCCGCCTTCGCGCGCTCGGCCTTCTCTTTCGCCTTCGCGTAGTTGCTCTCGGCCGTCTCGACCAGGTCGCGCTTCTTGGTCCGCAGCTCGCTCTTCTTCGCCTCGCGCTCCTCGACCTTCTTCAGCTCCTGCGCCGCGAGCCAGTCGGCGTTGCGCTCGGCCTCGAGCTCCTCGGCGCGGCGCTTCGCGTCTTCCTCGGCCGCCTTGCGCTGGCGCTCGGCCGCCTCGGCCGCCGCCTTCTCGACCTCGTACTGCTCTTTCGCGTCGCGGCTCGCGTTCTCGGCGACCTCGGCGGCGGCGCGCGCTTCGTCGGCGCGCTGCAGCTCCTCCTGCTGCTTCGCCTCGGCGGCCTCGCGCGCCTTCTTCGCCTCGTCCGCCCGCACCCGCGCGGCCTCGGCGGCCTCGGCTTCCTTCTTCGTCCGCTCCTCGGCGGCGAGCTTCTTCATCGCTTGCTCCTCGGCGAGGCGGCGGCTGGCCTCCTGCGAGGCGCGCTCCTTCTCGGCCTTCTCTTCGGCCGCGGCCCTCGACGCGGCGGCGGCGGCGATCGCCTCGCGCGCGGCCTGGGCAGCGGCGCGCTCTCTCTCGGCGCGCTCTTGCGCCGACAGCTGTGCGACGCGCGCCTCGTCGGCCAGGCGCTGGGCCTCTTTCGCAGCGGCCGCCTCTTGCGCGGCCCTCGCCTCGATCTCTCGCTGCGCCGCCGCGGCCTCGTCGGCGGCCTTCTTCGCGGCCTCGGTGATGGCTTTCTCGCGCTTCAGCTTCTCCTGCGCGCTCAGCTTGTTCGCGTTCGCGGCCTCGGCGCGGCGCGCGGCCTCGAGCTGGGCTGCCTGCTCCTGGGCGAGCAGCGACTCCATCGCGCGCTGCGCCTCGAGCGCGTTCGCCTCGGCGGCCTCGGCCTCGCGCTTCTTCGCCGCCGCCGCCTCGGTCGCGCTGCGCGCCGCGGCCGCCTTCGCCGACTCGGACTTCGCGCGCGCCTGCGCCTCGGTCTGGCTGCGCTGGGCCTCGGCGATCGCCCGCTGCGCGGCTTCGAACTCGGCCCGCGCCTTGTTCGCCGCAGTCTCGGCGGCCTTCTGCTCGGCCAGCGCCAGCGCCTGTGCGCGCTGCGACTCGGCGGCGCGCGCGGCCAGCGCCGCGGCCTCGGCCTCGGCGCGCTGCTTCGCCCGCTGCGCCTCGTCGGTGCGGCGCGCGGCGGCCTCGGCGGCTTCCTTCTCTCGCGCCGCGAGCAGCTCGGCCGCCTTCTGCGCCTCGGCCGCGTTCGAGGCGGCGTGCTGCGCGGCCTCGGCCTGCTCCTTCAACCGCAGCGCTTCGGCCTCGGCGGCCTCGGCAGACTTGAGCGCGGCGTCGGCGGCCCGCTTCGCGTCGTCGTTCGCGGTGCGCTCGCGGGCGGCGCGCTCTTCGGCCGACAGCTTCCGCTTGACCGCGTCTTCCGCCAGCTTCTTCGACGCAGCGGCCTCGGCGCGGGCGCGCGACTCTTCGAGCTCGGCGGCGGCGCGGGCGCGCTCGGCGGCCTCGGCGGCCCGGTTCGCGGCGGCGGCGGCCTCTTTCTCGCGGCGTGACGTCTCTTCCGCCGACAGCTGCTCGTTGCGCGCAGCCTCGGCGTGGGTGCGGGCGGCGTCGGCGGCGGCCTTGTCTTCGGCGGCCTCGCGCTCGGCGGCCTTGCGCGCCTCTTCAGCGGCGGCCGCGAGCTGCCGGGCCTCGTCGACGAGCTGCTTCTCGCGGTCGCTGCGCGCCTTCTCGTCGGTCTTGGCGCGCAGGCTCAGCTCTTGCGCCGACACCGGAGCCGAGGCGCAGCGCTTCTGCGCGTCTTCGGCCCACACGAGGTACGCGACGTACTCGCTCGCGAGCGCGTTGCGGCGCACGTGCGCCTCGGTCGCGCGCCCGAGCAGCGTGCGCAGCCACATCGTCGAGCGCGGGCAGCGCGTCACTCCGAGCGGAGCGGCCGGCACCCACAGCCGCGAGAGCTTGAACGACTCGCCCTCGTACGGGGCCTCGAGGTCGGCGAGGTACGGCGCCTCGTCGAACGCGTCGCTCTCGCGCGAGGCCTCGAACAGCGCCTGCGTGCACGCCTTCAGCTCGGCAGCGCACGTGCCTCCGAGATCGCGGCACGTCAGCGCCCGGCCGATCGCCAGCACGCGCTCGCCGTCGGAGTGCGCCGCCAGCATCAGCGGCTCGATGGCATGGTTGGAGGGTGCGGGACACGCCGTGGGCACAACCGGCGTCTGCGCGAGCAGCAGCAATAGCAGCGGCGCCATGGCCGGAACTTGCCACGATTGCGCGGCGCCTCAACGTCTTCGCAGTGGAAATCGAGCCTGCTTGGACCTGCGTCTCATGAGGGCGTACACGAACCACGACCACCACGACCGCACCCAGAGGCTGAGCTGCGTCGAGCCGCAGCCGCAGCTGCGTGACGCCTGGCAGGTGTAGCCCGAGCCCGCGGGCCGGCATTGCTCGTCGGCGTTGCAGCTCGTGCGAGGCACCCCTGGCTGTCGAAAGCGCGCGCTTCGGTGACCTCGATCTTAAGCTGGGCGCTGCTTGCTGATTGCCCTCGTCACCACCGTGTGCGCGGCCTCCGGCTGGAGCGATGCGGGCACCATGCCCTCACCTCGCTCGCTGCACGCCGGCGCGCTGCTCGAAGACGGCCGCGTGCTCGTGACCGGCGGCATCACCGGAGCTGGCTACAACGTGCTCTCGAGCCTCTGGGACCCGGCCGTTCGTACCTGGGCACCGGCCCTGACGGGCAGCGAGCGGGAGCGCCAGAGCCTGCGGGTGATGGCTCTCGCTGGCGGTGGTGCGCTGGTCTGCGGCGGCGTCGGGTCGATGGTCACCGAGGCGTCTTGCGCGCGCGTGAACATGCTGAGCGGAGCGTCGCAGTGGCTCGACGGCGGCACGATGGCGTCACGCCGCGCGCAGCACACGCTGACGCGACTCGCCGACGGCTCTCTGCTCGTCACCGGTGGCTTCACGGTGACCAGCGGCTCCACCGCGGTGGCGACCGCCGAGCGGTATCAGCCGCCGCTCTCGACCTGGAGCACCGCGCGCTCGATGGCGCGGGCGCGTGCGGGGCATGCCGCGGTCTTGCTGCGTGACGGCGGGCTACTGGTGATCGGCGGCTCGGACCCGACCGGGCTGGCCTCGGCGAGCGCCGAGCTCTACGACCCGGGCCTCGATACGTGGGCCGACGCCGGCTCGCTCGTGACCGGCCGCTTCTACCACTCGGCCACGCTGCTGCCCGACGGGCGGGTGCTCGTCGTGGGCGGCGTGAACAACGGCGGAACCACGGTCGCGAGCGCCGAGCGCTTCGACCCCGCGACGCGCACGTGGACTCCGGCCACGCCGATGGCCGTCGCACGCAATCAACACAGCGCGACGCTCTTGTGGGACGGCACCGTCCTCGTTGCCGGTGGCCTCAGCGCGGCCGCGCTGCCGACCGCGAGCGCGGAGCTGTACGACCCCATCTCAAATCGTTGGCTCGATGCGGGCACGATGGCGTCGGCCCGGTTCTCCCACTCCGCGGCGCTCTTGCTGACCGGCGAGGTGCTGGTGGCGGGAGGCAGCGGCCCCGCCGCCCCGATCTCAGCGGCGGAGCTCTACGTGCCGCTCGGGCTCGATGCCGGCAGCCCCGACGCCGGAGCGGTCGATGCCGGCAGCTCCGACGCCGGCAGCCCCGACGCCGGAGCCGTCGACGCCGGAGCCGTCGATGCAGGAGCCGTCGATGCAGGACCGATCGACGCCGGGGCCGCGGATGCGGGCGTGCCGCTGGCTGCTCCGGGGGAGTACGGCGTCGGCTGCGGCTGCGGCGAGGGGGCGACGAGCGCGTGGGTGGTTCTGCTGCTCCCGGTCGTGGCGCTGCGGCGAAGGCAAAGAGACGCCGACGCTACGTGAAGCTCAGAACGTGCCGCTGACGGCGACGCCGGCACCCGACGGCGCGACCGAGACGCTCGACGACGACGAGCCGCCGCTCACGAGCGTCAGCACGAGGCCGCCCGCAGCGAGCGCGCCGCCGACTCCGAACATCACGTTCGCGATCAGCGCGTTGGTGCGCGCCGACGCGTCGAGCTGGTACGCCTCTTTCTGCGTGATGCCCGTCACCTGGCCTTGCGCGTTGGTGGCGGCGTTGTCGATGCGCGACTGCTGGCCCTTCGCCATCACGCCGAAGACGGCGCCGAGGCCCGCGACCACGACGCCGCCCGCCATCATGCCGATGCCGGCGATGCGGCCGCCCGACACCCCGCCCCCGGAGCTCTTCGTCACGACCGGCTCTTCGGCTGTCGCGGGGGCTGGAGTCAGCGGCTCGCTCTTCGGCGTGTCCTTCGCGACGGCCGCCGGAGCGGCGCTGTCGATCTTGGGCTGGGCCTCGCTGCCGACCTGGGCCACGACCGCGTCGCGCTCGGCGAGCGCGTCGGCCCACCACTCGATGCGCGCGGCGTCGACGCTGACCGACGCGGTCTTGCCCGACATGTCGCCGGCGAGCTCGGCCCACGCGCCGCCGTCTGGCCGCACGTGGAACTTCACCTTCTTCACCATCTTCAGCGGGTCGGTGGTCACCTCGACGGCGAGCTGGCCGACGCGGCCGTTGCCGATCGCGGCAGGCAGCTGCTTGAGCTCGAGCCTGCCGAGCTCCGACGCGCGGCCGCGCGCCTCGTAGAACGGAGTCATCACGCGCGGCGGGTAGTCGCCCGCCAGCTTGCGCTCGGGCTCGAGCACGAGCATGGCCTGAAACGCCTTGCCGGCCTTCGCGGCGTCGTTGAGCGTCGCGTAGACGATGCCCTGCAGCTCGTAGATGCGGAGCATGGTGTCGCGATCGTTGCCGGGGCGCTTGATCGCGGCGTCGAGGGCGCTGCGGGCTTCGGTGTACTGCAGGTCGGCGACCAGTTTTGTCGCTTTTTCCAGGTCTGCATTGGCTGCGAGTGCCGCCGTCAGGAGGAAATGTGCGCAAACCATGACGTGCGAGCGTAGCGCACCGAGCCGAATCGTTGACAGGCATCGTTCAAGGGCGAGATCGTACGCAGCCCGTGCCCTCAACGGAAAGCGGACCCGAATTTCCGATCGTCGATGTGTCTCCCGAGAACCAGATTCCCTGGAGCTCTGGTGACGCCGTCGGGCGCTACACGCTGCTCGCGAAGATCGCGACGGGCGGCATGGCCGAGATCTGGCTCGCGAAGCAGGCGGGGCCGCGCGGGTTCGAGAAGGTCGTCGTCATCAAGCGCATCGTCGACAGCCTCTCGGCTGATCCCGAGTTCGTCGAGATGTTCCTCGACGAGGCGCGCATCGCGGCGCAGCTGAACCACCCGAACATCGTTCAGATCTACGACCTCGGCGAGCACGCGGGCGCCTACTACATCGCGATGGAGTACCTGCCCGGCGAGAACCTCTCGGCGATCGCGCGCGCGGCGATGAAGGCGGGCGCGATGCTGCCGATCGCGCACGCGGTGAAGATCGTCTCGGCGGCGGCCGAGGGGCTCGGCCACGCGCACAGCCGGCACGGCGTGAAGGGCGAGCACCTGAACGTCGTGCACCGCGACGTCAGCCCGCAGAACATCATCATCACGTACGACGGCCTGGTGAAGCTCGTCGACTTCGGCATCGCGAAGGCGGCGAACCGCGGCTCGCAGACCATGGGCGGGCAGATCAAGGGCAAGGTCGCGTACATGGCGCCCGAGCAGGCGACGGGCCAGGTCATCGATCGCCGCGCCGATCTCTTCTCGCTCGCGATCGTGCTGTACGAGCTGGTGACGAAGACGCGGCTCTTCCACCGGGAAGATCAGTTCCAGGCGCTGACGGCGGTGACGAGCGCAGAGCCGGTGCAGCCGGCGAACGTGCGCAACCCCGAGGTGCCGCCCGAGCTCTCGCACATTCTCTCGATCGCGCTGCAGAAGAACCCCGACGACCGGTATCAAGACGCGGCGGCGTTTCACAGCGCGCTCGAGGGTTGGCTGAAGGTGCAGCCGAACAGCCCGACGGCGAACGACATCGGCGAGTTCATGCACAAGCTGTTCGCGCAGCGGATCAACGCTCGCGCGAAGCTGATCGAGACGGCGAGCATGGGCGAGCTGACGCCCTCGGCGGCGCGTGACGCGATCCGCAACGACACGGATCACTCGATGCCGGGGCGCACCGGCAATCGCACGGCGATGCGGGCGCAGCCGGCTCCGGCGCGGGCGGCGCTCGTGCTGATCCCCTCGGCCCTCGCGCTCGTCCTCGCGGGCATTCTGCTGGCGCGCATGTTGATCAAGCGCGACGACCCGCGGCCCGCCGACGCGCAGGGGCAGACGACGAAGGGGCAGAGCACGGCGCCGCTGCCGCAGATCGGCACCCTGGTGGTCGAGACCGACCCGCCGGGAGCCGACGTGCTCGTCGACGGCGCCAACGTCGGCAAGTCGCCGGTGACGCTGACCGACCAGAAGCTCGGCAAGTACGAGATCAGCGCGACGATGGCAGGGCACAAGTCGATGGGCACGACGCTCACGCTGGCCGAGGCGGGCGGCAAGGCGAAGGTGCTCTTGCCGCTGCCGGTCGAGGTCGCCGAGGTGAAGCCGGCGCCCGCGCCGCAGCAGCCGAAGAAGGCGCCGGCGCCGCCGGTCGCGATGGGCAAGCTCTCGATCTCGACCCAGCCGTGGACGAAGGTGATGCTCAACGGCAAAGCGCTCGGCGACACGCCGCTCATCGACCAGCCGCTGCCGGCGGGCAAGCACCTGCTCAAGCTGGTCAACGACGAGAAGGGCATCAGCACCTCGGTCGAGGTCGAGGTGAAGGCCGGGCAGACGACGAAGAAGGTGCTGAAGCTGTAGCCGCCGTCAGCCGTGCGGCGTGGCGATGAGGGGCAGCGGGTTCGCGCGCGCGAGGGCCTCGATGAAGCCGTCGATGCGCGGGTCGGCGCCGAGGAACCAGAGCCCCGCGGCCTGCGCCGTTCGCCAGGCGATCTGGGCGCGCATGGGCACGACGGTCGGCTGGGCACCGTCGGGCAGCACGAAGAGAAACGTGTGCCGCGAGCCCAGGTCGAGGTCGACGGCCGATCGCACCAGGGCGCCGCCGCGAGAGAGGTTCTCGACGCGCTCGAGGCGGGCGCTGCTCCCGGTGCGGATGACGGCGAGGTCGACCGCGTACCGCTTGAACTGTCGAATCGGCGAGAACGGCAAACGATGCTCTCTTCCCCGCCGCCGAGGTTGAACCGGTAACAGCGCAGAACACAAGCGCGTTACCGCTTCACCCCACGGCGGCGGCGCGGCGGCGCCGGCGCGCGCATGCTTTTCGGCGATCTCGCTGACGGCGCTCTGCTAGACGTCGAGGCATGGCGAGCTCACAGACGCGGTTCGTGTGGTGCGACCTCGAGATGACGGGCCTCGACCCCGAGCAGAACGTCATCATCGAGCTGGGCATCATCATCACGGGGCCCGACCTGCGGCCGATCGCCGAGCTCGAGCGCGCCATCTGGCAGAGCGAGCACAAGCTCTCGAACATGGAGCCGTTCGTTCGCGAGATGCACACGAAGAACGGCCTGCTCGAGCGCGTGAGGAAGAGCGACATCTCGCTGCGCACCGCCGAGAAAGACGCGACGGCCCTGGTGAGCGAGCACGTGCAGTTCGGCGAGGGCATCCTCGCGGGCAACTCGATCTACATGGACCGGCTGTTTCTCGCGAAGTACATGCCGGGCTTCGAGCGCTACCTGCACTACCGCATGCTCGACGTCTCGAGCCTCAAGGTGCTCACCCGCGCGTGGTACCCGAACGCGCCGGGCCGCACGAAAGACGACGCGGCCCACACGGTGCTCTCGGACCTGCGCGCTTCGATCGCCGAGCTGGCGCACTACCAGCACACGTTCTTCAAGAGCCCGCGCGACGTGTGACGGCGGGAGCGGCGCGAACCAGGTCGGCGGTCTCGCTGCGACACGCCTACCGGCTGCTGAACCCCGGGCCCACGACGCTGGTGACCAGCGCGCACGGGGGAAAGCAGAACGTGATGGCGGCGGCGTGGGTGATGCCGATCGACTTCGACCCTCCGAGGGTGGCGGCCGTCGTGGCCGAGGGCACGTACACGCGCACGCTCGTCGACGCCTCGGGCGAGCTCGGCCTCAGCGTGCCCGGGCGGGCGCTGCTCGACGCGACGTACGCGGTCGGCAGCGTCAGCGGGCGCGACGTCGACAAGCTCGCGAAGCTCGAGACGTTCGCCGCCGAGCGCATCGCGGCGCCCCTCATCGCGGGGGCGGTCGCGTGGCTCGAGTGCAGGGTGCTCGAGTCGCTGCCGAAGTACGACCTCTTCATCTGTGAGGTGTTGGCGGCGTGGGCCGATGACGAGCACTTCGCGAACGGCGAGTGGCGGCGGGCCGACACGCTCCACCACGTGAACAAAGGAGTATTCTTCGCCACGGGTGAGCGCCTCGAGGCGAGGCGCTGAACGAAAGGGAGGGGCCGTGAACGGGTCGCTGCTCGTCGCGTTGACGTTGGGAGTGTCGTCGGCTGCAGCGGCGGAGGAGCCGGCGGCTGCTGCGGTGCAAGAGCCCGCGCCGGCGCCGGTGAGCGCTCCTGCTCCTGCTGCTCCTGCTGCTCCTGCTGCTCCTGCTGCTCCGCCAGCGGTCGCGGCGGAGCACCGCAGCAAGCTCATCATGGTGCAGCCGCTCGCGTGGATCTTCGGGGCCTACGGCCTGGGGTTCGAGGTCGGCGTGACCGACCGGCTCGCGGTGGTGTTCGGCGCGAACTTCTACGCGTTCAGCGTGACGACCTCTCAGACCTTCCAGAGCGGGGTGGTCGCGTTCTCGTCATCGACCACCGTCAGCGTGCTCGGCGGCCTCGCGCAGCCCGGCATCTCGTACTTCCTGGTGGGGCGGGCGCCGACGGGGCTGTGGCTGAGCCCGAAGCTCGAGTTCGGCTACGTCTCGGTGGGCACCTCGTCGACGTTCGGCGACGGCACCACGACGAACGGGAGCTCGAGCACGACGGCAGGCTTCGTGTTCGGCGCTCAGGGCATGGTCGGGTACACGCACGCGTTCGACATCGGGCTCACCGTGCAGCTCGGCGTCGGCCTCGGGTTCAACTACACGGCGTTCAACACGAGCTCGATGACGACGTCGCCGAGCCCCTTGCCCATGCAGCCGACGCAGCCCTTCTCGTTCCTCGGCTCGTTCGGCCGCATCAGTGCGGGCGTCGGGTGGAACTTCTGACGTGAGCGACAGCCGGCTCGTCTTCGAGCACTCGATCGAGGGCATGTACCGCCCGGCGCCACGTACCGCGTGACGCTCGACCCTCAGGTGCGCCCCTCGGGTCAGGAGCCGGCGGCGCGGCGCGCGAGCCAGTCGCGCACGGCGAGGCCCGTGCCGAAGTCCCACGCGCGCAGCTTCTCGGGGGCGATGGCCTTGAAGGCCTCGAGCTCGTCCGACAGCTCGACCTCCTGGTCGTCGCGGGCGCGCACGTGCCAGCAGGCGATGAGCTCGTTGCGCAGCTCGAACGCGTAGACGCCGACGAGCGAGACGATCTCGGCGTCGAGCGAGAGCTCTTCTCTCACCTCGCGCAGCACGCCGGCCTGAGGGCTCTCGCCGGCCTCGAGGAAGCCGGTGATGATGCCGAACATCTTCTCGGGCCACCCGCGGCCGCGCGCGAGGAGCACCTGCCCGCGGTGCTCGACGATGGCGCCGACGACCGGCGTCGGGTTACCCCAGTGCACGAAGCCGTCGGCAGGGCAGGTGGGGCGAGGCTTGCCGCCCTGGACCTTCTCGACGAGCGCTGCGCCGCAGCGCGGGCAGAACTTGAAGGGCTCCACGTCAGACCTTCACGAAGAACGGCGGCGGCAGCTCGAGCACGCGAACGAACGGGCTGTCCATCGCGAGGGCCTCTTTCGCCTTGCGGAGCGCGTCTTCGAGGTCCGACGCGCCCATGAAGCCCAGGCGCGCGCAGGCGCGAGGGTCGCCGCCGGCGACGATGATGCGGCTGCTGCGGCGCCGCGCCGGCGCGCACTGGTACCAGGAGACGAGCGGGTGCGCGCCGTGAAAGGCGTAGCGCCGCTGGTAGTCGGCGACGAGCTCGGGCCGCGAGGCGAGGTAGGGCTCGTAGCGCTCTTGAATGAGGTGAGGCTCGCGCTCGAGGCGCAGCACCTTCTCGTAGAAGTCGAGGTGCGGCCGGTGGGCCCGGGCGTCGAACGTCGGCAAGAGCGGGTTCAGGAAGATGATGACGCCGCCCTCGCGAATGAGCGGCGCCCGCGTGAACAGGTTCGCGACGAAGCCGAGCGCGAGGTTCGCGACGAGCACGGGGTTCTGGGCGGTGCCCACCGAGTAGGGGCCGAGGTCGGGCAGGCCGAAGAGCAGCACGTCGGCCTCGCCGCCGGGGGCCTTCACCTCGTGCTGGCGCAAGAACAGCTCGAGGGCGCGCGGGGCGACGGCGTCGGGGGGGCCGGCGAGGGCGGCGATCGGGCCGTAGCTCGCGCGCATGACGCGGGCCGCGCGGTGCCGCACGGCGCCGGGGAGCGCGTTCCACATCTGGAGCGGGCGCGAGAGCCCTCCGGCCTCAGACTTGAGGATCGAGGCGATCGAGCTCGTCCACAGCTCGTTGTTCAGCACGGCGGCGACCTGCAGCACCTGCACCTTCGACGTCAGCAGCGTGCCGACGCGCGTGTGCGCGGTGTGCCAGGCAGAGCCGGGCTTCAGCGGCGCGTCGTCGTCGAACCGCTTCGGCGAGTTGAGCACGCGCGCCGTGCGATACCCGGCCGTGCCCTGCACGAGCGAGAAGGTGCCGGCGGCCAGCGGCTGGCTCACCACCGAGAGGTGGATGACGAGATCGGCCTCGACGACGTACTTCGAGACCTCGATGGGCCCTTCGGGCTCGTCGGCGAGGCGCACGAGCTCGGTCGTGCTCTCGGCGTCGTGCGAGCGCACGTTGATCATCGACGTCGAGCGCGCTCCGAGAAACTCGGTCAGCTCGGCGGGGCGCCACTGGCGCGAGAGGCCGGTCGCGACGAGGGCGGTGACGTTGGCGGGGCGCACCTGAAAGTGCACCAGCGCCTCGAGCACGGCCTCGAGCATCTCGCGGCGGCAGTCACGCAGCGCGAGCGGCACCGGCAGCGTGAAGTCGTCGATGACGATGGTGACCTTCGAGTCGGGCTTGACGCGGCGCCCGAGCGGGAGCCCCGCGATCGGCTCATCGAGCGCGCGCTGAATCTGATCTTTGAAGTCGTCGTGCGACGGCAGCGGCAGCGGAGGCAGCAGCACCTCTGCGTCGTCGGGCAGCGGCACGTCGCGGATGTCGAAGCCGGAGACCAGCAGCGCACGAGCCATCGTCGGGCCCGACCCTATAACGGCGCCCACTCGTGACACCCAGATGAAATTGTGCGGCGTCGCGAACGGGCCTGTGGTTGTTTGCGCGCGCTCATGGGCCCCCAGATCTCGCGCAGCGTCGGAAGTGCGTTCGTGTCGCCTCTGTTCGGCGTGCTCGAGGTGACGAAAGAGCTCGCGGCCCTCATCGGAGTCGCGCAGGCGAGCCGGCTCACCGCGACCGAGCGGCTGCAGGCGTACGTCGTGAAGTGGGGGCTGTCTCGCAACGACGGCACCGTACGGGTCGACGAGCCGCTGCGCCGCCTGTTCGTGAGCCACCCCGACGCGAGCCGCTTCGAGAAGCGCGACTGGGTGACCGACACCGAGCTGTTCGAGGCGGTCGCCCGGAACCTGCGCTGAGCCGTAGACCGCGGCTCACTTAGAGGCAGCAGACGCTGAGCTGCCGAACAGCTCGAGCGCGGCGGTGGTCAGCGCGCGAACGCCGGTGCGCAGGGTGCGCTCGCGGTCGGGCGCGAACAGCGACGAGTGCGTCGAGGGCAGGGGAGCGCCGCCGGCGCGCGCGGCCTGTGCCTTGGCGGGCTCGACGGCCCCGAGCCACAGCATGCAGGTCGGCATGCCGCCGCTGCGGTACTCGCTGAAGTCCTCGGCGCCCATGATCTTGTCGACCTCGACGAGGCTCTTGTCGCCGAGCTCTTTGCCGAGCGCTGCGACGAGGCGACCCGTCAGCGCGGGGTCGTTGTAGACGGCCGACGGCCCCTCTTCGACGACGACGAGCGGCTCCTTGGGCGCGCGCGCGGCGGCCGCCTCGGCCCTCGCGATGCGCGTGACTCCGTCGATGAGCGCCTGGCGCACCTCGGGCTTGTAGCTGCGCAGCGTGAGCTGGAGCTTCACCTCGTCGGGGATGATGTTGTGCCGCGTGCCGCCGTGAATCGAGCCGACGGTGACGACGGCCGGCTCGATCGGGCTCTGCTCGCGAGACACGAGCGTCTGCAGCGACAGCACCACCTTCGCCGCCATCACCACCGGGTCGACCGTCGTGTGCGGCGCGGCGCCGTGGCCGCCGCGGCCGTACAGCGTCACCTCGAGCGAGTCGACGTTCGCGAACGCATAGCCCTTCACGAAGCCGACGGTGCCCGCGGCGAGATCGCCCTTCACGTGCAGCGCGACCGCGAAGTCGGGCCGGGGGAACTTCTCGTAGAGCTTGTCCTTCAGCATCGCGCGCGCGCCTTCACCCTGTTCCTCGGCGGGCTGGCCGACCATCACGAGCGTGCCCGACCAGGCGTCCTTCGACTGCGCGAGCATCGTGGCGGCCCCCGTCCACACGGACATGTGCATGTCGTGCCCGCACGCGTGCATGACCGAGACCTTCTGGCCGCCCTCCATCACGGTGACGCGGCTCGCGTAGGGCAGGCCCGTCTTCTCTTCGACCGGCAGCGCGTCGAGGTCGGTGCGCAGCATCACGGTCGGGCCCTTGCCGTTCTCGAGCACGCCGACGAGCCCGGTGCCGCCGACCTTCTGGGTCACCTTGAAGCCGAGCGCCCTCAGCTTCGCGGCCAGCTTGTCGGCGGTCTTGAGCTCCTGCTTCGAGAGCTCGGGGTTCGTGTGCAGATCGCGGTACAGCGCGTCGAGCCCGTCGTAGGCGGCGTCGAGCTTCGTGAGGGGAGCAGCGGCGAGCAGCAGCGCGATGAGCATCGGCGCCGCGTACCACGACTTCAGAACACGAGGACGAGGCCCGCGCCCGCCGACTGCGTCGTGACGATCGGCACGAGACGGAGCGTGCCGTCTTCGGCCACGCGGCCGAGCTTCGCGGGCTGCGTGAAGAGGTTGAGCTCGCCGATGGCGGTGCCGACGAGGCCGCTGATGAGCGCGGCCTCCCAGTGCCCGTAGCCGAGGCCCAGGATGAGCGCGATGCCCGCGTTCACGAGCACGTTGCCGCCGTGGGCGAGCCACGACTTGCCGAGGCGCTGCTCGGACTCGACCTTGCCGCGCACCGCCTCGGCGCGGGCGAGCAGTGCGCAGCGGTCGGGGTCGGCCCACCCTGCGCGCACGCGCTTCAGCGGCACCGTGAAGCGCAGCGGCGCGAGCCAGAACGTGAGGCTGCCGACGCCCGCGGACACGGCGCCGGCGATGAGATCGGTGCGCGCGGGGTCTTCGTACCTCCGGGTCGCGGCGACGGTGGCCTGGGTGGCGGCGGTGGCGGTGTAGATGCTGCCCCACGAGTACGACCAGATCTCGAGCCCGCGGACCTGATCGTCGAACGCGCCCCTCAGCACCTCGAGCCGCTCTTCGACGTCTTCGCGACACCCGGCCGCGCTCACGGGAGCCGCGGCGAGCACCGCGGCGAGTGCCGCGGCCTTCGACCTCATGAGACACATCTAACGGCGCGGTCAGACGGCTGCCGGTCTCACGTCGTGGCCGCAAAGCCATGAACCTCGAGCACCTCTTCGACAGCGTCTACGAGAAGCCGGGCGACGACCGTCGCCGCCTGGTGCTGGCCGACGCGCTGCTCGAGCGCGGCGACCCGCGCGGCGAGCTGATCATGCTGCAGTTCCAGACGCACGCGGTCGCCCGGAAGCGGGCCAAGAAGCTCATCGACCGGCACCGGCGCCACTTCCTCGGGCCGCTCAGCGACGTCGTGCGTCACGGCTCGGACGAGTGGCACAAGGGCTTCCTGGTCGGCTGCGTGGCCCAGCCCTCGAGCACGGTCTCCGACTGCCCGGCGTGGTCGACGGTGCGGCGGCTGGGTGTGATGGTCGGCGGCGTGCTCGACCCCGACGTGCTCGCCTCGAAGTGGCTGCGCTCGCTCGAGGAGGTGCGGCTGTACTCCGACCACGAGAGCTTCTGGGTGCGCGCGCACCAGCTGACCACCGTGCGCGCGCAGCTCATCGGGGTGCTCGAGCGGGCGAACCGGCTCAAGCTGTTGAAGACGTAGATGACCTGTGTCAGGTGCACGACCTCGATGCGGCGGGCCGTGCTCTTCGATCTCGACGGAGTCCTCGTGAAGAGCGGCGAGGCCTGGTTCCGCACGGTCGAGGAGGCGGGCCGGCGCTTCCGCGGCCGGGCGATCACGCGCGCTGAGTTCGAGCCGACGTTCGGTCAGGGCACCGCCGCCGACGTTCCCGTCTTCGGGCTCGAGTGCACGGTCGACGAGCTCGACGCCTTCTACGTCGACGAGTTCGTGCGGCACCTGAGCAGCGTCTGGGTGAACCCCGACGCCGCGGCGCTGCTCGACCGGCTCGAGTCGCAGGGCATCGCGCGGGCGCTGGTGACGAACTCGGTCGAGCCCATCGCGCGGGCGCTGCTCGATCACGGCAAGCTCTCGCTGCAGGTGCTCGCGACCGCCGACCGGGTGGCGAACGCGAAGCCCGCGCCTGACCTGGTGCAGCTGGCCTGCCGCGAGCTCTGCGTGCAGCCGGCCGACGCCGTGATGGTGGGCGACTCGCGCTACGACCGCGAAGCGGCGCGGGCGGCCGGGGTCTGGTTCATCGGGCTCGGCCTCGACGGCGACGAGCGCGTCGAGCGGCTGGGGGCCGTGGGCGACCTCGTCCGCTGAGTCGTTGCCTCTGGGGCACCTTTGTGCAACGTGCGCCGCCATGTTCCTCCTGGGCCTTGTCACCTGCCTCGTCGCCGGCGCGGATGCGCCGCCCGCGCCGCCGGCGCCGCCCGCAGCAGCCGCTGCGTCGGACCCGATCACCGTGAAGGTCGGCGTCTACGTGCTCAACGTCGGCAAGTTCGACCTGCTCACGGGCTCGTACACGGTCGACTTCTACCTCGACATGACGGTGATGCCCCCCGCCACCGACATGGGTGATGCGAAGTTCGAGTTCATCAACGGGCGCGCCGCGAGCACCGACAAGCTCATCGACACGCCCGGCGAGAAGTTCTACCGCGTGCAGGCGAACCTGCAGACGAACGTCGACATGCGCCGCTTCCCCTGGGACGTGCACGAGCTGCCGCTCATCATCGAGCCCGCGAGCCGCGGCAAGAAGAGCCTCGTCTACGTCGTCGACGAGGCCCAGAGCGGCGTCGACCCCGACGTCACGTTCGTCGGCTGGAACCTGCTCAAGCAGACCGCGAAGGTCCGCGACCACGAGTACAAGGTCTACAACGAGACCTACAGCCAGTACGTCTACTCGCTGCAGATCGGCCGCCTCATGCTGATGTCGACGCTGAAGACGTTCGTGCCGGTGCTCGTCTTCCTGCTCATCTCGCTCATCTCGCTCGTGGTCTCGCTCGAGAAGCTCGACAGCCGCGTCGGCTTGAACACCGCGATGCTGATCGCCTCGGTCATGTTCCACATGAGCATCTCGGCGCAGATGCCTCCGGCCGGGTACCTCACGATCGCCGACAAGGTGATGATCGCGACGTACAGCAGCATCGGCGTGAACCTGCTGCTCACCGTACAGCTCATGCGCATGATGCAGCAGAAGCGCGACGAGGCGGCCAGGGCGTTTCGCGACATGTGCTTCAAGCTGATGCCCGCCATCGCGGCCTTCGCGTACCTCGTCGTGGGCGTGAGCTCGCTCTTCTGAGACGGGCGGCGCTCGTTCTGTTGTTGTCGTGTGCGACCGCGCCGGCTCCGAAGCCCGCGGCGCTCGACCCCTCGAACGCCGACGCGCCCGAGGCGCCGCTGCCTGCCCGCAGCGCCGCGCTCGACGACCGCAAGCCCGACGCCGCGCCGGCCGCCGTGTACACGTGCCCGATGCACCCCGAGGTGCGCGAGAACGCGCCCGGCCGCTGCCCGAAGTGCGGCATGGCGCTGGAGCCGGTGCGGTGAGGCGCGCCTGGCTCCTGCTCGCGCTGAGCGGCTGCGCGAGCATCGTGAAGGAGCGCGGCCACGACCAGGTCGGCGCCCTCGTGAAGCAGCGCACCGGCTTCTCGACCGGGTGGGATCGCGGCACCCCCGAAGACGCCGAGGTCGCGCGCGCCGTCGAGGGGCACTTGAAGTCGGGGCTCACCCGCGATCGCGCCGTGCAGATCGCGCTCGTCAACAACCCCGAGCTGCAGGCGCTCTACGAGGAGCTCGGCGTCGCACAGGCCGACCTCGTGCAGGCGGGCCTCTTGTCGAACCCGCGGCTCAACGCCTCGCTCGACGCTCCGCTCGGGCGGTCGCTGTCGCTCATCGAGGTCGGCATCGTTCAGAACTTCCTCGACCTCTTCATGCTGCCGCTGCGCAGGCGCGTCGCGGCCGAGCAGTTCTCGGTCGAGGTGGCGCGCGTCGCGCACGCGGCGCTGAAAGAGACGGCCGAGGTCTCGCAGGCGTTCTACGAGGTGCAGGCGGCGTCGCAGAAGGTCGAGCTGCAGCAGCTCATCTCTGACGCGGCGCGCGCGGCGGCCGAGGCCTCGGAGCGGCAGCGCAAGGCGGGCAACGTGAAGGCGCTCGAGCTCGCGAGCCAGCAGGCGAGCGACGCCGAGGCGCGCGTCGAGCTCTTGCGCGAGCAGGCGGAGCTCGTGGTGAAGCGAGAGCGGCTGAACCGGCTGCTGGGGCTGTTCGGGCCGCAGACGCAGTGGGCGCTCGCAGCCCCGCTGTCTGAGGTGCCGGTGCTCGAGCCGAAGCTCGAGAAGCTCGAGAGCCGTGCGGTGCGGCAGCGGCTCGACCTGCGCGCCGCGCGTGGAGCCGTCGCGCTGCTCACGACCGCCGCGAACCTCGTACGCACGTCGGCGGCGACGGGCATCTTCGACGTCGGCGCCGAGATTCACCAGGACCCGAACGGCCCGCTCGTGCTCGGCCCGACGCTGAGCATCGAGCTGCCGATCTTCGATCAGCGCCAGGCGCAGCTCGCGCGCGTCGAGGCGCAGCAGCGGCAGGCCGAGCGGCGGCTGAGGCAGCTCGCGATCGACGCGCGCTCCGAGGTTCGGGCGGCGTTCGCGCTGCTGCAGGCGTCGCGGCAGGAGGCCACGTTCTTCAAGGAGCGCCTGCTGCCCCTGCGCGACCAGGTGCTCGAGCAGGCGCAGCTCCAGTACAACGCGATGCAGCTGGGCGTCTTCCAGCTGCTCGACGCGAAGAACGGTCAGACCCGGGCCCAGCGCGGCTATCTCGACGCGGTCGCGCGGTACTGGTCGGCGCGCGCAGAGCTCGAGCGGGCGCTGGGTGGAACGCTGGAAGGAGGCGTCGATGAAGCCGCTGAAGGTCACGCTGAGTGAGGTCACGCGCCGCGAGGTGCTGGCGGCGGCCGGTGTGCTCGCGGCCGCGCCGGCGGTGAGCGGCGCAGCGCCGGCGAGCCCGGCCTCACCGTCTCGAGTGGTGGTGCCGAACGGCACGCGCGCGCCGTGGAAGATGGTGAGCGGGTGGAAGGTGTTCCACCTGGTGGCTGAGGAGCTCGAGCACGAGTTCGCTCCGGGGCTGAAGGCGACGGTGTGGGGCTACAACGGCTCGATGCACGGCCCGGTGCTCGAGTGGGTCGAGGGCGACAAGGTCCGCATCTACGTGACGAACCGCCTCGAGGCGCCGACGACGGTGCACTGGCACGGCCTGCTGGTGCCGAACGGAATGGACGGCGTGGGCGGGCTCACGCAGCGCTCGATCTCGAAGGGCGAGACGTTCAAGTACGAGTTCGTCGTGAAGCAGAGCGGCACGTTCATGTACCACTCGCACCACGACGAGATGACCCAGATGGGCATGGGGCTCACGGGCATGATCGTGGTGCACCCGCGCGGTGGAGCGCGCCGCGCCGATCGCGACTTCGTGCTGATGCTGCACGAGTGGCGGCTCGACGTCGGCGCGAGCCGGCCGAACCCGAACGAGATGACCGAGTTCAACCTGCTCACCCTCAACGGCCGCGCGTTCCCGGGCACCGAGCCGCTGGTCGTGAAGACGGGCGAGCGCGTGCGCATTCGGCTCGGCAACCTGTCGGCGATGGACCATCACCCGATTCACCTGCACGGCTACAACTTCCGCATCGTCGAGACCGACGGCGGCGCGATTCCCGCGTCGGCGCAGTGGCCCGAGACGACGGTGCTGGTGCCCGTCGGCAGCACGCGCACCGTCGAATTCACCGCCGACGCGCCGGGCGACTGGGCGATGCACTGCCACATGACCCATCACGTGATGAACCAGATGGGCCACGGCTTCCCGAACATGATCGGCGTGCAGACCGGTCAGCTCGACGAGCGCGTGCGCAAGCTGCTGCCCGGCTACATGACGATGGGGCAAGACGGCATGGGCGACATGGCGCAGCCGCACATGGCGGTGCCTCCGAACAGCATCCCCATGCTGGGCGGGCGGGGGAAGCACGACGTCATCACGATGGGCGGCATGTTCACCGTGCTGAAGGTGCGCGACCGGCTCACGAGCTACAAAGACCCGGGCTGGTACGAGAACCCGCCCGGGACGCTCGCGAACGTGGCCGACGCAGCCGAGCTGAAGCGCGACGGCATCGACGTCGAGCGGCCGCCGGCGGCCGAGCGCGGCGGGGACGCGTAGTTGAGGCGTGCTACGGCGCGCTCATGGCGCGCGGAAACGAAAATGACCTGCTCGCGGACCTGGTCAGCGATGTGGAGGACCTGAAGAGCTCGAGTCGTGAGGCCAGCGAACGAATGAGCTCGTTGAGCGACACGCTCGCCGAGGTCGGCAAGACGATCAGCACCATGGCACGCGCAATGGCCAAAGAGAGCGAGCGATCACGGAACCACGAGAGGCTCTACGGCCGATTCGCCAAGACGCTCATCGCCCTCAAGGACTCTACGGACGACCGGTACGACGCGCTCGAGACGCGCGTCGAGCGTCTCGAGCGCGGCTCGACCCGTCACTGAAGCGGCATCACCCGCACGAGCCCGGCGTCAGCCCGACGAGCTCGCGCGCCTCTCCGCAGCCGAGCGGCGTCTTCCAGTACAGCGCCCGGGCGGCGGCCTCGAGCAGCTCCTCGCGGTCACCCGGAGCCGCGTCGCGCGCCGCGACCAGCGCGACCTTCGCCTGGGGCGGCACGTCTTCGCTGTGAATCAACAGAGGAGAGATGTCGAACGACATGGCGTTGCGGTTCCTTTCCTTCAGCGGTTCAGCGCGCTCATCTTCGTGAAGCGTCCCGCGCGAAAGTCGCGGAACATGCCCGTCAGCACCGCCTCGTCGTCGGCGATGAACGGGCCGTAGTGGATCAACGGCTCGTGCTGCGGCTGCCCGGCGTACAGCACCGCGCGGCCACCCTCGGGCCCGGCGGTGAGCTCGAGCGCGCTCGCGCCCGTCTCGAGCCGCCGGTCGAGCCAGCCGGTCTGGCCCGCGCGCACGCCGCTCACGGCGCCCGAGAGCACATAGAGGAAACCGTTGTAGGTGGCGGGCAGCTCCTGCACGAGCTTCGCGCCGGGCTCGAGCTGCACGTCGAGCAGCGTCACCGGCACGTGGTTCTTCGTCTGCGAGACGAGCTCGCCCGTGGTGCCGCTGTAGAGCGTGGCGACGGCGCCTGCTTCGCGGCGCACCGGGGCGTCGCCGCCGCGAATGAGCTCGTGGCGCGGCGCAGCGAACCGCTCGGCGCGCGAGAGCCGCACCCACAGCTGCAGCACGCGCGCGCGCCCTTCGACCTCGACGTGCTCGTTGTGAATGATGCCGCGGCCCGCCGTCATCCACAGGGCGTCGCCGGCCTCGAGCTCGCCCTCGTCGCGGTCGTGCAGCGTGCCCTCGAGCACGAGCGTCACCGTCTCGAGCCCGGCGTGCGGGTGCGCGCCGCCGATGACGCGGCGCTTCGAGATGTCGAGCCGATCGTCCATCAGCAGCACGAACGGGTCGCTCTGCATGAGGTTCGACGAGTCGAGGACTTGAACTGCGGTGTGGCCCTCGCCGATGAACCCCGGCTCTGCCGGTGGGGTGCCCTCGACTCGGGCGAAGCTGCGTTGAAGCATGGCCTTTGGGTAACCAGCGCACATTCTGTGGTCAAGCAGCTTTCGAAAAGATAGTTAATGGCCATGCGCAAGTGCGTGGACTCTCAGTGCGACGCGTTTCAGGGAGCGATCGCGCTGCTCGGCCGCCCGTGGACGGCGCTCATTCTCAACGTGCTGCAAGAGGGCGCGCTGCGCTTCAACGAGCTCAAGGCGGCCGCGCAGGGGCCGACCGACAAGGTGCTCTCGACGCGGCTCAAAGAGCTCGAGGGCAAGGGCCTGCTCGAGCGCAGGGTCGACGCAGGGCCGCCGGTGCGCGTGACGTACGAGCTCACGTCGCAGGGGCGCGCGTTCAACGACGTCGCGCGCGCCATCGAGCGCTGGGGCCGCACGCTCTGAGCGTCTTCGTCGCCATCGATCTCGACGAAGCCGCGCGCGCTCAGGCCGCCGCCGCCATCGACCCGGGCTTCGACGCGAAGTGGCTGCCGCCGGCGAAGCTGCACGTCACCGTCGTCTTTCTCGGCAACCCCGAGCCCGCGCCGCTCTTCGCGAAGCTCGATGCGCTGGCGGCCCGCACTGCGCCATTCTCGCTCGAGCTGAAGGGCAGCGGAGTCTTCGTCACCGAGCGTGCCCCCGCGGTGCTGTGGCTGGGCGTCGCAGGAGAGCTCGACGCGCTGCACGCGCTGCACCGGGAAGCCGCGCTCGAGCTGGGCGACGCCGAGCCCAGGCCCTACGTGCCGCACGTGACGCTCGGCCGCGGCCGCGTGACGGGCGCCTTCGACGAAGCGGCGAAGCGGCTGGCGGGCTTCTCGAGCGCGCGCTTCGAAGTGCGGCACCTCACGCTCTACGACAGCGCCGAGGGGCGGTTCCGCGTGCTGCACCGGGCAGCCTTCCCGGGGGCGTGCTAATCCCGCCGGTCGCGAATGCGCCTCCTGGCCTCGTTGACCGTGCTCGCCGCCTGCAGCGCGCCGCCGCCGGCGAACGCGCCGAACGCGCCGACGGGACACTCGGTGGTGCTCGTCACGCTCGACGGCGTGCGCTGGCAGGAGCTCTTCCTCGGTGAAGACCCGGTGCTCGTGCGCGAGCCGAAGCCGATCTTCGAGCGCTTCTGGGCCGAGCTCGCGCCGCGCGGCCGCGTCTACGGCGACCCGACGAGGGGTGAAGACATGCGCGTCGCGACGTCGACGAACGCGAGCCTGCCCGCGTACATGTCGATCTACGGCGAGGTGCCGCAGGGCTGCATCACGAACGGGTGCGGCCGCATCGGCGTGATGACGCTCGCCGATCGCTTGCACGACGAGCTCGGCCTCGCGCGCGAGGAGGTGCAGGTCATCGCGTCGTGGGACAAGCTGAAGCTCGCCGTCTCGTCGCGCGACGACGTCGCCGCCGTGCAGGCCGGCGAGGTGCACGCCGAGGGAGAGGGCGGGCAGCCCGAGCAGGCGGCCATCGCAGAGGGCTACGAGTTCGATCGCCTGCCCGTGCTCGCCGCGCGCCAGGCGCTGGCGAAGGGGCCGCGCTTTCTGCACCTCGGGCTGTGGGACTCCGATCGCTACGGGCACCAGGGCGACTACGCACGGTACCTGAACGTGCTGCGCGCGTACGACCGCCTGCTCGTCGAGCTCGCCGCCGCGCTCGACGACAACACCGCGCTCGTCGTCACGACCGATCACGGCCGCGGCCTCGCCGATCAGTGGGGCGAGCACGGCCCGCAGCTGCCCGCCTCGGCGCGCGTCTGGGCGTTCGTGCTTCCGCCCCGCGCGTCGCGCTTCACGCTCGAGCCGGGCGCGGCGCGGCGGTTCGATCACCACGACGTGCGGTACACGGTCGAGACCCTGTTCGGCCTCGGCACCCCGGGCTCGACGGGCTTTCTCGCTCCTCCGTGACGCTCGCGCTCTGGGCACTGCTCGCGGCCGCCGGCCCGACGCGCACCGTCGACTTCGCGGCCGCGGTGGTCACCTCGCACCCCGAGCGCTTCTCGCTGTGCATCGCCGCACACCCGGCGCGGCCGGTCGAGCTCGACCTGTGCTCGGGCCTCGACCGCGGCGTGGCAGCGCTGACGAGCCACGTGTTCGTTCGCAAGGTCTGGAGCTGGCGCTCGCTCGACGTCGGTCTCGGCGTCGGCGCCGGCGCCCGCGTGAGCCGCTACTGCCCGATCGAGGCGTGCGCGCTCTCGTTCGGGCCCGAGGGGCTCGCCTCGCTCGAAGGCGTGTGGTGGGTGACCGGGTCGTTCGGCGTCACGCTGCAGCTCGACGGCGGCGTCGCGGTGCTGTGGGGCCAGTCGGCGCCCGGGCTGTACGAGCCGGGCCTGCGCTTCCCCGCGCGGCTCTTGTTCGGCGTCGCGCTGTAGCGCCGCTCACGGCGGCATCACGTGCAGGTCGCCCATCATGCCGCGCTCGGCGTGCTCGAGAATGTGGCAGTGGAACATCCACATGCCGGTCGGCTCGTACTTCACGGCGAAGCGCAGCTTCGACTTCATGGGCACGTTCACCGTGTCCTTCCAGCCGAAGTGCTCCGGAGGAGCCCCGTTCAGCGACTGCACCTCGAAGAACATGCCGTGCAGGTGAAACGGGTGATCCATCTCGGCCTGGTTGTCGATCTCCCAGATTTCGAGATCGCCCTGACGCACGATCACCGGGTCGTTGAACGGCCACACACGGTCGTTGATGAAGAAGACCGGCCCGTCGGTCATGTCGAGCTCGGCGAGCGTGAACCTGCGCACGGGAGTCGTGGTCGGCACCGGCATCGGCTGCAGCTCGCGCCACGCCCCCGGCAGCGCGGCGGCGGGCGCACCGGCCCGGCCGTAGACGACGTCGAGCAGCGGCTTCGCGCCCGGGTCGGGCACGTCGTGACCGCGGTCGTAGTGCAGCGTCTGCAGCGCGAGCTCCTCGGCGCTCGCCGCGTCGAAGTCGATCAGCACCTCGTACCGCTCGCCCGGCGCCACGAGCAGCCGCTCGGTGCGGTACGGCTCGGGCAAGAGGCCGCCGTCCCACGCGACGACGAGGAAGGTGTGCCCCGGCAGCGCGAGGTTGAAGTAGCGCCCGTTCGCCGCGTTGATGAACCGCCAGCGCTCGCGAGAGCCGCGGGCGACCTCGATGCCGGCGCCGCGCTGAGCGTTGACGAGCAGCACGTTGCCCTGGCGGCCGAGCATGAGGTCGAGCTGATCGGTCTCGGTCGAGAGCTTCCCGTCGGCCTGCACCTTCACGTCGTCGAGAATGAACGTGCGGTCTTGCGCGACCTGGGGCGCGTCGGCGGCCACCACGACGAGCGCTCCGTAGAGGCCCTTCTCGATCTGCTCGTAGGCGCGCAGGTGCGGGTGGTACCAGAACGTGCCGACGTCGACGGCGGTGAACCGGTACTCGTACGTGCCGCCCGGCTGCACCGGAGGCTGGCTCGTGTGTGAGCCGTCGGCGCCGTTCGGCAGCCTCAGGCCGTGCCAGTGAATCGTCGTCTCGACCGGCAGCCGGTTCTCGAGCGTCACCACGATGGTGTCGCCCTGGTGGGCCACGATGGTGGGCGCTGGCACTGTTCCCTTCGGCGCCGACGCATCGCGAAACGCCCAGACGTCGGCCGGCTTACCCGGCAGGTACTCGATGGTCGCCGGCTCGGCGACGAGCCTCACGTTCACGACCTTCGGGTCGCCGTCGGTGTCGGTCGCGAGCGCCACCGGCATGAGCGGCCGCTCGAGCGCGCTCCTCGCCGGGCCACAGCCGAAGACCAGCACCGCGAGCAGGGCGGGGCGCATCAGTTGTTCGGCGCTCCGGCCGCGATCCACTTGCGGATGAGCTCGACGTCGGCGGCCGGCAGCGGCGCCGCGGGCATCATCGTCGCGTTGTCGAGCGGCATGCGCTGCAGCGGCTGGTTGTTCCCGTCGCGGCATGCTCCGCTCATGCTCGGGTCGCCGCTGCTCAGCACCTTGTAGAGCAGGCTCTGGCTCGGGTCGCCGGGCACGACGTACTTCTTGCCGCCCGTGCACATCCACGGCTCGAGCTGCACGAGGCGCTGATAGAGCGTGCGGTCGGTGCAGCCCGTCGCCGCACAGCCGCTCGGGCCGCAGTACATCGCTCCGAGCGGGCTGTCGGCGAGCGACAGCCAGCCGCGGCAGTTCTGCGTCGAGTTCGCGTAGTACGTGATGGGCGCGTGGCAGTTCAGATCGCCGCTGCCACACGAGCGCCCGAGGATCACGACGATGTCGCGTCGAAACGAGACCGCGCCGCCGCCGCCGCCGCCGCCCGCCGCTCCGCTGCCGCCGGCCGACGCCATGCCGCCGGCCGACGCCGTGCCGCCGGCCGTGCCGTTGCCGCCCGCTGCGCTCCCGCCGCCCGCGGTGGCCGCGCCTCCGGCCTCGCCCGTTCCGCCGGTCGCGCCGTTGCCTCCTCCCGCCCCCGACGTGCTCGGCACGAACGTCGCCTCGTTCGAGAACAACGACGCGCCATTCACGTTCTCGGAGCGGACCTTGTACGTGTACGTGACGCCAGGCGCGACGGTCGCGTCGTGGAACTGAGTGATGTCGAAGATGGCGGTGAAGACCTTCGCGAACTCGCCACCACCTTCCTTGCGCCAGACCTGGAAGTCGTCTTCGTTCTGCGAGTTGTCCTTCCACGTCACGTGGGCACCGCCGCCCTGCTCGATGACGTTCAGGTCGGAGGGCGCGTCGGGGCTGCCGGGCGGCGCCATCGGGCCGGCTCCGCCGCATGCGGTGAGCAGCAACAAGCACATCGGGCCTGGACGGGTCGTCATGGGCACAAGCACCCCCGACGGATCTTCCGGTTTCCTGTAACGTGCGCGGCCTGTGACGCTGCTCGCGCTCGGGCTGCTCGCCGCCACGCCTCACTCCGTCGCCGTCGACCTGAGCGCGCTCGACCGCCAGAGCTACCAGGAGCTCGACGCCGTCTCGCTCGAGAGGGGCGTCGTCGTACGCCTCGTGCAAGAGGGCTTCGCCGTCGTCGGGCCGGCGGCCGCTCCCGACGTGCGCATCACGGTGAGCCGGCGTGGGCGGGGCGTGGTGCTCGGCGCCGCGGGCCTCACCGCGCAGGTCGAGCTCGAGCCCCGCCGCCTGCGTGAGTTTCACCTCGAGGTGTCGCAGAAGGCCGTCGAGCTCGCGCGCGCGGCAGCGGCCACGCTGCCCGAGCCGGCGCCTGCTCCCGCCGCTGCGGTTGCTCCTCCTTCCGCTGAGCCTGCGCCGCCGCTGCCGCCGCTCGCGCCGCCGTCGTGGAACGTGCTTGCCGCAGCCGGTGCGCTCTTCCGCGCTCCCGGCACCGACCTGCGCGTGGCGCTCGCTGCGCGCTGGGCCGCGACCGAGCGCCTGGGCGTTCACGTCGAGCTGGGGCTCTCGCCGGTGCCGGGCGCCCGGCTCTCGGCGTACGACGGCACGCTCGCGGTCGGGCCCGGCCTGCAGCTCGTCACCGGGGGCTTTCGCCTCGAGCTGGGCCTCAGCCTCGGCGCGATGCTCCACGTGTTCACGGTGCCGGTCGACGGCGTGGTCGAGCCGCTCGGCTCTCGCGTCGACTTTCTCGCCCGCCCGTTCTTGCGTGGCACCCTCAACCCGGTCGGCGGCCTGCTCGTCTGGCTTCAGCTCGGGGCGGGCCTCACCTCCCGCGCCCGCGAGCACCGGCTCTCGGGTGTGCCGGTGTACGCGCGTGGCGCCTTGTGGCTCGATGGGGTCATCGGGGTGGGGTGGGAAACTTGAGCGCGTGCGAAGGGTGCTCCAGCTTGGAAATGAGTGACCCCGTCAGACCGGGCGTTCGTTCAGGCCTACGAGCGCCACAGCCAGCGCGTGCTGAGGCTCTGCCTTCGGTATGGCGGGGGCTCGCTGCCGTGGGCCGAGGACGTGACGCACGACGTCTTCATGAGGTTGCTCTCGCATCTGCCTTCGCTTTCCGAGACGGAGGACCTCGAGGGCTGGCTCGTGACGGTGACGTCTCGGCTGTGCCTCAAGCGACTCGAGCGCGAGCGGAGCATCTTCGGCCGGGTGCTGCTGCGGCTTCAGGGCGCGAGCCCCGAGCCGGTGAGCGGCCCCGATGCGATCTTCGAGCTGAAGCAGTCGGCGCGCGAGGTGCTGGCGGCGGTCGCGCGGCTGCCCCCGCGCGAGCGCATCGTGATGACGCTGCTGCTCGCGGAGGGGCGCACCCAGCAAGAGATCTGCGCCGCGCTCGGGTTCTCGAAGGGCTACGTGTCGAAGCTCGCCTCGCGCGGGCGCGAGCTGCTCGTGGCGCAGGGCTGGGAGGCCGGCGATGAGAGCGCGTGACGCCCTGCGCGACGCCGACCGCGCGTTTCAAGAGACGTTGCTGCCGGCCGAGTCGCTGGCGAGGCTGCGCCGCCGCGTGCTCGCCGGGCCGTCGAGAGCGCCGTGGCTGGTCGTGGCCGCCGCTGCCGCCGCGGCCGTCATCGCGGCGGTGGTGCTGTGGCCGCAGGCCCGGGTCGAAGACGTGTCACTCGTTCGAGCCGAGCGGTACGGGCATGGGCGCTTCGAAATCTCGGCGAACGCGGCGAGCCTGCTGCATCGCGACGGAGACGAGCTGACGCTGATGCGCGGCGACGTCGAGGTGAACGTGCAGAAGAGACGTTCCGAGCGCGTGCGCCTTCGCGTCTCGCACGGGTTCATCGAGGTGGTTGGCACGCGCTTCACGCTGCGCCAGCGCGAAGACGGGGGCGACGTCACCTTGCACGAGGGCGTCATCCACTTCGTCGGCGCGGGCGACACGCACGTGATGTCGCCCGGTGAGACGTACGCGTGGCCGCCGGTCGCACTGGTCGCTCCGCCTCGCGAGCCACCGCTCGAGCCTGCTCGCGAGCCAGAGCCGGCGCCCGAGCCGCCCGCGAGCACCGCGAAGCCGAGGTTGAAGTCTCTGCGCCGAGAGCCTGCCGTGATTCGCGAGATCGACGCCGCGTGGCTGCTGGCCGAGGTCGACACCGCGCGCAGCCGCGGCGAGTACGCCGAGGCCGTGCGTCTGCTCGACAAGGGCCTCGCAGGCATCGTGTCGGGCAGCACGAAGGAGCGCTTCAGCTTCGAGCTCGGCTCGATTCTCACATGGCAGCTCGCCGACGCCCGCGCGTGCAAGCACTGGCAGAAGCACGCCGCGGCGTTCCCGAACGGTCGGTACGCGCAACAGATCGTGCGCGCGATGGAGAAGGCCAACTGCGCGCCCTGATCTGCACGCTGCTGCTCGCGGGATGCCTCGAGGTGGTCGAGCACACGCCGGCCGGCGTCTGCGCGTCGAACTCCGACTGCCCCTGCGGCCAGGACTGCAGCGTCGCCGACGCCGGCTTCCGGTTCTGCGGCGCCCGCGTGACGCACGGCTGCACGCAGAGCCACGACTGCCTCACGCAAGACGCCGGGCCTCATTGCCTCGAGCTCGTTCGCGACGGCGGAGGTTGCGGCTACCTCGTTTGCCAGTAGGTCGGGTCAGGGCTCGAGGCGACCTGGCCGTCGATCGCTGCGAAGCACGACCCGGCGGGCCTGCTAGAAGCACGACGATGGAGCCGAGCGTCGACACGCTGGTGCGCGCAGAGCAGGCGCGCGTGCTCTTCCGGCAGGCTCCCGCAGGGTTCTTCGTCACCGCGCTGCTGGGCGGCCTGCTGATCTTCATGGTGAGCAGGAACCTCGGTACCGCTCCGGCAGTGGGCTGGTACGCGGTGCTGGTGGCGGTTGCGTCGCTGCGACTCGTGCTGTGGCAGCGCTTCCGGCGCCTCGAGCCTTCGCCGGCCGAGGCGGTGAGGTGGGGCAACCGTTTCTTCGTCGTCATGCTCGCGACCAGCCTGGTGTGGGGCTCAGGCTCGGTCGTGCTGATCGACCCGGGGGCCGTCACCCTACAGCTCGGCGTGGCGGCGACGGTCGTCTGCCTGGCCGCTGGTGTCGCCGCGACCGCGGTCTCGAACACCAAAGCGGTCTACCTGATCCTCGCGGTGGGAGCCCCCTACACGCTGGCGTTCGCGGTGCAAGGCAAGCTCGTGCCCGAGCTGATCGCCGTGCTGATCGCGAGCTGCTCGGCCGGCACGGCGCTGCTCGCGTGGAACAACGGGCGCCGCTTCGCCGAGCTGGTGGCCCTTCGCCACGAGGCGGCGGTGCAGCGCAGCGCCGCCGAGCGCGCCAACCTCGCCAAGTCGAAGTTCCTCGCGGCCGCCAGCCACGACCTGCGGCAGCCGCTGCACGCGATGATGATGTTCGCCGGCGCGCTGGAGGGCCGTCTGGCCGACGACCGCGACCGGCGCACGCTCGCCAGGCTGCAGGACTCGATGGGGGCGATGCGCGAGCTGTTCGATTCGCTGCTCGACATCTCGCGGCTCGACGCGGGCGTCGTCGTGCCGAAGGTGCGCGACTTCAGCCTCACGCCCCTCTTCGAGCGGCTCGGCGCCGACTTCAGCCTTCAGGCGGCGCAGCAGCAGCTGGCGTGGCACTGCGAGCCGACCGCGGCGGTGGTCCGCTCGGATCCCGCGCTGCTCGAGACCCTCTTGAGAAACCTCGTCGGCAATGCGCTCCGCCACACGCGGCACGGCTCGGTGCGCCTCTGGTGCGAGCCGGCGGCCGAGGAGCTGCGCATCTCGGTGAAGGACACCGGGCCCGGCATCGCCTCGGGCCACCACGCCGAGATCTTCCGCGAGTTCCACCAGCTCGAGAACGCCGAGCGCGACCCGGCGCGGGGCCTCGGTCTCGGCCTCGCCATCGTCGACCGGTTGGCGCGCCTGCTCGGCCACCGCATCGAGCTGACCTCGGCGCCAGGCGAGGGGTCGTGCTTCTCGGTGGTGCTCCCGGCCGGCGCTTCGGTCGAGGCGCACGCCTCGCGCCCGGCCGAGGGCGTGCAGCCTGCCGACGAGCTCGAGGGCATGAGCGTGGTCGTGATCGACGACGACGCGGCCGCGCGCGACGGCCTGCGCGCGCTGCTCGAGCGATGGGGCTGCGCGGTGTCGCTCGCGTCTTCGGAAGACGAGGCGGCGGCGCAGCTGCGAGGCGCACCACGTTCACCCGAGCTGATCGTCGTCGACCTCCGCCTGCACGAGGGCCGCAGCGGCATTCAGGCGATCGACCGGCTCCGGCGCGAGGCCGGGTGGCCGATTCCCGCGCTCATCGTCACCGGTGACACGGCGCCCGAGCACCTTCGCGCGGCGCATGCCAGCGGGCACGCGCTGCTGCACAAGCCGGTGGCTCCGGCGCGCCTGCGCGCCTTCCTGCGGGGCGTACGCCGGGGTGCAGCGCTGCCCGGCACGGCTCTGTCGCCGAGCGGCTCGGGCGGCGCCTCTTCGGCGAATGGGAGCTGACCCCGCGCTCGCGCGTCAGGGGCAGAACGGCGGGCGCGATGGTGCACGTCGACGAGGTGTCGGGCACGAGGCCGCCGTCGGGCAGCATCGAAGCCGAGTTGAGCGCGCAGTTGCTGCGCGGCGAACGGCGGGAGTGACGGAGAAGGTCTGCGTCGCGCCGCCGAAGCTCGCGTTCGCGGCGATGGTCACGGGGCCGCCGGTGATCGGCTTCACGTAGAACGTCGCGGTCGCCTGGCCGGCGGAAATCGTGGCCGACGTGATCGGGGTGGCACGTCGAGGCGCTGAAGAAGCGCGCGCCGAGGCCGGCGTCGGCGGCGGCGGTGAGCGCCACGGGCGAGTCGACGGTCACGGCTGCGGTGTCGGGCCGATGCGCGCCTCGACGATCGCGGGGAAGCACGTGCCCTCGGGCAGCGGCGTCGGAGGAGTGGTGGTGAACGCGAGCGCCGTCGGAGGGACTCCGCCGCCGGCTCCGGTGCCGGTGCCGCCGGCGCTGGCGCCGCCAGCCGTGGAGCCGCCCGCCGAGGCTCCACCCGCGGTGCCCATGCCACCGGCGTCGCTCGCGCCTCCGGCGGTGCCGCCTCCGGCCGCAGCGCCGCCCGCCGTCGCGGTGCCCTTCGGGGCACAGACGAGGCCCACGCACACGAAGCCGTCGGCGCAGTCGTCGTCGGTGCCGCACACGTACGTCTTCTCGGTTGCGCCAGAGCCGCACTGACACGCAGCGAGCGACAGCGCTGCCGCGGCCGTGAGGCGCATCGGCCGCATGGTCGACCGATTCAGGCGGTCGGGGAAGTCAGCTGGCGCATCAAGCCGGCCATGTCGAGCTGAGACCAGGCCTCGGCGATCTGCCCGTCCTTCAGCTTGTAGAACGAGATGCGGCCGACCGAGACCTTGCGGCCGGTTGCGGTGATGCCGTTGAAGGTGCCCTGGTGGGTGGCGATGATCTCGTCTCGCACCGCGACGCGGTCGCCCTCGCTGATGAGATCGTCGATGCGCGCCTTCAGATCGGGGAAGGCGGCGCGCAGGGCAGACACCGCCTTCTTGAGCCCCTCGCGGCCCGAGGTCTGCCCGGCCAGCGCGGTGTGATTGACGAAGCCCTCGGCGACCAGCTGATCGGCCAGCGCGATGTCGCCCTTCGAGAAGCCCTCATCGATCCACCGGCGGACGATCTCTTCGTGACGTGAGGCCATGGAGGCCCTCCGTTATACAGCTTCGTCCCATGAGCAAGCCCGTCCGGATCGAAAAAGATACCCTCGGCCCCATCGAGGTGCCCGCCGAGCGGCTGTGGGGCGCGCAGACGCAGCGCTCGCTGCACCACTTCCACATCTCGACCGAGAAGATGCCAGCCGCGCTCGTGCGCGCGCTCGTGACGGTGAAGAAGGCCGCGGCGCGCGTGAACGCCGAGCTCGGCACGATCGACGCGCCGAAGGCCACGGCCATCGAGCAGGCCGCCGACGAGGTGCTCGGAGGCCAGCACGACGCCGAGTTCCCGCTCTCGGTGTGGCAGACCGGCAGCGGCACGCAGACGAACATGAACGTCAACGAAGTGCTCGCGAACCGGGCCAGCGAGCTGCTCGGCGGCGAGCGCGGCGAGCGGCGCAAGGTCCACCCGAACGATGACGTGAACAAGGGCCAGAGCAGCAACGACGTCTTTCCGACCGCGATGAGCCTCGCTGCGGCCCGCGCGATGGCGCACGACGTGATGCCTGCGCTCGAGCAGCTGCGCGCCGCGCTGCACGCGAAGTCGACGGCCTTTCGCGACGTGGTGAAGGTCGGCCGCACGCACCTGCAAGACGCGACGCCGCTGACCCTCGGCCAGGAGATCTCGGGCTGGGTCGCGCAGCTCGACCAGGCACAGCAGCACCTCGCGCTTGCGCTGCCGCACGTGCACGAGCTCGCGCTCGGCGGCACCGCGGTGGGCACGGGGCTGAACGCGCCGAAGGGCTACGCCGAGCGGGTCGCAGCCGAGCTGGCGAAGCTCACCGGGCTGCCGTTCAAGACGGCGCCGAACAAGTTCGAGGCGCTCGCGGCGAACGACGCGCTGGTGCACGCGCACGGCGCGCTCAAGGGCCTCGCGGCCGCGCTGTTCAAGATCGCGAACGACGTGCGGTGGCTGGCGTCGGGGCCGCGGTCGGGGCTCGGTGAGCTGACCCTCCCCGAGAACGAGCCGGGCAGCTCGATCATGCCGGGCAAGGTGAACCCTACCCAGTGCGAGGCGCTGACGATGGCGTGCGCGCAGGTGATGGGCAACGACGTCGCGATCTCGATCGGCGGCGCGAGCGGCAACTTCGAGCTGAACGTCTACAAGCCGCTGCTCATCCACGACTTCCTGCAGACGTGCCGCCTGCTCGCCGACGGCATGAGCAGCTTCCGCGAGCACTGCGTGGTCGGGCTCGAGGCGAACCGCGGGCGCATCCAAGAGAACCTCGCGCGCTCGCTGATGCTCGTCACGGCGCTCAACCCGCACATCGGCTACGACAACGCGGCGAAGATCGCGAAGACGGCGCACCGCGAGGGCCTCACGCTGAGAGAGGCGGCGGCGAAGCTCGGGCTGGTGACACCAGAGGACTTCGATCGCTGGGTGAAGCCCGAGGACATGGTCGGCGAGCGCTGAGCCGAGGACAGGCTCAGCGAGCGCTGAGCCCGAGGACACGGTCAGCGAGCGCTGAGCCCGAGGACACGGTCAGCGGCAGACGCGCCGCTCGAGCCGCGCGCCTGCGCCGACGCTACAGCGTGAGCACCGTCGGCGGCAGCTCGCACTCGGAGACGGTGCAGTTGATGACGCGCGTCGGCCCGACCTGCCACTCGCCGCGGTCTTCGTGAATGTGGCCGAAGAGGTTCACGCGGGGCTTCACGCGCGCGAGGTGCTCGAGCAGATCTGCGCAGCCGACGCGCCGGCCGTCGTCACAGCGGTCGCCGTAGCCGGCGGGAGGGCCGTGGGTGACGAGCACGTCGACGCCGTCGGGGATCAAGCGCCACTTCGCGGCGAGCGGCTCGCCGCGGTCGAGGTTGAACGCCCAGTCGAAGAACCGTGGCTGCCACGGGCTGCCCCAGATGCGCAGGCCTTCGAGAGTGACCTCGCGGTCGCGCAGGTAGATGAGCCCCGCTTCGCGGGTGAGGCGCTCGGCGAGCTCGGGCTCCTGCTCGTAGAGGAAGTCGTGGTTGCCAGCGACGAGCACCTTGTGCCGGTGCGGCAGTGACTGCAGCCACGCGAGCGACTGCTCGACCTGCGCGCGGGTGCCCAGGCCGGTGAGATCGCCGGCGTGAATCAAGATGTCGCCGGGCGGCACCGTCAGTCGCGCGTGCCGGCCGTGTGTGTCCGCCATCGCGACGATCGAAGGCATGGCGTTCACTTAGAAAAGCGCTGGCGGGTTGTCTTGATCAGAGCGGCGAAAAAGTTGTGGCACCCTGTAGGACGAGAGAGCCTCCTCACCGACGCCGGTACATGAGGTGTCCGAAACCGGTGACCTATTCTCTTGATCAGGTTCGTTCCACAAGCGGAGGGCGCATGGTCCGTCGGAGCTTGTTGGTGGCCGTCGCAGTCGTCGTCGCAGCGTGCGGAGTCGCCCCCGAGGCGCAGCAGGCCGAGTCGCTCGACTCCGAGCTCGTGCTCTTTCGCAAGGGCGTCGACGTGCCCGAGCGCGACTGCCGGCTCGTGACGGTGCGGCCGATGGCGTCGGGCACGATTCGGTCGGCGCCGAGCGTGCCCATGCTCGAGGTCGCTCCGGTCGGCACGGCGGTTCAGTCGATGTACTTCGAGACCACCGCCTACGGCGCTGAGCGCCGCAACGGCGTCGTCGAGTTCGAGGTGCCCGCGCTCGGAGGTCACGTCGTCACCTCGACGCTGCGCTTCAGCGAGCGCCACGGCTGGCAGCTGCAGGAGGTCGCGCCAGACACCCACCGCCTCTCGCTCTACGACGCCGATGGCGTCATCACCCCCGCCGACTGGATCCGCGAAGGCCCGGTCGGCGTCGCGTTCACGACCGACCTGAACGAGCTCAACCCGGCCGAGCGTCGCTTCGACGTCTCGAGCAACGTGCGCGTGGGCAGCCGCGTCGGCGTTCGCATCGAGCTCTCGAGCACCAAGCTCGGAGCCGGCAGCTACGGCTCGGCCTTCGACGGCTTCCGGCTCGAGCTCAATGTCTGCGGTGAGAACGCGCTGCCGAACGGCCTGCCGACAGGTGATCCGCTCTGAGGTCTCGCTGAACCGACGCTTCGCTGAACCTGCGGGTTGAATAGGGGGCCCGCAGGTTCAGTGAATCGCACGGTCTACGGCTTCGCCGGCTCGCTCGAGTCCTTCGGCTTCTCGCCCTCGACGTTGGCCGGCTGCTCGCCCGCAGGGGCCGCCGGCTTCTCGGTCGCGGCGTCCTTCGGCTTCTGGAGCGGAGCAGTGTCGGGGCAGCCATCGTCGTCTTCGACGCCGTCCATGTCCTCGGGTTCGTCGGGGCACTTGTCGGTCGAGCCCTTGACGCCGTCTTTGTCGGGGTCGAACTCGTCGGGCACCTTCGAGGGCCCGCCGATCGTGAACGAGAGCCCGAACAGCACGTGCGAGTCGCGGAGGAAGACGTACTTCACGAACGGGCCGATCTGCAGGCCGTCGATCAGCGACAGCTCGTACCCGAGGCTCACGTCGAAGCCGTACCTCGGCGCGCCGTTGCCGCCGCCGTTCGAGATGACGAAGTCGGCGTCGATGAAGAGGTTGCCGTGGAGGTTGCCGCCGGGGCCACCCGGCATGATGAAGTAGCCCTTCTCGTCGTTGAGAATGCGCCAGCGCAGGCCGATGCCGCCGCCGAACAGCGAGCCCTTCTCGAGCAGGTTCGCGCTCGCGCTGCCGAGGCCGAACAGCTCGAGCTGCGGAGCCACGGGCCCGATGGAGATGAACGCGAGGTCGAGCTTGAACTCGGCGCCGCTGATCATGCCCTGCGGCTTGACCTGAAACCCGAACAGCGGAGAGAGGTGGACGTTCGCCTTGTATGCCTCGCCGAACGCGCCGGTGGCCGCGAGCGCGATGGTGAGCGCGGTGAGCCGCGATTTCATGGTGATTCCCTCTCCCTGGTGAAAGCTGGCGCGGACCCTATTCGGGCGCGTGCGTAAGTCAACGACGGCGAGGGCGAAGCAGCGCCAGCAGCGCGAACAGCGCCAGCCCACCGTCAGTGCCGCAGCCGCAGCCGCCCGTCATCGGCTCGAGACCGCCGCCTGCGCCACCCGCGGCAGCGCCGCCGGCCGTCGCCGCAGCACCGCCTGCGGTCGCGCCGCCCGCCTCGCCGCCTCCGGCCGCTCCGCCTCCGGCCGTCGCGACGGAGCCCCCGGCCGCGGCACCTCCTGCGGTTGCGCCACCCGCAGCGCCGCCGCCTGCGGTCGAGCCGCCGGCCGTGCCTCCGCCCGCAGCGCCGCCGGCCGAGCCGCCGCCGGTTCCGCCGCCGAGGCAGGAAGAGACGTGAACGGGTCGCGTCGTCGCGCAGCTCGTCGGCGACGCGCACGTGGGCTCGGGCAGGTCGGGCGGCGAGCCGGCGGTGCCGACATCGGTGAGGCGCGGGTAGGCGGGCTGCAGCACGGGCCAGTGTCCGGCGGTCGGGGGGTGCTCCATCCACCCGAAGACCCGCTCCTGGTAGGGGCGGCTGCCTCCGGTGCTCGGGTTGTAGACGCCGCGCGTGGTCGAGTAGTTGGGGTTGTTCGGGTTGTTCGAGACGGCGAGGCCGTTGTACGCCCACGTGGCGGTGTACCAGTCCTCGACGATGCTCGGCTGGTTGTCGCCGACGCAGTTCGTGGCGCGCCACTTCTGCGCGAGAATCTGCGTGCCGGTCGCGAGGTTGTACGTCGCGTCGTTCGCCACCCGCGCGCGGTCGTACGAGGGCGTCGCGTCGAACGTGCGCATGCCGCTCGTGACCTGGCCGATGCCGTAGCCGCAGTCGAACGAGATGATGGTGCGCGATGCGCCGCCGACCTGCGAGGCGGGTGTCGTCGGCACGCAGAACTGCTTCCAGCTCGACTCCTGCATGGCGATGGCCTTGAGCAGCTCGCAGGGGAACTTCGCGGTCACCTGCACCGTCGGCATCGGCTTGCCGCAGCCCTGGCCGAGCATCGGCACCGACGACGGCCCCGCAGCGCCCCACACGGCCGGGCCGCCCGAGACCAACGCGAAGATCGACTGCCACTGGGCCACCGTGGGGTTGGTGCCGTTCGCCGCGTTGACGGCGCAGCTCGCGTTCATGCCCTCGGGGCTCGACGCCGTGTAGCTCGGGCAGAACTGCGACAGCACCGCCGCCGAGACGAGCGCGGGGATCACTCGACCACCCCGGCGATGTCGAGGCGCATGCCCGCGGGAGCCGCGAGCTCGAGCACGCGCCCGGTCTTCAGCTCGGCCGCATACGCCGTGGGGAAGCTCGACGGCAGCTCGTGCAGCGCGAGCGCGAAGCCGCTCGAGGTCGCCTGCACGCGCTCGAAGCCGGCGCCGCGCGGCAGCAGCGCGAGCGTGCCGTCGAGGTAGCGCAGCCCCTCGCCGGGCCCGGGGCTCAGCGCGAGCTTGCCGTCGAGCACGGTGGGCAGGGCGGCGACGTGGCTGGCGCGCGCGACGGTGCTCTGCGCGCCCGTCTTCAAGTCGACGCGCGCGACGCGCCAGCCCGCCTCGTCGGCGGTCGTGAAGTACAGGGCTGCGCCGCTCACCACGAAGTCGCGCGCCATCGGAGCCAGCTTCGTGAGCGGCCGCACGCCGAGCGCATCGCGGTGCACGGCGACGAGGTCGGCGGCGCCGTCGGCCACGCGGTAGAGCAACAGCTCGCCCTCGTACGCGCCGGCGATGAACGCGAGCAGGCCGTCGAAGCCGTGCACGGCTCTCAGCGCGCCGGTGCGCGGGTTCACTTCGTCGACGGTGACGCGGGCGCCGGTGACGCTGCGCTGCACGAAGACGCGGCCGTCGCTCGTCACGAAGGGCCGGCTCGAAATGGCGACGCGGTCGGCGAGCTTCACGGCGGGCTTGCCGGGCTCGAGGCGCACGAGTGAGGCCGCCCACGACGTGTCGCGCGAGCTCACCGTCTGCGCGACGGCGACGACCGTGCGCGTGCCGGGCAGCAGCGCTCCGTTCACCGTCGAGCGAGCGACGTGCGTGAAGCTCGCGACCGGGGCTTCGAGCTTCTCGCCCGGGCGCTGAAACCGCAGCTCGGTCGTCTCGCCATCGCCGGGTGTGCAGATGAGCGCCACTTCGGGCGGGGCGGCCATCAAGAGCGCAGTCAGCAGGCCTGTCAGCACGAAGCGCTCATGCCCGAGTCGTCCGGGTCGATGCAACTCTGAGGACTTAGAGGCGTCACACGAGGGGGACTGACGCCTACCTGGCCCGGCTCGTTAAGCTTGGGCTCGTCGTGAACCGGGCGTTGTTCATGCTCGTGACGGTCGCCGTCGCTTGCCGCAGCAGCAGTGGTGAGAGCCGCTGGCAGACGTTCACCTCCGAGCAGGGCGGCTACACGGTGCTGCTGCCCGAGAAGCCGTTCACGCACGTCGACGCGACGACGCACCGCAAAGAAGACCTGCAGGCCGACGGGCGGCTGCGGCCTGGAGCGCCGTTCGTCGCCGAGCAGACGCGGGCCGAGCGCGGGGAAGACGGCGTCTACACGGTGCGGTGGTACGAGGTGCCCATCGACGGCGACTTCACGAGCCGCAAGTTCCTCGAGCGGCTGATCGCGACGAAGCAGCTGGGTCAGATCTTCCCCCGGTGGATTCACCTCGGGCCGTACCAGGGCATCGAGTACGAGCGCCTCGAGCCGGCGAGCGGAGTGCTCTTGCGCAGCCGCATCTTCGTCGTCGAGAGCCGCGTGTTTCACCTCTGGGCCGACAACTGGCTCACGCGCGACGACGAGGTCGCGGCCCGTCGGTTCCTCGACTCGTTCGACCTCTCGGTGCACCCCGGCCTGCGCGTCACGTACGACGGCATCGTCGCCGACCGCCGGTAGAAAAAGAAAAAGGGGACAGGCTACTTTTCCGAACGCGCGGCTGAGATGTTCGCGCTGCGAGCACCCGGAAAAGTAGCCTGTCCCCTTTTTCTACGGGCCCATCTGGAGCACGAGCGTCGAGCCGCTCTTCAGCTGTGCGTGCTTCAGCGTCGTGCCCTCGAGCGTCACGCCGTCGAGCGTCGCCGACTTCACGACGACGTTCTCTGCCGAGACGTCGCGCGCTTCGATCGTGAACCCGTTCACCGTCACGCGCGGAAACGCGGGCGAGCCGATGATCCACACGTCGCTGCCGGCCTGCGGGTACAGCCCGAGCATCGCGAGCACGTACCAGCTCGCCATCGTGCCGCCGTCGTCGTTGCCGGGCAGGCCGTCGGGCTTCCACGAGAAGAGCGTGCGGCGTGCCCAGACGCTCCACTTCGCTGCGAGGTCGAGGCGGCCCGCCTGTGCGAACAAGAAGGGCGCGTGCAGCAGCGGCTCGTTGCCCGCCCAGTAGTGGTCGTTCGGGAAGTAGCGCAGCTCGTACGGTTGCTTCGCGAGCGCCTCGAGCTCTGCCGGCGTGGCCTCGAAGAACTTCTCGAGCTCGGCCACGAACGCCTCGCGTGACCCGAACAGCTCGGCGTAGCCGTCGACGTCGTGCGGAGCGCCCCACGTGTTCTGCAGCGCGCTCGACTCGGCGAAGTCGTCCCACGAGAGCGGGTCGAAGTCGCCGGGCTTCGCGCTGCCGTCGGCCTGCCGCGGGCGCACGACCTTCAGCGCGGGGTCGAAGAGCTTTCGCCAGCCGCGCGAGCGCGTGCGCAGCGCCTCGGCGTCGGCGGTCTCGCCCTGCGCCTCGGCCAGCGCGGCGAGCGCGGCGTCGGCGGCCGCGTACTCGAGCGTCAGCGCGCCGCTGCGGCCGTCTTCGCTCGCCGGCACGAAGCCGAGCGTGCGGTACGAGGGGCTGTTGCGCCGCGTGCCCATCATCGCGTCGGGCACCGTCGCGAACGCGCGCTCGCGCAAGAGCGACCACGCGCGCGCGCGATCGAAGTCGACGCCGCGCAGCGCCGCGTCGGCGATGACGATGTCGGCAGGCGAGCCGAGCATGGTGCCGGTCTCGCCGGTGCCGAGCGGCCAGCGCGTGAAGCCGCCGAGCGCCTCGGCTTGCCGCACGAGGCTGACGGCCGACGCCTGCGCCGAGGCGGGGTTCACGAGCGCGTAGAGCGGGTGAACCGTGCGGTACGTGTCCCACAGCGAGAAGTCGCTGAGCGTCGATGTGGACGCCGTCAACGTCTTGCCGCCGAAGATGTAAGCGCCGTCAGCATCGCTGATCGTGGTCGGCATCAGGAAGGCGTGGTGCAGCGCCGAGTAGAACGTCTTCCGGTCGTCCTCGGTGCCGCCGAACACCTTCACGCGCGAGAGCAGCGCGCGCCACTCGGCGTCGGCCGCTTCACGCGCGGCGTCGAAGCTCGAGGGCTCTGAGTCGAGCGCCGCCGTCGCCCCCGCCGCGCTCGCGAGCGAGAGCCCGACGCGCAGCGAGACGCGGGTGACGGCCCCGAAGTCGAGCACCGCGCCCTGATCGGCCTGCAGCGTCACGCTCGCGAACGGCGCGCTCGAGCGCACCTCGAAGAAGAGGAGGTTGCCGCCGAAGCCGTCGCTCATCTCTCCTTTGACGCGCACCTTGCCGCGCAGCGTGTCGGGGCCGGTCTGCACGAGCACGCGCTCGTCGGTGGTGCCGGGCGGCAGCACGCGCGTGACGTCGACGACGACGCGCGGGCTCGCGGTGCCGAGCCACGTGTAGCGGTGATGGGCGACGTGCAGCGAGGCGGTGAGCTCGGCGTCGACGTCCCACCGGTCGAGGTGCGCCCGGTAATACGACGGCGTCGCCTGCTCGGACTTCTTCGAGAACGTGCTCGCGTAGGCGTCGGCGTCGAACGGCGTGCCCAGCGTGGCGTCGGCGGGCGCGAGGGTGAGCGCTCCGTAGTCGGTGGCGCCGGTGCCGTGCAGGTGCAGCTGCGAGAAGCCGCGAAGCGTCTCGTCGCCGGCCCAGTAGCCCGAGAAGTGAAGGAAGCGGAGCGCTCCGTACTTCTTGCCGGTGGTGTCGGGGCCGGGCTTCGCGAGGCCGTGCGGCACGCTGGCGCCGACGAACGCGCTGCCGGCGGCGTACGCGAAGCCGCCGCTGCCCATGAGCGGCGAGGCGTACGGCAGGGGGTCGCCGACGGCCTCCGGCTCGGGAGGCCGCGAGCACGCAGAGCTCAGGGCGAGGGCGACGAGGGCGAAGCGCACGGCGGCTGACCGCATATCGCGTTCGCGAGTGTGCGCGCGACTCGGGCCTCGAAGAGGCGGCCGGCGCGTGGGCCGTGAGCGAGGCGGAGAAGCACGAGGAGCCCCCGGCCTTCGCGACGTGAAGGGGAAGCCGGGCGATGATCAGAGCCGCGCGAGGAGGGTGAGCGCGAGGCCCCAGAGCCCGACGCACGTGGGAACCGCGACGTACGCCAGCGTGATGCGGCCCTGCCGCGCGAGCTCGGGGCGCTTCAGCATCCACAGGGCGACGCCCACCACGACGGGGATGAGCAGCCACACGCGCACCGCGGTCGCCATCAGCATCACGTAGCCGAGCGGCACGACGCCGCAGAACATGCCCGCGCTGCCCGGCGACGCCGCGTCGTACCCCGCCACGCGCCGGTTCGCGTACGTCAACGCCAGCGCGCAGGCCACCGTCCAGCCGGCCGCGCCGACGACGGTGACGAGCGCTGCTGCGAGGTCTGCCCCGTGCCGCACGTGCCGTGAGTGTAGCGAGCACGCGCGGGTTTTGGTTTTGGGGGCTGGCTCTTCGCCTACGTCGTGATGCCCGGCAGGATCTGCCCCACGCTCGCGAGGTCGTAGTTCACCGGCCACGCGCTCGGCGACTTGCCGGCCGTCGACGTCGACCCATAGCCCGGCTGCCCGCCGCGCTCGTAGTCGGCCGGCGAGAGCCCCATCGCCTGCATGAGGGTGACGAGCAGCCGGTTGTGGGGGATGCCGAGAATGACGTTGCCCAATTCCTGCGAGAAGAAGGCGTTGTTGTTCCAGTTCACGTAGTCGAGGTATCGGCCCGTGCGCAGGTAGCCGCCCGCGCTGCCCGCAAGCAGGCACGGCACGCTGTACGCGATGTGGTTGAAGCCCAGCTCATTGCCCCAATAGACGACCGAGTTGTCGAGGTACGTGCGGCCGCCGCCCTCGAGCACGTCGAGCTTCGCGAGCAGCTTCGCGAAGACGTTCTCGGCGACCCACGCGTTGACGCCCTTGAGCATGCGGCGCGAGTTCGCGTTGCCCCAGTCGTGCGCGAGGCCGTGCCACGTGCCGCCGCTCGCGTCTTCCGAGTGGTAGTAGCCCTGCAGCGTCATGTCGGCCGCGTTGGGCGATGGGCCGAGCGCCTTGTGCACGCCGATCGTCACGATGCGCGTGCGGTCGCACATGATCGCCGCCGCCGCCACGTCGAGCATCAGGTTCCACTTCGTGACGATGTCGGTCGGGTCGGTGCCGCTGTTGTTCGCGAGCGACGCCGGCGCGACCGGCGGCGTGCACGAGAGCATCTGAGTCGGTGCGAGCCGCGCCTGCAGCTCGGTGACGAGCGTCACGTACTGATCGACCTTCGTCTTGTCGTCGCGCGACAGCCGCGGGCTCGTCTTCAGCTTCAGCCAGTCTTCGCGCACGCGATCGATGGCGAGGCGATCGCGGTTCGGCGTCGACGTGCCGCCGCCGGGCGTGAAACCCTGGAAGCAGTCGTTGAACGCGTTGAGCGGGTTCGTGCGCGTCTGCAGCTGCTGCACCGCCCCGCCGGGGTTGCCGAGATCCGAGTACGACATCGCGTTCGTCACGCCTTGAGACAGGTGCAGCGAGCGCACCGCCGGCGTCGACGCGTAGAACTTCGGCGAGTACGCGAGCACCTGGTCGATGGTCGGCACGTCGGCGAGCGCGTCGGCGTCGCACGGCGTCGCGGCGGTGCACGAGCCGTAGTTGCCCAGCAGGCCGCCGTAGTTGTGATTCACCATCGGCAGGAAGTCGAGGCCGCGCACCAGGAGCAGCTTCGAGAGGAAGGGGTTCAGCGAGGGCCCCAGGATCCCCGAGATGCCGGTCGGCGTCTGGAGGTCGGCGAGCGGCGCCTGCGTGTAGCCCCCGGTCGCGCCGAGCGGCTGGCTCAGCAGCGTCGTGCCGTCGGCCTTGCTGCCCGTGTAGACGGCGTCGTGCAGGCGGTAGCCGTTGCCCGAGAAGCGCGGGTACCACTCTTGAATCAGCTGCGTGCTGAACGTCTTCACGACGATGAGCCGCTTCGGCGGCGTCATGCCTTGCGCCGCCGCCGCCCGCGGCACCAGCGACTCGAGGAAGGGCAGGGCGAGGGCTGCTCCGCCCGCCCCCGTGAGGAACATGCGCCGAGAGACCGTCTTCATGGAGCACCCACCGTGCGCTGCTTGAACGCGGGCTCGTACGCGAGACCCTGGAAGACCTCGGCGATCGTGAGCGTGCGACCCGACAGCTTCGCGGCCGAGCAGTACTCGCCGGTGCCCGACTCGATGCCGCGGCGCAGCGCGAACGTCGTGAACGTCTCGGCGAAGCAGCGCTGGGGCTTGCCGCTGTCGATCATGCGCTTCGTCAGGTCGGCGGGGCCGTCGACCGGCGAGACGTCGCCCAGGTCGACCTTCGCCACCGCGCGGGTGTCGAGCGGCAGCTCGCCGAGCAGCGCTCCGGTCGTCTCGTCGAACACCTTCTCTTTCGTGCGGTGGCGGCCCAGGCCATCGAACTGCTCGAGCACGTAGCCGAGGTCCGAGAAGCCGCCGTGGCAGCGCATGCAGAGCGTGTTGCCCGAGACCTTCGCTTCGAAGCGCTTGCGCGTCGTCTGCATCGGGTCGAACGGCGGAGGGTCGAGCGACCCCGGAGGCAGCTGCGCCGGGTCGGGGGTCGGCAGGCTGTCGCAGAGAAACGCGCGCCGCGTCATCGCGCCGCGGTGAAACGGGTTCGTGTGCTCGAGCCCGTCGACGAGCAGCGCCGCGCGCTGGAACAGGCCGCTGCGGTTCGTGAAGCGGGGGCGCTCGCCCGAGCCGCTCCACGCGGGCACGCCGTAGAGGTGGGCGAGGTCGGCCGAGCGGGTGACCGAGACGTCCGACGCGACGAGGTCGCCGAACGTGCTGGCCTGCCCGAACGTGTAGAGCTGCGTGAGCTCGCGCACCTCGTCGACCATGTCGGGGAAGCTCAAGCGCTCGCCGGCGCTCAGGGCCGTGAACGCCGGCCGGTTCGTGGCGAAGCCCGTGAACTTCTCGAGGCGCAGCCACTCGCGCCAGAAGGTCCACAGGGTGTCTTTCGTGCGCGGGTCGGCGAAGACACGCTCGACCTGGGCGCGGTAGCCGGCCTCGGTCATGAGCGAGCCGTCGGCGGCTGCGTCGAGCAGCGCGTCGTCGGGCAGCGTCTGCCAGTACGTGTACGAGAGCCGCGAGGCGAGCTCGTAGGGGCCGAGCGCGAGCCGCTGCTCGGTGCCGAGCGCGGCGCCGTCGATCTCGACGTGCGTGAGGAACCGCGGCGACATCAACAGCACGATCACCATCGCGCGAATCGCTTCGGCCGGCCGCCGCTGGCCGTCGTTGAAGGCGGTGAGGTCGGCGAGCTCGGCCGGGGTGAGCGGCCGGCGCAGCGCGCGCCGCCCGAAGCGCTCGAGGAAGGCGGTGGCGCACGCGGGCGTGAGCGTGGTCGCCGTCGCGCAGCTGCCGGCGAGCGCGGTGAGGCGGGCGGGCGTCGTCTCGATCGAGTCGCCGACGGCGCGCGCCACGTCGAACCACGCCGTCAGGTGCTGATCGGTGACGCGGTTGTCGAGGGTGCGAAACGAGACGTCGCTGTCGTCGGGCACCGCGTCGAGCTTCGGCCCGAGCTCGATCGCGAGCGCCTGGAGCCCGCTCGCCGCGAGCAGATCGCGCACGGTGTTGCGGTACTGCAGCGTCGAGAGCTTCGTGAGCGGCGCGACGCCGGGCGCAGGCGGGCTCACGCAGGCCGGGTCGTCCGAAGGGTCGACGGGCGTGGTGACCGGCGTCACGGGTTGAACGTCGTAAATGGTGCCCTCGCAGGCGGCCAGGAGCAGCGCTGGGATCAGGCGACGCATCGCACACGGTCAGATGCCCGGCCCTCGCGGGAAGCTCACGGGCTCCAGGTGGTCGGATTCACTCGACTTGAGCCGTTCGGCCCGGTCATGCAGCTTTCAAGTCGTGACCTCGTGCTCGCTCGCCTTGCCTCATGAGCTTTCGCGGGGATTGGTGCATCCTCTGTGGGGTATGTCGTTGCCCGACTCGCGCGCCACGAACGTGGTGCCGCTCCACCGCTCGGGCGCGCTGCCCGACGCGACGCTGGTGCTCGAGGCGCGCGAAGGAGCGCAGTGGGCGCGCGAGGCGCTGTTCCGCCGGCACGTGAAGCGGATCATGGCGCTGGCGTTTCGCCTGATGCCCGAAGAGGACCCCGAAGATCTCGCGCACGACGTCTTCGTGAAGGCGCTCGCGTCGCTCGGCACGCTCTCGAACCCGGCCGCGTTTGGCCCCTGGCTCAGCGCCGTCACCGTGACGCTGATCAAGATGAAGCTGCGCAAGAAGCGCTGGCTGCGCCGCATCGGCATGGCGAAGAGCGAGGAGCTCGACGCCGAGACGCTCGTCTCGCGCGATGCGCCCGAGGCGGTGCGCATCACGCTCAACGATCTCTACCGCGCCGCCGAGAAGCTCGACGAGGAAGAGCGCATCGCGCTCCTGCTCCAGCGCATCGAAGGGCTCGAGCTGCAGCAGATCGCCGAGCACATGCACCTGTCGCTCGCGACGGTGAAGCGGCGCATCGCGCGCGCCGAAGCCGCCCTCGCGGAGGTCACCTCCGATGCGTGACCCGAAGGAGCTCCAGAAGTGGATGGCGCCCGACACCTCGGAGCCGCGCGTGAACCGGCTCTGGTCGCGCGTGCGTGAGTCGGGCGAGCAGAAGGCCCCCGCCTGGAGGTGGATGCTCGCGGGCGCCGCCGCCATGGCGCTGGTCGCGGGCGTGTTCGCGCTCTGGCCGCGCTCGCTCGCCGTCGGCATGCAGCTCGAAGCGAGCGCCGAGGGCACGGTCGGCCGCTTCTCAGACGGGTCGCGCGTCGAGGTCGGCAGGTCTTCGGCCGTGCGGCTCGTCAGCGACACGAAGGGCGAGGTGCGCGTCGAGCTCGAGCGCGGCGCGGCGACGTTCGAGGTCTCGAAGCGGCCCGACCGGCGCTTCGTGGTGCACGCCGACGGCGTCGAGGTGCGCGTCATCGGCACGCGCTTCACCGTCGCGCGCGACGCGAAGGGCGTCAGCGTGTCGGTCGAGCGAGGCATCGTCGAGGTCGTGCGCGGCTCCGACACGGCGCGGCTGACCGCGGGCCAGCAGTGGGCCGAGGCCGACGTGCACGCCGCGGCGGCCGAGACGCAGCCCGAGCCCGAGCTGCCGCTCGCCGAGCCGGTGCCTGAGGTTCCCAGCGCGGCGCCGGCCCCCGTGCCTGCGCCCGAGCCGGCGCCGTCTCGGCCGGTTCGTTCTTCGAAGGGAGTGCACCGCTCGGCGCCCGCAGCGCGCGCGCCGGTGACGGCGCCCGCCGCGCAGGCCTCGACGCCCGCGGTCGGCGGAGGCGGGAGCGACGTCGCGGTGAAGCCGGGCGCTCCGACGGCGGCCGAGCTCTTCCAGGAGGCGCTCGCCGCACGCCGCGAGGGCCGCAGCGCTCACGCGGCGCTGACGTTCGACCGCTTCCTGCGCGACTTCCCGTACGACTCACGCGCCGCGCTCGCCGCGTTCGAGCTCGGCCGCCTGCGCATGGACCAGCTGTCGGACGTGAAGGGAGCGACGCAGGCGCTGGAGCAGGCGCTGAAGCTCGCTCCCGACGGCACGTTCGCAGAAGACGCACTGTCGCGGCTCGTTCGCGCGTACGATGAGCTCGGCTCGAAGGGAGCATGCGCCAAGAACCGGGAACAGTACCTGGCCCGCTTTCCGAACGGGCCGTACGCGAGGTCGGTCTCCGCGCGCTGTGCGCACTGACGCTGCTCGCCGCCGGGGCGGCGTCAGCCGACTGCCCGGGCGTCGAGATCGTCTTCCGCGGTGACCGCTGGGTGCAGGGCGTGAAAGAGGCCACCGCCGGCGAGCTCGAGCTCGAGACCGAGCGTGCGGGGCTGTGCGGCGGCGAGAAGCGCGCGAGCGTGCTCTTGGTGTGGCAGGGCAGCGAGGCCGTCGGCATCGCCGTCGATCTCGTGCGCGACGACGGCACCGAGCTCGAGCTGCGCCGCAAGGTCGACTCGACTCGAATTCCCGCAGACGGGCTCGCGCTGGCGATCGCGGCGGTCGTCGGCGAGCTGCTTCGCGAGGCGACTCAGCCCGAGGTGCGGCCTTCGCCCGAGCCCTCGACGGCGCTCGAGAAGCACGTGGGCGTGGGGCTGCGCGCGTCGGGCGCGGGCGGCGCGGGCACCGTGCGGGGCGGCGGCGAGCTGCTCGGGCGCTTCGCGTTCGGCCGCTTCGCGCTGCAGCTCGCGCTGGGTGGGGGCGGCGGCGCGGCGTTCGCGGGCAGCGCGGGCACCGTCGAGGTGCGGCAGCTCACCGCGGCGCTGACCGCGCTCGTTCGGCTGTTCGGCGGCGAGACGTGGGGCCTCTCGGTCGAGGCGGGGGCGGTGGGTGGGCCGTGGTGGCTGACGGCGGCTCCGTCGAGCGGGTTCCTCGGGTCGTCGGCGCTCACGTGGTCGATCGCGGGCCGCGCGGGCGTCGACGCGGCCGTTCAGCTCGGCCCGCTCGTGCTGCTGGTCTCGGCCGGAGCCGACATTCCGTTTCGCGGCGTCGCGGTGACCGACGGCACGCAGCGGCTCGTCGCGCCCGTCGGCATCGCGGGCTACCTGACGCTCGGAGCCGCGTTCACGTGGTGAGGGCGCTCGCCATCGCCGTGGTGCTCGCGAGCTGCGCGGATCAGAACCTCGCGCTCTTCACGCCGGTCGGGGTCGACGCGGGCGCGGACGCCGGCTTCGATGCAGGCCAGCCGTTCGGCGTCGAGCGGGTGGCGACGTCGTGGCAGCACGCGTGCGCGACGCGGCAGGGCGCGCTGTACTGCTGGGGCAGCAACGTCGACGGTGAGCTGGGGGTCGGTGACGTGCAGCCCCGGAGCCGGCCGACGGCGCTCGATGCGGGCACCGGCTGGGTCGAGCTCGGCGTCGGCTACGGCGCGACATGCGGGCGGAAGACCGACGGCTCGGTGTGGTGCTGGGGCAACAACGACGAAGGCCAGCTCGGCCTGGGGCCGGTCGCGGCGCGCTCGGCGCCGTCGGCGCAGGTCCCCTTGCCGTCGCCTTCGCTCGCGCTCTCGATGCACTTCAACCACGCGTGCGCGATCGGCATGGATCGCGTGCTGCGCTGCTGGGGGCAGAACCTCGAGGGCCAGCTGGGCCTCGACGAGGCTCCCCCGTTCACGAACCGCTCGTCGCCGGTCGCGGTCGCCGGCGGAGGTCAGTGGCAGGCCGTGAGCGCCGGGCAGGGGCACACGTGCGGCCTGCAGACGAACGGCACGGTGTGGTGCTGGGGGCGCAACGACCGCGGGCACCTCGGCCAGGGCGCCGGCTCGCCGCAGCAGCTTCGCAGGCCCACGCAGATCGGCGCCGACGCCGACTGGGCGCAGGTGCGGGCGTCGCAGAACTCGACCTGTGCGCTGAAGACGAACGGCTCGCTGTGGTGCTGGGGCGAGTCGTTCTCGGAGCCGATCGGCACGCGTCAGATCGTGACGCCCGAGCGCATCGGGGCGGACACGAGCTGGACGGCGGTGGAGATCGAGACGTTCTCGATCTGCGGGCTCAAGACAGGCGGCGCGCTCTTCTGCTGGGGCCGCAACGACGAAGGCCAGCTCGGCCTCGGCAACAACACCAGCCTCTACACGCCGCAGCCGCTCGACGGCGGCTCGTGGAGCTCGGTCGCCGTCGGGCGGTTTCATCACTGCGCCATCGATGAAGGGCACTCGGTGTACTGCACCGGCGAGAACAACGTCGGCCAGCTCGGCCTCGGCGACAACCTGCGCCGCAACGCGCTCACGCCGGTTCGCTTCTGACGGGGCGGGCTACTTGCCCATCAGCGTCTTTCGCTGCCCGACGCAGTGGTCGATGATCTCGCTGAGCGTGCGCTGGCCGCCGGCGACGTCGAACTTCTGGTCGGCCATCGCCGGGTAGTTGTTCTTCAAGATGATGCCGGTGGCGATGCACTCGTTGTACTGCGCGAGCGCCTCCTGGTTCTTCTTCTGGTCGAGCAGCTTCTTGCCGGCCTCGAACGACTTCTTCGGCCCGTCTTCGAACTTGATGAGCGGCGCGACGTCTTTCATGAGCTGCTCGGTCGCGGTCGCGCGCGTGCCGCACTGGGCCATCACCTCGGCCGGCGTCTGCAGCTTGCCCTCGGCGAGCACCGGCAGCTTCGCGAGCGCGGGCAGCATCTTCACGAGCTGCGTGCCCTCGCTCTGGCACGAGCGGAACAGGCCGAGCGCCTTCTCGTACTCGCCCTTGCGCTTGCGCAGGTCCTTCATCGCGGTGCCGGCGTCGCTCGCGGCGGTCGCGGCCATCAGCGTCTCGCCGGTCTTCTTGCGCAGCTCGCGCTGCAGCTTCGTGAGCTCGAGCACGTCGACGAGCTTGAAGCCCTCGTTGCGGCCCTTCTCGGCGGCCGCGCCGTAGCCGCCGTTCTTCTTCTCGAGGTCGGCCTGGTCGGTGAGCGTCTTGTCGACCTTCTCGACGGCGGCGATGGCGGCCTCGAGGTCGCTGTCTTTGCCCTCGGGCGCCTTCGCCGTGTCGAGCTTGGCCTTCGCGTCGGCGATCGCTTCGGCGAGCGCCTGCGTCGCCTCGCGCGCCGCGAGCTGAATCTTCTTCGCCGCGATCTTGTCGTTGAGCTCGGCGATGCGCTTCTTCACCTCGCCGTCGTACCACTTGTAGTTCTTGTCCTGCTCCATGAGGGCGGCGCCCTGATCGAGCACGGTGCCGATGAGCTTCACGGCGCTCTCGGCCTGCTGCACCTGCTCGTGCCCGAACGTCGGAGGCTGCAGCTGGTTCATCGCGTCGCCCGCGATCTTCCGCGCGTCTTCGACCTTCTTCATCTGCAGCTCGACGTCGACCTCGAGGCGGCGGCGCTCCATCACCTTCTTCGACTCGCGCAAGACCCACTCGGCCTCGCCGACGGGCTTCGCCATGAGCGGCTCGTCTTTGTGCACCGTGCCGAGCGTCTTCTCGAGCACGCTGAGCGCGGTGGCGAGCTCCTGAAACTGCTCGTCGGTGGGCGTCGGCGACTTCTTCTCGATGTTGCGCTGCGCGAGGCCGACCTCGAGCTGGGCGGCGGCGAGGTTCTTCTGCTCGAGCTGGGTCTCGACGTCGACGAGGGTGCGCCGCACCTGCTCGACGTATTGGCCGAACGCCTGGCTGCGCTGGGCCTCGGGCTGGAACTTCTCGACGAGCCCTCGCACGACGATCGCTGCGGTCTTCGCTTCGGCGAGCTGGTCGGGCGTCGGCTTGCCGCGCAGCGGTCGCGCGGCGGCCTGCAGATCTTTGAACTGGGGCTCGATCTCGCCCTTCAGCCGCGCGAGGCCCGTCGCCGTCCACTGCTCGTCCATCTTCTTCTTCGCGGCGGTCAGCTCGGCGCGCACCTTGCCGGCGTCGGTGCCGTACGGCTTGCTCTTCGCCTCGAGCGGCTTGCCCTCTTCGAGGCGCTTGTTCAGCTCGGCGGCAGCCTTGTCGCCCTCTTTGAACTGCTCGTCGGTGGCGTCTTTGCCGATGGCCGAGGCGGCGGTCTTCAGCGCGGCGCGGGCCTCTTCGAGCGAGGCGCGCTGCTTCTCGACGGCGATCGCGGTCTCGCGCTCGTCAGCGAGGGCGAGCGTCTTCGCGACCGAGGCGTCGGTGTCTCTCAGGTAGGCAGCGAACTTCGCGTCTTGCGCGCCGAACGGCCGGGCGTCGTCGGCGATCTTCTTCACCTTGGCGGCGACGTCGCGCGCGGCGGCGAAGTCGGCGGGCGCGGGCACCGGCTCTTTCGCCTTGAGCTTCGCGGTGGCGTCGGTGAGCTCCTTCGCGACGGCGTCGATGGCGCGGCGGGCGTCGAAGATCTTCACGTTGGCGCGGCGCTGGTCGACGTAGTCGCGCTGGGTGCGCAGCTCTTTGCGGGCGGCGAGGGCGGCCTTCGCGTACTCGAGGTCGCTCTGCTCGAGGTCGGCGCCGCCGTCGATGACGACCTTCAGCGCCTCGACGGCCTCGTGGGCGGCGTCGAGATCGGCGTTGCTGGGCGGGTCTTGCTTGATGCGCTCGACGGCGGCCGTGAGCTTCGCGCGGGCCTCTTCGAGCTTCTTGGCGGCGGCCGGAGCGTCGGCGGCGGAGGCGAGGGCGGGGACGATGACGAAAGCGAGGGTGAGGCCGATCGGTTTCCTCATTGCGCCCCGATGCTCGCACGGCCGCGTCAATCGTCCGACGCTTTTTCATTGGCGCGGGCGCTGCAAGGGCAGGCGTTGCGTGTCTTCACCTGCACTGCTCCTTCAGAAGCTGCTCGCCGGCGCCGCTGGCGCGGGCGCGTCGGACATTCACCTGCGGGCGAACCAACAGCCGTTCGTGCGCATCGACGGCCACCTGAGCCGCGTCAACGGTGTGGCGCTCACCCAGGCCGACATCGACGCCATTCTGACGGCGACGGCGCAGGGGCGAACGGCGCCGCCGGAGGCCTCCGAGTGGGAGTACTCGTTCGACGCCCCCGACGGCCGGCGCTTCCGGGGCCATGTGTTTCGCGAGAACGGTCGGTGGGCCATCGCGCTGCGGCTGATCCCCGCGACGGTGCCGGGCTTCACCGAGCTGCGGCTGCCGGTCGCGGTGAAGCAGCTGGTCGAGAAGGCGCCCGGGCTGACGCTCATCACGGGGCCGACGGGCAGCGGCAAGACGACGACGGCGTTCTCGATGCTGCAGCACATGAGCACCGCGCAGAGCATTCACCTCATCACCATCGAAGACCCGATCGAGTTTCACCTGAACGCGCCGACGTCGTGCATCGCGCAGCGTGAGGTGGGGCGCGACACGCCGACGTACGAGGCGGGCCTGCGAGGCGCGATGCGCGAGGACCCGGACGTGCTGTTCATCGGAGAGATCCGCGATCGGCCGTCGCTCGAGGTCGCGCTCCACGCGTCGGAGACCGGCCACGGCGTCATCGCCACGATTCACACGCAGACCACGGTGCACACCGTTCAGCGCCTCGTCGCGATGATGCCCGCCGAAGAGCAGCCGTCGACCCGCGAGCGCCTCGCCGACTGCCTGCGCGGCGTCATCAGCCAGCGCCTGCTGCCGCGCAAGAAGGGCCGCGGGCGCGTGCTCGCCTCGGAGGTCTGCATGAACAACCACTCAGTGCGCGAGCTGATCCGCGACCCGGCGCGCCTGCGCGGCATGGTGCAGCTGCTCGAGCGCGGCGGTGACCGCCTGATGCACAGCCTCGATCAAGACCTCACGAACCTCGTGCGCGAGGGCGTCGTCGAGGCCGAGACCGCGATCGGCAACGCGACCAGCCCGACCGATCTGCGGCGCAACCTCACGCTGGCGGGGCTGGTGGCCGCATGATCCCCAAACCGTTGGTGCATGTCGGCCTTCGCATCACGAAGAGCCGCACGCTCACGCTGTTCGTCGCGCCGCGGAAGCGGCGGAAGAAGAAGAAGCCGGCGCCCGTGGAGCTCGTGTTCGAGCTGCCGGTCGCACGCGCCTGAGCCTCGATTCCGCCCTGCCGGACGACTACGGCTTCTTCTCGTCGTCGCGGCGAATGATGTCGAGCTTCATGCCGCCCATGACGGCGCGCCTCGGGCCCGGCTCGCGGGCGCCGAGCTGGCCGCGGCGGCGCTGCATCCACGAGTCGTCGGGCTCGGGCTTCACGGCCTGGGCGGTCGGGCCAGGCTGCCCCTCAGGCGGCTTCACCGGCAGCGCCTCGCACGCCTCACTCGGGGCTTCGGCGAAGATCTCGCCGACCGAGAACGCGAGCGCGGCGAGCGACATCGAGATCGTGGCAGCGCCGGCCGCGATGAGCTTCTTGCGCTTCCTCTGCAGCCCGACGGGGCAGTCGCGCGTGAGCACCGTGCCGTCGTCGCGCGTGTAGAAGCGGACGCAGAGCTTGCCCTCTTTCTCGCGGATGAGCTGGTGCGCCTCGTCCGTGGTGAGCTCCGAGAGGTTGTAGACGTTCTGCTGGCAGTCACCGCAGAAGCGGACCTTGGCGTCGCCCGACATCTTGTCCCAGTCGCGCTGGCAGGGCGCTGCGACCTTCACGACGCCGAGCTCGTTCACGTTCGCGGCCATGCGGGCTCAAAGCCTAGCCAGAACGCGCGGCAGACCGTGAATCGCCCCAACCATGACCCCGCCCCGATGCGAGCCCGCGCGGCAGGGACTCGGGCTGGGGCTCGGCTTCAGTGCGCTACGGCGCGACCATTCTTCGCCCGTCGCTGGTGCGCGCGACGGTCGCGTCGTCGGGCAGCCCCTTGAGCCGGTCCCACCGCTGGCAGGTCACGACCTCGTGCGCCTGGTCGAGCCCCTCGCAGTAGTTCGTGAAGAAGCAGCGCCGCACCTCGGCGCCGCGGCCCTCGCGCACCTTCTTCGTCCAGTCGGGGTCGGCGAGCGACTGCCGCGCGCTCGCGACGATGTCGGCGTCGCCGCGCTCGAGCACCTCTTCCGCCTGCTGAAACGTCGCGATGCCGCCGCACGCGACGACCGGCGTCGAGAAGCCCGCCGCCACGACCGCGCGCTTCACCTCGGCGACCGCCGGCAGGTTGCGCCCGAACGGCCCCGGCGGCGGCACCTTCGTCGTCGGCATGCACTCGTGCCCGCTCGGCCCCGTGTACGGGTACGCCGCGTGGCCGACCTTCGGCTGCTTCGCGTCTTCGAACTTCCCGCCGCGCGAGAGCGACAGAAAGTCCATGCCCGCGCGCGCGAATTCGGCGCCGAACCACGCGGCGTCGTCGGGCCGGTTGCCGCCGTCGATGATCTCGTCGGCGAGGTAGCGGCAGCCCAGCGCGACGCGCCCGCCCAGCTCGCTGCGCACTGCGCGGTAGACCTCGAGCGGCAGCTTGATGCGGTTCTCGCGCGGGCCTCCGTAGCCGTCGTCGCGCGTGTTCAGCGCCGAGAGGAAGCTCGCCATCGTGTACGCGTGCGCGAAGTGCAGCTCGACGCCGTCGAAGCCGGCCTCGAGGCAGCGGCGCGCGGCGGCCGCGAACAGGCCCGGCAGCACGCGCGGCAGCTCGGCGATGTGCGGCAGGTGCGTGTCGGTCACGCGCTCGCGCAGGCCGAAGCGGTACGCCTCGAGGTCGCGCGGCGACAGAGTCTTCGCGATCGTCTCTTCGTCTGCCGTCAGCAGCCGCTCGGCGACCTCGCGCGGCCCCTTGAAGAAGCGCCCGTAGAACGCCTCGCGCGTGGGCCGCCGCTTGATCGCGAGAAAGTCGATGAGCTGAATGAACAGCCGCGTGCGGCCGCCGCTCGCCGCCTTCACCGCCTGCACGAGCCGGCTCAAGCCCTCGACGTACCGGTCGTGCCCCGCGCGCAGCAGCGGCCCCGAGGGCACGTCGCGAATGCCGGTCGCCTCGACGACGATGGCGCCGGGCTCGCCGCGCGCGAAGCGCTCGTACCAGCCGAGCACGCCTGAAGTGACGAAGCCCTCGTCGGTCGCGCGCCACGGCACCATCGCCGGCACCCACGTGCGCTCAGAGAGCTCGTGCGGCCCGACGCGCACCTTCGAGAACCAGCGCGAAGCCTGCGCCTCGGCGCGCGTGGGCCAGCGTTCGACGGGGAGCAGCTTCTCGAGACGGCGATCGGTCACTTCGTGGTGTGGCTTAACGCAAGGCTCGTGGAGTATGCGACCGCCATGCGCGTGGCCCTCGTCGCGTCTGTGCTGGTCGGCTGTAGCGCTGCGCGCGACGCCGACCCGCTGCCGTTCGAGCCCGCCTCGCCGACCGCGGCTCCGTCGCCGTCGAAGCGGGGCCCGTTTCCCGTCGGCGTGCGCACGGTGACGTTCGAGGACACCGGCCGCAGGAAGCTCGACGGCTCGCCGCGCATTCTCGTCACCGAGATCTGGTACCCCGCCGAGCAGAGCGCGCGCGGCGGGGCCGGCACCGACTACGACATTCGCCCGTACTTCACGGAAGAGCAGCAGGCCGCGATCGGCGAGGTGCCGATTCTCGAGACCGACGCCGTGCGCGACGCGCCCGTCGCCCGCAGCCACGGCCCGTTTCCGCTCGTGATGTTCAGCCACGGGCAGGCGGCGGTGCGCTGGCAGTCGACGTACCTCACCGTGCTGCTCGCGAGCCACGGCTACGTCGTGGCCTCGCCCGACCACGAGGGGGGCACGCTCTACGACGTCGTGCGCGGCAAGCTCGCCGGGGTGACGGACCTGCTCGACAACCGCCCGCTCGACATTCGCTACCTCGTGAACCGGCTCTCGCGCCTGCCGGCGGGCGACCCGCTCGAGGGCATGGCCGACGTGACGCGGCTCGGCGTCGCCGGCCACAGCTTCGGAGCGCTCACCGCGATGCGCGTGACGGTCTTCGACGAGCGCGTGAAGGCGATCGTGCCGCAGGCGCCGGTGACGAGCGACCTCGCGTACGTCGGCCACGAGAACCCGCCGCACGTGCCCGTGATGCTGCAGGGCAGCAAGCTCGATCAGACGCTGCCGTACGGCGAGAACACGCTGCCCGCGTGGGACTTCGCGACCCGCCCGCGCTGGCTGCTCACGTTCGAGACCGGCGGGCACTTCACGTTCAGCGACCTCTGCCAGTTCGATCTCGCGTCGATCTCAGACCGCGTGAAGCTCGACATCCCGGGCGCCAACGTGAAGAAGGTGCTGTCGGACGGGTGCGGGCCGATGGCTCCGGCGGCGTCGGTGGCGCTGCCGATGATCTCGCACTTCGCCGTCGCGTTCTTCAACGCCCAGCTGCGCGGCAGCAAGGGCTCCGAGGCCCTGCTCACCCAGGCCGCCGCCGACGAGCTGGCGGCCGGCGTCGCCGAGGTCCGCGCCGACCCGTGAGTCACGGCGCGCGCCGATGCGTCAGTCGCTCCACACGTTCTTGGCGATGACCTTGCCGTCCTGCACGTAGAGGCAGCACCAGTAGACGTTGTGAACCTGGGGTTCGGCTTGCGGCCCGTACTCCTCGGCGGTCACCGGCGGCGTGCAGCTGATGCCGCAGTTCGTGTGCTTCTGCATGCAGCACATCGCGTCCTCGACGCCGGGGCTGGGCGTGCTCGAGTCCTTGCGGATGCAGTTGCCCGAGCGCCGATCTTTCAGGGTCGACACGTCGGTGCCGATCGCGACGCTCGCGCAGTTCGCGATCGGGTCACGACCGCCACAGGCCACGAGCACGACGATGACGAACCAGAGCCACTTCATTTCTCACCCGCCAATGTTCCGGCCCACCCACCTCGCAGCCTGCTCCAGGCGCGGCTCCGATTTCAACGTCACTGCCACCGAAACGTGCGCAGCGCGATGACGAACGGCACGAGAGTCCACGCGAGCATCACGGCGATGGGCATGGCCTGAGAGCCGAGCGACGCGCCCTCGTTGATGACCGCGCGCAGCGAGTCGTTGAGCGCCGTGAGCGGCAGCGCCTTGATGAACGGCTGCAGCACGTCGGGGAAGTGCTTCGACGAGAAGAACGCTCCCGACAAGAGGTACATCGGCATCATCACGACGTTCATGAGGCCGCCCGCGGTCTCGGTGCTCGCCGTGCGGGTGCCGATGAGCAGCCCGATGGCTCCGAAGCCGAGGCCGCCGAGCAGCGCCAGCACGGCGACGGCGCCGAGGCTGCCTTGAACCGAGACTCCGAACGCGAGCCAGCCGATGGCGACCAGCGCGACGAGCTCGAAGCCGAGGAACACGAGCCGCGAGAGCAGAATCGACAGCAGAAAGTCCCTGCGCTTCATCGGCGTCGCAGCGAGGCGCTTCAGCAGCTTCTTCTTGCGGGCGTCGACGAGCCCGTACGCGATGCCCCACAGCGAGCTGCCCATCACGTTCATGCCGATGAGGCCGGGCAGCAGGAAGTCGATGTAGCGCGAGCCCGGCTCGGTCACCTTCTCGTCTGTCGCGCCGAGCGTGTCGGCGCGCCCGTTCGCGCGCTCGAGCGCTCGCTCGACGGCCAGCCGTGCGACGCGGGCCTCGGGCCGGGTCTCGTCGTAGCGGAAGGTGACGACGCCGGCGGTGCGGTACACGAGCAGGTCCGACTGGGCGCGGCGCAGCTGCAGGCGCGCGTCTTCGAGCGGCGCCTCGTCGACCGCCAGCGACGGGTCGGCCTTCAGCTGCGCGGCGAGCGCCGGGTCGCCGGCGACCACGACGTGCATCGGCTCGGGAGGTCGGTTGCGGAACGCGAGGCCGAGCGCGAAGGCCAGCACGAGCGGGAAGCCGAAGACCCAGAACAGGGCGCCGGGGTCGCGAATGAACATCAGCACCCGCATGCGCGTGAGCTCGCGCAGCGGAGAACGGGCCGAGTCAGGCATCGCGGAGCCCCGCACCGGTGAGGTGAACGAAGACGTCTTCGAGCGTCGCCTCGCGCGTGTCCACGTGCTTCACCTGGGCGCCGCGCGTGCGGGCGAGCTCGAGCAGGGCGGGCAGGGCGGTCGACACGTCCTTGGCGTGCAGTACGCGGGCGTCGGCCTTCGACGAGACGCGCACGATCGACGGCAGCGCGCGCAACGAAGCGTCGTCGAGCGGGGGCGAGGTGATGATCTCGAAGACGTGCGGCGCTCCGAGCGAGGCGACGAGCTCGGCAGGCGAGCCGCGGGCGATGACGCGCCCGTGGTCGAGAATGGCGAGGCGATCGCAGAGGCGGGCGGCCTCTTCCATGTAGTGCGTGGTCAGCAGCACGGTGCCGCCGGCGGCCTTGAACGCGAGCACGATCTCCCAGACCTTGAGGCGGGCCTGCGGGTCGAGGCCGGTGGTCGGCTCGTCGAGGAAGAGCAGGTCGGGGTTGCCGACGAGGGCGCAGGCGAGGGCGAGGCGCTGCCGCTGGCCGCCCGAGAGCTTCGCGACCCGCGCGGTGCGCTTCTCGTCGAGCTCGAGGTGCTTGATGACGGCGTCGATCTCGCGGCCGCGCGCGTAGAACGAGCGGAAGAGGCGCACGCACTCGACGACGGTCAGCCGGTCGGGCAGCTCGGTCTCTTGGAGGGCGATGCCGACGCGCTCGCGCACGCGCACGTCGCCCGGGGCGTGGCCGAAGATGCGCACGTCGCCCGAGTCGAGCGGCGTGAGCCCCTCGAGGATCTCGATGGTCGTCGTCTTGCCGGCGCCGTTCGGGCCGAGCATGCCGAAGCACTCGCCGGGCTTCAGGTCGAGGTCGACGCCCTTCACGGCGTGCACGTCGCCGAAGCTCTTCTTCAAGGCGGTGCACGTGAGCACCGCCGCAGCGTCTGTCATGGGCCCGCGAATCTACAGCGGACCGGGCAGCTCGAGGTCGGGCACGGCCTCGAGCGCGTTCAGCTTCACGCCGCTGACGCCGTGCCGGCGCGGCTGTCGTAAAACTGTCGTCTCGCAGACGTGGTGACCGGAGGGCTGCATGCGTAGGAAGCCGCGCATGGAAACGACGAAGATTCGCGCGCTGCGCGAGAAGAAGGCGTGGACGCAGGAGCAGCTCGCCGGAGCCGCCCGCATCGCGGTGCGCACGGTGCAGCGGGCCGAAGAGGGCGTGATGTCGGCCGAGACGAAGAGCGCGATCGCCGGTGCGCTCGACGTGGCGGTCGAGGCGCTGGCTCCCGAGCTCCGGCCCGCGATTCAGCCGGTGCTCATGTACGAGAACTCGAAGAAGGCGTTCGAGTGGCTGCAGAAGGCGTTCGGGTTCGTCGCGCGCGAGCGGGTCGCCGACGAAGACGGGCAGGTGGTGCACGGCGAGCTCGTGCTCGGCGAGGGCGTGCTCATGGTCACGCGCGCGGGGCAGCTTTCGCGCTGGCAGAGCCCGAAGGCGCTCGGCGGCAAGGCGACGGGCTTCACGTACGTGTTCGTCGACGACGTCGAGGCGCACCTGAAGCGCGCGAAGAAGGCGGGCGCGAAGGTGGTGGCCGACCTGACCGAGAGCTACGGGCAGCGGCGGTACCGGTGCCTCGACCTCGAGGGCCACGAGTGGTGCTTCTCGCAGACGCTGCGGTCGTGAGGCCGACTTGCGCCCGCCGGGCGTATTGGTTTAGTGGTTTAACCAATGCTCCAGCCGCTGCCCCGCCCGCCGCGCCCCGTCGACGCCGTCACCGCTCGCCTGCGCCAGCTGATCCTCGACGGCGAGCAGGGGGCGGGCGCGTACCTGCCGCCCGAGCGCGCGCTGGCCGAGCAGCTGGGCGTGAGCCGGCTGACGCTGCGGGCCGGGCTGTCGCGCCTCGAGGCCGAGGGGCTGGTGCGCGCGCGCCAGGGCGACGGCGTGACGGTGCTCGGCATCACCGAGCACGCGACGCTCTCGGTGCTGGCCCACATGAACCTGCGCGAGCGGCCCGAGGTGGTGCGCTCGTTTCTCGAGCTGCGGCGGGCGGTCGCCTCCGAGGCGGTCGCGCTCGCCTGCGCGCGGGCGACCGCGAAGCAGCTCACCGGGCTCGAGGCCCTCGCCGCCGCCCAGGCCGCCGAGGCCGACGACGCCCGCTACGCGCGGCGCGACGTCGAGTTCGCGCGGGCGGTGCTCGAGGCGTCGCAGTCGTTCGCGGCGCTCCTGCTCTTCAACTCGCTCGAGCCCGTCTACGCGGCGAACCCGTGGCTGCAAGAGGCGCTGATGTCCGACCGCGAGCGCTCGCTCGCCGGCTACACCGCCACGATCGCGCTCTTGCGCGCACGCGATGCCGCGAACGCGCGCGAGGTCGTGCGCGCCGCGCTCGAGCAGGTCGACGCCGCGGCGCTCAAGGCCCTCAAGCGGAGGAAGCGATGAAGCGCGAGCTGCTACAGGCCTCGCGGCGCGAGCTGAAGCAGCGCCTCGCCGCCGGCCACCGCGTCGACCCCTCGGCGATCGAGGGCTGGGTGTACCGCGGCACGAGCCTCGGCCTGCCCCGGCTGGTCGAGCGCCTCACGTGGAAGACGTTTCAGAAGGCGTTCTGGCGCGACCCGCTGACCGGCCGCCTCATGGGCTGGAACGTGCGCCTCGAGCAAGACGGCCTCGACGCTCCGAGCCGGCCGAAGCTGCGCGGCGGAGCGCCGGTGACCACGTGGTTCTACGAGGTGCTCGAGACGCCCGCCGGCCTCGTCATCGACTACGCCCGCGGCCCGAACCCGCCGCTCGACCTCACCCGGCTCGTCACCGACCCGCTCGTCTCGCTCGAGCCCGGCTGCGCCGACCTGCTGCTCGGGGTCAGCCGGCTCGGGCCGTTCGACACGCCGACCTGGTTCATGCTCGAGCGAGAGCGGCGGGTCGATCACGTGCCCGAGGCGCTGCGCCCGCTGGCGCTCCTGCCGCACGAGCGGCGCTGGGCCGAGCTGCTGTTCGCCGCGCTGCTCGGTCGCGACGCGCTGCCCGGCCTCGAGGCGTTCTGGGCGACGGTGGCGAGGGCTCCTCCGCCGTACTTCGGGCCGGGGCTGCGCGCGGCCGTCTACGCGCTCACCTTCCTGCCGGTGGCCGAGGCCGGGTACCGGCGGCCCTTCTTCGCGCTGAGCCCCGAGCAGCGCCTCGACTGGGCCGAGCGGCTCGACGCCGACGAGCGCGTGCTCGTGCGGCAGCTCGTCTCGACGGTGAAGACCGTCGCTTGCCTCGCGAGCGCACCATGAAGCTCGTCGAGGTCGATGGGCGCGAGGTGCACCGGCCGCTCGAAGCAGAGGCCGACGTCGTGGTCGTGGGCAGCGGGCCCGCGGGCGCGGCGGTCGCGAGGGCGGCAGCGCGCGCGGGCGCCGCGGTCGTCGTTCTCGAAGAGGGGCACGAGGCGCGCCGCGAAGACTTCGTTCAGGGCGGGCTGCAGTCGATGGCCCGGCTGTATCGCGACATGGGCACGAGCATCGCGCTCGGGCCGGCGCCGATTCCGTTCTTGCAGGGCCGCGCGGTCGGCGGCACCTCGGTCGTGAACGGCGCGATCTGCTGGCGGCTGCCGCGAGACGTCTATGACGGGTGGGCGCAGGCGGTGCCCGGGCTCGAGGCGGCGCTGCCGTACGACGCGCTCGCCGCCGCCGAAGAAGAGCTCGAGCGGCGCCTCGACGTGCAGCCGACCGCCGCGGCGGTTGCGGGGCCCAAGAACCTGCTGCTCGCGAAGGGCGCCGAGGCGCTCGGGCTCGAGCACCGGCCGATTCGGCGAAACGTCGCCGGCTGCGCAGGCTCGGGGCGGTGCCTGCAGGGCTGCCCGAACGGCGCGAAGCTCTCGGTCGATCGCACGCTGCTCGCCGACGCGGTGGGCGACGGCGCGCGCATCTTCGCGGGCGTCACCGCCGAGCGCGTGCGGGTCGAGCGCGGGCGCGCGGTCTCGGTCGAGGGCCGCTCGGCCGGGCACGCGCGCGTCACGGTGCGCGCTCGGCGGGCGGTCGTGCTGGCCGCGAGCGCGATTCAGACGCCGCTGCTCCTGCGGGCGAGCGGCCTGATGCGCGGCTCGCCGGGCGACGGCCTGATGGCACACCCCGGAGTCTCGGTGACCGGCCTGTTCGACGCGCCCGTACGCAACGAGCTCGGCGCGACGCAAGGGCACGAGGTGATCGGGCTGCGGCACGAGGGCATCAAGGTCGAGGCGCTGGGCTTCGACACGAGCATCCTCGCGAGCCGGCTGCCCGGCACGGGGCGAGCGTTCGCGCGTGCGCTCGAGCGGCGAGATCAGCACGCGGTGTGGGGTGCAGCGCTGAGGGCCGGCGCGCGAGGCAGCGTGCGGGCGGTGAACGGGCAGGCGTTCGTCCGCTACGCGCTCGGGCCCGACGACCTGCGCAAGGCGGGGCGCGCAGTGCAGCTGCTCGCAGACCTGTTCTTCGCCGCCGGCGCGCGCGAGGTGTACCCGATGGTCGGCGGAGCGCCGAAGGTGCTGAAGAGCGCCGCCGAGCTCCCCGCGGCGCTGCCGCTCGACGCGCGGGCGTACTCGATGTCGATGACGCACCTGTTCGCGACGGCGCCGCTGGGGCGCGTGGTCGGGCTCGACTTTCAGCACCCCGACGCGCGGGGGCTCTACGTCGCCGACTCGAGCGTGTTCCCGTCGTGTACGGGCGTGAACCCGCAGATCGCGATCATGGCGATCGCGCAGCGGTGTGCGGCGAAGGTGGTCGCGTAGGGCCCCGCAGAAATTACGCACCGTGAGCTTGGGAGCGCACTGCCTGCGCAGGCGGGCTGACGCTGCGTCGAGGCCGGCAGAGGGCTGGAACTTGCAGTCTGCGCGACTGGACTTTCGAAGGAGCGCACATGGCACGTCACCTGACTCCGCAAGATGTGGTGCCCCGGTTGCGGGCCGACCTGAACGTCACGGCACCCCCGACGGGCGCCGGAGCCGAGGTCGTGCAGATCGGGCCGATCGGCAGCACCGACCGTTTCGCGCTGCACGGCTTCGAGTTCTCGATCGCGCTGATGCTCGATGGAAAACGCACGGTCGCAGAGCTCGTGCACGCGTGCGAGCGGCTCGGCCTGCCGGTCGAGCTCGAGGCGCTCGAGGGCTTCTTCGACCAGCTCAAAGGGTACGGTCTGCTCGCGAAGGGCAAGCCCGAGGTCGAGAGCCGCGAGCGAAAGCCCTGGTCGCCAGTGGTGCGCGCGCTCTTCCGCGACGCGCTCCGCGAGGTTCGGCGCGGCGATCAAGCGCACGCGAGGGCCGACCTCGAGCAGCTGCTCAAGGTCGCTCCGAACACCCCCGAGGCGAGCGCGCTGCGCCTGTGGCTCGACGCGCACCCCGGCGGCGCACCCGACGGCAAGACGTTCGAGCAGCTCATGCACGGCGTCGAAGAGGGCTGGCTCGAGGAGCGGAGGCCCGGGTGGGGCGACCTGGTGCGCGCTGCGATTCACCGCTCGAAGGTGCCGTTCATCGTCATCACCGCGGGCCTGCTGGCGCTGATCGCCGTGGTGATGGTGCCGCTGCCGCGGGTCGTGAGCGCGAGCGCGACGCTGAGCCCGCTGACGCGCGCGGCGTTCTCGTCGCCGGCGAGCGGCATGGTCGGCGAGGTGCGCGTGCACGACGGAGATCGCGTCGAGGCCGGGCAGGTCATCTTCACGTGGGACGCGGCGGATCTCGACCTGCGCATGTTCCAGGTTCGCAACCACCTCGAGGCGGCGCGCGAGCCGCTGCGAGAGGAGGCCGGGCAGACTCCGGCCGGCCGCGCCTGGGCCGCGAAGCTGCTGAACGCCGAGCAAGACGCCGATCGCGCGCGCGCGGCGCTGTGGGCCGAGATCGAGAAGGGCACCGAGCCGAGCCCGGCCCTGGCGCTCGCCGAGCAGCGGGTGCGGCAGGCCGAGACGCGCATCGCGATCGCCCAAGAGGCGCTCGACGCCTTGAGCGTGAGTGACTCGCCGGCGGCGCTTCGTGCGATGGCCTACGAGATCGAGCTCGCCGCGCTCGAGCAGCAGCGCCTCGCGCTCGACGTGCTGGCTCCGCAGGGCGGAGTCATCAGCGAGCTGAACGTGGTCGCCGGCCGGCCGTTCGCCGAAGACCAGACGGTCGCGCAGATCGTCGACTCGAGCCGCATGCGCGTCGTCGCCACGACCACCACGCGGCAGGCCGAGACGATGCGACCCGGTGAGGCCGCGACGCTGCGCTTCGGCCCGCTCGACGTGAAGACCACCATCGAGGCCGTCTCAGCGTACGAGGTCGGCGCAGAGGTCGAGAACCCCGGCGGCCTGCTCAAGACCGGGTCCGCGACCGTCGACATCGAGCTCGCACCTCGGTCGATCTTCGAACGCCTGCGTTAGGTCCACGCCGAGGCGAGACGCGAGGGCTCGTGCAGGAGCCCCGCCCGTGACGCGTAGCGCACGGGGGTACCCTGGGGGCGGCGCGGCTCGCGAGTCTCGGCAGCGTAGACGTCGTCGCCGGGGAGGAGCTGGGCGCCGAGGCCTGAAGCGGCTTCCGGCAATGGGCAACCACGCGGAGGTGCGGGATTTTCTCCCCACCGGGGGCCGGGTCCCTCGGCGTCGGACGAGTCGTCCAATCTGGCGGCAGAACCTCCGGGCCCCTGGGAAGAAGTTCTCCCGCCGGGGGCTGGTCTCGGCGTCGGACGAGTCGTCCAATCTGGCGGCAGAACCTCCGGGGCCCTGGGAAGAATTTCTCCCCGCCGGGGGCTGGTCCCTCGGCGTCGGACGAGTCGTCCAATCTGGCGGCAGAACCTCCGGGGCCCTGGGAAGAATTTCTTCTCACAGGGGGCTGGTCCCTCGGCGTCGGACGAGTCGTCCGATCCGGCGGCAGAACCTCCGGGCCCCTGAGAAGAATTTCTCCTCACCGGGGGCTGGTCCCTCGGCGTCGGACGAGTCGTCCGGTCCGGCGGCAGAACCTCCGGGCCCCTGGGAGAATTTCGGGCGTGGCTGCGCCGCCGGCCGCTACGGCTCGATCGTCCCGCTGGCACGGCTTTGAGGCTGCGGCGCTGCCCGCGTCACCCAGTCATCGCCGTTGTTGTCGGTATCGAGCCCGTTGCCGAAGAGCGCGTCGGGTCCGCCGACCGCCATGCTGGCGGACGTCGAGTTCGCGTTCGCCTTTCGCTCGATTGTGCCGCTGGTCGTGGGAGCCGGAGCTGGATTGCCACCCTCGGGAGCGCTCACGCCGACGCCGTAGCCGACCGTGTCGACCGCCGACGGATCAGTCGGCGACGTGCCGATTCCGTTGGGGCCAATGCGGACGTGGCCCGCGGTTCCGCTGAATTGGAACGCCGTCGGCGCGCCAGCAGATGACAAATACACGGTGTCAGCCATGACCGGATCGGAGTAGCCACCGGCTCCTCCCGAGACGACCAGGAAGTAGCCCTTCGGCGCGATCCGAGAGCCAGGCGGCAGCTGCGCCTTGTTCTGGTACGTCATGCTGGTCGCGGCCGCGGCCTTGTACTGAACGCGCCAGCCCGAGATGTCCACCTCGGTCGCCGTGGGGTTGTACAGCTCGACGAACTCGTCGTTCGCACCCGCGCTGCCTGCCACCTTGATCTCGCTGATGACGACGTGATTCGTCACCGGCAGGTTCGAGATGTTGATGGGGCACGTCAGCGTCGAGGCGCCGAGCGTCGCTTCCAGCGAGCCGGGGCCCGTCGAGCCCGGCGACGCGAGCACCTGGAACGTCACCGTGCGCGTGTTCGCGGCGAACGTGACGGGCGCAGCCACGCTCACGAAGCTGCCGCCGTCGAGCCCGAGGCCCGACGCCGTCGCGACGGGAATGTCGGTGGTGACCGTCAGGTCGGCGATGCCGTCTTCAGGCAGCGTGAGCGGGTTCGGCGTGCACGCCAGCAGCTGCGGCACCTCGGCGTTTCCAATCACGCGCACCGTCGTGCTCACGAACGAGCCGCCGTCGAGCGTCGCGGTGATGAACTCAGCTGGCGACGGCACGAGGCCCTGCACGGGCACCGCCGCTTCGATCTGGCCTGCCAGCACGGTGACGGTCGGCGGCACCGAGATGCCGGCGTCGGAGACCAGCGTCACGAACGTGTCGGTCGTCTGAACGCTGTTGATGCGAACCTTGAGCGGCAGCGGGAAGGTCGGCCCCGTCGCCGCCATGCCTTCGCGCGTGAACTGGCCTGCGGGCCCGATCGAGAGCAGCTGCACCGGCCGCTGAAGGTCGAAGTCGCCACGCGGCTCGAGCTTCGAGCTGCCGTTGCGGAACTCGAGGATGCCCTGAATGAAGCCGAGCTGCTCACCGGCCTGCGGGTGCGGCGTCGTCTGGTAGAGGTAGTCGTTCACGCGCAGCTCGGCGGCCATCGGCAGCTTCTGCACGGTGAACTCGTTCGTCGGCGGCGTGTCCGACGGATCCGGAGTCGGGCCCGCGTCGGCGACGAACACGTTCTCGAGGCGAACGAAGACGCCCTCGAGCACGGTCGCGCGAGGCCCGCCGCTCGTCACGTCGGCCGGCGTCACCAGCACCGGCGCAGGCAGCATGTTGCCGTGCGTGAGCACCGCGATGCTGCCGTTCGGCACGCTCGCGACCTGAATCTGCCCGTTGAAGTTCTGCACGGTGCCCGCGGGAATCGTGATGCGATCGCCGACCAGGATGTCGGTACGAGGCGGGCTCGCCGGGTAGTAGATGAAGAGGCCGGTGTTGTCGGGGCTCATCGCGGTCTCGTCCTGCACGAACACGCCGCCGCTGCCCGTGCCGGTCACCAGCACGTTCACGATCTGCACGCGCGTGCCGGGCGTAATGACCCCCGACTTGATCTGAATGATCGTCGCGAGCATGCCCGGAGGAGGCGGGCACGCGGTGTTGCCCGGGTTCGACTGCATCGGGCACGAGTCGCAGACGTCGCCCTTGTTGTCGCCGTCGGTGTCGACCTGCATCGGGTCGCGATCCATCGGGCACTTGTCCGACAGGTTCGCCACGCCGTCGCCGTCGGAGTCCGCCGGGTCGTACGCCGCGCACGGAGGCGCGCCCGCCGACATCGGGCACACGTCGCAGACGTCGCCCCTGCCGTCGCCGTCGGCGTCAGCCTGCACGCCGTTGTCCTCGGGCCGAATCGGGTTGAAGTACTGCGGGCAGTTGTCGGTCGCGTCGGCGATGCCGTCACCGTCGGAGTCGGTGCCCGGCGTCATCAGGCCGGTGTACGCGTTCGCTCCGCTGAACAGCCACCGCGCGCCGCGCATCGGCGTGCACACCGGCTCGGTCGGAGGCGGCCCGCCGCAGAACGCCAGCGGGTACGCGGTCGAGTTCGCGTTCGCGAGCGCGATGTACGTCGTGCCGATCTCCGACAGACACACGCTCTTCGAAGCGCCGCACACGGTCACGCCGTTGCACATCGAAGACATCGTCGCGATGACCGGCTCGTCGCCGAACATCGGCGTGCCTCCGCGCAGCACGAGCAGCGTGTCTTCGGGCCGCGCCGTGATCACCGCGCGGTACGGGTTGCCCGTGCCGGTGTAGCGGTACACCGAGATGTCGCCCGTGCGGCCGCGCTCGAGCACGCCCGTGCGCGTCGACACCACCAGCGCCTTCGCCGCGTTGATCGTCGGCATGCGCCACAGCGACTCGTCGCTGAAGAACCCGCCGTAGAAGCTCGAGCTCAGGTAGTCGGCGCACTGCAGCTCGCGCACGATGTTCATCGAGCCCGACCGCACCCAGTCGCTGCCCAGCGCGATGTTCGCGCGCGAGCGGTGGTAGACGGACACGTTCGCCGTCTCGCCGTACAGCGACACGTTCGAGCGCGGCGACCAGATGAGGCTCGAGCCCTTGTCGGCGATGAACCGCACGTCGGGCGGCTTCAGCGCGATGCCGTGAATCATCGCCGTGCGCGGCGTGTAGATGCCCGCGACGCCGGTGAGCACGCCGGACACGCAGAGGAACTCGTTGCGCGCGCTGCGCTCGATGCCCTCGGAGATGTGCGGCAGGTAGGCCGCCATGCTCGGCACGACGCTCGCGTTCGGCACCGTCGGGTAGGCGCAGCCCTCGGTCAGCTCGGCGCCCGAGCTGTCGCGCAGCGGGAACGTGTCGTACAGCGCGCCGAGCGTATTCGCGCCGAGGCCCTGCTGGTTCGACGCCGTCGCCGACGTGTCGGGGTCGTCGATGTTGCGCAGCAGGCCGCGCGCGCCGCCGCTGCCCGCGACCGACGTCGTGCCGGCGACGAGCTGCCGCAGCTCCTGCCAGGTGATCGCGTTCGCGTTGCCGGTGCCGCCGTTCGAGACGACCGTGTGGCCGTCGTGCGCCGCGCCGCCGACGCGCCAGTCGTGGCGGTGCTCGTACCGCTCGGGGATGCCGCCGTCGGCGAAGAAGCCCGCGTCTGTCCACCCGGCGTAGAAGGGCGCGCCCGTGTACGTGATGTGGTCGTGCGAGTTGATGAGGCCCGGCGAGACCACGTTCGTGCCGCACAAGAGCTTCGTCGCCGTCGCGAAGCCGGTCGTCGCGCTGCAGTCGCAGCCGACGCACGTGATGTTGCCGTTCGCGCCGTCGATGAGCACCTGGCCGCCGCGGTAGACCTTGCCGGGCAACAGCACCGTGCCGACGACCAGCCGGCCGTTGTCGCCGGGCACGGCGTCGCAGCTCCCCGGCGTGTTGATGGTCGCCGTCGCCGCGGGGCAGGTGATGATCAGCGGGCTCTTGAGCGTGCAGTCGGGCGCGCACATGCCGGAAGCGTCGTCGCACTCCTCCTGGCCCTGCCGAACGCCGTCGCCGCACGTGGTCGTCGAGGGCGCCGCGACCGACGCGGTGCAGTCGGCCTCGCAGCCGTCGCCCGAGATGACGTTGCCGTCGTCGCACGCCTCGGTGCCGCCCATCGTGCCGTCGCCGCAGTACGGGGCCGCCGCGCCGAACGTGCAGTCGTTCTTGCAGTTGTCGGTGTCGACCATGTTGCCGTCGTCGCACAGCTCGGCGCCTTCGCGCGTGCCGTTGCGACAGACGCTCGGCCCCGCGTCGGGGATGTTGCCGCCCGCCGTGCCCGAGCCGCCGCCCATGCCGCCTGCCATGCCAGAGCCGCCGCCCATGCCACCCGCGGTGGCGGTGCCTCCGCCCGTGCTGCCGCCGCCGGCGCTGCCGCCCGCAGTCGCGCTGCCGCCGCCCATCGCGCCCGAGCCGCCAGCCGTGCTGCTGCCGCCGCCTTTGCCGCCTGCAGCGCTGCTCCCTCCTCCCATTCCACCATCGGGAGTTTCGTTCCGCGGACAGCCAGCGAGGAGAGCGACAGCGAAGAGGAGTTGGAGTCGGGACATAGGGGCGGCACACTCTGCCAGCGATGCGCTCGGCATGCACACTTGCCCTCACAATGTTGGTCGCCTGTGGCGCGCCGGTGACGCAGTCGGTCGAAGACGCGGGCGGCGACGCCGGGCGCGACCTCGACGCAGGCTTCGATGCGGGCACCGACGCGGGCGCCGATGCGGGCACCGATGCGGGCGCCGACGCCGGGCCTCCGCCCGCGCCACAGTGGGTGCTCGCTGCGCCGGCGCTCGGGCCGCGCGAGCTCGGCGTGCTCGTGAACACGAACGACCCGCTCTCGGTCGCGGTGGCCGATCGCTACGTGCAGGCGCGCGGCATTCCTCCGGGGAATCGCATCGAGCTCTCGTTTCCCGTGGGCGCGGTGATGAGCGTCGCCGACTTCGCGACGGCGCGAGCGGCCGTCACGGCGCGGCTCGACGGCGGCATCCAGGCGCTCGCGCTCACGTGGACGAGCCCGTACCGCGTCGACTGCATGTCGGTGACCACTGCGTTCGCGCTCGGCTACGACGCCGGAGCGTTCTGCAGCACGCCGTGCAACGCGACCGCCGCGGTGCCGACCTTCGACGTCCGCTCGCACCGGCTCTGGGACGACTACCGCGTTCTGCCGGCGATGATGCTGGCCGCCGCCGACGCGGGCGACGCGACTGCGCTGATCGATCGCGGGCTCGCCTCCGACGGCACGCTGCCGTTCGGCGATGGCTGGCTCGTGCGCACGACCGACACCGCCCGCTCGGTGCGCTGGCCCGACTTCCAGGCGTCGGTCGCCCAGCTCCAGGGCGACGGAGGCCTCGCGCTCACCTACGTCGACGACGCCGGCACCATCACCGACGCCGGCAACGTCCTCTTCTATTTCACCGGCCTCGCGCAGGTGCCGGGCATCACCACCAACACGTACCGGCCCGGCGCCGTCTGCGATCACCTCACCAGCTTCGGAGGCCAGGTGCCGAACAGCGGCCAGATGAGCGCCCTGCGCTGGCTCGAGGCCGGAGCCACCGCGAGCTACGGCACCGTCGTCGAGCCCTGTAACTTCACCTCGAAGTTCCCCCAGGTCTCGGTGCTGCTGCGCCACTACTTCCGCGGCGAGCCGATCATCGAGGCGTACTGGAAGAGCGTGCGCATGCCCGGCGAGGGGCTGTTCATCGGCGAGCCGCTCGCGCGACCGTTCGGCCGCGAGCTGACCGCGTACGAGCCCGCGACGCAGGCGCTGTCGCTCACCACGACGCGGCTCGAGCCCGGGCAGACGTACGTCATCGAAGCCGCCGACGCGGCGGCCGGCCCCTGGTCGATGGTGCAGGGCGGCATCACGGTGTCGCAGAGCCGGCGCGTGACGCTCACGGTGCAGCCGGCGACCGCCCGGTACTACCGGCTCGTGCCGTAGATCGTCGGGCGCGCTCGCGCGTTTGAACCGCCCGTGCACGCCGCGCTCCTCGTCCTCGCTCTCGTCTCTGCTGCCGAACCCGCTCCGTCGGCCGGAGGCGCGCTCACCGAGCCTACGGTCACGAGCGTGCGCTACGCGTGCCGCGTCGGCGAGGTGTTCAGCCCGATCGTCCGCAACGTCGAGGCGCCGGTGGTCGTGACGCGCGTCATCGCAGGCGAGCGCGTCTCGTACGAGGTCTACGAGGTGCAGCGCGGCAGCCGCACCGTGCTGCTCGCCACGTGCGACCGGGTCGTGACGATGTCGCCGTGACGCTCAGCGGCGCCGGTCGATGCCGTCGAGCATGGGGAAGTCGAGCGCGTCGCACATCGAGTCGTACGTCACGTCTTCCGAGTACAGCTGCTGGTGCACGATGAGGCCCATGTGGGCCGAGAGAATGGCGTGCGCGAACGCGTTCGGGTGGAAGTCGTCGCGGAACTCCTGCTTCTTCTGGCCGTACTTCATGATGCCCGCGAGCACGTCGGCGTAGAGCTGCAGCATCTCGCGCAGCGCGGCGGCGATGCGGTCGTTGTTCGCCGGCGCCTCGGCGGCCAGCATCGCGAAGAAGATGCCGTGGTGCGGGTGGTACCGCAGGAAGTTGCGCGTGCGCTCGAGGAAGGTGACGAGCTGCTTCTTCGCCGGCCACTTTCGGCCCGCGGTGAGCACCTCGGTGAACTCGCCGATGAACCGCCGGTGCAGCTCTTCCATCGCGGCGAGCAGCAGGTCCTCTTTCGTGGGGAAGTGCCAGTAGAGCGCGCCGGGCGTCATCTTGATCGCCTTCGCGAGCTCGTTCATCGTGGTCGCGAGAATTCCGCGGCGCGCGAACAGCTCGATGCTCGCCTGCAGAATCTCCATGCGGGTGCGGGCGGCGCGCTCCTGCTTGATCTCTCGCTTCTCGCCGAGCTTCGCCATGTCAGAACGTGCCCATCACGGTGACCATGCCGCTCGCCGAGCCGCCCTGCGCGGTGCCGGTGATGGTCAGGTTCCCTGCCACGTCGTAGCCGGCCGCGCTCGTCGTCGCGCTCGTCAGCGTCAGGCTGCACGTGCCTGTGTTGCCCCCCGCCTGCGAGTTGAACAGCGCGATCCACGTGTTGTCGGTCATCGCCCCCGACGTCACCGTCGCATTGCACGTGAAGCCCGGGCTCGAGCTCGTGTACGTGCCCGGCGCCGGCGCCGCGTTGAACCCGATGTTGATGTCGACCTTGAACGCGAGCCCGGCGCCCGCCGTCTTCTTCAGGTTGAAGCTCGACGTGTCGGTCGTGGCGTCGTAGCCGGCCGACGGCTTCGGTGCCGCGATCATGCCCGTCAGCTGCCCCGTCGCCGTCAGCATCGTCGGCATCGGAGTGCCGGAGTCGACTCCTGCGTCGGTGGGCGCGTTCCCGCCGCCGGTTCCACATCCCGCGAGCAGACACAAGCCTGTCACGATTGCTCTATGGCGCATCGCTCCTCCCGCGGCGCACTCTAGCTGGTTAGAGTTCGGTGTGGATGAGGGCCGGTCGCTTCTCGCTCACCACAGCTCTGCTCGTCGCCTGTGCGTCCTCGCACAAGCTGCCCCCCGGTAACGAGCTCGAGACCTCCGACACCCAGACGGAGGCCGAGGCCAACACCGTTCACCAGTCGAAGATGGGCACCCAGAGCGTCGAGCTCGAGAAGGCGTTCGACCCGCCGCCTCCGCCGGCGGTGCAGCCCAAGGTCGTGCCGGCCGCTCCTGTGCGGGTCGAGCCCGACCTCGACGCCCAGGCGCGCGCCGACTTCAAGACGCGCCTCGACGAGGCGAAGCGGCTCGTCTCGCGCAACGACGCCGAGACGGGGGCGCCGATGCTCGACTCGCTCGCCGAAGACGCTCCGAAGGTGGGGCAGGCCGAGGTGCTCGCCGTCGTCGAGCTGCAGGTGAAGCTCCAGCTGCAGCAGAAAGAGAAAGACTGGCGCGCGGTGCGCAAAGGCGCCGAGCGCTGGCTCGAGTCGTGTGGCCCCGACAAGATCGACGCGTGCCGGGCGAAGGCGCTCGGGGCGCTCTCGCGCGTCGCGAGCGCGAAGAGCCCCGAGGCGGCGGCTGCGAAGGCGCGCGTCACCGCCGAGAAGACGGCCGACCGCTGCGTGCTCGACGCCGAGAACGCGGTGCGCGCGCACGCCCCGGTCCCGGGCTGCGTCGAGGCCGCGGCGGCGCACTACAAGCACGAGTCCGACCGCGTGATGTCGGCGCGCATCGCGCTCGTGAAGGCGCAGGCTGCCGCTGCGGGCGACAAGAAAGACCGCGCCGTCGAGCTCTACGAGTTCGCCTCGCGCGTCTGCGAAGAGCCGCGCTGCGGCAGCGTGCGGCGCAAGGCGCTCAAGCTCGCCGGCTGGCTCGAGCTCGAGAACGGCGACCCGGTGCACGCCGCGAAGCTCATGATCGAAGAGATGGGCGTCGGGGCCGAGCGGCTGCCCCCCGACAAGCGCCGCTACGCGCGCACGCCCGAGGTCGACAAGGTGTGCTCCGTGCTCGACGGCCGCGATGGCCCCGGCTCGTGCCGCAAGCTCGAGAAGCAGCTCCTGGGCGACTACATCTTCAAGGACTTCTCGATGCAGAAGGTCGGCATCGGGCTCGCCGCCGACACCGTGCGCACCGTGAACGAGCACTACAACGTCTCGCTGCAAGAGTGCCTCGCCGCCGAGGCCGCTCGCCTCGTGCCGCCCGCCTACGAGACGTACCAGGTGCAGTGGATGGTCAGTAACGACGGCCGCGTCGACCAGGTGCACATGAGCAAGAAGGACCAGGACGAGACCGAGCTCGCGATGTGCCTGCGCCGCGTCTTCGTGGTCTGGCGCTACCCGCGCTACGACGGCGAGGCCCAGCACATCGAGCAGAGCTTCACCGTCTCGGCGCACCAGCGGCGGTGAAACTTCTCGAGGGCCAGCGGGTTGGAATCAGCGAACCCCTTGGAGGAGAGACTTCGATGAACAACCCCCTGAAAGTCATGCTGCTGGCCGCGCTCGCTGTCGTCGGATGTGGGCGCATGAGCACCGACGCCGAAGACGCGGCCGACGCCGTCGACACCACCGAGTCGACGTCGAACGAGTCGGCCCTGATGGACCTGACCGCCGTCGACAGCTCGGTCTCGATGTGCTCGTTCACCTCGGAGCAGGTCGCCGACGCCGCGCTGCGCCGCTTGAAGAGCAACGTGAAGGCCGAGAGCTGCGTCGTCGCGACGCAGACCGGCAACGCGGTCGACTACGCGATGACCGCGTGCACCGGGAAGTGGGGCAGGGTGAGCGTCACCGGCACCGTGCACGTCGCCTACACGGCGAACTCCGACTGCTCGGTCGACGCGGTCGCGACCGGCACCGGCATCAAGGTGAACAAGGCGACGGTCGACCTCGACGCGACCGCGCACTTCACGCGCGACGCGGCGGGCGTCGAGAAGATCGTGGTCACCACGCGCAGCAAGGGCGCCGGCGAGAACGTGCAGCTGGATCACTCGGGCAACTACACCGTCATTCGCGACCTCGGCACCGGCGAGCTCTGCCGCAGCCTCGAAGGCAACTGGAGCACCAACTGGAGCGCCGCCCGCGGCACCGCCACCACCTCGACCAGCGCCACGGGCATCAAGAAGTGCGGCGACGCCTGCCCGGCGGCCGGCGGCTCGGTGGTGCATCACGGCTTCGGAGGCCGCGTCGTCACCGTGACGTTCGACGGCACGAGCGTCGCCCAGTGGCAGAGCAGCAAGGGCAAGAGCGGCACGCTGAACCTCGACTGCGGCCAGTAACGCTGCCCCCGACGCGTTGTGACCGCCTGCGCCCGGCGCCTCGCTCGAGGTGGCCGGGCGCGGTGCTTTTCCTGGCCGACACACGCGCTGCACCGCTCGCGGCCCATGGCGCGCTCCGCCGTTTCGGAATCGTTTCGTCGCGTCGCTCACGTCGCGTCGAACGCGCTCGGCACGCACTGGGCGTTCATCTTCGCGCTCGCGTGCGTCATCGCCTGGCTCTTCACCGGGCCCCTGTTCGCCTTCGACGAGCAGTGGCAGCTCATCATCAACACCGGCACGACCGTCATCACGTTCTTGATGGTGTTCCTGATTCAGGCGACCCAGAACCGGGAGTCGCGCGCGACTCAGCTCGAGCTCGAAGAGCTGATCCGCGCGACCAAGAGCGCGAGCAACGCGTTCGCGGATCTCGAAGACGCGACCGAAGACGAGCTGAAACGCGCTCCAGAAGCAGTTCGAGCAGCTGCGGCTGCGCGCACGCGCGAGGGCGGCGGCTGAGCTGCGGCGAGGCCACCAGTACGACAGCCCGGAAGTTCGTGCCGAGATCGGCCGTCGAGGCGCAGCCAGCGGCGATGGATCGGCGGCCCAACCCGGCACGAACTTCCGGGTTGTCGTAGAGGCCCATCGAGCCGCAGTACGCGGGGAGAGCGGTTCGGTGTCTCGACCTCAGCGCGGAAGTTCGGCCCGCTCGCACGAGCGGGAGCGCGCAGTCGAAGCCGCCGTCGCGTGCTCATTCGGACGCGAAGCTCCGCAGACCGCTTCGATCGAATTCACCGAGAGCGGCGACTGCCCGCGCGTCGCGACAGCCCTGCCGCGCCCACTCACTCGGCAGCGGCTGCCGGAGCCTCTTCGCCGAGCCCGCTCATGCGCCACTGCGGCGCGGTCGGGCCCGGGTTCGGAATGTCGAGCTCCAGAGACACGCGGCGGTTCGCGGCCTCGAGGGCGCGCAGCTCGCTGGCGGCCCGCGACTCGAGGAACTCGGCGCGCTCGGTCTCGCCGAGCGACCGCGCGCGCACGGCTCCGCACGTCACCTGCACCTCGTAGCCGAACGTCGTGCCGCGCCGGCCGACCACCATGAGGCGGCCGTCGCCACCGTGCGCCGCCGCGCTCGCGAACAGGCCGGTGAGCAGCCCCTGGCTGTGCAGCACCGACTGGTCGCCGAGCAGGCCGCGCACGCTCACCTTGCCGAAGTCGGCGCCCACGCCGAGGAACTCGAGCGGCGTGAGCTGGAGCTGGTGCAGGCCTTCGAGAATGACGAGCGGCTCGCGGCCGACGCAGCCCGAGTCGTCGGCGACGAAGTCGGGGCCGCGCGCCTCGGGGCCGAGCGGGTGAGAGAGCCACCGCGTGAACTCTTCCGGCGGCAGTTCCAGCTGTCCGTAAACCCAGGCGTCGAAGACCATGTGTTCCCTCCGCTACAGGGCAGTGTCAGGCTGTTTCCGATGCCCGGGAAATTTTTGGCCGTCGACGTCGCGTTCATCGAAGAGCACCTCGATCACCCCGAGGTGGCGCTGCTGTCGGGCCAGCTCGAGCGCCTCGGCTTCACCTGGCTCGGCACCATGGAGGAGCGCCTCGCGGGCCATGAGCCGGCGCCGTCGGCGTCGTTCGCCTGCGCCGAGCGGCAGGTGTTCGCGTCGATCTTCATGAGCGTGCGCGGGCAGCCGAAGCTGTTCTTCTTCACGCCCTTCGAGGGCGGCGGCTGCGTGCTGACGGGGCGCTACCCACGGCGCGAGGTGCGCACCGACAAGGTGACGTTCGGCGGGGCGGGGCGCGTTCTCGTCGAGGTCCTCACGACCGCGATGGACGAGGGCCGAGACATCGCCGAGCTGCTGCGCTCGTACGGCCTGACGTGGCCGGTGTCCGAGTCGCTGTACGACGCCGTCGTCGAAGCGCCGCCGCTCGACGAGCTCCTGGGCCAGCACGCGCGCGAGGTCGCGGCGAAGGGCAGGCGCCCGTACTCCGAGTGGACGCGCGAGGCCAGGCTGCGCTCGGTGCGCGAGTTCTACGAGCTCGACGAGGCCTGGGGCGCCCTGGTCAAGCCGACCGCGAGCAGCTGAGCCCTGACGCGCGCGCGCTCGGCGACCAGCGCCCGCGAGGCCCCGCCCGCGAGCGCCGCGCCCGCGACGAGGAAGAGCGTCGCGGTCAGACCGCCGAGCGTGAACATCTTCGCGGTCACCTTGATCGACACCAACGCGCAGAACCCGATCAAGAACGCCGCGAGCAGCCCGGGCCAGGGGTCGTTCGTGAACGCCTGAATCGCGGCCAGCAGCAGAATCGGCGCGACCGCGACCGCGCAGTACTGCACCGCGACCGACGGCTGCCAGTCGATCACGAACGCGAGGCCCAGCGGCGCGAACACTCCGGCGAGCGCCACCAGGGCGGCCGTGCGGCGTGCCGGCCCCTTCAGGCGCGCGGTGCCCTCGGCGAACACCGCGGGGTCGACGTCGTCTTCGCTCTCGGGAGCGTTCGCGTCGGTGGCCATGGCCTCGAAGAAGCCCATCGTCAGCGGGTGGGAGCCGCGCAGCGCCGGCGCCTCGTAGGAGCCCGCGGTGCGCTGCGAGAGCTCGTCGTCGACCATCAACAGCTTCACGTCTTCGGCCTCGAGGCCGCGCTGCATCAGCCGCTCGACGATCACCGCGCGAGGCAGCTGCTCGGCGCGCAGCCGCCGGTACAGCGCATACGGGGTCTCTTCGACGCTCTCGGTCGTCATGGGCCGACCCTAACGGAGCACCCCCGCCTGCATTCACGCCCCGCCGGCCAGCGTCACCCGCGCGTTTCAAAGGCCCATCGAGCAGCGCCGACGGCGAGGCCGCCGGCCGGGACCGAGGCGAGCCGCGGCAGTGGGCCATCGTTCAGCCCAGCGACGAGGCCGCCCTCAGCTGGGAGGCCGCGGCCACCGCAGTCGGCGGTGAGCGGTGCGGCCCTCTAGCGGATGCCCGCGGCGTGCAGCAGCCGGCGCGCCTCGCCGAGCATCTGCTGGTACCGATCGGGGAAGGCCGAGACCTGCACGGCCTGGCACCACGCGCCGTACGCGCTCGAGCCCTTGCCGGCGAAGCGCGACTTGTAGTCTTCGGCGCCCGGCTGGCCGCCGCGGCCGCCCTCGAAGAACAGCCGCGCCGACTTGATGGGGTTCAGCCGCACGCTCGCCGGCCCCCACGCCGCGCGCTGCTGGAACATGCCGAGGCTGTCGCGATCGCCGAAGTTGACGTTCTTGAAGCCCGACTCGACGAGCGCCGTCATGATCGGCAGCTCGGGCGGCAGGCCCCGCCGCTTCGCCATCAGCGCGAAGTCGCGCACGAGCTGCAGCTTCTTGTTCCCGCGCAGCTTGTCTTCGATCTTCAGCGCTCGCAGCGTCTTGTCGCCGACCTTGCCGCCCTCGCCCTTGATGAGCTGCTGCTTCTGAAAGCGCCGCACGGCCTTCGCCGTCGCCTTGTCGTAGAGCCCGTCGACCTTGCCGACCTCGAAGCCCTGCGCTCTCAGCATGCGCTCGGTCTTCAGCACCTGCGCGTCCTTCTCGCCGACCGTCTGCCCCGGGCTCGACGCGTCTTTCGCGTAGAGGTTCGCGCGCGACAGCTTCGACCACGTGCGCGAGTCGACGACGCCGGTCGGCTCGAGGCCGTTCTTGCGCTGGAACTGCTCGACCATCGCGCGCGTGCCCTCGCCGTACTCGCCCTTCTTGCCCGTGTACGCGTAGCCCGCGCGCTGCAGCCGCACCTGAACGTTCGTCACCGCGCGGCCCTTCGCGCCGACGGAGAGGCCCCCGCCCTTCGCCTGCTCGGCGGTGAGCGCGTCGAGGCGCACCCGCGGCTTCGTCTTCTTCACGCGCGCGCGGTACGCGGTGTGGTCGATGCGGCCGTACGCCTGGTCGACCGTCAGGTTCGGGTGAATCGACCTCCACTTCGCTTGGGCGTCGAACGTGTCCTGGTCCCACTTGCCGTCGACGCGGCCGGGGTTGTACCCGAGCGCGTCGAGGCGCCGCTCGAGCTTGAGGACCTGGGCTTTGGGGCTGTTCGGGCCGATTCGCATGGGCCGCCGGAAGAGCAAGCCGTGGCCCCCGCCGATCTGCAGTGAATCTGCGGTGTAGGTCCGTCCACTCGGGCCGATGCTGTCAACGCCCGGGCACAGGCCTACATGTAGAGGCGCGACATCTCGGAGACGATCTTCTCGAGCAGCTCTTCGCCTGCGGGCGTCGCCGGGCACAGGCCGCCCCACGCGAGCGTGAGCTTCGGCTGCACGGCGCGGAAGAAGAGCTTCCCCACCATCGCGACCGGCTCGAAGTTCTTGCGGCCGGCGCAGAACGACGGCTCGGCGGTGCCGTAGAGCGGGCTCGAGGCGCCGGCGTGCAGCACGCTGGGAATCGTGGCGAGCACCTCGGCGGTCGCCCAGACGCCATCGCGCCCCTTCGTCAGCGACTCGACGTGAAAGCAGAGCTGGTCGGGCGGGCAGCCGAGCGCGCCGGCCTTCAAGAAGTCGTACTCGACGAGCGCGACCTCGAGCAGCTCGTCGAAGTCGGGCGCGCCGTCGCTCGAGAAGCCCCACGCGGCCCCGTTCGTCTTGTACGAGCGCAGGCCCCACGCGCCGTAGCCGACGTTGTACCAGGGCGACTGCGGGTCGAGGCACGTGCTCGCCGCGCCGGCGAAGTCGCCGATGCGGTAGACGCGCAGCAGATCGAACAGGCGCTTGAGCTCGTGCGCGCCGTGGAAGCGGCGGCCGACCGCGGGGATGACTCCGGGCACGTCGGGAACCGGAGTCTCGACGCCGGCGCCCTTCAAGAAGTCGTCTTCGATCGAGGCGTGCATCGCCTCGACCGCGCGCCCCCGCGCATCCGTCACAGGCGAACCTCGGTCTGCAGAATCGGAGGAATGTGCACGAACGAGATCGACGCGCTGCGGCCCATGAAGCCGCGCGCCTCTTCGATCGCCTCGCTCAGCGTGTCGGTGCGATCCCACCCGAGCAGGCTCGGCACGTGGTTGTTCTCGGCGCCGGCGCAGATGATCTTCCCGCACCACTGACGCCCGTTCTCGCCCCAGTACCACATGTAGAAGGGGTGAGCGCCGTGGTAGCTGTTCCCCTTGCGGTAGAGGTGCACGTACGACGGGTTCTTCGCGAACTCCTCTTCGTACTTGTGGCCGAGCACCATCGCGTCGCGCGTCTCGGGCAAGAGCCGGTTGAAGAACTCGATGTACGGCGCGTGATGCTCGGGGTCGAACTCGTCGTAGAGCGGGTGCGTGATGATGATCACGCCGCCCTTCTTCACGAGCGGCACGCCGCGGTTCAGGTTGAACAGGTAGCCGCACGTCATCACCTGCACGAGCAGCGGGTTCAAGATGCTGTTCACGTTGTACGGCGACACGTACGGCATGCCGAAGATGACGATGTCCGACGGGCCGTCGACCGGCACCGAGTACTGCTTCCAGCAGGCCTCGAGCGTCTTCGCGTGGCACGGCTCGGTCGAGCCGGCGTGCACGGCCGTCACTTCGTACGGCGAGAAGATGTTGAAGAACATCTTCCGCTTCAGCGGCCGCGGCATCTTCGAGAGCGCGTACTTGATGCTGTGCAGCTTCAGCCGGTCGACCTCGGTGAAGTCTTCCTCTTTCTTCATGAGGAAGCTGACCGGCTCTTCGAACATGCGGTTGTTGATCGCCGTCTCGATGTGAAAGACCTTGAGGTTCTTGTCGATGACGCGGCCGATGCGCTCGGTGCTCTTGTGCAGGGCGCTGCGCGAGGGCTCCATGTACGACTCGGAGTCGCGAATCGTCTGCGCGTTGTGGTGGGCGCGCAGCGACGCGTAGTTCGCGAGGCCGGTGCCGACCGACTTGTGGCCGCCGTCCATCGGCACGAGGTTGATGTTCACGTAGATGAGCAGATCGCTCTCGGCGGCGCGGCGGTTGATGGCGACGACCTCGTGGTGAGAGGTCTTCTCCATCTCGACGATGCCGTCGGGGTCTTCGGCGTCGTGGTTGTAGTAGCGGTCGGGGTAGTACGCGTCCCAGATCTTCTGGCCGACCATGCGCTTCATCTCGGCTTCGGTCAGGCGCCGGTGCAGCGCGTTCGCGATGATGATGTGCACGTCGTCGACGCCGCTGTCGGCGAGCAGCTCGAGCACGATCTCGAGGATCGTCTGCCGCACGTCGGGCGTCTTCATCGGCGGCAGCGGCAGCGAGATGTCGTCGACCGCGATCGTGATCTTCATGCCCGGCTCGAGGAGCGCGTGCAGCGGCTCCATGCCCTCGGGGTGGTTGATCGCGTAGCGAATCGCGGCCTTCAGGTTCGGCACGCCCTCGAGCGGCGGGCGCGGGCAGATGACGCGCGTGCCCACGGGCAGATCTTCGACCCAGAAGTCTTCGCCGTAGAACATCACGCGCGGCGGCGACCCCTTCTCGGTGTAGATGATGTGGCTCTCTTCGTCGTACAGCTTCTTGAGCGTCTTCAGCGGCCTCACAGTGAGGCGCTCTTACCCAAAAGCGCGGTCAGAAGCCCACCTTTACCGGGGTGTCCGAATCGGCGCCCGCTCCCTGCGCGCCGTTGCCGAGCTGACCGACGTCGTTCTTGCCCCAGCACCACACCGTGCCGCCGTCGGTGCGCGCGCACGTGAAGCGCTCGCCCGCCGCCAGCTGCACCGCCCCGGGCACGCTCACCGTACCGGCGTCGAGGCAGCTCACGCTGCTGCCCGCGCGGGCGCAGGCCTGCGTGCCGCCGACCGCGACCTCCTGCCAGCCGCCGTCCGACGGCAGCTTCTCGACCGGCAGCGCGTCGCCGCCGCCCCAGCACGACACCCCGCGATCGTCGCGCAAGAGGCACGACGTCGCGCCCACCGACACCTGCGTGCCCGACAGCATGCCGAACTGCACCGGCGTCGGCGTGTTCCGCTGCATCATCGTGCCGTCGCCCACCTGGCCCTCGGCGTTCGCGCCCCAGCACACCACCGTGCCGCTCGCCCGCCGCGCGCAGCTGTGCGTCTTGCCGAGATCGAGCTGGGTCGCTCCGAACGTGCCCAGCGTCGCGGGCGAAGGCTTCTGCGCGTCGATGGTGCCGTCGCCGAGCTGCCGCTCGCGGTTGTCGCCCCAGCACCAGACCGTGCCGTCGCCCAGCCGCGCGCACGCGTGCCGGTCGCCCGCCGCGATCTCGAGCACGTTGGCGAGCCCCGTCACCTCGACCGCCGTGTCGCTGTCGTCGGTCGCGCCGTTGCCGAGCTGCCCCGCGCCGCCGCGGCCCCAGCACTTGACCTTGCCGTCCATCAGCAGCGCGCAGGTCGTGTCGATGCCCAGCGCGAGCTGCTTCGCGTCGCGCACCCCGGCGACGATGACCGGCAGTGAGTCGGCCGTCAGCGTCTGCAAGAGGCCGCCCGAGCAGTAGCAGCCCCAGCACCGCACCGTGCCGTCGCTCATGCGCGCGCACGCGTGCGTGGCCCCGGCCGCGACGTCGATTGCGGGCGGTGGCACGGGGCGGCCGGCGTCGACGTAGCCTGCGTCGAACCCCGCGTCTTCGATTCCCGGCAGCGTCGGGCAGGCGGCGAGCACGAGCGGCAGCATCACGGCGGCAAGGCGTCTCACTGGCATACGACCCTCTTCTCGGCCGGCACCTCGACCACCGCGCACGTGCCCGCGTCCTCCGCGAACATCGTGCCCTTCGCGCACGCGACGATGCCCATGCAGCAGCCGGCCGACCAGGCGCGGCACGAGCCTCCGTCGGTCTCGATGCACAGAGGGTAGGTGTCGGGGCAGGGCGGAACACACGACGCAAGCAGCAGCGACAACAGCGCCGCGTTCCGCTGAGCTCCGACTGCCCCCTCACCTCTGCGAGGGGCAAGGGAGCGCGTCGACGCTGCGCTCCTCGGGTTCATCGCACGTTCAGCACGGGCCAGTTGTAGCTCCGCGCGAGCGCGCGCAGGCGCAGGTCGGGGTTCACCGCGGTGGGGCGCCCCACGACGGCGAGCATCGCGTAGTCGGAGGCCGAGTCGGAGTACGCGTGGCACTTCGACAGCTCGAGCTCGTGCTTGTCGCAGTACTCGCGAATCACGTTCGCCTTGTTCGCGCCCTCGATGATGGGCGGTATCACCTTGCCCGTCGCGCGCCCGCCGACGAACTGCATCTTGTTCGCGATCAGATCGTCGGCGTTCAGGTGCCGCGCGAGCGGCCGCATCGTGAAGTCGAGCGCGCCCGTCACCAGCACGATTCGGCAGCCGTCGCGCCGCGCCTCGTCGATGAGGTCCTGCGCCTTCGGGTAGATCGCCTTCTGAATGACGTCTTCGAACATGTCATCGGCGAGCTCGATCAGCCGGTCTTCGCTGAAGCCCTCGTAGTACCGGTAGAAGAACTCGTTGAAGACCTTGCGGTCGATGAGGTTCAGCGCGCCGAACACCGGCAGGCTCGCCACCGTCTTCGCGGCGCGCCCGAGAATGCCGCGCACGCTGCCCTCGTTCAGCGCGTAGTAGCCGTAGGCGTGCACGACGTTCGTCGAGATGAGCGTGCCGTCGACGTCGTAGAACGCCGCCTTGCCCTTGCCGGTGCCGTGCGAGCCGTGGTGCACGGCGCGCGCTCTAGCAGCGGATCAGCCGGTGGTCCACCGTGCCCACACGTGGTCGTCGCCGCCCGGGAAGCTCAAGCGCTCGATCGTCTGCGCGACGCACCGCTTCGCCGCCTCGGGCGGGCCCGCGACGCTCACCCGCTGCACCTGGCCGTCGTCCGACAGGTACACGTCGGTCACCATCTCGCCCGTAAATCCGCCCAGGCAGCTCATCACGCGCGAGCGCGCCGCCATGAAGATGCGCCGGCTCGGCAGCTCCGCCTCGACCCGCACGCGGTCGAGGCTCACGAGCCCGCCCGCGCCGAAGCCCGAGCCAGAGCCGCCTCCCGAGCCGCGACCGATGATGCCAATGCGCCCGAGGCCGATGCCGCCGCCCCCCACGCCCGAGCCGGAGCCCGGGCCGTTGCCGCCGCCGCCCTCGCCCGAGCCGCGAAGGCCCAGGCCGCCCACCACGCCGGCCACCTCGCCGCCTTCGAAGATGTCGTCGCCGCGGCCCACGAGCGCCGCGGTCAGGAGCGGCTCCTCGGTGCGCAGGGCGGTCAGCACCCCGAACGCCGCGGGAGCCCTCGAGCTCGCGAGCGCCTCGTCGCGCGCCTTCTGCTGCTTCACCTTCTCGGGGAAGCGCGCGATGCGATCGAGATCGCGCTTCGCGATCGGCGAGCGGTCGCGGTCGGGTGCCACGGTGAAGCCCCGGTGCGGCGCCGTGTAGCGCGCGAAGCGCGGCGCCGCGAAGACGTCGCGCTCTTCGATCGGCGCCGCGACCTTCTCGGCCTGCAGCTCGACGAAGCGCTCGCGCACCAGCACCAGCACCGCGGCGAGCGCCATCACGCAGATCGCCAGCACCTTGAGGAAGTGAACGTCGGGCGCGCCCCACCGCGCGGCCCGCGGCGGCAGCGGCGCGTGCCTCACCTCGGCGGTGAAGGCTCCGCTGCGCACCACCGCGACGTCTCCGTGCGAGACGCGCGGCTGCGGCAACCCGTACTCGGGTGGGAGCGGCCCGGTGCCCGTCGCGATGACCGTGCTCCCCCAGCGAACCGTCCACACCAGAAGCATAGGAAGGGAATGACCCCGATCGGGCGGATCAGGTGCAAAATGCCGGCATGCGCGCGCTCGTGCTCATGGTCCTCGTCGTCGGCTGCAGCGGTGGAGGTGCGACCGACGGCGGCTCTGCCGGCGGCGGCGGCAGCGCGACCGCAGGGGGCACCGGCACGTCGGCCGGCGGCACCGGCGGCACCGCGGGCGGGTCGAGCGGCGGCGGCTCGAGCACGGCCGGAGGCAGCGGCACCGCCGGCGGCGCGAGCGGCGGCGGCACCGCGGGCGGCGCACCGTTCGACGCCGGGAGCACTCCGTTCGGAGCGCTCTGCGACGCGTACGTCGACGGCCTCTGCACCTACCAGACGCGCTGCGGCGCGATGAACGAGAAGACCTCGTGCATCTCGGTCTTCAACAACCGCTTCAACCCGTGGTTCCGGCCGTCGTGCCTCGTCGACGAGGGCCGGCAGCTCGACGCCGGCCGCCTCGGGTACGACGCGCGAGCCGCGGCCGCGTGTCTGTACGCGCTGCGCACGAGCGCTCCGTGCACGTCGAACCTCAACGCGTACGCGCCCGAGTGCGATCGCATCTTCACGGGCCTCGTGGCCGCGAACGGCGCCTGCACGCGCAGCAACGAGTGCGCTCCGACGCACTACTGCGACTCGACGCCGAGCGTGTGCCCCGGCCGCTGCCTGCCCCGCAAGACCGCGGGCGCCGACGCCGGCGCCAACGAGGAGTGCCAGAGCGGGTATTACGTCTACGACGGCAAGTGCCGCCTCTACGCGCTGACCGGGCTGTCGTGCGCGCCGATCGCTCCGAGCACGCAGCTGCAGGAGTGCCTGCCGAACGTCGCGTTCTGCAACGGCAGCGCGTGCCTCACGCTGCAGGCCGACGGCGGCACGTGCACCGGCGACACCCAGTGCGCGTTTCCGCTGCGGTGCGGCGGCAACCGCTGTGTGGCGCCCGGTGGCGCGGGTGACACGTGCGGGTATGGCATCTTCCCCATGACGCCGGCGGTGCCGTGCCGGTTCGATCTCGCGTGCTCCGAGGGGCTGTTCGGCGGCGTGTGCCGAGCCCTCGGCGTCGACGGCCAGCGCTGCTTCAGCCCGTTCGAGTGCGCGGGCACGCGGCAGTGCCCCGGCGTGTTCTTCGGCGCTGAAGACGGCGGCTTCCGCATCGACGCCGGCACCTGCCAGCCGCCGTCGGCGCCGGGCGCGCCGTGCAACGCGAACGAGAGCTTCTGCGACGTCGGCACCGCGTACTGCCGGCTCGACGCCGGCCAGTGCACGCTGCGCAGCGGCGTCGGCTCGATGGCGGCGTGCGGCACGAGCGACGAGTGCACGCCGCCCGAGGGCTGCGTCAACGGCACCTGCAGGCGCCCGTACTGCGCGCCGTAAAAAGGGGACAGGCTGCGCAAAAAAGGGGACAGGCTACTTTTTTGCGCAACCAGCCGAGCACCGACCGCGGATGCGTCGAATCGGTTGCGCAAAAAAGTAGCCTGTCCCCTTTTTTGCGCAGCCTGTCCCCTTTTTCGTCAGCGCGGCTTTGGCCGGTTCTTCTTGGGCCCGCCGAAGAAGGGGTTCTCGGCGGCCTGCTTCATCCACGACACGAGCTGCGCCTCGTCGAGCTGTTTCACGGACTTCGGCTCGACTCCGCGGGTGAGCTTGCCCATGCCGATCGGGGCGACCGGGGGCTCAGGCTCGAGCTCGGCGCCGTTGATGAACATCACCTTCACGTGGCCGACGAACCCGCCCGACGAGAAGCACCAGCCTCCGCCGACGCCGTAGTACGCCATGCCCCACTTCACCGCGCGCTGGAGCCCAGGCAGGGTCTTCGCCGCCAGCGCGTCGATGCGCTCGGCGATGCTGCGCTGCGGCTGCGGCAGGCTCGCGAGGTACGCGAACACCGGCGCGTCACCCTCGGCGGCCTTCGCCGCGCTCGCCTTGCCGGTCATGGCGGTGAGCAGCTTCGTGGGGCCAGGCGCCTTCGCGGCGGGCTTCTTGGGCATGGCGAGCGATCTACCGCGTCTGCCGGCGTCGACCTACGGCTCAAGGCTTCGCGCACTGCTGCGCGATGGGGCCTTCCTTCGTGAAGCGCTCGACGAGCACGTTCCATGGCGGCCAGTCGTGCACGCCGGGCGTCTTGAGCACGCGCTCCTGCGGCAGCGCGTCGCCGAGCAGCTGGTCGGCCGGAGCGAGATCGTCCTCGGTGCCCCAGCCCACCCACAGCTCGGGCCCCTTTCTCGGGTCGGCCGACACCTCTTTGAGCCAGCGCCACAGCTGCCGTTGGTAGTTGTCGGCGGTGACGGGCTCGGCTTCCGGCGGAGTCCACTTCGAAAGGCCTCCGGCCTCGCGGATCTCTCGAATGAGCTTCTCGTCGCCGAGGAAGGGCGCCATCGCGAACGCGCCGTCGACGTCCTCGGGGTGGTTCATCGCGTAGAAGAGCGAGCCGAAGCCGCCCATCGACATGCCCATGATCCACCGCTTCTCGTACTGCTTCGCCGCCTGCAGCGGGTTCATCACGTCTTCGTCGAGCCGGCCCAGCATCGAGCCGCGCATGTAGTAGCCGAGCACCGCGTTCGCCGCGACCACGTCGATCGAGAGCCCGCTGTCTTGCAGCTTCTTCACGAAGCCCTCTTTCTCGAAGTCGCCCATGTCCGAGCCCGCGCCCGGCATCAGCACCACGAGGCACCGCGCCGGTGGGTTCACCTCGTACTTCGTCGACTCCATCGGCACCGCCGCCCGCAGCAGGCACCCCGACGACAGCACCCCCAACAGGAGCACCGCCCTCATAGCCACCCCGCCTGCACGTAGCTCTCTGCACTGCGCTCGATCGACTCCGCGATCGTTCGAACCGGTCTGTAGCCCAACATGCGCTTCGCCTTTCCGATGCTGCACGTCCACCCGGGGGCGAGCAGCTGTCTGGCGAGCTTACGGTTGAGCGGCAACTTTGTTCCGGTCACCTTCGTGACGACGTCGGTCGTCTCGCCCAGCGCGCCGAGCGCCCACGGCGGCAGGTAGATCGATCTCGCCCTGACGCCGAACGCCTTCGCGGCGAGCTCCATCACGCCCTCGAGCGAGATCGTCTCGTCGCTCGACGAGAAGAACGCCTCGCCCACCGCCTCGCGCGCGCCGGCCTGCAAGAGCAGCTGCGCGACGACGTCGTCGACGTCGACCATCGACAGCGGCCGGGGGCCTCCACCGATCTGCAGAATCACGCCGCGCTTCGCGAGGCGGAAGAACGTCAGGTTCTCGTGATCGAGCGGCCCCAAGATGCGCGACGGTCGAATCGAGGTCACCTCGAGGCGATCGCCGTACGAGAACGCGATCTGCTCGCCCAGCGCCTTGCTCTCGCCGTAGGGCTCTTCGGGGCAGAACGGGTCTTGCTCGAGCCGCGGCCGCAGCGCCGTCGACGGCCCCGACGCCGCGAGCGAGCCGCAGAACACGAGCCGCCGCGCCCCCGCCTTCACCATCGCCTCGGCGACGTGGCGTGTGCCTTCGGCGTTCGCGTCGATGAACGCCTGTCGCCCGGCTGCGCGCCGAATGCCCGCGAGGTGGAACACCGTGTCGATGCCCTTCATCGCGTCGTTCAACGTCTCGGGCCGCGTCACGTCGCCCGCTGCACGCTCGACCGGCAGGTTCGCGAGCGCCGACGCATCTGACCCTTCGCGCACCAGGCACCGCACGGTGTCGCCGCGCGCGCTGAGCGCCTTCGCGAGGTGACTTCCCAGAAATCCGTTCGCGCCGGTAATCAGGCACCGCATTCGATCTGAGCGCGGACTCTCCTCTAGAAAAATGAAAAATGGGGCTGTTTTTCCTCTAGGCCCTCTGCTACTCACCGCGACCCGGTTCTCGTGCACGAGACCGCTAACGTCCCCTTCGGGACAGGAGACAACAACGAAATGGCCGCTAAGAAAGCCGCGAAGAAGTCTGGTCGGAAGCCGAACGCCGCGTTCATGAAGCCGATGACCCCGTCGGCGACCCTCGCCGAGATCGTCGGCGCGAAGCCGATTCCGCGCACCGAGGTCACGTCGAAGGTGTGGGCCTACATCAAGAAGAACGGCCTGCAGGACTCGAAGAACAAGCGGCAGATCAACGCCGACGCCAAGCTCCAGGCGGTCTTCGGCGGCAAGAAGTCCGTCAACATGTTCGAGATGACCAAGCTGGTCTCGAAGCACCTCAGCTGAGACTTCAGCGGGTCGCTCCTGACCCGTCTCGTAAACGGCCCGTCGGCATCAAGCCGGCGGGCCGTTTCATTTTTCTGACGCAGCATTCTTCTGACGCTGCCCTTGCGGCACGGGCGCTGCAAGGTGACGAGCCGTCATGTCCTCCAACGGCGATAGAGCGCTCGACCGCATCACCGCTCTGGCGGCGATTCTGTTCGATGCGCCGATGTCGGGCATCGTCGTGAACGGTCGCCACGTCTCGACGCAGGGCCCGGCGATCTCGGCGCCGCCGGTCGCGGCCACGCAGATCGATCACGACCCGATGCTCGCGCCGCCCTACGCGCACTGCCGGGTGTTCGTGCCCATCGTGCGCACCGACGGCACGAGCCTCGGCGCGCTCTACGTCGCCGACTCTCAGGCGCGGCACGTCACCGAGAAGCAGATTCACGGGCTCGAGAGCCTCGCCGCGATGGCGCAGGGCGAGCTTCAGCAGCGCAGCGTGACGCAGAGCGCGCCCCACCTCTTGTTCGTCATCGACGTTCAGACCCGCACCGTCAGCTGGTTGTCGGACGATCGCGTCGCGCTCTCGCTCGACGCCGAGCCGCGGGTGTGCGCCGCCATCGACGCGCTCTCACACCTCGACGCCCGCACCGAGCTCGAGCTTCAGGCCGGCGAGCGCTGGCTGCACCTGGGCCTGCGCGTCACGTACTGCGACGCCCTCGGCCGCCCGAGCGAGATCACCGGGGTCATTCACGACATCACCAAGACCAAAGAGACCGAGCGCCGCCTCGCCGAGCTCGTCACCACCGACGAGCTCACGCAGGTCGCGAACAAGCGCGGCCTCAACCAGCGCCTCGCGCTGCTCTGCGCCGAGGCCGAGCGCGGCCGCAAGTTCGCCGTCGCGATGGTCGACCTCGATCACTTCAAGCAGGTCAACGACACCCATGGCCACGCCACCGGCGACGCCGTGCTCAAGGCCGTCGCCGTCACGCTCCAGCAGCACGTGCGCAAGACCGACTTCGTCGCCCGCTACGGCGGCGAGGAGTTCTGCGTCATCTTCACCGACGTCGACGGGCCCAGCGCCCTCGCGCTCGCCGAGCGCCTGCGCGCCGCCGTCGCCGCCTGCGACGCGCCCGTGCGCACGACCGCCAGCTTCGGCGTCGCCGTGTGCTCGGGGCCCTCACGCGCCTCGCAGCCCGAGCTCCTCGAAGCCGCCGATCAGGCGCTCTACCGCGCCAAGCGCGCCGGCCGGAACCGCGTGGCGATGGCGCGCCGCATCATGCCGGGCGCCGCTCAGCGGGCCGCCGCATAGGAAATCGCTTCACGCGTTCGATCGGCCGGGCTTGAATGCCCCCGACTTGAGCGCGTACGCGGTCTGGCCCGGAGTGCCGTACCCCTTGGGGGCCACCTGCGACGGCCGCGGCGTGAACTTCGCGGTCTTCTCGGAGCACGCCACGGCGATGGAGCTCTGCCTCTTCTCGCCCGAAGATCCGCGCGCCGAGCTCCAGCGCGTGAAGCTCGAAGACGTCACCCAGCACGTCTGGCACGGCTACGTGCCCGGGCTGAAGGCCGGCGCCCTCTACGGCTTTCGCGCCCACGGCCCCTGGGAGCCCAAGGCCGGCCTGCGCTTCAACCCGAACAAGCTGCTCGTCGACCCGTACGCCCGCGCGGTCAGCGGCCGGCCCGACTGGGGGCAGCCCATCACCACGCGCCCCGCCGACGAGCACGGCGTCGAGCCGTTCGACGATCGCGACAGCGCCGCCGGAGTGCCCCGCTCGGTGGTGACCCACGACGACTTCGACTGGGGCGACGAGAAGCGGCCCGGCGTCATCTGGCGCCGCACCGTGCTGTACGAGCTCCACGTGCGCGGCTTCACCGCGCGCCACCCCGAGATCCCCCCCGAGCTGCGCGGCACCTACCTCGGCCTCGCGCACCCCGCGGCCGTGCGCCACCTGCAGGAGCTCGGCGTCACCAGCGTCGAGCTGCTCCCGGTGCACGAGTCGGCGAGCGAGGGGTTCCTGCTGCAGCGCGGCCTCTCGAACTACTGGGGCTACAACACCCTCGGCTTCTTCGCGCCCGATCAGCGCTTCGCGACCGCCTCGCGCGGTGAGCAGGTCGTGCAGTTCAAGCAGATGGTGAAGGCGCTGCACGCCGCCGGCCTCGAGGTGATTCTCGACGTCGTCTTCAACCACACCGCCGAGGGCAACGAGCTCGGGCCCACCTTGAGCCTGCGCGGCCTCGACAACCCGACGTACTACTGGCTCGACCCGAAGAACCGCGCGCGCTGCCGCGACTTCACCGGCTGCGGCAACAGCTTGAACCTGCCGCACCCGCAGGCGCTGAAGCTCGTGCTCGACTCGCTGCGGTACTGGGTCACCGAGATGCACGTCGACGGCTTCCGCTTCGATCTCGCGACCGAGCTCGCGCGCGGCGGCGACAGCGTCTTCTCGCGCGACGCCGCGTTTCTGCAGGCCGTGCACCAGGACCCGATCGTCTCGCGCGTGAAGCTCATCGCCGAGCCGTGGGACGTCGGCGAAGGCGGCTACCGCCTCGGCCACTTCCCCGGCCCCTGGGCCGAGTGGAACGATCGGTTCCGCGAGACGATGCGCCGCATGTGGCGCGGCGACGAGCGCCAGGCCGCCGAGGTCGGCTACCGCGTCACCGGCTCGTCGGACCTCTTCAAGGTCTCGGGCCGGCGCCCGATGGCGAGCATCAACTTCATCACGTGCCACGACGGCTTCACGCTGCACGATCTCGTCACCTACCAGGCGAAGCACAACCAGCTGAACGGCGAAGACAACCGCGACGGCGCCTCCGAGAACCACGCATGGAACTGCGGCCACGAGGGCGAGACCGACGACCCGGTCGTGAACGCGGTGCGAGATCGCCAGAAGAAGAACCTGCTCGCCACGCTCTTGCTCTCGGTCGGCACGCCGATGCTGAACATGGGCGACGAGCTCGGCCGCACCCAGTGGGGCAACAACAACGCCTACTGCCAGGACAACGAGCTCTCGTGGGTCGACTGGAACCTCGACGACCGTCGCCGCCGCCTGCTCGACTTCACGCGGCGCCTCATCGCCCTGCGCCACCACCAGCCCACCCTGCAGCGGCGCAACTTCTTCCTCGGCTCGACGCTCGAAGACTCGCGGTTCTTCGATCTCGTCTGGTTTCGCCCCGACGGCCGCGAGATGACTCCCGAAGACTGGCAGGCCCCCAACACCCGCTGCCTCGGCTGGTTCCTCGGCGGCGACGCCATCGCCACCCGCGAGCCCTCGGGCCAGAAGGTGACCGGCGACACGCTGCTCGTCTTCATGAACGCCGGCCCGTCGGCCGTCACGCTCACGCTGCCCGAGAAGCGCTGGGGCGAAGCGTGGGAGACCCTGCTCGAGACCGCCCGCGACGACGTCGTCGTTCGCCGCGTGCCCGCCGGCGAGACCTACGACCTCGCCGGCCGCGCCGTGACGGTGCTGCGTCAGGTCGCGTAGCCCTTCAGCGCTGCAGCGGCTGCTTCGCCTTCAGGCCTTGGGAGACGTCGTCGCCTTCGCGAAGTTCTCGCTCGTCGTACGCAGGCGCTTCGAGAGCGTCTGCACGAAGAACCGGTACAGCTTCACCGCGATCTTGTCGTTCATCACGAGCAGCTTCTCGAACCGCGGCCGCGTGATGACGAACGCGTCGACCTCGGCCTCGGCGATGACCCGGGCCGACGTCGGCGCGTCGTCGACCAGCGACATCTCACCGGCCGGCGAGCCGGGCCCCATGCGGGCGACCATGTCTTCTTCGCCGTCTTGCAGGCGAATCACCTTCGCGGTGCCCTTGCGCAGCACGTACAGCGCCTCGCCCGCCTGCCCCTGCTCGATGATCACCGCGCCCGGCGCGAACTTCTTCGTCTCGCACGCGCCGTAGACCGCCTTCATCTCGTCGAGCGACAGGTCCTTGAACAGCGGCGTGCCCTTGAGGAAGTCGAACCCGTCCATCATCGACACCAGCGCCGGCGCCTGCGGAGCCGCGTCGACCGCCGTGCCCGCGACGACCGGCGGCGCGTCGGCCAGCACCGGCGCTGCGGCTCCGGCGGCGGGGGCGCCGGGCAGAATCTGCGGTGGCGGCCCCGACTGCAGGTTCTTGATGCGCGCCTGCACGTCCGAGAAGTCGAACTGCCACGCGAGAATGTCCTGGTACAGCTTCAACGCCTGCGGCACGGCTCCGCGCTGCTCGAGCGTGCGCGCGAGGTTGTAATAGACGGGCGCCGTCTCTTTCGAGAGCCCCGCGCTCTGCACCACCTCGAGGTACTTGCGAATCGCGAGGTCGAGGTACCCGTTCTGCGCCAGGATCTCGCCGATCAGCCGGCACGCCTCGAAGTACGCCCCTTCGTTCTTCTGCACCTTCTGCAGGAGCTGAAGCGACTTGTTCATCTTGTTCATGCGGAAGTACAGCTTGCCCGCCACGAAGTTGTTCACCGACTTCTCGAAGTTCACCGCCGCCTTGTCGTAGTTGTTCACCTTCAAGAAGAACTCGGCGGCCTGCTGGTAGTTGCCGTGCTTCTCGAACGCCTCGGCCGCTTTGCCCATGTCGCCGGCGCGCGTGTACATCTCGGCAGCCATGTAGTGGTCGTCGGCGCGCTCGTACATCATCGCGGCCCGCGCGTAGTCTTCGAGGTTCTCGAGCAGCTGGCCCGCCTTCGCGTAGTCGCGCGCCACGTAGAACATCTCGGCGGCCTTCAGCTCGACCGCGCGGTCACCCGCGATCGCGGCCAGCACGTTGTAGCCGATGTCCTCCTGGCAGTTGCCATAGAGGCGCGCCGCGTCGTTCGCGCGGCCCGCCCGCAACAGCTGCACCACCGTGTCGACGAGCCGGCCCGCGTCGAGGTACTCGCTCGCCGCGATGTCCATGTTCGGGTCGAGCGCGAGCATCTGCGCGCCGGCCTGGGCGCCCGCGTCGGGCGCCTGCGCCTTCAGCTCGTTCGCCTTGTCGGCGAGCCCCGCGCCCTCGTAGAGCTGAATCGCTTTGCGGTGGTTGCCGAGCGAGACGTAGATCTTGGCTGCGTCTTCGAAGCTCTCGGCGCGCTCGTACATCGCCGCCGCGCGCTCGCGCTGGTTCGCCCGCAACAGCGCCGCCGCGGCCTTCGCGAAGTCCTTCGTCTTCTCGTACATCGCCGCGGCCTTCTCGTACGAGCCGACCGAGAGCAGCAGCGCGGCGGCCTCTTTTCCCCGGCCCGTCGCCTCGAGCAGCAGCGCGGCGCGGTCGACGCCGCCGCCCTTGCGGTAGTTCGCGATCGCGCGCTCGACGTCGCCCGCCCGCTCGTACAGCGGGCCGGCCTCGATGTAGTTCTTCTCGGCTTCTGCCTTCTCCGCGCGCTTGAGCAGCTCTTGTGCGTTGGGCATGTGGCCCGCGACGTTATTTCGGCGTCACGGTCACGGCGAGCCCCTCTTGCCACTTCTTGAACTCGTCCGTGTAGTACTCGTACGCGCGGCTCGCGGGCCCCACGTAGCGCCCCGGCACCGCGGCGACGAGCGAGAGCGGCACCTCGCGCACCTGGCCCTTCTCCATGCCGCGCCAGTAGAGCACCACGTCGCGGCCGAGCACCTCGTAGGCGTCGACCGCGCCCTTCTTCACGAGCTCCTTGAGCTGATCGTGCCGCGGCTCGAGCCCGCCCGGCAGCCCCACGATCGCCACGACCGTCGGCAGGTTCTCTGAAGCGAGGTTCGTCACCGTCGCGTAGGCCTCGAGCGTCTCGCCCTCGGCGACCGTGCCCTTCGACAGCCGCGTCTGCAGATCGACCTTCGTCTCTCTCGCCGTCGCCGGAGTCACCGCGTTGTACTTCACCGCCAGCGCGTACGGCATCTCGCCGCCGCCCTCCATCTCGAGCGAGATCGTGTGCTCTCCGGCGGTCAACAGCTCCGAGAGCTCGGGCAGCTTGATGGCGCCCTCGGTGGTCTTGTCGAACTTCACGCTGCTGCCGACCTGCTGGCCGTCGACGAAGACCCGCACGGCCCCCGGCGCCTTCGGCCGCGCGCGCAAGGCGTCGTAGGTGACGATCGCGCGCAGCGCGAGCACCGTGCTCTGCGTCGAGCCGTAGCGGCCCGCCTTGCACGCCTCGGCGAGGTACCGAATGGCCGTCTCGACGTTGCCCGCGAACTTGGCTTCGCGCATCCACGCGAGCGCGGCGAGCGACGTCGCCTCGATGGTGAGCGCCTCGCCGCCCGAGCCGACGATCGACTGCGTCGCCTGGCCGAGCGAGCCGTCTCTCTGCTGCGCCGCGGCGAGCTTCTCCATCAGGGCGGTCGCCGCGGCCTTGTCGCCGTAGACGTGCAGGGCGTTCGCGCCGAGCGCCCAGACGTAGCTGTTCTTGCTCTTGGGGGCGGCGTCTTTGAGCCAGCCGACCTCCTTCGCGACGTCGCGCTCGCCCGACTCGAGCAGCGCCCACGTGATGTACGCGTTCGAGCTGTCTTTGTCTTCGACCCACGTGTGCAGCGCGCGGCGCCCGCGCTTGAAGCCGCCGCTGCCGTCTTTCTGCTTGAGCAGCCACGCGCGCGTGTTCGAGAGCATCTTCGGGTCGACGTCGCGCACCTTCGCCATGTCGGTGAAGTGCAACAAGCCGAACGCGCTCAGCGCCTCGTGGCCCGGGTTCTCGCCGAACCACTCGTAGCCCTTGTCGCTGCACTCGAACCCGACGAGGCGCTTGTAGCCCTTGTCGAGCGTCTCTTTGCTGCGCTCGACGAGCTTCGGGTCGACGCCCGTGTGCGTGAGGAAGTACTGCTGGGCCATCGTCAGCGGGTAGCTCGTCGAGCTCGTCTGCTCGAAGCAGCCGTAGGGCTCCTGAATCAACCGCGCCAGGGCCTCGGTCAGGTTCGCCAGCGGAGTGGGGTAGACGGTGGCCGTCGCCGTCAGGCTGCCCGGCACCGCCGAGGTCGGAACCGTGACGGTGTGCTTCGCCGGCTTCTTCGGGCCCAGCAGCCCGCCGAACGCCTTCTCGAAGGGGAAGCCCTTCGGCTTCACGTTCAGCTGCCGCGTCACCGCGTCACCGTACGCGCCCGCGCTCGCCTGCAGCACGACGTCGATGGGCTGCCGCGCCGCCGGCACCTTCACCTCGAACACCTGCCGCACCCGCGCGAGCGGAGCCAGCTTCGTCGGCCGCTTCAGCGACACGCCCAGCAGCTCGCCGCCGAGGCTGGCCTCGAGCGCTTCGCTCGTGCCGTTCACGAACGCGACCGGCAGCTGCACGACGTCGCCCTCGGTCACCTCGAGCGGCAGCTTCGGCTCGACGTAGAAGGGCTGCACCGAGTCGAACGTGACGCTCGCTCCGCCGACGGCGCCCGTAGCGGTGAAGCCGCCGGCCGTCGCGCGAAACGAGGTGACCGAGTCGTTGACGGCGAAGGCGACCGTCGCCTCGCCCTTGTCGTTCGTCTTCGTCGCGGCGCTCCAGTAGAGCGTCTCGGCGAAGTCGACGCGGTCGCCCGCCTTGCGATCCGGTCGCACCGCGTGCGCGTACTCGCGCACGAAGACGAACGCTCCGGCGTTCGCGGCGATCTGCTTGCCGGCGATCGCCCGCGCCGAGCGACGCGCCTTCGCCTCTTCGACGGCGATCTTGAGGTCGGCGTTCTTCGCGGCGTTTCGATCTTCCCGCTGCCTCTCGGCCGCTGCGTGCGGCTCGGCGACGACGGCGGGCGCCGCGACCGCGACCGGTTGGGCCGCCGGAGCTGGAGCCGCAGGAGGCGCCGGAGCCGGCATCGGCGGCGGCATGCCGCGCGGCATGTTCTGGGGTGGAGGCACCCCGGCTCGACCGTGGCCCACGGCCCCCGGAGCGCCGGCGCCGAAGGCCACGCCCTGGCCTCCGCCGAGCACCTCGAGGTCGTCGATCTCGCTCTGCACCTGCAGCTTCATCGCGAGCGCCCGGCGGGCGTCGTCGCCGCCCTGGGTCAGAAAGTCCTTCAGCTTCACGAGGGCGAAGCGGCGCCAGCCCTGCGTGCCGAGCAAGAGGTCGGTCGCGACGGTCGCCTTCGGGTGCTTCGGGTCGAGGTACACGTGGGCGTCGGCGAGCTCCTGCACCTCGTCTTCGAGGTAGACCATCACCGGCAGCTGCGGAGCCTGCTCGCGCTTCTCGATGAGCTCGAGCACCGCGTCGTCGGTCACCGTCACCCCGACCACCGCGGGCACCGGCTTGCCCTGCGCGGTCGTCTTCACCTTGAGCTTCACCGCGCCGCCCGGCACGTACGACTTCTGGTCGAGCTCGACGGCGACCGTCAGCGGCTTGCTCGGCTGCACGAACACGAGGCGCTCGGCCAGCGGGGCGCCCTTCTTGTCCCAGACCGTCGCGATGAGCACGCCGTCGGCGCCCTTCGGGTCGATGCTGATCGCCTGATCTCTTCCCGGGTTCACGGTCGCGAAGCCGAGCTCCTTCTCGCGCTGCATGAGCGTCACCTTCGCTGCGACCGTCGACGAGATCGACAGCGCCACGACGGCCGACGGCTCGAACACGTCGCGCAGCGCCCGCACGCTCGCGCCCTCGGCCTTCGGCTCGGGCAGCGCGAAGGGCGTCTTGATGCCCGAAGGCTCGAGGACCTTCAGCGTGTAGCGCCGGCCCTTCACCGGGGTGAGCTCGAAGCGCCCGCGCCCCTCGTGCTCGCTCTTGAACTTCGCGACCTCGGCGCCGGTGTCGTCGACGACGACGCCCGAGAGGTCGGCAGGCTTCTGCGCCGGCGTCTTCGCCTCGAAGTACACGCGCTGCGCAAAGCCCGCGAGGAGCTCGCCGCCCTCGGGAAAGAGCTTCAGGTCGACGGTCTGCAAGAGAATGGGAATCGTCTTCGTGGCGGTCTCGACGACGCCGCCGTCTTCGATCGCGAACGCGAGCGAGCCCTCGCCGCGCGCGATGCTCCTGGGCAGATCGAAGCTGACGGTGCACAGGCCCTTCTCGTCGACCTTCGCGGTGACGCGGGCGGCCTCGGCGCCGTCGACGCGGGCGATGGCGGTGACCTTGGCTCCGGCGGGCACGCCGCCCTCGGCGCGCTTCGTCTCGAGCGTCGCGCTCACCTTGTCGCCCGGGCCGTAGCCGTCGCGCAGGAAGACGATCTGCGACTTGAGGCGCGGCGGCCGGTAGACGCGCACGTCGAACTTGCGCTCGGCCGGAGCGTGCCCCGACCACGGGTACGTCGCCTCGAGCGTGTACTCGCCGCCGGCGGTCTCGGGCGGCACGAGCCACGAGAACGACCAGACGCCGTCTTGTACGCCCGCCGCGCCTGACGCCACGACGTCGCCCTTCGGCCCGCGAAGCTGCAAGGTCACGGTCTCGCCGCCGGGCAGCGGCGTGTGTGCGAAGGCCTCGAGTACGGCGCCGCGCACGTAGACGGTCTCGCCCGTCTTGTAGATGGGCTTGTCGGTGCTGATGTGGGTGAGGTACCGCGTAGGGCCGCCGAGGTCGTTGGTCGTGGTCATCGACAGAGCCAACGCGCCCACTGCGAAAGTTGTGACACGGAGCATGGGGACCTTTTGACACCCGCTGAAGTGAAAGAGGTTCGCAATCGTCGGGCCAGGAAGCTGCTACGGTGCGCGCCGCTTGGGTACACCCGTTCTGTGGGTCAGCTTTCTCGTGGTCGTGACCATCTTCATCGGCATCGACCTGCGCGCCTCGAGCGTGCGGGGGGGCGCCGTCACCACCAAGGGCGCCGCGATGTGGGTGGGCCTGTGGGTCGCGCTCTCGCTCGCCTTCGCCGGCTACCTGCACCACCTGCACGGCACGCACGCCTCGGCGCCCTTCTTGACGGCGTGGGTGCTCGAGTACGCGCTCTCGGTCGACAACCTCTTCGTCTTCGTCCTCATCTTCAACTACTTCAAGGTGCGCCCCGACGCGCAGCACCGGCTGCTCTACTGGGGCGTGATGGGCGCATTCATCTTGCGCGCCACGCTGATCGGCGCGGGCGCCGTCGCCGTCGCGCAGTTTCACTGGCTGCTCTACGGTTTCGGCGTCTTCCTGCTCTACACGGCGTACAAGCTGCTGTTCACGGGCGAGAACGACGAAGAGGTCGACCCCGAGAACAACCGCATCTTGAAGTTCGCGCGCAAGGTGCTGCCGGTCGCGAAGGGCGATCACGGTGTTCACTTCGTGGCGGTCGAGAACGGGCGCCGCGTCGTCACTCCGCTGTTCTTGATTCTGCTGGTCGTCGAGACGACCGACCTGCTGTTCGCGCTCGACTCGATTCCGGCGGCGCTCGGCGTCAGCCAGGACATGTTCATCGTCTTCACGTCGAACGTCTGCGCGATCCTCGGGTTGCGCTCGCTGTTCTTCGTGGTGAACAAGCTGATGGACAAGTTCCACTACCTGAAGATGGGGCTGGGGCTGATCCTCGCGTTCGTCGGCGTGAAGATCTGCGCCGAGACCTTCTGGCAGAAAGAGCTCGACCCGTACGACGTCTACATCATCGTCGGCAGCCTCTCGTTCATCGCGCTCACGCTCACGGTCTCGGTCGTGGCCTCGATGATCTGGCCGCCGAAAGAGAAAGACGCCGAGGTGGCCGGGCCGGTCGCCGACGAGAAGCGCGTCACGGGCGAGCTCTCTGCGCTGCAGCTGCGCCGCGAAGGCGACGTCGAGGACAGAAGCCTCGAGCCCCGCGAGTGAGGTAGAAAGCGCCTGCTCCAGATGTCGACCGCAACGACTGCAACGACCGACGGCGTCAAGGTCACCGTGAAGCCGGCGTTCTGGCCCGAGCGCAGCCAGCCTCAGAGCGGTCAGTTCGCGTTCACGTACACGGTGCAGATCAGCAACGTCGGCACCGCGCCGGTGCAGCTCGTCAGCCGCCATTGGATCATCACCGACGGCAACGGCCGCGTCGAAGAGGTGCGCGGCGAGGGCGTCGTCGGCAAGAAGCCGAAGCTCGAGCCTGGCGAGGCCTTCGAGTACACGAGCTGGGCGATGCTGCGCACCCCGTTCGGCTCGATGCGCGGCACCTACGCGATGGAGCGTCAAGACGGGCAGACCTTCGAAGCGAAGATCGCCGAGTTCGCGCTGACCATGCCGAACGGCCTGAACTAGCGGCGCGGGGCCGCGGCCTTCAGCAACCGGTCTTTCACCGCGAGGCCCAGGCCCTGCTCGTCGGGCAGCGCCGCGACCACGAGATCGAACCCCTCGGCGTCGAGCTGGCGCAGGGCCCCGTAGAGCTCGCGCGCGAACCCCTCGGCGTCTTCCGGCATCTCGGCGCGATGCACCGCCGCCGGCACCGCGATCGACCGAGGCGCCAGCGCCGCGACCTTCTGGCCCTCGGCTTGGCGACGCTCGGCCTCGGCGTAGAGCGTCTTCGCGTCGACCACGAGCAGCCCCGCCCGCGGCGCGTAGTGCGACGCCAGCATGCCGGGCGCCCGCACGTCGTCGCCCTCGGCGCCCAGCAGCACCGGCCGCCCGAGCACGCGCCTCAGGTCTTCGCGAGGTACGCCTCCCGGCCGCAAGATGCGCGGCTGCGCCGAGGTGAGGTCGACGATCGTCGACTCGACCCCGACCGCGCACGGGCCTCCGTCGAGCACGACGTCGACGTCGCGGCCGAGCTCGGCCCGCACGTGCTCGGCCGTCGTCGGGCTCACCCGGCCGAAGCGGTTGGCGCTCGGAGCCGCGACGCCCCCGCCGAACGCCGACAGCACCTCGAGCGTGAGCGGGTGGTCGGGCACCCGAACTGCCACCGTGTCTTGCCCGCCCGTCACCGCGTCGGAGACCCGCTCGCTGCGCCACAGCACCACCGTCAGCGGGCCGGGCCAGAACGCCCGCGCCAGGGCGTCGAGCTGCGCCGGCACCTCGCGCGCCCACCCGCGAACCTGCGCCGCGCTCGCGAGGTGCACGATCAGCGGGTGCGACGCCGGCCGCCCCTTCACCGCGAAGATGCGGCGCACCGCGAGCTCGTTCTCGGCGTCGGCCCCGAGCCCGTAGACCGTCTCGGTCGGCAGCGCGACCAGCCCGCCGCGCCGGAGCACCTCGACCGCCTCGTTGATCCGCTGATCCACCTTCGGCGACTTGTAGCATGGTGACCCCCGTGCCTGACCGAAGCCTGTTTCGCGACCGCGACGGCCGACTGAGGTCGGGCTGGGTCGTCGCCGTGTTCGCGCTCGTCGCGATCGTCAGCGCGAGCGTCATCGAGACCGCCATCTGGCTCTCGGGCCTGGGCGCCGGCGACTACCGCCTCACCGGCGTGAAGGTCGCCGCGAGCGCCTGGGGCCACCTCGCCTCGGGCGCCCTCGCGACGTTCGTCGCCTGGAAGCTCGGGCAAGACTCAGGGCTCACGCGCCCGCGCGCCCTGGCGTGGGGCGCCCTCGCTGGAGCCAGCCTCGTCACCGCGACCGTCGCGCTCGGCGGCCTCGTGTCGGGCACGCTCGGCTTCTCTTCGTGCGATGCTCGAGTCCGCGAAGGCGTGCTCCAGCTCGTCTTCGTCGGGCCCACCGCCGTCGGCGAGGAGCTCTGGCTCCGCGGCGCCCCGCTGCGAGCGCTCGCGCGCGGCACCCACCCGGCCTTCGCCGTCGCCGGCACCGGGCTCGTCTTCGGAGGCCTGCACCTCATGAACCCGGCCGCCACGTGGGTCGCGGCGCTCAACGTCGCGCTCGTCGGCATCTGGTTCGGCGCGATGGCCTGGCGCGCCCAGAGCCTCTGGCCCGCCGTCGGCGCCCACCTCGCGTGGAACTGGTTCGAGGGCTTCGTCTGGGGTCAGAACGTCAGCGGCATCGAGCCCGGGTGCTCGCTGCTCACCTCGACGTCTGCCGCGCCCTTCTGGGGCGGTGGCGCCTTCGGGCCCGAGGCTTCGGGCCTCACCGCCGTGCTGCTCGCCCTCGCGTGCGCCGTGACGGTCGCCTGGCCTCGCGGCGCGGGCGTCAGTACGGCCGCGCCAGACCCTTCGGCTCCTCCACCTCGATGACGAGCGACTCGATCGGGTCTTCGGCGGCCAGCCGGTCGGCCGAGAGCACCGCGCGTCGCAGGCCCTCGATGCACCAGTTCCATTGCCATCGATCGTGCCGCGCCGGAGTCCGCAGCGCTCCGCTCACCGTCCACCAGATGGTGCTGGCGATGACCGAGGCCGGGCCTGCGCGGAAGTGGCCTTGCCGCAGGTTGAGCTCGGCGTAGGTCACGAGGGAAGGCACGATGAGCGCCTCCGGCTCCTCGTTGCCGCGGAGCCATCGGCTGCGTGCCGCGTGCAGCTCGAAGAACGCATCGAGCTCTTGCGGCAGGCCGTACGCGATGCGTTCGCACACTTCGGGCAGCTTGTGCTGACCCGATGACGCGATCAGCTGCAGCACTCGATTCACCTCGTAGTCCGCGCTCGCCACGCACGTTCGCCACGTCTGCTCGAGGAGGAAGCCGCGGTTTCCCCACCGCTTGTAGAGGGTGCCCACCGCGACCTCGAGGCGATCGGCGATGCGGTCGACGCGCACGCCTTCGAGCCCCGAGCTCTTGATCTGCTCCAGCACCACGAGCGCGAGCTGCGAGTCGATATCGGTGGCCTGAGGTCTGCGCAGCATGCGGCGTCCTCGATGCACTTGCCGGACCAGGGCTCATTGAGGAGAGCTCCGGTGGCGCTGCCGAGGGTGGTGAACTTTCGTGGTTGCGTGATTCACCGTTCACCGTTTTCGGCACTCACAACTGCTCGAGATTCGGAGCGCGGAAAAGTGAGCCGTGACTCACGCATGCATGAAAGTTCACCAGCCTCCGCGGTGCTCCCCCCGAGGGCCGCCACGACTCTCGTTCGGTGAGAAGTGGAGCGCGCGGACTCGTCCGCCCCGGCGGACGGTTCGAAAGTCCGGGCGCACCGACCGAGGGTGAGAAGGGGCGTCGAAGCCGGGGCGGAAGCGACGCGGCGGGTCGAAGAGAACTGTCGAGCTCTACGGTGTGAATTGGGGCGCAACGTCAGGGCCCGGGCGCCGTTGCCGGCGAGGCCTCGAGGCAGTCGGCTCAGTGCATCGCAATCGGCGTCGTGGCAGACGTCGAGCTGCGAGCGCCCAGGCGCGTGAGCACGTTCGTCGCCAGCGACTGTCGCCTTTGGGGCGCTTCTCAGGGCGGGCAGGCGAAGAAGACGGCCTGGGCGGGCATGCGCGTCGAACCCGGCGGAGCGGCGGCGCGCAGCGAGCGGAAGGCGTTGCCGGTGAGGCTGTCGACGTACTGGTAGACGGGTACGACGCCGCCGGCGTCGATCGGGTCTTCGAGCACGTAGGCGAGCACCACGTTCGAGCCGCACTGATCTGCCGGTGGCGGCCCCACGTAGAAGTCGGCGCAGACATCCCAGTTGGCGGAGCCGCAGCCGCCGTCGAGGTCGAGCTTGCGGGAGTACTGGCTGATGAGGCTCGTCGTCACGCCGGGCACGTCGCGGAAGAGCAGGCCGGCGTCGCTCAGGCCGCAGAAGCCGGTGCCGTCGCAGGGGCCGGTGCCGATGAGACGGGCGCCGCGGCTGTTGACGCACTCGACGCGAGCGAGGCTCTCACGCCGGCCGATGCAGCTGCCGGCGTCGTCGCAGGCGTCGGCCGTCGTGCAGACGTCGCCGTCGTCGCAGGCGTCGCCGACGGCCAGCACGTCGCGGGGGCAGGCGGTCGTGGGGCCGCAGAGCTCTGGGGGGTCGCACGGGCCGCGCGAGGGGCGACAGACCTCTCCGCGGCAGTCGCCGTCGCCGCAGTCGAGCTCGCCGTCGCAGTCGTCGTCGACGCCGTCGCCGCAGGCCCGCTCGGTGGCGCTCGACGGCTTGCAGCCCCCATCGGCGGGGCCTGCGTCGGCGGGGCCCGCGTCGGAGCTGCCCGCGTCGGAGCTGCCTGCGTCGGAGCTGCCCGCATCGACGTCGACCGCCGCATCACGCGCGCCGCACAGACCGGCGGCACAGACGTGAGGGGCGACGCAGTCAGAGTCGTCGCGGCAGGGGTAGGGCAGGTCGAGCGTGCGGGCGCACTGGCACGCCGAGGCGCTGGCTGCGAGCACGATGAGGCCGAGGCGATGCAACGGAGTCGACAGCATAGTGCCGTGACCCTTGACAGGCCCGGGGTGCGGTCTATCTACCGCGGGCCATGATCTCGGTCGAAGGGCTGACGAAGTACTACGGCGAAAACGCCGCCATCAAAGACCTGGCCTTCAAGATCTCGAAGGGCGAGGTCATCGGGTTTCTCGGCCTGAACGGCGCGGGCAAGTCGACGACGCTGAAGGTGCTGGGCTGCGTGCTGGCGCCGACCTCGGGGCGCGTCATCGTCGACGGCTACGACGTCGTCGAGAACCCCCATGAGATCCGCAAGCGCATCGGTTACCTGCCCGACACGCCGCCGCTCTACGACGAGATGACGGTCGGCGGGTACCTCGACTTCGTCGCGCGCCTCAGGGGCGTCGCGCCCGGCGACGTGTCGGCGCGGGTGAAGGCCATCGAAGAGAAGACGGGCCTGTCGGCCTGGCACGAGGCGCCGATCTCGAGCCTGAGCCACGGCTACCGGCAGCGCGTGGGCGTCGCGCAGGCGCTGGTGCACAACCCGCAGCTGCTGATCCTCGACGAGCCGACGGGCGGCCTCGACCCCGTGCAGATCGTCGAGATGCGTGAGCTCATCAAGCGGCTGAAGGGCGAGCACACGATTCTCATCTCGAGCCACATTCTCTCGGAGATCTCGCAGATCGTCGACCGCCTGCTCATCATCCACAACGGTGAGATCGTGGCGCAGGGCAGCGAAGAGCAGCTCGCGGGCGAGGCCGGCGGTGCTGGCGGCCTCATCGAGCTGCAGCTCTCGGGCAACGCGCAGAAGGCGATCGACGCCGCGAAGGCGGTGCCGCAGGTGAGCTCGGTCGAGATGACGAAGCTCGACGGCGAGAAGGTGCAGCTCATGGTGAAGGCGGCAGCCGACGTGAGGCCCGCGCTCGTACGCGCGATGGTCGCCGCGCAGCTCGACGTGCTCGAGGTGAAGAAGAGCCACGGCCGCCTCGAAGACATCTTCCTCAAGATCACCCAGAAAGAGGGCTCGGCATGAACAACGTGCTGCTCATCGCCCGGCGCGAGCTCGCCGCTTACCTGCGAACGATGCTCGGCTACATCATCGTCGCGGTCATGCTGTTCATCCTCGGGGTGCTGTTCAACGCCTGGGCGATGTCGGGCACCGCGAAGAAGTCGGCCGAGATCATCGCCGACTTCTTCACGCTCGCGAGCGGGTGCACGCTCGTCACCAGCGCCGTGCTGGGCATGCCGCTGCTCGCCCGCGAGCGCGAGAAGGGCACCATTCAGCTGCTGTTCTCGGCGCCCATTCGCGACTGGGAGATCATCGTCGGCAAGTACCTCTCGGCGCTCGTCTTCCTGATGGTGTACCTGGGCAGCTCGTTCTACATGCCGCTGCTGGTGATGGCCTACGGCAAGGTCTCGGCCGGCCACCTCGCGGCCGGCTACCTCGGCCTGCTGCTCGTCGGCAGCGTCGGGGCCGCGTTCGGCACGTTCGCGTCGGCGCTCACGAAGAACCAGCTGGTGGCGGTCATCATCTCGCTCGTGCTCGTCATCGCGATCACCGTGTTCTGGTTCGTCGCGCGCATCACCGACCGGCCGCTCACCGACGCCGTCACGGCGATGGCCTGGTACGCGCACTTCACTCCGTTCGGAGCGGGGCTCGTGCACCTGAAGCACGTCGTCTACTTCTGCCTCGTCTCGTTCGTCGCCCTGTTCGCCGCGACCCGCGTGCTCGAAGCGAGGAGGTGGACATGACCTCGCGCAGCTACCCCGTCAGCATCATCTTCGGCATCGGGCTCGCGTTCCTCTACGTTGGCGAGCGCATCGCCGAGACCGGCGGCAACCGGGCCATCTTGAGCGGGCTCGGCGCCCTCGTGGTGCTGTTCGCCATCGGCCTGCGCCTGACCCGCATGCGCGGCGCCTCGGCAGACCGGGCCGCGGTCGAGCGCGCGTTCCTCTTCCTGCAGCTCGCGGGCGTCGCCGCGCTGCTGCTCTACTTCGTGCAGTCGGACCTGTGGGCCAAGGTCGCGAGCGCGACGCTCGACACCACCAGCCCCAAGCTCGCCGGAGTGCTGGGGGTGCTGTGGCCGGCGCTCCTCGCCATCGCCGTGCTGCCCCAGGTGCTGATGGAGTTCGCCTACGCCGCGATGGCGCGCGCGAAGCTCGTCGAGCTCGGCCGCATGCGCGAGGCGACGTGGTCGGGTCTCGGGCTCGCGTTCGCGCTCGTCTTCGCGATGGCCGCCTACTACGTCTCGAGCGAGCGCGACGGCCGCGTCGATCTCTCGTACTTCCGCACCGCGAAGCCCGGCGACGCGACCCGCAAGCTCGTCGCCTCGCTCGACGAGCCGGTGAAGGTGGCGCTCTTCTTCCCGCCGGCGAACGACGTCGCCGAAGAGGTGAAGAGCTACTTCGAAGACCTGAAGGCCGAGTCGAAGATGATCGAGGTCGAGGTGCTCGACCACCCGCTCGAGCCCGTGAAGGCGCGCGAGCTCGGCGTCTCGGGCAACGGCACCATCGTCGTCTCGAAGGGCAGCCGCAAAGAGTCGATGGTCATCGGCACCGAGATCGAGAAGGCGCGCTCGGCGCTGCGCGGGCTCGATCAAGACGTGCAGAAGCGCCTCTTGCTCGTCGCGAAGAGCAAGCGCGTCATCTACCTCACGCAGGGCCACGGCGAGCGCCGCGAGGAGCCCATCGGCTCGATCGACCAGCGCGCGACCATCTCGGCGCTCCGCAACAAGCTGCGCGAGCAGAACTACGAGCTCAAGAGCCTGTCGGCGGCCGAGGGCCTCGGCGTCGAGGTGCCGAAAGACGCGGCGGCGCTCCTGATCCTCGGGCCGACGCAGCCGTTCTCGGCGCCCGAGGCCAAGGCCATCGAAGAGTACGGCAAGCACGGCGGCAAGCTGCTCGTCGCGCTCGACCCCGAGGCCGGGCTCGACTTCAAGGAGCTCGTTCAGCCGTTCGGCCTGAAGTACGAGCCGACGATGCTGGCGAACGACGCCGTCTTCATTCGCAACCAGGGCGGCCCGTCTGATCGCAGCATTCTCGCGACGACCTCGTTCAGCTCGCACCCGGTGGCCGGCACCGTCGGTCGGGCAGGCTCGCCGTGCGTCTTCCTGACCTCGGGCGCCATCGAAGAGCTGCCCGCACACCCGGCCGACCTGACCGTCGACTTCACCGTGCGCGCGAACGCTCAGACGTTCAACGACCTCAACAACAACTTCAACGCCGACCCGCCCGCCGAGACGCGCAAGTCGTACGGCCTCGTCGCCTCGGTGACGCGGCGCGCGCCGTCGAACAAGCTCGAAGAAGAGCTGCGGGTGGTGGTGATGGCCGACTCCGACGCGGTGGGCGACATCGTGCTGCCGCAGGTGCTCACGAACCAGGCGCTCGTGCTCGACACCTTGAAGTGGCTGTTCGGTGAAGAGCGCACCATGGGCCTCACCAACAGCGAGACCGACGTCGCCATCGTGCGCACGCGCCAGCAGGACCAGGTGTGGTTCTACCTGACCATCTTCCTCGCGCCGGCGGCGGTGCTCCTCGTGGGCTTCTTCGCGCGCCGCAAGCGGCCGAAGACGAACCCGCAGCTCGGCGGCGGCAAGGAGGTGCGCACGTGAAGGCCCGCGGAGCAGCAGTCATGGGCGCGCTCGCCGTCACGGCGCTCGGCGCCGCATACCTCACCTGGCAGCGCCCGAAAGAGACGAAGACCGACAACACGGTCAAGGTGCTCGAGGCGTCGAAGACCTCGCTCACCAGGATCCGCTACGAAGACGGCACGCGCTTCACCGAGGTGACCCGGGTCGTCGGCGACTCCGAGCCGGTCGTCTGGCTGAGGCAGGGCTTCATCGAGGGCAAGGCGCCGGTGTTCGACGCGGGCACGCCGGGCGCGGCCGACGCCGGCGCGCTGAGCGACGGGGGTGTTGCGCCAGCCGTGGTGCAGGCTCCGCCGCCGGTGGTGCCGCCGACGCGCGAGCTGCGCGGCAACGAGCGCTCCGAGAAGACGTGGGAGAAGTTCACCCCGTTCGAGGCCGTGCGCGCGCTCGGCCAGCTGTCGGACGCGAAGCTGAAGGAGCTCTCGCTCGACCAGAGCCCGAAGCTCCTCACGCTGACGGTCGCGGGCACCGAGCATCAGTTCCGCGTCAGCAACCCGTCGGCCGGCTTCGTCGGCCAGTACGTGCTCGACCTCAAGACGAAAGAGGTCTACCTGCTCTCGGGCGGCGCGCTCTCAGAGATCGAGCCCAGCTCGACCACGCTGGTCGATCGCCGCCTGCACGCGTTCAAGCAGCCCGACTTCGACGCCTTCACGGTGGCCTTGCCCGACGGCCAGAAGAGAGAGTTCGTGCAGACCGACGCGAACATCCCCCAGACGGCGAAGGTGGCTCCGAAGGCGAGCCCCGACAAGCCCGACGAGTTCGCGAAGAACTGGCACGACAAGATCTGGAACCGCATGATCGTGACCGAGGTGCTCGGCAAGGGCGAGGTGCCCCCGCGGGGCGAGCCGCAGCTGCTGCTCAAGGTCGAGTACTTCCAGAAGGGGCGCCCCAAGGGCTGGGTCGAGATCGGCCGCGCGCCGCAGGAGGCGACGCTCATGTTCGCGCGCAGCGAGAACACCGCCGGCTGGGTGGCGCTCCACACGGGCGTCGAAGAGATGACGATCGAAGCGAAGAAGGTCGTCACCGGGCTGTAGCCGAGGCGCGCCCCGGTCGCCGCTACCGACCGGTGACGTCGCGCGCCCGTGCGCGTTTCGGCCTCGTAATTCGCTCTCGCGCGATCTGCGCGGAACCGCGTGGCGCCGCGGCGCTCTGCGCGGCTGGCGCAGCCGTTGCTTCGTGTGAGCGCCACGCGATGCACGGCACTGCAGCCCAGACCTTCGCTCTGCTTTGGAGTGCGCTCCACGACGTCATGGGGAGCGCCGCCACGGCCACCTTGCTCCGCCGCGCCGCGAAGCACGCCGAGACCCGCGCGCCCGACCTGGGCCGCTTCGAGGTGCAGCGCGTTCGCTTCGAATATCGCTACGTCGTGCCGCCGTCGTGGGCCGATCAAAGTGGTGACGCGCACGCTTCGCTCGACGCGCTCATGCGCGAGCTGCGGCCCCTGCTCGTCGAGCTGACAGGCGCTGTCGTGCTCCAGCGGCTCCACGTCATCCCCGAGCTCTCGTCGAGCGGGCACTTCTCGCCGGAGGTTTCACCGTGACGCTGTCGATTCCAGCACTCGAGTTCGAGAGTACGGGCGACTCTGCCCTCGACCGCATTCTGGGCGGCGGTATCCCCAAGCGCTCCATCGTCGTCGTCGCCGGCGAGCCCGGCGCCGGCAAGACCGTGCTCACGCTGCAGATGCTGTTCAGCGCCGCGAGGGCCGGCAAGCGCTGCATCTACTTCACGACCCTCTCTGAGCCGGCCATCAAGGTCATTCAGTACATGCAGCTCTTCGAGTTCTTCGACGCCTCGCTGCTCGAGAAGAACATCGTCTTCGCCGACCTCGGGTCGGTGGTGCGCCAGGGGCCCGAGGCCACCCTCGCCGAGATCTCGAAGCGCATCGACAAGGTGCAGCCCCACCTGGTCGCCATCGACAGCTTCCGTGCCATCGGCGAGCTGCTCGGCCGCAGCAGCGAGCGCATCTACCGGCCGTTCGTCTACGACCTCGCCGTGCAGATGGCGGCGTCGGGCGCGACCGCCCTGCTCGTCGGCGAGTACGCCCGCGACGAGAGCTCGACCCTCTCGGAGTTCGCCGTCGCCGACGGCATCATTCGCCTCGGGTCGGCCCGCAGCGAGCTCACCACCGTGCGCGAGATCGAGGTGGTGAAGATGCGCGGCACCGGGCCCGTCAGCGGCCGGCACTTCTTCGAGATCACCTCGAAGGGGGCCAGCTTCTACCCGCGCGTCAGCGCTCCGATCGAACAGCCCCGGCCCGCGACCCCGGTGCGCGTCGAGCGGCTGTCGGTCGGCATTCCCGGGCTCGACGAGCTGCTCGCGGGCGGCGTGCCCCAGGGCAGCGTCACGATGCTGCAGGGCGGCTCGGGCACCGGCAAGACGCTCGTCGCCCTCAAGTTCCTCATCGAGGGTGCCCGCCGCGGCGAGCGCGGCGTTCTGTTCACGCTCGAAGAGGCGCCCGAGCAGCTGCGCGGGCTCTCGAAGAGCCTCGAGTGGGACCTGCGCGAGCTCGAAGATCGCGGGCTGCTCGCGATTCGCTACAGCTCGCCCGTCGAGCTGTCGACCGATCGCTTCCTGCACACCGCCCGCAGCGAGGTGCACGCGTTCGGAGCCCGCCGCGTCGTCATCGACAGCCTGTCGACCATGTCTCTCGGCGTCCCCAGCGAGCGCCGGTTCAAGGAGCTCGTCTATGCCATCGCCAAGCACCTGCGGCAGGCCGGCGTCTCGTCGATGATGACGCTCGAGTCGGAGCAGTACCTCGGCACCGCCCGCATCTCGGCCCAAGGGGTCTCGTTCGTCGCCGACAACCTCGTGCAGCTGCGCTACGTCGAGGTCGACGGTCGCCTCGAGCGCGCCATCTCGGTGCTGAAGGCCCGCGGCATCAAGCACCGCACCGAGCTGCGCTCGCTCGTCGTCGACGCGAAGGGCATCGACGTCGTCGGCGATCGATTCCGCGATCTGCGGGGCGTGCTCACCGGGGTGCCAGAGCGCGAGGCGAAGGAGCCGAGGGGCTAGATGAGCGACGACGACCAGCGGGTCAAGGCGGTGTCGCTGACACTGGCCGAGATCGCGCGAACGCTCGAGTCGATCGACGCTGCGCCCGACCGCGTGCAGCGCGCGCTCGAGCTGCTCAAGCCCATCGTGCCGTACGCGCGCTGCGCGGTCTTGAGCGCGACGCCCGCGGCCTGGCTCATCATGTCGCCCCCTGCGGCGGTCGTCACCGAGCGCGAAAAGCTGCGCAGGCGGCTCGAGCACGTGCTGTCGGTCATCGCCGACGATCGCCGCTCGGGCCCCGGCCCCGGCGGCGGCCCCGCGAACCTCACCGTGCCCATCACGGGGCTCGATCAGGTGCTCGGGGTGCTGACCGCCGAGGCCGACCTCGGCACCGAGCTCGACGCGAGCCACCTGCGCTTCCTCATGGTGGTGGCCTCGCAGCTCGGCGCGTACTTCAGCCTGCTGAAGCTGCGCGATGAAGAGGCGCAGGCGAACCGCAAGCTCGTCGCGGCGCACGACTTTCAGCAGCTCCTCGTGGGCATCGTGAGCCACGACCTGCGCAACCCGCTGTCGGTCATCACCGTCGCGGCCACGAACCTCTTGCGAAAGGCGCCCGACCCGGCGCTCGTGCGAACGTACGAGCGCACCCTGCGCTGCGCGAAGAAGGCGAACCGCATCATCAACGACCTGCTCGACGTGACGCACACGCGCGTGAACGGCGAGCTGAAGGTGCAGCCGCGCACGCTCGAGCTCAAGCCCCTGCTCAGAGAGATCGCCGACGACGTGCGCACGGCGCACCCCGGCGTCGCGATCGAGCTCGACCTGCCCGAGGCCGACGTCACGGGCGAGTGGGACTCCGACCGCGTCAGCCAGGCGGTCGGCAACCTGCTGAACAACGCGATTCAGCACGGCGACGAGGGCGTCGCGGTGTCGCTCAGGCTGACGGCCACGGTCGACGCCGTGCGCGTCGCGGTGACGAACCGCGGCGCTCCGATACCGCCCGACACGCTCGAGGTGATGTTCGACCCGTTCGCGCAGGGCGGCGGCATCGAGCGCCGCCGCGGCGGAGGCCTCGGCCTCGGGCTCTACATCGTGAAGCAGATCGTCGAGGCGCACGGTGGCGAAGTCGTCTGCCGGTCTGACGACACCTCGGGCACGACCTTCGAGCTCTCGCTGCCGAAGCGGCCGGGCGAGCGGCCGCGCACCGCCCCGGTGCTGGTCGTCGACGACGACCTCGACGTGCGCGCCTCGATGGTCGAGATGCTCGAGGCCGTCGGCTACGCGGTCGCGACCGCCACCAACGGCGAGACCGCCCTCGCGCAGATCAAGAAGGGCATGCGGCCGCGCCTCGTGCTGCTCGACCTGCACATGCCCGTGATGGACGGGGCGACGTTCTGCGCCCGCTTCCGCGAAGACCCCGAGCTGCAGTCGATTCCCGTGCTCGTGCTCTCGTCTGACCGCTCGATGGCCGCGCACCTCACCCAGAACGGCGCGACCGGCTTTCTGCCCAAGCCCGTGCAGGTCGACTCGCTGCTCGCGACCATGAAGCGCGTCATCGCGGCGTGAGCGCCGAGGCCGCGCGACGTCAGTGCCGCGTCGCCTTCATGTCTTCAGTCATCGGAAACGGGCCCGACGCGGCGGTGAGGGCGTCTGCCGACGGCAGCCGAATGAAGAAGGTGGCGCCCTTGCCGAGCTCGCTCTCGACGCGGAGCTCGCCGCGGTGCGCCTCGATGATGCTGCGGCTCACCGACAGGCCCAGGCCGGTGCCCTTGCCGCGCGGCTTCGTGGTGAAGAACGGCTCGAAGATGCGGGCCTGGGCGTCTGCGGGAATTCCCGGGCCCACGTCGCGCACGCTGACCTGGGCGCCGGCGTCGCCGCCCTTCGTCTGAACGTAGAGGTGCTTGTCCTTGTAGCCCTCCATCGCCTGGCTCGCGTTCATGAGCAGGTTCAGGAGCACCTGGCGCAGCTGGTTGCCGTTGCCGCGGATCTTGGGCAAGCCGTCGGCGTACTCGGTGTGCACGCGCACGCCGTTGAGCTGCAGCTGGTGCGCGGTCAGCCGCACCGCGCCCGCCACCACCTGGTTGAACTCGAGCACCTCTTGCTCGACGTCGGGCGGCCGCGCGAACTCGAGCAGGTTCTGCAAGATGCCGTTCGCGCGCTGGGCGTCGTTGTCGATGAGCTTGAAGTACTCGCGGGCCTCGTCGAGCGACGTCGACTCCTGGCCGAGCTGCGCGAAGCCGACGATGCCGACCATCGGGTTCTTCACCTCGTGCGCGAGGCCCGCCGACAGCTCGCCGATGGCCGACATCTTCTCTGACTGCACGAGCTGCTGGTTCTTGCGGTCGAGCTCTTCGCTGCGGCGCATCAGCTCGCGGCTCATCTGGTTGAAGCTCTCGGCGAGCGAGCCGATCTCGTTCGCGGTCTGCACCTCGACCTCGGCGCCGAGCTCGCCGCGCCCGATGCGCTCGATGGTGCGCTGCAGCGCCTGAAGCGGAGCGCTCACCCGCCGCGAGAAGTACACCGCCAGCGCGATGGTGATGCCGATCATCAGCGCGCCGAAGACGAGCGCCCGCGTGGTCAGCTCGCGCGTCGCGCGAAACGCCTCTTCGCGGGGCGCCTCAGCGACGACCACCAGCTGCCCGGCGCGCGTGCGCGTGAAGCTCGCCACCCAGCCGCCCTGCGCGTTCTCGTACTCGCGCTCGCCAGACGACGCCTCGGCCTTGAGCGCGTCGCGCACCACCGGCACCGTCGAGAGGTCGGCCTGCTGCGCCACCTTCTCGCCCTCGGGGTGCACCAGCACCCGCCCGCCCGCGTCGAGCAGGTACACGCGGTACATGCCGCGCGACGTCTCGCTTCGAAACAGCCGGGCCGGGTCGACGTGCGCGCTCACCACCACGTCGTCGCCCGCCGCGACCGCGACGCGGCTCGAGGCGGTGCCCGCCACGCTCGAGTTCTGCACGACGAGGCCCGCGACCTTCACGGTGTCGAGCTGCACGGGCGTGAGCGGCTCGAGCGCGGTGACCGTCTCGGGGGCTCCGGGCCGCACGTACGTCGACACCACCTTCCACTCCGAGCCGTCGCGCCGGAAGACGCGCACGAGGTGCACGCCGGTCTCGGTCGCGAAGAGCTCGGCGGCGTCGGGCTTCGCGCGCCCGAGGTAGCGCAGCTTCTCGCTCAGCCCCTCGACCGACGCGTCGACCTGGTCGGCCGCGGTCATCGCGAGCACGCGGGTGACGTCTTTGAGCGCGGCGAGCTTGTCCGAGCCCACGATCGAGTTCGCGAGCGCGAGGTAGGTCGCGAGCGCGCCGATGAGCATGACGCCGACCAGCCCAACGATCTGCCAGCGGATCGAGCGCTGCATTCGTCAGGGACCCCTCTTAAAGGCGCTTCTTGGCTCCCGGCTTCAGCTCTGCGACCACCTGGTTCAGCCGGTCTCTCAGCTCGAAGCGGCGGCGCGCGGCCTCGCTCGACTCGAGGGCGGCGCTCACCGCCTCTTCGATCGTCTTGAGGCTCTTGAACGGCTTCGCGAGGTACCCATCGAGCCGCTCGGGCGGCAGCGAGAACGGCTCGGGAAACGCCGTGATGAGAATCACCGCCACGTTCGGCTGCAGCTTGCGCGCGTGAACGATCACCTCGCCGCCGTGCATGCGGGGCAGGTTCTTGTCGACGATGAGCAGGTCGACCGTCTCGTTCTTCATCAGGTCGACCGCTTCTTCGCCCGAGAACGCCGTGAGCACCTCGTAGCTCAGCCGCTCGAGCACCTTGCGCACGAGGCTGCAGACCTCGGGCTGGTCGTCGACGATGAGAATGCGCTTGCCGGCCATGCGCGACTTCTAGCCTTCTCCTCGCGCCGCGCGAATCGCCCCGTCGCACGTGCCGAGAATGTCGAGGATGCCGAACGGCTTCGTGACGTAGCTGAAGACGCCGAGGTCTTTCGCCGACGACTTCGTCTCGGGCGTCGGAAAGCCCGTGATGATGATCGCCTGCAGCTTCGGGTTCGTCGAGCGCGCCTGCCGCAACAGCTCGAGGCCGTCGATTCCCGGCAGGTTCTTGTCGGTGATGATGAGGTCGTAGCTCTGCCGAGCCAGCGCCTCGAGGCCCTGCTCGCCGGTGTCGACGATGACCACCTGGTGGCCCGCTCGGGTCAGCACCCGATCGAGCAGCAGCCGCGCCGACTTGTCGTCGTCGATGACCAGGATCCGGCCCGGGACGCGCGCTGCGGTAGGAGATGCTGCAGTGGGGGAGGCCGTGCTCAAGCGGCGCGGAGCATAACTGGTTTGAAAAGCGTTGGGGGCCCTACCGGTACCGATCCCACGAGTCGGGGAGCACCGTCACGACCGGCCCTCTCACCCGCTTCGCCACCCTCAGCGCCGCCACCACGTTCGTGCCCGCCGACCCACCCACCAACAGCCCCTCTTCCCGAATGAGCCGCTGCGCCATCGCGAAGCTCTCGTCGTCGCTCACGCGCTCGGCGCCGTCGATGACCGCCCGGTGCAGGTTGGCCGGCGGCTCGCTGCCCCCGATGCCCTCGACCTTGTAGCTGCCGTCGGGCCCCGGCTTCCCCGTCTCGACCCACTCGGCGAGCGCGCTGCCGACCGGGTCTGCCAGCACCACCTGCGCCTGCGGCCGACGCGCCTTCAGCACGCGGCCCACCCCCGAGATCGTGCCGCCGGTGCCCGCGCCCGCCACGAACGCGGCGAGCTCGGGGCAGTCGCGCAAGATCTCGACCGCCGTCGTCTCTTCGTGCACCCGCACGTTCGCCGGGTTCTCGAACTGCTGCGTGTTGAACCAGCCGTTCTCTCGCGCGAGCCGCTCGGCGACGCGGCGGAAGTTGTCGGGGCTCGACGGCGGCGCGTTCGGCGTGATGATGACGCGCGCTCCGAGCGTCTCGAGCTGGCGGCGCTTCTCGTGCGACATCTTCTCGGGCAGCACGCACACGAGGCGGTAGCCGCGCACCGCCGCCACCAGCGCGAGGCCGATGCCCGTGTTGCCCGCCGTCGCCTCGACCAGCGTCGCGCCCGGCGACAGCACGCCGCGCGCCTCGGCGTCGAGCACGATCGCCTTCGCGATGCGGTCTTTCACCGAGCCGCCCGGGTTCAGGTGCTCGCACTTCGCCCACACCTCGAGCCCGCTCGCCACGCGCTCGAGCCGCACGAGCGGGGTGTCTCCGATGAGGTCGAGCACGCTCACGCCTTGAGGCCGGGGCGCGTCACGAGCACGAAGTACACGGCGCCGAGCGCGAACAGCCCCAGGAAGATGCAGAACACCAGCGGCGAGGCGACCGCGTAGGCGACGAGAAAGACCGTCGCGAGCGCGAGGGCGATCGCCGGGAAGACCGGGTAGGCCACGGCCCGAAACGGCCGCTCGAGCTGCGGCTGCTTCTTTCGCAGCACGAACAGCGACACCATGCTCGTCACGTACAGCACCACCGCGCCCATGCCGGCGAGCGCGATGAGCTCGTCGGCCTTCTCGGTGAGCGCCGCCGCCGCGCCCACGAGGCCCGGCAGCACGACGGCCCACGCGGGGGTCTTGAAGCGCGGGTGCAGCCGCGCCAGCAGGCCCGGCAGGTAGCCCGCGCGGGCCAGCGCGTACACCTGGCGCGAGTAGCCCATCATGATGCCGTGAAACGACGCGATGAGGCCGAAGAGCCCGAGGTACACCATGAGGTGCGTCATCGGGTGGTCGGCCGACAGCACCGTCTTCAAGACGCGCGGCAGCGGCGAGTCGTCGATGACGAGCTGGTCGGCCGAGAGAATGCCCGTCGAGCACAACAGCGTGCCCATCGCGAGCACGACCAGCGTGGCGATGCCCGCGATGTACCCTTTCGGAATGTCGCGCTTGGGGTCGACCACCTCTTCGGCGCTCATCGCGACGCCCTCGAGCGCCAGGTAGAACCAGATCGCGAACGGCAGCGCGGTGAAGACGCCCGGCCAGCCGTGCGGCAACAGCGGCGTCGTCACGATGCGCGTCGTGTCGACGTGCGGCGCGGTGAGAAAGAAGAAGATGCCGAGCTCGAGCGCGGCGAGCGCGGTCACGAACAGCTCGAACGTCGCGGCCAGCTTCACCCCGAGCACGTTCAAGAGGCCGAACACGGCGAACGCGCCGATGGCGACGCCGACCTTCGAGAGCTCGGGCATGCGGAAGTTCACGTAGCTGCCGATCGCGAGCGCGATCGCCGGCGGAGCGAACACGAACTCGACCACCGTGCCGAAGCCGGCGACGAAGCCTCCGACGGGGCCGAGCGCGGCGCGGGCGTACGCGAACGGCCCGCCGCTCTGCGGAATCGCGGTCGACAGCTCGGTGTAGCTGAAGATGAACGTCACATACATGACGGTCGCCACGAGCGTGGCGATCACCATGCCCATCGGGCCGCCCTTGCCGACCCCGTAGTTCCACCCGAAATAGTCGCCGCTGATGACGAGGCCGACCGCGATCGCCCACAGGTGCAGCGGCGTGAGGACGCGCTTGAGCCCCTCTTCGCCGCCGCCGCCGCTCATGGAGAGAGCGCGAGCGGCGAGCTGAGCTTCTCGAACAGCGGCAGCGGAGCCGGCTCGCTGCCCGCGCGCCGCAGCGCCGGCTTGCTCGCGCGCGGCCGCGGCAACAGCGCCGCGACGTTCTCGTGTGCGAGCAGCCAGGCCTTGCGATCGGGGCCCCACGCGTAGCCGCCGAGGCTGCCGTCGCTCGACACGACGCGGTGGCAGGGCACCACGAGCGCGATCGGGTTCTTCGCGTTCGCCTGCCCGACCGCGCGCAGCGCCCGCGGCCGCCCGAGCCGCTCGGCGAGCTCGGCGTACGAGAGCGTCGAGCCGGCGCGCACCTTGCGCAGCTCGGCCCACACGGCCTTCTGAAACGCCGTGCCCGCAGGCACCGTCACGAGCACGTCGAGCGCGGTGAGCTCGCCGGCGAAGTAGCGCTCGATCGCGTCGAGCGCTCGCCGTGTGAGCGGCCCGCCGCGCCCGTAGCCCTTCGGCGGCTTCTCGGCGAACGCGAGCCGCGTGAGCCCGGCCTCGTTCGCGGTCACGCTGAGCCAACCCAAACGCGTCTTCAACCACGCGTGCTCGGACATGCGGCCACCCTACCGCGCAGACGTCACATTAGAATCTTGACAGCGCCGCTTTCACATCGCCCTCGCGGAGCATGAAAAGCGAGAAAGTCACTGCGTACGCGCCGATGACGTCGATCGTGTAGTGCAGGTGCGCGAGGAAGACGCTCGCGACCACGAGCACGTGCGCGGCGAGCATCACGCGGCGCAGATCGGCCCAGCGCCACACGTAGAGCAGCAAGAGCAGCGTGGTCGCGGTGTGGCCCGAGAAGAACAGATCCTTCGTGAGGTAGACGCGCGCGCCGGCGTCGGTGTCGAAGAAGCCGAGCGGCGTGACGAGCGTGAGGAAGGCGCTCCACCGCTGGTCGGCGCTCATGCCCGCGTGAAGATCAGGGCCGTGCACGGGGCCGAGGCCGGTCGCGAGAATGCACAGGCCGCGAACGAGCGCGAGCAGCCCGGCGCTCACCATGTAGCGGACGAAGCGCTCGCCGTCGCGCTTGAGGAGCACCAGCGCGATCGGCACGTACGCGAGCAGCCAGAGCACGTAGTTGTAGCGCGCGACGAGTTCGACGAACGGCACGGCCGCCACGAGCGGGTCGGGCAGGGTGGGGGCCGCGCGCGCCTCGGCCCAGAGCGCCATGAACACCATCGCGTCGTACGCCGCGAGGCGAAACGCGAGGCTGCCCGCGGCGCGGAGCCAGAAAGACCGCGACTTCAAGTGGTCGCTCGGCATCGTTTCGGCGTACGCTTTTACGCCATGGCCCCACCGAAAAAGCCGCCGACCCCAGAAGAGTTCGAGGCGCTGAAGGCGAAGATCCTCGCCGACCCCAATACGAAGAAGATCGCCGAGTCGCTCAAGATGCCGTTCGACGAGTACGTCGCCATGGTGCTCAAGTTCGCGGCGAACCCGAACCTCGACCCGACGGTCACGATCGTGCCCGACGAGGAGCTCCGGGCCGCCGGCATCGACCCGCCGCAGCTCAAAGACGTGAAGGCGTTCTTCGACGAGCGCGTCGAGGCGATGGAGATCTCGACCAAGTCGAAGTTCGCGGATCCGAAGAGCCAGCGCGAGCGCGTCACCGGCCAGGCGCCGGCCGTGATCCCGACCGAGCCCGCCGCCACCGCGAAGCCCGACGAAGTCCGTAGCGACCTCAAAGCCGATCTGGAGCGCGAGAGAACCTCGGGTAAATTCAAGAAGTTCTGAGCGTCAGAGCGGCTAAATCGAGTTGCTTCGCAACTTGTAAGAACTCGGTACCGATAAGCCCAGCAAGAACCTGTAGCCTGGAGGTCACACCATGGGTGGAAGAATTGGCGGATTTTTCAAGAACATCGTGAAGACGGTTGCGCCGATGGTGCTCGGTGCCATTGGCGGCCCGGTCGGCATGGCGATTGGCGGTGCGATCAAGGGCCTGATGGACGGCGGCGGCTTGAAGGGCGCCATCACCGGCGCCCTGTCGAGCTTCATCCCCGGCGCTGGTCAGATGCTCTCGGGCACCGGCAACGGCCTGCTGAGCACGGTGCTCGGCGCGGTCACCGGCCAGGGCGGCGGCTCGGGCGGCGTGGCCGACATCATCAAGCAGGTCGCCGACCGCATCTTCAACAACAAGCAGACCGACCAGCGCGTGGAAGAGCAGGCGCGCCAGAACCTCGCGACGCAGGCGGCCTACTACCAGGCCCAGTCGTACGCGACGGTCTAAACGCTTCCCAGCAGTACGGTCGTTGTTCGACCGCCCTCGTGCTCGAGAGACCCTGTTCGGCGCAGCTGCCGAGCAGGGTCTTTTCGTTTGCTACATCAGCAGCATGACGGTGGTGTACGGGGTCGGGTCGTGAACGAAGCCGTGCCGCTTCGCGCGCTCGACCACCACGGGCAGATCGGTCTGGCCGTTGAGCGCCTTGAACCCGAGCGCCTTCGCCTCGGTGACGATCGCGAGCACGACGTCGTCGATGGCGAGGCCTCGCTCGACCGCCGACACCTCGGGGTTCGCGACGAGCGCCTCGATGAGCGCGAGCTTCGAGTCGGTCTGGTAGAGGAAGCCCATCGCGACGCCGGGGACCACGAAGCCGACCTTCGGCAAAAACTCGGGCCCGACTGCGCCGCCCGCGCGCTGCTGGTACCAGCGTTTGAAATCGGCGTAGTGCTTCGCCTCCTCGTAGCGTTCGACGGTCATGGCCTGATTTCATAAGCCCACGCGCGCGATTGTGGCTATGACGAAGAGCTCGCGATGGAGCTGCTTCGAGGCGCAATTCAGCAGTACGCGTGGGGCTCGAAGAGCGCGCTCGCGCAGCTTCAGGGTCGCGCGCCGACCGGCCAGCCCGAGGCCGAGCTCTGGCTCGGCGCCCACCCGGTGGCGCCGTCGAAGCTCGCCACGAAGACGCTCATCGAGCACATCGCGGCCGACCCGCTCGCGGCGCTCGGCGAGCCCCTGAGCGATCGCTTCGGGCCGCGCCTTCCGTTTCTGCTGAAGGTGCTCGCCGTCGAGGAGCCGCTCTCGCTCCAGGTGCACCCGACCGAGGCGCAGGCCGTCGCCGGCTTCGAGCGCGAGCAGGCCGCCGGCATCGCGCTCGGCGACCCGCGGCGAAACTACAAAGACCGCTCGCACAAGCCCGAGCTCATCGTCGCGCTCACGCGCTTCGAAGCGCTGTGCGGCTTCCGCACGCCCGAGCAGATGGCGGCGCGCCTCGAGAAGCTGCAGTGCCGCGACCTGCGCAGCACCGTGCAGATGCTCGAGGGCTGGCCCGACGCGGTCGGCGTGCAGGGCGTGGTGCACGGCCTGCTCGGCATGAACGACTCCGAGCGCGCCGACGTGATGGGGCAGGTGACGAAGGCGCTCGAGCGCGTGCAGGGCGAGGGCGACGAGTTCGCGCTCGCGCTCAAGCTCGCGAAGAAGTACCCCGGCGACGTCGGGGCGCTGCTCACGCTGCTGCTCAACCCGGTGACGCTCGAGCCCGGGCAGGGGCTGTACCTGCCCGCCGGCAACCTGCACGCGTACCTGAGCGGCCTCGGCGTCGAGGTGATGGCCTCGAGCGACAACGTGCTGCGCGGCGGCCTCACCCCCAAGCACGTCGACGTCGCCGAGCTGCTCGCGACGCTCTCGTACGAGCTCGGCTCGGTGCCGGTCGTGACGGCGCGGCGCGACCGCGAAGAAGACGTGTGGGACGTGCCGGCCCCCGAGTTCCGGCTGTCGCGGCTGTCGCTCGAGAAGGGCGCGGTGGCGCCCAAGCGGCGCGGGCCCGAGATTCTGCTCTGCGTCGAGGGCGAGGCGGTCGTCGACGGCACGCGCCTGCCGAAGGGCGCTGCGCTGTGGCTCGACGCGACGGACCCCGGCTACGCCGTGACGGGCAAGGGCGTGGTGTACCGCGTGACCGCGGGAGTCTGAAAGAGCGCCCGCGGCCTCGCTCCCAGCGCGAGCGCCGCTCAGCCTTCCCTTCCCCTGCGGCGCGGCTGGGAAAGGAAGGCCAAGGGGCTTGGACGGGGGCGGGTGATGGCCCTACGCGCTGGGGCTGGAGCACCGAACAGGTACCGGGCCGTCGCGAGGCGAACGAGACCGACGCGAGCCGGGCACGCGCGAAGCGAGCACCAGAGCTGTGCTTGTCAGCCCGGTGAGGAGCGCAGTGACGAGCCTGCCCGGCGCAGCGAGAGGGTCGTTCGCTGCTAGATCGTGACGGTCTTCTCGAAGAACACGTCGCGGCCGCCGTTGGCGTTCACGCCCACGAAGCGCACGTTGAGCGTGCCGCCGCGGCCCGTCGCGTCGGGGTTCACCTTGATGACGGTGTAGTTGTTGCGCCCGGTGACGAGCGAGAACTGCTTCCCCGCGCCCATGAACTTGCTGCGCAGCTCACCGACGCCGCCGTTCGGGCTCGCCGCCCCGCCCGGGCCGACAACGATCTCGCGAATGGCGTCGAACTTCGAGCCCGGCGCTCCGACGTGGCCGTACGAGCCCATGTGCACGTCGCCGCCGAGGAAGAACACGCCCCGCCGCTCGGACTTCGTCAGCCCGTCGGCGGTGTCGCCGTTGATGAAGCGCAAGAGGTCGGCGCGCTGCAGCGAGTACTTCTCCCACGCGTCTTTCGTCGGCACGCCCGGCCAGTTCGTGATCGGCTGCGGCGTGCAGATGAACTTGAACACCGCCGTCGACGCCTTCAAGCCGCGCTTCAGCCAGTCGAGCTGCTTCTTCGAGATGTACTGCTCGGGGTTCGAGCCGTCGAGCGGGTTGCCGACGCTGCCCTCTTTGCGCTCGCTGCGAACGTCGAGCAGCCAGAGCTCGGCGGTGTCGCCGAACTTGAACGACCGCCACCACTTCGACGGGTCGGCCAGCTTCATCGGCCGGTGCTCGAGCGCCGCGCCGCGCGCCGCGAGGTAGCGCGCCTCGCTCGTGTCGCCGGGCGACCAGTTGTTGTGAACCTCGTGGTCGTCCCACATCTCGAGCATCACGGTCGACTTGTGCAGGTTGCGCATGCCGACGCGCCTCCACTGGCGCTCGTAGACGCCGCGGTACTCGGCGCGCGTGTTCGCCGAGTCGGCGTACACGTGGTCGCCCAGGTGCAGCATGAAGTCGAGGTCGTCGCGCTTCGACGCGTCGTTCAGCACCTTGAAGCCGATGCCGTCGTCGTTCTCTTCGCGCTCGCCCGTCGCCGGGTTCGTGCACGCGATGCCCGCGAACGTCAGCGTCGCGCGCGAGCCGGCCGCGAGGCCCGAGTGAAAAGTGCCGAGGTGGCTGCAGCGGTACTGCTTGTTCGCCGCGCCGGGGTCGACGAGGAAGCGGTAGCGGTAGACGTGGTTCGCCTTCAGGCCGTCGACCTTCACGTGAATGAAGCCGGCGTCCGACATCTCGGCGTCGCGCACCTGGGCCGAGTGGACGCGCACGTTGCCGCCGGCCTGCACCTCGTACACGCGCAGAATCGGCCGCGTCGTGCCGGTGAAGCTCGTCCACAAGACGACGCTGTCGGCGGTCACCTCGCCGGCCATCACGCCGAGCGGGAAGCGCGCGGTGTCGACCGTGAAGGTGGCGGTCAGCTCCTCCTGGTCTTGACCGAGCTCGTCTTCGATCTCGACGTCGAGCCCGGGACCGCAGCGGAGCAGCGCGATCGCGCCGGAGGCCTGCAAGAAGGTGCGACGTTTGAAGTTGGGGTTCGTCATGGTGATGCGCACTCTCACCGCGCGCACAACTCGAACGCACCCGTCACGCCTGCGTGACGTCACCCAGACATGTCTTGCGCCGCCTGGCCCGGGAGAAAGGCGTCAGGGCCGGTGGCGTCGCGCCTGCTCGTAGGTCGCGGTGACCTTCGTGGCGATGCCGCCGCGAATGAACCAGTCGCCCTCGACGGTCATCTTGCGCGGTCGCACGGTCTTCACGAGGTCGTCGAGGATCTTGTTGGTCACGGCCTCGTGAAAGGCGCCCTCGTTGCGGTAGCTCCACAGGTAGAGCTTGAGGCTCTTGAGCTCGACGCACTTCTCGTCGGGCACGTAGCGAATGGTGAAGCGCGCGAAGTCGGGCTGGCCGGTCAGCGGGCAGAGGCAGGTGAACTCGGGGCAGTCGAACGCGATCTCGTAGTCGCGGTCGGGAGCGGGGTTCTTGAAGCTCTCGAGCTTCTTCGAGGGCTGGCTGGGCATGGACACGTGTTATCAAACAACGCGTGAGTCGGGCGCGAAGGCAGGCGAAGCGGGTCTCCATCGACGTGAAGTTCCGCGGAGCGGGCGCCGCCACCAACCTGAGCGGCCGCATCACCGACCTGTCTGAGATCGGCCTGTTCCTCGCGACGCCCCAGTTCGTGCCCCTCGGCAAAGAGATTCACGTCGAGTTCGAGCTGCCGACCGGCAAGGTCGAGGCGGTCGGCGAGGTCCGGTGGATCGCGAGGGGCCAGGTCGCCGAGCAGGGCCTGGGTATTCGCTTCCTGCGTCTGTCGGCCGCGAGCGCGCGGGCGATCGATCTCGCGATCGATCAGGCCGCGGTGCTCAAGGCTCCTTCTCGTAGTTGACCGCGAGGCGCGTGACGCGCACGCCCGCGCCGTCGATGCTGCAGGTGGGCATCGTGTTCGGGCAGCCCGTGCCGGTGCAGGTCTGAGAGCTCGACAGCGAGATCGTGCCCTTCGCGGTGGCCGCGCGCGGAAACGAGATCGAGGCGTGCGTCTTCGTCGTGTTCACCGTGCCGATGATCGGCGTCGTCGTGGTCGTCGTGCGGTCGGTCGAGAACGTCCACCCGCCCGCGCCCGCGGTGCCCTCGAGCGCGATGCCCGCCGTGACCGTCACCGTCGGGGCGTCGCCCATGTCGACCGTCAGCGTGCCGCTCTCGAGCGTCAGGTACGCCTTGCCCTCGGGCCCGTCCCACACCTCGGCGTTCACCGTCGCCAGCGGCCCCGGGTTCGTCACCGTCGCCGGCGCTGTCGCCGAGCAGCTCGACGGCGCCATCACGAAGTCGAACACGAGCTTGTACAGCTCCGGAGAAGCTCCCGAGCCACAGCTGCACAGCATCACCGCGAGACACGACATCACCGCGAGGAGGAGAGGACGCATGCCGCCCGTCTACCATGCTATCGAGCCCGCGATGCGCGGTGTCGAGCAGATCCCCCTCCTCTACGACTCGATGTGCGCCCTCATGGAGGCCACCGGCCTCAAGGCCTGGCGTCTGTGGCTCGTGCGCGGCGCCAAGGGCGGCGTGCTCGACATCGGCTGCGGCACCGGCCGCAACCTGCCGCTCTACGCGCAGGACACCTTCGTCGTCGGGCTCGACCCTTCGGCCGATGCTCTCGCGAAGGCGAAGCGCCGCGCTCCTCACGTGCCGCTCGTGCGCGCCAGCGCCGAGGCCCTGCCGTTCAGAGCCGGGGCCTTCGACACCGTGGTGAGCGGGCTCGTCTTCTGCAGCGTGCCCGACGCCGCGAAGGGCCTCGGCGAGGTGAAGCGGGCGCTGAAGCGCGGCGGCGCCCTGCGCATGCTCGAGCACGTGCGCTCGCACGTGCCGTGGCGCGCGCGGCTTCAAGACTGGGTTCAGCCCGCGTGGACGGCGGTGGCCGGCGGCTGCCACCCGAACCGCGCCACCGAGAGCGCCGTGGAAGCGGCGGGCTTCACCATCGAAGAAGACGGGCGCCGCACCGAAGGCAACATGCGCCGCTTCAGCGCGCGCCCCACCGGCTGACGAAGCGCTCGAGGCGCTCGAACGCCTCGCCCAGCACCTCGAGCGGCGGCAGGAACACGACGCGGAAGTGGTGCGTGCCCGGCGCCTGCCCGAAGCCCGAGCCGTGCACGAAGAGCACCTGCTCTTCGCGCAAGAGCCGCAGCACGAAGTCTTCGTCGCTCGTCAGCCCCGGCAGCTCGAGGCTCGGCAGCGCGTAGAACGCGCCTGAAGGGGCGACGCAGCGAATGCCGGGAATCGCGTTGAGCCGCTTCACCATCAGGTCTCTGCGCGGCGTGAGCTTCGCCATCACCTCGGCGAGGTGGCCCTGCGGCCCGAACAGCGCGGGCTCGACCGCGTGCTGCACCGGCGCCGGGCCGCACAGGCGCGCGTCGGCGAGCCGCTGCACTGCGCGCGCGAGGTCGGTCGTCAGCGAGGGGTTCACGAACGCGAGCCAGCCCACGCGCCAGCCGGGGCACAGGTACGCCTTCGACAGACCGTTGAGCATCGCCAGCGCGACGCCGTCTGCGAGCGTGCCCATCGGCACGTGGGCGCCTCCGTAGAGCAGGCGGTCGTAGATCTCGTCGGCGAGCACGAGCAGGCGGTGGCGGCGCGCGACGTCGAGCAGGGCCGCGAGGGTCTCTTTCGAGTACGTCGCGCCGGTCGGGTTGTTCGGGTTGCAGATGACGAGCGCGCGCGTGCGCGGCGTGACGCGCGACTCGACCTCGCGCGCGACCGGCTGCCAGCCCTTCGACTCGTCGGGGTGGTACGGCACCGCCTTCGCGTGCAGCCGGGCCGCGATCGCGTCGTACAGCGGGTAGCCGGGGCACGGCAGCAGCACCTCGTCGCCCGGCTCGAGCGTCGCCGTGAGCAGAAGATCGATCGCCTCGCTCACCCCCGCCGTGATGAACACGTCGGCCGGCGTCACCTGCTTCATGCCGCGCGCCTGCGCGTCGTTCGCGACCGCGGTGCGCGCCGCGAGCAGGCCCGCCGACGGCGCGTACCCGTTGTGGCCGTCGCGCATCGCGCGCGTCACCGCCTCGACGAGGTGCGGGGGCGTCGCGAAGTCGAACCGCAGCGGGTCGCCGATGTTGCAGTACAGCACGCGCTTGCCGGCGGCCTCGACGCGTGCAGCCTCGACGGCGATGTTGCGAATCGCGTAGCGGACGTTCTCGATGTGGGGAGCGGGTCTGAACACGGGGAATCTGCATGCTGGCATAGGGCGGGCTCGCATGGCATCAAGACGTGTTTCATGACGCTCCTCGTCGCCGCGACCGTCGTGCTTGCCGCTGCGCCCGCCCCGACGCAGACGGCCTCGACGCACACGGCCTCGACGAAGACACCGCGCCTGGGAGTCCTCGTCGTCGTCGATCAGCTGGGCAGCGGCGACCTCGACGCCCTGGCGATCGACGGCGAGGCCGACTTCGGCGGGCTCATCGCCCGCGGCGCCGCGCACTTCGACGCGCTGTACCCGTACGTCGGCACCGAGACGGGGCCCGGCCACGCGACGCTCTCGACCTCTTCGCTGCCCTCGGTGCACGGCATCTGCGCGAACACCTGGTTCACCGAGGGGAAGAAGACGTACTGCGTCGACGACCCGGCGATGCCGGTGCTCGGCGGCAAGCCCGGTGCGGGCAAGAGCGCGCGCTTCTTGATGGCTCCGACGCTGGGCGACACCCTGAAGTCGCGCAGCGCGAAGTCGAAGGTCGTGTCGGTGAGCCTGAAAGACCGGGCGGCGATTCTGATGGGCGGGCCGTCGGCCGATCTCGCCATCTGGTACGACCACGACGTCGGCCGGTGGACGACGAGCAAGGCCTACGCCGACGTGCTGCCCCCGTGGGCCGAGAAGCTCGCCGATCGCCCGGCGCAAGCGTTCGCCTCGGGCAAGTGGTCGCCGCTGCCCCAGGTGGGCAAGCGAGGCATCCCCGACGCGCGCGAGGGCGAAGACAGCCCCGACGGCTTCGGCACGACGTTTCCGCACGATCTGATGGCGGTGCCGGCCGAGAAGCAGAAGCGCGCGTACCGCTACACCCCGCACTCGGTCGAAGACACGGTCTCGTTCGCGATGGCCGCGCTCGAGGGCGAAGAGCTCGGCAAGCACGAGCAGCCCGACCTCCTGCTCGTCTCGATCTCGGCGACCGACTACTCGGGCCACGCGTGGGGCCCCGGCAGCGTCGAGAAGGTCGACATCATCGAGCGCACGAGCCTCGAGCTGAAGCGGCTGGTGGCCGAGCTCGACAAGCGGCTCGGCAAGGGCGGCTGGGCGATGGTGCTGACGGCCGATCACGGCGCCGCGCCGCTCGCCGAGGCACTCAAGCCCCAGAAGATCCCGGGAGGGCGCCTGCTCGAGGTCGATCTCTTGCGCGACACCGCGCAGGGCATGAGCGCCGAGCAGAAGAAGCGGTTTCTCGGGCTGTCGCCGCCCGTCGTCTTCCTCGACCTCTACGGCCTCAACGACAAAGACCGCGAGGCGATGGTCGAAGTGACGCGCAAGAACCTGCAGGCGGTGAAGGGCGTGCGCCGCGCCGTGCGCACCGACGGCCCCGAGAGCTCCGACAACACGCTGTCGCGCGGCTCGGTGTACGAGGGCCGCTGCGGGCCGGTGTTCGTCGAGCTTCAGCCCTTCGTGGTGTTCACCGAGACCCCGCACCCGCTCGGCACCGATCACGCGTCGGGCAACGTCTACGACCGGCGCGTGCCGCTGTACGTGCTGGGGCCGAACGTGGCCGGCGGCCGCCACGCGGCGCTGATGGACCCGCGCGACGTGGCCCCGACGCTCGCGTCGATGCTCGGCATCCCTCCGCCCGATCGCAGCGAAGGGCGGCCGGTTCCGGCGCTGCGCCCCCGGAAGTGATTCTTCGGGCGGCGGCTGGTACGCTCGGAACCTTCGATGTCACCGAAATCGCGGATTCCTGGCCTGCTCCAGCAGCTCGACGTCCGGTTCGTACCCGACGCCCTGGCGAAAGACCCCGTCTCGGCGCGCAGAGCCCAGATCACGGTCGTCATCGGCTTCTTCCTCTCGGCGACGCTGCCGCTGTTCGCGGCGCTCGCGCTCTTCGCGTACCGCCTGCCGATCATCGCGGTGGTCGACCTCGCGTGTGCGGCCGTCGCGTTTTCGGCGCCGTTCGTGCTGCGCGCGACCCGCTCGCTGACCCTCGCGACGACGCTGGTGCTGAGCGTCACGGTCGGGGTGATGTCGCTGGCGGCCGGCTCGGTCGAGGGCATCACGTCGGCGTCGATGACGTGGCTCGTGGTCGTGCCGATTCTCGCGAGCCTGCTCGGGGGCCGAGGCAACGCCGTGCGCTGGGCGATCGTCTGCGCGGCCGCGGTCGTGGCGATGATGGTGCTCGAGCCGTGGCTGCCGGGCCGAGAGCTGCCCCTCGACGCTCGCCGCGGCAGCGCCGCGTGGAACTACCTGCTCATGTTCGCGACGGTCGCGACGTTCGCCACGCTGTACGAGCGCCTCAACGAGCGCTCGGCGGCGGCGCTGGCGACAGCGCGTGCCGACCTCGAGAAGGCGCGCGAGCAGGCGGCGCTCTCTGATCGGCTCGCGGCGCTCGGGCGCCTCGCGGCCGGCGTCGCCCACGAGATCAACAACCCGTCGGCGTTCGTGGCCGGCAACGTGCGGCTCGCCCGCGACACCGTGGCGCAGGTGCGCGCGGGCGTGACGCCGTCGAGCGAGCTGCGCGAGGTTGAGGCCGCGCTGTCTGACGCGCTCACCGGCGCGGTGCGCATCACCGAGACCGTGCGCGATCTGAAGACGCTCGGGCGCGCGGGCGACGAGCGCGCGAGCCCGGTCGACACCTCGGACGTGGTCGACGTCTCGCTGCGCATCGTGTCGACTCAGCTCAAGCACCGGTGCATCGTCGACAAGAGCCTCGGGCACGTGCAGCCGGTGTGGGCGAACGAGTCGCGGCTGGGCCAGGTGTTCGTGAACCTGCTCATGAACGCGGCCGACGCGATGCCGCCGGGCAGGCCGCTGAAAGAGAACTTCGTGCGCGTCACGGTGCGCATGCACGAGGGGCGCGTGCGCGTCGAGGTGCGCGACAACGGCACGGGCATCGCGCCCGAGGCGCTGGGCCGCATCTTCGACCCGTTCTTCACGACGAAGGCGGTGGGGCAGGGCATGGGCTTGGGCCTCTCGATCTCGCGCACGCTCGTCGAGCAGCTGGGCGGCACGCTCACCGTCGAGTCGGTCGTCGGTCAGGGCTCGACGTTTCGCGTCGACCTGCCCGTGACGCCGGCCGTCGAGCCCGTCGTGCCCGCCCCCGAGCGCGACCGCGACGTGCCGGCACGGCGCCTGCGCATTCTCGTGATCGACGACGAGCCGCTCGTCGGCAAGTCGCTCGTGCGCCTGCTCGGCCGGCGCCACGACGTCGAGCTCTGCACCTCGGCCGTCGAGGCCCTCGCGCGCGGCGACCTGCCCCGGTTCGACGTCGTGCTCTGCGATCTCATGATGCCCGGCATGAGCGGCGTCGACTTCTACGAGCGCGTCGTCAAGGAGTGGCCCCAGCTCGAGGGCCGCATCGGCTTCCTCTCGGGCGGCACCTTCACCGAGCGCGTGCGTCGCCACGCCGACCTGTTCAGCGCCCGCCTCGTCGACAAGCCGTTCGAGCTCGAGAAGCTGCACGCCGTGCTCGCCGAGCTGTCGGGTAGCAAGCGCGAGACGCCCCAGGCGTAAAGGCCCCCCGCAATCAACGCAGACGCACGTGGATCGCGCTCGCGCACGTGGACGCGCTCGCGCACGTGGACGCGCTCGCGCATGCGCACGTGGACGCACGTGGACGCGCTCGCGCACGTGGACGTGGTCGTCGCCGTGGACGTGGACGTGATCGTGATCGGCTTCTTGCTGCGCCGCTCGAGGCCGTCCACGATCACGATCACGACAACGATCACGGCTACGTCCACGTCCACGTCCACGTGCGCGTCCACGTGAGCGTACGTGAGCGAGCGCGTCCACGTCCGCGAGCGCGTCCACGTCCGCGAGCGCGTCCACGTCCGCGAGCTGAGCCAGCGCGGGCGTAGCGTTGTTCGTGGCTATGCGGTGAGCTGGCGCCAGCCCTCGCGCATGTAGGCCCACGTGCCCGGCACGACCAGCGCGAGCACCACGGCGCAGCCGAGGCTCACGAGCCCGCGCGGCGCTCCGGCGGCTGCCGCGACCACGATCGCGAAGAGCAGCAGCGTCGCGCTCCGCCCGTGCCACTCGTGCTTCACGTGCACCTCGCGGTGCTTGAGCCAGACGCACAACCAGCCCGTGCCGAGCAGCGCGTCGCGCGCGAGCAGCGCGACCCACAGCCACACCGGCAGCGGCGTGAACGCCGGTGTCGCCATGAACGTGAGAAACGTCACCGCCACGAACGACGCCAGCTTGTCGGCTACCGCGTCGAGCGTCGCGCCGAGGTTCGTCTCGAGCTTGAACCGCCGCGCGAGCAGCCCGTCGACGACGTCGGTCGCCCCGATCGCGAGGAGCAGCAGCACCATCGGCAGCCGGTGCACCTCACCGCCGTCCAGCGCGCGCCCCCGCATCGACAGGGCGAGCGCCAGCCACACCGGCACCAGGCCAATGCGGGCGAGCGTCAGAGCGTTCGGGAGCCACCGCGGCATCACGCAGAGGGTTGAATAACGGCGAGCCGCGCGGCGCCGGCGTTGTTACCTTCGGCGCCCATGAACCACCGCACTTTGGGGAAGCAGGGCTTGAAGGTCTCGGAGCTGGGGCTCGGCTGCATGGGCATGAGCGAGTTCTACGGGCCGCGCGACGACGCCGAGTCGCTCGCCACCCTCGACCGCGCCCTCGAGCTCGGCATCGACTTCTTCGACACCGCCGACATGTACGGCCCGTTCACCAACGAGCGCCTGCTCGGCGGCTGGGCGAAGGGCAAGCGCGACCGCGTCGTGATCGCCACCAAGTTCGGCAACGAGCGCCGCGAAGACGGCAGCTGGGTCGGCCTCAACGGTCACCCCGACTACGTGCGCAAGGCGTGCGACGCGTCGCTGCAGCGCCTCGGCGTCGACGTCATCGACCTGTACTACCAGCACCGCGTCGACCCGAAGGTGCCCATCGAAGACACCGTCGGCGCGATGGCGGGCCTCGTGAAGGCCGGCAAGGTGCGGTACCTCGGCCTGTCCGAGGCGTCGGCGAAGACGATTCGCCGCGCTCACGCCGTGCACCCCATCAGCGCCCTGCAGACCGAGTACTCGATCTTCGAGCGCCACGTCGAAGCCGAGATCTTGAAGACCACTCGCGAGCTCGGCATCGGCTTCGTCGCGTACAGCCCGCTCGGCCGCGGCCTGCTCACCGGGGCGATCACGAGCACGCAGTCGCTCGGCGCCGGCGACTTCAGGGCGCAGCGGCTGCCTCGATTCGAGGGCGAGAACTTGAAGGCCAACCTCGCGCTCGTCGAAGAGGTGAAGCGCGTGGCCGCCGCGAAGCGCGCGACGGCAGCGCAGGTCGCGCTCGCGTGGCTGCTCTCGCGCGGCGCCGACGTCGTGCCCATCCCGGGCACGAAGCGCCGCAAGTACCTCGACGATAACGCCGGCGCGACAGAGCTGAAGCTGAGCTCGGACGAGCTCGGCACCCTCGACCGCCTCGGGGCCGCTGCCGGCCAGCGCTACGCCGACATGCGCTCGATCGACACGTAACGACGCGCTTGCTTTCAGCGCGCGTGCGACGCGGAATGGTGAGTCATGACGGTCACGCTCCTTGCCTTCAGCCTCCTGGCCACCATCGACACGTCGCACTACGCCGGCGCGCTGACCGACGAGGCGCCCGACCTCTCGAACGTGCCCGTCTCGCACCTCACGCACGAGCAGCTGCTCGCTGAGCAGGCCCGGCTCGAGCCCACCCGCACCGCGTTCATCGCGCCGGTCGTGCTGACTTCGGTCGGCGGAGCCGCCCTCATCATCGGCGGCGTCGTCGCGGTCGCCGGCGTCGTCATCTTCCTCGCCGCCCACAACGCCGCGGCGTCGACCGCCGCGTCGGTGTTCGCCGTGGTCGGCATCGTGATGGGCGGCGTCGGAGTCGTCGCCGCCATCGCCGGCGGAGTGCTGCTCACCATCGGCCTCGTGCGCCTCTTCCCCGCGCTCGCGCTTCGCCGCGAGAACGCCGAGCGGCGCGACGAGATTCAGAAGCGCCTCGAGCAGCTCGAGCGCCGCGACACCGCTCCGCCGCCGGCCCAGCAGCCGCCGTCACCGGGCGACGCGGCCTGGCGCGGCCCCGACGCGCGCGTGCTCGTCGCGACCTTCTAGCTGCGCAAAAAAGGGGACAGGCTACTTTTCTGCGCAACGCGGCACGGCGCTTGCGCCGTTGCGCAGAAAAGTAGCCTGTCCCCATTTTTGCTCAGGTGAAGGCGGCTCCCCACGAGACCGGGGTCACCTCGAGCCGCTCGAGCCACGCGCGCGCCGACGGGTTCGTGAAGGTCTGGAGCTCGACCTCGCGCTGCGCCGAGTAGCCGCTCTCGATGAGCCGCGGCGCGTAGCCCGGGTGACACATCAGCTCGATGACGCCCGTCTTCGGCAGCGCCTCGAGGCCCTTCTCGAGGCGCTCGAGCGTCCAGTACGCGGGGCCTCCGGCGTCGGCCTCGCCGAGGAAGTGGTCGTTCGTCGCCGCCTTGTGCTTGCGCAGCCCCGCCCGCATCGCCTTGTCGATCGACCGCACCGGCAGCCGGTGCTGCGCCGCCGCCTTCGCGACGCCCTCGAGCACCCCCGCGTACCGGTGCAGGTGCTTGTGCACGTCGACGTGCGTCGGCTTGCGGCCCATCAGCTTCTGAAAGCGCTCGATCTGCGCGTGCGTCTCTTTCGCGGCCGCCGCGGCGTCGAGCGATGCGGCCGCCGCTTCCTCCCACTCACCCTTCGCCGAGAGCTTCGGCCAGCGCGCGAGGTTCAGGTGCAGCCCCACGCTCAGCCCCTTCGCGAGCTGCGCGGCCGCGGCCGAGTGCGGCCCGTTCACGATGAAGGTGGTCGAGCTCACGACGCCCTCGCGCATCGCCTCGACGATGCCGCGCGTCACCTCGGGCTCGTAGCCGAGATCGTCCGCGTTGATGATGAGCGCCCGGCCCTTCATTCTTCCTTCGGAGCCGCCGGCGGCGTGGCGCAGGCCGCGACGAGCTTCTTGCCGTCTTCGAAGCGCGAGACGATGAGCTTCTTCGTCTCTTCGAGCTCGGGGCTCGCGGTCTGGGCCTCCATCTCGCAGAGCGCGACCAGCGGCCGCGAGTCGGTCGGAGCCAGCTTGTCGGCCTCGAGGTACTCGGCCTTCGCCGCCTTCGCGTCGCGCTGCTGGTACAGCACCGCGCCCAGGTAATAGTGCGCCGCCATCGACGACGGCTCTTTCTTGATGACGTCTTTCAAGAGCCGCGCCGCGCCGCCGGGGTCGCCCTTCCGGAACTTCACGAAGCCGAGCTCGGCGGCCGAGACCGGGTCGAACTGCTTCTGCAACACCTGGCCGAGCGTCACCTGCGCCTGGTCGAGCTGGCCCGCCTGCGACTGCCAGTAGCCGATGCGCGCCTTGTAGCGGACCTCGTCGGGCTTGCGTGAGAGCGCCGAGCTCCACGCCTCGAGCGCCTGCATCGGCTCGCCCAGGGTCTCTTTGAACTCGGCCATCACGACGTACGGCTCGGGGTCACCCTTCAGCAGATCTCGCGCCTGCTCGAGCGCCGTCTCGACGCGCTTGCCCTTGCGCGTGAGGATCGCGGCGCGCGCCTCGAGCAGCCAGGCCTTGCCGTTGCCGGGCTCTTTCGTGCGCCACGCCTCGGCGAGGCGGGCCGCGCCGGGCCCGGCCTTCACCTCGAGCAGCAGCTTGCCGGCCTGCTCGAGCTGCTCGGGGCTCGCGCCCTTCTCGACGAGGTCTTCGAGCAGCGAGGTGCGCTCCTTCGGCTCTTTCGTGAGCTGCGCCTGCGCGAGCGCCTCCTCGGGCGACATCGTCGGCCGGAAGATGACGGCCGCCGTCACCGCGACGCTGAGCAACAGCACACCGCCGACCAGCGCGGCGCCTCTGACGAGCTTCGACCTCGCCGCCGGGTCCATCGGCGGCGCCGCCGGCTTCATCTTCGGCGCCGCTGGCGGCTCGGCGTGCGTTGCCGACGAAGGCGGCTCGGTCGGAGCGAGCGACGGAGACGCCCCGGGAGAGATCGGCGAGCCCGCGTACGGCGACGGCGGCCCGGGGTACGACGGGTCGAGCTCGCGCGCCTTGCGCAGCGTGTCGCGCTTCTGATCTTTGTTCTGCGGGAAGGTGCGGCTGACGTACTCGCCCGTCGCCTCTCTCGTGGCGAGCTGGGCCTCGCCGCCGATCGCGCTGATGGCCTCGATGAGCTCTTGCAGCGTCTGGTAGCGCTTGTCGGGGTCGTGCTCGACGGCCTTGAGGCAGACCGTCTCGAGCGCGGTCGGCACCGCGGGGTCGAGCTCGTGCGGCGGGCGCGGGTTGCCCTGCGCGATGCGCATCACGACCTCGTCGACGCTGTTGCCGGTGAAGGGGCGGCGGCCGCACAGCTGCTCGTAGAGCATGACGCCGGCGGCGAAGACGTCGGCGCGGTGGTCGACTGGCTTCGCGAGGATCATCTCGGGCGACATGTAGAAGAACTTGCCCTTGAGCGTGCCCGGCTCGGTGCCGGCGCCCCACATCGCGGTCTTCGCGACGCCGAAGTCGATGACCTTCACCTCGCCCTTGAAGCCGACGTGAATGTTGTCGGGCGTGAAGTCGCGGTGCACGAGGCGCAGCGGCTGGCCGCGCTCGTCGACGGCGCGGTGCGCGGCGTCGAGGCCGCGGCACGCCTCGGTGAGAATGTAGAGCGTGATGCCGATGGGCACCCGCTTGCCGTCGTCGGCGACCTTCTCGCGCAGGTCGGCGAAGGTGTGGCCGTCGAGCAGCTCCATCGCGATGTACGGCTCGCCCGACTCGTGCCCGAGGTCGACGATGCGCACGACGTTGGGGTGCTCGATCTGCGCGGTGATGCGCGCCTCGTTCAGGAACATGCGCACGATCGCCTGATCGCGAATGAGGTGCGGCAAGAGCCGCTTCACCGCGACCATCGGGCCGAAGTTGCCCTCTTCGGTGATGTGCCGGCCGACGTAGACCTCGGCCATGCCGCCCGTCGCGATGCGCGAGGTCAGGCGATACCGGCCGAACCAGGTCGGGTTACCGAGGGTCTCCAAGCGGCGGCAGCATAGCGCCTCGAGCGTCGAGGGCCAGGAGCCGATCGCCCGAGATGAACGCGTGACGACGCGCGCGGCTTCAGGTCGGAGGCTTTGCGCCGAGCCGCTCGGCGAGGCCCGCGAGCCCGGGCGCCTGCAGCGCCGACGAGGGCGACATCGCGACCTCGAAGCTCTCGAGGTCGGCCTGGTACTGCCGCAAGAGGCCGCGCAGCACCGGCGACGTGTACACCTCGGCGCGCGGCTGCTCGATGATGCCGCCGATGATGTCGGCGATGTCTTCGGCGGTCTGCACCGGCAGCTTGCCCGCCGGCGCGAGCTTGCTGCCCAGCACGGCGTCGAAGAACCCGGTCTCGCCGACGTGGCCCGGCAGCACCAGCGACACGCGCACGTCGCGGCACTGGGCCGTCATGTCCATGCGCAGGTTCGCGGTCAGCGCGGCGAGCGCGGCGGCCGCGGCGCTGTAGGCCGAGCGGCTGCTCGCCACCGGCACGCGCGCGAGCACCGACGAGACGTTGATGATGTGGCCGCCCTTGCGCTGCAGGAAGTGCGGCAGCACCGCCTGCATGCCGTAGAGCGCGGCCTTGCAGTTGATGCGGATCATGTCGTCGAGCTCGTCTTCGGTGAGGTCTTGCACCTTGCGGCCGATGCCGCGGCCGGCGTTGTTCACCCAGACGTCGATGTGCCCCATCGCCGCGATGGCCTTGTCGCGCAGCGCCTCGACCTGGGCGCGCACCGTCACGTCGGTCGGCACCACGGTCGCCTTGCCGTTGCACTCGCGCGCCGTCGCGTGGAGCTTGCCCTCGCGCCGCGCCGCGAGGGTCACCTTGTGGCCCTCGCCCGAGAGCGTCTTCGCGAGCGCCGCGCCGATGCCCGAGCTCGCCCCGGTGATGACCACGTTCAGGGTCGTCGGCTTGAGCGCCGTGACCTCATCGGAGTCGTCTTTGTCTGAGTCCGCCATGATCTTCCTAGAGGGCCGCCTCGATCGCCCGCTCGAGCATCTTCGGGGCGAGCCGCCGCGCGTGAGCCGAGACGGTCATCACGGTCAGCGCGTCGCCGACGAGCGTGACGTGCGGCTGCTCGCCCACCGCGAGCTGCACGCGCTTCACCTTCGCGATGAGGCTCATGCGCACGTTCTCGCCGCGGGTGACCTCGCCGAGCGCCTCCGAGAGGGCCGAGACGAGGGCGCCCAGAGGCTCGAGGTCGCCCTCCTCGAGCGTCTCGGGCAGGGTGAACGAGATCGGGGCTCCGACCTGAACCTGCAGGTGCGACTCGGCTCCGGCGAGGCGCCGCTTGAGCTCGAGGCGCGACGGAGCCGGCGGGGCGTCGGCGGGAGGGCGCGAGAGGCCGACGACGTCGTGCACCGTGACGGCCTCGATGCCCTTCATCGGCACGTGGGCCACGTTCCAGTCGGGCGGGGTGTGGAGCAGCACGGTCAGCTGGTTCGCCTCGTGGCCGACGTCGAGCACGAAGCCCGACAGATCTCGCGCCGAGGCCATGTGCAGGGTGACGCGCGGCCGGCGCAGGGCCTCGCCGGCGCGAATGCGCCGCGCGAGCTCGCCGAGCTCTTCGAGCAGCCGCTCGGGGGCGCGGGCGGTCAGCTCGCGGAGGATCTTTTCCCCGTCCGTCATCCGATCGGAGCGAACGCTACACCGATTCCGCGGCGAATCGAGAAGCTAGCCCTCGCGGTGGCCGCTCTGGACGTGCGCCTCGAACAGGGCGCGGGCCGCGTCGAGCGTGTCGGCGTCTTCCGGGCGCTTGTCGTCGCGGACGCGGTGAATGCGGGGGAACCGCATCGAGAAGCCGCTCGCGTGGCGCTTGCTCTTCTGCAGCCCGTCGAACGCCACCTCGATGACGACGACCGGCTTCACGACGTGCAGGCCGCCGCGGCGCTCGAGCGTGAGCGCTTCGAAGCGCCTCGTCAGCGCGGCGATCTCGGCGTCGGTGAGGCCGCTGTACGCCTTGCCGATGTCCTTCAAGACGCCCTGATCCCACACGGCGAACGTGTAGTCCGACAGCACGCCGGTGCGCTTGCCGTGCCCCCACTCGACCTTCGTGACGACGCAGTCGAGGGTGCCGCCCGCCTTCTTCACCTTGCGCCAGGCGCTGCCTCGGCGGCCGGCCTCGTACGGCGCGTCGGTCGCCTTGAGCACCAGCCCCTCGTTGCCGCGCCCGCGCGCCGCCTGGAACAGCGCCTCGATCTGCGGCTCGAGCGGCGCCTTGGGGTCGAGGCGGTGCACGGCGTTCAGCGGCACCGCGCGGCCCTCGAGCAGCGCGACCAGCCGCTCGCGCCGCCGCGTCCACCCGAGCTCGAGCACGGGCTCGGCGTCGAACAACAGGTCGTAGGCGACGTACGCGACGGGCACCTTCGCCACGACGTCGTGCGGCGGGTCTTTGCGGCCGATGCGCGCCTGCAGCACGTGAAATGGGCGCGCGCGGCCGTCGGGCAGCACCGCGATGACCTCGCCGTCGAGAATGGCGGCGCGCGGCAGCCCCTTCAGCGCCTGCACCACCTCGGGGAAGGCGTGCGTCACCTCGCCCTGGCCGCGCGCGAACAGCCGCACGGTCTCGCCCGTGACGTGCGCCTGCGCGCGAATGCCGTCGAGCTTGTCTTCGGCGATGGTGCGCTCGGGGTCGAGCGGCGCCTTCACCGCCTCGGTGGGCGTCGCGAGCATGAAGCTCACGGGCACGCCGACCTGGGCCGTCGCCTTCGCGAGCGTGCCGTCACGCGCCGCCGTGGCGAGCGCGCCGATGTCGAGCAGCGCCGACGCCTTGCGCAGCTCGTCGAGCGGGCGCTCGAAGGCGGCCGCGATGCCCTCTTCGAGAATGCCGAGCTGCACGCCGATGCGCAGCTCGCCCAGCAGCGCCTTCACGAGGTAGGCGGCCTCGGGCGGGCGTGCCTTCTTGAGCGCCGCGGTGACGGCGAGGGTGCGGTCGCCGCGGTCGCCGGTCGAGGCCAGCGCTTCGATGAGGGCGCCCGCCTCGAGCAGCGTGAGGCCCGGGTGCGCGGCGCCGCCGTGCTTCTCGAGCAGGTCGGCCGCGCCGTCGCCGAGGTCGCCGCGCGCGCGAGACAGACTCGAGAGCTCGGCCATCGAGGCGGCGTCACCCGCTGCCGCCACGGCGGCGTCGGCGACGAGCGCCCACCCGACGCCGAGCTGGCGCGGGTCGGTGGGCGGCAAGAGCTCGCCGAGCACGAGGCGCGCGGCGATGGGCACCTCGGCGGGCTCGAGCGCGCGGAAGAACGCCGAGAGCGACTGCACCTTCGCCTTGCGCGACCGCGTCGAGCGCACGGCGTCGAGCGTGTCGGCGAGCCGCTTCACGTCACATCGAGGCGGCGGCGACCTTGAGGGCGGCCTTCATCAGCTCGCGCTGAATGAACGGCGGCTCGGCCGTGCTCACGAGGTGCTGGTGACCCTTCGCGGCCGCGGCGTCGGCGGCGATGACGACGAGCGCGTAGTTCTTGCCGGCGATCTGATCGAAGTCGCCCTGCAGGGCGCTCTCGAGGTTGCCGACGTCGGCCGCGGTGTTCGCGAACAAGAGCACGCCGTGAACGCCCTTGAGCAGCGTCTGCCGCGCGGCCATCGAGTGGGCCTGGCCGTCGCACGCCGTGACGACCCACTCGAGCGTCTGCCCTTTCAGCTGCATCTTCGAGTTGTAGTCGAAGGTCTTGGCGGCGGGCCCCTCGAGGTCGACGGCGCGCGGCTCGGTCACCTCGGCGGCGGGCAGGCCCGCGCGAATCTGGTCGAGGAGCGTGACGGCTCCGGTGCCGTGCGGTGCGTACAACACCAGCCGGATGCGGACCCCGGGGGCTGACATGCGAGGGCATGCACAACACAGGGCGACATCAGGATCAACGTGTTTCCCCCGCGGCGAGGTGCGCTCGGCGCATGATCTGCGGGGCCCCGCTGCGCGCCCTCGCTGGACGCGAGCGCGATGGGGTAGAAGACGGCCCGACACTTGAATCGCCTCCGCTTCAACCTCAACGGCCGCTGGCTCGAAGAGCCGAAGCTGTCTCCCACGACGACGCTGTTGCGCTACCTGCGCGACAAGCTGTCTCTGACCGGGACGAAAGAGGGCTGCGCCGAGGGCGACTGCGGCGCGTGCACGGTGGCCATCGCCGAGACCGGCCTCGACGGCAAGCCGCACTGGCGGGCGGTGAACTCGTGCCTGGTGCTGATGCCGATGGTGCAGGGCAAGACGGTGCTGACGGTCGAGGCGCTGCGCGGCGGCGACGGCGCCTACCACCCCGCGCAAGAGGCGATGGCGAAGGCGCTCGGCAGCCAGTGCGGCTACTGCACGCCCGGTATCGTGATGTCGCTGTTCGAGGCGACCTACCGGCCCGACATCAAGCGCGACGGCTGGAAGCTCGACGATCAGCTCTGTGGCAACCTCTGCCGCTGCACGGGCTACCGGCCGATTCGCACGGCGGCCGAGCAGGTCGCGGGCGCGTGCCCGAAAGACCGCTTCGCCGAGGGGCTCGCGAGCGCGGCGCCGCAGTCGATGGAGCTGCGCCTCGACGTCGACGGCCAGAGGTTCTTCACGCCGGTGCGCATGGGCGCCCTGTGGGACGTGCTCGACTTCGTGCCCGACGCGCGGTTCGTGGTGGGCGGCACCGACCTCTCGCTCGAGGTGACGAAGAAGTTCGCGAAGCCGCCGCTGCTGGTGTCGCTCGAGGGCATCCCCGAGCTGAAGAAGCTCGAAGAGGCCGAGAGCGGCTTCCGCATCGGCGCGGGCGTCTGCATTTCGGACCTCGAAGAGTGGTGCCGAGACCGCCTGCCGTCGCTCGCGCGCATGACGCGCTACTTCGGAGCGCGGCAGATCAAGCACCGCGGCACCGTCGGCGGGAACCTGTGCACCGCCTCGCCCATCGGCGATCTCGCGCCCGCGCTGATCTCGCTGGGCGCGAGCGTGGTGCTCGCGAGCCGTGCAAGCGAGCGCAAGCTCAAGCTCGAGGACTTCTTCCTGAGCTACCGGAAGACGGCGCTGCAGCCCAAAGAGATCCTCGCGTTCGTCGAGGTGCCGAAGCCCGCGCCGGGCGCTCGCGCGGTCTCGTACAAGGTCAGCAAGCGCCGCGAGCTCGACATCTCGACGGTGGCCGCGGGCTTCCTCGTCGAGGTCGGCGCCGACGGAGCCGTGATCCGCGCGCAGCTCGCCTACGGCGGCATGGCGGCGACGCCGAAGCGGGCGGTGAAGACCGAGGCGGCGCTGCTCGGCAAGCCGTGGTCTCTGGCGACGGTCGAGGCCGCGCTGCCGAAGCTCGCCGAAGACTTCACGCCCCTGTCGGACCACCGCGGGTCGGCCGGCTACCGCGCGAAGGTCGCGGCGAACCTGCTGCGCGGCTTCTTCGATGAGACATCGGTGGTGCCGGCGCCGCCGCTCGCCGCCCGCCACGCGGCGACGGTTCAGACCTACGAGGTGACGCGTGGCTGAGCAGCTCCAGCGCGAGCAGGCCCGCCCCGGGGCCCCGCCCGAAGGCCAGGTCGAGGAGCCGCTGACGCCGCTGCACCAGCCGCTGCTGCACGAGAGCGGGCTCAAGCACACGAGCGGTGAGGCCCGCTACGTCGACGACCTGCCGGCTCCGGCGGGCATGCTGGTGTGCCACGTCATCACCAGCCCCCACGCGCGGGCGCGCATCGTGAAGCGAGACGCGACGAAGGCGCGCGCGGCGGCCGGCGTGCACGCGGTTCTGTTCGCCGAAGACGTGCCAGGCCTCAACGACGTCGGCCCGGTCGTTCACGACGAGCCGCTGTTCGCGACGGGCGAGGTGCTGTTCATGGGGCAGAGCATCGGCGTCGTCGTCGCCGAGAGCTACGAGGCGTGCCGCGCCGCCGCGAAGCTCGTCGAGCTCGAGTACGAGGTGCTGCCCGCCATCACCACCATCGAGCAGGCGATCGCGCAGAGCTCGTGGCTGTCGGAGCCGCACGTCATGCGGCGCGGCGACGTCGACGCCGAGCTGTGGAAGAGCGACGTCAGGCTGCAGGGCGAGGTGCGCACCGGCGGTCAGGACCACTTCTATCTCGAGACGCAGGCGACGCTCGCGCTGCCCGACGAAGACGGCTCGCTGCGGCTGCTCTGCAGCACGCAGCACCCGAGCGAGGTGCAGGCGATCGTCGCGCACGTGCTGCACGTCGGGCGCCACTTGGTGACGGTCGAGGTGCCGCGCATGGGCGGCGGCTTCGGCGGCAAAGAGACGCAGGCGGCTCCGTTCGCGGCGATGGCGGCGCTGGCGGCGCGCAAGCTGGGGCGGCCGGTGAAGATCTGGCTCAACCGCGACCAGGACATGGCGCAGACCGGCAAGCGCCACCCGTTTCTCACGCGGTACGAGGCCGGCTTCTCGAAGGCCGGCGAGCTGAGGGCGCTGAAGCTCGAGCTCTTCTCGGACGGCGGGTTCTCGACCGATCTCTCTCGCGCGATTCTCGATCGCGCGCTCTTCCACTCGGACAACGCGTACTTCGTGCCGGCGCTGCTCTTCACCGGGCGCGTCGCGAAGACGAACCTGCCATCGAACACCGCCTTCCGCGGCTTCGGCGGCCCGCAGGGCATGGCCGTCATCGAGGCCATCATGAGCCGCGCCGCCGAGGTGCTGCAGCTCGAGCCGGCCGAGGTGCGCAAGCACAACTTCTACGGCGACGGCCCGCGCAACATGACTCCGTACTACCAGGAGGTTCGCCACGACCGCATGCCGCGGCTGTGGGACGAGCTGCTCGCGTCGTCGGGCTACCTCGCGCGCAAGGCGGCGATCGAGTCGTTCAACCAGGCGCACAAGCACAGCAAGCGCGGCATCGCGGTGACGCCGGTGAAGTTCGGCATCAGCTTCACGACGAGCTTCTTGAACCAGGCCGGGGCGCTGGTGGTCCTCTACTCCGACGGCACCGTGCAGCTGAACCACGGCGGCACCGAGATGGGGCAGGGTCTGCACACGAAGATGCTGGCCATCTGCGCGCACGAGCTCGGCATCCCCCCGCGTGACGTGCGTGCGATGACGACGGCGACCGACAAGGTGCCGAACACGTCGGCGACCGCGGCGTCGAGCGGCAGCGACCTGAACGGCGCCGCGGTGAAGCACGCGTGCGAGACGCTGCGCGAGCGCCTGCGGCCGGTCGCGGCGCGGCTGCTCGGCGTGCCGGCCGAGTCTCAGGGGGACATTCTGTTCGCCGGGGGCAAGGTGTTTCTGCAGAGCCGACCCGAGCTTGCGTTACCGTTCGGTAACGTCACGCAGGCGGCGTACCTCGCGCAGGTGCCGCTGTCGGCGACGGGCTTCTACAAGACGCCCGACATTCAGTACGACAAGGCGACCGGGCGCGGAAGACCGTTTCACTACTTCGCGTACGGGGCGGCGGTGAGCGAGGTCGAGCTCTCGGGGCTGACGGGCGAGCACCGGCTGCGGCGCGTCGACATTCTTCACGACGTGGGGGCGTCGCTGGTGCCGACCATCGACCGCGGCCAGGTCGAGGGCGGCTTCATTCAGGGCGTGGGCTGGCTCACGTGCGAAGAGGTGCTCTTCAACGACAAGGGCTACCTGCTCACGCACTCGCCCGACACGTACAAGATTCCCGCGTTCGGCGACGCTCCGGCCGAGTTCAACGTGAAGCTGCTCGAAGATGCCGCGCAGCCCGACGTCATTCACGGCAGCAAGGCGGTCGGCGAGCCGCCGTTGATGCTCGCGCTCTCGGTGGTGGCGGCGCTGCGGCACGCGGTCTCGGGCTTCGGCAAGCCCGGGGCGCCGGTCGACCTGAAGATGCCGTGTACGCCCGAGGCGCTCCTCGCGGCGGTCGACCTGATCCGCGGCGCCTGACGCCGCGCGCGTGAGCTGCGGACCGTCGCGTGCCGGTTTACAGGGGGCTGCCCACGCGGGTTCTCGTCGGTCAACTGGCCCGCGAGGCATCGCCTCTGTGGGCAGCGGAGTATCATCTGCGCGCAGTTCCCCGCCCGAAGTGTGCAGAGGTCCAACGAGTGGAGCGCCCGGATTTCAGACAGTCCGGCCAGGCCGCGGTGGAGGCCAGCCTGACGATGCCGCTCGTGGTGTTCCTGATCCTGGGGACGCTGCAGCTCTTCATGCTGCTGCAGGCGCGGATCCTGGCGCAGCACGCGGTGTTCAAGGCCACGCGCGCGGGCGCGCTGATGCACGGCAACTGCGACGCGATGCTGCACACGGCGATCACGGCGCTGCTGCCGTCGATCACGCGCGTCGACTCGCCGCTGACGCTCGCGAACGCGTTCTTCACGCGGCGCAACAACCGGTACCGCGACGGAGCGCCGCAGCACAACGGGCAGATCGTCGAGATCTTCCGCGAGGCACCGCTCGCGAGCGCAATTCTGGCGACGCCTGCTGAGGACAATCGGTTCGATCAGCCTCCGACGCTCGAGCGCCTCGATGTGCGGATGATCTACTGGTACCGCCTCAAGATCCCGTTCGCCGACTGGGTGATGACGAAGATGTTCCTCGCGCACTTCAACGTGCGCGCGTACGACGACGTCAACCCGCTGATGCCGACGCAGGGCAACGCGGGGTGGCGCACGACGTCGAGCTTCGCCACCGAGCCGTGGCCCGGCGGCCCGCTCGGCAACAGCATGAACAACTGGGCGGGCTCGGGGGCGTACATGTTCCCCATTCGCGTCACGGCGTCGATGCGCATGATGACGCCGCCGCACCGGGGCGAGTTCGCGAACCCCTGGTGCGGCCCATGAGCCGGCGAGCGCGCGGTCAGACGCTGGTGCTCTTCGCGCTGACGCTGATCCTGCTCACCCTGATGGTGCTCATCACCCTTCAGGTCGGCATGCGCGCGAAAGAGAAGACCGAGGCGATCATGGTCGCCGACGCCGCGGCCTACAGCCAGGCGGTCGCCACCGCGCGCACGTTCAACATGATCGCGGTGATGAACCGCGCCCGCGCGGCGCACTTCGTGGCGCTGCTCGGTACCGAGAGCCTCGTGAGCTGGTCGGGGCTCATTCGCGGCTCGGCGCCGGCCGTCGCGGCGGCGCTCTCGTCGTGCGGTGCGGGCGCCGCGGCGACGTCGCTGCTCGCCGCCGCCACGCTCGCGAACCCCGCCTGGGAGGTCGCGGACGACGACTCGGGCAGCCAGGCGCGAGATCACCAGGCGCTCGGAGGCGCGATTCGCAGCGCGACCGTCGACTACTACACGAACGAGCTGCTCGCCCGTCAGCTCGACGATCAGCAGCTCGTCGCCCGCATCGCCCGCCGCGCGAGCCCCGAGCTCGACGCGCCGACGCTCGGCGACGCGAAGACGATGGAAGAGGTCGACCCCGGGTGCACGGTCGGCGCCGTGTGCGTGGGCGCCCAGGGGCGCGCGTTTCTCTCGGTCGTGATGGGCAGCCGCGGCTGGGTCTTCACCACCGATCGCGCGGCCGCGACGACGGCCGGCGGCACGTCGTCGCTCGCGCCGATCGTCAACTCGAGCGGGGGGGGCTCGGGGTTCGGTGACGACCCCTGGTACGGCACGCTGCAGCCCGGAGTGCCCGCCGAGCGCGCGCAGCGCTTCGCCACGATGGACGGTGAAGGCGCCTGGGCCGAGGACCACGGCGGCACGGTCTTGATTCAGGTCGGCGGGTGCACGGCCTCGGCGGTGGTGAGCAGCGCGTTCGTGATGTCGTCGGCGCGCGAGGTGCTCACCGACCGGCACGCGTACGCGATGCTCGACGTTGGCCGGCCCGAGTCCGTGCGACACACGCTGCTCTCGTGCCCGCTCACCGACCCCGGCTGCCCGACCGTCGTCGGCGGCACGATGGCCTACAACAACGCGCTGCTCACGAACCCTCCGAACAACGACTTCGGTCAGCCGAAGCTGTACGCCATTCTCGAGCGCAACTACCGGTCAGCGCCTGCCGACCCATGGGCGCTGTTCTTCAGCTTCCAGTTCGCGCGCTCGCGGCCTGGGGCGTTGTTCGACAACGGCAGCCCGCGGGGCAGCTTTCGCACGCCGGCGGGCGCCGACCTCTCGAAGCAGATCGCGCTCAGCGCGGCGCTCGTCTACTACCATCGGCCCACGCTCCAGACCGGCGGGGGCGGCTTCGTCGAGCCGCCGACGCTGTGGAACCCGTTCTGGCGCGCGACGCTGGCGCCGGTCGATCGCGACGCCAGCGCGAGGCTCATCTCGGCGAACTACCCCGAGGCGGCGGCCGTCTACGATCTGCTCGTCGCGCGCGGCTACCGGGGGGTGCCATGAGGGCGAACAGCAGAGCGGTTCGACGTGCTGACGAGCAGCGGAGCCCGAACGGGAAAGCCGTGAGCTCGAGCCACGCCAGGCCGCGCAGCCGCGGGCAGGCGCTCGTCGAGGCGGCGCTCGGCATCTTCGTGTTCGTGACGATTCTGATCTTCGGCATCCACTTCGCCGAGCTGGGGCACATCACGCTCAAGGTGCAGGAGGCCGTGAACGCCGCGATGTGGGACTCGACGTCGCAGCAGATGCACGACGTCACGGCGCACTCGTGGGTCGAGTACCAGAACGCGATCCGCTTCGCCGAGACGAAGACGAACGACCGCTACCTCGACTTCGACGCGCTGCGCTCGAGCGGCGCGACCACGACCCTCGTGTTCACGCAGGCGACCGACTCGCTCACCCGCTGCCGGCCGCTCGACGTGACCGATCGACTGCAGCCTTCGGGCGCGATGCCGTTCTCGACCGGCACGTACCCCGGCGGCGAGATGGGCATCGCGTGCGAAGGCCAGGCGAACGTGACCGCCATCCGCATTCCCAGCACGTTCCTCGACGGCAACCTGTCGCGCGCTCCTCATCTGCGGCGCGTCACGATTCCGGTCTGTGCGATCGGCAGGCCGCGCGGCGGCGCCTGCAGCGGCCGGCTCGCCATGCTGCTCGACGAGTGGGGCTACGTCGGCCAGAGCGAAGCCCGCGAGTGCGCGCTCGCGTGGGAGGGCGGCACGACCTGCGCGAACCAGGGGTACTACGACCAGGTGCAGTCGATCTACACGGCGACGCCGGCGCCGCACGCGGGGGCGGCGACACGGCTCGCGAGCCTCGTCGCCGGCTCGAGCCCGATCGACGAAGACTTCTTCTACATGAGCTTCCGCGGCGGCGAGAGCTCCAACGGCGCGTACACCGAGACCGTCGTGCATTCGCACGGCGACCTCTTGTGGGAGACGACTCCCTTTCAGGCGCCGACGAACAACCGCTACGACGCGCCGCGGGCCGACTGCTGGCTGGGGAACCCATGCCGGCCGTGACGGTGCTCGCGTGCGCGCTGCTCGTGGCGGGGGCGCCCGAGCCGCGCGCGAAGCCGACGCCGTTCTTCTGGCCCAAGCCCGAGCTCGTCAGCGAGGTCGACATACCCGACGTGGTTCGCGCCGATGGAGTGCCCGTGCGGCTGCACGTGATTCGCTCGAGGCTCGGCGTGCAGCAGCTCTTGTCACTTTTCGGCAGCGCGTTTCGCGAGGCGGGGTTCTACGTCGCCGAGGTACAGAAGCGGCACATCGCCGAGCCGCACGTGACGGGCCTCGATTGGCGCGCGCTGATCTCGTACAGCGCGATTCTCTCGCCCGAGGCTGACGGCACCACGACGTGCCTGCTGGGTGAGGCGGCGCTCGGCAAGAAGCGGCCGCCCGCGGGGGCAGACTTCGCTCCCCTGTTCCCGGGCGCGAGCAGCGTGACGCGCTTCGAAGACGAGGGCTCGAGCATCATCGCGTTCAGCGCGCGCGGCACGACGACGAGCGAGGTCTCGGCCTTCTACGAGTCGCAGCTGCCGAAGGCGGGCTGGCGGCGCTCGGAAGACGGGGCGCTGTGGGAGCGCGCCGGAGCGCACCTCTCGCTGATGCCGAAGGGCACGAGCGGGGGCGGGGTGTCGGTCGTGCTGGTGATGACCCGGCGCTAGCGACAGACCTGTAGCAAGAAGTTGCGCGGCCGCAGATCCGGGTGTCCACTGCTTCACGCATGCGATCGACCTTCGCCCTCTCGATGCTGATGTGCAGCTGCTACGCCGCGCCCGCCGAGCTGATCGACACGCCGCCCGCCGCCGAGCCCGCGCCGGTTCAGAAGCCCGAGACACCCGCGCCGAGCGAGACGCCGCGCATTCTCTGCGACATGGCAAAGTTCAGCTTCACGCAGGAGTCCGGCTGCGTGAACGACGGCTGGGTCGAGTTCTGCGCCGAGAAGGCCGGCGCCCCGGTGGTCACGTCGCTGCGGGCGCTCGCGCCCGACGTCTCGATCGTCGAAGGCCACATCGGGCGCGCCGGCTGCAACGAGGCGACCGAGTACCTGGTGAGCCAGCCCATTCGCGAAGGCGACTGCATGAAGCGCTACGGCGCCCTCACCGACTCGGCGTGGAACACGCTGTGCGCCCTGTCTCAGGTGCCCGAGACGAAGCACTTCGTGCCGGGGTTCGCCGAGTAGCCGTGGCGCACCGTCTCGTAACGGGGGTTGCCTGTTCGTTACGGCTCGGTGCTTTCTCGCGCCGCGCTGCAGGGCTCGAGGGTAGACTCGGCGCGGAACGCGTCGTGCAGCGTCTCTCGCGATGACCTGGCCCTCGCTCAGCCGCGTGCCCCTGCACGTGAGCAGCAGAATTCTCGAAGGGCACGATCGGCTGATGTCGACGATCGACGCCGAGCTCGAGAAGGCCGAGCGCGCGTGCCCGGTGAGCTCGTGTGACGTGACGCTGTCGGGCGACCGGCGCGGCGGTTTTCGAGCCACGGTCGCGCTCGAGCTGCAGGGCGGCCGCTGCGTCTCTCAGTGCGCCTGGGGGCGCGACGTCGCCCACGCCATCGTGCAGGCCTTCACGGTCTGCCGGCTGCGCGGCGCCTCAGCCGAGTAGCGCCGCGAGCAGCTTCATCATCACCCAGGCGAGGGCGGCCGAGAGCGGCAGCGTCAGCACCCACGCCACGAGGATGTTGGTCGCGACGCCCCAGCGCACCGCCGAGATGCGCTTGCTGGCGCCGACGCCCATGATGGCGGCGTTGATGACGTGCGTGGTCGAGACCGGCACGCCGAGGTGCGAGGCCGCGAGAATCGTGAGCGCGCCGCTCGTCTCGGCGGCGAAGCCCTGCAGCGGCGTGATGCGAATGATCTTCGTGCCCATCGTCTTGATGATGCGCGTGCCGCCGGCCGCGGTGCCGAGCGCGATGGCGCCGGCGCAGGCGATGATCACCCAGAGCGGCACGTTGTCGCCCTTCGGCAGCATCCAGTGAGGCAGGCTCGAGTGGTCTCCGCCGGTGGCGGCGAACGAGAGCAGCGCGAGCGTGATGATGCCCATCGACTTCTGGGCGTCGTTGCTGCCGTGGCTGAAGGCCATGAGGCTCGCCGACATGAGCTGCAGCTTGCGAGACTGGCGCTGCACGGCGGCGGGGCGGGCGCCATAGAGGGTCGGCACGGTCGCGGCGATGAAGAGGCCGACCACGATGGCGATGCGCGTCTCCCACGTGCTGTTCATCGCGGCGTCGGCGAGCTCGCCGAGGTGCATGACGACCCAGACTCCGAAGGCGGCGGCGGCGAGCGCGAGCACGACGCGGGCGGCGCTGGCCCAGCGGCCACGCACCGTCCACATGAGCGTGACCATCACGATGAAGGCGACGACGAAGCCGATGGTCGGCGAGAGCACGAGGGGCAGCAGCACCTTCTTGCCGAGGGCCGCCCACTTGAAAGCCGACACGCCGGCGTGGGCGACGACGGCACCGGCGAGGCCGCCGATGAGGGCGTGCGAGCTCGACGAGGGAATGCCGAACCACCAGGTGAACAGGTTCCACACGCTCGCGCCGAGCAGCGCGGCGAGCACGACGAGCTGGGTGACGATGGCCGGGTCGGCGAAGCCCGACGCGATCGTCTTCGCCACGGCCGTGCCGGTGATGGCGCCGCCGAAGTTGAGCACGGCGGCGAGCAGCACGGCGGTGCGAATCGGCAGCACGCCCGTCGAGACGACGGTCGCGATGGCGTTCGCGGCGTCGTGAAAGCCGTTGATGTAGTCGAAGACGATGGCGGCGACGACGACGGCGATGAGCAGCGTCAGCATCGGCGGGCCTCAGCCAAGCTTCACCGCCAGGTTCGAGAGCAGGTCTGCGACGTTGTCGCAGTGGTCGACGGCGCGCTCGATGTCTTCGAGCACCTCCTTCTCGCGCAAGAGCTCCTTCGCGTCGATCTGCGGGTTCTTGAACAGGTTGCTGACGGCGCCGCGGAAGATGACGTCGGCGTCCTTCTCGAGCTGGCGCAGGGCGCGGCTCTGCTCGATGAGGCCCTGGTAGTCGTGCTTGCGCAGGCGGGGCAGCGACTCCTTGATGACGGTGGTCGTCTGAACGAGCAGGTCCATCAGCTTCGAGACCTCGGGCGAGGCGCGGTCGACGCCGTAGACGACGCAGGCGCGGGCGGCGAGGTTGGTGAGGTCGACGACGTCGTCGAGCTCGGAAGAGAGCTTCTGCAGATCTTCGCGGTCGATGGGGGTGACGAACGTGCGGGCGAGCGCGTCTTCCATCTTGTGCACGTAGTCGTCGGCCTTGTGCTCGATGACCTGCACGGCGTCGCGCACCTGCTCGGCGGTCTGACCGTTCTTGAAGCCGCAGAGCGCGTTGGCGGCGTCGAGGCACAGCGCCCCCTGTGTTTCGATGTAGTCGTAGAAGTGGTCTTCCTTCGGGAGCAGCCACCGGATGAGCCCTTGCAGTGCCATGTTGCCGGCCAAGTAAGCACGACATCGGGGCAGGTCGTGCGACTCTTGCGTGACAGTTTCGTGACGGAGCAGAGCCGTGACGAAACCGCGACGCACCTTTCACGGAGCCGCCAAACGAGGCGCGTACAAGGCTCGTCGCGATGTTCAACGCGTTCGAGACGGCGGCAGACCCGAGAGCGGCGCGGCGGCTGACGGTCTCTGCGGGCGCTGCGCTCTGCATCACGATCGCGCTGTTCATCGGGGCGAAGGCGATCTCGACGGCGGGGCCGCTGTTGCCGAAGAAGAAGTCGGTCGACGTGTCGTTTCGACCGCCGCCGCCTCCGCCTCCGCCGGCGAAGATCGAGAACGCGCCGAAGCCGAAGCCCAAGCCGCCGCCGCCGCCGAAGGTGGCCGAGGCGGCGCCGGCTCCGGCTCCGATGGTGGCGCCGGTCGAGGTGCCGAAGAAGCCGCTGCCGGAGGCTGAGAAGCCGCAGGTCGCGGCGATCAAGGTGGCGCCCGGCGGCACGGGCTCGGGCGTGATGCCGGCCGAGGGAGGAGCGCCGCCTTCGCCTCCCGAGGAGGCCGAGTCGCCGGCGCCGCAGGTGGCGGCGAACGGGCCGATGAACCTGCCCGAAGAGGCCGAGCCGCCCGAGGCCGAAGACGACAACGCGGTGCCCGAGTACCCGGAAGAGGCGCGCACCGCCGGCCAGGAGTCGGTCGTCATCTTGAAGGTCGTGATCGAGAAGGACGGCAGCGTGGGCCGCATTCAGGTGATGAAGGGCGACGAGCCGTTCATCGCTGCCGCGCTCGCGGCCGTGAAGCAGTGGCGCTACTCGCCCGCGCAGCTCGAAGGCCAACCCATCGCCGTGTACCGGATCGTGAAGATCCCCTTTCGCTTGAGGAGCTGACCGACATGTTCGACCTGGAAAAAATCATCGGCCACATGGGCCCGTTCGCGATGGGCATCGCGCTCGCGTTGATGGTGATGGGCGTCGCCGCGCTCGCGGTGTTCCTCGAGCGCATGGTGATGTACGCGCGCAGCCGCGTGCGGTCGCGCCGGTTCGCGGCGAAGGCGCGGGCGATGCTCGAGCGCGACGAGCGTGAGCCGCTGATGAAAGAGGCGGCGGCGACGCGGGGCAGCTGGCTGGCCGCGCTGCTGGGCAAGGGGCTCGAGACGTACACGAAGGCCGAGAAGGGCGGGTCGACGACGCTGTCGCCGGTCGAGGCGACGCGGCGCGAGCTCGAGCGTCAGACCGAGGCGCTCGACGCCGACGTTCGCCGCGGGCACTCGGTGCTGGCGTCGGTGGGCTCGGTGGCGCCGTTCGTCGGGCTGCTCGGCACGGTGGTCGGCATCATCGACGCCTTCCAGGGCATCGCGAAGGAGGGCAGCGGCGGTCTGGGCGCGGTGTCGCTCGGCATCGCCGAGGCGCTGGTGGTGACGGCGCTGGGGCTGCTCGTCGCGATTCCCGCGGTGTTGGCGCACAACTGGCTGACGACGCAGGCCGAGAGCATCGGGCGGGCGCTCGACCAGGCGCGCGGCGAGCTGCTCGACTTCCTCGAGGCGCGCGGCGGGAAGACGGCCTGAGGTCATGAAGAAGCCTCGCGCGAAGGTCAAAGCCGACATCAACGTCACGCCGCTCGTCGACGTGGTGCTGGTGCTGCTCATCATCTTCATGGTGGTGGCGCCGCAGCTCGAGGCGGGCGTGTCGGTGGCGCTGCCGTCGATCTTCAACCCCGACCAGGGCAACAGCCCGATGGAGCCGACGACCGTCACGGTCACGCGCGAGGGGAAGCTGTACTTCGAGAAGGAGCCCGTCGAGCTCGAGGCGCTGAAGGAGAAGCTGCAGAAGCTGCACGAAGAGAAGCCCGACACGCGGCTGGTGCTGAAGGCGGATCAGGCGCTCGGCTACGGCAAGGTGCGCACGGTGTTCAAGGCATGCCAGGACCTCGGCTTCCCGGGCGTGTCGCTGCAGGTGCTCGACAAGGCGAACCAGAAAGGCTGAGCGACCATGGCGATGGATCTCGGTTCAGGCGGAGGCGGGCGGCGCGGCAAGGTGCGGCCTGCGATGAACGTGACGCCGCTGGTCGACGTCGTGCTCGTGCTGCTCATCATCTTCATGGTGGTGACGCCGATGCTGTCGAAGCAGCTGTGGCTGAACGTGCCTCCGAAGCCCGACGAGAAGGAGCAGCCGCCTCCGCCGCCCGACGCGATTCCTCCGATCGTGCTGAGGCTCGAGCGTGGCGGCACGACGCGCGTGAACGGTGAGAGCATCGCGCTCGACGAGCTGCCGTCGCGGCTGGTGCGCATGCTGAACGCGCGGGCCGACAAGGTGGTGTTCTTCGACGCAGACGCAGACGTGCCGTACGGCACGGCGGTCGACGTGCTCGATCGCGTGCGCGGCGGCGGAGTAGAGACGATCGCCGTGCTGGCGGAAGAGCTGGGCGCGGGCGGAGTGTCGGGCGCGTCGCCTTGATCTGCGTTTGAACGATCTCAAGATCTACGTGGACGCGCACGTGGACCTGGACGTGGACGTAGCCGTGAACGTGATCGTGATCGTGATCGTGATCGTGATCGTCCACGATCACGATCACGCCCACGATCACGCCCACGATCACGCCCACGGCTACGTCCACGGTCACGTGCGCGAGCGCGTCCACGTGGGCGTCTTTCACCGCGGCTTTCCTGCTGACGCTTTTCGATGATCGGCTCGCGGTCTACCGGCTCGATCTTCGCGAAGGCCTGACCCCACAGCGCGACGTGTGTGGAGTCGTGGTCGAAGCGCCGCCGAGTCATCTCTCTCTGAGACACGATCGTGACCGACGCGTGATGCAGATGTTGCTGCTCCGGCGTCACCACGTCACTGGCCGGGCGCACAACACCGGCCGTGTTCACGGCCCTCGTTCTGATGGCAGCGCTCGCGCAGGTCGACGTCGCGGTGGCCGAGCCGATCGCCCCGCCGCAGCCCGCCGTCGAGATGCCCGACGCTGGCTCGCCCGAGCCCTCGCCCGTCGAGCCCGACGCCGGTGTACCGACTGCCCCTCTGGCCCCCGACGCCGGGGTCCCCCAGCTCGTGCTGCCCAAGGGCTTCACCGGCATCACCGGGCGCGTCATCGACGCCCAGACCGGCGAAGGCCTCATCGAGGCCACCGTGAAGGTCGTCGACGGCCCCAAGAAGAGCGTGCTCACCGACCTCGACGGCAACTTCAAGCTGAAGCTGCCGCCCGGCACGTACTCGATTCGCATCTTCAACGAGCTCTACGAGGCCCGCCGCATCGACAACGTCGCGGTCAAGAAGGGCGAGGCCACCCGCGTCGACGCCGAGCTCTCGAACGAGGCCAAGGTCGTTCAAGAGGTCATCGTCGAGGCCAAGGTCGACAAGCGCAACGAGACCGCGCTGCTGCAAGAGCGCAAGAAGGCCGCGGTCGTCAGCGACGCCGTCGGCGCTCAAGAGATGGCGCGCACGCCCGACTCCAGCGCGTCGGACGCCGTGAAGCGCGTCGTCAGCGCGACCGTCGTCGACGGCCGGTACGTCTTCCTGCGCGGCCTCGGCGGCCGCTACGCGCAGACGCTGCTCAACGGCACCCTCATGCCGAGCCCCGAGCCCGACGAGCCATCGGTGCCGCTCGACCTCTTCCCCGTCGCCCTCATCTCGAACCTGAGCGTCGCGAAGACGTACTCCCCCGAGCTGCCCGCGACCTTCGGCGGAGGCTCGCTCACCCTCGACACCCCCGCATACCCGCCGTCGTTCGAGCTGAAGGTGCGCCTGAGCCTCGCCGCCGACACCATCAACACCTTCCGCGCGCGGCCCGACGCGAAGCTCAACGCCGCCGAGACCTTCGGCTTTCGCGACAGCAGCCGCTCGATGCCCGCCGAGGTCCCCACCAACGGGCCGCTGCTCGCTCGCCGCGGCGTCTTCACCTCGCAGCAGCAAGAGACCGCCGGCCGCGCGTTCAAGAACGAGTGGACTCCGTCGCTCGCCAACGGCCTGCCGTCGGGCACGCTCGGCATTCAGGCCGGCGACACGCTCAAGCTCGGCACCGGCGACCTGAAGCTCGGCTGGCTCGCGGCCCTGCAGTGGTCGCGCCGCGAGCGCGCGGTCGACATTCGCCTGCTCGACGCCGTCAACGACGACGGCACCATCGTCGGCACCGGCCCCACCTCGACCAGCATCGGCGCGGTCAGCGGCGGCACCAGCGCGCTGCTCGCCGCCGGCCTGCAGTCGAGCGGCTTCGAGCTCTCGTACACGGGCGTGTTCCTCGCGAGCAACGAGGCCACCGCGACCGAGTCGTTCGGCTTCGACGCGCAGGCCGGCGCCGACGCCTCGTCGAGCCGCCTCTCGTTCGTGCAGCGGCAGCTGTTCTTGAACCAGCTGCGCGGCTACCACCGCCTGCCGGGCACGCGCGGCCTCGAGGTCAACTGGCAGCTCAACTACAGCCGCGTCGACCGCAGCGAGCCCGACGTTCGAGACCTGCGCTCGCTCACCGGCGACGACGGCGGCGACCGCATTCGCTTTCAGCCGAACTCGGCCGAGCGCTTCTACCTGGGCCTCGGCGAAGACGCCGGCGGCGGCACCGCCGACCTCACGATTCCCATTCGCTCGCTGAAGCTGAAGGGCGGCCTGCTCGGGCAGTTCAACTCGCGCACCTTCGACGCCCGCCGCTTTCGCATCATGCCCCGCGGGCCGCTGCCGAACGAGCTGCAGCAGCAGAGCGCCGAGGAGCTCTTCGTGCCCGACCGCATCGGCCCCTACACGCCGGGCACGAGCTTCTACGTCGAAGAGACCACGCTCACGTTCGATCGCTACCAGGCGTCGCTCGCCGTCTGGGGCGGCTACGCGCTCGCCGACTGGAAGCCGACCGAGTGGTTCCGCGCGATCGGCGGCGTTCGCTACGAGGGCTCGTCGCAGAGCCTGAGCGCCGGCAGCCCGTTCGCCACGATGGGCGCCCCGGTCGACGGCACGTCGCGCACCTACCACGACGGCGTGCCGTCGCTGAACCTCGTCTTCTCGCCGCGGGCCGACCTGAACGTGCGCCTCGCGTACTCGTACACGCTCGCGCGGCCCACCTTCCGCGAGCTCGCGCCGTTCTTGTTCTTCGACGTGGTGCGCCGGCGCAACGTGACCGGCAACCCCAACCTCGTCGAGACCCGCATTCACCACGGCGACGCCCGCGTCGAGTGGTTCCCCGACTCGAACGACGTCTTCGCCGCCACCGTGTTCGGCAAGCAGTTCGTGAACCCCATCGAGCGCGTCATCGTCTCGGCGGGCAGCACCAACGACATCGGCTACCGCAACGCGCCCGGCGCCACGCTCGTCGGCCTCGAGCTCGAGGCCAGGAAGCGCATCTGGAACTTCAAGCTCGGCGCGAACCTCTCGCTCGTGTACTCGCGCGTGCAGCTCGACGCGTCGGGCACCGAAGGGCTGCAGACCAGCAACGAGCGCGCGCTGCAAGGCCAGTCGCCGTACGTGGCGAACGCGTTCGTCGCCTACGAGCTGCCGAGCGTCGGCACCGAGCTCGGCGTCTTCTACAACGTATACGGGCCGCGCATCTCGGAGGTCGGCGTGCTGCGCATCCCCGACGTCTTCGAGCAGCCGTTTCATCGCCTCGACGTCTCGGTCACGCAGCCGCTGCCCGGCGGCTTCAGCTTCAAGCTCTCGGCGTCGAACCTGCTGAACCAGTCGGTGCGGCTGCAGCAGGGCCCCATCGAGGTCTACCGCGCCGCGCCCGGCATGCAGTTCTTCGCGTCTGTCTCTTGGGCGCTCAACCCCGCAGCAAAGAAGGAAGCGAAGCCATGAAGAAGCTGAGTCTGGGAATTGTGATTGCTCTCGCCGCGTGCGGCACGCCCTCGCCGGGCGGCGGCACCGGCGGTGGCGGCGGCATGAACATGGAGCCCAACGAGATCGACGTCACGGCCGACATCACCGCCGACACGACGTGGAAGACGGGCAAGACGTACATCTTGAAGCAGCTCACCTACGTGATGAGCGGCACGCTCACGATCGAGCCGGGCACCACGATTCTCGGCGACCGCTCGTCGGCGCTGATCGTCACCCGCGACGGCAAGCTGCGCGCCGAGGGCACGAAAGAGAAGCCCATCGTCTTCACGTCGTCGGCCGAGGCCGGTACGCGCGACATCGAGAACTGGGGCGGCCTCGTGATGAACGGCAAGGCGCGCATCAACGTCACGGGCGGCGAGAACAACAGCGAGGGCGTCGCCGATGAGCCGCGCAACAAGTACGGCGGCACCGACGACACGCACGAGTGCGGCGTTCTCAAGTACGTGCGCGTCGAGTTCGCCGGCCGCCCGCTCACCGCCGACAACGAGCTCAACGGCATCACCCTCAACGGCTGCGGCAGCAAGACGCTGCTCGACTTCGTGCAGGTGCACCGCGGCAAGGACGACGGCATCGAGCTGTTCGGCGGCACCGCGAACCTGAAGCACATCGTGCTCACCGGCTCTGACGACGACGGCCTCGACTGGGACCAGGGGTGGACGGGCAAGGCCCAGTTCGTCGTCATTCAGCAGCTGACCGGCTACGGCAACCACGGCATCGAGGCCGACAACAACCGCACGAACCACGACCTGATGCCGCGCTCGGCGCCGACGCTCTACAACGTCACGCTCGTCGGCCGTAACCCCGACACCGCGCCCAGCGAGGGCCCGTCGCGCGGCATCATCTTCCGCGAGGGCACCGCCGGTACGCTCGCGAACGCCATCGTCACGAACTTCACCAGCGCCGGCATCATCGTCGACAAGGCCTCGACGGCCTCGCAGTGGAACAGCGGCGCCCTGCAGGTGAAGAACAGCATCTTCTGGAGCAACCCGAACGTCGGCTGGCAGAACTTCACGCTGATGCCCGACAACATGTTCGACGAGGCGGCCGCGCTCTCTGCGGTGCCGCTCGCGAACCGGCAGGTCGACCCGCAGCTCACGGCTCCGACGGCCGCGACCCCGAACTGGAAGCCGCAGGCCGGCTCGCCCGCGCTCACCGGCGCGGCGACGCCTCCGAACGACGGCTTCTTCGACACGTCGGCGACGTTCGTCGGCGCGGTCGGCACCGATGACTGGACGGCCGGGTGGACGGTGATGGTGAACAACTGATCAGCGACCGCTGATGGCTTTTCGGCTTGATCCGGCCGCGCCCGCTGGTACGTGGGGCGCGGCCGTGTCGTCCATACTCCTCATCGAAGAGCGCAGCGGGGCCCACGACGTCGTGAGGTCGGCGCTGGGCCTCTTGGGCCACGACGTGGTGGTCGCCGAGCCGCACCAGGTGCGCGGCCGCTTTCCCGTCGCGGTCGCTACGGCGGCGCACGTCGAGCGCGCGCGGCAGGCGGCGAAGCGCGTGGTCCTGCTCGACGGCGGCCCTCGCGTGGTCTGCGACGAGGTCAGCCGCCTACTTCGCAGCTGACCCGATGAAGCGCTGCAGATCGTCGCGCACGCGCTCGGGGCCGAGCTTGCGCACGTAGCCATGTGCGCCCGACTCGCGCACGCGGCTCTGCGTGACGTCGGCCGGCGCTCCCGAGAACAGCACGACCTGCGTCGCGGTCTCGCGCGCGAGGCCCGACAGATCGGCGCGCTCGAGATCGATCAACGCCACGTCGAAGCGCTGGTTCCTCGAGGCCTCGAGCACATCGACGTCTGCGGCAGCGAAGTAGACGTGGTGACCGGCGGTGACGAGCACCAGCTTCACCGGCTCCACCGACGCTGCGCTCTCACTGATCAGCAGGATCGTGGCCATGGTGGGGTGCATCTCACCGCTTCCACCGCCCGCTGCAATGTCGTTCAGCGCACGTCACCGAGAGTTTTCCCGCCTGTTGCAGAGTTGTGACCGACTTGCCGAAAGCCCCCACCCGGAGTAGCTCACCACTGCTTTGTCGATGCGACGCCCGCTCGCGCTGCTGCTGCTGCTCGCCCACGCCTCAGCGGCCGCGCACCTCGTGCTCGCCTCGCACGCGGTCGCCGACGGCGGCGCGGTCGTCGAGGCCCAGCCCGAGTGCGCCGAGGGCGGCCACGGCTCGGCGGGCATCGCCCACGGGCACCAGCTCCTGCGCGAAGAGGTCGAGTGCGACGCCGTCGCGCTGCTGCGTGCGCCGGCCCGGCTCCGCGCCGCGGCTCCGGTCGCGGTCGCTGCAGTCACGTTCGTCGACGTCGAGCTCGCGGCAGCCGAAGCCTCGCCGCCGCTCTCGGTCTTGAGCGTCGCCCCGAAGAGCTCACCCCCGGTCTGAAGAAGAAGCAGCGCCTGTAGCCAGCCTTCTTCTCTAACTCCCGGTGTTCCCATGTGTGCTCGCCGGCCGCTCTGCGCGGCCGCTCTGCTGTGTTTCAGCTCTGCTGCTTTCGCCGATGAGGTCGTGCCCCCCGAGGTGCTCTCGCGCGTCGAGGCGATGCCCCCCGCGGGCGCGCCGCCGCCGCTGCACGAGCACGTCGTGCTCGAGCTCACCATCTCGGAAGAGGGCACCGTCTCGGACATCGTCGTCATCGAGTCGGCCGGCGACGCGTGGGACGAGGCCGCCGCCGCCGCCCTGAAGCAGTGGCGGTTCAGACCCGCGCTGCACCAGGGCAAGACGGTGCAGAGCCGCACGCAGATCACGTTCAACGTCGCGCTGCCGCCGCCGCCGCCGCCGCCGCCCGTCGACGCCGGCGAGCCCGAGGTCGAAGGCCCCGACTCCGACGCCGGCACGTCGCCGCAGGGCCCGCAGCCGCCCGAGTACACGACCCGCGTGATGGGGCGCATCGTGCCGAAGGCCACCGCGCCGTCGGACTTTCACATCGAGGTCGGCAGCCTGCGCGTCGTGCCGCGCAAAGACGCTGCCGAGTTCTTGAAGCTCGCGCCGGGCATTCTCATCACCAACGAAGGTGGGCAGGGCCACCCCGACCAGATCTTCCTCCGCGGCTTCGACGCCCGCGAAGGGCAGGACATCGAGCTCACCGCCGAGGGCGTGCCCATCAACGAGTCGGGCAACCTGCACGGCAACGGCTACGCCGACCTGCACTTCATCATCCCTGAGCTCATCGAGAACCTGCGCGTCGTCGAGGGCCCGTTCGACCCGCGCCAGGGTAACTACGCCGTCGCCGGCAGCGCCGACTTCGAGCTCGGCCTTCAGCAGCGCGGCCTCACCGCGAAGGTGACCGCCGGCTCGTTCGACACCCAGCGCGTGGCGCTCTTGTGGGGCCCGCCGGGCGAGTCGACCCGCTCGTTCGCCGGAGTTCACGCGTACCGCACGCGCGGCTTCGGCCAGAACCGCGACGCCCAGTACGCCGGCGCGATGGGGCAGTACGAGCTCGCGTTCTCTCAGTCGGCGACCGCGCGCATCGGCGCCGCCGGCTACGCCGCGAAGTACCACTCGGCCGGCGTGCTGCGCGCCGACGACGTCGACTCGGGCCGCGTCGGCTTCTACGACACCTACGACTCGCGCCTCGGCGGCGACACGCTGCGGGCCTCGCTCTGGGGCGACATCAACCACCACGGCGGGCCCTTCGTGCAGCAGCACCAGGTGTTCCTCACCGTGCGCAGCGCCCGCCTCACCGACAACTTCACCGGCTTCCTGTTCGACCCGCAGGAGGCACGCCAGAGCCCCCACGGTCAGCGCGGCGACGCCATCGATCGCAACACCTTCGCGTTCACCGCGGGCATGAAGGGGTTCGCGCGCTACCGCGGCCGCGTGCTCGATCGCCCCCAGGAGCTCGAGCTCGGCTACTTCGGCCGCTTCGACTTCACCGACGGCGTACAGCAGCGCCTCGACGCGACGACGGCGAACACTCCGTACCGTCGCGAGGTCGACCTGCAGTCGAACCTCTCGGACCTCGGCCTGTACGCCGACGCCAACCTGCGCTTCTTCGACTGGCTGCAGCTGCGCGGCGGCGCGCGCGCCGACTTCTTCACGTTCAACGTGCACGACCGCTGCGCGGTGCAAGACGTACGGCGCCCGTCGAGCAGCGACCCGCCGGGCGATGCGAGCTGCCTCTCGCAGGCCGACTTCGGCCGCTACCGCGAGCCCGACGAGCGCGCGTCGGCGTTCGGCTCGTCGGTGATGCCGCGGGGCACGCTGGTGGTCGGGCCCTTCGCGGGGCTCACGCTCTCGGGCGCGGTCGGCCTCGGCGTGCGCTCGATCGACCCCCAGTTCGTCACGCAGAACATCGAGACCCCGTTCGCCAGCATCTTCGCGTGGGAGGGCGGCGGGGTGTTCGCCCGCCGGTGGGAGCCCGTCGACGTGTCGTTGCGCGCCGTCGTCTTCGGCACCCGCGTCGACAAGGACCTGATCTTCTCTCAGCAGGCAGGGCGCAACGTCATCGGCGGCGCCACCTCGCGCCTCGGCGGGCTCGTCGCCGCGCGCGGGCGCGGCGGCTTCTACGATCTCTCGTTCAACGCGACCTACGTTCAGTCGAAGTTCGACGACACCGGCCTGCTCGTGCCCTACGTGCCCGACCTCGTCTTGCGCGGCGACGCCAGCCTCTTCCACGACCTGCCCTGGCTCGTCTTCGGCGCGCCCGTGAAGGGGCACCTGGGCGTCGGCTACACGTTCGTCGGCCGGCGCGCACTGCCGTTCGGGCAGCGCAGCGGCGTCATCTCGGTGCTCGATCTCAACGCCGAGGCCTCGTACCGCTGGGTGACCCTCGGCGTCGCGATCACGAACCTCACCGACAGCCAGTACCGCCTCGGCGAGTACAACTACGCCTCCGACTTCCGCACCAGCGGCTCGCCGCCCACGCTCGTGCCCGCGCGGCACTTCACCGCCGGCGCGCCGCGCCAGGTGCTCTTCACGGTGAGCCTGAACCTCGGGGGGCAGTCATGAGGCTGTCGGTCGCGCTGCTGCTGCTCTCGGCGTGCGTTCAGACGACCGGCGGCAGCCTCGTCTCGTTCAACGCCCAGGCCGTCGGCACCGAAGCCGCCCGCTCGTTCACGAGCGGCAAGGGCTACGACGTGACGCTCACGCGCGCACGGCTGTTCGTCGGCGCCATCTACCTCAACCAGGCGAACCCTGCCGACTGGTCGCTCGAGACCGCGTGCACCCTGCCGGGCATCTACTCGGGCGAGCTGCGCGGCGCACTCACCGTCGACGCGCTCTCGGCCGAGGCCCAGCCGTTCGACGTGCTGGGCAACGGCACCGACGCGCCGGTGCAGGCGGCCGAGCTGTGGCTCACCGAGGGTGACGTCGACGCCCGCGACTCGAAGAAGGTCGTGCTCGACGTCGAGGGTGTGGCTGCGCAGGGCGGCACGAGCTGGCCGTTCTCGGCCGCGTTCACCATCGGCCAGAACCGCAAGCAGCCTCCGACCGACGCGCAGCTGCCCGGCAGCCGCCCGATCTGCAAGGAGCGCGTGGTGAGCCCGATTCCGACCGAGCTCACGCTGGCCGAGGGCGGCACCCTGACGCTCGTCGTCGACCCCCGTGCGTGGTTCAGCTCGGTCGAGTTCTCGGAGCTGACGGGCACCGCCTTCATCGACGACTCGACGTCAGCGGGCCCGGCGGACAAGGCGCTCTACAACGCCATGCGGGCGGCGAAGGGGCCATACCGCTTCGAGTGGTCTGCGCCGTGATGCGCCGCCTCGCCGCGCTGCTGATTCTCTCGGCCCAGGCGCTGGCTGCGGGGCACCTCGCGCTCGAGGCGCACGTGCTGGCGGCCTCGGGGGCGTTCGTCGAAGAGGCGCCCCGGTGCCCTCGGCCGCACGGTGGCGCGGGCATCTCTCACGGTCACGCCCGGGCGGCCGATGCGTGCGCGGCCGCCGCGGTGTTCGCCACCGTCGGGTGCGCCTCGCCCCCCACCGACCCGGGCCAGGCGGCCGCGGCCGCGCCGGCGTCGATGAGGCCTGCGCGCGGTGAGGTGCCGCTCGAGATTCTCAGCGTCGCTCCGAAGGGGTCGCCGCCGGCGTGAGCGCGAGCTCCCCTTCGACGACATCACCCCCAACCCATTTTTCGAAAGAGAAGACACATGAAGAGCCTCAGCGTGGTCGCAGGTGCGGCGTTGCTCGCCGCGTGCAGTGGTGCAACCCCCAACGGTGGAAAAGACGCCGGCGGCGACGCCGACGGCGGGCTCGGGGGCTACTTCAAGGCGCACCGAGATCCCGGCGCGGCGAAGGTGAACAACGCGTTCCTCGTCACCATCACCGGCGAGTCGTCGGCGACCGAGGGCAACGCGTTTCCGCCCACCGCCGGCCAACAGGTGGTGTTCAGAGACGGCTGGAAGCTCGAGTACACGCACGTGCTCGTCACGGCCGACAAGGTCGTCGTCTCTGAGAACCCCGACATGAACCCGAGCGACCCCTCGCAGACGGGGCCGGTCGTCGCGCAGCTCGACGGCCCGTTCGCGATCGACCTCGCGAAGCCGGGGCCGCTCGACTCGAAAGAGATGAACGGCAAGTCATGGCGGCTCGGCCGCATCGAGGAGCTGTCGGCCGGGGGGGCCTTCTCGACCACGACGAAGTACGCGTTCGGGTTCGACCTCGTGGCCGCGAAGGAGGGCGCCCGCAACGTCAACCTCGATGACGAGGCGATGGCGGCCTACAAGACGATGGCCGAGAAGGGCTGGTCGGTCTTCTACCAGGGCACCGCCACGTGGAGAGGCGATCAGGGCACTCCAGCGTGCCGCAGCACCGTCGCTGCCTACGACTGGGGTCGCGTGCCGAAGACGGTGAAGTTCAAGCTCGGCTGGAAGGCGCCCGTCACGTTCAAGAACTGCGTCAACCCCGACCTGACGCCGGCCGACAGCCGCGGGGTGCAGACGCAGGCGAACGACCAGACCATCGCCCAGATCACGTTTCACCTCGATCACCCGTTCTGGGACGCGCTCGAAGAAGACGCCCCGCTCCGCTTCGACGCCCTCGCGGCGCGCAAGTCGGTGGCCGCCGCGCCCGCGCCCGCGATGGTCGAGCTCACCGAGGCCGACCTCGCGAACGTCGACTTCCAGGCCTTCAAAGACGCGCAGCTGATGGCCATGCCGATTCGCTTCTGCGGCGCGCAGGAGGCCGGTGAGCCGACCACGGGCAGCTTGAGCTACGACCCGAAGTCGGTGCCCGTGAACCCGGCGGGCGGGTCGGCGGGCCTCAGAGACCTGTACGACTACACGACCTACAACCTGTCGACGTTCGGTCACCTGAACAACGACGGCCTCTGCTACCCGCAACGCAACTTCGCCGCGCCCTGAGCGCGCCTGAAGGCTTCGTCGACGAGCGCTGATGCGCGCGCAGCTCCTGCGCGAGTAGCAGGCGACCTCGCGGCACGGGCGGGGGTCGAGTTCGACCCCCGGCCCGCTACGGCTGCAGGCGCCCTTGGCAGTCGGTACAGGCCCTGCACCCCGCGCGGTATGACCGCTCCGGCCCCGCGTGTGCTCGTCATCGACGACTCATCGCTGGTGCAGAAGATCGTGCGCGAGCAGCTCGAGGATGCCGGCTTCGACGTCGACGGCGCCCTCGACGGCGTCATGGGCCTCGAGCGCGCCGAGGCCGTGGCGCACGACGTCATCGTGTGCGATCTCGACATGCCCCGCATGGGCGGGCTCGAGGCGATTCGCCGGCTGAAAGAGCGGCTCCCGTCGGTGCCGATCATTGTTCTCACCGACGTCGACTCTGCGGGCTCAGCGGTCGAGGCGCTGCGGCTCGGCGCCGCGGCCTGGGTGCGCAAGGGCGACGACCTCTTGAAGGCCCTGAAGGGCGTGCTCGAGCAGGCGCGCGCCGACGAGGCGCAGCGGCGCGACGAGGCGCTGCGCCGCGAGGTCGTCAGCTCGACGCTGCACTACCTGTTCGACGCCTCGAGCGAGCCGATGCTGGTGCACCGTGAGGGCGTGGTGCTGCACGTGAACCGGGCCTTCGTGACCTGCTTCCACCTGACCGGCGAGAGCGACCTCGTGGGCCAGTCGCTGCTCGCGCTCGCGCCTCCCGGGAACCGCCGCGACCTCGACGGCTCGATCGGGGTCGCGACGACCGGGCAGACGACTCCTCCGGTCAGAATGTCGGTGCCGCTCGCCGACGGCACGAGCATCGACATCGAGGCCGTCACGCTGCCCATCGTCTTTCACGGCGATCGCGCGAGCCTCGTCATCATTCGCGACCTCACCGAGCTCAACCGGCAAGACGCCAAGCGCGCGATGACCGACCGCATGACCTCGATCGGCATCATCGCGGCCGGCGCGGCGCACGAGATCAACAACCCGCTCACGTTCATGCTCGCCCACCACCGCTACCTCACCGAGGAGCTCGGCCGCCTCGGCGTCTCGGAAGAGATCCGCGAGGCGCTTCAAGATCTCGGCCTCGGGCTGCAGCGCGTGAGCTCGATCGCCGCCGACCTCAAGGGCATGTCGCGCGAGCCCGAGCCGGGCACGCGCGTCGACGTTCGCCGCGAGCTCGAGCTCGCCATGCGCATGGCGGCGCCGAGCGTGAAGGTCAGCGCGACCGTCGTCGCCGAGCTCGCCGACGTGCCCCCGATCGGCGGCGACGGCCACCGCCTCACGCAGGTCTTCTTGAACCTGCTCATCAACGCGGCGCAGGCGATGCCGAGAGGGCGGAAGGGCAACGAGGTTCGCGTGCGGCTGCACAGCACCCCCGAGGCCATCTGCATCGAGGTCTCCGACAACGGCTGCGGCATGCCGCCCGAGGTACTCAAGCGCCTGTTTCAGCCGTTCTTCACCACGAAGCCCGCGGGCGTCGGCACCGGCCTGGGGCTTCACATCAGCAAGCAGATCGTCGAAGCCCACGGCGGCTCGCTCTCGGTCGAGAGCGTGGTCGACGCCGGCACGAAGTTCGAGATCGTGCTGCCGATCAAGCGCCAGTGACGGCGCCGAACAGCCCACCGCCGACGAGCGCCATGCCCCCGTCGATCGCGAAGACCGAGCCCGTCGCATAGGCGCCCGCGTCGCTCGCGAGAAACAGCGCGAGCTGCGCGACCTCGTCTTTCGTGCCGAAGCGCTGCAGCGGCAGCTGCCCCTCGAGCTTCTTGCGCGTCTCGAGGTCCGGGGCGAGGCGCTCCATGCCCTCGGTCTCGGCGATCGGCCCCGGCGCGATCGAGTTCACGCGCACGCCCGCCGGGCCCCACTCGAGCGCGAGCGTTCGGGTCAGCATGTCGACGCCCGCCTTCGCGGCGCAGACGTGCGCCTGCATCGGCATCGGCACCCAGGCCTGCGGCGCCGAGATGTTGAGCACGCACGCGCCGGGCTTCTTCAGCCGCTCGAACGCTGCGCGGCACGCGTTGAACGTGCCGAGCACGTCGATCTCGAGCACCGCCTTGAAGCCGTTGCTCGACATCAGCACCGCCGGCGACGGGAAGTTGCCGGCCGCGCCGCACACGAGCACGTCGAGCGGGCCCACCTCGGCCATCGCCGTGTCGAGCGCGCGGTAGTCGCGCACGTCGGCCGCGTGCCCCGACGCCGCGATGCCCTTCGCCTTCAGCCCCGCGACGGCGGCCTGCAGCTTCTCGACGTTGCGGCCGTTGATGCCGACCCGTGCGCCGGCTTCGCCGAACGCCTCGGCGATGCGCAGGTTGATGCCGCTCGAGCCGCCGGTGACGAACACCGTCTTGCCCTCGAACAGCTTCGCCCTGAAGACGCTCAAGCCGGCTTCCCGCTCGCGCCGGTGAGGAAGAGCGTCGACACGCCCTTGAGCACGACCTCGAGCGGCAGCATCGGGTTCGCGCACCAGGCCATCATCGCGGCGAGCGCGTTCGACAGGTAGAAGTCGGCGAGCACCTCGGGCGGGAGCACGTTCGACAGCTCGCCGCGCTCGGCCGCCGCGACGAAGATCTTCGAGAGCACGTCGCGCACCACGACGCCCTCACGATCCATCACGAGCGTCGTGGCCCTGAGCGCCACCGCCGCGACGTCGGGCAACAGCTTCGAGTCGGCTTGCCAGAAGGCCGCCATCTCGTGCGCCAGCGTCTCGAGCGTCTTCTCGAGCGGAGTGTCCTTCGGCAGCTCGAGCAGCTTCGCCTGCATCGGCTTCTGCGACTCGCGCAACAGCTCGAGCAGCACGTCGTCTTTCGTGGGGAAGTGGAAGTAGAACGCGCCGCGGCTGACCTCGCTCTTCTGCGCGATGTCTTCGATGCGGCACTGCGCCACACCGTCACGCCGGAAGACCTCGAGGGCTGCGAGATAGATGCGCCGCCGGGTCTCTTCGCGTTGTTTGTCTCTCACGAGTGCTGCACCATAACAAAGGTGTGCACCCTCGCTCTGGCGTTTCGAGAGACCCCGGGCCTGCCGGTCGTCGTCGCCGCGAACCGCGACGAGGCGCTCGACCGCCCCGCAGTGCCGCCGTTCGTGTGGCCGAAGGGCTTTCTCGCCCCACGCGACGAGCGCGCCGGAGGCACCTGGCTCGGCCTCACGAAGAGCGGCACGTTTCTCGGCGTGACGAACCGCTTCCCCACGCTGCGCGACGCGGCGCGTGAGTCGCGCGGGGCGCTGGTCGCCGAGCTGCTCGAGGCGCCCGACGCGCGCGCGCTGCACGAGCGGGCAGGGCAGGTGGCTGCGTCGCGCTACAACGCCTTTCACCTCATGTACGCCGACGCGCGGGCCGCGTTCATCACGTGGAGCGACGGCGAGCGGCTCACCCAAATGGAGCTCGAGCCCGGCCTGCACGTCGTGACCGAGCGCAGCTTCGGCGGCGACGAGGCCTCTCGCGTGGCGGCCGTGCGCGCCGCCTGGCCGGCCGAGCCCACGCCCGAGGCGCTGCAGCGCACGCTGCGGCTGCCCGAGACGTACATGTTCTTCCCCGACTTCAACTACGGCACGCGCTCGTCGTTGGTGCTGCTGCTCGGCGACGACCGCCGGGCGCCGCGGCTCTTCTGGGCCGAGGGGCAGCCGCCCAAGCCGCCGCCGTTCACCGAGCGGCCCGACCTGATCGCCGCGCTGCTAAAGTGACGACGCCATGGCCGACTCTGCCGACGAGCTGATCCTGAAGATGCAGCACCTCGAAGCGCAGGCGCGCGCCACGCAAGAGGCGAAGGTGGCGCGCGGCGGCCTCGAGCGCATCAAGAGCCAGGCGCAGAAGCTCGCGTGGAAGACGCAGGCCGAGGTGACCGCGCTCGAGAAGGTGCGCGACGAGGGTGAGGCGCGGCTCGACGCGCTGAAGAAGGACGGCGTGCAGTCGCACGAGGCCCAGGAGTACGTGAAGGTGAAGGCCGCCATCGACGACGCGGCGAAGCGGCTCGTCAGGGCGCGGGCGCAGCTCAACTTCGCCCTCGATCGCATGAGCGAGGTCGAGCGGCGCGAGTACGAGGCGTTTCACGCCGAGGTGAGGGCCGAGACGCACGGCCAGCTCGCCGAAGACCCGACGTTCAAGGGGTCGTGAGCTCGACGTCGGCGCGGCCCCGAGACGTCGAGCGCCGGCACCCGCACGTCGGGCCAGCCGGGAAACCGCAGCGCATTCAGCTGCGCCAGCGTCAGCTCGGCCTCGAATGCGCCTCACGCGGCACGAGCCGCTCGTCATGACCGCCGCCGCGCGCGCCGACCTCAACGCAGCGGCGCGATCGCCACCTTCTCGATGAGGCACTTGTCTTCGCTGCACACGCTGAACGCGAGCGTGCCGCTCTGGTTCGGCACCGGCACAGCGGCCGCGCAGTGCAGCTTCGCGTCGGAGGCGCAGGCCGTCTTCGTGACCTGCTCTTTCAGCTGCACCCGCCCGCCGTCTTCCGGCTGAAAGCTCACGGGGTAGTCGTCGTTCACGTGGTACCCGCTCGACGTCTTCACGTCGACGCGCAGCCCGTCGCCGTCGCGCGCGGTCGCGAGCGCATACGGAGCGCCGCCCGCCGAAGGCGCCTCTGGCGCCTTCTTGCACGCGCCGCCGACCAGCAGGAGCGCGAGGGCTACTTGTACTTGACGCTGCATCCGTACGCTTTCGTCTCGGGCGTGCTCACCGGCTTGCCGGCGGCCAGCTCGTCGAGCGCGGTCTCGACGTACGACAAAAGCTTGCCGCCCTCGGGGCTCTTGCCCTCGCCGTCGGGCGAGTTGTCGATCGCTCCGCGGTAGACGAGCTTGCCCGCCTGGTCGATCACGAACAGGTGCGGCGTGTTCGTCGCGCCGTAGAGCTTGCCCACCGTGCCCTCGCCGTCGAGCAGCACCGGGTGCGAGAGCCCGAACGCCTTCAGCCCGTCGCGGCTCTTCTCGGCCCCCGCGCCCTGCTTGCCGGCCCCGCCCGAGTTCACCGCGAGCCAGACCACGCCCTTGTCGGTCGCCTTCTTCGCCGCGCCGACCAGCGAGCCCTTCGTGTGCGACGCCTTCACGAACGGGCACTCGGGGTTGAACCACTCGAGCACGACGACTTTGCCCTTGTAGTCCGAGAGCTTCACCGTCTTCCCGTCGAGGTCGGGCAGCGAGAACCCGGGAGCCGCCGCCCCCGTCTTCGCGCCGATTTGATCGGCGGAGGCAGCTGCGGATACCAAGAGGGCCACCAGGGCGGTCGTGCGCATAGAGGGCCCTGATCATCAAAGCGCCTCTGCAATTTGCGACTTTTTTCGACCGCGGTGTCTTACTCACCATGCCCACTCGCCTGACCCTGATCGCGGCTCTCGGCCTGCTCTTCGTAGGCACCGCCTGCGCCCCCACGCCGCGCTCGATTCCCGACCCGAGCCTCGACGGGCCCAAGACGTGGTCGGGCGTCATCGGGCCCCTCGTCGCCACGCGCTGCGCCATCTGTCACAAGGGCGGTGACATCGCTCCGTTTCCGCTCGAGGTGTACGTGCAGGTGCAGCTCAAGGCGGCGGCGATCGAAGCGGCGGTCGAGTCGAAGCGCATGCCGCCGTTTCCGCCCGAGCAGAGCGAAGAGAGCGGCTGCCCGCGGCTCGACGACGTGCGGCGCATGAGCGACGCCGAGCGCGAGGTGCTGCTCGCGTGGCTCAGAGACGGCCTGCCCGAGGGCGAGCCGGGGCACGAGCCCGAGATCCCCAAGAACGAGCCGCTCGGCCCGCCGCACGAGCGCTACGAGATGGCCGAAGAATACGTGTCGGCCTCGGACCAGCCCGACGACTACCGCTGCTTCGTCATCGACCCGAAGGTGACCACGAACGTCTCGGTCGGCGCCGTCTCGGTCGAGCCCGGCAACCGCAAGGTCGTGCACCACTCGGCGGTGTTCCTGATCCCGCCCGAGCAGGCGAAGGTGGTGCGAAAGCTCGACGCCGACGAGCCGGGCGCCGGCTACACGTGCTTCGGAGGCGCCGGAGTCGCCGAAGCGTACCCGACGGGCCTCTGGGTGCCGGGCAACGACGCTCCGCTGGTGCCGCCGCACGGCGGCGTCGGCTACTACCTCTTGCCCGGCTGGGTCTTCGTCGTGCAGCAGCACTACAACTACGCGGCGGGCAAGAGCCCCGACAAGTCGGCGGTGGTGCTGTGGCGCGCGAACGCGATCATCACCGAGGTGCCGCACGCGCTCGTCACCGGCACGCTCGAGTTCACGATTCCTCCGAACACGATGGGTCACACGGTGTCGTCGGACGCCACCATCGTGCCGGGCGGCCAGACCGCCGCCGTGTGGAACGAGGCGAACGAAGGCCGCGCGTATTCGGTCTGGGGCCACCAGCACACGCTGGGCAAGTCGTTCTCGATGGACCTCGTGCGCGCCGATGGCACGACGCAGTGCCTGCTGCGAATCCCCCGGTGGGACTTCAGCTGGCAGAGCATCTACAAGCTCAAGACGTTCGTCGACCTCAAGCCGGGCGACAAGGTGCGCACCACCTGTACGTGGGACAACCCGAGGCCGAACCAGGTGTCCTACGGTGAAGGCACCGCCGACGAGATGTGCCTCGGGTCGATCGCGCTGCTGAAGTAGCGTCCCGGCGCGACATGACGACGCCGAGCCCCGACGACGCCCTCGCGAGCTACCTGCGCCACGGCATGACGCCGTTCTTCGGTCTGCCGGTGGTCGACTCGACCGACCCGGCGAAGGCGTACGCCGGCTGCCGCATCGTCTTCCTCGGGGTGCCACACGATCTCGGCGCCACCCAGATGCCCGGCGGCCGCTTCGCCCCGTACAGCATTCGCAAGGCGAGCATCTTCGCGATGGGCAACGGCGTCTCGCTCGCGCCGACCGACAGGGCCGTCGACGCCGGCAACGTCCCTGCTGCGCTCGGGCCGCCCGCGGGCATGCGCGATGCGGTCGAGCGCGCGGTCGGCGAGATCGTCGCCGCCGGGGCCGTGCCGCTCATCGCTGGTGGCGATCACTCGGTCGCTCTGCCGGCGATGCGCGCCGTGGCGAAGAAGCACGGCCCGCTCGCGGTCGTACACTTCGATGCGCACGCAGACACGAGCGAGGCGTCGGCCGTGGCGACCATCGACCGGTTTCACCATGCCGTGCCGCTGCTGCACGCGCTGAACGAGGGGCTGGTGGCGCGCGGCCAGCTGCACCAGGTGGGCGTGCGCGTCGACTACGACCGGCTGCTCGCGTCGTCGAAAGAAGTGCAGGTGTACCCGATGGACGAGATCGCAGATCACGGCGTCGCAGGCGTGCTCGCGCGCATTCGCGCGGCCGTCGGCAAGCGGCCCACGTACGTCACGTTCGACATCGACGCCGTCGACCCGGCGTTCGCGCCCGGCACGGGCACTCCGGTGCCGGGGGGCCTGAGCTCACGCGAGGCGCTGCGCCTGGTGCGCGGCCTCGCCGGGCTGAACCTCGTGGGCATGGACCTCGTCGAGGTGCTGCCCGCGCTCGACCACGCCGACCTCACGAGCCTGCTCGCCGCGAGCCTCTTGTGGGAGGGCGTCGGCGCCGTCGTTCAGGGCGCGGCCGGCCGCGAGCGCTTGTAGTCGACGAGCCCGTCGAGCTCGCCGATGCGCGCGGTGATCGCCGTCCACGCGTCGATGCGCTTGAGCAGCCAGACGAGCCCGAACGTGAGCGCCGCCGCGCCAACCGCTGCCGTCGCGCCGCCCGCGTAGCACAGCGACTCGTTGCCGTACCGGTCGCAGCTCTTGTTGTTGCTCGTGAACGCCGTGACCAGCAGCGCTGCTCCCACGCCGAACACCGTGAACCCCGCGAGCGCGGTGAGCGTCGGGCCGGCGAACGTCGAGCGCTCCTCGACGAGCATGCGCTTCTTCTCGAGGAGCTTCTCGACGCTCAGCTCGCCGTATGTCTCGGTCGGGTCGTACGCGAGCAGCTGAAGAACGATGAGACCGATCATCCCTTGGCCAGCTGCCTCAGCACGTACTGGAGGATGCCGCCGTGCCGGTAGTAATCGAGCTCGTTCGGCGTATCGATGCGCGTCACGACGGTGAACTTCTTGCCGTCGGCCGTGACCTCGAGCTTCTTCATCGGCGTCAGGTCGGCGGCGATGCCGCCCAGGCTGAACGTCTCTTTGCCGGTGAGGCCGAGCGACTTCGCGTCTTCACCGGGCATGAACTGCAGCGGCAGCACGCCCATGCCGACGAGGTTGCTGCGGTGAATGCGCTCGAAGCTCTTCGCGATGACGGCCTTCACGCCCAGCAGCATGGTGCCCTTGGCGGCCCAGTCGCGCGAGCTGCCGGTGCCGTACTCGGCGCCGGCGATGACGAGCAGCGGGGTGCCCTCTTTCTGGTACTGCATCGAGGCGTCGTAGATCGACTGCTGCTGCCCGCTGGGAATGTGAACGGTGACGCCGCCCTCGACGCCGGGCACGAGCAGGTTCTTGAGGCGAATGTTCGCGAACGTGCCGCGCATCATCACCTCGTGGTTTCCGCGCCGCGCCCCGAACGAGTTGAAGTCGGCGGGCTTGACGCCCTGCTCGGTGAGGTACTTCGCGGCCGGGCCCTTCTTGTCGATGTCGCCGGCCGGCGAGATGTGGTCGGTCGTGATCGAGTCGCCGAGCAGCGCGAGCACGCGCGCGTTCGAGATGTCCTTCAGCGCGCCGGGCTCTTTGGGGATGCCGTCGAAGAAGGGCGGCTTGCGCACGTAGGTCGACTTCACGTCCCACGCGAAGGTCTGGCCCTCGGCGACCTTGAGCGCCTGCCACTGCGGGTCGCCCTTCAGCACGTCGCCGTAGCGCTTCTTGAACTGCTCGGGCTTCACGTGCGCGCGCATCGCCTGAGCGATCTCTTCGTTCGAGGGCCAGATGTCTTTCAGCATCACCGCGTTGCCCGCGCGGTCGTGGCCGATGGGCTCGGTGTTCGCGTCCCAGTCGACGTGGCCTTTCAGCGCGTACGCCACCACGAGCGGCGGCGACGCCAGGTAGTTGAAGCGCACGTGCGGGTGCACGCGGCCCGGGAAGTTGCGGTTGCCCGAGATGACGGCGGCGGCGGCGAGCTTGCCGCCGGTGATCGCCTCGGTCACCTTGTCGGGCAGCGGGCCCGAGTTGCCGATGCAGGTGGTGCAGCCGTAGCCGGCGAGGTGGAAGCCGAGGCCCTCGAGGTACGGCATGAGGCCGGCCTCGGTGAGGTAGTCGGTCACGACCTGCGAGCCCGGCGCGAGCGACGTCTTCACCCACGGCTTGACGTTCAGGCCCTTCTCGATCGCCTTCTTCGCGAGCAGGCCGGCGCCGATCAGCACCGACGGGTTCGACGTGTTCGTGCACGACGTGATGGCGGCGATGACGACGCTGCCGTCGCTGAGCTTGTACTCGATGGGGCCGTCGACGACGGTCGTCGGCTTGCCGCTCTTCTCGACCTTCGCGAACGACGCCTTCATGTCCGACAGCGCGACGCGATCTTGCGGGCGCTCGGGGCCGGCGAGCGACGGCACGACGGTGCCGAGGTCGAGCTCGATGCCGTCGGTGAACGTGGGCTCGGCGCTGCCGCGGAACAGGCCCTGCTCCTTCGCGTAGGCCTCGACGAGCGCGACGGACTCGGGCGAGCGGCCGGTGAAGCGCAGGTACGAGAGGGTCTCGTCGTCGATGGGGAAGAAGCCGATGGTGGCGCCGTACTCGGGCGCCATGTTCGCGATGGTGGCGCGGTCGGTGAGCTGCAGGGCGCCGACGCCGGGGCCGTAGAACTCGACGAACTTCCCGACGACGCCCTTCTTGCGGAGCATCTGCGTGACGGTGAGCACGACGTCGGTGGCGGTGGCTCCTGCGGGCAGGGCGCCGGTGAGCTTGAAGCCGACGACGTGGGGAATCAGCATCGTGATCGGCTGGCCGAGCATCGCGGCCTCGGCCTCGATGCCGCCGACGCCCCAGCCGACGACGCCGAGGCCGTTGATCATGGTCGTGTGCGAGTCGGTGCCGACGAGGGTGTCGGGGTACGCGCTGCCGTCGGCCGCCTTGAAGACGGCCTGGCCGAGGTACTCGAGGTTGACCTGGTGGCAGATGCCGGTGCCCGGCGGCACGGCGCGGAAGTTCTTGAACGCCCTCTGGCCCCACTTGAGGAAGGCGTAGCGCTCGGTGTTGCGCTCGAACTCGAGGTCGACGTTCTGCTGAAAGGCGGCCTTGGTGCCGAACTTGTCGACCTGCACCGAGTGGTCGATGACGAGGTCGAGCGGGCAGAGCGGGTTGATGCGGTCGGCCTTGCCGCCCATCGAGGCGAGGGCCTCGCGCATGGCGGCGAGGTCGACGACGCAGGGCACGCCGGTGAAGTCTTGCAAGAGCACACGGGCGGGCGTGAACGAGATCTCGGTCTCCGGAGTGCCCTTGAGCAGGGCGTCGACGAGCTCCTTCTTGACGACGCGGCCGTCTTCGTAGCGCAGCAGGTTCTCGAGGAGCACCTTCAGGCTGAAGGGCAGCTTCGCGACCTCGGGGCGCTGCTTCTGGAGCTCGGCGAGAGAGAAGATGTCGTACGGCACGCCGCCGACGTTGAGCTTCTTGCGCGTCTTGAACGAGTCGAGTTGGGCCATGGCGGGGCCGTTATTCCGCCAAGCTCAGCCACACGCAACAGCGAACCGAGCGAGCGCAGCCCAACCCCAACGGGCCGGCCCGAGCGCGGTGAGGTCGAGCCCAAGCCCATGGGGTCTCCAGTCGAAATCGCACCCACGAATCATCCGAGGCCGAGACCCAAGCGATGCGAGGCCGCAGCGAGCACGGCGCGGAGCGTACGCAGTCTGTACGCGAGCACCGCGCGCAGCGAGAACGAAGCAGCGCGCCGGGTATCGGCCTCGGACTACAGCTCGAAGTACTCGCGCATCTGTTCGGCGCGATAGGGGCACGGCTGATCGCGCTTGGGGAAGAACTCGTTCACGTGCTCGAGGGTCGAGCGCGCGGCGTCCCACTGCTTGTTGTTGTAGGCGCTCTGGGCCTCGAGGAGCAGCTGGCTGCAGAGGCGATCGAGCGAGACCTGGGCCTCGCGCATCTTGTCGCGCGAGACGGTGTACTCCATGGGCTTGCTGCCCTCGAGCGACTCGAGGGTGAGCCACGACTCGCGGAACGCGCGCCACGCCTTGTAGAGGTTCTCGGCGCCGACCTGGCGTCGATCCCAGAAGTCCTGGCCGCGGCGCATGTTCTCTTGAGCAGTCTTGATGAGCTCGTCGCGGCCGAGCTCGGGCAGCGGGAAGACCTCGACCCAGATGTTCCAGATGCGCCAGCTGTCTTTGTTCGGCGGGTTCTTGGTGTTGTCGAACGCGATCTTGTTGTTCTTGTTCCGCAAGATCACGCTCGGCGGAATCAGCGCCTCGTTGCTGCGCTCGTTCACCGCGAGCGTGTCGGGCGGCACGAAGCCGACGCCGGTGCTGTTGACGCTGATCTCGACCTCGTTCGCCGAGATGTCGCGCGCCTGGAAGTGCAGCACGACCACCATCTTCACCGGCGACTTGTATTCGAAGTCGAACACCTTCTGATCGGCGCGCTCGTAGTCGACGCCCTCGCCGTACCCGAAGGAGTTCTCGATCGGCGTATTCGAGAGCAGCTCGGTCGGCTCGGCCTTCAGCACCTTCTTCTCTTCCGGCGGAAACGCCATGTAGAAGGCCACCGCCAAGAGCCCGAGCACCACCACGCCCGTGCCGCCCGCCATCGCGACGCGCTTCAGCTTGCTCGCCTCGGCCCAGATGATCTTGAGGGCCGCCAACGGGCCGGCCTGGCGCTTGATGCGCGCGCGCTCGGCCGCCGACAGCCGCGCCGGCGCTGAGCTGCCCCGCGACGACTCGCCATCCCGCTCGACCCTGTCGATCGCTCCGCCGCTCTTGCGCTGCACCGCCGGCAGGCCAGGGCTCGAGCGCCCCGAAGCTCCGTTGCCCGAAGGGAGCGCCTTCGCTCCGGGTTGGCTGCGCCGCTGCCCGACCGCCTGAATCGTGCGCGTGCTCGACCGCGAGAGCGCCGCGAGCTGCTCTTCGCCGGCCCCCTCGGGCACCAGCGCCGCGCCCTTGCCCTTCGTGCGCCGCGCCGCCACGTCAGAGGCCGACACGATGCGCGTGCTGTTGCCGCCCTCTTCGGCGTCGGCGCCACCCTCGGTGTTCTCTTCGACCAGCGACAGCCCCGCGAAGTTGAAGACGACCGGCCCGAGCGAGATGGCGTCACCGTCGGACAGCTGCTTCTTCTTGATGATGGCGCCGTTGACCTTCGTGCCGTTCGAGCTGCCCATGTCTTCGACGAAGTAGTTCGTCGCTTCGCTGAAGATGCGGGCGTGCTTGCGCGACACACCGGGGTCGTAGAGCACGACGTCACAATCGGACGTTCGACCGATGAGGACGGACTCTTGCTCGAAGACGAATTCGCGTCCGGCTTCCTTGCCTTCTGCGATGACCAGCTGGAAAGCCATGAGAAGGATCAGGAATTTAGCGACGCACGATGTAGGCCTACAAGAGGCTTTCCGATCACGGCGTCTCCTTGATGGCCTCAGCAGCCGAGTGCACGGCCTTTCGCGCCCACTCGGGCTCGTGAACCCAGGCATCTCCGCCGAACGACAGCACCCACTGCGTGAGCCAGCGCTCCGAGTCGCCCGGCACCCGAACCTCGAGCGCCCCGCCCTCGAGCCAGATGACCTCTGACCCGAACCGCTCGGCGACGTAGGGGGCGGCCGCCGCGTTGAAGCGCACCCGCACCTCGTCGGCCTTCGCCGACATCAGCGGCATCGGCTGCGGCTTCTGGTCGGCCGGCGGAGTGAACCGCGCCTCCGACAGCGTCAGCGCGCGAATGCGATCGAGGCGGAAGAGGCGCACGTCGCCGCGGGTGAGGCAGTGCCCCTGCAGGTACCACTGGCCGCGGTGGCTGAACAGCTCGTGCGGCTGCACCCGCCGCTTCTCGGTCTGGTTGCGGCCCTGCGTGAAGTAGTCGAGCTCGACCTCGCGGCGCTCGACGATCGCCTGGCTCAGGGCGGCGAGGCCGACCGGCGCCTCGAGCGCGAGATCGAGCTGCTTCGACATCTGGCGGTACCGCGCGCGCGCGTCGTCGGGCAGCACCTTCTCGAGCTTCTCGAGCGCCTTCGTCAGCGCGTCGGTCGCCGCCGGGCGCAAGAGCTCGGCCGCGGCGGCGAGCGCGACGCCCTCGGCCGCGGTGAGGCGGGGCGGAGCCGAGAAGCGCTGGTCGAGATCGACGTAGACCTTGTCGTCTTCCACGTAGATGTCGACGAAGTCGTCGGGCTGAAACGGAGGGCGGCCCACCATCGCGAGCAGGTCGAGCTCTTCGAGCAGCGCCTCGCGGGTGACGCCGAGCGCCTTCGCGACGTCGTCGACGTGCTGGCCCGGGTTCTTCGCGACGTACGGCACGAGGAAGAGGAGCCGCCGCAGCCGCCCGTGAACGTCTTGCGCCGGCATCAGGCGCTCCCCTTCTTCGCGACGTGGGCGAGGCTGACGGCCTGGGCCATCTCGCGGTGGCGCTTCACCGCGTCGGGCGGGCCGAGCACGCGGGCGTCGGCTCCGAGCGAGAGCACGAAGCGCAGGAGCCCCTCGAGATCCGTCGCGGCGACCTTCACCCGGCCGGGCCCCGTCGACGGCGAGCCGGGAAACGACTTCTCGGCGAGCTCGGTGAGGGGCCCTTTCAGCTCGAGCTCGACGTCGATGCGCTCGTGGAAGCGGTGCTGCCACGGGAAGCTCGCGACGTAGTCGTCGAGCGAGAAGTCTCTCGGCACCTGGTAGTCGGGCGTCTTCGGGTTCTTCGGGTTCACCCGCAGCTGCTTGATGCGGTGAACGTGGAAGGTGCGAATGCCCTGACGCAGGTGGCAGTAGCCGACGAGGCTCCACAGGCCACGGCGCAGCGCGAGGCCGTACGGGTCGATGCGGCGGCTCGTGACCTCTTTGCGGCGCGGCGAGTAGTAGTCGATGTCGACGTACTTGCGATCGCCGATGGCGGCCCAGAGCGTGTCGAGGCGGGCGGGCAGGTCGCGGGTCTCGGCGACTCCGCCGAGCTCGAGGCGCACCTTCGGAGCGGGCGGCTTGGGGCCGGCGAAGAAGCCGATCTTGCGCAGCGCGTGGGCGAGGTCGGACGAGCCGGGGAAGGCGCCCGAGGCGAGCGCGGCGCTGCCGGCGGCGTAGAGCACTGCGAGCTCGGGCGCTTCGAGCTCGAGCTTCGGCAGGTAGTAGGCCTCGCGATCGATGACGTAGCCGTCTTCGATGTCTTCGTCGGCCTGCACGTACGTGATGGGGATGCCGAGCTCGAGCAGCTCGGCCTTGTCGCGCTCGAACTTGCGCTCGGTCGCCTCGATGGTGCCCGTCGCATAGTCCTCGGGAAACGCCGCGCGGATCTGCTTCCACGTCAGCGGTTCCTTCGAGTCGAGCAGCAGCGCGACCAGGTCGAGGAGGCGTTCGGTTCTTTCCATTTGCGCCGCGCGCCTACAATGCGCCCCATGCTTCGGTGGGGTCCAGTCCTTTTCCTGGCCGCGGGCTGCAGCGGCGCCGGCGGCGGCTCGAGCGTCGTGTGTACTCCGGTCGAGGCCGGCGGCTCGTTCTGCGTGCCCGACGCCGGGCGCGCCGCGAACCTCGACGTGAAGCTGCAGCTGCGCGAAGAGTGCCGCAGCTCGTGCGACACCGGCGTCGTCGCCTGCCGCGTGTCGGTGTCCGTCGATGCGGGCGTCGTCTCGCTGTCGCTCAGCGGTGAGACGTGCAGCAACCCTCGGGCTGCGTGCGATCTGTCGTGTGGAATTCGCACGCACGACTGCGCGCTGCCGGCGCTGCCCGACGGCACGTACACCGTGACCTCGAGCGGTAAGGCGCCTCAGCAGCTCGTCGTCGGAGCGGGTGGGGCGCCCGGCTGCAAGCTCCCGTGATGCAGTGGGCCACCGCCTGGCTGCGGCTCGAGGTCGACGTCGTCGACGTTTCAGCGGACGAGCTTCGCGCGGTGCGCGAGCGCGACGTTCTTCTGCTGGGGGAGGAGATGCCCGTGCTCGTCGCTTCGGCCTCCAGACGCTTCGCGGTGACCGTCGAAGCGTCCGATGATTCGCTGCGCGTGCACGTGCGGGAGCGGCTGCCTTCGCGCAGCGACCACGGCGTCTCGGTCAACCTCTCGCGGCGCCTGTACGACGCACGCGAGCTGCCGGAGTTGGTCGCGGGCGCGGTCATCGGGTTCCCACCGTCAGGCTTGTTGCTGACGCTCGGCGACGAGCCCTTCGCGTCCGGGAGCATCGTCGAGGTCGATCGTCTGCGCGGCGTTCGCATCGACCGCCTGCTGCGCCGCTGACCGCTGCCAGAGAGACCGTCGCGACGACCGCCGAGCTCGGCGCGCTGATCGCCAGCTCGCGCGAGACGGCCGGCGGTTCCCCGCGCATTCGCCCTCGTTCACGTAGTCGCCGGCTCGGGCGCACGCGTCGTTGCGCCTCGTTCTCGGCCCAGAAGCGTGGCCCCGACCCCTCGCGCTTGGACGGTGGTACAGGCTTCGATGCCCGACCCTTCGTTTTGTGGACGACTGTCCTCCACGATTCGAAGGTTCGCGCCCCGAAGGCTGTACGGGCGTCCACAAATGCGGGCTCGGCGCCGCACTCGACTGGGCGCTCAGCTTCTCTCGCGGCTCACGGCCGCAGCTTCACGCGGTCGATCGCCTCGAGCGCGCGCTGCACGTCGGACTCGTCGTTGTAGATGTGTGTCGAGAACCGCACGCCGCCGGCCCGCGCCGTCACCACGACGTTCTCGGCCAGCAGCGCCCGCACGGCCTCGTTCGGGTTGCCGGCCACGCGCACCACGCAGATGCCGGTCATCAGCGGCGCGTTCGGCACGAAGCCCCGCGCCTCGAGCCCTGCGCGCAGCACCCGCTGCAGCCCGAGGTTGTGCCGGTGAATCGCCGCCGTGCCCACGCCCTCGAGCAGCGTCAGCGCCGCGTCCATCGCGAAGTACCCCGACCAGCTCGCCCCGGCTTCGAGCGCGACCGCCTGCGGCCGCAGCGCCGCGCCCCGCGCGACGTCGCCCTCCCAGGCCACCCCCGGGAACGTCTGCCACCGGTTCTCGTCGGGCGGAGAGAACCAGCTCGCCCACGGCAGCCCGTGCTCGGCGAGCCACCCGTCGCGCACGTACAGCAGCCCCAGGCCGTAGCCCGCCATCATCCACTTGTGGCTCGTGCCGCACGCGAAGTCGACGCCGTCGACGTCGAACGGAACCTGCCCCAGCGCCTGGGCCACGTTCACCGCCAGCGGCAGCTTGCGGCCGCGGCAGTACGACACCACCGCCGGCAGATCGATCGCGAACCCGCTGCCGAACTGCACCGCCGACAGCGCCACCGCCTCGCCGCCCTCGAAGTCTTCGACCCGGTACGTGCCGTCGGCCCGCGGCTTCACCACCTTCAGCGCGAGGCCCCGGGCCAGCAGCGGCACGGTCGTCGACGGGAACTCGCTCTCGAGCGTCAGCACCGTGCGCACCCCGCGGCGCCACAGCAGCTCGGCGACCGCCGAGAAGCCGGTCGACGTCGAGGCCGTGATCGCTAATTCGGTCGGCCGGCTACCTATGAAGCGTGCGAGCCGCCCCCGGAGCTTCTCTTTCACGTCCAGCCACCGTTGGAAGCCCACATCGGCCTGGCCTTCAGCCTCGCGCACGACCGAGATCGCGGCCTCGGCCACCGGGGTCGCCAGGGGCGATGACGCCGCCGCGTTCAAGTACGCGAACCGCTTCAGCGCGGGAAAGAGGTCTCGCACGCAACCGACTGTACGCGCGCGGTGTCGATGCCACACGCGTGTTGTCATTTTGTCCGCTAACGCGCCGCCGCAGTGCGGTTCCGTCAGAAACCGGGAGGCAATCGCGGCCGTACCTCCCCGTATTCCCGATGCGCACCGGCCGGTTCGCGAGTTGCTTTCAGGGTGGAACAACCATGTGGCGAGCGATGTTGGCGGCGGTTCTTCTGGCAGTCTTCGGGTGCGCGTCGAGCGTGCGCACGCGCGCGTCGACCCCACAGCCGCTCTACTTCGCCCTCGAGCTGACCGAGGGCGGCAAGCGCATCGGCGCTCCCAAGCTGCTCGGGTTCTCGGGCAAGAAGGTCATCGCCGAGCGGCGCTCGCCCGGCATGACCGACCCCGACTACCGCATCGTGCTCGAGCCGCGTGAGGTCGGCGCCGGCTATCAGCTCGACCTGCGCGTTCAGCTCCCGAGCGGCGAGCACCGCGGCGGGGTGTCGCTCTTGCACGGCGAAGAGCGCAGCGTGCCGCTCGGCGAGGGCACCGAGGCGAGGGTGCTGCTCATGCGGGTCGACTCCGACGAGTTTCGCGCGCTGATCGCCGCGCCCGGCCCCGGAGACCGCGGGCAGATCTGACCCGCGGCCCTTCTACTCTTCGTCGTTCGCCTTCCGCAGCCCCAGCCGCTTCCTCAAGTCGCGCGCGGCCTGCCGCGACACCTCGACGCTGTGCCCCGAGTGCGTGCGCGCGAAGTAGCCGCCGGTCTCGAGCGGCTCGAGCCGCGCCACGGCCTTCAGGTTCAAGAGCGCCCGCCGGTGCACGCGCTCGAATACCGCCCCCCCAGGGGGACGGGGGAAGTCACCGCCCTTGCCGAGCCGCTCCTCGAGCTCGTTCAGCGAGTAGTCGGTGAGGTACTTCTCGGCGCCCGCGAACACCGTGACGAGCTCGCCCTCGAGCACCGCGTGGCTGATGCTCTCGGGGTCGACCAGCACCACGCCCTGCCGCGTCGTGATCGGCAGCCGGTCGATCTGGAACTTCGCGACCTCGGCGTGAAACCGCTCGGCGCTGCCACGCTCGCGCGCGCGGGCGAGCGCCTTCGACAGCCGCGCCGCCTCGACCGGCTTGAGCACGTAGTCGAGCGCGCCGCCCTCGAACGCCTCGAGCGCGTGCTGGCTGTGCGCCGTGCAGAACACCACCTGCGGGCCGTCTTTCGGCCACAGCGCGAGCGCCTCGGTGCCCTTCAGCTTCGGCATCTGTATGTCGAGCAGCACCACGTCGACGCCACCCTCGCGCACGCGCGCGAGCACCTGGTCGCCGTCTTCGCACTCGCCCACCACCTTCACGTCGGGCATCGCGCCCAAGAGCCGCTGCAGCCGCGACCGGGCCACCTGCTCGTCATCGGCGATCAACACTCTCAACGGCTCCATCGTCAGCCCTCCTCCGGCAACCACAGCTCGGCGCGCGTGCGATCGTCTGCCGCGGCCCTGATGCTCAGCTTCGCGCGCCCGTCGTACGCGAGCTTCAACCGCCGCTCGAGCGTCGGCAGCCCGTCGCTGCCCTCGCGCGGCCCCCGGTACGGGCCGGGGTTCTCGAGCGAGATGAGCGTGCCGCCGTCGCGCTTCGTGATGCCGAGCGAGAGCGCTCCGCGGTGGCCGGCGGCGGGGCCGTGCTTCACCGCGTTCTCGGCGAGCGTCAACAGCGACATCGGAGGGATGCCGCCCTTCGGCAGCGGCGTCACGATCGCCTCTTCGAGCGTGAAGAGCCCCTTGTCGCGCAAGAGGTGCAGCTCGAACAGATCGCGGACCAACTGCAGCTCGCGCTCGAGCGGCCAGCGGCTCTCTTTCACGCCGTCGAGCAGCGTGCGCAGCATCGCGCTCAGCTTCAGCACCGCCTCTTCGGCGACGGCGCCGTCTTGCCGGCACCACTCGGCGATCGCGTTCAGCGTGTTGAACAGGAAGTGAGGGTCGAAGTGCGCGCGCAGCGCGAGCAGCTGCGCCTCTTCGGCCGCCCGCGTCAGCGTCTCGACCCGCTGCTCGTACGCGATGTCGCGGCCGAGCCCCCAGCCTCCGACGAGGAACAGGCCGATGCTCACCGCGAGCGACGTGCGGTCGCCGAGGAAGTTGGGCCCGACCCCCAGCACGCGCGGCAGCGCCACGAGCACCGACAGCACCACGCCCGCGCCGACCGTCGCGTAGATCACCAGCCGCACCGCGCCGTGGCTCAGGTCGATGCCGTCGGGGAACAGCACGCGGTACGACACCGGCGCGAGCGCCACGAACGTCAGCACCATCAGCACGCCGAGCGCCGTCGCGAGCGGGTCGCGCGAGTAGTAGGCCTGCGCGTACACGAGCGGAATGCCCACCCCGAGAATCGGCACCAGCCGCCTGGGGCTCAAGAGCGCGAACCAGGTCGCGCGCACGATCGAGCCGGGCGCAGGCTTCAAGCGAGTCAGGGTCTGGGTCAACGCGATGAATCATATGACGCAGACCCGAGCGTGAACGCCTCTCGATGTCGTGCCGGCGGTCGCAAGACGGGTGCGAACGGTCGCGCGGTCGGCTATCTCGGACCCCGCCATGATCTCCGAAGGCGCCAAGGCCCCGACGTTCTCCCTCAAAGACCAAAGCGGCAAGGCGGTGAAGCTCGCCGACTTCGCTGGCAAGCAGGTCGTCCTCTACTTCTACCCGAAGGACAACACGCCCGGCTGCACCACCGAGGCGTGCGACTTTCGCGATCAGCACTCGAAGCTCCAGAAGGCCGGAGCGATCGTGCTCGGCGTCTCGCCCGACGGCGAGAAGAGCCACCAGAAGTTCATCGACAAGTTCAGTTTGCCGTTCCCCCTGCTCGTCGACGAAGACCACGCCGTCGCCGAGAAGTACGGCGCGTGGGGCGAGAAGTCGCTCTACGGCCGCAAGTTCATGGGCATCATCCGCTCGACGTTTCTCATCGGGCCCGACGGCAAGGTGAAGAAGGTGTGGCCGAAGGTGAAGGTCGCCGGGCACGTCGACGAGGTGCTCGAGGCGGTGAAGAGCTGAACCGCTTCGCCATCGCCGCCGTCGCGCTCTGTTCGTGCGCCGCGCCGGTGACGCGTGGGTCGGCGCCCGTGCGCCTGTGGTTCGGCGGCGACGTTCACCTCGGCGACCGCGCGCTGCCGGCGCTGCCGCTGTTCGGCGCCGGCGTCGTGAACCTCGAGGGCCCGGTGGGGCAGGGGCCGTTCACCGCCGAGCGCCTCGTGAACGCCTCGGTCGCCTCGCTGCCCGACGCCGGCGTGCAGGTCGCGTGGGTCGAGAACAACCACGCCGACGACGACGGCGAAGCCGGGCGCGAGCGCACGCGTGACGCGCTGAAGGCTTCGGGCGTCGCCGCCGCCGGAGTCGCCGTCGTGCCGATGAACGGCCTCAAGGTCGTGTTCATGGGCGTCGACGTGTCGAAGGGTGTGTTCGCCGCCGAGCTGAAGGCCGCGCGCGCCCAGGGCGACGTGCTGGTGGTCGGGTTTCACGTCACAGCTCCGCCGCTGCTGTTGCCGCCGGCCGACCTCGAGGTCGCGGTCGAGCTCGCGCTGGCCGCCGGGGCCACCGTCGTCGTCGCCCACGGCTCTCACGCCGTCGCGCGGGTCGAGCGGCGCGGCGCGGCCGTCATCGCGTGGGGCCTCGGGAACCTCGCGTTCGCGTGCGAGTGCACGAAAGAGAGAGACGGCCTCGTGCTCGAGGTCGAGCTCGACACCGCCGGCCACGCAGGCCCCGCGTGGGCGGTGCCGGTGACCGCCGGCCTCGCGGGCGCCACGCCCTCGCTCTCGGAGCAGCCGGGCCTGATGTTCGAGCTGCTGGCGTCGCTGGGCAGCGCGGCGCTCGTCGTTGAAGGGCCGCGGGGCCGGTTCTAGCTCGCGTCGCTTCTTCTGCTCCTCGAGGGTCGGGTCGGCTCGACGACCTATCGGTTCGGCTCCGCGCGCGCGATGCTGCCGAAACCGGTTCGAGCCGGCCGCCCGACGCGGTCGTCCGCGCACCATTCGGCCGCCCAGCAGCACCACGCTCGGCGCACTCCTCTCGCGTCGCCCAGCCTTGGCGTCGTCTACCCCGCAGCCCCGACACCTCTCGGCGCCCTCACGGGGCGCGCAGTGGCTATCAAGCCGCTGTGTAGAACGCGTCGGGCGGCTCTTCGTCTTTCGGAGGCCGCAGCTTCTTCTCGAGCGACAAGATCAGCTGCACGTTCTTCTTGTCGACGTCGGTGAGCCGCGAGTCCTTGTACGCGGGGTCGGGCTTGTACCAGGTGACCGTCTTGAAGTGCCCCTGCACGAGCGGCGTCTTGAACGGCCGCCCGCGGCGCGCGAACACCGTGTTCCTCAGGAGCTTCAGGTCGCGCGGCGAGTAGTCGTCGAGGTCGCTGAGCTTCAAGAGCTTGTCGAGCTTCGACGGGTCTTCCAGCGCGCTGAGATCTGCCGGCGCCGGCCCTTCACCGGCCCAGCCGCCGAGCCGCACCGAGAGCAGCCGCAGCTCGATCTCGTCCTCCTCGGTCGGCTTCCCCTTCAGGCGCGCCCGCACCGCGTCGCGGCGCTTGAGCAGCTCGTCGGCGGTCAGCGACGCCTCGTACTCGCCCAGCGCGTCGGCGTTCGCGCGCATCGTCGCGGTCAAGAGCGACTCGTCCATCTTCTCTTGCGGCGAGTACCACTTCTGCTTGCTGAACCACGCGTTCAGCCACTTGCGCCGAAACGGGTTGCCGGCGCGCGCGTACGACACGTTTCGCAAGAGCGTGAGCTCTCGCAGCGACCGGCCCTCGTAGTCCGCCTTCGAGAGCAGCAGCTTGTCCGGGTCATACTGCTCGAGCACGACGGGGCCTGAGGCCAAAAGAACGAGGAGCGCGATCATGGCGCCGCCGATTCTACGGGTTCAGAAGCTCGACGTCCCACCCTGTTGCGGCGCGCACGTACCGCGAGCGCTCGTGCAGCCTGAACTCGCCGGCCTTCCAGAACTCGATCGCGAGCGGCGTCAGCCGGAACCCGCCCCAGTGCGGAGGCCGCGGCACCTCGTGCCCCTCGTACCTCTTCGTCACCGCTTCGAGCCGCGCCTCGAGCGTCTTGCGCGAGTCGAGCACCTGGCTCTGATGCGAGGCCCACGCGCCGAGCTGCGAGATGCGGGGCCGCGTCGCGAAGTACGCGTCGCTCTCGGCCCCGCTCACCTTCTCGACGTCGCCCTCGATGCGCACCTGCTGCCCGAGCTGGTCCCAATAGAAGCAGAGCGCCGCCACCTTCTGCCCGGTCAGCTCGCGCCCCTTGCGGCTCTCGTAGTTCGTGAAGAACACGAACCCGGCCTCATCGAACTCTTTCATCAGCACCACTCGGGCGCTGGGCCGGCCGCGCTCATCGACGGTCGCGAGCGTCACCGCGTTGGGGTCTTTCGGGTGTGCCGCGCTCGCCTGCGCGAAGAGGACCCGAAAACGCTCGAACGGCTCTGCAAAGGCTACCTGCACGCCCGCTGACGCTTATATGGAGCACCGGCACAAGTGAAGGTCCTGTTCATCAGCTCCGAGGTGGCCCCCTTCTCGAAGACCGGTGGGCTCGCCGACGTCTCGGCCGCGCTGCCGAAGGCGCTGCTCCAGCGCGGGGTCGACGTGCTCACGGTCACGCCGCTGTGGCCCGGCGTGCCGACCGACGGCCTCGAGGCCGCGGGCTCGGTCACGCTGCAGTTCCCCTTCGGCCCCGTGACGATGACGCTGCTCAGAAGAGAGCCCTTCCTCTTCCTCGAGCAGCCCGAGCTCTTCGAGCGCGAGAGCCTCTACGGCCAGGCCGACGACGCCCGACGCTTCGCCGCCTTCTCGATGGGAGCGCTCGCCGCCGCCCAGCGCATCGGGTTTCACCCCGACGTCGTGCACGCGAACGACTGGCCGACGGGCCTGTGCATGCTCGCGCTCTCGCGCGGCTTCTCGACCTCGTCGCTCAAGCGCGCGCGCAGCGTCTTCACCATTCACAACCTCGCCTACACCGGCTCGTTCGCCAAAGACGTGATGGGCGACCTCGGCCTGCCCTGGGAGCTCTTCACCGCCGAGGGCGTCGAGTTTCACGATCACCTCTCGTTCATCAAGGCCGGCATCGTCTACGCCGACGCCCTCACGACCGTCTCACCGACCTACGCGCGCGAGATTCAGACGGCACCCGGCGGCCACGGCCTCGACGGCCTGCTCCGCCGCCGCTCGACCGCGCTGCGCGGCATCTTGAACGGCATCGACATCGACGAGTGGGACGCCTCGAAAGACGCCCACCTCGCCGCCCGCTACTCGCCCGACACGCTCGAGGGCAAAGAGGCGTGCACGCGCGCGCTGCTCGACCGGTTCAAGCTCGCGGCTTCAAAGAAGCAGCGCCCCCCTGTCTTCGGCACCGTCGGCCGGCTCGCCGATCAGAAGGGCGTCGAGCTGCTCATCGGCGCACTGCCCGGCGTGCTCGACCGGGGCGCCCTCGCGGTCGTCGTCGGCACCGGCGAGGAGCGCTTCGTTCACGCGCTTCAGGCGCTGCAGCGGCGGTACCCGAGGCAGCTCCACGTGCACATCGGCTTCGACGAGGCGCTCGCCCACCAGGTCGAGGCCGGCTCCGACTTCTTCGTCATGCCGTCGAAGTACGAGCCCTGCGGCCTCAACCAGATGTACTCGCTGCGCTACGGCACGGTGCCGATCGTTCGCGCCGTCGGCGGCCTCGTCGACACCGTCGTCGACCTCTCGCTGCCGGGCTCGACGGGCATCAAGTTCGACGAGTATTCGACGCACGGTCTGTACCGTGCGCTCGAGCGCGCGCTCGCGCTCTTCGCCGACGCCCCTGCGCTCGAGGCCGTGCGCCGGCGGGGCATGGCGCAAGACTTCTCGTGGGGGCAGGCGGCGGCGAAGTACGAAGCGCTGTACGCGAGCCTGCACTGACTCTACGCTGACCCTCGACGCACGGTGGAAACGGACCTCGGCGGCTACAACGTGATCGGGCGCCTCGCGGTGGGCGGCATGGCCGAGGTGTACCAGGCGAAGGCCCGCGCCGACACGCAGCGCAGCGCCGGCGAGCCCGACGACGTCGTGCTCAAGCGCCTGCTGCCGGTCTACCGAAACGACGCCTCGTTCGTGAAGAGCTTCGTCGACGAGGCGAAGCTCACCGTGCGCCTGCGCCACCCGCACATCGTTCGCACCTTCCGCTGCTTCAAGGCCGGCATCGACTACCTGATGGTGCAGGAGCTCGTCTCGGGCCGCACCCTGCAGTTCATGCAGGACGCGTTCATGAAGGCCGGCACGCCGATGCCGGTCGCGGCCTCGACGTACATCGTCATCTGCCTGCTGAAGGCGCTCGACTACATTCACCGCGCGAAGGTCGGCGAGGGCGGCGCGACCATCGTTCACCGCGACGTGAACCCGGCGAACCTGCTCCTCTCGGTGGGCGGCGACGTGAAGCTCACCGACTTCGGCGTCGCCGAGGTCGAGGGCGTCATGCGCGGCGAGAGCGGCGTGCTGCGCGGCACCATCGCGTACATGAGCCCCGAGGCCGTGCTCGGCCAGGCGGTCGATCACCGCGCCGACCTGTTCGCCGCCGGCATCATTCTCTGGGAGCTCTACACGAACATGCGCCTGTTCGACGGCGGCTCCGAGATGGAGATGATGCACAAGGTGCGCGACGCCCGCGTGTGCAGCGCCCAGCGCTACAACGCCGAGGTGCCCGACATGGCCCAGCAGATCGTGCGCAAGGCGCTCTTCGCCGATCGCAGCCTGCGCTTTCAGACCGCCGCCGAGTTCCAGAAGGTGCTCGAGGTGCTCGCGCGCCGCAACGGCTGGCCGATGACGGTCGAGGCCCTGAAGCCGCTGCTCGGCGGATGAGGCCGCTCGTCGCAGCGGTGCTCGCGCTCGCCGCGTGCGCCACGACGCCCGCCGGCAAGAGCGCCGACGACGTTCGCGTCGAGACCGTCACGCTCGACCTCTTGCCCGAGGGCACCGGCACCGTCGGCTTTCTGCTCGACCTCGAGTCGCCGCCCGGCGAGTCGTGCACCGTCACGCGCGTCGAGTGGCAGATGATGCTCGCGGGCCGCGACTTCGCCGCCGGGGTCGCGTCGGCGAACGTGCTCGTGCCCGGCGGCCAGCGCGCCCGCGTGAAGGTCGAAGAGCCCGTCGCGTTCGGCGGCATGGCGTACGACGGCCGCGCCCGCACCGTGCCGGTCGCGCTGCGCGGCACCGCCGTCACCCAGTGGAGCTGGGGCGAAGAGAAGCGGCACTTCGAGCTGCGCACGCGCGTGGCGGTGCGCGGCGCGCCCGTCTACGACCGGTGACCGACGAGGTCGACCGCCGAGACGACGCCGACGAGCACGCCGAACGCGCTGATCACAGGCAGCGTGCTCAGGTGGTGCTCGGCCATCAGCTCGGCGGCCTCGCGCGCGCTCGCGTCGGGCCGCACGGCCACGACGTGCCGGTTCATCACGTCGCCCACGCGCACCGTCGACTCGATGTCGAGGTGAAAGCCGCGGTCCAGCTCGCACGTCACGCCGCCGCGCTGCTGCGCCGTGGCGAGGAACTCCTCGGGCGAGTCGCCTCCGGGCTGAGGCGGGTTGAGCAGCTCGGTGCGCGTCACCGAGCCCAGGAGCGCCTGGTCGTGGTCGACGACCGGCACGCTCTCGAGGCCGCGGCGCATCATCATCTCGACGACGGGCGCAAGCTCTGCGTCGAAGCGCGTAGTAATGACATCTCGGTTCATCAGGTGGGCGATGGTCATTGCGTTTCCTCCGGCGCGCGCGCAATGAAATGCCCGTGCCAGCGTACGGTGCCTGACAGTTCGGCACATTGCCCGACGGTATGGCGGGTGCAGTAAGACCCGTGACCTGGGGACTTGAGGTAGTTACGGACCCCATGATGAGGTGCCTCGAGTGAGTCGCGCCGCACGCAGACGCAGCATCTGGGCCCTGGGGCTCTCGCTCGTCCTGCACGCGCTCCTCGTGCTGGTGCTCGTCTTCCGAGAGCCGCCCCCGGCGCCGCCGGCTCCGCCGTCGCGCGCGATCGAGGTGCAGATCACCGAGCTATTGCCCCCGCCGCCCGAGGTGCCGGCGCCCAAGCCCGAGGTCGCCCCGGCACCGACCGAGAAGCAGCGGCCGCCGCCGGCGACGTCGCAGCGCCCGGTAGCTCCGGCACCGGCCGCCGGTGAGCCCTCGAAGGCTCCGGCCGCCGCGGCGGCCTCGGCAGGCTCGTCGGCGCCCGACAGCCCGAAGGCGCTCACGCTCGTGCCGGGCAGCGACTTCGTGGTGAACAAGAGCGGCGGCGGCCTCGAGCCCGAGGGCCCGCGCGGCCACACCATCGTGAACTCGCCCGAAGAGCAGCCCGACCCGGTGGCGATGCGCGAGTACACGCAAGAGAAGCTCGGTCGTCGCACCGGCGCGATGGTGAACGGCATGGTCGCCGACACCCAGGCGAGAAACGGGCTCGTCGACCCCTACTTCATGGGCGCACGCAGCGCGCTCGAGAGCGCGCTCTCGGCCGGCAACGTGCCGCTGCCGAAAGACAAGAACATCGCCCGCGAGGGCATCAAGGGCTTCCTCCAGAACCAGGAGCGCTTCGGCAAGACGGGCAACCCGTTCGCGCAGGGCGAAGAGCCGAAGTGGAAGGACTACTCGCTCGCGCGAAACGAGACTCAGGGCATGGCGATGCAGGGCCGCGACCCGGCCTGGGCCGGCATGATGCGGCAGGCCGAGCAGTCGATGGCGGCGCAAGAGGCGACGATGCGGGCGACCGATCACGCGATCGTCGAGGCGATCCTCGAGCTCGTGCAAGAGCCCGGCGGCGGCATCGCCGACGCTCACATCGTGAAGAGCTCGGGCTACCGCAACTTCGACGAGTACGTGCTGCACCGCGCGCGCAAGGTGTTCCTCGCGCTCGAAGACCCGCCCGAGACCGGCCACGGCATCTCGTCGGCCGGGTGGCGCTCGCTCTGGCGGTTCAGCTACTGGCCGCTGAGCATCTCCGAGCAGCGCGGCCAGCGCGTGCGCGTCGAGCTGCTCCGCGTCGAGAAGGGCCCGGGCTCGGGCAACCCGCTCGAGCACGTCGGCGAGTAGGCGGCGCCGACCTCAGCGGCGCGCGGGCGACGGCCGCGGCGGCACGAGCGGCACCGGCTCGGGCGCCTCTTTCTTCTCGACCTTCGGCTTCACCACGCGAATGCGATCGAGGCGCGGGCCCTCTTTCGAGTGCACCGCGAACGTCCACCCGGTGAGGTGAAACTTGTCGCCGACCTCGGGGATCGCGCCGGCGAGGTGCGAGAGGAAGCCGCCGATCGTCTCGTACTCGCCGTCGGGCAGCTTGAGATCGAACGCCCGCGCGAACTCGGCCGGCGGCAGCATGGCGTCGACGAGGAAGGTGCCGTCGGCCTGCCGCTCGATGAGCTTCACCTCTTCTTCGAACTCGTCGCCGATGTCGCCGACGATCTCGCGCAAGATGTCTTCGAGCGTCACGATGCCCATGAAGCCGCCGTACTCGTCGACCACGATGCTGATGTGAATCTTCTGCTTCTGCATCTCGCGGAGCAGATCGCCGATGGGCTTCACCCACGGCACGAACACCGCGGGCCGCAAGAGGTCGTGCAGCACGATCAGCTCGGGCTCCTGCATGAGCGGCACGAGATCGCGAACGTGCAAGATGCCGACGATGTGATCGACGTCGCTCTTGTAGACCGGCAGGCGAGAGTGGCCCTGCTCGGCCAGCAGCCGCAGCACCTCGAGCGGCTTCGTCGCGATGTCGACCGCCACGACGTCGGTGCGCGGCACCATCACGTCGCGGCACGTCTTGTCGGACAGCTCGAAGATCGAGCGGATCATCGCCGGCGTGCCCTTGTCGAGCTTCTCTTTCGCGACCCGCTCGGTGAGCAGCTTCTCGAGCTCCTCGAGCGGAGGCGCCGGCGCCTGGAACGTGATCTTCGCGCCGAGCGGCGAGGCCACGACGTTCACGATCGCCACGAGGCCGCGCATCAGCGGGTACAGCACGCGCACGCACGTCATCGCGAGGCCCGACAGCGACAGCGCCCACGCCTCGGGCTTCGCCGACGCCCACGAGCGGAAGCTCACGTCGATCATGCTCGCGACGAGGCCTACGAGCAGCGCCGCCGAGATCGGCACCACCCACGGCACCCACGTCTCGTCGGCCCACGCCCGCAGCGGGTACTCGAGCAGCTTCGGCGGCACCAGCGTCGCGATGCCGGCCGCCGTGAAGCCGCACAGCACCGCTCCGAAGCGAACGCTCGCCGTCGTGGCCTCGCGCTCGGTCTTGAGCCGCAACAGGCGCGGCCCGCGCCGCGGGTGCACCGCGACCAGCTCTTTCGCCTTGAGGTCCGACGTGCCGTACAGCGCCGCCTCGGTCGCCGCGAGCAGCCCGCGAAGAGCCAGGAGGCCCAGGCACACGGCCCACATTGCCCAGGTCGGCATGGCGGCCTCTATTTAACATGCGGATTCCAGTATGCGCGTGTGGGTGAAACTCCGAGCGCACTCACCTCACAGAAGCAGCGCGTGAAACGGGAGGTTGCGCTCGCCATCGCCGTCGGAGTCGCCGCCGGGCTCCTCGGCGCCTTGACGCGTGACCGCGCCCCCGAGCGCGCAGAGGGGCAGGGCGAGGCGAGCCCACCGGCCGTCGCAGCTCCTCGCGACATGCCGCTACAGCCCTCCCTTGGGCAGCGAGTCGTCCAAGGCACACCGAACGCGGCGCTCCTGCGAGTCCACGTGACGCCGCAAGAGGTCGTGCCGCTCCGCCTCGCGCGCTGGTCGATGCGGGCCGGCAAGGGCAGCGCCGGCGAGTGGCTCGCCCTGCCGCCCGCCTCGACGGGCCCCGACGGGCGCGCAGAGCTGACGCTGCAGCCCGGCACGTACTTCATCGGCGCGGCCGCGTCGTCGACGCAGGCCGAGCTCTCGACCGTCACCGACGTCGAGCTCGAGCTCAAAGCCGGTGAGCCGCTCACCGGCCGCGTGCTCGAGGCCGGCACCGACCGGCCCGTGCCGAGCGCGCTGGTCGTCGCCGCGCCCGGCGTCGACGCTCCCGAGGCCGAGAAGCACTCGACCCAGACCGACGGTCTGGGCCGCTTCGCGTTCGCGGCGCTGCCCCGCGGTGAGCTCGCGCTCGAGGTCTCGGCCCCCGGCTTCGCGGCGGCGAAGACCGAGGCGAGCGCTCCCGGCGCCGCCGACGTGCGCATCGAGAAGAGCTGCCGCGTCGACGGCGTCGTCGTCGACGGCGCGGGCGCGAGCGTGTCAGGCACCCGCGAGACCGACCCTGCGACGCTCGCCGGCGAAGGCGGCCGCTTCTGGCTCGACCTCGACTGTGGCGGCGCGACGCTGATCGCCCGCGACGCGACGGGCCGAATCGGCGTCGCGAAGACCGCGTTCGGCCAGAAGACCGTCACGCTGCGGCTCGACTCGGGCGCGTGGCTCAAGGGCACCGTACACACGCGCGAGGGCGCCGCTGTGGCGGGCGCCGACGTCGCGGCGATGCTCGGTGACGACGACGTGCGCGCGAGAGCGGTCAGCGACGACCAGGGCGCCTTCAGCCTCGGGCCGCTGCTCGACGGCCAGTACACCGTGCGCGCGCGCAAGGGCCGCGGCACGAGCGGCGCGCTGTTCGGCGTCGACGCGCGCGCCTCGATCGACGTCGTCGTCGAGCCGGGAGCGTCGCTGGAGGGCGACGTCAGCGGCGGCGATGACCCCATCACGGTCGAGGTGACCTGGTCGTCGCTGCGCAACGAGAGGGCGGCGCGCGCGCGCACCCTCGGAGGCCGCTTTCGCTTCGACGATCTTCCCGCGGGCGCTGCGACGGTGACGGCGACCGGTGCGGGCCGCTCGACCGAGCGCCGCGTCTTCATGGCGTCGGGCACGACCCAGTCGGTGCACCTCGAGCTCGAGCCGCTCGGTCGAATCGTCGGGCGCGTGAGCGGCCCGAACGGCCCCGGCGCGAAGGTCGTCGCCTGGCGGCACCTGCGCGAGCAGGAGCTCTCGCGCGTCGCGCACGCCGCCGCCGACGGCACGTACGCGGTCGAGGTGCCGGCCGGCGACTACCGCGTCGGGGCGTCGAACCGCGGCAGCCACGTGCTGCGCTTCGACTTGAGCGTGCCCGTCGTCGCCGGGCAGGACTCGCGCCTCGATCTCGAGCTCGCCGCCGACGCCGGCGAGGGGTGGGGCCCCATGGCTTCGGTCGCCCGCGGCGAGGTCGGCGCGAGCTACGAGAACGTGAACGGCAGCGTGCAGGTGTCGTGGGTGGTCGCCGACAGCCCGATGTCGGCCGCGGGCCTCAAGGTCGGCGACGTCATCACGGCGATCGACGGCAAGCCCGTCTCGAACGCGCTCGACGTCTTCGCCCGCACGCGCGGCGAGCCCGGCGCGAAGGTCGCGATCAGCTGGCGGCGCGACGGCGTCGAGCGCACCTCAGTGCTGGCCCTGGCGCCGTAGCGCCGCGAGCGCGGCCAATGCGAAGGCGCCTGCGGCCGCGTTGAACGCGACGTCGCGCAGATCGTAGTAGCGCGACGGCAGCAGCGCCTGAATGCCCTCGTCGAGCCAACCCGCCGCGAGCGTGAACACGGCGGCCGCCGCGTACCGCCTGAAGCCCTGCAGACGCGCCGGGGCGGCGAACCAGGCGAGCACGGCGACGGCGCCGTACTCGACGAAGTGCACCTTCTCTTCCGGGCTGTCCATCGGCCAGATCGCAGCCGCGTAGGCGGCGCCGATGAGCAGCAGCGTGAGCCAGGTGCGCGCGGCCCGCAGCAGGCCCTTCTTCCAGAGCACGCCGAGCAGCACTGCGCCCGCCGCGGCGAAGATGCACGCGACCGTCACGCGCAGGAGCCCCGCGTCGCGCAGCGCGTTCGACGCGACGCGAATGACGCCGAGCGTGGCGTAGATGACGAGCAGGTAGATCGGCAGCGCGATGCGTGCGGCGCGCGTCATCGACTCGGTAGTGTATGGTGTTTCGCCCGTGCTTCTGCTCGCGCTCGTGCTCCACGCGGCCCCCTACGACGGCATCCCTCCGGCCGCGCGCGACCGGTATGGCGACGCCGTTCGCAAGCTGACGGCCCAGCAGTACGGCCCGGCGAACGACGTGCTCAACCAGCTCGCGGGTGAGTACCCGCGGGTCGCCGAGATCTTCGCGTCGCGGTGCTCGGCCCAGCTCGGTCTGCAGCACTGGGCCGCCGCCGAGGCCGACTGCAACTACACGCTCGCGCTGAAGCGGCTCCCCACGGCGGTCTACGGGCTCGCCGTCGCCGAAGACGGGCAGGGCAAGTTCGGCTCGGCGATCGCGCACTATCGCCAGTACGCCGGGCTGCCCGACGCGACCGCCGCGCTGAAGGCCCACGCGCTCGCGCGCGCCGACGTGCTCGCTCAGCAGTCGAACGCCGTCGCACCCCCGCCGCCGCCTCCTCCGGCGCGCGCGCAGCAGCAGCCCCAGCCCGAGGCTCGCCCCGTCGAGACCGCCGCCACGAAGCCGCCGCCGGGCGGGGGCAAGGGCGAGTTCGTGCCCGGCATCCCCGACCCGAACGAGGGGCTGCTCTACGTGTACCGCAACATGCTGATGGGCATCGGTACCGGCGCGACGCTGTTCGTCGACAACAAGCGCGTCGGCGAGCTGTGGAACGATCACTACTTCGAGGTGAAGCTCCGGCCCGGCAACCACACGGTGACGGTGAAGGCCATGGCGCCGCAGGGCCACAAGGAGCCCGAGCACTCGCTGACCGTCGAGGTCGAAGAGGCGATGGTGAGCTACGTGAAGCTCGACTACGTCGGCGGCGACGGCGACGTCGGCTTCAAGCCGATCGCGATCGGCAAAGAGGGCCGCAAAGAGATCCGGCAGGACTGCGAGCTCGTCTACTCGAAGAAGCTGTGACGGGGCCGGGCAAAGGGCGGCTCGCGCTCGCGGCGCGGCTCTTCGCCGGCGGGCTCGTGGCGAAGGTCGGCGCCGTCGCGATCACGGTCGCGCTGCTGTACGGCCTCATGCGGCTCGAGCGCCTCTTCCTCGCCCACGCATCTGCTGCCGCCGCCGCCTGGTATCGGCAGTACGACGCGGCGATCGATCTCTCGCTCATCGCGCTCATCATCGCCGCCGCGTACGGCGTGTACCGGCTCGTGAGCTCACGCCGGCAGTGAGTCGATGACCGCCCGCGCGACCTGGTCGCACGTGGTCGGGGCGAGCGGCGACCTCGCCACCGCCGAGACGCGCGCCGAGAGCCAGACCGTCGCCCCCAGCGCAGCGCGCTCGAGCGGCGTGCGCGCGATGTGGCTGTCGACGATGAACGACGGGTGCAGCACGGTGAGCCGCTCGAAGCCCTCGCGCAACAGCGCCTCCTCGAGCACGCCGCGGGCCCGCGCGAACCGCATCGGTGCCCGCGGGTGCGCCCCGAACGTCGAGACCAGCACGAAGCGCCGGGCTCCGCGGCGCCGCGCCTCGCGAGCGATGTGCAGCGGTACGTCGTGGTCGATGCGCCAGAACTCGGCCGCGTCCGCGTTCACGTAGTTGCTGCCCAGCGCGCACGCGACGTCGGTGACGGCTCCGGGGGGCAGCGCGTACGCCGCCGAGAAGTCGGCGAAGTGATGCACTTGCGCGCGCGCCGCGAGCGGAGGCGCTCGACGCCCGATGCAGTAGATGCGCTCGAACGGGTGCTGCTCGCCGAGGCGCGAGAGCACGCGCGCGCCCACTGAGCCGGTCGAACCCAGGAGCCACAGCGTGCGTCGGGCGGGCATCGCCGGCCGCCGTGCACGCCGAGTGCCGGCGCCCTGCCCCCGTGCGAGCGCCGGCAACCGTGGGGTCGAGCCGGCGATTCGTCGGGCGAACCCGACGCGCTTTGAGAGACGCGGTCACGCAGCGCGCCGTGCGCCTTTCAGGGCACGGCGGTTGCTGCCCCTGCCGCTCATGAGCGCCACTCCCCAGCGTGCCCTGTGCCTGTTGCTCTCGTTCGTCGCGTGCTCGGGGCTTCCGCCGCCCGACGGCGGTGTGGGTGGCATCGACGCCGGCATCGACGCCGGCTCGAGCGATGCCGGCAGCGAGGGTGCAGCCGGCGACGGCGGAGGCAGCGATGGCGGAGTCGCCGACGCCGGGAGCATCGACGGCGGAGGCCGCGTCGATGCCGGTGTGGCCCTGCCCATCGCGGACCTGTGCCCGCAGCTCGCCGAGGCGACGTGCGCGCGGGCCGAGCGCTGCGGCTGGCTGCAGGCCGCTCAGCGCGACGCGTGCCTGCGCACCCAGCGCGTCATCTGCGAGAACGCAGACAACTTCGGCCCGGCGATTCGCGGCCTGCAGACCTACGACGGCGTGAGCGCCCGGACGTGCGTCGAGCGCACTCGCGAGCTCGCGTGCGCGTCATCGCCGACCGAGACCGACAACAGCTGCGGGCGCATCATCACCGCGCAGGTCGGCCTCGGCGCCGCGTGCACCCGCTCGCAGCAGAGCTGCTCGCGCGGGAGCATCTGTGCCGCCCAGACCCCCGACCAGTGCGCGTGCGTACCGCTCGTGGCAGAGGGCGGCGACTGCTCGCTCACGCCCTGCGCGCTGGGGCTGTCGTGCGTCAACGACGGCGGCACGCCGACCTGCGCCGCGCGCCAGCCCGACGGTGCGCCTTGCACGGCCAACACCGACTGTACGACCGGTCGCTGCACGCCCGAGCTCGATGGAGGCTCGCGCTGCGGGTTCGTACCCACCGGTGAGCGGTGCGACGTCGTCGGCCAGCGCTCGTGCGCGTCGACCGACTACTGCCGCGGGGTGCGGTACGCGGAGTTCGGTTCGCTCCTGCTGAGCGAAGGCACCTGCGCGCCCCGCGTGACGGGCGCGTGTGCCGTGGAGCAGCTCGACGACGGCTGCCCCTTCGGGCAGTGGTGCAGCGGCGGGGTCTGCACCGAGGACACGACGTTCTCGGTGCCCGAGGGCGGCGCGTGCTCTCACGACGGGCAGTGCCGCAGCGGCTTCTGCGAGGGCGACGGCAGCTTCCTCGCCGACGGCGGGCCGAACGTGAGTCGTGGGCGGTGCGCCGGGCAGCTGTCTCCCGGGTCGCCGTGCTCGAGCGGTGGCCCGCCGTGCGCGGCGCCCGCCTCGTGCATCTCGAACGCGTGTGCGCTGCCGCCAGCCGAGGGCCAGCCGTGCAGCCAGCTGTGCACCTTTCTCACGTACTGCCCGCCCAACGGCAGTCAGCGGGTGTGCACGGCGCTGCGCGCCGCGGGAGCGTCGTGCTCGACGAACCTCCGCTGCGAGGAGGGCCTGTTCTGCGACACCGACGGCGGCGTCTGCTCACCTCCGAGGCCGGTCGGAGCTGCGTGCACCGCGGCCGCCCAGTGCCAGACCGAGCTGTGCCGCACCGACGCCGGGGTGAACGGCAGCCCGACGCGGCCGGGGAGCTGCCAGCCCACGTGCCTCTGAACGTCGCGCCGAAGGTGCTGTGATCTGCGGCGCTGCGAAATGACGAGGTCGAAAGATCGCGAGGCCACGAAGCGCGCCAGCGACGCGATGCTGACGATGGTGAAGCTCGACGTCGCCGCGCTCGAGCGGGCCTTTCGCGGTGACGCCTCGGCCCCTTCGACGAAGCGCCGCACGCGCCGCTCGTCGACCGCCGCCCGAGCACGGCGCGGGTCGGCCTCGCGCCGCCGCTGACGTTGGTGTACGCGCTGGGGGCGTGACCCGGTTCGCGGCGACGGCTCTGGTGGTGGTGTCGGCGTGCAAGCGCGACGCCCCGTTCGTGCTGCCCGAGCTGCCCGCAGATCTGGCGCCGGTGCTCGACGCCGATGCCGGCACCGTCGTGATCGCCGCGGCCGGCGACATCTCGGACTCGCAGCTCTCGGCCCAGGCGCTCACCGCGGACCTGGTCGCCGACGGCGGCTACGAGGCGGTGCTGCTCCTCGGCGACAACCAGTACCTGCGCGGCGCGCTCGACGACTACCTGCGGTACTTCGACCCGACCTGGGGCCGCTTCATGCCGAAGCTCTTTCCCGTGCCCGGCAACCACGAATACCTGACCGAGAACGCACGCGGGTACTTCGACTACTTCGGCGAGCGCGCCGGTGACGCGAAGAAGGGCTACTACAGCTTCGAGCTGGGCGCGTGGCACGTCGTCGCCCTGAACACGAACAGCGCCTGCCGGGCGGTCGCGTGCGACGGCGACTCGGAGCAGGTGAAGTGGCTGCGGAAAGACCTCGCCGCACACCGCAACCGCTGCACGCTGGCGTACTGGCACCACCCCCGCTTCAGCTCCGGGCTGCACCACGGGCCGTTCATCGGCGCCGAGCCGATCTGGAAGACGCTCGCCCAGTTCGGGGCCGACGTCGTGCTGAACGGCCACGAGCACTTCTACGAGCGCTTCGAGCCCATCGACGGCATGCGCGAGTTCATCGTCGGCACCGGCGGCGTGGGCTCGTACGCGCTGCGGCCGACCCCGCTCGAGGGCTCGGCCGTTCGTCACACCGGCGACTTCGGCGTGCTCGAGCTGCGGCTCCGCCCCGGCGGCTACGACTGGCGCTTCGTGCCCGTCACCGCCGGCGGCTTCACCGACATGGGGAGCGCCGCGTGCCACTGACGCTCGCCCTCTCGCTCGTGCTCGCGTGGCCCGTCGACGTCGTGCAAGACGTCGAGCCCGGCAAAGAGAAGTTCGTGAAGCTCGGTGCCATCGACTGGGCCGAGATCGAAGACCCGTCGATCGCCACCGTCGAGGTGATGGAGACGAAGGAGGTGCTCTTCACGGGGCTCAAGCCCGGCCGCACGCTCGTGCTGCTGTACGCCGAGGGCCGCTTCGCCGTCTGGCGCGTTCGCGTCGGGGGCAGGCCCGACGAGCCGTCGCTCGAGCCCGCGAAGAAGGCCTGCCCCGACCTGAAGCACACGCCGAAGGAAGAGGTGAAGCTCACCGTCACCGTCGCGACCGACGCCTGCTGGGCCGCGCTGCTGCAGCTGTTCCAGGGCGACGCGTTCACCGCGCGCGAGCTCGAGCTCACGTTCGAAGGCAAGGTGCTTCAGTCGCAGCTCAAGGGCATTCAGGCGAGCCTGAAGAAGGGCGTCGCGTCGAAGTACGTCGGTGCGGGGCTCGTGCTCGAGGGTGAGGTCACGAAGGCCGAGCACCGGCAGATCCTCTGGTCGTTGTTCCGGAAGAGCATCGGTCGCGTCGCCCTCGACGACCGCCTCGATACCAAGACGCCCCAGTAGCGGCTCGCAAGCGCGCGAGCTCTCGGGCTCGCCGGGGGCACGCGCGATGCACTCCTCGGCGTGATGCCATTTTCTCGACCCCGGCGCGTCGGCGAGCCGAAGCGGAGCGCGTGTCCGTGAGCCTCGACGCGTACATCGGCAGGCGCCTGGTCGCGCTGAGCCCGCACGCGACCGCACACGAAGGTGCGCGGCTCTTGCGGGCGACGCACGTCGGCGCCCTGGTGGTCGAAGATCACGACCGCGCCATCGGCATCGTGACCGACCGCGATCTCGCCGTGCGCGTGCTGGGGCGCGGGCTCTCGCCCGGCCGCGTGTCGCTCGCCCAGGTGATGACGACCGACGTCGCGGTGCTGCACGACACCGAGACCGAGCAGCACGCCGCAGAGCTGATGCAGCAGCTCGGCGTGCGCCGAATTCCCATCGTCGACCGTCACGAGAAACCGATCGGCATCATCACGCTCGACGATCTGCTCCTCACGGGCGTGCCGTTCGAGGTCGTCTCGGCGATCGTGCGCTCGCAGCTCTTGCCGCGCGGGGCCAGCGATCACCCGCGCCATGCGCGCGCGGTTCAGGCGCTGCACGACTTCGAGGAGCGCCTGCGCGGCCTGCTCGAGCTCGACGATCGCCAGACGGCGCTCGAGGCGTTCTACGTGGTCGCGTCGGGCATCGTGCGGCGGCTGACGCCGGCCGAGGCCCACGACTTCATCTCGCAGCTGCCGGCGCTCGTGCGCGAGCGCCTCTACGAGCTGCCGCCGGGGCCCGACCGCCGCGTGACGCTGCTGGCGGTCGACGAAGACATGGCCGCGACGCTGCGGCTGCCGGTCGAGCGAGCGGCGGCGCTCGTCGACAAGGTGGCTGCCTCGCTGCCGCTGTTCGTCAGCGAGGGCGAGCTCGAAGACGTGCGCGCGCACCTGCCGTGGCGCATGCGAAAGCTCATTCGCCTCGCGGCGTGAGCGCCGGCGCTACAGCAGCATGAACGGCAGCGGCGACTGGCCCGCGACCGGGGCGAACCCGGCGAGCAGCGAGTCGGGAGCGCCGAAGGCCTTCGCGATCGTGCGCCACACGCGGCTGCCGGGTACGCGCTTGCTGTTGTCGCCGTCGACCGCGCCCTGCGAGATCGGCTGGCCGGTCGTCAGATCGGGCATGTGGTACGAGTACGAGTGCCCGTTGCCCAGGTCTCCACCGACGCGCACGTCGCCGAAGTACCCGCCGCGGATCATGCCGCCCGCGAGCACGACGGTGTTCTTGCCGCGGTCGCCCGAGTAGCCCGCGGCCGGAGGCCGGCTGCCGTCGGCGGTGAAGATGGCGATGACGGTGCGATCCCAGATGCCGGCGGTCTTGAACGCCGAGATCATGCGCGCGAGCGGGAGCGCGCACTGCTTCGCGTGCACCTCCATCTGCTTCTGCGGGCGCTGGTTGTGAATGTCGATGAACTCGCACTCGAGCGCGACGGTGCGCGTCTGGCCCGAGAGCAAGAGCTTCGTCGCGAGCGCGTACTGCTCCCAGATCTGAAACTCGACCTGCGAGGGCCGCCCGTCTTGCCCCTCGACGAAGCCGTCGCCGGTCGGCTCGGGCACGCCGTTGCGCCACGTCGTGCGCTCGTCGGTCGTCAGGTGCAGATCGAACGACATCGTCGACGTGCGGGTGAGCGGCACCTGCGCCTCGCTCAGCTGGCTCACGTGCAGGTCGATCGCGCTCTGCGTCTGACGCCGCGTGCGCAGGTACGCCGGGTCGACCTTCTTCAACAGGCGCGAGAACAGCTCGGCCTCGGCCGGCGAGCCCAGAATCGACGGCGTCGTGGTGGACGTCGCGGGGAACGCGTTGAACAGGTTCGCCTGCGTGCGAATGCGGTCGAGCTCGCCGCCCGGCAGCCCCGCCGCATAGTGGTAGACGGTGTGAATCGACCGCGTCACGCCCTTCAGCGCGACGCCGTTGCGCACGCCCGGCGTCAGCTGCTTCTGCAGGTGATTGTGCAGCGACGCCGGCGTCGGCACCGCCGAGTAGTACTCTTCACAGCCCTGCGGGAAGTTCGAGACGGGGTCGTTGTCGAACATCGGCCCCATGCCCGCGCCGCGCGTGTACGAGCAGTCGGGCGCCCGGTTCCGGTTCGCCGAGTTGTGGTAGTGAATCGCGCCGGGGGTCATCTCGCCGAGGTCGAGCCACGCGATGTTCGCAAGGTGCGGGTCGAGCGCCATCGACTCGGGCGTGAGGAAGACGTTGTTCGGCCGCTGCGTGAGGTTGGCCTGCTGCACGTACATCGCGCAGGCGTCGCCGGTGTCGCCGCGGCGCAGGTTCGTGAACGTCGCGAGCCCCGGGGCCACGAAGACCTGACCCAGGTCGACCTGGTCGCGGTAGTTGATCTCGACGAAGTAGGTGGGCGTGCTCGCCGCCACCGCCTGCGCGTACGCGGTGCCGAGCAGCGTGTCGTTCAGCGCGAAGCGCAGGCCCGGAGTGAGCGAGGCGCCCATCACGAGCCCGAGCCGCTTGAGGAAGCGGCGGCGATCGAAGTCGGGCAGCGACTTGAAGTTCACGGCGCCGGCTCCTTCTTGACGATCGACCTCATGACCAGCGGCTCCGAGTAGAGCGCCACCACGACCTGCCCCAGCGACGGCTGGGCCGCCGCCTCGCGGGCGCTCGACGCGACGAGCTTCATGAGGTTGCGATCGTAGTCGATGATTCCCCACTGCAGGCCGAGCGACCAGTTGAGGAAGAACTCGGCGGTGCACTCGATGAACGTGGGGCTGTCGGCGATGACCTTGCCGGCCTCGGCGAGGTTCGCCACCGGCTTGCCGAAGACCTGCGAGCCCTCGCTCGCCGCGCGCCCCGGAGCGAAGTGCGACGCCATCAGCCCGTTCTTCGATCGGCCCAGCTCGGCGGCCGGGTCTTGAACCCCGTCGGCCGCTGCCTTGTAGAGGCCGTCGCGATCGAACTTCACGAACAGCTGCGTGTGAAACGCGAACTGGCCGTGGCACGAGTAGCAGGCTGAGCCGTTCGCGGCGCCGCTCACCGAGCGCGGGTCGCTCGCCTCGGCCTCGGCAGCGTTCGAGGCCGCGAACATGCCCATCAGCTCGGTCTTCGTCGCGCGGGTCTCGAGCGCGTTCTCGAGGGGGTACGCGCGGCACGCGAACGTGCGCAGCATCGTGCTCGCGCGCGTCAGGTTGAAGCGGCTCGCCCGGCTCTTCAGGTACGCGCGGGTGGTGAGCACCCCGCCGCCCTTGAACGGAGCGTCGCCGTCGCAGGCGATGACGGCGCCGCTTTGGCCGTAGCACTGCTCCGAGGTGATGATCTCGCGCCAGGGCCGGCCGTCGGCCGCGAGCTTCGCCGCCAGGTTTCCGGGCAGCGAGTAGTCGACGCCGTCCTTCGTGCCGCTGACGTTCAGGCTCTGCTCGAGGAACAGGCGCGCCGCCGACGCGAAGCCGGCCTCGTGGGTCCACGCGGTGATGATCGGCTTCACCGCGCTCTCGCCCTCGGCCTGCACGCGGGCGTGCTCCTGGCTCGTCATCACGCGCCCGACCACCATCGGCGAGAGGCGCTGCAGGTAGCCCTCGGCCTCGGCGTTCGTGAGCCCGGCCGTGCGCGGCACGGAAGTCGAGGGCGTCGCCGGCTGCTGCGGCACGGCCGGCGTCTCGGGCGTGTGCTCGGAGGGCGTCGTGCTGACCTGGCCGACGCACGCGGCGAGCGCGATGACCGCGAGGGGCGAGAGCCGGCTCATAGCGCGAGGAACTCCATCGACGAGAGCACGGCGAGGCAGACGGCGTCGCGCCGCTCTTCGGGCGTGAGCGTGAGGCCCATCATCGCGTCGTCGATGGCGGCGAGATCGGCGGCCGTCGCGGCCCGACCGTAAGCGGCCTCGACGAACGGGCCGAGGCTCGTGGGCAGATCGGGGTAGCGGTTCTTCATCGCCTGCGAGCCGCAGATGGGCTTGAGGGCCGTCACCCAGGTCGTGATGCGGAGCGCCGTCCAGCTCGGGTCGGGCTGCACGCCGTTCGCGAAGTCGTAGTCGCCCAGCGACGTGCGGCTCTCGAGCAGCTTCTCGAACATCGGGTCCGTCACCGGCGCGCCCGTGACCGCGAGCAGCCGCCGCAGGCGCACCTGAAAGGGCAACAGCTGCACCGACTGGTCGGGCACGGTGAACCCGCGCGGCGGCTCGTCGACCGGCGAACCCACCACGTGAGGCTCGACCTTCGGCACCGGCGTCGCGATCTCACCGACGCAGGCGGCGCAGACACCGGCGAGTGCCAGGGAGGGAACGAGGCGCACGCGCGCGACGGTCGCAAGATCCCGACCATGTCGGTTTCCCGGCGTTCTGATCGCAGATCCCAGCGGTTGCATGGCCAGGTGCCCACTCTTGTGGGCATCTGATTGGCCAGTCAATAGTCCACTGTCCGTTGAGTCGCCACCGCACCTTCGGGGGCGCCGTCTGGTAGAGGCCTGGTCGATCCATGACGACCCCTGTCGGCCGCACGAACCGCTCCGCTCGCCTGAAGGTCGCTCGCGCGCCGGCTCGGGCGCCGAAGCCCGAGAAGGCCCCCTCGGCCCGACGCACGCTCGACACGCCCGCCGCGAAGAAGGCCGTCGCGGCCCCGGGCACGGCGGGCTTCACGCCGCTGCCGAGCCTCGAGCTCTCGGACGTGAAGGCCGACGCGAAGCTCGAGAAGAAACCGATTCGCACCTGGACGTTCGAGAACGGCGCCGCCCGCGAGGTGGCGCTGAAGGCGAGCCGCGCGCCGCTGCCGGCAGCCACGAAGTACCCCGAGCTGTCCGAGAAGGAGCTCGCGAAGGCCGTGAAGGCGGGCCACGCGGCGCGCCTGAAAGAGCTCAAGGCCGGGGCCACGCGCGAGGGCGCGATGGTGATGCCCGAAGACGGCGGCGTGCGCGCGAAGGCGTACCACCTCGCCTCGCTCGGCACCGACGCCACGGGGTTCGCGTTTCCGCTCGCGATGGCCGACCTCGGCAAGGCCGAGGGCTTTCGTGTCGTGCTGCGCATCGAGAGCGATCGCGCGCCGCAGCTCACGCAGGTGCTCGAGAAGCGCGGCCTGCAAGACTTCGTCACGCTCGTGCCGCTCAAGGTCAACGAGGGCATGAAGTACGACGATCTCGACTTCTGGTCCGAAGATCAGGGCGAGCTCCACGTCGACGGCAGCGTCAGCGTGCCGCGCTCGATGAAGCAGGGCGAGGGCATCGGCGAGGTCGCCGCGTGGCGCACCATCGTCGCCGAGCGCATGAAGCGCCTGCACCCGAACACGAAGTTCGGGCCGAAGACCGACGACGAGTGGCGCGCCGCGCTCGAGAAGCACCCGGACGTCGCGTTCGGCGCGGTCGGCGGCGTCTCGACGCGCGGCGGGCAGCGGGCCCTCGCCGCCATCGCGCTCGCGACCGGCAAGAAGGTCACCGTGACGAACGGCTACGCCGAGGGCGGCAACTCGCTCGTCGGCCGGCGCGCCTCGGGCGAGGGCTACGTCGTCGTGGGCAAAGACACGCTCGCCGTCTCACGCGCCCAGCTCGAGAAAGACCTCGGCCGCGTCGTGACCGACGCCGAGCTCACCGCGTACCTCGCCGCCGACTACGGCGTGGCTCCGGCCGGCATCGTGCCCGTCGAGCAGCCCGGCGACTTCCACGTCGACATGCACATGATGCTGCTGCCGGGCGGCCACGTCGTGCTCAACGACGCGCTCGCCGCGTTCGAGCTGCAGAGGCAGTGGCGCACGGCCGACGTCGAGGCGAAGAAGCCGGTCGACCCGGGCCCTGGCGCATCGAAGCAGAAGCGCGAAGACTACGGGTACGCGCTCGACGACTGGAAGTACGAGCGGCAGAACCTGCCCGACGAGCTTCGCCGCATGGAGCAGCGCGCGAAGGAGCACGCGAAGTTCGAGGCCCGCGTGCTGAAAGACCTGCAGGCCGGCGGCCTCACGGTGCACCGCATGGCCGGCGTCTTCCCGAGCACGACCGGCGGCGACCCGATGAACTTCCTGAACGGTGAAGCCGCCGTCGGCGCCGACGGTCGGGGCTTCTACATCGCGCTCGGCGGCGACCCGCGCGCCGAGGCCTACGTGGTGCAGAAGCTCGCAGGCGAGCTGCCCTCGGCGCTCTCGCGCGTGCACTTCCTCGATCGCGTGCTCACCGGCTACACGCTCAACGCGATGGGTGGGCTCTCGTGTCGCGCGAAGCTCGAGGGCGAGCTCGTCTGAGGCATTTCGCCCCGCTCGCGCGGCGTAACCCTCGAAGCTGTCGACGTGGCACGCGCGTCGCACCGCTCCTTCTCATTCGAAAGGAGCGGTTCAAACATGAATTGGGATCAGGTGCAGGGGCAGTTCAAGCAGCTCGGCGGCAAGATCAAGCAGAAGTGGGCGAAGCTCACGGATGACGACCTCCAGCTGCTCAGCGGCAAGAAGGACGAGTTCGTCGGCAAGCTGCAAGAGAAGTACGGCTACCAGAAGGATCAGGCCGAGCGTGAGGTCGACGCCTTCCTGAAAGACTTCGACGGCACCGGCAAGACGACGCACTGACCGAGCCCGATGCACTCGAGCTCGAAGAGCGCGGGGGGGCGGCGCCTGCCGGCCTCCCGCGCACCTTTCACGCGGGCCGCGCGAGCGACCACGGCCCGGGCCGCGTCGGGCGCTTCACGAGCTCGGCCACCCGCTTCACGAACCGGTCGCGTGGCCACCCCTCGGCGCCGAAGCGCGCGAGGTGCTCGGTCTCTTGCTGGCAGTCGATGAGCTCGATGCCCCACGCGGTCATCGCGCGCACGAGCGTGACGAACGCGACCTTCGAGGCGTCGGGCGCCCGCGCGAACATGCTCTCGCCGAAGAACACGTCGCCGAGCGAGATGCCGTAGAGCCCTCCGCAGAGCTCGCCGTCGCGCCACGCCTCGGCGCTGTGCGCGAGCCCCAGCCGATGCAGCTGCACGTACGCCGCGCGCATGTCGCGCGTGATCCACGTGCCGCGCTGGCCCGGCCGCTGCGTCTTCGCGCACGCGTCGATGACCTGCTCGAACGCCGTGTCGAGCCGCACCTCGTAGACGCCGCGCTTGAGCTGCTTCTCGAGGCTCTTCGGCACGTGCAGCGCCTTCGGGTCGAGCACGAAGCGCGGGTCGGGGCAGTGCCACAGAATCGGCAGCCCCTCGGAGTACCAGGGGAAGATGCCGCGCGAGTACGCCGCCTCGAGCCTTCGCGGCGAGAGGTCGCCGCCGAACGCGAGAATGCCGTCGCTGTGCGTCTGCTCGACCGGAGGCCACTCTTCCGGGTCGCGGCCGAGCAGTGCGTACGGAACCCGCGGCATCTTGAAGGCGAGCTACTTCGACGTGTTCAGCTTCACGTCCCCTTTGAACTCGAACGTCTCGCTGAAGAGCTCGGCCGTCATCTCGCCGGTGATGACGTACGGCAGCGACTTCGCCTTGATCAGCTTCTTCACGTCGGCGTCGCCGTGCGTCGAGGCGTCGACGTGCGTCTCGAGATCGAACACGCCCGTCGACGACGGCGACACGCGCTCGGCCTTGCCGATGACGCCGTCAGCCACCTTCTTGCCCGCGACCTGCACCTCGTACTTGATCTGCGCGACGCGGATCTCGAACGGGTTCGGGTTCACCACACCGATGTGGTACGTGACGCCCGCCTCGTCTTCGCTGAAGCGCCCGGCCTCGAGCTCCTGGAACTTCACGTGCGGCAGCCGCGGCACCCGCACCTCGCGCGACCGCGCGAAGTCGAGCTCGTACGTCTTCTGCCCCTGCGTCACGAACAGCTTGCCGCGCAGCGCCGTGAGCAGCGAGCCGCCCCGCGTGTCCATCGCCTTCAGCTCTTCGGCGTCTTTCACGTAGGCCGAGGTCTGATCGAGCGTCCACTCGGCCGACCCGCCTGGCGCGACCGACAGCGTCACCGGCGCCTCGCCCCCGCTCGCCACCTTGCCGTCGACCACGAGCTCGTACTTCGCCCGCGTCGCGCTGCACGCCTCGGCGCACTCGAGCTTGCCGTTCAGCTTGAGGCGGAACTCGGTCAGCCCCTGCGAGAGCACCGTGAGCTCCTGGTCCTTCAGCTCCGGAGCCTTCGCGTCGGGTTTCACCTCGGCCTGACAGGCCGACAGGCACAGCGCGGCGATCGAGCCTACGAGCCTAGAATCCACACGGGCCTCCGTCGGGGGTGTCTTTCACCTTCTGCAGCGTGTACTCGAGCGGCGTGCCGCCGATGACGAGCGGCGTCGTGACGAGCGCGAAGCCGACCCCGGGAATCCACGTGCGGCGCGAGTCGCTGCCGCGGTCGGGCGTCTGCGTGATGAGCATGCGCACCCCCGCATCGAACGTGCCGATGGGGAAGCGCAGATCGGTGCCCGACGGGTCGTTCGTCGTCACCCGGTAGGTCGTGTCTTCCGACACCCGCGCCGCCGGCGGCGCGATGACGTCGGCCTTCACGCTCGTCGAGAAGTTCTCGCCGCCGCCCGTCGTCGGCGCGAGCCACTTCACGCCCACCAGCTTGCCGCTGTCGTCCTTGAACGCGACCGAGGCGGTGCCGACGCCGAACTCACGCCGAATCAGCTTCAGCTCGCCGTTCACGATCGTGAAGAGGTCGAGCATCTGCGGGTTGCCCGTCTTCGTGTACGCCACGTCCATCACCTTCACGCCCTCGACGTCGCGCACCGCGCGCACCTCGGCCGCCAGCGCCGGCGGGTCGACCACCGAGCCCGTGTTGCTGTACTCGAAGCAGCGCCCGGCGATGAGGCCGTAGCGCTCCTGCGCGGCGCAGTCGAGGCCGCAGCTGGTGTCGATCATGGGGCCGGCGTCGGGCGTCGTCTTGCCGCCGCTGCACGCCACGAGAAGAAGAACGGTGAAGCGCCTCATGAACCGCACATAGCAGGCGGCAGCGGGTCTGAGTAGGCTCGTGCGTGCGTTGAAGAGACCCGACTTCAACCTCGCCGTCACTTCGCTCATTCATCACGTGGCGTTGTCGATGCCCGAGTTCCGGCACCTGCACCCCGAGCGCATCCTCGTGGTCGCCGGCGAGGCCCGGCGCGCCTCGCGCGGCACCGTGAAGCCGCTCGCGTTCGCGAAGGGCAAGCGCCACGACGCCTTCGGGCGCACGAAGCCGCTCGTCAAGATCGACGGCGTGCGCATGCTGTACTGCATCACGCTGCGGCCGCTGTTCTTCCGCGCCTCGACGCCGCGCGCCCGGGTCGCGACCGTGCTGCACGAGCTGTTTCACATCTCACGCAAGTTCGACGGCACGCTCGATCGCGCCCGCCGCCACTCGCGCATGGGCTCGAAGTTCGAGGCGCGCTTCAAGCCGCTCGAGCGCCGCCTGTGGCGCGAGCTGCCCGAGCCGCTGCGCGCCCAGTTCGCCCACGACGGCGAGGTGAAGGTGCTGCAGTGGCTCGAGCGCCCGACCGCGTGGCTGCCCGGCGAGCGCACGAGCGGGCGCCGCGTCTACACCCAGGCCCATTTGTTCCCTGGAATCATGCGGATGAAGGGCCGTGGCGGGGCCGGCAGATCGAAAAAAGAGGCGGCGCGTTCAACGCCGCCAACATGACCCGTCTGCTCTCTGCCTGCGTGGCGCTGTGGTCGTTTTCCGCACTCGCTGCACCGCTCGAGTGCCCGGTGCCCAAGACCGAGAAGGGCGCCCCGACGGTGCCCCCCGACCGCGGAGACCCGAAGGCGCGCGAGGCGGCGCAGCGGGGCCTCGAGTTCCTCGTGCGAGAGGCGACGGCCTGGCAGACGAGCCACTCGTGCTACGGCTGCCACGTTCACTCGGTCACGCTCGAGGCGCTCAGCGTCGGCGTGCACAACCAGTACGACCTGCCCCGCTCGGCGCTCGACACGCTGCTCGAGGGCATGACGAAGATGAGCGGCGGCTCGCGCACTCCCGACGGGCTCTCGTACCAGCACTCGAGCCTGCTCCAGCCTTCGCGCGCGTTCGGCGGAGCCGCGTTCGCCCGCTACGACGCCTTCGTCGGCAGCAAGGTTCGCGACGACCTCATCAAGGTCGCCGGCCAGCTGCTCGAGTACCAGGCGAAAGACGGCCACCTCGACGTGCAGTACGTCAACGGCCCCGCGGCCCAGGGCGACCTGCAGGCGACCTACCAGGCCATCTCGACGTGGAAGCAGGCCTACGCGGCGAGCGCCGACTCGAAGTGGCTCGCTCCGGTGCAGCGCGCCGAAGCGTGGCTGCAGAAGCAGGCCCGCACGTGGATGGAGACGAAGGGCGGCGCCGGTGACGTCTCGAGCCTCGCCTACGCCGTGATGGGCCTCTCGGCCGCGGGCGTCGGCCCCTCGGAGTCGCCGATGCCGTGGCTCACCCGCGCGATCTTGGAGAAGCAGCAGAAGGACGGCGCGTTCGGCACGCCGCTCACCACGGGTCAGGCGCTCTACGCGCTGCGCCTCGTCGGGTTCACCGACAAAGACAAGCAGGTCTCGCTCGGCACCTCGTACCTCGCCTCGAGCCAGCAGAAGGGCGGCGGGTGGGGCGGCGGCGGCTTCGGCAAGGCCGAGGCGATGTGGGCGGTGCTCGGCCTCGTCAGCGTCGACGTGATGACCGTGGCGATCGCGGGGCTCAACGACGGCGAGCACGTCGAGCCCTTGCAGAAGCTCGACGTCGAGGCGCGCGACAACAAGGGCGACGGCGTTCAGAAGGTCGAGCTGTTCATCGACGACCAGAAGGTCGCCGAGGCGTGCGGCGCGAAGGTCGGCCACAGCTGGGACACGCGCTCGCTCGGCACCGGTAAGCACGTCGTCGTCGCCATCGCGACCTCGCGCAAGGGCCAGAAGTCGCAGCGCCAGCTCGAGGTCTACTCGGGCAACACGTGGCTCACGCAGGTCGGCACCGAGTCGAACGGCGAGTCGACGAGCGTCACGGCGCGCAACCTGACGCCGCAGGGCAAGAAGTTCAGCGTCGAGATGAACATCCTCTCGGCCGAGCAGAAGGACGGGAAGCCGGTCGCCGGCAAGGCGATCTTCACGGCGCCCGTCGCCGGCGAGGGCGGCGCGCTCAAGGCCGAGTGGAACGGGAAGGACAAGGCCGGCAAGGCGCAGTCTCGCGGCCGCTACTTCGCCGAGCTCGTCTACCGCGACGAGGCCGGCAAAGAGGTTCAGCGCGAGCAGGTGCTCTTCAACCACGACACCGCCGAGGCCGAGGCGCAGAAGTACGGCCAGGTGTACGGCAAGCTCGAGCTGCAGGGTGGGGCGCGCGGCGCGGCCGCGGCCGGCAACGCCACGGTCGACCTCGTGAACGAGAAGGGCGACGTCGTGCAGAGCGTCACGTCGACCGAGCAGGGCGCCTATCGGTTCAAGAACGTCGACACCGGCAAGTACAAGGTCCGCGTGCGGAAGCAGGGCTACCAGTTCAACGACATGTCCGTCGACGCGGCGCCCGCCAAGCCGGCCGAGGCGTCGGGCGCGCTCAACGCGTACTGATCAGCAGAGCACGCCGATCGCGCGGAACTGCTCGAGCCCCACGCCCTCGAAGCCGACGCCGAAGATGCGGTGACCCGCGATCGACTTCAGCGTGGCCGCCAGCGCCTCGATCGCCGCGTCGGTGACGTACCGGACGTCGGTGAGGTCGATGACCACGGGAGTGCGCGGCCCGATGTGGTTCAGGTCCTCACGCAGGTGCACGGCATCTTCGACTCCGAACGACTCGTGAAACTGGAAGTTGGCGCTCATGATGCCCTGACGACGTTGCGCGGTTCGTGCCAAGGTCCGCCGCGTCAGCGCCATGACGCCCGATCGCCAAAGGCTGCGTGAACAGGCCGAGGCGCTCGGCGCCGCTCGAGGCGTCACGCGCCAGGCGGCCGAGGCCTGGGCCGTCGACCAGTACCTCAAGCACCTCGTCGCGACGGGCCGCATGGCGCTCGTCGCACGTGTGGCCACACCGCTGCAGACCGCGAAGACGTTCGGCGGCCACGCGACCGAGCTCGAGGCGCTCAGCGCCGCGCTGACCTACGCCGCTTCGCTCGCGGCTTGAGCTTGCGCCGCGCCGCCTTCTCGAGCTCGCGAATCGGCGCCGCGACCGACCTCGGCTTGAGCTCGCCGAACAGCCGAAACGCGAACAGCAGCGCGTTCATGAGCGCGTCCATCGGGCCTTTGCCGGCGATGGGGCGAAAGCCCTTCCACCGCCGGTGCTTCGAGAACGGGTTCCACACCTCGTGAGCGCCCTCGATGCGCAGCGGGCACACCCACTCGCCGTCGGCGTCGCGCCGCGGGCGGCCGACCTGCACGTGAGCGACGTACGGCTGCTCGTCGTAGACGTATTCCCACCAGTCTTCCGCGACGATGTCGAACACCGGCAGGCGCTTCATCTGCTAGAGGCTTCTGTCCCGAATGGTCATCGGAGACAAGCTGCCGTGGCGTCTCGTGCTCAAGATGCACGCAGGGTGGCTCGCCGCGGTCTTCGCCGTCGCCTTCGGCGCCCGCGTGTGGATCTACTTCGGCGGCCGCATTCCCTTCACGCCCGTGCCGTTTCAGATCGCCGGCGTCGCCATCGCCATCTTCCTCGCGTTCCGCAACAACAGCTCCTACGACCGCTGGTGGGAGGGCCGAAAGCTGTGGGGCTCGCTCACCAACACCTCGCGCACCTTCGCGCGCCAGGTGATGACGTTCGTCGACGGCTCGACCGAGGCCGGCCAGGCGCTGCAGCGCGAGCTCGTGCACCGCCACATCGCGTTCTTGAACGCCCTGCGCCACCAGCTGCGCGGCGAGCCGCCCCTCGAGGGCACCGCCGGCCTCGTGCCGAAAGAAGAGCAAGAGGCGCTCGCGTCGCAGAAGAACGTCGCCGCCTGGCTCGTTCACCAGGCCGGCGTGCGCCTCGCCGACGCCGTGAAGCGCGGCCTCATCACCGAGCAGCGCCACGTGTGGCTCGACATGACGCTCACCGAGCTCATCAACCACCAGGGCGGCTGCGAGCGCCTCAAGAGCACGCCCGTGCCGACCGCCTACCGCTTCTTCTCACACCGGTTCACGCGCCTCTTCATTCTCGTGCTGCCCTTGGGCCTCGTCGAGCAGCTCGGGCCCTTCACCATCGGCACCGTCGTCGTGCTCGCGTTCGTGTTCCTCGTGCTCGACACCATCGGCCGCGTGCTCGAAGACCCGTTCTCGCTGGGCCCGAACGGGCTCGCCTTGAGCGCGATGTGCCGCAACATCGAGATCAACCTGCGCCAGCAGCTCGGCGAGACCGCGCTGCCCCCCGCCGTCGTCCCCGAGCACCGGGGCGTGGTCGACGTGCTCATGTGAGTATGCGAGAAGGGCCCTCGCCCTTGCGCCGCCTCGCCCTACTGGTTTGCAGTGTATGCCTGGCCAGCTCGTCGTGCGGCCCGGTCGTCGCCCCGCCGACCCGCGAGCTCGTTCACCTGACCGGCACCCCCTACGAGCGCGGCAAGCAGCACGGCGAGCAGCTGAGCGCGAAGATCAAGGGCTTCTACACGACGCTGCTCACGGCCTCGCTGCTGCCCTACCTGGGCCGCGAGCAGCCCGACATCGCGACGCTGCTCACCGAGTACTCGAACGACCGCTACAAGAACGGCCGCTTCGCCTACGAGCTGCTGCTCGATTCGGCGAAGAGCCTCGAGCGCTCGATTCCCCTCGCGGCGCGCGACGAGCTGCGCGGCATCGCCGACGGCTCGGGCATGTCGTACGACGAGATTCTGGTGCTGAACACGTTCGTCGACTCCACGCTCGCCGTGCGTGGCATCGCGCTCGCGATTCGCCTCTCTCGCGCGCCCGTGCTCGAGCGCGTCGAGTTCGTGGGCCTCGGCTCCGACGGCGCCGACAACGACGGCGACGGCATGGTCGACGAGGCCGGCGAGGGCGTGTTCGACCCGTACGCCCCCTCGCGCGGCGCGACCTTCGTCGAGGTGCCCACCACCGTCACCGTGAAGCTGCGCCTGCGCGACCCCGACGGCGTCGACCCCGCGCTCGTGCGGCTGCAGCTCGGCAGCGACAAGCTCGAGCCCGTCACGACCGAGCTCGCCCCCGACCTGCTTGAGGTCACCGCCACCGTCACGGCCGCCGCGGCCAGCACGCAGCTGCTCGTCGTCGGCGCCGGCGACAAGAAGGTGCTGAGCGCGCCGCCGCCCGATCACGCGAGCTTCATGCGCGACACCGAGGTGCTGTTCAGCACGCGCGGCGCGAACCTGCGCCCCGAGCAGGTCCTGTGGCCCACGCTGACCGACGGCCGCACCCGCCCGCCGTCGATCGCGCTCAGCCTCGAAGGGCCCGCGACCGTCGGTGGCGTGCCGCTGCTCGCGCAGCACTTCGCGCTGCTCGACGCGAACACCTCGCACAAGCACACGGCCGTCTTCGTGCACGAGCCCGACAAGGGCGAGCCGTTCGTGTACGTCGGCTGGGCCGGCGTCGCGTGGGGCTTCGCCGGCATGAGCGCGCGCGGCGTCGGCTACGCATGCAACTCGTCCGACACGCTCGACAACTCGGTCGTCGGCGGCGTGTTCGACCAGGTCGCAGATCTTTCGAAGGCGAAGCTCACTGCCGTCGGCACGCCCATCGGCTTCGCGATGCGGCGCGTGCTCGAGCAGAGCAGCGACGTCGCAGAGGCCTCGACCGCGGTGGCGGGCTTCAAGCACGCCTACGGCTGGGCCTGCGTGCTCGGCGACGCCGCAGGAGCGCAGCGCGCCGTCGAGGTCGACTCCGACATCTTCAACGAGGGCGAGCAGGGCGTGTACACGTACGGGCCGCAAGACCGGCTCTCGAGCGCCGGCGACGGCGATCTCGTGGTCGGGTCGGACTACGCGAAGAACGCGAACGACATCGCCCGCTTCATGGTCGCGGGCCAGAAGGTGGTGCCGCAGCGCGAGTGGGCGGGCAGCTTCTTCCGCTCGCGGCGCGCGGTCTCGAAGCTCCTGACCGACGTGAAGGCGCAGTACGGCCAGCTCGACGTCGAGAGGGTGCAGGCCCTCATCTCGGACCCTGCCGTCGTCGACATGAGCGACTCGATGAACGCCGTGGTGATGGACTTGAAGAACCGCAAGCTCTGGTCGGCGCAGGGCGAGGTGCCGGCCACCAACGCGCCGTTCGTCGAGGTCGAGGTGCCCCGGTGAAGCGCGCGCTGCTGCTCGTGATGTTCGTCGGAACCGCCGCTCACGCCGCCGAGACGGTCGTGCTGCCGCAGAGCACGTTCCTCGTCGACCTGAGCTACCTGCAGTCGACCCTCAACGCCCGCTACGACAACGACCGCAGGAAGCTGCCGCTGATCGACGAGATCCGCCGCTACGAGCCCGGCGGCGGCCTGCAGGGCATCATCGGCGCGCGCCCCGACGTCACCTTCCGCCTCATGGTGCTGCAGCTCGGCTACGGCATCACCGACAACCTCACGGCGCTCGTCTACCTGCCGATCGTGATCAACACGACCATTCACGCGAACTTCTCGTGGCAGCCTGGCGACTACCAGCCGTCGCTCGGCCGCGCCTACAGCCAGGACGACTTCTGGGCCTGGGCGCGCAGCATGGGCCAGCCGCGGCCGCCCGACTACGCCGAGACCAACAAGGGCGTCATGGCCGACATGGTCGTGGGCCTGCGCTACAAGCTGAAGAACTACTCGTGGCTCGATCGGCTCGGCCTGCAGGTCGCCGGCGCGCTCGCGTTCGCACTGCCGACCGGCCGCTCGCCCGACCCCGAAGAGCTGCTCGTCGCCGGCACCACCACCTGGGAGCTCCACGCGTACGGCGACGTCGAGGCCCACCTCGCCGCCGACCGCCCGTTCTTCGCCGACGAGTACGGCGTGCCGCGCATCAACCTCGGCGCCGACATCTCGTACGTCTTCTTCCGCCCCCGCCAATACACGACCCCGCGCGGCACCGTGAACCCGCTGCTGCTCACCTACGCCCCGTACGTTGGCGACAGCTACTGGGTCGACCCCGGCGACTGGTTCACCACGTCGGTCAGCCTCGACCTCAACCCCTTCTTCGGGCCCGCCGAGGCGACGCGCGTCTCGGGCAACAGCGTCGAGAAGGCCAAGACGCTGCCGCCGATGGTGTCGATGACCTTCACGTACAACTACATCGCCACCGCCGGCTCGAACTGGTGGAGCAACTCGGCCCTCTGGGAATACGACCGCGAGAAGATGTGGGGCCCCGGCGACAAGCACGGCTTCAAGGCCCAGCTGAACCTGAGCTTCCTGCGCGTCGGCCTGCCGCTGCAGATGTACCTGAGCTACCGCGCGCAAGACCTCGCGCACGGCAAGAACACGCGCGCCGCCGACACGTTCTCGGTCGGCATGCGCCTCTTGGCGAAGTTCTGGTGACGCTCGCCCTGCTGCTGGCGCTCGCGGCCGGGCCGAAGGCGCAGACCTGCGTCGCGCAGCTGCACTGGGAAGAGCGCCTGAAGGTCACCTCGCGCGGCCAGACCGTCGCCGACGACACCGTCGTCGACGCGCGCACGAAGCTGAAGCGCGAGGCCGACGTGCTGAGCGTCGAGCCCGAGGGCTACCCGCCGTTCACCGTGCGTGAAGACGCGGGCGCCCCCGTCTTCGTCTTCAAGGAGCAGCCCTCGTCGCTCGCGGTTGCGCAGGTGCTCAAGCGCGCGTTCGGCCGCCTCGTGGTGGCCGACTCCGAGCGGGCGGCGATGTCATCGTGCACCGCCGACACCGAAGCTGCGACCGGGCGCTTCTTGAAGACGGCCGTTGCGCGGCTCAACGGCTCAGAGCCCGCCGACGTCGAGCTCTCGAAGCTCGTGGTGAAGTGCACGCCCACGAAGGTCGGCACGAAGCTCGACGTGGCGTTCTCGGTCAGCGTGCCGCGCGCGACCATCGTCATCACGATGGATCAGAGGGGCACGCTGCTCGTCGACCGCGCCGTCTGGTTCACCCAGTGGAAGGTGGCGGGCCCCGTTCGGGTGAAGGGCGACGACGTGGCCGTCGAGGGCACCTTCGCCTCGTCGCTGGTCATCACGGCTGGCAGGTGAGCTGGGCCGTCACGTCGTGGCCGATCGACCGCTCGCACCACTCGCCGCGAAGCGCGAACTCACCGCGCATCGGGTCGAGCCACGCCCACCCGGCCCCGAAGGGGATCAGCTCGCCGTCGAGGCGCACCTCGAGCACGTCCTCTGCTTTCAGCGCGGTCAGCGCCGTCCACGTGCAGTTGCTCTCGCGCTCGCTGATGCCCTGCAGCACGCTCGCGAGCTCGGCCTGCGTCTCGGCCGAGTGGAACTTGTGCTGGCCACTGTTCGGGGCGCCTCCGGCCACCGCCATCGCGTCGAGCGTGACGGCCGCGCGGTCAGTCGTCGCGAACCCGACCACGTGCGTGACCACGCCGCCGTCGGTGTGCAGCCCAGCGAGCGTGCTCACCGTGCGCGTGTCGTCGAGGCACGCGTCAGGCGCCTGGCACATCGGCGGGTTGCCCATCGTCGCCTGGGTGCACGTGCAGACGTTCGGGTCGAGCATCGCGTTGCAGTTCGGCTCGCCGTCGGTGATCAGCACGAGCGACTTCGCTCCGGCCTGAACCGCGGGCCCCCGAACGCCGAGCATCGCGGCGGCGATCGGCGTGCCGCCCGCGGGCCGCCGGTTCGTGAACTGCTGCCGGAGCGCCGCGGCGTTGCCCAACCGCGGAGTCACCGCGGCGACCGTGGTCGAGCCGCACTGGGCGTCCGAGGGGAAGAAGATGATGCCCATCGCGAGCTGGGCCTGGTGCTGTGGCAGCACCTGGCCCATGACGTCGGTCAAGATCTGCCAGCGCGACGGCCCCATCAGCGGCATCCCCGCCGTGCCCGGGTTGCCGAACAGGTCGAACGCCATCGAGCCCGAGCGGTCGACGACGAAGTAGATCGAGGGGGTCGCGTGCGCCAGCGTGACGGTGCCGGTCATGCACGGCTTCGTGATGACCCCCGCGTCGACCACCGGCTTCGTGGGTGGCACCTCGGGCGGGTCGTACACGACGGTACGCCCGCAGGCCGCTGCGAAGGCCAGCACGAGGAGCGCCCGCCGCATTCATGCAGCGTGTTAGCCCGCCTTGGCGGTGCTCGTCCAACCGCCGGCCGATTCCGTTATGAACAGGGCATGACCTCGACCGGGCGCAAGCACGTCGTCATCGTCGGCGGAGGCTTCGGCGGCCTCTACGCCGCCCGGCGCCTCGCAAAAGAGGCGGGGCTCGTCGACGTCACCCTCATCGACAAGCAGAACTACCACCTGTTCCAGCCGCTCCTGTACCAGGTCGCCACTGCGGGGCTGTCGGCCGGCAGCATCGCCTCACCGATTCGGGGTGTGCTGCGCAAGGCGAAGAACGTCACGGTGCGGCTCGCCGAAGCGACCGGAGTCGACCTCGCCGCGAAGACCGTGCAGCTCAAAGACGCTCCGCCGCTCGCGTACGACCAGCTCATTCTCACGGCGGGTGTGCGCCACTCGTACTTCGGCCACGGCGAGTGGGAGGAGTTCGCTCCGGGCCTCAAGAGCGTCGACGACGCCCTCGAGGTGCGCCGCCGCGTGCTGGTCGCGTTCGAGCGCGCCGAGGTCGAGCGCGACGAGAAAGAGCGTGAGGCCCTGCTCACCTTCGTCGTCGTCGGCGCCGGGCCCACGGGCGTCGAGCTCGCGGGAGCCCTCGCCGAGCTGTCGCGCTTCACGTTCGCCCGCGACTTCCGCGTCATCGACCCGAAGAAGGCGCGCATCGTGCTGATCGAGGCGGGCCCGCGCGTGGTCTCGGCGTTCAGCGAGCGGCTGTCGGGCAAGGCGCTCGCGTCGTTGCAGCGCCTCGGGGTCGACGTGCGGCTCCACACGCGGGTGACGAAGGTCGACGCGACCGGCGTCACCATCGGCGACACGTTCTTGCCCTCGCGCACGGTGCTGTGGGCCGCGGGCGTCGAGGCGAGCCCGCTCGCGAAGAGCCTCGGCGTGCGGCTCGATCGGCTGGGCCGCGTCGTCGTGAACGACGACCTCACGATTCCCGGCCACGCCGACGCGTACTGCATCGGCGACCTCGCGAGCTTTCAGCTGCCCGACGGCCACACGCTGCCCGGCCTCGCGCCCGTCGCGATTCAGCAGGGCAAGCACGTCGGCGAGAACGTGGCGGCCGCGCTGCGCGGCAAGCCGCCGCGCCCGTTCGTCTACTTCGACAAGGGCATCATGGCGACGATCGGCCGGGCCGCCGGCATCGCGCAGACCGGCAAGCTCGAGCTGTGGGGCCTGCTCGGCTGGCTCGGCTGGCTCTTCATCCACATCATCTTCCTCATCGGGTTCCGCAACCGCGTGCTGGTGCTCCTCGAGTGGTCGTGGGCGTACCTGACCTACCAGCGCGGAGCGCGGCTCATCATCGGCGGCGAGCCCCCGAAGCAGCTGCAGGCCCAGGGCAAATGAGCGCCTGCCCGTGTGGCCTGGGCGCGCCGTACGCCGAGTGCTGCGGGCGCCTTCACGCCGGCGCGGCGGCCGCGACGCCCGAGCAGCTGATGCGCTCGCGCTACAGCGCCTTCGCCCTCGGCCAGTGGGACCATCTGAAGGCGACGCAGGTGGCCGCGCTCGAGCCCGGCCCGGTGCTCTCGTGGGTCGGCCTCACCGTGCACGACGCGAAGGGCGACGAGGTCGAGTTCACCGCGCGCTACGTCGACGCCAACCGCGAGGTCAGCCTGCGCGAGCGCTCGCGCTTCGAGCAGCGCGACGGGCGGTGGCTCTACGTCGGCGGCACCCCTCAGCTCACGGCGCGCAAATTGAGTCGAAATGACTCTTGCCCGTGCGGCAGCGGCAAGAAGGTGAAGGCCTGCCACGGCGCGGTCGGGTAGGGTGATCGGCGCCATGCCTGTCTCCGACGTCAAGAACACGTTCGCGCGCGTCACCCGCGACAACAAGCTCGACGAGAAAGACGTCGATGAGGTGCTGAAGAGCGCGGGCAACATCAGCAAGTCTGAAGAGAAGGCGATTCGCGAGGAGGCGAGCAAGTACGCCGGCATCACCGACCCGGCGGCGGCGATGAAGCTGCGCGAGCGTCTCGGCGAAGTCGGCCAGCTGCGCCAGCGTGCCGAAGACATCAACAAGCGGGTGGCGATCGACAAGAAGCCTCTCGACGCCGACCTCCAGAAGCGGCTCGCGTCGGCCGACGGCAAGACGTTCGGCGGCACGAAGATTCCCGACGCCGTGAAGAAGCTCGTGACCGAGGCGCTGAAGAATGGCGTCACCGCCTACGACGTGCGCGAGATGGACACCGACCCCGTCTTCGACACCTCGCACGGCGACCCGCACCTCACCCTCGACGGCAAGTTCAACCCGTACGCGCAAGAGCAGCCCGCGGTCGACTCGATGGCGTTCGACTACACCGAGCTGACGCCGCAGAAGATCAAAGCCGACCGGAAGCCGCAGACGTGGCGCGAGGTCGACGGCTACGAGAAGAGCCCGTTCGGCAATGGCGAGGTGGCGAAGTTCAAGACCGTCACGGGCACTCCGACGGCGCGCATCACCGAGCTCTACGACGAGGCCCACTGGGGCGAGACGAAGGCGCGCGGGCCCGGCGGGCAGAAGTACGCGTCGAACTTCGCCATTCTGGCCGACGGCAGCTTCCACGCGGTGCCGGCGTCACGGCGTTCGCAGGGCGACCCGCGGCGCATTCTCACGACCGCGAGCCTCGCCCGCGGCAAGCAGATGCTGTTCAACGGGCACCTGCACCTCGACGACGCGGGCATGGTGACGTACGTGGGCCTCTCGGGCCGGCTCGCGAAGATGCAGGCGAAGGGCGACGCGAAGTTCATCGACGCGATCGCGCTGTTGAAGGCGTGGGGCTTTCAGCTGGCGCCGGGTCTGACCGTCACGAACGAGGGCTGACGCTGTGAGCCAGGCCGTCATCGCGAAGCCGTGCGCGATGGACGCAGGGCTCGCGGTGCGCCGAGCCTCGGAGCACCTCACCCAGCGGGGCTACGAGCTCGTCAAGCACCGCGACGACGGCACGGCCGAGCTCAAGTACGTGCGCGGCTCGGTCTCGAAGGTGCGGCTCGAAGACTACCCGCACCGCCTCGAGGTCAGCTCGAACGGGGAGGAGCTCACGTTCATCTTCACGGCGGGCCTCGCCGGCGGCGGCTACGTCACGAAGGGCGAGCGGGAGGCGGTCGAGCAGCGGGCGGCGGAAGCGGCGAGGGCGGCGCTGGCGGCCAAGCCGAAGCCGGCGCGCGTCAGCTGCCGGCAGTGCGGCCAGCTCACGAGCACGTCGGTGGCGACGTGCGAGAAGTGCGGCTCCGAAGACTACTACTGAGCGCCGGAACACCGCGCCCGCGTTCCCCCAAGCGCCAGCGTCCCCGTTAGTGCGTCAGCGTTCCCGTCAGCGCGCCAGCGTTCCCGTCAGTGCGCCAGCGTTCCCGTCAGTGCGCCAGCGTTCCCGTCAGCGCGCCAGCGTTCCCGTCAGCGCGCCAGCGTTCCCGTCAGCGCGCCAGCGTTCCCGTCAGCGCGCCAGCGTTCCCGTTGGCGCGCCAGCGTTCCCGTTGGCGCGCCAGCGTTCCCGTTAGCGCGCCAGCGTTCCCGTTAGCGCGCCAGCGTTCCCGCTCCCGCTCCCGCTCCCGCTCGTCGACGTGAACGTCGGCGTGACCGTGCCCGCGTTCGCGCCCGTGGCCGAGTTCACAGCGGTGAGCGCCAGCTCAGGCAGGAATCGCAGCGACGACGGTCGTCGTGTTGTGCCAGCCGTCGAGGCGGCCCTTGAAGCGAGCGATCTCTCCGTACGTGAGGAACCCGGCGATCGGCACGTCGGGGAAGATCGAGCGCACGGCGTCGATCTCCCGCTGAAACTGCTCCTTCAGGATCATGCCGCGGCAGACGCAGTCGAACAGGAGCACTCCGGCGGCGTGCCCGCCCTTCAGGTTGTCGCGCGCCTCGGCCGCAGCCCGCTGCGCCGCGTCGACCATGGCGTCGGCCTCGCCGTCGAGAATGCACACGCTCGAGCCCTCGGTGACGTCGGCGACCAGGTTGAGCTCGCCGCTCGCGCCGACGCTCACGGGCGCGCGCGCGTGGTGCAGTTCGTCGAGAAAGAAGACGCCGAGCTCGTTGCCGATCAGAAAGGTGCCCGCCGTCTGCGGTTCGAGGTCGACGCCGCGCGACTTCGCGTAGTCGCGGTAGACCTCGAAGGCCGGCCGGCCGTCGAGCTCGTACAGCACGTTGCCCTTCGCCTTGGTCACCGTCATGCGCTGGGTGCGCGGCCTGAGCCCATGGTCGACGCCGACGCCCCACGGCGTGCGGTCGAACACGTGCACCGCCGCCGCCGCGTCGGCCCCGGCCTCGCCGCGCGCGCCCACGAACGTCTTCACGAACGCCCCGTCGTCTCCGGCAGCGCCCCCGACCACCTGCTGGAACATGCGCGTCGCCTGCATCACCTCGCGCACGAGCTTCTCGCCGGTGCCCGCCAGCCCATCGACCAGCAGCACCGTCGTCGACAGCCCCAGGCCCCTCGCCGCGGCCTCCCGGTTCGCCGCCGCGAAGCCTTCGCACAGCTTCTTCGCGGCCTCCTGGTGCGACGCCCTCACCCCGTACGCGCTCTGAACGTCGAAGTGCAGCCGCTCAGAGGCGATGAGCAGGAGCGCCACGCCTCCCCGCGACAGCCCCCGCTCGGTCAGCTCGCCCGCCGTGTGCGACGCCACCAGCTCGAGCCCCGGAGCCGCCTGCAGCGCCGCGCCCATCGCGTCTGTCAGCGAGTGCTTCGCCGATGCGAACAGGAAGCCGAGCCGCGGCTTCCTGCCCTGCAGCATCTGCAGCGCCTGACGCATCGCCTCGGTCGCCGCGGCGCGCGTGTCTTGCGCCTCCGACTGGCCCGTGCCGACGAGGTTGTCGATGCTCACCGAGAGCCCCCGAGCGGGGCGAAGCTCACTTGCCGCCACCCATCTTCTTCAGCGCCTGCTTCGCTTCGTCGAAGCCCAGCTTCGCCGCCACCTCGTACGCCTTCTTCGCCTCGTCCGGGCGCTGCGTCTGCTCGTACAGCTCGCCCAGCGAGAACGAGGCCTGCGCGAGGTTCGGGTCGACCTGCAGCGCGGCCTTGAACGACTCTTCCGCCTGCTTGCTCTGCCCGTTCGCGTAGATGACGACGCCGAAGTAGTACAGGCCCAGCGGCAGCCGGGGCTCCATCGCGAGCACGTCGGTCAGCACCTGGAGCGCCTTCTCTTTGTCGCCCGCGCGGTAGTACAGAAAGCCGAGCTCGGCGCGCGCGTCGAGCAGCGACGGGTCTTTCTCGGTCGCCTGCTCGAGCGCCGGCAGCGCCTTGTCGGGGCGGCCCATGCGCGAGTGCATGATGCCGAACCGCGCCAGCGCGTGCGCGTTGTTCGGGTTCAGCTGCAGCGCCTCGTTGAGCAGCGCCGTCGCCTGCGCGTAGTTGCCCATCGCCATGTACAGATCGACGAGGCCGAGCCGGGCGGCCTGGTTGTCTTTCTCGGTCTTGAGCACGCCCTGGTACAGCGGCTCGGCCTGCTTCGAGACCCGCGCCTTCACGTAGGCGCGCGCGAGGTCGAGCTTCGCCTCGGTCGTGGGCTCGAGCTCGAGCCGCTTCTTGAACTCGGCCACCGCGTCTTCGGGCTTGTTCAACACCAGGAACACCTCGCCCAGCGCCGCCCGCGCAGACGGGTCTTCGGGCAGCTTCTCGACGGCGGTCTTCAGCACCGCGACCGCGTCTTCCCGGCGCCCGAGGCCCACGTACGCGAGCGCGAGACCGCGGTAGGCGTCGGTCGTGCGCCTCTTCGCCGTGTACTTCTTGCTGATCTTGAACTTCGAGGCGTCTTTCTCTTGCGCGTCGGTCAGCTCGATCGACTTTCTGAAGGCCTCGACCGCGCGGTCGCGCTTGCCCTGCTGCAGGTACATCGTGCCCAGCTGCGTGTACGGCTCGGCGTTCGCCGGCTCGAGCTTGAGCGCCTGCTCGAAGGCCTTCGTCGCCCTCGCGTTGTCGTTCAGCCGATAGTACGCGAGCCCGAGGTTGAAGAACGCCTCGGTGAAGTTCGGGTCGGCCTCGGTCGCCTTCTTGAAGTAGTCGAGCGCCTTCTTGTGGTCGGCGCGCGAGTCCCACGCGACGCCGAGGTTGTTGAGCGACTGCGCGTGCTTCGGGTTCATCGCGAGCGCACGCTCGTACTCGGTCATCGCCGCCTGCACGTTCGCCTCGCGCGAGAGCAGCACGCCCAGGTTGTAGTGCGCCTCGGCGTCGGCGAGCGGGTCCTTCGTCACGCCCTGCAAGAGCTCTTTCGCCTCGCCGAACCGCCCCTTCTCGGCGAGCGCCTTCGCGAGGTTCACCTTCGCCGGCGTCAGCATCGAGTCGAGCTCGAGCGCCTTGCGGTAGTGCGCGATCGCCTCGTCGACCTTGGTGCCCTTCTTCTGCAGCGCCTCGCCCAGGTTGAAGTGCAGCTCGGCGTCGTTCGGCGACAGCTCGACCGCCTTCGCGTACTGCTCGACCGCGATGTCGGTCTCGTTCTGCGCCCGCGCCAACAGCCCGCGCTCAGCCCGCAGCGACGCCTCGTCGGGCAGCGACAGAATCGCCTTGTCGAGCACGTCGCGCGCCTTGTTCGGGTCGCCCGAGAGGCGAAACGCCCGCGCCAGCAGCAGCTTGCCGTCGAGCGAGTCGGGGTCTTTCTTGATGAGCCCCTCGAGAGGGTTGATGGCCTTCTTCGGCTCGCCGAGCGCGAGGTACGCGAGCCCGAGCCGGTAGAGCGCCTCGGCGTTGTCGGGGGCGTTCTGGAGCGCCGCGGTCTCGACGGCGACCGTGCGGTTGAGCGCCGCCTGCTCCTCGGGCGTGATGGTCAGGGCCAGCGCGGTGCTGAGGGCGATGAACGTCATCGATGAAGGTTCCTACTACTCCACGTACGGGCTGGCGCGGGCGTCGAACGTCTTCTTCGCGAGCGCCGACCGGGCCCCTTCCCACTTGTTCTTGACCTCTTCGGCCTGCGCGCTCACGTTCTTCGCCTCCGTGCGCGCGGCAGCGTACTTCTCTTCGCACTGCTTCACCTGACCTTCGAAGTCGGCCGGGTCGAGCGCCTCGCTGCCTTCGATCTTCTTCTTCCGCGCCGTCTCGAGCTTCGCCTGCTCGAAGCGGGCGATCGCGCAGGTGAGCGCCATGTCGGCGAGCTTCTCTTCTTCGCCGTTCACTTCCTGGCGGGCGCGCAGGTAGTCGAGCCGGGCCTCGCCCTCGTTCACCGCGAGCTCGGCGACCTCGCGCGACGTCGGGTCGGCCGCGCTGCCGACCTCGCTGCGGGCGCCGCTCAGGCGGTCTTTCGCGCGGCGAATCTGGTCTTTCGTTCGCGTAACCTCGTTGCGCGTCTCGTCGAGCCGGTCGACCGCGATGGCGAGGTCGTTCTCGGCCTCGAGCAGATCGATGCGCGCCTCGTACGGGAGCTTCTCGATCACCGAGTCGGGCACCCGCTTCACGCCGCAGGCCGCCGCCGTCACCGCTGCAATCACAATCACGAGCAATCTGGTCATGGGAACTGTGCCTGGAAGGTTGAGAAGACCGTCTTGCCCGACGCGAACTCGACGCCGTTCTCGAACGTCACGTGAAAGTCGCCGACCGATGGGAGCCCCTGCCCCCGCTCGGGGATGTTCGCGAACCGCACCTCGCCGACGCGAATCGCGGGGAACATCGTGCGCGGGTCGTCAAGCACCTGCCGGCTGACGACGCCGCGGGGCAGGCCGCTGAGCAAGATGTCGGTGAGATTGTACGTGCCGGCGCGCAGCGACTCGGTGCCCCCGTCGGGCAGCGGCGCCTGCTCGAACCGCGTCGTCACCGCGAGCACGGTGTCGAAGCCCATGCCCTTCTTGCGCCGGTACGAGACGATCGCCTGCGTGCCGTCGAACGTCAGCACGGTGTCGTCGAACCCCAGGTCCATCACGGTGGTGAGGCTGCCCTCGAGCCTCGCCTTCGGCCCGTTCGGGTTCCCGCACGTCGAGAGCGCGAGCAACAGCGCTATGGCGACCGGCGCTCTCATCGCTTCACTTGCAGGTCTTCCACTCGGGGTCGACGTCGGGGCCCCTGATCGACTCGGGGTCTTTCAAGAGCGACAGCTCGCGCTTGGCCCCTTCCTTGTCGGCGAAGCGGCAGCGCAGGGCCGCCAGGTTCGCGCGGCCCTTCTCGTAGGTCGGGTCGGCCTCGAGCGCCCGCGAGTACTCGGCCCGTGCCGACATCGCGTCGCCCTCGAGCAAGAGGCTGTACCCGAGCGCCGAGTGCGCCGAAGCCCGGTTGTCTTCGATCTCGATCGCACGGTTGAACGCCACCTGCGCGGCCTTCAGCTGGAAGCCGGCGAGGTTCGCCGCGCCCAGCTGCTCGAAGCTCGCCGCGTCTTGCTTCGCCTCGGCCGTCTTCTGCAGCTCGTCGATGTTCACCGCCACCGGCTGCGGCGGCATGCGACCCAGCGGGTTCGTCGCGACCTCGGCCTTGCTCCGGCAGCCGACCACCGGCGTCGTGAACACCTCGAGCTGATCGGCGCGCGACACGCACTGCTGAAACGCGTTCTCGGCCTGCTCCTTGATGGGGTCGACCTGCCCCTTGATCGCCTCGCGGTACTGCGCGACCTCGGTGGCCGACAGCCCCGGCGGCGGCGGCAGCGACTCGACCGCGTCGGCGAGAATCTTCAGGCTCGAGGCGATGCGCCACAGCGACGCCACCGCCCACTCCTGGCTGCCCATCTGCGCCGCCTGCTGGAAGATGCCCTGCATCTGCTGCATCGCGGCGACCTTGCCGTCGATGGGGTCGTTCGGCATCGCCTTGAACTGCTTGTACATCATGTCGCCGAGGTACCAGAGCGCCTTGGCCGCATCTTCGCCCTGGCTCGACGGGTTGTTCGCCATCGCCGTCAGCATCGGCACCAGCGATTCGGGCTTCGTGTTCGGGTCGGCCGCCGCGACCTCGGTGATGATCGCCGCCGCCGTCGGGTTCGTCTTGTCGAGCTTGAGCACCTGCTCGGCGACCGCCCGGGCCTTCGACGGCTCTTTCATCTTCATCTTGAGCCGCGCCAGCTCGACGAGCACCTCGACCTTGCGCGCGCCGGCCGACTCGGCCGCCGTCTCGAGGGCCTTCACCGCGCCGGGGTAGTCACCGAGCGCCGCCTTGAGGCGCGCCGACGCGAGCCAGCCGTCGAGGCCCGTCGAGTCCGAGAAGCGGTTGCCGATGTCTTCGAAGTACTTCGCGGCGTCCGCGTAGCGGCCCGCCTCGGCGGCCTGGCGGCCGAGCGTGAGCAGCACGTCAGAGACGTACTTCGACTTCGGGTACTCGGCGAGCAGCCGCTGCCCGACCTCGCGCTGCTTCTTGAAGTCGCGCTTGTCGCGGCACGCGGTGAACGCGCCGTACAGCGCGTTCTCGCCGTTCTCGGTGCCCTTGTTCTCGTCGGCCATCTTGAGCAGCGCTTCGACGATGTCGCCGCCCTCGACCGAGTAGTCGAGCAGGCCTTCGAAGATCTCGGCCGTCTTCGACTCGGTCATGATCTTCCGCACCTCGGCGAGGAAGTCGGCCGGCAGCGGGGCCTTGAGCAGAATCTCACCCGTCTCTTTGAGGCCCTTGAAGTCGTTGATCTGGCGGAACGCGTCGAGCGCGAGCTGGCCAGCGACCTTCGCGTCTTTGTGCGTCGGGTGCGAGACCGCGAACTCGCGGAACAGCTCGCCCGCCTTCACGTAGTCGCCGTCTTCGTAATACGCGCGCGCGATGTTGAACTTGATCTCGAGCACGTGCTCGCTCTTCGGGTAGCGCGACACGTACTCGGCGCCGAGCAGCTTGAGCGCCTGCCGCGAGTCAGCGACCTCGAACGCGTTCAGCCGCTCGACCTCGCCGGCCTTCAGGCTCGAGAAGTACGAGAGCAGCGCGCCGTACAGCGCCTGCTCGTGGTTCTTCACGTCCGAGACCGTCTGCGTCGAGTCGGACTTCGAGACCGCCGCGACGGCCGCGAGCTTCGGGTCCTTCGGCTTCGGGCCCTCTTTCGCCGGCGGAGCGGCCTTCGGGTCTTTCGCCACGTCGAGCTTGTTCGGGTCCTTCGCGTCCTTCGCGTCGTCGCTCTTCTTGCGCTCGTTGCCGTCGCGCTGGTCGAGATACAGCGCGAGCTCTTCGAACTGGCGCGCCGCGAGGGGGAACTGCTTCGCCGCGAACAGCGCGTCGGCCCGGTTCTGCATCATCATCGTGGCGTACTGCTTCGGGCGGAACAGCCGCAGGTACGCGTCGTACGCGTCGGCCGCCTCGAGGTAGAGCGCCTTGTCGTCGCGCTTCTGCGCCGCGGTGTGAATCGTGGTCGAGAGATCGCGCGCCATCTCTTCGAGCTCGGCGAGCGTCTTCTTGCGCGACGTCTCGTCTTTCGACGGGTCCTGCTTCGTCTGCACCGCGGCGCGCACGAGCACCATCACGTCTTGCGGCTTCGGCAGCACCTTGTTCTTCGCCGCCTTGATCGAGTCGTAGATCTTCTCGGCGCGCTCGACCTCGAGCTCGGGGTCGGGCTGAACCTCCATCAGCTTGCGCAGCGCGGGGATCGCGAACTCGTACTGCTGCTTGATGAAGTAACGGTTGCCGAGCTTGTCGAGCGCGAGCGCGTAGGTCGTGCGCGACTCCGACAGCTTCTCGAAGTACTGCAGCGCGCCCTTCGCCGGCCGCGACTCGGTGTAGCTGTACACGAGGTCGAGCAGCGCCTCGCGCTTCACGTTGAGCGACTTGCCGGGGTCGGCGCCCGGCATCGGCGCGCTCGCCGCGGCCGCCTCGAAGAACGTGACCGCGTCGGCGTAGTTGTTCTGGTTCACGCGGATCCACCCCATCTTGTAGCGGGCCAGGTCGTGAACCGGCGACGGCGGAGCGTCGAGGATGTTCTTGTAGTGCTCCTCGGCGGCCTTCAGGTCGGCCTTGTCGAAGAAGTAGTCGCCCAGAATCTGCTCGGCGTCGAGCCGCAGCGGCGACGACGGGTACTTGCGAATGAGGTCGCCCAGCGTCTTCAGCATGGTGTCGAACTCGCCCATCTCGCGCTGCTCGTGCGCGAGGTAGAACGTCACCTTGTCGCCGTCGTGGAAGTCGACGTTCTCGCGCAGGATCCGGTTGTAGATCTGCACGGCCTTCTCTTTGTACAGCTTGGTCTCGGGGCTGACGATCGCGCCCTTCGCGTTATCGGCCCGCGTCTCGGCCTGGTAGTAATACGTGTACCGGCTCTTCTCGACGTACAGCTCTGCGAGGCGGAACTGCAGGTCGGGCAGGTAGGGCGCGTTGCGGCTCTTCGCGATCAGCTTGTTCGTCTCGCCGATCGCCCGGTCGACCTTGAAGATGTCGCGCTTGAGCTTGTTGACCAGCTCTTCTTTTTCCTTCTGCTTCGTGACCAGCGGGTTCTCGAGCTTCCGCGAGAGCACGTTCGGCGCCTGCGTGAGCAGCAGCGCTACGATGAGGGCGCTCATTGAGCCGACTCCTCGATGCAGCGGCTCTTCAGCGAGAACCGGTAGTCGCGGAGCTCGTCGTTCCAGTACTCGTCTTTGAAGCGGAACGCGATCTGCCCTTCCTTCAGCTTCTCTTCCTCGACGTCCCTCACCAGCTTGCTGCCCTTCTTCACGCGCTCGTAGAGCTTGAGGCCGACCTCGTACTCCATCAGGCGAACCTGCTCGGCCGCGCGAAGCAGCTTGTCGGCCTCGGCGCGCGTCGCGTCGCGCAGGCGCTCCTGGTAGACGCGCGTCGCCTCGGCGCGGGCCAGGTCGTAGAGCCGCGTCATGTAGCTGAACATGCGGTCGCCGAACGCGCCGGCGAACTTGCCCAGCTTCTCGCCCTCGATCTCGAGCGACTCGAGAAACTTGCGCGCCCGCTTCGCCGGGCCCTTGGCCGACGCCGCCCGCTTGAGCCGCGCGTCTTTCGTCAGGTCTTCCCGCTCGCGGATCGCGTCGAGCGACTCGGCGTACTTGCGGGTCAGCTCTTTCGCCGCCCGCTTCGCCGGCAGGTAGTGGCACAGGTCGCGGTAGATGAACGCGCGCAAGAGGTACTTGTCGGGCAGGAACTCGTCGCGAAACGACGGCGCGTCGAGCGTCGTCAAGATGCCCATCGCCGAGTGGATCTCGCCGAGCTGGTAACGCACCCACGCCTCTTCGAGGTAGAGCGTCGCGCGGCCGGGGTCGAGCTCAGGCAGCTTCACCTGCCCGTAGGCCTCGAGCGCGCCCTTGAAGTCGCGCTGCTCGTAGCGCAGGCGGGCGACCGCGAGCATCGCGTCATTGCGCGCGTCTTGCGTCAGCTTCTCGTCCTGGCTGAGCTCGAGGAACTGGTCGATCATCTCTTTCGGCGCTTCCTTCTTCGACGTCTTGAGGCGCGTCACCAGCATCGCGTACTTCGCGCGCGACGCCTCGGCCGACCCCTCGGCCAGCTTCGAGAAGTGCGTCGTCGCCCACCGCTCGTTGCCGACGCGCAGGTCGACGAGGCCCTGCTGGTAGTGCGCGTAGCCCGCGATCTCTTCGGGCAGGAAGCCGAGGTCGAGCGCCCCGAACACCTGCTCGTCGATCATCACCTCGTCGTGTGGAATGTCGGTCAGCGCGCGCAGCTCTTCCATCGCCTTCGGCAGCACCGCCGGGTTGCTGCGCTCGCGCGCGATGCGCGCCAGGTAGACGCCGCCCGAGTGCTTGAGCCCCAGGTCGATGAGCGACTTCGCGAGGAAGAACTGCGCCCAGGCGTAGTTCTCGTCGGTCTGCGGCATGCCCTCGGTGTACGCGAACAAGAGGCCCGCGGCCTCCTTCGGGTACCCGAGGAAGTAGTTCTCGAGCGCGCGGTCGAAGCTCTTCGGGTCGATCTTCTGCGGCTCCGCCGGAGGAGGCTGCGCAGACGCGGCCGGCGCCGCCTCGTCTTTCTTCGGCTCGGCCGCCGGCTGCGGCTTGGAGTCGGGCTTCGCGGCCTCGGCGGGCTTCGCGTCTTTCGGCTTCGCCTCGGTCTGCTCCCCGGTGACAGGGTCGGTCTTCGCTCCCCCTTGCGGAGCCGCGGCGCCGAGCGCCGCCAGAGCCGTCGCCATCAACACCAGTCGTTTCATGTCACCTCACGTCCATCAGGAGCCGAAGTTGAGGGCGAGCATCAGGTTGATCTGCAGCACCTGCTCGGGCTTCTCTTTGATGACGATGTTGTCCGTCACCTCGAGCCGGTAGCTCACGTACTTGTTCTGGAAGACGCGAATGCCGCCGCCGAGGTTCGCCGCCGGCCTGAACGCGTTCGTGTACTTGAACACCGTGGCGCCCACGAGCAGGTACGCCTCGTAGTAGATGACGGCGCGGTTCAAGATCGCGGCCTTGCCGTAGAACGGCGAGACGATCAGATCGGAGCCGAGGAAGAACTGAATGACGTCGATGGTCGTCGGCAGAACGCCGTAGTCCTTCTCGAGCTGCGCCTTGAGGCCCGTGCTCCAGTTGTAGCCGTAGGCCCCGCGACCCACCTGCCACGCGAAGTAGTCGGTGAAGTGGTAGACGAAGCTGACCTGCGCGTAGACCTGCTTCGTGAAGGCGTCGAGCGGCAGCACGCCGACCGCGAGGTCGAACTCGCTCGCCATGCGGTACGCGCGCTCCTGAATCGCGGCGACGCTGCCGGGGTTCTCGAGCTCCGACTGCGCCAGAGCGCTGATCGGGAGCAGCAGGCTGACGACGAGTGCGAGCAGTTTCATGGTCGTCGTCCTCACTCGCTCGACCCGATGTTGATGCACAGCAGCAGGTTGACCGAGACGTTGTTCGTCACGCCGCCGGTCAAGATGATGGTGTCGAGCACCTCGAGCCGGTAGCTCAAGACCTTGTTCTGGAACACGCGCAGGCCGCCTCCGACGTCGATGCCGGGCCGGAAGTCTTTGGAGTACTTGTGCACCGAGGCGCCGAGCTCGATGTACGCCTCGTAGTGAATGACGAAGCGGTTCGCGACGGCGCTCTTGCCGTAGAACGGCTTGAAGAGCAGCTGGCTGCCGACGAACCACTGCACGGCCGGAAACGCGCTCGGCAGCACCTGGAAGTCGCGCTCGAGCTGCTGGCGCAGGCCCGACGACCAGCTGAAGGCGTAGCCGCCGCGACCGATCTGCCACGCGATGGCGTCGGTGAAGTGCAGGGCCATCACCCCGCCGACGTACGCCTGCTTCGTGTACGGGTCGACCGGCATCACGCCGCCGCCGACTCCGATCTCGTACGTCAGCCGGTAGCTGCGCTCTTGAATCGCCTGCTGCGCTCCCGGAACCGGCTCATCATCTGACTGCGCGAATGCTGGGCTGCTGACGAGCGCGGCGCTGAGCCACACCGCGACCATGAAGACGTGCTTCACCAAAGAACCCCCTCGGCGCACACGGGTGGTTTGAAGCGTCAAAGCGCCGGTGAAGCTAGCAGTTCCGGTGTGAAACAGATCCTTCAATGATTCGTCGCGCCGGCGCTCTCCCACATCGGCGCAGAAGAATTTTCTTGCGCGTCATGCGGAACCGATGTCGTCGGCCTGCACCACGTTGCCCGGGAAGCCCAGCGCGAGGCGGCCGCTGCCCATGCCCGGCAAGAGCTGCGACCAGAGCCGGTGTCCGTCGAGATCGAAGCACTCGACCACGCTGGTCTTCGCGACGAAGACGCGGCCCTCCTGCACCAGAATCGTCGCGCGCCCCGGCTTCTCGGTCGCAGCCCGCCAGAGCTCTTCGCCGCTCTTCGAGTCGAGGCAGTAGACGACGGGGCCGTTCGCCGAGGCGATGACGTAGCCCTCCTGCACCGAGATGGCGACCTCGCCGAAGCCGCCGCCCGGCAGCGCGTTCTTCCACAGCCACTCGCCGGTCTTCGGGTCGACGCCGCACACCGAGCCTCCGAGCGCGACGATGAGAACCGGCTGATCCACGTGACTCACTCCTTCGCCTGGGGGCCCTTCGCCCATGCACCCGCCCGCTCGAGCGCCGCGAGCAGCCCGACGAGCTCTTCGAGAATCGCACCGACGCCGGGCTGCGGGAAGTTGCGGCTCACGACCTCTTTGGCGAGCAGCGAGGCGAGGTACCGCAGCCGCGGCCGCTGCTCCGCCGACAGCGCGCGGTAGTCGGCGTGCCCCGTGTTGATCTGCCAGCGCTCGTCGACGAGCCGCGAGCGCCACGTCTGCAGCGGCTCGTTCAGCTCCTCGGGCTGGGGGATGCCGGCCTCGCCGCGCCGGCTCAGCGCTTCTTCGACGAGCTTCACCGGGAGCACACCGCTCGCTTCGCGCCGGCCTTCGCGCGCGACGACCGTCACGCTCGCCGTCGCCGGAGCCTCGAGGCCCTCGAGGGTCGCGCGCGAGCCCTCGGCGCGGAGCTTCAGCGGGCCCTCGCAAGACCACTCGAAGCTCACGCCCTCGCTGATGCGGCGCCCCTCGGCATCGAGCGCCCTCACGCGCACCGTCTTCGCCGCCCCCTTCTGGAGCTGGAGCTCTGCCGGCCGCAGCACGACCGACGCGAGCGGCCCAGGCGGCAGGAGCTCGACCTGCGCCGACTCGGCCTCGTCGTCGTCGGGCTCGCCCGCGCTCGAGACGGCCGTGCCCTCGGTCGCCCCGGCTTCGCCGACCGCCGCGCTCTTCTTCGCCACGGGGAACCACGACAGGTGCGGCACGAAGTCGGTGACCCGGGTGAACAGCCTCGCGAGCTGGCGGTGCAGGTCGCGCGACAGTGAGGCGGCCTCGGCGGCCGCGCGCGCGTCGAGGCGCTGCCGCACCTGGGGCGCGATCGCCGCGAGCGCGTCGAACATCGCCGCGGCCGCTTCGTTCGGCACGAGGCCGCGCCGCGACCCGGGCGGCACCTCGAGGTGCGGGAAGTCGATGAGCCCCACGAGGCGGCCGTCGCTCCACGGCGGCACGTTCAGCTCGGCGAGCTCGGTGACGTCGTCGAGCACGATGGCGCCGGCGCACGAGAGGCGCAGCTTCCCCGAGTCCGACCCCGGGTCGCCCGCGAAGTGCAGCGTCAGCTCGATGGGGTACTGAAAGCCCGGCACCGGTACGGGCGCGAGGCCCGGCAGCTGCTCGCCGACGAGGGTGCTCGGGGTCACCACGAGGTGCCGCTCGGCCGCCCCGCGCGCGAGGCGATCGAACAGCTCGAGCCGGGTGCCGTGACGAATCAGCTGGCCGCGCAGCTCGACCGACAGCCACGTCGCGAGCCGCGAGCCGACGGTCGCGGGCAGCGCAGCGCGGTGCAGCCTGCGCACCTGCACCTCGGTCCACGTGCCGGCTCGGCCGAGGTCTCCGGGCAGCGGCTCGATCGTGAAGCGCGGCGAGTCTTCGAAGAGCGTCAGCGCCCACACCTGCGAGCCGTCGACGCGCGAGATCATGCGCAGCTCGTGGCCGAGCGACCAGAAGCCGAGCAGACCGATGCCGTACTGCCCCAGCATCGCCTGCCGCATGCGCTCGTCGAACGACAGCTCGCGCTTGCGTGAGTGGCCGATGTTCTTCGCGATCGTGGTGAGCGCCTCTTCGCGCGGCAAGCGCGGCAGCACGCCGCGGCCGTCGTCGAGAATCGACAGCACCGGCTCGCCGTCTTCGCGGCGGCGATCGAGCACGACCTTCGTCGCCTGCTCGTCGAGCGCGTTCTGAACCAGCTCGGCGACGGCCTTGCGCGGGTCGCCCTGCGAGCGCGCGAGGTGGCGGATCAGCTCGAACGGGTCGCGAATGCCGATCTGACCGCTCGTCCCACCGCCGGGCAGTGGCTTTGTGCGCGACCGGGCCATCGGGCCAGCCGCGCTTAGCTCAGTACCCGACGCTGTTGAACATGAACGGGTAGCTGATGATGACGTTGCCGCCCTTCGCGGGTGGGAACTTCCACGTCTTCAGGCTCGTCATGATGCAGCCCTCGACCGAGGCGTTCTTCATCGTCGACGACTTCGTCTTCGCCGAGGTGACGGTGCCGCTCGTCGAGATGCCCCACTCGAGCACGATCTTGCCGGCGAGGCCGGGGTCTTTCAGCAGCGCGCGCTCGTAGCAGGCCCGAACCTCTTGCAGGTGCGAGTTCACGACCTTCGCCACCGCTTCTTTGTCGATGGTGCCCTGCGCCGAGATCGCCCGCGCCGTCGCGTGTGTCACCGTGCCGCCGACCGCGCCCTTGCCGATGTTGCCCGCGCCGAGCGCGCCGATGCCGCCGCCGCCCTTGCCGCGCAGCACCTCGAGGCCCTTGGTGCCGAAGCCGCCGCTGCCGCCGCCGCCGAGGCCGAACGTGCCGAGGCCCGCATTCGCGATCGGCGCTTTGCCGATCAGGCCCGAGAGCTTGTAGTCCTTCGCGTCTTTCTTGCCCGGGCCGTTGCCGAGCTTGTCGACCGCCGCGAGAATGTCTTTCATCGCCGGGCCCGCCGCTGAGATCTTCTCGATCGCCTTGAAGGTCTTCTTCACCTCGGCCTTCGCGACCACCTTCGGCTCTTCCTTCTTCGGCTGCTTCTCGACCTTCTTCTCGGGCTTCTCCTTCATCTTCTCGATCTTCTTCTCGATCTTCTTCTTCTCTTCGGGCTTCGGCGCGATGAGCCGCACCGCGACCGGCGGCACCGACTTGCCGTTGAAGTCGGGCCCTTCATCGGGCGGGTGCGTGATGACGAAGAACCCGAACGCGCCGCCGAACAGCGCGAGGAAGAAGAGCACCAGCCAGGGGATGTTCTTGAACGGGCTGACGAACGGCTTGGGGATCGCCGGCTGAACGTACGCGACCAGCGACATGTCGCCGTCGCCGGACATGCGAATCGCCTGCCCGTCGGCGAGCGTCAGGTACTTCTTCGTGCCCGACGCCTCGAGCGCGTCAGGCTGCATCGGGTAGAAGTTGCCGTCGTCGCCGCGCTTCTCGACCGCCGCTCCCGCGGGCACGTACACGCGGTAGCCGGCCGACTTCTGCTCAGCGAGCAGGAAGCCCTTGCTCGGCACGTTGAAGCCGAACATGGGCACGTGGCCCTTCACGTCTTCGATGCCGTCGAGCGTGCCGAGCACCGGCTTCTTCGGCTTGATCGTGCCGAAGCTGCACGCCGCGCGGCGCGTCTCGCCCCAGTACAGCTCGAAGAACAGCTTCGGAGCGCCCTTGCCCTCGCCGCGCGCAGGCAGCGACGGCAACGAGCGCTTGCGAGGCAGCTTCGACGGCCGCTGCACCGACGTCGGCTGCTCCATCGCCTCGACGTGGCCCCGGGCCGGGGGCTGCGCCGGCGGAGCCTTCACCGGAGCGATCGCCGGAGGAGGCGCCGCCGGCGGCCTCTGCGCCTTCGCCACCGGAGGAGGAGGAGGAGGCGGCGGCTTGTGCGGAATCGGCGCGAGCTGCGTCGGCTGCGCCTCGGCCTCGATCTCGAACGTCTCGGTCGCGCCCGCTGGCTCGGGTGGCACCGCGCGCAGGTGAGGAGCGGGTCGGGCCTGAGCGGCTGGCGGCGCCGCCGGCGGAGCCGCAGGAGCCGCCGCCATTCGGCGCGGCGAGACGACGGTGGAGGGGCTGCCGCTCTGTGAGCCCTGCTTGCCCTTCGGCGCGCCGCCGAGCAGCGCGGCCACCTCGGGAGGAGGCGCGCCCTTCGCCGCCGGCTTCTGCGCGAGCACGCGCACCTTGAGCGTGAACGGGCCGCACGCGATCTCGTCGACCGGGCGCACTTCGCACGCGTTCACGCGGTGCCCGTTGACGAAGACGCCCGACGACGAGCCTGCGTCTTGAATGGCGACCTTGCCGTTCTGAAAGAAGAGGTTCGCGTGCGTCGCGTCGACCGTCGCGTCGTCGAGCCGGAGCTCGGCGTGGTCGGCCGAGCCGAGCACGTACTGGCCGGGCACGAATACCTCGGTGCCGACGAGGAGTCCGTCCCGCAGGATGACGACCTGCAGAACCGCGGGCTGCGCGCTCAAGGTGCTCTCTCCATCCCTTTATCCGTTGGACACCCGCGGTCTGAAGCTGGGCAAAACGTTCTCAAGTGTCGTACAGCGAGCCCACGATCTCGTCGCGAAAGCTGTCTCGCGTCTTGATCATCGACTTCGTCTTCAGCTCTTTGCGGTCGTACAGGTACACGGCGCCCGACTTGTTCGTCTGGCCCTGAATCAGCCGGTCATCGAAGTCGATGCGCGTCGGGCCGCGCGTCGGCGGCGGCGCGCCGGCGGGAGCGGCCTCCTGGGCCGAAGCCTGCGGCGGCCGATCGACGTTGACGCTCGGCGGCTTGCGCTCGGCGGCGGGCGCCGGAGCAGGCTTCGCGGGGGCCTTCTTGCCCTTCGGACCCGCGAAAGCCGAGACGGACACTGCGAACGCAAACAGCACTGACCACGCGAGCTTTCGCATACGGAGATCGAGACTAAAGCGAACGCGAGGCGGCACGGTCAAGGTTGGTCTCGCTTTCACGCCGAGGGTTGTGGGTCGAATGCACACGCTGTGCGACTACGCTCGCACGTCGTAAGGTGGACGTCTCGTGAAGCGCGCACTGTTCCTCCTGCTCGCCGCATGCAGCAAGCCGACGCCGATCGCGATCGACGCTGGCGCCGTCGCTCCTCGCGCCGACGCCGTGAAGGTCTTCACCGTCGGCCCGCGCCTCGTCTCGAACCAGACGAGCAACCCCATCGCGGTCACGGGCAAGGGCCTCGAGACCGGCATGAAGCTCGACGTCGGCGGCACGACCGTCACGCTCACGGTGCTCGACGACGCCCATGCGTTCGGGCGGCTGCCGGCCGGCATCAAGCTGCCCGCAGATCAGTTCATGGTGTTTCACGAGGTGAAGCTCGACGGTAAGCCGACGGGCCTCAAGCTCAAGATCGTGAACGACACCGCGTTTCCCGTGCTCGGCCCGCTCGCCGTGAACGGCTCGACGGCGTACGTCGCGTCGTCGACCGAAGACGTCGTCTACGCCGTCGATCTCGGCTCGAAGCAGGTGCGCTCGATCGCGGTGGGCGACGGCCCGAGCGCGCTGGCGTCGTGGCGCGACGGCGTCGTCGTCGCGCACCGCTTCAGCCCCGAGCTCAAGGTCCTCTCGCCCGACGGCGGCGTCTCGTCGCTGCCCGGCCCCCTCTACGCCTCGGCCGCCCTCGTCGACGGCGACGTGCTGTACGTCGGCGAGCACGCGCGCGACACGGTGAGCGCCCTCGATCTGAGCGCAGGCGCAAGAGAGCTGTGGCGCGCGCCGGTCGCTCCGAACCCCGGCGTGCTGGCGATGACCGCGCGCGGCCTCGCCGTCGGCTCTCAGCAGACGGGCGAGCTCGAGCTGCTCGATGCCGCGACGGGGCAGGTGAAGCAGAGCGTCGAGCCCCGGCCCGGCACTGCGATCGCGGGGCCCGCCACGCTGGGCGGCGACGGGCCCGACATGGCGCAGTACGTGATGAACGGCTCGCTGCCTCGCGCGCTCGCGTTCAGCGCGAAGCAGTCGGTGCTCTTCAACGCGAGCATCGGGCCGAACATCGGGCCGAACCCCAAGAAGATGGAGGTCGCCATGAACGGCGGGGTCGCCGCCGTCGACGTGAAGGGCGACACCGCTTCGTACGTGCGCCACCTCGGCTTCGGCGGCGGCGTGACGCAGGCGCTCGCGCTCGACGACGCTCGCGGCCTGCTCTACGGCGCCGACGTCGCGCTCGGCCTCGTGCGCGTCATCGACGCGAAGAAGCTCGCGTCGAAGAACGCCGCCGACGCGAACAAGGCGCTGCTGCAGGAGCTCGCGATCGAGCCTCCACCGGGCTTCCCCTTCATTCGTGAGCCGGGCGACTTCGCGGTGAAGGGCAGGGCGGGCGCCGCGCTGCACTCGGGGCCGGCCGCACTCGCGCTGTCGGCCGACCAGAAGACGCTCTGGGTGCTGAACCGCTTCACGGGCACGCTCGCGCGCGTCGACGTCGCGAAGGCGGCCGCGAAGGGCGCGGCCGTCGTCGAGCAGCTGCCCATCACGAAGATGCTGGGGCAGGCGTCGCGCCGCAAAGGCGAGGTGCTCTACTTCGCTGACCTCGGCCGCAGCGCGGTCACGTGCGACTCGTGTCACCCCGACGGGCACACGGGCGGCGTGATGTTCGAGAAGACGGTGCCGATGCGCATCTACCGCTCGGGCACCGTGCGTGGCGCGCTCGAGACGGCGCCGTACTTCACGCCGGCCTCGACGCACAGCATGGCGCAGACGGCGAAGTTCGTGATGGAGCGGAACCGCTTCGCGAACCCCGAGCCGTCGCCGCAAGAGATCGAAGACGTCTCGCGGTACATGTCGGCCATCGTCGTGCCGCCGAACCCGTTCGCGCTCGAGAACGGCATGCCGCCGGAAGAGCTCACGCTGCCCGACGGGCGCGTCTCGCACCCGCGCCGGGGGCTCTTGCTGTTCGAGGGCAAGGCCGGCTGCAGCGGCTGCCACCCGGCGCCGCAGTTCACGACCGATCAGGACCCCGAGACGCGCGGCAAGTACCTGGACGTCGGCACGCCGCACCTGACCCCGCTGAGAGAAGAGCTGCAGAGCCCCGTGTTCAAGGGCTTCGCCCCGCCGGCGCTCGTCGGCGCGTGGGACATCTTCCCCATGCTGACGACCGGTCTCGCCGGTCTGCGCGTCGAGGGCGAGCGGCTCGTGGTCGACACGCGCTTCCCCGCGCGAAAGGCGGTCAGCGCCTGGGCGCCGCACCACGGCCGCGCCGATCAGCTGAGCCCCGAAGAGCTCGACGATCTGCTCGGCTATGTGCAGTCGCTGTGAGCGTCGCGCTCAGCGCGTCGCGAGCGGTCGCAGGTGCAGCGGCGCGGTCTCGGGCGAAGGCAGCACCCAGGGCTTCTGACCGAGACCGTCGCTCACGGCGAGCAGGTTCACGCTCGGGTCGATGAGCCGCGCGGCGGGGCGAGCGTTCCACGAGGCCCAGGCGTCGGCGCGCACCTCGACGTCGTCGATGCCCCGCGAGCGCCACTCGGCGCCGAGCGCCTGTGCGAACTGCCAGATGAGATCGGGCTGGGTCGACATCTCGCGCTCCTGAAGCCGCGTCAGGTACTCGCGCGGGTTGACCTCCCAGCGGCGGCCCGTCGACGGCTGCGTGAGGAAGAACGTCGCGCTGCCGTTCTTCTCGCGCGTCATCACGCGCCACGAGAAGCGCATGCCCTGCTCGTGCCACGAGACGTCGCCGCCGTAGAGGTGCGCGCGCAGCGGCAGCGTGAGCTGCACGGCGCACCACGCCGCGAGCGCCGCGGCGACGGCGACCGCCTGCTTTGGCGGCCGCAGCGCCGGCAGCGAGCGCGCCCGGCCCCCGAAGTCGAAGAACACGAGCGCCGCCGTCACCATGATGAAAGGGAACATACCGATGGGGAACAGCGCCCAGGTCGCCGCGTGGAAGCCCAGCACGAGCACGTAGAAGTACGGTCGCGTGCGCTTCAGCGAGAGGAAGAGTGGGGCCGTGGTGTCGAAGAGGAACCCGCCCCAGGCCGCCGCGTAGGCGACGGCCCGCTCGTCGAGCCACGGGCCCACGAGCGGCAGGTGCGTGCGCGCCGACAGCCAGATGTTCAGCGGCTGCGCGTGCAGCAGCCAATCGGCGTTGAGCTTCGCGAGCCCCGCGAAGAAGTACACGGTGCCGACCTGAAAGCGCAGCACGAGCGTGCACCACGCGGGGAAGGTCTCGAGCCGAGTCGACGGCCGCAGCCACACGTCGATCGAGCCGGCGCGGCCGAGCGGCATGAACGTCATGAGCAGCGCGAGCAGCGAGACCAGGTAGTAGTGGTTCAGGTAGTTCGTCACGTCGAACAGCTGCAGCCACGTGAAGAGCACGAACACCGCGGCGATCGCGAAGCGGTAGAAGAGCCCGGCGCTGACCATCAGGCCGAGCACCCCGAGCGCGGCGAACACGGGGGCGACCCACTGCGCCGGCAGCTCGGGCACCCACGCGAACGCCCAGTAGTGGAAGCGCAGCGACTGCTTGAGGAACAGCTCGCCCACCCAGCCGTACGCGAGGAAGCGCGCGGCGCTGATGGTCACGAGCAGACCGAACGCCACCCGGAAGAAGACGAGGCCCGCAACGCCGCGCGGCGCGTACAGCCTCTGCACGAGCCGCGCCTCAGTCATTGTCGCCCTCGAGGGTCTTCGGCAGCTCGAGGTCGAGCGTCGTGAGGAAGTCGGTCTTGAGCAGCGTCGTGAGGTAGCGCGCGGCCGTCAGCACGGCCTCGACCGAGGGCGGGTCTGCGGCGATCGCCTCTTTGAAGTCGGGCTCCTCGACGGCCTGCAGCGCCGTGAGCACGCCGGTGCTGCGCGTGTCGAGCTCGGCGGCGGTCGCCCCGGCGCCGACGCCACTGAGCAGGTCGTCGAAGCCCGTGCCGGTGTCATTCGCGCCGCAGCCGAGCAGCACCTTGCGCAGGCCGATGACGTTCTGCGCGACGTTGCGCTTCGATCGACCCGCCCACTGCGACTCGAGGTACTGCGTGCAGTCGGCCGTGCAGTCTTTGAGCCCCAGCGGCCGCGCGAGCTTCGAGTCCTTCACCGCGAAGTCCATGTAGAAGACGGCGTCGCTCACGAGGTTCAGCGCCATCTGCGTGCTCTTGAAGCTCGGGTTGCTCGAGCCGGGGGTCTCCATCGAGTCTTTGAAGCCGCCCTCCCAGCCGGCGACCAGGTCGTCGGCCCACGCCTTCACGTCGGCGGCCACCGCCTTCGCGTACGCGCGGCGGCGCGCGGCGCGCTCGGCGGTGGTCAGCGCTGCCCAGCTTCCCTGCGCGACGATCGTCGACGTCGCGGCGCAGGCGGTGTCGTCGCCCTCGTAAAACAAGAGGTACTCGAGCGCCGTGAGCCCGCGCTTGTTGATGAGCTGGCTGCGCAGGTCGGTCTCGTACGCCTTCGAGACCATCACCTCTTCGATGAAGCACCGGCTCACCAGCGGCCAGGGGTAGATCTGATCGCGCAGGTCGTTGCCCCCCGGCGTCGTCGAGGGCGCCGCAGGCCCGTACATCATCGCCTCGTTCACCTGCCACGCATCGAGCGCCGCGTGAAACGCCTCGCGGGCCGCGTCGCGCGTCGCCGCGTCGCCGCTGGTCTCGTACTGTGCGGTCGCCGTCACCAGCCCTGCCACCTGATCGCGAAACGTCTTCGAGCCCGAGTACGCGCACTCGGCCGCCGCGTTCACGACCGCCTGCCGGGTCGCCGCGTCGGCCCCGGCGTCGGGTTTCTGCGGGCGCGGCGTGCACGCCATCGCCGCGAGCGTCAGCGCCGCTGCGAAGCGCGATTGACAACGCACCGTGGACGTGATTTTGAGAATCATTATCAATTTCACAGGGAGCGCCACTATGACGCCGATCGAGTTCCGAGGGAAGTGGGGTGGGCTGCTGCTGCTGCTGGCGGGGCTGCTCGGCTGCCCAGGGTCCGAGACGCCGGCCGACGGCGGCGCCGGCGCAGGAGGCTCGGCGGCGGGCGGCAGCGGCGGCGCCGGGGGCGGAGCGGGCGCCGGCGGCAGCGGCGGCGGGGCCGCGCCCTTCGTCGATCTCGACTTCGTCGCGGTTCGCTTCAACGAAGACGGCACGCTCGACACCACGTTCGGTGATGGTGGGGTCGTGAAGCTCGACGTCGCGACAGGGACGACGAACGCGAACCGCGAGCTCTTGTGGTCGGTGGCGAAGGACTCGACCGATCGGCTGCTGCTGTTCGGGTCGGCGAAGGCGCCCGCGCGCAGCGACGCCGACCGGGTCATCGTGCGCCTCGATGCGAACGGAGCGCGCGACCTGACCTTCGCCGGCACCGGGCTCTACCGGCTCGACCTCATCAACACCGCAGACAGCCCGCGTCAGGGCTACGTGCAGCCCGACGGCAAGATCGCCTGGGCCGGCTACTCGGTGGTGCCGAATGGCACGAGCGCCGACGGCGGCGCGGTGGCGACGAACCGCGCGGTCATCGTGCGGCTCGACTCGAACGGGGTGCCCGACCCGACGTTCGGCGACGCGGGCATCGCGATGCCCTTGCCCTCGGCGTTCGCGCCGGCCGACGGCGGTGCCCTCGGCCTGCTCGAGTCGTATGCGGCGCTCCCGACGCCGGGCGGGAAGTACGTCACCACGGGCTACGGGCGCACCGAGTCGACCGGCACCGTCGACATGATCAGCCTGCGCGTGGACGCCGACGGCACCCTCGACACGACGTGGAGCGCGAACACCGGCTACTACCGGTTCAATCACCTGCAGGGCGACGACCGCGGTCGCAACATCACGCTGCTGCCCGACGGCCGGCCGGCGATCGTCGGCAGCGTCAACGTCTCGTCGGCGGTGCCGCCGGCGAACGTGCTCGACGCCTACGTGCTCGTGCTCACCGCCGACGGCGTGCTCGACACCTCTTTCAACGCGGGCATGGGCTACAAGACGTTCAACTTCATGGGCGCCGACGAGGTCTTCTACGGCGCGGGCGTGACGGGCAACGGCATGCAGCTCGCGGCGGCCGGTTGGAGCGGCGGCGGCACGAACGCGAACGAAGACGCGACGCTCGCGCTCTTGCCCCTGAGTGTGGGCGCTCCGGCGGAGTTCGCGCAGAAGGTGCCGCTGTCGGCGACCGGCAACGATCGCTTCTGGGCGCTCACCACCGACGCGATGAACCGCGTCGTCGCGGTGGGCATGGTGAACGTCGCAGGCGACACGCGGTTCGCGGTGGCGCGCTTCACGCCGCTGGGCGCCTTCGACACGACGTTCGGAGCCGGCACCGGCATCGTGACGCTCAACGTGGCCGCCGCTGGCGCAGACGAGGCGGCGCGCGGCGTCGTCATTCAGTCGACCGGTAAGATCGTGGTCGCGGGCCTGGCCGAGCACTGATGGTCGTGGCGCTGCTCGCGCTGCTCGCGGCGGTCGATGCCGGCGAGGAGCTCACCGTGGTGGAAGACGCCGGCATCGAGGCGGCGGACGCCGGCACGCCCGTCGAGCCGAAGGGGCTCAGCACCATCGTCGTCGGCACCACCGAAGAGCGCACCGCGGGCTCGATTCATACGATCAAGGCAGCGCGCCTCAAGCGCTTCGGGCTCGACGACCCGATGGCGGTGCTGCAGGCGGTGCCCGGCGTCTACGCCCGCGGCGAAGACGGCTACGGGCTGCGGCCCAACATCGGCCTGCGCGGGGCGAACGCCGACCGCAGCAAGAAGGTGACGCTGATGGAAGACGGCGTGCTGTTCGGGCCCGCTCCGTACTCGGCGCCCGCGGCCTACTTCTTTCCGCTCATCGCCCGAATGGAGTCCGTTCGGGTGCTCAAGGGCCCCGCGGCGGTGCTCTACGGGCCGTCGACCGTCGGCGGGGCGATCGACTTCGTGACGCGCGACATCCCGGGCGGGCTCTCGGCCGGGCTCGACGTCGCGGGCGGCGAGTACGCCTACGGCAAGCTCCACGGGTGGGTGGGCGCCAGCGACGAGGCGAGCGGCTTTCTCGTCGAGGCCCTGCACATCCGCTCGGGGGGCTTCAAGCAGCTCGACGGCGGTGGCGACACCGGCTTCGGCCGCACCGAGGTGATGGGCAAGGCGCGGCAGCGCTTCTCGCTGGGAGCGACGCGGCACCAGGTCGCGCTGAAGCTGCTCTTCTCGGCCGAGGACTCGAACGAGACGTACCTGGGCCTCACCGACGCCGACTTCCGCGAGAACCCGCTGCGCCGCTACGTGGCCAGCGCGCTCGACACGATGAAGAACGACCGCGAGTCGGCGACGCTCACGCACCGCCTCGAGGCCGGCGACGTGACGCTCACGACGACCGCGTACGCGCACCGCTTCGGGCGCATCTGGCACCGGCTCGATCACTTCGGCAACACGCTGCCGGCTCCGGTGCTCGCGAACCCGACGAGCCCGCGCAACGCCATCTACTACGGCGTGCTGACCGGCGAGGTCGACTCGTCGTCTTCGGCCGATCAGCTCGTCATCGCGAAGAACGATCGCCGGTACATCTCGAGCGGTGTTCAGACGCAGCTGCGCATGCCGTTCTCGACGGGGCCGCTGGCGCACGCGATCGAGCTGCAGGCGCGGTACCACTACGACCAGGCGAACCGGCACCACACCGGCGAGCGCTACGACATGCGCTCGGGCCAGCTCGTGTTCGCCGGCCTCCCCGACGAGGAGCTGCTCAACAACATCGACGAGACCCACGCGCTCGCGGTCGCGGCGATCGACGCCGTGCGCTGGGGCCCGGTGACCGTGACGCCGGGGCTGCGGTTCGAGCTCATCGGCTCGCGCTCGAATGATCTGCTCGCCGGGCAGGTGACGAACGCGGTGACGCCGGCGCTGCTGCCGGGCATCGGCGCGCACTGGCAGATCATCCCCGAGCTGGGCGTGCTCGCCGGCGTGTACCGTGGCTTCTCGGCGCCGGCTCCCGGTCAGGGGGCTCAGCCCGAGTACAGCGTCAACTACGAGGCCGGCGCGCGGTGGGCGCGGCGGGGCGAGCGGCTCGAGGCGGTCGGCTTCTTCAACGACTACTCGAACCTCACCGACATCTGCACGCAGTCGGCCGGCTGCTCGTCGGGCAACCTCGACATGCAGTTCAACGCCGGCCGCGCGCACATCTGGGGCGTCGAGGTGTTCGGTGAGAAGACGTTTCGGTTCTCGAACGGCATCGTCGTGCCGCTGTCGCTGGCCTACACGTACACGCAGACGGCGCTGCTCGAGGCGTTCTCTTCGGCTGACCCCCAGCTGGGCGATGTCGAGGCGGGCGACGAGCTGCCGTACGTGCCGCGGCACCAGCTGAACCTCTCGGCCGGCATCGACGTGTGGCGGCTGTCGGCGCACGCGCAGGTGAACTTCGTCGATCGAATGCGCGAGATCGCCGGCCAGGGCGATGCTCTGCCGTCGGACCTGACGGACCCGCAGCTCACGCTCGACGTGATGGTGGGGTACCGGGTGCTCGACAATCTGAGGCTCTACTTCGACGCCCGGAACCTGACCGACAACCGGGCCCTGGTCTCGCGGCGCCCGTTCGGAGCGCGGCCGAGTGCGCCGCGCACCCTCATCGCGGGGTTGAAGCTCGATCTGTGAGTGAAGGTAGAGCGGGGGTCGGGGCACTTGGGCTGCAAAGTTGTGGGCCTAAGGGCAGGAGGCGTGTGCTTAAATGTCCTCGATGAAGCGTCTGGCGATGTCGCTGCTGCTGTTGAGCTGCACCGACTCGGGTCTGTACGCGACCGGCGCCGGCGGTACGACGGGGCCTGACCGGGCTGAGATCATCGGCCGGGCCTGCGTGCCGCTCGCGACGGGTGCGGCGTTTCCCGTGAAGGTGATCTACGCGGTCGAGGGCGGCGGCATCGTCGACGCGACCGCGAAGGCCGAGATCACCGACATGCTGAACGGCCTCGCGGCCCGCTTCTCGGACCCGTACATCTCGTTCGGGCTCATCGCGTACCACACGCTCTCGAGCGGCCTGCAGGCGAAGTTCGTGCCCTCGGGTGAGCTGGGCCCGGCCATCGCGAAGTTCTCGTCGTACCAGGAGACCGGCCCCGTCTCGATGCGGGCACCGATGAAGCTCGCGCGGAGCATCATGTCGGGCGACATGCAGACGAGCTGCCGCGGCTCGGTCGCGCGCACCCGCTACCTGCTCGTCATGCTGATCTACTCGGCGGATCAGTCGTGCGCGAACACCGACTTCAACCCGGGCATCGACGCCGACTGCAACAACTTCATCACGGCGACGCCGCCCGATCTCGCCCGCTGCACGACGTGCGAGCTCACGCGCCGCACCGAAGACCTGCGGAACCTCGCGATGCGGTACGGCGCCGGCGAGGTGACGGTGCAACCCGTCTACGTGCGCCAGACCGTCGACCCGGTGGCGCGCTTTCAGGCCCAGACCATCGCGCTCGCTGGCGGCACCGAGCTCATCGAGACCGACCCGGCGAACCTCAAGAACACGCTCAACAGCCTGAACTACGCGTCGCTGCAGCGCTCGCTGAAGCTCAAGCGCCTCATCGCGTTCAACCGCAATACGGTCTCGCGCAACGGCGAGGTGCTGGCCGACAGCGACGGCGACGGGCTGCCCGACAAAGACGAGCCGCTGTTCGGCACGAAGCCCGACGAGCCCGACAGCGACGGCGACTTCATCAAAGACGGCGTCGAGGTGATGATGTCGATGAACCCGAACAGCTTCGACACCATCAACGGCTGCGGGCCGCAAGACGACACCGACGGCGACCGGCTCTTCGACTGCGAGGAGCGCGTGCTCGGCACCGACGCGTGCATCACCGACACCGACGGCGACGGGCTGCCCGACTTCGTCGAGTTCCACACCGGCACGAACCCGATCGTCGCCGAAGATCTCGACGACACCGATCGCGACGGTCACATCAACGCCGAGGAGGTGCTGATGCACACCGACCCGAACTCGGCCGACATCGCGTACGCCCAGAACCGCGGGTACGGCTACTTCATCAGCGAGCTCGACTCGAACGGCGACCCGATCACCACCCCCGACGGCCGCGCCTGCTACGACATCGACGCGTACAACCTCACGCTCGTCGAGACGCTCCCGAGGCTCACCGTGCTCGGCCAGGTGCCGAAGGGCAATAACGAGCTGTACCTGTACTTCATGGTCGGCCGCGACAACGACCCGCGCGGCACCGGCATCGGCTCGGTGTTCGCGACCACGATTCAGTTCATTCCGCCGCAGCGCAAGCGCCCCAAGGGCATCGTGACGGTCACGCCCGAAGACTTCGTGCTCGGCCAGTAGCGCCCTCGACGTTTCAGCTCAGCCCGCGCGGGTGTGCTCTCTCTTCCGAGGCGTCGGGTGCTCGTGCCTCGGCGCCTCGTTTCTGCGCTGATCGGGCTCGACCCCCCAGAGCCGTGAGGGGTGTCCTCCCCAACGCACCTTCTCGCATACGCGCAAGGGCGCGGAAGCCGGGCAACAGGGGTTGGATCAGCGTTTGCTCTAGAGGCGCCCGATGATGTTCACCAAGGAGAGCGCGATGAAGAAGAACTTCGTATTCGGGGCAGCGACGTTGGCGCTGATGTTTGCGATGCCGGCGTTCGCACAGATGGGTGGGTCTGAGTGTCTGGACCCGGACTGCGGCGCTCCCAAGGAAGAGGGCGGCGGCTGCGGCTGTGGCTGCGGCTGCAGCGTGTGGGTGGCGATGACGGACGACGGCCGCACGCTGTCGTACACGGACGACGCCGACGGCGACGGCAAGGCGGACCAGCTGGACAACTGCGCGTTCAGCTCGAACCGCGACCAGGCGGACATCGACGGCGACGGCGTCGGTGACAAGTGCGACAACTGCGCTGACGCGTCGAACGCGACGCAGTTCGACACGGACGGGGACGGCACGGGCGACTCGTGCGACTCGGACATGGACGGCGACCAGATCGCGAACGACGTCGACAACTGCGCGGCGATTCCGAACGCGGACCAGAAGCGCACGAACCCTGCGGCGACGCTGGGCGACGTGTGCAACAACGACGATGACCTGGACGGCATCCTCGACGGGCAGGACAACTGCCCGCGCATCGCGAACCCGACGCAGGTGCTGCCTGCGGACCAGAGCCTGTGCAACGTCGACCTCGACGGCGACAACGTGGGCGACAACTTCGACAACTGCCCCGGCGCGAAGAACCCGAGCCAGACGGACACGGACACGGACGGAATCGGCGACGTGTGCGACCTCGACATCGACAACGACGGCATCATGAACCTGGCGGACAACTGCAAGCTCGTGCGCAACCGCAACCAGGCCGATGACGACGGCGACGGCAGCGGCGACCTGTGCGACCCGCTCGCGTGCTACGTGGTCAACCAGGGCGACCCGGACAACTGCCTCAACCCGCGCCTGCCGTTCAAGGTGTCCGGTGGTGGCCAGATTGCGCTGAAGAAGGGTGAGAAGTTCCGCCTGCCGCTGTTCGCGAACCGTGAAGGCGCGGCCATCGAGTACCAGTGGACGGTGACGCAGCGCCCGCAGGGCTCGTCGGCGGCCATCTCGAACCCGAAGGGCGCGGTCTCGACGTCGCGGCACTACCAGTACGCGTACGTCGACGGCTCGGTGCCGTCGTTCACCGCGGACGTCGACGGCGACTACGTGCTGCAGCTCTCGGCGAACCTGGTGTTCACCGACCGCGCGTACCCCGAGTCGACGACCTCGACCAGCGACCTGCGCCTGCGCGCCGAGCCTGCGGCCGGCCAGATGAAGTGCAGCGTCAGCGACGCCGGCGCCTCGCTCATGGGCCTCGCCCTCGCTGGCCTCGCGCTGATCCGCCGCCGCCGCGCGGCGAAGTGAGCCCCAGACTTACATGACTCGCAGTGGGGAGCCCCCGCAGGCGCGATGCCGGCGGGGGCTTTCGCTTTGGTTTTACGCTTTGAAATCGAGGCGCTGAGCCCGACAATTCGTATGAAGGTCGGCTGCGCGCCAGACACTTTGCTTTCGATGAGAGGAGCTCTTGCGATGACCCGCTTCCTTCCGCCGGTGCTGGTGCTGATGTCGCTGCTGTCGAGCGCGTGCAGTGACAACTTCCTGCAGCCCAAAGAGAACGAGCCGACGAACATCGACAACCGGCTCACGCTGAAGGGCGAGGTCTGCACGTCGCCACCGAACCCGGCGCAGTTTCCGGTGAAGGTGGTGCTCATCATCGATCAGTCGGGCTCGATGTGCGTGTCGGACCCGCCGGGCTCGCAGGGAGTGATGGGGTTCTGCGAAGACGCGCTCGCGAACATCACGATGAACTCGGGCATCGCGATTCCGCCCGAGCCGGCGCGCGTGCGCGCGGTGAAGCGGCTGCTGACCTCGTTTCGCACGCAGCCGAACGTGAAGGTGACGATCGTGCCGTTCGAGACGAACATCAAGGGCGCGTGGCCGACGAACGTGCCTCCGAATACGAGCAAGTTCGTGCCGATGGCAGACGACTCGTTCTACCAGGACGCGATCGCGCGCGTGGGCTCGTACCAGTCGGAGCTCGGCAAGGGCACCGACTACCAGGGGGCGCTGGCGTACGCGTACGGCGTCATCGCGGCCGACATCGCGCTGGTCGAGCGCACGAACCCCGAGGAGCTGCCGCGCACGCGGTACGTCACCGTGTTCTTGACCGACGGTGTGCCGTTTCCCCGCTGCGCGGCGAACGACAGCCTGCCGATGCCGGCCTACGCCGACTACCTGCACCCCGAGCTCATCTGGGCCGACGCGTTCGGCGCGCAGACGTTCTGCAACGCGACCGACCCGATGGACCCCGACACCATCACGGGCTTCGTCGCGGGCACCGACCGCAACCAGAACTACCAGCTGTACTCGTACGTCGACAACATGATGGAGCTGAAGTCGTCGCACAACGTCGGCGACGTGCGGCTGCACACGATTCTGCTCTTCAACGAGGAGGCCGTGCGCAACTGCGGCCCCATCTGCCAGGATCTGTACGGCAGGTACACGACCGCGAACGGCGCGTTCGAGGCGCACGAGATCGCGCGGTACATCTTGCGCAAGCTCGCCGAGCGCGGAAACGGCATCTACCAGGAGTACAACGACTGGGCAGGCATCGGGCAGATCTCACTCGGAGCGATCGATTACTCATCGCTCGTCGCCAAGAACGTGATGAAGACGCTGGTCGTGAGGAGCCTGACCGCCGCGCCGGGAGACGAAGATCGCCTGCTCGACGCCGACGGCGACGGCCTCATCGACGACATGGACAACGACTTCTTCGCGCAGACGTGGAAGGCGCAGAAGTTCAACGCCGACAGCGACGGCGACTGCTTCGACGACAACTTCGAGGTGATGCACTACGACGAGGGCTTCAGGCCCGACGTCAAAGACGGGCGAGGCTGCGACCCGTCGTCGCCGCTCACGATGGGCTGCAACTGCCGCGACAACGACGGCGACGGGCTGTCGCAGTACGCGGAAGACTACCTGGGCACGCGCATCTCGGTGTTCGACAGCGACGGCGACGGCATTCCCGATGGGCTCGAGGCGCGGTACGGGCTCGACCCGCTGAGCGCGCAGGTGAGCGGCCTCGACACCGACGGCGACGGCAACCCCGACTACGCCGAGTACAAGGCCGACTCGAACCCGATTCGCCGCGACAACCGCTTCTTCGACAAGAACGGGTACGAGTACGAGATCACGCCGTTGCCGCAGACCGACAACACGATGTGCTACCGGTTTGCCGTGAGCAACCTGCAGCTCGTGACGACCGACGCGCAGCAGAACGTCGATCGCCTCGGCTTCAACCTGTTCAAGGTGTACTTCGCTGAGAGCCCCGAGAGCGGCGTCGCGACCGACTACGGCGTGTGGCGCACGGCGTGTGCGTGGGCGCAGTACGCTCCGCCGACGATTCGGGTGCCGGCAGGCCCCGAGATCGACTTCGGGCCGGCGAGCGCGGGGGCCTTCCACCCGCCGAACGACATGGCGACGTCGGCCGACTACCTCGCGCAGGGTCGGTGCGCCGGAATCCACCCGTGACCTTCGCGCGCCTCAAAGCGGCGGTCGCTGGAGCGGCGCTGGCGGTGCTGTCGTGCACCGACACGTACCTCGAAGACCCGCGCAACCAGGCCGAGGTGCCGGCCGATCGCACGGTGGCGATCGAGGGCAGCTTCTGCACGCCGTCGCCGGCCGAGGTGGTGCGGCCCATCAAGATCCTGGTGATGATGGACGCTTCGCAGTCGATGGCGGCGACCGACCCGAACGGCGTGCGGGCGCAGGCGCTCATCGACCTGATGAACTACCTGCCGCAAGACCCCGAGGTGCACATCGCGGTGATGGCGTTCGCGGGCTCGCTGCCGGCGTGGCTCATCGCGAACGCGCAGGGGCAGTTCGTCGGAGAGTTCCACAAGCTCATCGACGTCTCGCCAGCCGAGCGGCTGAACGTGCAGCAGCGGCTCTTGAACTACGTGGCGCCGCCGGCGATGGGCAACAGCCCGAACCGCGACGCGACCGACTTCGTGAAGGCGCTCGCCGACGCGTACGAGCTCATCACGAAGGACATCGGCGTGACGCGGCAGGCGCTCGGCAACGAGACGAAGGCGCGCTACTCGGTCATCTTCCTGTCCGACGGCCACCCGACGAACAACCAGGACGACGAGCTGCTCTGCGGCGACGCGGTGGTGCGCATTCGCCAGCTGAAAGACCTCGCCGACGACGTGCGGGTGAACACGGTCTTCGTCTTCAACCCGACGCAGCCGATCACGTCGACGGTGTGCAACCTCGACGGTGGCTCTGGCACGACGACGGGGCAGTCGGTGTGCCGCATTCCCATCTTGCCGCCGGGGGCGTGCCCGCTGCTCATCGTGAATCAAGACTCCGAGCGGCTCGAGCGCATGTCGCAGCTGGGCGGCGGCGAGTTCCGCGACTTCCGCAACAACGAGCCCATCAACTTCCTCAACTTTCAGTACGGGCAGGTGCGGCACACGTTCACGGTCGAGCAGGTGGTGGCGTCGAACTTCTCGGCGCCGCCGGGCAGCGACATTCAGTACGCAGACACCGACAGCGACGGCCTGCTCGATCACCTCGAGCTGATGGAGCAGACCTCCCCGTGGGATCGCGACAGCGACGGCGACGGCTTCTCGGACGGTGTCGAGGTCTTCTACCGCGGCCGTGGCGGCAGCTTCCGGCCCAGCCCGACGGCGCCCGACGGAGGCATCGACTTCGGCTGCCCGCCGGCGCTGGTGTCGGCCGACACCGACTGCGACGGCCTGCTCGACTGCGACGAGCAGCTCATCGGCACGAACTCGCTGCGCGTCGACAGCGACGACGACGGCATCCCCGACGCGGTCGAGTGGCAGCACAAGACGTCACCCTCGAGCAAAGACCTCTCGCAAGACCCCGACAACGATCAGGTGGTGAACGGCTCCGAGATGAAGCTGCACACCGACCCGCTGCTGCTCGACACGGCGAAGCTGTCGAACATCGGGTACCGCTACAAGGTCGACCGCATCGGCAACGTCTCTGACGCCGGGGTGCAGTGCTACAGCCTGCGCGTCGACAACGTGCAGCTCGCGAACACGATGCCCGACACGCGCGACGCGGGGAACCCCGACGGAGGCCCGCCGATCTTCCGGCGCGGGGCGGGCTACAACGAGCTCTACGTCTCGTTCGCTTCGCTGCCGGGCGACAACCCGTCGGCGCGCACGCTCATTCGGCACATGCGCTTCAAAGGGGCCCGATTCCCGGTGGGAGGGATAAAGTCTCCTCCGGAGGGTGTGGTTCACGTCGAGCCGGCTGACTTCATCGACCGATGCGGTACGCCGTAACCCGGTGAGGCGTGAGTTCGGTCACGGCTGAGCCGGCCGTTAAAGCGAGGGTTCCTTTGAACGACAGAACTGGAATGAGGGCCGCGGTGCTCTGCGTGGCGGTGGCCATCGCGGGCTGCCAGTGCGGCGAGCCGTGCAACCCCGAGATCGACGACAACTGCGGAGAGATGGACGGGAGCGTCATCCCCCCGGACTACTGCAACACGCCTGAAGAGGCGCTCTCGGACATGGAGCACTGCGTGCTGCCGCTGTCGTGCGGCATCGATGCGGGCAAGCTCGAGTACATTCAGCCGGTCGACGGTGGCGGGGCCGATCAAGACTGGTACTCGACGTCGTTCGGCGCGAACGTGAACGCGCGCACGCTCTTGCGGGTGAGCGGCGGGTACGTGACGCCATCGACGCCGGTCGCGCTGTCGGTGACGGTGCTGCAAGAGGGCGGCACGATGTCGATCACGCGGGTGGTCGACGATCACGGCGCCGGGGCCCCCAAGCCCATCGACATCACGATTCCGTACACGGTGCCGAACTCGAAGCTGCTCTTCCTCGTCGCCGACAAGGGCGGCCGCACGCCGGCAGCGTTCGACGTGCGCAGCCCGTACTTCATCTCGGTGTGCACGCAAGACAACCCCGACATGAACGAGCCGAACGACCAGGCCGACGCGGGCACGGGCGGCACGCCCATCATGATCCCTCAGTCGGGCATGGAGCTCACCGGCACGCAGTCGGGCTACCTCGCGACCGACAACGACATCGACCGCTTCATCATCGACGTGCCGGCGAACATGCCGGGCCCGCGCAACATTCTCTACGTGCACGTGACGACGCCGATGGAGCTCACGCCTCCGCCGCCGTATCGGCTGTCGTTCACGCTGTTCGACCCGAACGGCGTACCGATCGCCGAGCAGGTGACGCTGAACGCGTTCTTGAAGGCCGACCTCGCGACCGCGAAGCTCGTGAAGATTCCAGGCCGCTACTCGCTCGTGGTGCGGGGCTACAAGCCGAACCCGAACGACCCGACGGTGGTGCCGGGAGATCTGCGGCAGCGCTACGACGTGACGGTGCGCGTGCTGCGCGACGAAGACATGCACGAGGCCGACGACACGATGGCCGAGGGCGAGGCGCGCGCGACGATGCTCGGCGTGGGCAACTCGCTGACGGTGGTGGGCCGCATCAGCTACGTGCCCGACCCGGCGTACGTGGTGGTCGATCTGCCGCCGAACGCGGGGCACAGCACGCTGTACGTGCGACTCACCGAGGCGATGGGGGCAGGGCGCTTCGCGGCGCTGGCGGGGCGGAAAGACCGGCAGCTGCGCATCACGACCGCGATCGCGGGCATGGGCGCGATGGACGGGCCGTCTCGGTGCAAGGCTGACCCGGTGGCCTGCCCGAAGGGCTACACGCAGAGCGAGACGACGCTGCAGTCGCTCGTCTCACAGGTCTGCGACAGCACGGCCGATGCCGGCGTCGGTCAGTGCCTGTGGATGGAGCGCAACCTGAACGACCAGACGACGAACTTCGCGAACCTGCGGAACATGCAGGGCACGATTCCGATCGCGCCGCATGCCGGCAACCAGCGCGTGTACATCATCGTCGGTGACGACGGCAGCAACTGGGCCGACGACGTCGACTGGACGCTCTTCGTCCGCTCGGACGCGGACCCCGACGAGGCGCGCTTCACGGCCGGGCCCGTGATGGGGGCGCTGCCAGGGCAGGTGAGCGGCGTCATCACGTACGGGCAGGGGCGCTCGCTCGACTACGACCTCGGCGAGTGCACGGCCCGGCCCGACACCTGCCGCGGCATTCGCGCGCCGAACGACTACGACGCGGTGGTCACCGACCTCGACCCGTTCGAGTTCCCGCTGCCGTCGGCGATGGACGAGACGTGGGGCCTGTCGTGGGACCTCGCGAAGGTCGACGGCGGGTCGCTGCCCGGTGAGCTGCTCATCAACCTCGGGTTCACGACGGGTGACGGCGGCGTGAAGAACGTGAGCACGGGCTACGTGAGCGACAACTTCTCGCCCTGGTACAGCCAGGCGCTGACCGATCGCATCTTCGGGTGGGATCGGCAAGACATGGGCAGCTTCGTGCGCGTCACGGCGCGGCCGAACCAGTGCCTGTGCCTCGCGGGCGCTCACACGCGGCTGTCGATGACGCTGGGGCTGGTCGACCGCAACGACTACTCGCCGCTGAACTACACGGTGAACCAGACGACGAGCGGGTGGACGGGCATCTTCCCGGGTGACGGCGGGGTACCCGCGCCGTGCGGCCAGCGCACCGGCGACGGGGGCCTGGGCACCTATACCTGCGGGCTGCCCTGATGGCGCGGCGCCGCGTACGCGGTGGTGACGGCGAAGCCGCTCCGTCTCACCGGGCGCAGGCCGCGTCGACGACCGAGGCGGCCATCGAAGGCCCGCCGCAGCGCGGAGCTCATGGGTCGCGTGGCTCCTCGACGGCCGATGCGCAGGTCGAACGAGCGCGCGTGCCCTCGCACGCAGGGGGGGCGTCAGGCTGCCGATCGACGGCCGCTGCTCGCGAGGCGCGCGGCCGCCCGGCGGCCGAGGCCGCGTCGAGTCGCGAGGGCGGAGCCGCGGGCAGCGCTCAGCGGCTGCAGCCGCCGTCGGGGCGCTCGAACTCGCCGCCGTCGCCGATCGACTTGATGCCGACGCCGCAGAGCTTGATCTCGAGGTTCTTCACGTTGTCGGCGTTCGACTTGATGGTGATGGCGCCGCTGTACACGCGGACGTCGCGGGGCGTGAAGAAGACCTCGACGTACGTCTGCTGCTTGCCCTTCACGGTGACGGGCAAGATGTTCGAGAGCGGGGAGCAGGCCATGCCCTTCGGAGGCAGCATGCTGCACTCTTGCCCCTCGACGTGCATGAAGAAGACGTCGTCGCCCGAGATGGTGACGTCGTCGATCTTCAAGTCCGAGAGGCCCTTGTTCATGACGATGAGGTTGTTCGCGAGCGAGGCGTTCAAGTACACGCCCGGGCGGTTGAACTCGGTGCCGAACCCGAGCGAGCCTTTGTCGGTCAAGATGAACGGGGCCTCGGGGGGCGGCGTTTCTCCACAACCCAGTGAGACGAGAATGACCAGCAGGGAGAAATCAACGAGGCGCATGCCCGCATTTTTAGCCCAAGCGAGCGTGCTCGTCGCGTTCGCAGTTGCGTTCTCTGGCTGTATGGACGAGCGCGCCCAGTTCATCTTCGGGCGGGTCGCCGACAAGTGCGACACCGAGTGGCCGATCTGCGACACCATCGCCGGCTGCCTGCTCGGCGATTCGAGCTACATCGAAGGGAAGTTCCCCACCACGGGGCGGATCGCGGTGCAGATCTCAGAGCCGTCGACCGTGACGGTGTCGTTTCTGCTCGACAACGTGGCCGGAGCCGGCAGCGAGACCTCGATCAACTTCTTCGAAGATCGCTGCCGGGCGCGGACGCGGGTGTCGATCGAAGGGCGGACGTTCGTGGGCGAGTCGGAGCAGCGGGGCACGGTGAGCCGCTCGGTCGACCTGTCGGGCCTCGGCGACCACCTCATCGAGTACACGTCGGACGCGCGCCTGCAGTTCTTGATGAAGGTCGACGTGCTGCCGCTGCGGCTGAAAGACGAGATGGACGGCACGATGTAGTCAGCCGGCGCGGCGCTTGCGAACTTCGGGCGAGACGTGCGGCACGTCGCCGGCGGCGCGCGCCATCATCGAGACCTGGGTGACCTTGGGGCCGAAGCGCTCCCAGCGGATCTCGCCGGTGCCGCGCACGGCGAGGAACTCGTCGCGGGTCGTGGGCAGGGCGGCGGCGAGGTTCTTCAGCGTGGCGTCGTTGAAGATGAGGTAGGGCTTCATCTGCAGGCTCGAGCTGAGCTGCGTGCGCCACTTGCGCAGGGCCTCGAAGGCGATGGCGCTGAACGGGGTGGCGTTCTCGCCGAGCTCGGGGGCGGGCGCGCCCGAGAGCTTGAGCTGCTGGCCGCTGCAGGCGTCGCAGTGGCCGCACGGCTTCTCGAGTGAGAGATCGCCGAAGTAGCGGAGCACGAACGCGCGGCGGCAGCGGTGCGTGTACGCATAGTCGGTCATGCGGCGGAGCAGGAGCAGGGCGCGGCGCTCGCGCGTGCGGACCTGGGCGAGGTCGAGGCCGAGCTCTTCGAAGGGCACGGCGCGCGACGCGTGAATCACGCGGCCGGCGAAGGGGCGCTTGACGCTGACGAGGCCGGCGCGCTCGAGCAGGCCGATGGCGTGCTTGAGCGGCTCGAGGCCGAGGCCGCACTTCTTCTCGAGCGCTTCGAGCCCGAGCAGGGTCGGCAGGGAGTCGGGGGCGAGCTCGCGCAGGGCGACGAGGGCGGCGCGGGCTGACTCGCTCTTGGGCAGCGCGTGGGCGCTGTCGTCGGCGAGCGTGAAGGTCCACGCGCCCTCGCCGCGGCCGCCGCGCGTGAGAAAGCCGGAGCGCTCGAGGATCTTGACGGCGGCGCCGACCTCGAGCTCGGAGGCCCCGAGGTTGCGGGCGAGGCTCCCGAGGCCCTTGTCGAAGCGCCTGGCGTGGGCGAGGTGGTTCCAGACGTCGGCGACGAGGGTCTGGGGCGGGTGGGAGCCCTGAATGAGGCGCTCCTGGGTGAAGACGTCGGCGTGGTTGAAGAGGAGCACGGCGCGGGCGGGCTGGCCGTCGCGGCCGGCGCGGCCGATCTCCTGGTAGTAGGCCTCGACGGCGCGGGGGATGCCGGCGTGGGCGACGAAGCGGATGTCGGGCTTGTCGATGCCCATGCCGAACGCGTTGGTCGCGACGGCGACGGCGGTGGAGCTCGACATGAACGCGTCTTGAGCGCGGGCGCGGGCCAGATCATCCATACCCGCGTGGTAGAGGACGGCGTCGACGCCGTGCTTCTTGAGCGCGGCGTGCAGCGACTCGGCCGACTTGCGCGTGGGGCAGTAGACGAGCCCCGAGCCGCTCTCGCGGGCGAGCGAGAGGCAGGCCTCGCGCTTGTCGGCGTCGCCGGCGACGTGCACGACCTCGAGCCAGAGGTTCGGCCGGTCGAAGCCCGAGACGAAGACGCGCGGCTCTTTCATGAGCAGCACCTTGACGATGTCCTGCCGCACCTCGGGGGTGGCGGTAGCGGTGAGCGCGACGGTGCGCGGGGGCCGCAAGCGGCGGCGAATCGAGCCGAGCTGCGCGTAGTCGGGGCGGAAGTCGTGACCCCAGGCGCTGATGCAGTGGGCCTCGTCGACGGCGAGCAGCGAGACCCTGCCCTCGAGCAGCTGGAGCAGGGCCTCGCTGCGCAGGCGCTCGGGCGCGACGTAGAGGAGCTTGAGCTCGCCGGCGGCGAGGCGGCGCGTGCACTCGGCGCGCTGGGCGTCGCTGAGCGACGAGTTGAGGTAGGCGGCGGGCAGGCCCTTCGCGGCGAGCTGCTCGACCTGGTCTTTCATGAGGGCGATGAGCGGCGAGACGACGAGGGTGACGCCGTCGAGCAGCATCGCGGGCAGCTGGTAGCAGAGGCTCTTGCCGGCGCCGGTGGGCATGACGGCGACGGTGTTGTGGCCTTCGAGCACCGCGCCGATGACGTGGGCCTGACCTGGGCGGAAGCTGTGGAGGCCGAACCAGCGCTCGAGGCCTTCGAGCGGGCTCACGGCGAGGCCTCGAGGCGAGGGGGGTAGCCGGGCTCCATGAGGCCGGCGGCGAGCATCGAGGTCCACACGAGGTCGCCGACGACGAGGTGGTCGGTGATGCGCACGGCGAGCGTGGCGCCGGCCTTGACGAGCTGGCGGGTGAGGGCGACGTCTTCGGCGCTGGGCGTGGCGTCGCCGCTCGGGTGGTTGTGCACGAGCACGACGGAGGCGGCGCGCGCCTGGAGCGCGGTGTGGAAGACCTCGCGCGGGTCGACGGTGCACTGGGTCGCCGAGCCCTTCGCGACGCAGCGGTGCTTGAGCAGCACGTTCGAGGGGCTCAGACACAGCACGTGCATCTCTTCGTGAGGCAGGTGCATGAGGTGCGGGCGCATGAACGCGTAGATGTCTTGCGGCGAGCGCAGGCGCAGCGCGGGCTTCGACGGCGGGAGCACGAAGCGGCGCGCGAGCTCGAGGGCGGTGAGCAGCCGCGCCGCCTGCGCGTGAGAGAGGCGCGGGTCGTCGAGCCAGTCTTCGGTCGGCGTGCGCGCGAGCGAGCGCAGGTCTTCGGCCTTCAGCGAGTCCGAGTCGAGCAGCACCTGCAGGAGCTCGGAGTCGGAGAGGGCGCGAGCGGTGAGGCGGAAGAGGCGTTCGAGAGTCGGGTTCATGATGCGCGCTCTCGGCTTCACCGGCTGTGCGCGTGGAAGTGCGCGGCTCGGCGCAGATCAGCGCGCGCGGCGTGAGACGGAGCGCGGACTGGCGTGGACGCTCCAGTTCTCGGGCTCTGAGAAGCAGTGACTGGGGCGGCCCGCGAGGGGGCGTCGCTTCATCGTCTCGGCGTGAAGAGGTGGCAGCTCGCGCACTGCTGCGGCGGCGTCGGGTGCTCTTTCTTCGAGAGCGTCGTGTGGCAGTTGGCCATGCAGCTCTGCGGGCCAAAGCCGGGCTGAGGCAGGTGTGGCCGGTGACAGCTGTCGCACTGCTGGTGCTTCTTCACGGTATGCAGGCCCGGCAGCGGCTTGTCGTGGCAGTCGGTGCAGCGCTTGATGACCTGGGCCGAGTGCTTCGCGTGGCAGCTCTCGCACTCTTTGTGGCCCTTCTGCACGGGCTTCTGCTTCTCGTGGCAGGACAGGCAGGGCGGCGGGGGCTTCGGCAGGTGCGGCTGGCCCTCGTGGCACTTCTCGCACTTCTGGTGGCCGGGGTTCCCCTTCACGAGCGCCTGCTGATCTTTGTGGCAGCTCTCGCACAGGCCGACCCGCGAGGGCTTGGCGGCGTGCTTGTCTTTGTGACAGCTCGAGCAGGTGGTGTCCTTCGCGTGCACGACGGCGGCGTTGTCGAACGTGTGGCAGGTGCGGCACTCGACGGCCTTCGCGACCGTCTTCGAGTGCACGGGGTGACAGCCGAGGCACGTCTGGCCCTCTTTGTCTTTCGGGTGGGCGACGTGCGTCTTCGTGTGGCAACTCTCGCACGTCTTCGGCGCGGCGCGGGTCGCGTGGGGCTCGTGACACTTCGTGCAGGCGCCGTGCTTGTCGGAGGCGATGACGTGCTGATCTTTGTGGCAGCCGCGGCAGTCTTTGGCGGTGCCCTTGGTGAAGGCATGGGCTGCGTGGCAGGTGCTGCAGGCCTGGTGGCCCTTGGGGAAGACGGCGCTCTGCTTCGACTCGTGACAGCCGGCGCAGAGGGTCGGTGCGACCGAGGCCTTCGTGTGATGCGGGTGGCACGTCATGCACGTGTCGGCCTGGAGCTGCTTTTCGCCCTTGCCGTGCATCACGTCGATGTCGTGGCACTGGCTGCAGTCTGCCGAGCGGGTGAAGGGTGTGCCGTGGGGGCGGTGGCAGGCGTTGCACTTGTCTTTGTGAACGACGACCTGCTCGGCGTGGCAGGCGGCGCAGTTCCACCGGCCGGGGCCCTGAGAGCGGAAGATGTGACAGGTGAAGCAGGTCATCTGGATGCCGCCGTCCTGGCCGAGGGTGCCGGCGTCGAACGGGTGGTGGTGCTCCTGCTGGCGCTCGTGGCACTCGGCGCAGGGCTTCACGGCGTCGGAGCGAAAGCCGGCGTCGGAGACGAAGTGGCAGTCTCGGCACTGGAGCTGCTTCTCGCCCTCGAGGGCGAGGTGGGCGCGGTGGCCGGGCGAGCTCTTCGCGTCGTGGTAGGTGCCGGGGACGGTGGTGTGGCTGCCGTCGGGCGGGCCGGGGAGCAGGTCGCAGCCGGCGAGGAGCACCCCGACGAGCAGGACCGTGAACGCGCTTCTGGTCGGGCTCCGCGGCTCGTCAGGATGCCGAACGGTGCTGCTGTTCGACATCGACACTCGCGGGCGCTCCGCCCTCGGGTTCTGGGTCGGGCTCCGCGGCTCGTCAGGATGCCGAACGGTGCTGCTGTTCGACATCGACACTCGCGGGCGCTCCGCCCTCGGGTTCATTTCTTTCCTGCCTCGGCGGCGACGGTGACGGCGTAGAGGAGCCCGGCGAAGACGCCGATGCCCTGGGCGATCGACATGGAGGCGACGACGGGCAGCGAGGTGCCCATCAGCACGCCGGCGACCATGATGCCGAGGGCGGCGAGGCCGAGCACGCACGCGAAGTAGATCGCCTTCTGGGAGGGCCACTTCGCGAACAGCCTGGCGATGAGGCTCACAGCTCGTCCTTTCGCTTGCTGAACGGGTGCGCGACGCCGTGGCAGCCGGCCGACGCGCACGAGACGCGGTTCTGCTCGAGGTCTTCAGCCATCGCGCGGTGCTCTCTGGCGTCTTTGAACGAGGTCAGCGTGCCCGAGTGGCATTGGCGGCAGTTCGAGTTCGGGTACGGCTTCGCGGTGCGGACCTCGGCGAGGAACTTCTCGATGGGCCAATTCCGATAGCCACCGCCCCAGTAGTACCAGACGTGGCTCATGCCGGTGAGCTTCGTCATGGGGTAGCCGAGCATTCCGTAGTCGGCGTGGCACGTGTAGCAGGCGTGGCCGCCGAACATCGGGTTGCGCGCGTGGCGCGAGGCGAGCGAGGTGCTGTTGGGGTCTTCGAGGTCTTTGAGGTGGGCGCCCATCACGTGGCAGCTGCCGCAGAACTCGCGCTCGGTGGTGCGCTGCATGCCCGAGCCGGTGGTGGCGACGGCGCAGAGAAACGGGAACACGGCGAGGCCGAGCAGCAGGCGCATGCGCGTGGCCATCGTCAGCGGAGGCCGCGTGACGAGGTGGTGCAGGAGGATGAGGCCTGCGACCCCTGCGGTGAGCAGCGCGAGCGCGCCGAACGGGTTCATGTCATGGCCCCATCGCGTGAACGGAGTCGACGCCGACGCTGCGACCGGCGGCGTGGCAGACGGCGCAGGCCTCGACGCCCTGGCTCGTCGTGTTCAGTGAAGCGTGGGCCTGCGAGGCGATGCTGCCGTGGCACGCGGTGCACGCGGCGGTGGTGGGCGGCACGTAGACCGGAGTGCTGACGACCGCGGCGGCGACGCAGGTGCCGTTCGCCTGGGCGTTGCTGCCGCCGTCGGGGTTCGCGCCGCAGGTGCGGGTGTCGCTCCTCGAGGGCAGCTGGCCGTCGGTGAGCGGCACGGCCCAGCCGGTGGCGGTGTGGCACTTGGCGCAGTTGTTCAGCGGCGAGGGGTACTCGGCCTGGGAGTGGATCTCGTGGATGAGGTCTTTGAAGTTGGCGGTGACGGCGGTGGCGACGCCTCCGTCGGCGGGCACCGTGGCGTTCTGCACGAGGTTGCCGTTGTGGCAGATGATGCAGTGCTCGGTGCTCTTGCGGGTGCCGCCGTGCTCGCCGAGATCGCGGTGGCAGGCGTTGCACTGGCCGAGCGTGACCTGGCGGCGGCGGGCGATCGGCGTGGGGTCGGTGACCGCGAACGGGCTCGTGGGGTTGACGGCGCAGAAGCGGGTGCCGGCGTCGTTGGTGGCGCAGGCCTCGACGCCGACGGTGAAGCTGCCCTTGTCGGTGGGGAGCAGGGCGTTGACGGAGCGCCAGGTGAAGACGCCGGCGTCGACGCGGTCGAGGCAGGCGCCTCCGTCGACGACGGTGGTGCAGTCGGCGGCGTTCTCGGCGGTCTCGGACCAGAAGCGGCCGATGTCGACGTTGGGGCCGCCGAAGACGAAGCGCAGGCGGCTCAAGCGCTGGCTCAAGACGTCGCGGGGCTGGCCGTTGACGCTGAGCGCGAAGGTGACGCGCGGGGCGCTGAGCGGCGGCACGGGCGGCACCGAGACGATGCTGCTCTGAACGTCGAGGCGCAGCGGGTCGCGCGAGGGCAGGCGGTGGCGGACCTCGACGGGCTCGATGGAGCTGACGTCGTGGCAGACAATGCACTGGGTGTCGGCGCGCGGGCCGGCGGCGTGGAGCTGGAAGGTGGGGGGCGGCGTGGCGGTCTCGAACCAGGTTCGATCGTGACAGCCGGTGCAGCCGGCGGCGGTGGGGTTCGTCTTCCAGCGCTGGCCCTGGCTGCCCTGGTGGCAGGAGTCGCAGTCGCTGATGTTCGCGGGGAACTGAACGGTGCTGTAGTTCTCGACGGCGCCGTTGAAGCCGACGATGAGGTAGGGGACTCCGGCGTCGACGACGCTGGGGAGCTGGGCGCCGCGGTGGATGCTGTGGATCATGACCTTGAAGTCGACGGTGTTGCCGGACTCGGGGTCGATGGCGGCGGTGTTGGTGTGGCACATCACGCAGAGGCCGATCTCGCGGCGCGCGCCGCCGTGGGCCTCGAGGCGGGTGTGGCAGGCGTTGCAGGCCTGGGTGGTGACGATGTCGCGCTTGCTGACGACGGTCTGGCCGTCGGGGCGGAAGTTGAAGACGGCGTTCGAGACGTAGCGCTCGTTCTGGAAGGTGCGGGTCGCGTAGAGGCCGACGGTGTGAGTCTTGTTCGTGTTGGTGCCGGGGTCGGCGGCGGTGCCGAAGCGGTAGACGTAGCGGCCCGAGAGCGGGCTGAGCTCGGTCCACGCTCCGTTGGTGTCGCTGGCGTTCTGAACGAAGGTGCCGCCGTCGTAGGTGACATTGCGGCGGGTGTAGCTCGTGTACTGGAGCGGGAGACCGTCGGCGCGCTCCTCGACGAAGCCGAGCACGAGTGAGACGGTGACGGCGCCCTCGGTGTACGTGCCGGTTCGATCGAGCGGCCGGCCGGTGGAGTCGGTGAGCACGAGCTCGGCGGTGGCGACGCCGTTGACGATGCCGGCGTCGACGATGCGCACGTCGAGGCCCGGGCCGACGTAGCGGAGGTCGCGGCCGGCGTCGCCCTGGGGCCCGGGGTTGCCTTGCTGGCCTTGGGGGCCTCCGTCGCCCGGTGGGCCCTGCTGGCCGTTCTGACCGTTCTGGCCGTTCTGACCGTTCTCGCCGGTCGCCCCGGTCTCACCCGGAGGGCCCTGGGTTCCGGTCGACCCGGCGGGTCCCAGACAACCGGCGGCACACATCGCCACTCCCACAATCAACGCTCGCGTCTGCATCGGAGCCCTCACGGTGGCCAGCCGAATGCACCGCGAGTGCCCGCCTTGCTTCGCCCCGAGGAATTGACGACGACGCGCAGGATCTTCGTACCCAGGGGGGCTGCCCGCAGAATCTGCGCGGCGGCGCTCCTGGTCGGCCGGTTGGCATCTGCAGAGGATTCGGCGTGGGCCGACGCGCGGGTGACGGCGATCGCGCAATATTTCCAGCAGGGGCTGGTCCCGGGGCAGCCCGGCGCCCTGACGCAGGTCGAGCCAGCGCTGCCGTTCACGCTGACGGGGTTCTCTCGCTTCGGGGGCGTGAGCGTGTTGGGCAGCGAGGTGAGCGGGGAGCTGTCGGCGTGGGGGCGTGTGGGGCCGCGCGACGCGCTGATGGGAGACGGCGACGTGACGGCGGCGTGGGCCGAGCTCAAGCGCGGCGGCTTTCACGTGCGGCTGGGGCGGCAGGTCACGCTGCCGGGGGCGAGCCGGTATGTCCGCTTCGACGGGGCGTCGATCGGGTACGCGTTCAGGTGGGTGCAGCTCGACGCGTATGCGGGGTGGGTGGCGCTGCCGCGCTGGAGCCTGCCGCGCGGCGCGGTGCTCGCGGGCTTCGCGGGCGACGCGCTGAAGGACACGCAGCTCATCGAGCAGCAGAACCGGGCGGGGCAGATCGCGCTGGGCGCGCGCGCCGGAGTGACGTTCGGCGAGTACGGGCGCGGGGCGGTGGCGTTTCACGAGCAGCGCGACGCGCTGGGGCTCGCGTACCGCGTGGTGAGCGCCGACGCGTCGGGCCAGCCGGTGCGCGGGGTGTACATCGGGGGGCGCGTGACGTTGGATCTGTCGGCGCTGCAGGTGCCCGAGGCGCGCATCTACGCCGACGTGGCGCGGGGCCGGGTGCCGTTCTCGGTCGACTACTCGTACCAGAACCCGTCGCTGCTCTTGCCGAAGACGTCGGTGCTGGCGGCGTTCGGCGGCGCGGCGTGGCACGAGGTCGGCGGCGAGACGTCGGTGCAGTTCCCCGTGTCGCTGAAGGTGACGGCGCGGGCGGCGGCGCAGCTGTTCGAGGGCAACCAGCCGGGCGGGCGCGGCTCGCTGCGCGCGACGTGGTCGTCGGGGCTCGACGGGCGGCTCTTGGTGCTGGCCGAGGTGGGGCGGGCGCTGGTGCCGCCGGCGGGCTTCACGTGGGGGCGCTTGGGGGCGCGGTACCGGGCGACCGACGCGCTGATCGCGAGCGTCGACACGTCTCTTTGGTTGTACGACGTGCCGGTGCGCGGGCAGACGAGCTCGGTGACCGGCATCGGCGGCCTCGAGTGGGTGGTGACGAGGCACGTGAGGACGGGAGCGTCGGTGACCGTGATGAGCACGCCGTACGCGGCGTTCGAGGCGCAAGGGCTCTTGCGGCTCACGGTCGAGCTGGGCGCGCCGAGCGCCGGGGGGATTCTGTGAAGCGCGCCGCGTGGGTGGTGGGCCTGCTGGTCGCGGCGGCGTGCGCGCGGGGCTTCCTGCTGACCGGCTTCAACCACCGGCTGCACCTCGCCGAGGTGGCGTGCGGCGGGGAAGGGCAGCCGAAGTGCCTGTCGTGCACGAGCTGCCACCAGGGGCGGGTGGGGGAGCACGACACGTTCGCTCCGCCGGGAGAGAAGAGCTGCAGCGCGTGCCACGAAGACGGCGCCCAGAAGCTGCAGCACGCGGTGCGGCCGGCCGTGGCGGTGCTGCCTGCGGGCAAGAAGATCGTGTTCGCGCACGACGTGCACCTGCCGCAGGAGGAGCTGAAGGGGCAGTGCGTGAAGTGCCACGCGGGCGCAGTGGGAGTGCAGGGCGGGCCTCCGCTCTTCCCGCCGATGAGCACGTGCCTGGGCTGCCACCGCCACCAGGAGCAGTTCGAGGCGGGCATCTGCACGAACTGTCACAAGCTGGCCGACCTCCGGGCGCTGAAGCCGGTGAGCTTCTTGTCGCACGACGCCGCGTGGATGAAGCGGCACGGAGACCAGGCGCGGGCGGTGCCCGGGCAGTGCTCGACGTGCCACGCGCAGACGCAGTGTGACTCGTGTCACGAGTCGAGCCGGCCGGTGCGCCGGGCGCTGGTCGACCCGACGGCGCTCGAGAAGGAATACGTGCACCGCTTCGACTTCCTCTCGCGGCACGCGCTCGAGTCGCAGGTTCAGCCGGGCAGCTGCTTCACGTGCCACGCGCGCACCGAGTGCGATGCGTGCCATGCGTCGCGCGGTTTGAGCGGCGGCGTGCGCGGCGGGGCGAGCCCGCACCCTCCGGGGTGGGCGAGCGGCATGGCGAGCAACACGCACGGCCCGGCGGCGCGGCGCGACATCGCGACGTGCGCCGCGTGCCACGACCAGGGCGCGGCGAGCAACTGCGTGAGCTGTCACAAGGTCGGCGGCACCGGCGGCACTCCGCACCCGCGCGGCTGGCGCAGCTCCGAGAGCATGGCGTCGCCGGCGTGCGCCGCTTGCCATGGAGGTGGCATGTGATGGCGCCTCGGTCTCGGTCGTCGTCGCCCCTCACCCTGTCCCTCTCCCCTACGAGGGGAGAGGGGACGCTGATTGTCTTGCTGGTGCTCGTTTCCGGTTGTTTTGTTCCCCGCGAGCCTCAGGGCCGGCAGGACGACAGCTGCGCCTGGTGCCACGGAGACGCGACCCGGCCGGGCGACGCGCTCATGAAGGCGGCTCCGCCTCGCGACATCCGGGGGAATACGGACACTGTATTTCCCGGGGTCGGCGCGCACGCCGTGCACGTGCTCGGGGGCGAGACGTACCGCGCCGTGCCGTGCAGCGGCTGCCACCGGGTGCCCACGGCCCTGTCGTCGCCAGGTCACAACGACGGCGTGACGCAGGTCGTGCTCGACGGCGGGGGCACGTACTCGCCCGGGCCGCGCACGTGCGCGAATTCGGCGTGCCACAAGGCGACGTCGGGCGTGTGGACGCGGCCGCGCTCGAGCGCCGACGCGTGCGGCAGCTGTCACGGAGTGCCTCCGCCGGCGCCGCACCCGCAGGCGGGCGTGTGCGCGGTGTGCCACGGCTCGCTCGATGCGGGCACGCACGTCGACGGCGTGGTGACGACGGTCGCGGCGTCGTGCAGCTCGTGCCACGGCAGCGCCGATGCGGGCACGCTGAGCGGCGCGCACGCGGTGCACCTCGCCGGCGGCTCGAGCGCGAAGGCGATCGCCTGCGAGACGTGCCACGTGGTGCCGGCGACGCTGGCGACTCCGCGGCACCCGAACGGCGGGCGCGCCGAGGTGACCGTGACCGGTTGGGATGCGGGCAGCGCGACGTGCGGCGCTTCGTGCCACTTCGGCGCGTCGCCGCCGTGGACGACGCCGAGCCCGCTCGCGTGCAACGGCTGCCACGGCGCTCCTCCTCCGGCGCCGCACCCGCAGGCGCAGGCGTGCAACCTGTGCCACCCGGCGGGGCGCGACACGCACGTGAACGGCACGGTCGACCTCGCGGTGCCCGCGACGTGCGACGGGTGCCACGGCAGCCCGGCGAACCCGGCGCCGCCGCGCGACCTCGACGGCGGCACCGACACGTCGCGGCCGGGCGTGGGCGCGCACCAGGCGCACGTGGTCGGCAGCGGCAGGGCGCGCGTGGTGTCGTGCGACGAGTGCCACGCGGTGCCGGCGCAGGTGGTCGCGCCCGGGCACGCCGACGGCGTGACGCAGGTGCGCTTCTCGGGAGTAGCGACGGCGAACCTCGCGATGCCGCGGTACCAGGGCGGCACGTGCGCGGGCTCGGCGTGCCACGACGTGAAGCACTTCACGGTTCAGCCCGGCGGAGGCACGGCGACCGAGCCTACGTGGACGCGCGTCGACGGCTCGCAGGTGACGTGCACGTCGTGCCACGGGCAGCCGCCTGGGCTGCCGCACCCGGCGCGCACCGATTGTTCGACGTGCCACCCGGCCGTCGGGCCGCTGCACGTGAACGGGCACGTCGACTTCGTGCCGTAGACACGGCGCAGACGGTGCGCGGGCCGCAGGCGGTGCGCTCGTCGCGCAGCGGAGGGCTCGGCTTCAGGGCCAGGGCTTGGGGCACGTGGCTTGCGACGTGACGGCTCGTGGCGGCGATGAATCGCGAGGCGGCGCGCACGGGCATCGTGCTCTCGGGCGGAGGCGCGCGCGGCGCCTACGAGGCGGGCGCGGTCGCCGGCATCATCGACGTGCTGGGCTGCGGGGCCGCGGGGCCGGGCACGTTCTCGATCGTCTCGGGCTCGTCGGTCGGCGCGATCAACGGCGCGTGGCTGGCGTCGAACGCGCACCGCGGCGATCACGACGTCGAAGGGCTCGTGAAGCTGTGGGGCTCGCTCGGGCTCTCGCAGCACGTGAAGCTCGACCTGCGGGCGCTCTTGAAGAGCCCGCTGCGAGACACCGAGCGCTTCGGGCGATCGCTGTTCGACGCCAGGCCGTTCGAGCGCCTGATCGAAGGCAGCATCGATTGGCCGCGGCTGCACGACAACGTCGAGCGTGACCTCTTGCACGCGTTCATCGTCTCGGCGCTGCACGTCGGCACCGGGGTGACGACGCTGTTCACCGAGCTGTCGCCGTCGGCGCGCTTCGGCAAGACCGATCACCCGCGCCGCGTGTCGCGCGCGGCACGCATCGGGCCCGAGCACGTGCTCGCCTCGGCGGCGATTCCCGTGCTCTTCCCTGCGCGGCGCATCGGTGGGGCGTTCTTCGCCGACGGCGGCCTGCGCTTCAACACGCCGATCTCTCCGGCGCTGCGGGCGGGGGCCGAGCGGCTCGTGGTGGTGACGCTGCGGCACGACGCGTCCGAGGCCCCGCGCGTCGAGGAGCCGGGCGCGGCCTCGGAGGCGTACCCGAGCTTCGTGTTCCTCGCGGGCAAGGTGCTGAACGCGCTGCTGCTCGACCCGGTGGCCGAGGACTTCGAGACGCTGCAGCACTTGAACACGTTCGTGCGGGGCCTCGAGGTGCTGCCTTCGAGCGAGCGGTCGCGGGTCGACGCGGCGCTGACGGCGGCGCGGGGGCGGGCGTACCGGAAGATCGAGACGCTGCACCTCTCGCCGTCGAGGAACATCGGGCTGCTCGCGGCCGAGCACCTGCGCAGCGAGCCTCCCGACGCGGGGCCGGTGGTGCGCGCGCTGTGGTCGCGGGCGGCGCAGGGCGAGGCGACCTGGGAGGCCGATCTCGCCTCGTACCTGCTCTTCGATGGGGCGTGGACCACGAAGCTCGTGGCGCTGGGCCGCGCAGACGCCTACGCGCAGCGGGAGCGGATCCTCTCGTTCTTCAGGTGAGCTGCCGCGCGGCGCCGCGGCTCACACGAGGTGCAGGGCGGGAGGCAGGCCGATCTCGCGGCGCAGCTGATCGAAGAGGTTGTCGATGACTTCGCAGACGGCCTCGTGGTTGGTGCGGGCGCCGAGCGTTCGGCGGAGCTCGTGCGAGGCGCCGTGAGAGACGAGCTCGATGCGCAGCGAGAGCTTGCCGTCGTCGGCGGGGCGGTCGAACCAGGCGCGGCACGCGTCGACGTCGCCGGCGCGGAGGGTGGAGGCCTGGGCGCGGATGCGCTCCTGGAGCGACTCGGAGGGCCACATGTTGCGGTACGTCACTTCGTAGGCGGTGCTCATGGCGGCTTTCGGTCAGGCGAACGCGGGAGAGAGGCCGATGATGTTCAGCGCCGCGCGGCGGAGCGACGCGATGGCGGGGATCAGCGCGGCGGCCGCGACGTCGTCGTCCCAGCGCGCGCGGGTGAAGTCGAGCGTGAGCGGAGCTCGCTCGGGGAAGCGCGAGACGAGCTGCTTGAGACCGATGGCCTGGCGGATGCCGAGGTGGCCCTCGAAGCCGACGGTGAAGCTGCCGTTCTGCTGCCGAGTGATTTTCATGATGCGAGCACCTGATCAAGGAGCGTGCCGCGCAAAGCCTGTGCAGGGGAGACTCCTATTGACGCAGCTTCTGCGGGGGGCCTGGGGCCCACGCATCTTCTGCGGGAAAGCGTTGGCTTGCGCGGCGCAGGGGCGAATACACGTTGGGTCCTGCGCACCCATGGCCGCCGCTGACCCCGACTTTCGAACGCTGTTCGAGGCCATCCCGGGTCTGTACCTGGTGCTGCTGCCCGACGCGCCGCGCTTCACCATCGTCGCGGTGAGCGACGCCTACGCGCGGGCGACGATGACGAAGCGTGAGGTCATCGTGGGGATGGCGATGTTCGACGTCTTCCCCGACAACCCCGACGACCCGAGCGCGACGGGCACGCGCAACCTGCGGGCCTCGCTCGAGCGGGCGGTCGCGACGCGCGAGCCCGACGCGATGGCGGTGCAGAAGTACGACATTCGCAAGCCGGACGGGAGCTTCGAGGAGCGCTGGTGGAGCCCGGTGAACACGCCGGTGACCGACGGGGCCGGGGCCGTGAAGTACGTCATTCACCGGGTCGAAGACGTGACGCCGCTGACGCGGGCGCAGGAGCGCGCGACCCACATGGAGGTCGAGCTCTACCAGCGGGGGCAGGAGCTGCAGCGCGCGAACGAGCAGCTGCGGGCGGCGAACGCCGCGGTGACGCGGCTCGACGCCCAGAAGATGGAGTTCTTCGCGAACGTGAGCCACGAGCTGCGCACGCCGCTCGCGCTGATCCTCGGGCCGGTCGAGCGGCTGCTCGGTGACGCGCAGGTCGGAGCGGCCCATCGCGGCGAGCTCGAGGTCGTGGCGCGCAACGCGCGCTCGCTCTTGCGCCACGTCGAAGACCTGCTCGACGTCGCGCGTCTCGAGGGCGGTGCGGCGCGGGTCGACTGGGCCCGGCTCGATCTCTCGAAGCTCGTGGGTGCGGTGGCGTCGCAGTTCACGCTGCACGCGAGCGACAACGGGTACGCCTTCGAGGTGCAGACGGGCGGGCCGCTGCTGCTCGAGGGCGACGCGGCCAAGCTGCAGCGCGTGGTGCTGAACCTGCTCTCGAACGCGTTCAAGTTCACTCCCCCGGGTGGGCGGGTGAGCGTGGCGCTCGAGCGCGACAGAGCCGTGGCGCGGCTCACCGTCACCGACAGCGGGCCGGGCATACCCCCCGATCGGCGGGAGGCCATCTTCGAGCGGTTCTCGCAGCTGTCGACCGGCGCGAACCGCGGGTTCGGCGGCACGGGGCTGGGGCTCGCGATCGTGCGCGACTTCGCGCGACTGCACGGCGGCTACGTCGCCGTCTCGGACGCGCCCGGTGGAGGCGCGGTGTTCACGGTCACGCTGCCGCTGGTGGCGCCCAGCGGGGCGACGGTGAAGCCGGCGCAGGCGTTGGCGGCCGGGCGGTCGGTGCGCAGCGCGGTCGAGGCGCTCGCCGTTCGTCCGGCGGAGGAGCCCGCGCCGGCGCAGAGGCCCGACGCGCCGCTCGTGCTGGTGGTCGAAGACAACGCCGACATGAACCGGTTCATCTGCGGAGCGCTGTCTGCGCGCTACCGCACGATGTCGGCGTACGACGGCGACGAGGGGCTCGCCGCGGCGAGGCTGCGCGAGCCCGATCTCGTGCTCACCGACGTGATGATGCCGAAGGTCGGCGGCGAGGCGCTGCTCGCGCGGCTGGCGGCAGAGCCGCGGCTCAAGCGGGTGCCAGTCATCGTGCTGACGGCGAACACCGACCCGGAGCTCGAGATCTCGCTGCTCAAGAAGGGCGCCGCCGACTTCCTGACGAAGCCGTTCTCGACCGAGGAGGTGCTGGCGAGGGTGGCGAACGTGGTGGGGCGGGTGGGCGCCGAGCGCGAGTCGGAGCTGCTCAAGGACGCCGGCGAGCTCTTGCCTCCGACGCTCGACGTCGACCAGACGATGGAGCGGCTCGGCACGCTGGCGGTGCGAGAGCTCGCCGACGTGTGCGTGATCGACCTCGAGCGAGACGGGCGGCTGCAGCGGCTCAGCGTGGCGGCGCGCGACCCTGAAGACGCTGCGACGTGCCGTGAGCTCGAGACGCTGGAGCTCGATCGCTCGCGGCCGCACCTGCTGCAGGCCGTGTTCGCGTCGAAGGCGCCGGTGCTCACCGCGCACATCGGGCCGGCCCAGCGCGACGCGATGGCGCAGAGCCCCCGGCACGCCGAGCTGCTGCGGCGGCTCGCGCCGGTGTCGATGATGAGCTTCCCGCTGCTGGCCGGGGGCGAGGTGCGCGGGGCGATCGCGTTCGTCTCGACCCGGCGGGGCCGCACGTACGGGGCACACGACTTCGGCGTGGCGCGCGAGCTGGCGCAGCGGGGCGCGGCGGCGATCGAGAAGGCCGAGCTGCACGCGGCCCTGCGGCGCGCGATCGCGACGCGCGACGAGGTGCTCGGTGTGGTCGCGCACGACCTGAGGGCGCCGCTGAACCGCATCGCGCTCACGGTGCCCGCGCTCCAGCGCGGCTCGGAGGAGCTGCGCGCCGCGGCCCAGACCGTGCAGGTGAGCAGCGAGGCGATGGCGCGCATGATCCGCGATCTGCTCGACGTGGCGGCGCTCGATGCGGGCCGGCTCGCGGTGCAGCCTGCTCCGCTCGCGCTCGGGGCGGTGCTGAGCGAGGCGACGCAGCAGCTGGGGCCCGTCGCGGCGCAGGCGTCGCTCGGGCTCGTGCTCGCGCCGGTCGAGGCGTCGCTCGCGGTGCAGGCCGACCGCGGCCGGGTGCTGCAGGTGCTCGAGAACCTGCTCGGCAACGCGCTGAAGTTCACTCCGGCCGGGGGGCGCGTCACGGTGGGCGCCGAGGCGGCAGGCGGCTTCGCGCGCGTCTGGGTGAGCGACACGGGCCACGGCGTGCCCTCCGAGCAGCTGCCGCGCCTGTTCGATCGCTTCTGGCAGGCGTCGCAGTCGGAGCGGCGCGGCGTGGGGCTGGGCCTCGCGATCGTGAAGGGCATCGTCGAGGCGCACGGCGGCACGATCGAGGTGAAGAGCGTCGTCGGCGAGGGCACGACGTTCTCGTTCACGCTGCCGCTCGCGTCGCAGCCGGCGCCGACCGCCCCGACGCCGAAGCCGAAGCCGCGGCGGGTGCTGCTGGTCGACGACGACGAGATCGCGACCGGCGCGCTCGCCGTGCTGCTGGGCGACGAGGGCTACGTGGTGACGACGGCGGGGAGCGCCGAGGAGGCCCTGCCGCTCCTGGCCAGCGCCGACATCGCGCTGGTCGACGTGACGCTCCCGGGCATGACGGGGGTCGAGCTCGTGGAGTGGGCGCGCGAGGAGGCTCCCGCGCTGAGGTGCATGCTGATGACGGGGCTCGACGAGGTCGAGGCCGGGGTGCCGACGCTGAAGAAGCCGCTGACGCTCGAGTGCGTGCTCGAGGCGCTGGGCTAGTTCGGGCTAGTTCGGGTCGGGCTTCGGAGTGTTCTTGCCGCTCGGCGGCAGCTTCGGGGCGGCGACGTCTTTGGGCAGGTCGCCGGTGAGGGCCTGGAGGAACGTGGCGATCTTCGAGACCTGAATCGGCTCGAGGGCGCGGCCGAGCTGGTGCCTGCCCATGAAGAGGATGACGTCGTCGAGGGACTTCAAGCTGCCGTCGTGCAGGTAGGGGCCCGTGCGGGCGATGTTGCGCAGCGAGGGCACCTTGAAGACGTTCAGGTCGGCCTGGGCCTTGGTGACCTCGAAGCGGCCCTTGTCGGTGAGGTTCGGCACGGCCGCGACGAGGCCGAGCTTCTGGTACATGCCGCCGCCGACCGCGGCGCCCTGGTGGCAGCCGGCGCAGCCGACGCTCGTGAAGGTGTCGAGGCCGTCGAGCTCTTCTTTCGTGAGCGCTCCGTCGTCGCCCTTCACCCACTTGTCGAAGCGCGACGGAGTGGCGAGCGTGCGCTCGAACGCGCCGATGGCCTTCGCGATGTTGTCGTAGGTGATGGGGCTCGCCTCGCCGGGGAAGGCCTTCTGGAAGAGCGGCAGGTAGCCGGGCACCGACGCGATGACCTTCACGGCGGCCTCGGCCGAGGGGAGCGCCATCTCGATGGGATTCAAGATGGGGCCCTTCGCCTGCTCCTCGAGCGTGGGGGCGCGGCCGTCCCAGAACTGCGCGAGGTGGGCGCCGGCGTTGTAGACGGTGGGCGCGTTGCGACCGCCCTTCTGCTTCTTGTGGCCGGTCGAGGTCGGCTCACCGTCGACGCCGTACTTGTCGAGCAGGTGGCAGCTGTTGCACGCGACGTCCTGGTTCTTCGAGAGGCGCTTGTCGAAGTACAGCATGCGGCCGAGCGTGATCTTGTCGGCGGTGATGGGGTTCTCTTTTGCTTCGAACTGCGGCGGCAGCGGCGCGAAGAGTGCGCGCAGCTGGGCGGGGTTCTGGGCGAGGGCGAGGGCGAGGAGGAGCGGGGTCATGATCGCCGCAGGTGCATACCGCAGCCCAGCGCCCTTCCCTCGGGGGAAGGCGGCGCAGTGCGCAGCTTCTGCGGTGCGCGGAGCGCGGCCCTGCACGAGCGTCGGGGCATGGCCGATGCACCGGGTGTGCGAATGCTCACGCTCCTTCTCGTTCTCGGTGTGGCGCCGGAGCCCTCGGCGAAGCTGATGCGCGGCAACCTGGCATCGACGTACGCGCTGCAGCCCTACCTGCAGAGCGCGTCGAAGTTCCGCGACCCGCAGAACGCCGACGTGATTCTCGACAGCCTCGATCAGCTCGGGCGGCTGGAGCACGCGTTCATGTCGCCGTATGGCGAGCCGACGCCGCGGGCGATCTCGACGCTGTTCGCCGAGCAGGTGAACCGCGCGCGGGCCGAGTTCAAGAGCGGCGACACCGAGCCGGCGCGAATGAAGCTGCGCGGGCTCACCGGCATGTGCCTCTCGTGTCACACGCGGTCGACGGCGCCGAAGCTGGCCGAGCTCGACGTGTCGGCGAATCGACTCGAGCTGACTCCGAGCGAGCGCGCGGCGTTTCTCGCGGCGGCGCGGCAGATCGACCCGGCGCTGGACCTGTGGCGCGAGCAGCTCGCGAAGCCGCCGCAGAACGTGCTCGAGGCCTATGACCAGGCGCTCGCGCTGCGAGCCGCGGTGGGGGTGGCGGTGCGCGCGAAGGACGACCCGCAGCTGACGCTCGCGCTGCTCGAGCTGGTGAAGAACGGGGCCGCGCTGCCGCCGTTCGCGCGGCTCGACGCGACCGAGTGGGCAAAGCAGGCTCAGGCCTGGAAGGGCGAGCGGTTCATCGCGTCGGCGCAGCCGGGGGCGGCGCTGTTCGCGCGGGCGAAGGCGTTGATCGAGGCGACGCCGGCGCTCGGCTCGGTGGCGCCCGACGACGAGCACCTGATCGATCTGCAGCGGGCGGCGAGCTACCTGAACCGCGCGCTGCAGCTCGAGCCGAAGGCGAAGTGGCGGGGCGAGGCGCTGTACCTGCTCGCGGTGGCTTCGGCGGCGGCGCTCGACCCCGAGCTGTGGCTGCTCGACGAGCCGTTCCTCGAGGCGTGCGTGCACGAGAACCCGCACTCGAAGCTGGCGGTGCGCTGCGTCGACCGGCTCGCCGACCAGACCCTCTACCGGTACACGTTCGCGGGCGTGACCAACGTGCCCATCGCCGTCGGGTCGCGGCTGGGCGAGCTGCGCGCGCTGGCGAAGTGAGGTGACGAGGGCTACGAGCTCGGGCCTTCGACGGCGGGCGCGGGGCGCGCGGCGAGCGGCTCGCGGCGGCGCACGACCTCGACGCGGCCCTCGATGCGGGGCTCGGCCTTGAGCGAGTTGCCGATGAAGCAGCGGCGGCCCACGGTCTGCAGCAGGGCGCGGGTGAGCACGGCGTCGTCTTCGGTCTTCACGACGACGACGGGGCGCACGACGACGTGGGTGAACTCGAAGCGGCCGTCGGCGGCGCGGGCGACGGTGCCCTCGGCCGAGCTCCCCCACGAGACGATCTCGATGTTCTGACGCGAGGCCTCAGCGAGAAAGGTGAACAGCGTGCACGACTCGACGGCGGCGAGGAGCAGCTGCTCGGGGGCCCAGCGGCCGGGCTCGCCTCCGAAGTCTCGAGGGGGCGAGAGCTCGATGGGTGGAGCGCCCGGGAGCATGGAGGTCGCGCGGCGGAGCTTCTGCCACTCGAGGTTCGTCTCGTACTGGAACACCTTGTCGTGCCGATTGGGAGTCATGACGGCGGGCGCAGCAACGCTCGTGCCCGTAGAGCGGCCCGTGCGGGTAGGCGGGGGCGCGCAAAGGCTGCGCGCGGCGGCCGCTGCCTGCCGACCGGTGCGCTGCGGTACCGAACGGGTGATGCACAGAGCGACGTTGTTCGCAGCACTCACCTTGTCTGCTTGCGGCGCACCCCCGGCGACAGGGGGGTCGACGACCATCGATCTTCCGTGTGACGTCGCGGCGCTGGTGACCTCACGCTGCACGAGCTGCCACGGCACGCCGCTCTCGGGGTCGGCGCCGTTCGCGCTGGCGTCGTACGCGGACTTCGCGAAGGACTCGCCGGGCTACCCCGGCACGACGGTGGCGCAGCGGAGCCTGACCCGCATGCAGCAGGCGACGGCGCCGATGCCGCCGACTCCGGCGGCGAAGGCCGACCCGGCAGAGCTGGCGGCGTTCGAGGCGTGGGTGAACGCCGGGCTGCCGAAGGGCTCGTGCACGGTGGCGACGGGCGGCGACGGTCGCGCGGTGGCGCTGACGTGCGCGTCGGGCGCGAAGTGGACGGGCGGGAACCGAGAGAGCCCGCTGATGAACCCGGGCCTCGCGTGCCGTGCGTGTCACCTCACCGAGGAGCCCGCGAAGGCGTATGCGTTCATGGGCACGGTGTTTCCCGGGCTGCACGAGCAGGACCTGTGCAACGCGACGGCGCTGCCGGGCGACACGGTCGTCGAGATCCTCGACTCGACGGGAGCGCTGAAGCTGTCGATGAAGCCGAACGCGGTCGGCAACTTCTACGTCGAGCAGCTCTCGGCCGGCTTCACGCTGCCGTACCGTGCGCGCGTGCGCGCGAACGGGAAGACGAGCGAGATGATGGCGGCGCAGAGCGACGGCGACTGCAACGGGTGCCACACGGCGGTGGGCGCGAACGGCGCACCCGGCCGCATCGTGGCGCCGTGACCGAGCTCACCGCTTGCGGCGGCTCCACCGGTGTGCGCCGCCGCCGCCGCCGCCGAGGGCGATGAGCAGCCCGAAGAAGTAGCCGGCGTCGTACCAGTTGCCGTTGTTGTGCACCTCGTAGAGCTGCACGTTGTCGCTGAAGAGCGAGACGATGAACGTGAGCCAGACGAGCCCGCCGTGCCACAGGCCGCGCCAGAAGCCGGCGGGCTCGCCGTTCGCCGCAGCGGTGCCGACGTAGTCGTTCGCGCCGGGCAGGCAGGCGGCGAGGAGCAGGGCGGCGGCGGCGATGATGATCCAGGTTCGGGTTCTCATGACGTGACTCCTCTCTCTACGAGGGCGAGCCGACCTCGACGGGCCCCTCGGGCTCGGGGTCGCGGAGCCGGTCGAGCGGCTCGCTGGTCTGCACGGGCAGGCGGCCACGGAGCGCGAGCAGCTGGGCGCCGACGCCCGCCGAGGCGGTCGCGAAGATGACGAAGAAGCCGAGCACGGGCAGCGCGGCGAGCAGCGTGAGCACGACGAGGCCGACGATCTGGCGCGCGGTCTCGGTGCCCTCACGCTTGAAGAGCCTCATGACCCACTGCCCGACGAAGTGGCCGACGAGCGGCGCGGCGATCGCGGCCGCCACGAGCAGCACGCCGAGCACGACGGCGCTGAGCCACCAGCCTCCGACGAGCACGCCGGTGGCGAACACCACGCCGGCGAGCAGCGGGGTCGCGAACAGCGCGAGCACGCCGAACCCGAACGACTCGGCCGGGCGCGCGCGCAGGGTCGCCATCGCGCGCCTCGAGAAGCCGGGGAACAGCGCGATCCACACGGCGGCGAGGGCGAGCAGGCCGACGAGGCTGCGCAGCCAGCCGATGAAGCCCAAGCCCGCGTTGGGCCGCGCGGCCGCCGGCAGCGGGGCTGCGTCGATGGGCCGGGCGAGCTGTGCGCCGGGGGCGAGCGTGACCTCCTGGTCGGTGGCGATCTTCACGGCGCCGAAGATGCGGGCGGCGTCACCCAGGCTGAGCTGGCCGAGCTGGCCTTCGACGCCGTCACCGACGAAGCCGTCGACGGTGAGGCGGCCGGCGCCGGCGAGCAGCTTGCGCCAGACCTCGCCGTTCATGGTCGCGGTGCCGGCGGCGAGCAGCAGGTCGCGCCCGACCGAGGCGAAGCGGCCGACGGTGACGTCGCCGGCGGCGAGGGCGACGTCGTCTTCGACGAGGCTCTCGAGCGCGACCTGGCCGGCGACGCCGCGCACGCTGCCGCCGACGGGGCCGGCGAGGGTCGCGCGGCCGCCGAGGAAGAGCAGATCGCCGCGCACCTCGCCGGTGAGGCGGAGCTCGCCTGCGGCGACGATGAGGTCGCCTTCGACGACGCCGTCGACGACGACCGTGGCGCCGGTGGCGTAGAGATCTTCGTGCAGCGTCTCGCCCTTCGCGAGGGTGACCTCGGAGCCCTGGCGGGTGGCGGCCCAGGTGCCGGCGGCGGCGAGCAGGGTGACCAGCAAGACGTGACGTTTCATGACGGCCTCCTCGAGCACCGTGAAAGGCGTGCTTCAGCCGTGCCACCTGCGCCGCCGCTGTGGCGACGGGCGTGGCCGCGCGGAAGTTGCGCGAGCTCAGAGCGGCGCGTCGAAGAACTGCGCGGGGCGGTAGTCGGTCACCTGCCCGTAGGCGGCGCTCATGTTGCCGAACGACAGCATGCCGCCGGGGAAGCCGCGGCCGCCGGCGATGAAGCCGAGGTCGACGCGCAGCACCTCGGGGCCGAACTGGGGGAACAGCACGCGCAGGCCGGCGCCGACGGTGTGCGTGAGGTCGGGCACGCGATCGAAGGCGCTGCCGAAGTCGTAGAAGAGGGCGCCGCCGATGCGCACGCTCTCGTAAGCGACGGTCGCGGTGCGCAGCTCGAGGTTGCCGAGCAGCAGGTTCTTGCCGGCCTGCAGCTCGGGCGGCGCGCCGCGCAGGCCGTTGCCGCCGCCGAGCAGCACGCGCGTGTTGGTCAGATCGGCCTGGCGGACGTCGGTGAGCACGCGCGCGACGATGCGGGCGCCGCCGATGCGCGGCGAAACGCCGATCGCCTCGAAGGCGTAGCGGCGGTTGAGCGGCAGGCCCTCGAAGGTGAAGCGCGCGAAGCAGGCCGCCTGCAGGGTGAGCAGGCCGCCGAGCGGAGCGAGCCTCCAGCGGGCGGTGGCGGCGAGCTCGAGGTACCGCGTCGAGGTGAACGGCAGCGGCGCGGCCCAGAACATCGACACGAGCACGCGGGGGCCGAGCTGAACGTCCTCCGAGAGCTCGTAGCTCTCGATGCCCGACAGCACGCGGAAGTCGTTCTGGAACAGCTCGGCGCGGGCGACGAGGCCGCCGGCGCTCTCGGACGCCGGCATGTACCCAGCGCGCAGGAAGGCGGCGCGCGCCTCGTCGAGCGTGCCCGGCGCCGAGTACTGCCTCGCATAGCCGCGCAGGCCGGCCTGCACCGAGAGCTTCCAGGCGTCGCCGAAGCGGCGGGTGGCGGTGAGCTCGCCGTCGCCGGTGAGGGCGTCGTAGACGTAGGGCACCGGGCCGAACGGCGACTCGAGCTGCCAGACGGTCGGCCCGCGAAAGATGCGCACCGGGCGGGCCGCGACGTTCGCGAGCAGCGCCCACGCCCACTCTTCGGACAGGGTGACGAGGGGCTTGCCGAGCTCGAGGGAGCCGACGACGCCCTCGGGCAGCATGCGCTGGCGGTTGAGCACGAGGCCGAGCGTCTGGGCGAGCCGCACGTGGGTGCCGAACAGGCGGGGGTCGACATAGGCGCGCGAGAGGGTGAGCTGATCGAGCGTGAGCACGACCTCGATCGACGCGGTCTTGCCGAAGCCGAACACGTTCCATTCCGAGGGCTGGAGCCGCAGGTACTGCAGCAGGTCGCCGACGAGGTTGAACTGCGAGTTGAGGCGCAGGCTCCAGCGGTCTTGCGTGACGACGAGCAGGGCGATGCCGCCGTGGCGGCCCTTCACGGGCACGATGCGCGCGAGGGCGAAGAGCGTGAGGCTGCGCATGATGCGCTCGCTCTCGATGGCGCGCGAGAGGCTCCACACGTCGCCGGGCCGCAGCAGCACCTCGCGGCGCACGACGTTCTCGTGGGTCTTCCAGTGCACCTTGTTCCACTCGACGGGCCAGAGGTCGCCGGGGGCGAACACGTCTTCCGACGAGACGAGCAGCTCTTCGATCACCTTGCCGTCCGGGTCGGGCTCGAGCTCGCGGCCCTGCTGCTCGAGGCCCCAGGCGATGAGCTTCGCCTCGTACGCGGGCGTGGCCGGAGCGGCCGAGAGCAGCGCGACCCCCAGCGCTGCGACGGGGCCCATCATCTTCGCTCGAGCATCGCGCCTGCACGCGCGACGACCTCGCGCACGGCCTCGACCGCGGCGTCTTGCTGTGCGCCGCGTGCAAGAAATGCGGGCACGCCGCCGACGTCGATCAGCACGGTGTAGGCGACGCGGGTGCCGGCGCTGCCGGGCACGAAGTGCCAGCGACCCTCGAGGCGGGCGAAGGGCGTCGACGGGTCGAGCGCGGGCGCCGTCGGCTGCATGGTGAAGCTCATGCTCGCGGCGCCGGTCTTCGAGTCGGTCGACCGCAGCTGCTCGAGCACGCACCAGCGCGCGGCGATGACCGGCGGCTGATAGCGAAGGTAGACGCGGCGGAAGTCGGACCGGGCGGCGAGCACCTTGCGCTCGGCGAGGTACGGGTCGGCGCGCAGGGCCCAGGCCGCATCGAGCAGCCGCTGCGGGGCGTGCGGCGATCTCACCGTCACGCGCAGCTCGGGCATGTCGCTGCCCTCGACGGCGCGCGCCTCGAGCGCGAGGCCGTCGGCCTCGGTGCGCACGAGCGCCCAACCGTCGCCCGCGGCGCCGTCGCGCGAGGCGAGGAGCGCCGCCGCGCCGAGCACGACGCCGACCATGGTGCGTGACCTGCTCATCTCGACGGGCGCTGCAGCATCGGGCGTACCAGGGCGGCGAAGCGCAAGGGCTGCGGCGCGGGCGCCGGCTCTGCAAAGGGTGCACCCCCAGCGCCGTTACGGGCTGTGTCTGCCGCTTGCAGGAAAGACGAGCGTGAGCGCCCCGCCGATCATCGACGAGAGCGATGCCAGCCTGACGCGGCTGCTCGGGGTCGAGCGTCGTCTCGAGGAGCAGGTGCGCGACGCCGAGCGGGCGGCGGCGGCGCGGGTGAAGGCCGCGAGGGGCGAGCTCGAGCGAGCGCAGGCGGACGCGGCGGGCGCCGTCGAGCTCGAGGTGGCGAAGGAAGAGGCCGCGGCCGCCGCGGCGCACGAGGCGGCGCTGAGGGCCGTCGAGGCCGAGCGGGTGGCCGAGCACGGGCGCCTCGAGAAGGTGACCGCGACCGAGATCGATCGGCTCGCGCGGCGGGTGCTCGAGCGTCTGATCGGGGAGGGCCTCGAATGATCGTCGAGATGAGCCGCGCGCGCATCTACGGGCCGAGCACCCGGCTCGACGACACGCTCGTGTTCGCGCAGAACGAGGGGGTGCTGCACCTCGTCGAGCCCGAGGTGCCGTCGCCGCCGCCGCCGAGGCAGACGCGGCCGGCGCGCAACCTCGCCCGAATGCTCGAGGACACCGAGCGCGCGATGATCGCCCTGAGCCACGAGGCGGCGGCGCTGACGGCGAGCGGGCTCGGCCCGCTGCCGCAGGAGGCCCGGTTCGCGCGGCGCACGCGGCGCGAGGCCGAGCGCATCGCGCGGGCGCTCGCGTCGGTGGAAGACGAGCGCGCGGTGCTGCTGCGGTACCGCGAGTTCTTCGCGGCGTTCGCGCCGCTGTGGGGCCGCGAGCTGGCCTGGCCCGACGGCCAGGCCTTCTACGTGGTGATGCGGGCCGGCGCGCAAGAGTCGATCGCGGACCTGAAGCGCGAGCTCGTGAAGCTCGTGGGCGCCGAGCTCGAGCTCGTCACGCGGCCGCTGCCGAGCAAGGAGCTCGCCGTCTTGATCCTGGTGCCGGTGACGGCGGCGCAGACGGTGGCGAGGCTGCTCGCGGACTCGCGCGTGCAGGAGCTGCCGGCCCCGCCGAGCCTGGGCGAGAAGAACCTGCTGCGGTCGATGGGCGCGCTCGAGCGGCGCCTCGCCGAGCTGCCGAAGCGACGAGCGGCGCTCGAGGCCGAGCAGCGCGCGCTGGCGCGGTCGGCGGGGCGAAGGCTCGCGGCCCTGCGGGCGCTGCTGCACGATCAGCTGCTCGTCATCGAGGCGCGAGAGAAGGCGAGGGCGGGCACGCACGTGTTCGTCATCGAGGGCTTTCTGCCGTCGAGCCGCCGCGAAGAGCTGAAGGCGCGGGCGGCCGAGGTGCTCGGGCCCGAGGTGGTGATCGACTTCGTGCGCTGCGAGGCGTGGCGGGGCGAGCCGGCGCCGGTGGTGCTGCACAACCCGCCGCTGTTCCGCCCGTTCGAGGTGCTGACGCGGCGCGTGCCGCTGCCGCGCTACGGCAGCATCGACCCGACGCCGTTCGTGGCGCTCTTCTTCCCCATCTTCTTCGGGCTGATGCTGGGCGACGTCGGCTACGGCGTGGCGCTGCTCGTGCTCGCGGGGGTGCTGCGGTGGCGCTCGAAGCCCGGGACGACGCTGCGCTCGGTGGCGGCGGTCGCGGCGGCGTGCGCCCTGTTCGCGATCGTGTTCGGGGTGCTGTTCGGCGAGCTGTTCGGCACGCTGGGCCACTTCGTGGGCCTGCGGCCGCTGTGGTTCGACCGCGAGCACGCGATCGTCCCCTTTCTCGCGCTGAGCCTCGCGCTCGGGGTGGTGCACATCACGCTGGGGCTCGTGCTGGCCGTCGTGACGTCGTGGCGGCGGGGGCACAAGCGCGAGGCCGCGGGCCGGAGCGTGGCGACGCTGATGGTGCTCCTGGTGATCGTGGCGCTGTTCGCGGCCTTCGAGCTCTTGCCGAAGGGGCTGTTGACGCCGGCAGTCATCGCGGTGCTCGTCGCGTTTCCCGTGCTGATCGTGCTCGAGGGGGTCGTCGCGGTCATCGAGCTGATGTCGACGTTCGGCCACATTCTCTCGTACGCGCGCATCATGGCGCTGGGCACGGCGTCGCTGATGCTGGCGGTGGTGGCGAACCAGATGGTCGGGGCGCTGGGCAGCGTGGTGGTCGGCGTGGTGTTCGCGCTCTTGTTCCACCTGGTGAACTTCGCCATCGGCCTGTTCAGCCCGACGCTGCACGCGGTGCGCCTGCACTACGTCGAGTTCTTCGGAAAGTTCTTCAGCCCGGGCGGCGTCGAGTACCGGCCGCTCACGCACTGGACCCCGCAGCCTCACCCTTGAAGGAGAGACGATGGAACATGCCCTGTTGGCAATTGGAGCGGCTCTGGCGATCGGCCTGACCGCGATCGGAACCGCGTGGGCCCAGAGTCGCATCGGGCCGGCGGCGGCGGCGAGCCTCGCCGAGAAGCCAGAGCTCTCGACGACGGCGATCATTCTCATCGCGATTCCCGAGACGATGGTCATTCTCGGGTTCGTCGTGGCGGTGATGATTCTGCTGCGCGGCGGAGGCTGAGTGGCGCTCGACGATCTCATCGCGCGGCTCGAGCGCGACACGGCGGCCCGGGTGGCCGCGGTGCAGGCGCGCGCCGAGGGCGAGGCGGCCGAGCTGCTCGCAGAGGCGGCGAGGCGGCGCGACGAGATCGTGCGCTGCGAGCTCGCGGCGCGGCGGGCGATGCGCACGGCGCGGCTCGACGGCGAGCTGGCGCGGGCCCGGCAGCGGTCTCGCGCCGAGCGCCTCGCGGCAGAGCGCGCGCTGATCGACCAGGTGCTGCAGCGGGCCCGAGCGCTGATCGACGAGGCGGGGCGGGAGCCGAATTTCGTGCGGGCGGTGGCGCGGCAGACGATCGAGGCCCTGCGGTACGTCGAGGGGCTCGCGCCGCGGGTTCGCGCCCGCCCCGAGCTCGAGCTGGCGCTGCGGCCGGTGGCGCCCGCGCTCGACCTCGACGCGTCGATGCCGTTCGGCGCGGTGGTGAGCGCCGGCGACGGCTCGGTGCGCATCGACGAGACCCTGGCCGCGCGCCTCGAGCGCATGGGCCCGGCGCTGGCGGTCGAGCTGCACAAGGAGCTCGAGCGATGAGCGCGCTCGTCGCACTCGGCGCGCGGGCGCGAGGGCTGGGCCTGCACCTGTTCACGCGGCCCGAGCTCGAGGCGATGGCCGGGGCCGACGAGGCGGGGCTGGTGCGCGCGCTCGCGGCGTCGGGGAAGCTGCTCGTGCCGCCGGCGCCGGGCGGGCTCGACCTCGCGGTGCAGCAGACGGCGGCGCGGCACCTCGCGACGCTGCGGCGCTGGGGCCCCGACGAGGCGGTGCTCGAGGCGTACGAGGCCGCGGCCGACCTGCGGAGCCTGCGCGCGCTGGTGCGCGGGGCGGTGCAGGGCGCTGCGGTGGCCGCGCGCGTCGAGGGGCTCACTCCGACGCGCACGCTGCCGGTGAAGCTGCTCGAGGTGCTGGCGCGACAGCCGACTCCGGCGCGGGTGGCGGCGCACCTGTTCATGACGGGGCACCCCGACGGGGCGCGGCTCTCGAAGCTCACGCGGGCGAAGTCGGCCCCCGAGCTGTTGGCGCTCGATCGCGCGCTCGTCGAGGGGTTCGCCGAGCGGGCCTCGGCGGCGGCGGCGCGCGGCGACGCGGTGCTGGGCGCCTGGGTGCGCGGGCAGCTCGACGCGTCGAACGTGGCCACGGCGCTGGTGCTCGCGGGGGCGCACGAGGCCGAGCCGAAGCGGTGGTACGTGCGCGGCGGCGAGGCGCTCGTCGAGGCCGACTTCGTGGCGGCAGCGGGGGCGCCCGACCCGGCGCAGGCCTCGGCGCGGCTGCAGCGGGCGCTCGCGAAGACGGCGCTGAAGGGGCTCGTGACGCTCGCCGGAGGCGCGAGCGCGTCGGCGGGCAGCGTCGAGCGCGCGGCGTTCAAGCTGGCGCTGGCCGGGGCGGGCCGGCTCGCGCGGCTCGAGTCGCAGAGCTGCGCTCCGGTGCTCTGGTTCCTCTTGCGGCTCGAGGCGATGACGCGCGACGTGCGGCAGCTGGCGCACGGGGCCGGGCTGGCGGCGCCGCGCGCGCTCGTTCAATCGGAGCTGGTGAGCCCATGAGCACGCACCGCCGCGTTCGCGCCGTCGTGCGGCCCGCGCTGGCGGGGGCGTTCGCGCTGGCGAGCCTCGACGCCGAGGTGGCGGAAGACGCTCCGCGGGCGGTCGAGCGGCTGAAGGCGCTGGCGGCCGACCCGAAGACGGGCATCGTGCTGGTCGACGAGGTGCTGTACCGGGCGCTGCCGAGCGAGCTGAAGGCCCGCTTCGATCGGGCGGCGCTGCCGGTGGTGGCGCCGTTTCCCGCGCCTTCGTGGGACGAGAAAGAGGCGGCGGAAGAGTACGTGCTGGGGCTCCTGCGGGCGGCGATCGGTTACCGGGTGAGGGCGCGATGACGGCGACGAAGCTGAGCCGCGTGGTGGGAGCGCTCGCGGAGGCGACGGGCATGAAGGACGCGTCGCTGAACGAGCTGGTGCGCGTGGGCGACCGGGCGCTGCTGGGCGAGGTGCTGCGCATCAGCGGCGATCGGGCGACGCTGCAGATCTTCGAAGAGACGATGGGGCTCGCGCTCGAGCAGCCGGTGGTGCGCGAGGGGCTGCCGCTGGCGGTCGAGCTGGGGCCGGGGCTGCTCGGGTCGGTGATCGACGGCATCGCGCGGCCGCTCGGGAGGCTCGCGGAGCTGAGCGGGGACACGCTGGTGCCGGGGGCGAGCGCTCCGACGCTCGATCGGGCGCGGCGCTGGCGGTTCGTGCCGTCGGTGGCCGAGGGCGCGGGGGTGGCCGAGGGTGACGTGCTGGGCACGGTGACCGAGGCGACCGACTTCGTGCACAAGGTGCTGGTGCCGCCGGGCCGGGGCGGCAAGGTGGTCAAGGTGCACGCGGGTGAGCGCACGGTCGACGAGCCGATCATCGAGCTCGAGGGCGGCGCGCCGCTGACGCTGGTGCAGCGGTGGCCGGTGCGCCGGCCGAGGCCGTACGCGCGCCGGCACGCGCTCGAGCGCCCCTTCCTCACGGGGCAGCGCGTGTTCGACTTCCTCTTCCCCGTCGCCGAGGGCGGCACGGTGGTGGTGCCGGGCGGGTTCGGCACGGGGAAGACGGTGATCGAGCAGTCGCTGGCGAAGTTCGCCGAGGCCGACGTCGTCGTCTACATCGGGTGCGGCGAGCGCGGTAACGAGATGGCCGAGGTGCTGCACGAGTTCGCGGCGCTGAAGGACCCGCGCAGCGGGCGGCCGGTGCTCGAGCGCACGGTGCTGGTGGTGAACACGTCGAACATGCCGGTCGCGGCGCGCGAGTCGTCGATCTACCTGGGGCTGACCATCGCCGAGTACTTCCGCGACCAGGGGTACCGGGCCGCGGTGATGGCCGACTCGCTGTCGCGGTGGGCCGAGGCGCTGCGCGAGATCGGCTCGCGGCTGCAAGAGATGCCGGGCGAAGAGGGCTACCCGACTTACCTCGCGAGCCGGGCGGCGAAGCTGCACGAGCGTGCGGGGCGGGTGTCGGCGATCGGCTCGCCGCCGCGCGAAGGGTCGGTGACGCTGGTGAGCGCGGTGTCGCCGCCGGGCGGTGACTTCTCGGAGCCCGTGACGCAGGCGTGCCTGCGCGTCGCCGGAGCCTTGTGGGCGCTCGACCCGGCGCTCGCGCACCAGCGCCAGTTCCCCGCGGTCGACTGGCGCGTGAGCTACAGCCTCTACGCCGACGTGGTGGGCGCGGCGCTCGACGCGCGGGTGGGGGCCGGGTGGTCGAAGGCGCGCACGCAGGTGTTCGAGCTGTTGCAGAGCGACGAGCGGCTGCGCGAGGTCGCGAGCGTGATCGGGCCCGACGCGCTCGAGGACAAAGACCGGCTGGTGCTCGAGCTCGCGGCGACGGTGCGCGAGGTGGTGCTGGGCCAGAGCTCGTACGACCCGAACGACGCGTACTGCCCGCCCGAGAAGACGTGGCGGCTCGCGAAGGCGACGCTGGCGCTGCTCGAGGCGGGGCAGAAGGCGATCGCCGGCGGGGCGACGTGCGCGCAGCTGAACCTGCCCGGGGCCCGGCGCGCGCTCGCGGGCCTGCGCGACGCGGCGGCAGGGGCGCTGGACGCAAAGCAGAGCGACGTCGAGCAGCTCATCGCGCGGGTCGCGAAGGGAGAGCCGGCATGACGGCGCGCACGTACCGCGGAGCGAAGGCGGCGACGGGGCCGCTGTTGTACGTCGAGGCGGCGCAGCGCGTGGCGCTCGGAGAGTGGGTGAACATCGCGGTGCCGGGCCACGCGTCGCTGCGCGGGCAGGTGATCGAGGCGGGGCGCGAGGTGAGCGTGGTGCAGGTGCTCGAAGACACGCTGGGGCTCGCGCCGGCCTCGGCGCAGCTGACGCTGACGGGCGAGCTCGCGCAGGTGCCGGTGGGCAAAGAGCTGCTCGGCCGCGCGTTCACCGGCGTCGGGGCGCCGCGCGACGGGCTGCCGCCGCCGATCGGCGAGGCGCTGATGCCGCTGTGGGGCGCTCCGCTGAACCCGGTGCGCAGGCGGGTGCCCGACGACTTCATCGAGACGGGGATCTCGGCGATCGACGGGCTGAACACGCTGGTGCGCGGGCAGAAGCTGCCGGTGTTCTCGGGGCCGGGCCTGCCGGCGCTCGAGCTCGCGGCCGCGGTGGTCGAGAACGCGCGGGCGCCGCGCGGCGAGCCGTTCGCGGTGGTGTTCTGCGCGATCGGCATCACCGAGCGCGAGACGCAGGCGTTTCTGTCGCGGTTCGCGGCGTCGGGGGCGCTCGAGCGCAGCGTGCTGTACCTGAACCAGGCGCAGGACCCGACGATCGAGCGGCTCCTGGCTCCGCGCGCGGCGCTGTCGTGCGCCGAGCACCTGGCGTTCGTGCACGGGCTGCACGTGCTGGTGGTGCTGGCGGACGTGACGAACTACTGCGAGGCGCTGCGAGAGATCGCGGCGGCGCGCGACGAGGTGCCGGGCCGGCGCGGCTACCCCGGCTACATGTACACGGACCTCGCGTCTCTGTTCGAGCGGGCGGGCGTGCTGCAGGGGCGGCCGGGCTCGGTGACGCAGCTGCCGGTGCTGACGATGCCCGACGACGACGTCACGCACCCGATTCCCGATCTCACCGGGTACATCACCGAGGGGCAGGTGGTGCTGTCGCGCGAGCTGCACCGGAAGGGCGTGTTCCCGCCGATCGACGTGCTGCCGTCGCTGTCGCGGCTGATGAAGGCGGGCATCGGCGAGGGCCGCACGGTGCCCGAGCACCGCAAGTGGGCCGACCAGCTCTACGCGCTGTATGCGCGGGGGCGCGAGGCGCGGTCGATGGTGGCGATCGTGGGCGAGGCGGGGCTGTCGCCGGCCGACCGGCGCGCGCTCGAGCTGGCCGAGGCGTTCGAGCGCGAGGTGGTGGGGCAGGGCACGCGCCGGCGAACGCTGGCCGAGACGCTCGAGGCCGGCTGGCGCCTGATGGATCGCGCGCCGCCGGAAGATCTGACGCGGCTGTCGGACGAGCTGCTGTCGCGGCGAAAGGCGCAGCGACAGGCGGCGCAGGCGGTGCCGAAGTGAGCGCGGGCGCGACGCGGTCGGGCCTGCTGGCGCTGAAGAAGCGGCTCGACCAGGTGCAGAAGGCGGCAGGGCTCTTGCGGCGCAAGCGCGAGTCGCTGGTGAACGAGCTGTTCGATCGGGCGCGGCCGGCGATCGAAGACCGGCGCGCGATCGAGGTGCAGGCGCGGTCGGCGTGGCGGGCGCTGCTCGCGGCGTCGGCGGCGTCGGGCGAGAGCGGCCTGCGCGCGGCGGGGTGGCCGGCGCGGCCGGTGCACGTCGAGCTCGAGCCGGTGGGGGTCTGGGGCATGCACCTGGTCGAGCTGGCGCGGCCGCCGCAGGTGGTGCGGGGGCCGGCGGCGCGGGCGAGCGCGGTGGGGCCGTCGGAGGCGCCGAGCGCGCAGGCGGCGACCGAGGTCGAGCGGCTCATCGAGCAGGTGATCGAGGCGGCGCCGCGGGAGCTCTTGATGCGGCGGCTGGGCGACGAGCTCGCGCGCACGACGCGGCTGGTGAACACGCTCGAGCAGCGGGTCACGGGGACCTTGAGCGACCTGCTCGAGCGGGGGCGGCGGGCGCTCGAAGAGCGGGAGCGTGAAGAGGGCCTGCGGCTCAAGCGCGTGGCGAAGCGCCTGCGGCCGTCGAGCTGACCTTCAGCTGCGCGCGGGGCTCGGCCTGAGGCATCGGCGTGACGCCCGAGAGGGCGAGCAGCTGGAGCATGACGAACGTGAGGTGCAGCACGGTCGTCACCCAGCCGACGGCCAGCATGCCGTGGGGCACGAACAGCAGGTCCCAGAAGGCGAGGTTGCTGACGCCGAGCAACAGGTGCACGAAGACGGCGGCGAGATACGGAGATGGTTGCAGAAACGCAACGATTGTCGAAACGGCCTCGACGGTCGGGAGCCGGGGCTCGTGTTTACGGGCGAGTGGCGCGAGCCTCGAGGGTGCGGACGTCTGCGCCGAGGCTCTGACCGAGCTGCTCGTCGTGGGTGACGATGAGCAGGGCTCCGGGGAACTCGGCGAGCGCGGCGCCGAGGCGCTCGATGGCGGGCAGGTCGAGGTGGTTCGTGGGCTCGTCGAGCACCGCGAGCCACGCGTGGCGGCCGAGGCCGAGCGCGAGGCGCAGCTTGCGGCCCTCGCCGGGCGACGGTGCGGGAGACGCGAGCAGGCGGTCGGGCTCGACGCCGAGGGCATGAACGAGCTGCAGCACGCGGCCGCGCTCGTCGTTCGGCAGACGCTTCGTCGCGTCGAGGTCGGCCTGTGACTCTTCGAGGGTGAGCTCCTGCGGCAGCACGAGGCGGCGCTCTTCGGGCACGAGGCAGCCCTGGGCGAGCACGCGGTTGAGCAGCGTCGTCTTGCCGCTGCCGTTGGGCCCGCGCACCCACAGGCGCCCGCCGCGGGCGAGCTGCAGCTCGGGCAGCTGCACGACGGTCGGCTTGGGGCACGGCTCGTAGCGCAGGAACAGCGCGGCCCCGGCGTCGTCGCTGACGTGCAGGCCGTCGAGCTCGGCGCGCACCCGCTCGGCGCTGCGCTCGACCCGGCGCAGCGTGGCGGCGTGTGACATCTCGGCCTGCTCGGCGCGGAAGTCGGCCCCGAGCGAGCGCGCGTCGGAGTCGTGCTTGCTGCGCATGCGCGCGCCGGTGCTCCGCTGCCGCGACGCCGAGGCGAGCGCGCGGCGGCGGGTGTCGAGCTTCTGCTCCTCTCGCTCGAGGTGCCGGCGCGTGTCGCGGTGCTGCTGCCGCTGGGCCTCTTCCTCTTCGAGCCAGAGCGCGCGGGCCTGCGAGAAGGGCTTCTGCCAGAGGCGGGCGCCGCCGGGGGTGAGCCGCAGCGTCGCTTCCGTCACGTCGTCGAGCAGGGCGCGGTCGTGCGAGACGAGCACGCCGAGGCCGTCGAACGCGCGGAGCGCCCTGCGCAGCGACTGCAGGCCGTCGGCGTCGAGGTGGTTGCTGGGCTCGTCGAGGAGCAGCACCTCGGGCTCCTGGTGCAGCACGGCGCCGAGCTGCCAGCGCTTGCGCTCGCCGGGCGAGAGGGTCGGCCACCGCTCGAGCTCGTGCGGGTGGAGCTGCAGGCGGCCGTGGAGCCTTCGGGCGAGGCCGTCGTCGGCCTCGGCGAAGGCGCGGATGCCGTCGTCGAGCTCTTCGACGCGCTGCGGGCACCACGCGACGCGGGCGCCGCGGGGCTCGATGACGAGCGCTCCGGAGGTGGGCTCGAGCTCGCCGAGCATGAGGCGCAGGAGCGTGGTCTTGCCGAGGCCGTTGGCTCCGACGAGGCCCGTCCAGCCGGGTGAGAGGTGAAAGTCGAGGGCTTCGAAGACGGGCACGTCTTGAAAGGCAAAGCCCAGGTGTTGGGCGCGGACTGCGGGCATGAGGAGACTCCTCGAGGAAAAAGGCCGAGAACGAACGGACGTCTTCTTCTGAAGTCAGGCGATCATGGCGGCGACCCGCGAGGGCCGCACGGGGACCATAACGGGTCTCGCCCGAGCGAGCGAGCGTGCGTGCGCCGCGCCCGCGCGTCTGCTTTCGTCGGCGCACCCGGCTGCGAGGGCGTCAGGTGAAGATGATCTGTGCGCCCTCGGCGAGATCGTAGAAGTCACCGGCGGTGATGACGTCTTTCACCTCGGGGATCAGCTCTTCCTTCGTGCGCTTGAACATCTTCATGGCGAGCTCGCAGCCGTAGAGGTCTGCGCCGGCCTCGGCGATCATCTTGAGCATCTCGCGGGGGCCGGGCAGGTCGAGGTCCTCCATCTGCTTCTTCATCATCTTGCCGGCGAGGCTCTCGATGCCGGGGAGGCCGGCGACCATCGTGGGCATGCCGCTCGAGGGGTTGCCGGCGAGGTTCACGTGCAGGTGATCGACGCGCTTGTCGGTGATGACGTCGAGGCCCCAGAAGGTGAAGAACACCATGCAGTCGATGCCCGACTGCCGCGCAGAGTTCGCGAGGATGAGCGCGGGGTACGCCTCGTCGAGCCCGCCGTGCGAGCAGATGATCGCGACCTTGCGCGCCGCGGGGACGGGGGTGGGAGCGACGGTCAGCTTCGGTGCAGGTTGCATGGCGGTTTCTCCGTTAGAGGCAGCCGGTGGGTTTGGGGAGCCCGGCGAGCTTCGCGACGGTGCGGCCGGGCGCTTTGGGGAACAGGGCGTAGAGCTGCTTGGTGTCGAGCGGCTGGATCTGCGTGAGGCGGCGCACGTTCGGCGACGCCTTCGTCTTCGCGAAGTCGGCGCGGGCGGCCTCGAGCACCTGCCAGTGCTGTTCGCCGAGCGTGATGCCGGCCGAGCCGGCGAGCGACTCGGCGAGCGGCTTCGTCCACTGCGTCGAGTCGGCGAGGTAGCCGTCGGCTCCGAAGGCGACGCCGTTGACCGCGACCGGCACCGGCGGGGCCGCCGCGGGCGGCGCGACTCTCGGTGCGGGCCGCGGCTCGGTGCGGGCGCGGCGCGGGCCGAGGACGGCGGCGAGACGGGCCTGGCGATCGTTCGCTGCGGGTGCGGCGCTCCGCCGCTTACGGGTGTCTTCACCGATGCGGCGGAGCACCTCGATGACGATGGCGAGGCCGCGCTGCACGTCTTCGTCGCGGGTGGCGCGCATGGCGCCGAGCATGCCGACGGGCTTCTTCGCGCCGGCCTCGACGGCGCCGGCGGCGTCGGCGGCGAGGGTCATCATCTCGGGCTGGGTGACGGCGCGAACGGCGTCGAGAATGGGCACGATGGCGTCGCCGAGGCGGCGCACGTCTTCGGGCGAGTAGTGCTCGACGACGCGCTCGCCGACGGCGAGGAGCTCGCGGCCGAAGGCGAGCCAGCCGCTCTTCTCGGCGCCGTCGAGGCGGGCGGCGAGCGAGCTCATCACCTGGCGGCCGACGGGCATGAGCTCGTCCCACAGCTCGTCGTTGCGCTCCTGGCGCGACACGAGCCAGGCGACCTGCTCGGAGAGTGCAGCGAGTTGGGCGGTGTCGTTCATGATCATCTCCTTCAGGCGGCCCGCTTGCCGGCGAGCGACAGCTGGGTGCTGATCGGCAGCTCGCGGCCCTCGAGCAGCACGTTCCAGTAGAGCCACTTGAACGCGAGCTTCCCGACGTGGTTCGCCTCGCTCTCTTCGAGCAGGCTCAAGGGGCCGACGCCGGGCAGCGGGAAGCGGCCGGGCAGCGGCTCGGTCTCGTAGTTGAAGTCGATGAGCATGCCCTTGCCGAAGCCGGTCTCGATGAAGCAGTTCGTGTGACCGTCGAACGCGGGGAGCAGCTCGCGGCCGTCGATGAAGCGGAGGACGTTCTCGAACAGCACGTCGCCCTGGAAGTGCGCGACGGCGCCGGCCTTCGACGAGGGCAGGTCGGTGGCGTCGCCGAGCGCGAAGACGTTGGGGAAGCGTTTGCTCTGCAGCGTGTTGCGGTGGGTCTCGACCCAGGCCCCGGCGTCGCCGAGGCCCGAGCGGCCGACGGCCTCGGCGCCCATGTGCTGGGGGATGGTGACGAGCAGGTCGTACGGCGCCTCGCGGCCGTCGTAGGCCTTGAGCACGCGCTTGCCGCCGTCGACCTCCTCGGCGCCGAAGTCGCCGAGCACCTCGATGTTCTTCTTCTTCAAGAGGTCGCCGAGCAGGCGCGAGGCGATGGGCTTGGTGAAGGCGCCCTCGAGCGGGGTGGCGTAGACGAGCTCGACGCGGTCGCGAATGCCGCGGCGGGTGAAGTACTCGTCGGCGAGGAAGGCGAACTCGAGGGGCGCGACGGGGCACTTGATGGGCATCTCGACGACGTTGACGACGAGCCGGCCGCCCTCGAAGCGGTCGAGCGCGTTGCGCAGCTTCGTGGCGCCGTCGAGCGTGTAGAAGTCGAAGGCGGTCTTCTGCCAGCCCTCGGCGGTGAGCCCCTTCGTCTGCTCGGGCACGATGCGGCTGCCGGTGGCGACGATGAGCACGTCGTAGGCGATCGACTCGCCGCCGCGCATCGCGATGCGGTTCTCGCCAGGGGCGACGCGGTCGATCTCGCCGAGCACCAGCTCGACGCGGCGGTCGAAGGTGTGGCGCCGGCGCTTCACGAGCTCGTGCGGCCGGTAGCCGTCGAAGGGCAGGAACAGGAGCCCTGGCTGGTAGACGTGCACGTCGTCGCGGTCGATCACGGTCACGCGCCAGCCGTCGGGCAGCGAGCGCGCGAGCTTGTTCGCCATCAGGGTCCCGCCGGTGCCGGCGCCTAAGATTGCGATCCGTTTCATGCGGCGGGGGAGATCAAGAAGCCTGCCAGCGCGTTGACGCCTGCGGCGGTCGGCGCGACCGCAGGAGCTGCGCAACTCGTGACTAGAAGCGCACGGCATGCGTTGCCGGAGGGAAGCGCGGCCGCAGACCGCCTCGATGCTTGGCGGCTGAGAGCATGCCCGGCACTTCAGGAGGTGCCGGTCGATGCCGTCGTCACCAGGGATCGGGCCGCCGCCTGAGAGGTGCGTGTGGACGGCGCCCAGTAAGGACGCGTCGACCGTTGAGTCCGGCGCCACGATTCCGGGCTGATTATCCCGGTGCCGTCGGGGCAGCGCCGTGAGGTGAACTCTCTGGGGGGGTGTGAAAGTCGCGCGCGATCAATTGCGCCGGTCCGATCGTTGCGATGCAGTTCCGAGCGGCCCACGGTCGGCAAGCGCGGATCCTTCGAATGGGAAGGCGCGAATCGGTGTCAGAAGCGACTGGTATCCTGCTTGTGTGCTCGAGTTCATCGTTGAAGGCACTCCGAGATCGCTCCAGGCCTCAGCTCGGGGACGACAACAATGGATGGAGCAGGTGCGCGTGGCCGCTGAAGCCGCGACGCCTGACGGCGAGCGGATCGAGCATGTCGACGTGACCATTCGCATCCTCCACTTCTGTTTCGATTGGGGCGAAACGCAGGGTGACCTCGACAACATTGCGAAGCCCATCATTGACGCAATGTGCTTGGTGACGATCTTCAACGACAACCAGGCCAAGGAGATCCTCCTGCGGCGAACGGACTTGCTGCGCGTCGGGATCACAGAAGTGCTCGGCGCGACGCCGCTACTTGCTGAGCGAATCGGTCGCGCACTGGCCGAGGAAACGCCGCGACTCGGTTTCGTTTATGTTGCTGTGGATACGGTGGTCGAGCACGGAAGGCTCCAATGAAGGCGATCGAAGAGCGAGAACGGGAGGCGATTCAGCAGTTGGTCGCACGCTACAGAGCGCTCGGCTACACGGTTGAACAGGATCCTGTAGTCGACACGGGTCTAAGAGCTGACCTGGTTGCGCGGCGCGGGGATGAAACCGTCCTGATCGACACCAAGTTGATTGGAGCCCAGAACACGGTGGACGTGCGCCGTCTTGCGGAAGTCGCGCAGCTGCGGGGCTGGAAGTTCGTGCTTGCGGTCGTCGACTCGCGCGATGTCGAAGAGGTCGAACTCAAGTCGTCGCAAGAGATTGTCGACAAGTTGCGAGAGGCGCGCCTGCTCGGCAACACGTCGACCGCGTTTCCCCTGCTTGCATGGTCCGTCTTCGAAGCCGCAGCGCGAAACGCGCTCGCCCGCAACAACGAGCGCTTTAAGCGCGTCATGCATCCTCGGGCCCTCGTTCAGCAGCTCGCCGCGCTCGGAATGTTGGACTCGGCGGAAGAACGCGAGCTCATGTCCCTTGCGGATCGTCGCAGCCGAATTGCCCATGGTTTCTGGCCAGCGAACGGCAGTCTGGAAGGAGCTGGGGACTTCGAACGCGTCCTGAGCATTGCCGAGCGACTGATGACGGACGACGAGATCGGCGGGAGCGCGCACGCCGGCTGAGCAAGACTGACGACCGGGCCATCAAGATCCGCGGTGTCCGAGCGACCGCGCGCCGACGCAAGCCCGACCCGGCGAGCAGCCAAAGGCCGAGTTGCCCGACCACCTCTTTGAGTGGGTCGGTGCGCCGCATCAAAATGCAGAGAGAGCACCGCGGATCAACGCAAACCTCCAGCAGTCGTGAAGATCCATGGAAAGGTAACCCTCACCTCTTCGCCGCCGATTGGCGCAGGGAACTGCCACTTTGAGATTCGCTGGACCATGCAGCGAGCTGCGGCTTCGTTGAGGGTGTTCTCAACAACCGACGCATTGAGCACCGATCCCGAGGGGCCGATCGTGAACAACACCGCCACCTTCCCCACAAGCTCTGGGTGATTCTGCAGCTCGGACTCGTAGCAGAGCTTGATCTCGTTCTGATTCCGCTTGAGGACCTTCACGATCACGTCCTTCGAGAGCCCGCCTCTCGCTTGGGCGGGAAGCTCGCCGGACTTGACGCCGCCGTCGCTCGAGAGGCGCCAGACGAACTGGATTCCTTCGCCAGCGTCCGCTGGGTCTCGAGCAACGTTGCGGAGGGTCGAAAGAACACACTGCTCGAGCTCGGCAACCTTGGGGCTGCTCTTGGCCGCGGGTGAATGTCCGCCGTCAGGCAGCGCCGTGAACCAAAGGCTGACGAAGACGCCCTGGGCATCGGAGGGGACGTGCACAGCGCAGGGCGCCAACACGTCGGGCGGGACGACCGGTTGTCGTCTGCTCGGCGACATCCCCTCGAGCGCGGTCACGAGCACGGCGTCTGGGTCACCGCTGGCGAGTGGTCGATCGGCGTCGTGGGCGACGAGCCATTCTAGCGACCCTTGCGTCGACCTCTTCGCAGAGGGAAACCGCCAGCCGCGGACGGTGCGGGCAACGCATTCGCCGAGGTCGAGCCCCGCCAGCAGGGCACCCGTGTTGCCAGCCTGCGCGTCAAGGACGGCCCCTGACCGCCCTATGACGATCGTCGTCGAGAAGGCCCCCTCGTTCTCGAACGACCTTCGGGTCTGGAGCCAGCACCGAGCGATCTCGTCTCGGTGCGCCCTCTGCACCGCCTTGAGAGCCGACAGCGCAAGCCCAGTCCCTGCGTCAGTGGACGTGGGCTTCTTTGCGGCCCACTCATAACGAACAACCGTGTCGCGCTCTCGTGGTGGGAACTGCCACGAGCTCAGCTGTTCCTGGATGCACTCACCGCGTGGGGGTTGCGAGTCACGATTGATGTCGGCCCGCTGCACGCCGCCGTCGGCGTCGATCGCCAGCTCGAACACGAGGCTGCCTTTGACAGGGCGACAGGGTTCCAGCGCGTCCGCATGAAACGCGACGACATCGTCGACCTCGGCGAGGGTCAAGCCTCCATCCGCGAACGAGGCCGGAATCGCAGCTACGGCGAGGAGACTCGGCCACATGTGGGCTGCAGACTACGAGGTTGTGTGAGTCTCCCGCGAACAGAGTCTTGGTCTCAGAGCCCGAGCAAGCCGACCGCGACGCCGGTGCACGCGATGGTGAGCCCCGCGGCGACGTCGGCGAAGCCTGCGGCCTTCGGCCCCAGCCAGCGCTCGAGGCGCACGAGGCGCGAGCCGTACGAGCCGAGCGCGACGAGCACGAGCATCGTCAGCACCGTGAGCGTGCCGAAGACCACGATGACCCCGGCGAGCAGCGCCATGTTCTGCATCACGCCCGGCGCCAGGAGCAGCGGCACCAGCGCCTCGCACGGCCCGAACACGAGCACGATGAACAGCGTCCACGCGGTCACCGCGCGCTTGCGGTCGTCGTCGTGAGAGTGCGGGTGCGGGTGCCCGTGGTGATGGTGGTGATGATGCCGGCCTCGGCCGAGTCGCACGCCGGCGACGGCGGCGTAGACGAGCCCGAAGCCGACGAGCAGCCACAGGCCGAGCTGGCCGCGCACCTCTTCGAGCGCGCCGAGCTGCTCGACGGCGACGCCGAGGCCCAGCGCGACGAGCCCGAGCACGACCGCCGAGGCGATGTGACCGAGCCCGCACAGCGCGGTGACGGCCATGGTGCGGCGAAAGCTCCAGCCCTGCACGCGCGAGAGCACGACGAAGGGCAGGGCGTGGTCGACGCCGACGGCCGTGTGCACCACCGCGACCGTCGCTGCCGCGCCGAGGAGCACGCCGTTCATGCGGCCACCGCTCCCTTCGGGCGGCGCGACTGCAGCCAGCCCAGCCACTCGGCGATGCCCTGGCCGGTGCGGGCCGAGACCTCGATGATCTTCGGCTCGGGCATCACGCGGGCGAGCGCGTCTTTGAGCGCCGCGACCGAGAACTCGCCGAGGTGCGGCAGCAGGTCGACCTTCGTCAGCACGACGAGATCGGCGCCGCGGAACATCGTGGGGTACTTGAGCGGCTTGTCTTCACCCTCGGTGACCGAGAGCGCGACGACGTTGGCGGCCTGGCCGAGATCGTAGACGGCGGGGCAGACGAGGTTGCCGACGTTCTCGATGAAGAAGACGTCGGTGTCGCGCCACGGCATGCCGTGCAGGGCCTCGTGCACCATCTCGGCGTCGAGGTGGCACGCGTTGCCCGTGGTGATGGCCTTCGAGGGGATACCGGCCTTCACGAGCCGCTGGGCGTCGCGGTCGGTCGCGAGGTCGCCGCTGACGGCACCGAGCCGCAGCTTCGCGTTGGCCTTCGCGGTCGCCTCGAGCAGCGCGGTCTTGCCGGAGCCCGGCGAGCCCATGAGGTTGATCGCGAGCACGCCGGCCTCGGCGAAGTGCTCGCGGTTGTGCTCGGCCTGGTGATCGTTCGCCGCGAGGATCTTCTCGTGCACGTGTACCGGCACGAGGTGGGTGTCGCCGCAGCCGCAGTCAGTGCACATCGTCGGGTAGCTCCAGCTCCAGGTGGGAAAGGATGATCTCGTCGCCGGTCTTGAGCTCGAGCGGCAGGTCGCAGCGCAGGCAGCGCAGCGGCTTGTCGAGCTCGGCCGAGGCGCCGCAGCGGCGGCAGCTCCAGTGGGCGGGCACCGGCTCGATGTGCAGCTCGGCGCCGGCGCAGACGCCGCGCTCGCGAAACGTCTCGAACGCGGTAGCGAGCAGGCCGCCGTCGACGCCCGAGATCTCGCCGAGCTTCACCGTGAGGCTCGCGACCTTCGTGGCGCCGGCGCGTCGGGCCTGGGCCTCGACCTGGTCGATCAGCGCCGAGACGATGGAGTACTCGTGCACGTCAGTGGCCCTCGAAGTGGGGAGCGCGCTTGCCGAAGAACGCCGCGAGCCCTTCCGCGAAGTCTTTGCTGTCGGCCGAGCGCGCCAGCGCCTCGAGCTCGCGGTCGAGGTGGTAGTCGAGGCGATCGACCCCGGCGGCCTCGTTCATGAGGCGCTTGGCGGCGGCGTAGGAGGCGGTGGGCCCTTCGGCGAGGCGGCGAGCGAGCGCGAGCGTCTCGGCCTCGAACGTGTCGTCGGGGAAGACGGCGCTGACGAGCCCGAGGTTCAGGGCCTCGCGCGCGTTCAGGCGCGGGTTCAAGAACGCGAGGTCGAGCGCGCGGCGCAGGCCGACGAGCTTCGGCAGGAAGAACGTCGAGCTCTCGGCGCCGCTCAAGCCCGTCTTGAAGTACGCGTACTCGAACGTCGAGCGCTCGGAGGCGACGACGAGATCGCAGGCCATCGCGAGGCCGAGGCCTCCGGCGGCGGCGACGCCGTCGACGGCGGCGATGACCGGCTTCGGAGCCGAGCGCAGCTCCGAGATGGTCGAGTGCAGGTACTCGAGGATCTGCTTGAAGATGGCGCCGTAGCCCGCGGGAGCGCCGCGCGACTCGGTGAGGTACGCGACGTCTTTGTCTCCGCCCGAGCGGATGTATTTGAGGTCGGCTCCGCTGCAGAAGATGCCGCCCTCGCCGCGGAAGACGATGCAGCGCACCTGCTCGTCGCGCGCGAGGGTGAGCCCCGCCTTGCGCAGCTCGCGCGCGGTCTGCACGTCGAGGCTGTTGAAGCGCTCGCGGCGCGAGAGCGTCATGACGCCCACGCCTGAATCTCGCGTCACGGTGATTGCGCCGCCCCTCACCCCGGCCCTCTCCCCTACGAGGGGAGTGGGAGCGCCGTTCTGATTCGGAGGTGCCATCAGCAGATCCTCGGCAGGGGTTCACCTTCGGGCTCGGCGAGCAGGCGGCGGCCGAAGCCGGTGTCGAGCACCAGCTTGCCGACCGGCTCGGCGATGGCGGTGCCGATGATCGCGGCGTCTCTGCCCAGCGGGTGTGCGCGCAGCGCAGCGAGCACGGCGTCGGCCACCTCGGGCCTCACGCCGATGACGGCCTTGCCCTCGTTGGCGACGTGCAGCGGGTCGATGCCGAGCAGCTCGCTCGCGGCGCGGGCGGGCGCGCTCACGGGCACGTCGGGCTCCGAGAGCAGCACGCCGACCTTCGCCTTGCCGGCCATCTCGTGCAGGGCGCTCGCGACGCCTCCGCGAGTCGGGTCTTTCATCGCGACGACGCCTTCGCCGCCGGCCGCCAGCACGCGCTGCACGAGGTCGAACAGCGGCGCGACGTCGCTCTTCAGCTCACCCTCGAGCTCGAGGCGGTTGCGCGCGGCCATCACCGCGAGGCCGTGGTCGCCGACGGTGCCGGTGACGATGATGCGGTCGCCCACGCGCAGGCCGTTGTCGCGCACGACGCGCGGCGCGAGCGCGAAGCCCGCGGTGTTGATGACGAGGCCGTCGAGCTCGCCCTTGCCCATGACCTTGGTGTCGCCGGTGACGATGGGCACTCCGGCCTCACGGCAGGTGGCGCGCATCGAGTCTTGAATGCGCTCGAGCAGCGAGCGCTCGAAGCCCTCTTCGATGATGACGCCGCAGGTGAGGCCGAGCAGCTTCGTGGCGCCCATCATCGAGAGGTCGTTGACGGTGCCGGCGATCGAGAGCCGGCCGATGTCGCCGCCCGGGAAGAAGAGCGGGTGAATGACGTGCGAGTCGGTGGTGACGACGAGGTACTGGTCGCCGAGCCGCAGCGCCGCGCCGTCGTCCATCGCGCTCAGGCCCACGCCGTCGATGGGGAAGTCGTCGGCGCCGCGCAGGAAGACGTCTTCGATGAGCATGCGCATCGCGCGGCCGCCGCCGCCGTGCTTCATGGCGATGCGCGGGTTCAGGGGGACGAGCGAGGGGAATTTCGTCATGCGACGCTCCGCAGGTCGAGGTGGCCGCCGTACTGGTGCCAGATGCGGCAGGTGCCCTCGGTCGACACCATGCAGGCGCCGACGGGGTTCTCGGGGGTGCACTGCGTGCCGAACAGCGCGCAGTCTTTCGGCGACTTCGTGCCCGACATGATCTGCCCGCACAGGCACTGGCTGAGCAGCTTCGGCGGCGCGAACTCCCAGAGGCGCGCGACGTCGATGCGGTGCCGAACCCGCGCGTCCCACCGGGCGAACTCGTCGCGCAGCCTCAGGTTGCCGTTCGGCACGTGCGCGATGCCGCGCCACTTCCCGCCGATGGGGGTGAACACCTTCCACAGCTGCTCTTGCGCGATGCGGTTGCCCTCGTGTGTGACGCAGCGGGGGAACATGTTGACGACCTCGCGCTTGCCGTCGCGCACGAGCTCGACGAGCTTCACGAGCGCCGCGAGGATGTCGAGCGGCTCGAAGCCGGCGACGACGACCGGCACGCCGTGATCGCGCACGAACGCGTCGAAGACGCCCGAGCCGGTGATGATGGCCGCGTGGCCGGCGGCGATGAAGCCCTCGATGCGCGAGCCGGGCATCTCGGTGACGATCTCCATCACCGGGGGGATGTACTTGTGCGCCGAGAGCACCGAGAAGTTGCGGGGCGGGTCGTGCAGCAGCGCCGACGCCGTCGCGACGGCCGTCGTCTCGAAGCCGGTCGCGAAGAACACGAGCTCGCGGTTCGGCTCGGCGCGCGCGAGCTGCACGGCCTGGTCGATGCCGTACACGACCTCGATGGCCGCGCCGTCGCCGCGCACGTCGGCGAGCGACTTCACGGTGCCGGGCACGCGCACCATGTCGCCGTAGGTCGCGACGCGAACTCCCTGCAGCGCGAGCGCGACGGCCTCGTCGACCTCGGGCACGTCGGTGATGCACACCGGGCAGCCGGGGCCCATCACGACGTCGAGCTTCTTCGGAAACGTCGAGCGCAGGCCGAACCGAGCGATCGCCTGCTCGTGGCTGCCGCACACGTGCATGACCGAGATGGGGTCGCGGCCGATCTCGTCGACGAGCGCCTGCAGGCGCGACGCGAGCTTCTTCGCCTGCAGCGGGTCGCGGAACTCGAGCTTGCGCGTGGCGGGCAGCGCGGTCATCGGCCGGCTCCGCCCTTGGCGGCGCCGAGCTCGCCCTCGACGTCTTGCCGCATCAGGTCTTCGGGCTTGCCCGAGAGCAGCTCGTCGTACATGGCGAGCGTGGCGGCGATGTCTTCGGCGGGGATCTTCCGAATCGCGTAGCCGACGTGGTTCAAGATGTAGTCGCCGGGGCCGACCGGCTGATCGACGAGGTGGAGCAGCACCTGCTTCTGCACGCCCCAGAAGTCGACCGTCGCGGTGAACCCGTCGACGGCGACGACACGGCCTGGCACGCCGAGGCACATCAGGCTGCTCCTTTCAGACGCGCTGCTGCGATCACCGCCTGGCCGAGCGCGAGGCCTCCGTCGCCGGGCGGCACGCGCTGCGGCAGGTACACCTCGAAGGGCTGAAGTCGCTCGCGCACGCCCCGCGCGAGGCGGTCGTTCGCGAAGCACCCGCCCGACAACACGACGCGGCGTGCGCCGTCGCGCTCGAGCAGCGTGCTGACGACGGCGGCGGTGGCCGCGGCCAGCGTCGCGTGAAAGCGGGCGGCGAGCAGCCACGACGGGGCGCCGTCGAGCAGCGCGGCCGTGAGCTCGCGCCACATGGGCCGCAGATCGATGCTCCACGGCGCGTGGCTCGTGTCGACGTCGAACGACCAGGGCTCGGCGGCGCCGACGGCGGCGTTCTCGAGCATCATCGCGAGCTGGGCCTCGAAGCCGGCGAGGGGGCGCCGCAGGATCAGCGCCGCGGCCGCGTCGAACATGCGGCCGACGCCGTGGGCGGGCACGGCGTGAAGGCCCGTCTCGAGCACGCGGCGCACGTTGGCGACCTGCTGGCCCGGCACGAGCTTGAAGAGGTTCAGGCGGTCGATCGGAGCGCGGCCGTCGAAGGCGTCGTCGAGCGCGGCGAGCGCGAGGCGCCACGGCTGGCGAATCGCCTGCTCGCCGCCGGCGAGCCGAATCGGGCGGAAGGTCGTGAGGCGGTCGAAGCCGTCGTAGCGCGCGCGCAAGACCTCGCCGCCCCACGCCGCGCCGTCGTCGCCCCAGCCGGTGCCGTCGAACGCGACGCCGATCACCGAGCCCTGAAGGCCGTGCTCGGCCATCACCGCGGCGACGTGCGCGTGGTGGTGCTGCACGGGCACGAGGCGCTTCGGCAGGCGGCGGCGCGCGTAGCGGGTCGACTCGTAGTCGGGGTGCGCGTCGTGCGCGATGACCTGGGGCTCGACCTCGAGGAAGCGCTCGAGGCGGGCGAGCATGCGCTCGAAGTCGGCGGCGGTCGCCGCGTCGTCGAGATCGCCGACGTGCGGGCCGAGCACCAGGCGGTCGCCCTTCGCGATGCAGAAGGTGTTCTTGAGCTGGCCTCCGACGGCGAGCACGGGCTCGTCGATCAGCACCGGCGACCTCAGCGAGTCGGGCACCCAGCCGCGCGCGCGGCGCAGCACCATCGGAGCGCCGGCGACGAGGCGCGCGACCGAGTCGTCGGTGCGGGTGGCGATGGCGCGGTCGTGCACGAGGTAGCCGTCGGCGATGCCGCGCAGGCGCTCGACGGCCTCGGCGTTGTCGACCACCATCGGCTCGTCGGTGCGGTTCGCCGAGGTCATCACGAGCGGCCGCTGCACGCGGTGCATGAGCAGCTCGTGGAGCGGCGTGTACGGCAGAAAGACGCCGACCTGGCCGAGGCCCGGCGCTAACTTCGGCGAGAGCCCCGAGCGCAGCGGCGCGAGCACGATGGGCCGCGACGGCGAGGTGAGCAGGGCGAGCTCGGCCTCCGAGAGCTCGGCGTAGCGCAGCGCGGTCTCGACGTCGGCGACCATCACGGCGAACGGCTTCTCGTCGCGGCGCTTGCGCACGCGCAGCTCGGCGACGGTCGCGTCGTTCAGGGCGTCGCAGGCGAGGTGAAAGCCGCCGAGGCCGCGCACCGCGACGATGGCGCCCTCGCGCAGGCGGTGGGCGGCGCGCTCGAGGGCGTCGGGCAGCGCGAGCAGCTTGCCGTCGGAGTCGAGCCAGCCGAGGCGGGGGCCGCACCTGGGGCACGCGATGGGCTGGGCGTGAAAGCGGCGGTCGAGCGGGTTCTCGTACTCGGCGCGGCAGTCGACGCACATGGCGAAGCGCGCCATGGTGGTGTGAGGCCGGTCGTAGGGAATCGCGGTGGCGATCGAGAAGCGCGGGCCGCAGTGGGTGCAGTTGGTGAAGGGGTAGTGGTAGCGGCGCGCGGTGGGGTCGTGGATCTCGGCGCGGCAGGCGTCGCACATCGCGAAGTCTGCGGGGATGCTGGCGCGCGCCTGACCCGAGTGGTCGCTCGCGACGATGGTGAAGTCGGGCGGCGCCTCGGCGTCGAGCGGCGCCCAGTCGAGGCGGTCGATGCGCGCCGCGGGCGGCAGGTCGCGCTCGAGCCGCCGCAGCAGAATGTCGAGCACGGCCGGCCTGCCGAACGCGTCGATGGTGACGCCCTCGGGCCCGTTCTTCACCGTGCCGCGGAGCGTCAGCTCGTGTGCGAGCTGGTACACCCAGGGGCGGAAGCCGACGCCCTGCACGGTGCCCTGCACGGCGATGCGTCTTCCGATGAGCGGTGGCGACCCCATTCGGGGCTGGCGTCACTTCAAGAGGCGCGCCGCTGACGTGAGCCGCAACTCGTGCCGATCGGCTGCAGAGGGTGCGCTGCGCGACGGCCCCGCGCAAACGTTGCGTTCCGGTGGCGCAGCATGGATCTCGAGCGGGGCGCCGGCGAGGGTGGCACTGCGACGTTCGAGGGCGTGCCGAGAGAAGCTCGAGTCGAACCCCGGCGCTTCGTCGCTCGGCACCGACCTCGTTGCGCACGCTGGCGCGAAGCCGACCGCTACGGGTCGGGCTCGGCGAGCAGCTGACTCGCGCTCTTCGCCGGCTTCGGGCGCAGGAAGGCGGTCGCGTCGGCCGACCAGCCCACGTAGAGAAAGAGGAGCGCCTGAACCGGCACTGGCCACCACACGGCCGGCGAAGCCTCGGGCGTGCCGAGGGCGCCGAGCAGCGAGATGACGAAGCGCACCGCGAAGTAGCCGAGCAGGGCGACGCGGGCCGTGTGATGCCGGAGCGCGGCGAGCACGATGGCTGCGAGGTTCCACACCAGCAGCACCACCGCGATGGCCGCTGTGATGACGACCACCCCATTCCCAGGGAGCGCGAGGAGCCCGAGCAGCTCCTGCCCGGTGAGGAAGGGGCTGAGCAGTACGCCGATGCTCACGAGCATGAAGAGCCGGCTGCGCGGCAGCCTGCCGGTGCCGGCGGTGGGCGCGCGCTTCTGGCAGGCGGCGCACAGGCCCGGGCCCCAGCTCGGCGCGAGCTTGACGCACCAGTCGCAGCGAAACGCGCCGCAGCGCTCGCACGGCGCGGCGGCGGTGCGGTCGGGGTGCTCGACGCAGCGCGCGCTCGAGGTCATCGGGCGCAACGCTATCAAGACGGCTCGGCGCGCGGTTCGGGTGAAGGCGACTCTTCCGCAGCGCTCAACGGCCCCCTCACCCCGGCCCTCTCCCCTACGAGGGGAGAGGGGGGGGCGTCTCGCCGATGCGCTCGAGCTCGCCCGTCACCTGCGCGTAGAGCTCGGGCAGCGCGGCGGCCACGGTGGGCGAGAGCGACAGGTCGAGCTCCAGGCGCGCCGGCTCGACGCCGTAGAGCACCACGTGCTTCGGGGCCCGCCCGAGCAGCTGAAGCGTCGCGAGCAGATCGGCGATGCCGACCTGGTGCGGCGAGAGCTTCGTGGTGAAGGCGGCGGGCACGGCGGCGCCCTCGAGGCGCACGAGCGAGCCGGGCGCTCGCCCTGCACGCACGGCGTCGATGACGATGAGGTGGTCGAGGTTCTCGAGGTCGCCGAGCAGCTCGTTCGTCGAGGTGCCTCCGTCGACGAAGCGCACGCCCGGCTTCACCATGAGCCGCTTCTCGAGCTCGTTGACGGCGTGCACGCCGACGCCCTCGTCGGCCATCAGCACGTTGCCGACCCCGAGCACGACGGTGCCGCTCAAAGCGCCCTCACCTTCACGATCTCGCGCTTCGTCACGTCGGTGAGGTGCACGGCGCAGGCGAGGCACGGGTCGAACGAGTGAATGGTGCGCAGCACCTCGAGCGGGCGCTCGGGGTCGGCGAGCGGGGTGCCGAGCAGCGACGCCTCGTACGGGCCGATCTGGTCCTTCTCGTTGCGGGGCGCCGCGTTCCACGTCGTCGGCACCACGGCCTGGTAGTTCTTGATGATGCCGTTCTCGATCACGATCCAGTGCGAGAGCAGGCCGCGCGGCGCCTCGTGGAAGCCGAAGCCCTGCTGCTCACCCTTGGGGAAGGTGGGGGCGTTGAACGTCGCGGCGTCGCCCTTCGCGATGTTGTCGAGCAGGAGCTTCCACTGCGACTCGAGCACCTCGACGTTGCGCTGGCACATCACCGCGCGCGCCGCGTGCCGGCCGAGCGTCGAGTGCAGCGCGTCGAGCGGCAGCTTGATCTTCCCGACCGCCTCGATGGTGCCGAGCAGGCGCTCGAGGTGCCGCACGATGGCGACGTCTTTCACCGCGACGGCCGCCAGCACGCGCGCGAGGGGCCCGACCTGCGCCGGCTCACCTCCGAACGTCGGCGACTTCACCCACGAGTACTTCCCGTCTTCCTTGAAGCCCGTGTACTCGGCGTTCGTCTCGCCCTTGTACGGGTGCAGCGGGCCTTTGCCGCCCTGGTACCACGCGTGCTTCACGCTCTCGGCCACGTTCTCGCGGAAGTACTCGTCGCCGAACTTCGTGAGGGGCTTGAACGACTCGAGCTTGCCGCCCGCGATGTAGCCGCCCGGCGTCTCGAACTGGGTGCCCTTCTCATCGAGCGGGAAGTCGGGGGCCGAGAGGTAGTTCGTGACGCCTTTCCCGAAGGTCGTCCACTCGGGGTAGAAGGCCGCCACCGCCGCGACGTCGATCAGGTAGACGTTGTTGACGAAGTCCTTCACGGCGTCGATGTACTCTTTGATCGCGAGCAGCCGCTCGACGCTCAGCACCGACTGGCTGTTGAGCGCGATGGGGTTCGCGACGCCGCCGACCGCGACGTTCTGAATGTGCGGCGTCTTGCTGCCGAGAATCGCGACGATCTTGTTCGCCTTGCGCTGCACGTCGAGCGCCTGGAGGTAGTGCGCCACCGCGAGCAGGTTCACCTCGGGCGGCAGCTTCATCGCCGGGTGGCCCCAGTACCCGTTCGCGAAGATGCCGAGCTGGCCCGAGCCGACGAGCGTCTTCAGCCGCTCGTGCACGCCTTTGATCTCGTTCACGCCGTTGCCGGGCCACGTCGAGAGGCTCTCGCCGAGCTGCGACGTCTTCACCGGGTCGGCCTTCAGCGCGCTGACCACGTCGACCCAGTCGAGCGCGCTCAGGTGGTAGAAGTGCACGATCTCGTCGTGCACCGCGTGCGCCGCGATCATCAGGTTGCGGATGTACTGGGCGTTCTTCGGCACCGCGAGGTCGAGCGCGTTCTCGACCGCGCGCACCGACGCGATCGCGTGCACCGTCGTGCAGACGCCGCAGAACCGCTGCGTGATGGCCCACGCGTCGCGCGGGTCGCGCCCGAGCAGAATCTGCTCGACGCCGCGCCACATCGTGCCCGACGCCCAGGCCGAGCTGACCTTGTTGTCCGCGCCCACCTCACAGTCGATGCGCAGGTGACCTTCGATACGGGTGATGGGGTCGATGGTGATTCGCTTGCTCACGTCGTGCTCCTCTCGGGCGCCGGCAGAATGGGCAGCAGTCGGACGGCCAGAATGATGCCCAGCACCTCGAACGAGATGAGGCCGGCCGTCACGGTCAGCTCGCCGAGCGAGGGGAAGTACGACCAGCCCGCGCCCGTGTTGTACGCGACGAGGAAGGCCGAGAGCCGGTACACGATGCCGCCCAGCGCCATCGCCATCGCAGACAGGAAGAGGTACTTCGCCCGGCTCGCGTTCTTCGAGACGAGCAGCCACAGCGGCACCGAGAAGAGGAAGTTCTCGAGCCAGAAGGTGAACATCGGCAGCGACGGCTTGAACGCCAGGCCGATGACCCCGCGGTAGGCGACGTCGGCGAAGCGAACGAAGAGGAAGACGCCCATCAGCACGCGGCCGATGGCGAGCAGCTTCGAGAGGATCTCTTTCTCGAAGGGCCGCTTGAGGCCCGTCGCCGAGATGGCCGACTCGATGGTGATCGCGGCGTAGCCCATGCCGATGGTCGAGGTGAGGAAGAGCAGCGGCAGAATCGTCGACTGGTAGAGCGGGTGCACCTGCGGGCCGAAGACGACGAGCAGCGTGCCGAGCGACGACTGGTGCATCGTCGGCAGCAGCACGCCGATCGCGACGAAGACGAAGAGCACGCGGTTCAGCCGGCGGCGCGCGTTCTGCCAGTGCAGCCGCTCGAGCACGACCGGCATCAGCTCGATCATCAAGATGACGATGTACGCCATGATGCACAGCGCCACCTCGAACAGCACCGAGTTGGGCTGCGCGTACGTCGGCCAGAAGATGTGCCAGAAGTCCCACCAGCGGCCGAGGTCGACGAACACCGAGAGGCCCGCCTGCATGTAGCCGAGCAGCGCGGCGAGCAGGGCGGGGCGAATCAGCGGGTGGTACTGGCCGCGGTTCAAGATGTAGACGAGCAGCGCCGTCGAGAAGCCGCCGCCCGCGAGCGCGGTGCCGATGGTGACGTCCCACGCGATCCACAGGCCCCAGGGGTAGCCGTTGTTGAGGTTCGTGACGGCGCCGAGGCCGTAGAACATGCGGTACATCAGCACGGCGCCCATCGCGAGAATCACCAGCGCGAGAACGGCGGTCGTCTTCGTGATCAGCCGGCCACCGATGGGGGCCGGCTCGGCGTGGGCGCTCACGGCTTCACCTCCGGGGGCTTCTGATCGGGGTCCTTGCCGGCCGCGATCATGTTGCGCCGCGCCGCCGCGACCAGAATGCCGAGGAAGGTCGCCGGCGCGATGAGGCCGTAATACAGGCCGTGCTGAATCGACTCGGAGACCGCGGCCGGAGCCACGTCGGGCAGCTCGGGCTTGTCGAGCAGCTCGAACGGCACGCCCGACAGGTGGAGCACCTGGGTGCCGCCGATCTCTCGCTCGCCGTAGACGCGCTGCACGTACTTGCCGGCCTTGCCTTCGTAGAAGTCGTTGCCGTCGATGCGGCCGCGCGGGTACCGCGTCGCCGTGCCGGGCATCAGCGACTTGCGGCGGTCGATCTCTTTCTTCAGGTCCTTCACCTTGCCGAAGAGCGTCGCGCCGGTGGGGCACACGGTCGCGCACGCGGCGAACTGGCCCTCGGCGAGGCGGTGCTTGCACAGCTGGCACTTCGAGATCTTGGGCTTCGGAGTGTCGTACGTGAAGCGCGGCACGCCGAACGGGCACGCGGCGACGCAGTAGCGGCAGCCGATGCACGCGTCGACGCTGTACGAGACGATGCCGTTCAGCGGGTCTTTCGTCATCGCCGAGACCGGGCACGCCGAGACGCACGACGGGTCGACGCAGTGAAAGCAGCTCTGCTTCGTGAACGCGTAGCCGTCGGTGACGACGTCTTTCGTCATGCCCGTGCCGTCGCGGTACGCCTTGATGACGTTGAGCGTGTGGCCCGAGATGTCGAGCGGCGCGTCCCACACCGCGCTCACCTGACCGTTCGCCTCGAGCGGAGTGCGCTCGTCGGGCATGCCGTTCGCCTCTTTGCAGGCGGGCATGCACGCGCGGCAGCCGATGCACAGCGTGCCGTCGAACAGCAGGCCGAGCGCCTCGTCGGGCATCTGCTTGCTCGGCCGCGCCTCGGCCGTGGTGGCTTTGCCGGCCGCCGCGAACGCCGCGGTCTTGGCGGCCAGCTTGAAGAAGTCTCGCCGGTCGATCGCCATGGCTCAGCCCTCCTTCTGGCCCTTCTTCTCGTTCTCCTCGTCCTTCTTGCCGAGTCGGTCGGCGAGCTTGAGGCCGGCTCCGATGGCGAGGCCGCCCGCGACGGCGGCCGCGGCGGCGGTGACGGCGGTCGCGCCCTGGCCCTGGGGCTCGGCGGGGCGCGCGAACTGCGTCGGCGGCGTGACCGTCTTCAGCTGAGCGAGCGCGTGAATCGGCTTCGTGAAGCCGATGCCCTCTTCGGTGCAGCCGATGCACGGGTGCCCGGTGCCGACGGGCCAGGCGCCGACGCCGCAGTCGTTGAAGAGAATCTGGGGGCAGTTCGCGTAGGTCTCGGGGCCCTTGCAGCCGAGCTTGTAGAGGCACCAGCCCTGGCGGTGACCCTCGTCGCCGAACTGCATCGCGAAGCGGCCGGCGTCGAAGTGCGCGCGCCGCTCGCAGTTCTCGTGAATGAGGCGGCCGTAGGCGAACTTCGGCCGGCCCTTCGCGTCGACCTCGGGCAGCGTGCCGAACGTGAGGAAGTGCACGACGGTCGAGAGGAAGTTGTAGGGGTTCGGCGGGCAGCCGGGAATCGTGACGACGGGCTTGCCGAGCACCTTGGCGACCGAGCTCGCGCCGGTGGGGTTCGGCGACGTCGAGGGCATGCCGCCCCAGCTCGCGCAGCTGCCGATGGCGATGACGGCGGCGGCGCCGGCGGCGACCTCTTGCGTGAGGTCCATCGCGGTCTTGCCGCCGACCTGGCAGTAGATGCCGCCGTCTTTGGTGGGGATGGCGCCCTCGACGACGAGAATGTACTTGCCGCGGTTCTCGCGAATGGCGGCGTTGCGCGCCTCTTCGACCTGGTGGCCGGCGGCCGCCGCGAGCGTCTCGTGGTAGTCGAGGCTGATCAGGTCGAGGATGAGCTTCTCGAGCGTCGGGTGCTCGGCGCGCAAGAGGCTCTCGGTGCAGCCGGTGCACTCCTGGAACTGGAGCCAGATGACGCTCGGGCGCTTCGACTGCGTCATCGCGTTCACGACCGCGCCGAGCGCCGACGAGGGCAGCCCCATCGAGGCGACCAGCGTCGCGGCGAACTGCATGAAGTCGCGGCGGGGTATGCCGAAGCGGCGTTCTGCCTGTTGCAGCTCGGGCGAATCTTGCATCGTCTTCGCGACCCGGCTGGTCTTGAGCCAGAAATCGATGGCCGACATGCGCTTGCCTCCCGCGAACAGCTGCTTTTTTTCAGCAGCGCTCTTCACGGATCGGGCCATGAGGGGTTCAGCAGTGTTGCGGCGATGTGGGGTACGCAAACTCAGCGCGGGTGGTTTCGAACGCGCAGCGTCTGCCGCCGCGGCGAGAACCTGACTCGTCGCGGCATGTTCCGCAGCAGCTGCTGCGCGTCGCTCAGCGCTCCGTCCACCAGTTCATGACCAGGAACTTCTGACCCCCGGTCGTGTACGGGTAGACGAACAGGCCGAACTGGTACCGGTTCTCGGCGGTGAAGGCGGCCGCCGGCAGGTTGCCCACCGAGCCCTCGAAGAAGGCGGTGTCGGAGGTGCTGAAGGTGGCCGAGTAGCCGTAGTGGAAGCCGACCGAGGCGCCGGCCTTGGCTCCGCCGGGCGACTTGCTCTCGAAAGAAAACTCGACGCTGAAGTCCATCGAGGCCCCGCGCTTGCTGCCCTGCGTCTTGCTGATGCCGACGGTGTCGTAGCCGCCGCCCTCACCGACGGCGATGGGCCCGTTCCACAGCGGGTCGTAGCCGGGCTCGGCCTCGTCGGCGGCGGCGAGCAGCACGTCGCGCTCGGCGAGCGTGGGGTACGACCAGACGTCGCCGGGCGTGTGGCGCAAGATGCGCGAGTCGACGTCGAGGCCTCCACCGTTGTGCGCGTTGTAGAAGGCGAGGGTGGTGGCGAGGGTCTGGGGCTCGCGCGGCACGTTGATCGAGACGGTGCGGCCGACGTCCTTCGCGTCGGGCGAAGAGACGATGACGTAGTAGTAGACGTCGAACGGCACGGTGGTGAACACGACTTTGTCTTCGCCGGGGCCGGTCGTGTACGAGTGCGAGCGCTCGATCGAGGCCGACTCACCGGCGATGAAGTCGAGCGACTGCTCGACGCTCATGTTGAACTCGGCGCCGCCGAAGAAGGCGAAGTCGGCCTCGTACCCGACCGAGAAGCCGGTGGTGACGCCGAGCGAGGTCTCTTTCTCGACGGTCTGCTCGACGATCTTCCCGAACGTCGAGCTGGTGGCGTCGACGTTCTGACCGAGGCCGTCGTGGTACGGCGGCGAGGCCAGCACGGCGACGATCTGCGGAGCCGTGAGCAACAGCTCGTGCTCGCCGTCGTAGCGCACCATCGCCGAGTCCCGGTCGACGTTCAGCGGCACCATGATGACCGAGGAGTAGGGGGTGAGGGTGCCGCTCCACGAGCGCTTGTGGGCGGGCACGTCGAGGCTGTTGAGGCCGTACGCCTCGATGGTGCCCCACTCGTAGATGAGGTCGTCGCGGCCGTCGCCGTCGACGTCGCCGGCGGCCACGCGGTGCAGTGTGTCGCCGAAGCCGATGGCGACCTGCGTGGGCGCGAGCTCTCGGGTGACGTCGTAGATGTAGAGGTTGAAGAAGATCTCTTTCTTGGCGTCGCCGTCCCAGTCGAGCAGCAACAGCGGGCGGGGAATCGCGCCGTTCACCCAGTTCGGGTCGAAGAGCAGCGACTTCCACCCGTAGAGGGGCGAGTCGGTCGGGCGGTTGTACTCGAGCGCGTACAGCGCCCACCGCGAGCCGTCGATGAGCCCGCCGAAGACGATCTCGCCGAGGCGGTCGCCGTCGACGTCGCCGATGGCGACCTGGGCGTCGCGGCCGACGTGCTGCGCGCCGCCGACGATGAACGTGAGCGGGCCCTCCTGGGTCGGCGCGTTCAGGGTGCCGTCGTAGAGCGCGTAGCGGCCGATGGTCTGGTTCCCGGTCGTGTACGTGACGACGAGCTCGTCGGCGCCGTCCCAGTCGGTGTTGCCCATCGCGACGAAGACGTCGTTCAGATCCTGCCCGGCCAGCGCCTTGACGGTGATGGTCGGGTCATTCTCGAGGGTGTCGACCAGGTAGAACCGGCTGAAGCCGACCGCCACCTCGTCGCGGCCGTCGCCGTCGAGGTCTCCGGCGGCGAGCGAGGGCTGCAGGAGCCCGTCGAGGTTCGTCGACGGCACGTCGGGGTCGAGCTCGCCTTCTTTCACCGCGGCGCCGTCGACGTCGATGACGAGGAAGCGCAGGCGGCGCGTGGCGTCGACGTAGTACGCGACGAACAGCTCTTCGACGCCGTCGCCGTCGAAGTCGCCGGCGACGCCGTTCTTCAGGTTCGCGGTGGCCCACGAGTCGTCTTGCTTACCGGTGAACGCCATGCGGGCGTACGCCTTCGACGCGTCGTCGAACAGGTGCTCGCGCCGGGTGTCGGCGGTGAAGCCGGCGAGGTAGAGCTCGGCGCGCGGGTGAAACACGCTGTAGCGGGTCTTCAGCGGGTGGTAGCCGTCGGGCACCGCCGCGCCGGCCGGGTCTTTGCGCGGGCCCAGGTTCGTGTCGAAGCCGAGCGCCTCGAGCATCTGGTTGTGCTCGGCGTTCGTGGTGGGGATGAGCTCGCCCGCGTCGGTGCCGGCGTCTTGGGGGCCGGGCCCCGGGCACGCAGCGAGCAGACAACCGGCGGCGACGACGGCGAGCGTGCGCACCGGGCGCAACGGAGAAACGGCGGCCGGAGTTCTGGGCATGGCTGCCTCCTCTTCCGCCGGGCATCAGGCTGCATCGCGCGAGCCAGGGCCTCGCACACGCACGCCCGCAAGAGCAGAGGCGCCCCCCGCCGCCGGGGCGCACGAGGTGCGCTCGCGGCAGAGCTCGTCGCGCAGACGACGCGCGCCTTCTGGCCGCCGCTCAGCCCTTGCGCGAGAAGCGCACGTAGGCGGCGCGGGCGAGGGCGTCGCGGTGCTCGGGGGCGGCGATGGCGATGAGCGCCTTCGCGCGCTGCTCGAGGCTCTTGCCGTAGAGATCGGCGGCGCCGTGCTCGGTGACGATGTAGCGCACGTGCGCGCGGGTGGTGACGACGCCGGCGCCGGGCTTGAGCTGGGCGACGATGCGCGAGAGGCCGTGCGACGTCGTCGACGGCAGCGCGATGATCGGCTTGCCGCCCTCCGAGAGGGCCGCGCCGCGCATGAAGTCCATCTGGCCGCCGACTCCCGAGTAGATGCGCTCGCCGATCGAGTCGGCGCACACCTGGCCGGTGAGGTCGACCTCGATGGCGCTGTTGATGGCGGTCACCTTCGGGTTCTGGCGAATGACGGCGGTGTCGTTCACGTACGCCGAGTCGCGCAGCTCGACCGACGGGTTGTCGTGAATGAAGTCGTAGAGCTGCTTCGAGCCCATGACGAAGCTCGAGACGACCTTGCCGCGCTGGCGCGCCTTGCGGGAGCCCGTGACGACGCCCTTCTCGACGAGCGGCAGGAGCCCATCGCTGAACATCTCGGTGTGCACGCCGAGCCAGCGGTGGGTGCCGAGCGAGCGCAGCACGGCGTCGGGGATCGCGCCGATGCCCATCTGCAGCGTCGCGCCGTCGTCGACCATCGCGGCGATGCGGCGGCCGATGGCCTCTTCGACCGCGCTGGGCGGAGCCGGCGGGTGCTCGGGCAGCGGCGCGTCGACCTCGACGATGCTGCGGAAGCGAGAGAGGTGCACCTGCCCGTGGCCGAAGGTGCGCGGCATGCGCGGGTTCACCTGGGCGATGACGTCGCGGGCCGACTCGACGGCGGCGACGGCGCAGTCGACCGACGTGCCGAGCGAGCACCACCCGTGGCGATCGGGCGGCGACACGTGCACGAGCGCGAGGTCGAGCGGCATCAGGCCGCGGCGGAACAGGAGCGGCACCTCGGAGAGGAAGATGGGCACGAAGTCGGCCCGCCCCTCGTGGACGGCGGCGCGCAGGTTCGGGCCGACGAAGAGCGCGGTCGGGCGCACGTGACCTTCGAGCGCGGGGGCGGCGTGGGGTGCGTCGCCTTCGAGGTGCAGGTGAACGGTCTCGACGCCGGTGAGCGAGGCGGCGCGCCGGGCGAGGGCGGCGAGCAGCACCTGGGGGGTGGCCGCCGCGCCCTGAACGAACACGCGGTGACCCGACTGCAAGATCGAGAGGGCTTCGTCGGCTGTGACAGGCTTCATCGGGCGAGATCTTCCTCGGTTCGCTCGTGAACGGCGACCAGATGCGACAGCACGTTGATGCCGTAGCAGAAGTCGGTGTAGTCGCCCTGCTCGAGCGCCGACATCACGGCGTCGAGGGTCATCTCCAGCTTCAGGTGTGCGGGCTTCAAGACGGCGGCGAGGCGCTCGTCCTCCTCTTCCTTCCTCATGTGCTCGAGGAAGAGCTCCCGGAACTCGCGGAACCGCTTCGCGGCGCTGTCGAACGCGCGCCGCTCGGCGAGGAACTCGACCTCCGCGAGCCGGTGATCCAGCTCGCGGTGCTGCGAGTCGAGCCAGGAGGTCGAGACGTCCATGACGTCATGCCTTCATGAAGAAGAAGACGACGCCCATCGCGGCGAGGAAGGCCACGGTGCCTCCGACGACGATGGCGAAGAGGTTGGCCGAGAGCTGATCCGGAGTGGGCTGGGTCTGAGAGGTCATGCTCGGCCGTACTGCAACGCGTGAGCCCGGCTCGGGGCAGGCGCCGGGCCTCGCGGAGGCGCAGCTTCTGCGCAGGCTCGAGCGCGCCGCGCAAAGGCGGCGTGGCGTGGGGTCTGCCGCCGATGACGCCGCCACGCGCGACCGACGAACAGCTGCTCGAGCGCTGGCGGCGCGCGCGTGACCCGGCGATCGCCGACGCCTTCGGGCGCATCGACGGGTCGACCCTTCCTCCGCCGTGAAGCGCGTCGAGCTCGACGTCGGCCCAGCGCCGCGGCCGAAGTCCGAGCGCTGAAGGCCGCCAAGCCGTTCGGCAAGAACGTGCGGCTCGCCCCGTGACCTACTTCTGGAGCGCCGCGTGGGCCGCCGCGAGCCGCGCGATCGGCACGCGGTACGGCGAGCACGAGACGTAGTCGAGGCCGGCCTCGTGGCAGAACGCGATGGTCGCGGGGTCGCCGCCGTGCTCGCCGCAGATGCCGACGTCGAGGTCCTTGCGCTGCGCGCGGCCGCGCTCGATGGCGATGCGCATGAGCTCGCCGACGCCGACGGTGTCGAGCGTCGCGAACGGGTTCTTCTTCAAGATGCCGCGGCTCAGGTACTCGACGAGGAACTTCGGCTCGGCGTCATCGCGCGAGATGCCGAAGGTCGCCTGGGTCAGGTCGTTCGTGCCGAACGAGAAGAACTCGGCGTACTCGGCGAGCCGCCCGGCGACGAGCGCGGCGCGCGGCACCTCGATCATCGTGCCGAACTTGTAGCGCACGGTCTGCTTCTGCTCGGTCATCACGGCCTTCGCCTCGGTCTCGAGCATCTCGCGCTCGACCTTCAGCTCGGCCGAGGTGGCCGTCAGGGGGATCATGATCTTCGGGTGCACCTTCACGCCGCGCGCGGCGCAGGCGCAGGCCGCCTGGAAGATGGCGCGCACCTGCATGCGCACGAGCTCGGGCATGTGAATCGCGAGCCGCACGCCGCGCAGCCCCATCATCGGGTTCTGCTCGCGCAGCCCCTCGACGGCCGCGAGCATCGCCTTCGCCGGAGCGAGCAGCGCCTCGAGCGCCGGGCGCTCGTCGGGGCAGAGCTCCCAGCGGGTCGAGAGCCGGGTGACCTCTTTCTGCAGGTCGTCGTGCGACGGCAGGAACTCGTGCAGCGGCGGGTCGATCAGCCGAATGGTGACCGGCAGCCCGTTCATCGCCGTGAACAGCCCCTCGAAGTCGCCGCGCTGCAGCGGCAAGAGCTTGTCGAGGTGCGCCTGCCGCGCCGCCGCGTCGGGCGCGAGGATCACGGCCTGCACCACCGCCAGCCGCTCGGTCTCGAAGAACATGTGCTCGGTGCGGCACAGGCCGATGCCCTCGGCGCCGAACTTGCGCGCCCGCTCGGCGTCGCGCGGGTAGTCGGCGTTCGCGTAGACGCCCAGGCGCCGCGCCTTGTCGGCCCACGACAAGAGCGTCGTGAGCTTCGGGTCGGCCAGGTCGGGCACGAACGTCTTCAGCTCGCCCGCGTAGACCTCGCCGCTCGTGCCGTCGATCGACACGAAGTCGCCCTCTTTGAGCACGCGGCCGGTCGGAGCCGTCAGCGTGCGCGTGACCGGGTCGATGGCGAGCTTCAGCGCGCCGACGACCGCCGGCTTGCCGAACTGCCGCGCGACGAGGGCCGCGTGGCTGGTGCGGCCGCCCCGGCTCGTGAGCACGCCGTTCGCCGCGAGCAGCCCGTGCACGTCGTCGGGCTTCGTCTCGGGGCGCGCCATGATGACCGCCTTCTTCTCTTTCGCCCACCGCTCGGCGGTGTCGGCGTCGAAGGCGAGCATGCCGACCGCGGCGCCGGGCGACACGTTCAGGCCCGAGCCGAGCTGCGCGCCGTCGGCGGCGGCCCGCTTCACCGCCTCGGGGTCGAACTGCGGGTGCAGGAAGGCGTCGACCTGGTCGGGCGTGATGCGCAGCACGGCCTCGTCGCGCGTGATGAGCCGCTCGTTGGCGAGGTCGACCGCGATGCGAATCGCCGCCTGCGCGGTGCGCTTCGCGTTGCGGGTCTGCAGCATCCACAGGGTGCCGCGCTCGATGGTGAACTCGACGTCCTGCACCTCGCGGTAGTGCCGCTCGAGCTTCGTGCAGATCGCCTTCAGCTGCGCCGACGCCTCGGGGAACAGGGCGTCGAGCTCGGCGATGGGCCGCGTCGCGCGGGTGCCGGCGACGACGTCTTCGCCCTGCGCGTTCACGAGGAAGTCGCCCTCGAGCTGCGGCGCGCCGTTCGTGACGTCGCGCGTGGTCGCGACGCCGGTCGCCGACGTGCTGCCGAGGTTGCCGAACACCATGGCGACGACGTTCACGCCGGTGCCGAGGTCGTGGGGGATGCCGGCGGCCGTGCGGTAGTCGTGGGCGCGCTTGCCGCTCCACGAGCGGAAGACGGCGAGCACGGCGGCCTTGAGCTGCTCGCGCGGATCTTCGGGGAAGGCGACGAGCTTCTTGAACGCCGCCGTGATCTCGCGCAGGTCTTCGGCCGGCAGCTCGGCGTCGTTCGCGACGTCGCGCGCGGCGCGGCGCGCGGCGAGCTCGGCCTCGAACGGCTCGTCGTCGGCGCCCAGCACCACCGTGCCGAACATCTGCACGAGCCTGCGGTACGCGTCGTACGCGAAGCGGGCGTCGCCGGTCGCGCGCGCGAGCCCCTCGGCGACGGCGTCGTTCATGCCGATGTTGAGCACCGTGTCCATCATGCCGGGCATCGAGATCTTGGCGCCCGAGCGGCACGACACGAGCAGCGGCGACTCGGGGTCGCCGAGCCGCTTGCCGGTCGCCTCCTCGAGCCGCACGAGCGCCGCGTCGAGCTCGACCCACAGCCTCGCCGGAGCCTCGTTCTTGCCCATGAACGCGCGGCACGCCTCGGTCGTGACCACGAAGCCGTGCGGCACGGGCAGCTTCAGCGACGCCATCTCGGCGAGCTTCGCGCCCTTGCCTCCGAGCAAGGTCGCGATGCCCTCGGCGCCAGCGGCAGTCTTCGCGCCCTTGAAGTTCGACAGGTCGAACACGAACGGGCGAGCGGCGCCCTTGCCGCGGCGGGCCTTGCGCGCAGAAGACGACGGGCGGCGCGCAGATTCTGCACGGCGGGAAGGCTGCGGGCGAAAGTTGCGTGAGGAAGTGGTCATGGCGGTTTGCGCTGAGCAACTTCCGCGCCCGGCGCGGGAGGGGCACGGCCCTTGAAGCGATAGCGGCCATGAGCACCCAACGCCCCTCGTTTCGCTGGTCGTTTCGAATCGCGCGCATCGCGGGCGTCGACATTCGCGTGCACCTCACGATGGTGCTCTTCCTCGCGTGGGTGGTGCTCGAGCACCTGCAGCAGGGCAAGGCGGCGCTCCTGGTCGAGGGGCTCGCGCTCGGCGCCTGCACGTTCGCGTTCGTCACGCTGCACGAGCTCGCGCACGTGCTGGTGGCGAGGCGCTACGGCATCACGACGCGCGACATCACGCTGTTACCCATCGGCGGCGTCGCCTCGATGGAGCGACTGCCCGAGCGGCCGTCGCAAGAGATCGCGGTCGCACTCGCGGGCCCGCTCGTGAACGTCGCGCTCGCGGCGCTGCTCTTCGCCGGGCTCGTGCTCGGTCAGCTCGTCATCGACGCGCGCGTGCTGCAGCTCGTCGGCGGCCCCTTCCTCGGCAAGCTGCTCGTCATCAACCTCTCGATCGCGGTCTTCAACCTCGTGCCCGCCTTCCCGATGGACGGGGGCCGCGTGCTGCGCGCCCTGCTCGCGCGAGGCCGCAGCCGCGAGCGCGCGACCGAGATCGCCGCCCGCATCGGCCAGGTGCTCGCGTTCGCCTTCGCCGGCGCCGGCGTGCTGCTCTCGCCTGGGCTCCTGCTCATCGCGCTCTTCGTGTGGATGGGCGCCGAGCAGGAGCGCGTCGTGGCGAAGCTGCAGGCGAAGCTCGCGCCGCTCAAGGTGAGAGACGCGATGGTCTCGTCGTTCACCTCGCTCGACGCCGACACCCCGATCTGCGAGGCGATGGACCTCTCGACCCGCGGCTTCCAGCACGACTTCCCGGTGCGCTCGGGCGGCCGGGTCGTCGGCCTGCTCTCGCGCGAGGAGCTCGTCGCCACCGCCGAGCTCGAGGGCGACAACGCCCCGGTCGCCCACGCCCTGCACGGGCCCCTCACCACCCTCGAGTCGTCGACTCCGCTCTCGGCCGCGCTCGAGGTCATGCGCGCCAACGACTCGCGCACCGCGATCGTCGTCGACCACGGGCAGCTCGCCGGGCTCTTGACCGCCGAGAACGTCGCCGAGCGGCTGATGAGGCCCGCGTCGTGAGCCTCTCGCTCACCCTGGCGGCGCTCGTCGCGGCCGCCCCGGCTCCCGCCGACGACGTGAAGGGCACCATGCGCGGCAACCTCGCGGCGCTCGTCGCGCTGCAGCCGCTGCTCGCGAGCCCGCAGGCCTTCGCCGACCCTGTGAACGCGAGCGTCGTGAACGGCAGCGTCGCGGTGCTCGCCCGCACGCGCCACCGCTTCCAGAAGCCGCAGACCCAGGAGCCCGCCGCCGCCCTGAGCCAGCTGTTCGGCGAGGCCGTGACGTGGGCCCAGAGCGATCTCTCGGCCGGGCGCACCGAGGCCGCGCGGCTGCGGCTGCGCGGCGCGACGGGGCTGTGCCTGTCGTGCCACGCGCGCCAGCTCTCGCCCGCCGACTTCAACCGGGCCGGCCGCGCCGCCGACGGTGCGGGCCTGCCGCCGATGGAGCGCGCCGACTTTCTCGCCGCGACCCGGCAGTTCGACGCCGCGCTCGCGCTGTGGGGCGACGCGCTGTCGCGGCCCGCGAAGACCGACGCCGAGGTGTTCGAGCAGCTGCACGCGTTTCGCTCGGCCCTGTCGGTGGCGGTGCGGGCGAAAGACGACCCCCAGGCCGCGATCGCGCTGCTCGAGACCCGGTGCGCCTCGCGGGCGCTGTCGGCCTCGAGCCGCCGAACCTGCGTGAAAGAGCTGAACGACGCGAAGGCCTGGGCCGCCGAGCGGTTCGTCGCCGCCACCGCGACCGCCGACGCGCTCTACGATCGCGCGAGCGAGCTCACCGACTTCGCCGACGTCGAGAGCACGCTCTACCCGCGCGAGGAAGACCGCGTGAAGCTCTTGCGCACCACCGCCTATCTGTCGCTGGCCCTCGAGCGTGACCCGAAGGCCTCGTGGCGCGGCAAGGCGCTGTTCGAGCTCGGGCTCGCGACCGGGGCGACGCTCGACCCCGACCTGTGGGCGCTCGACGGCATCTACCTCGAGGCCTGCGTGCGCGAGAACCCGCACACCGACCTCGCCCGCCGCTGCGTCGAACGGCTCGCCGGCCGCACCCTGTTCGATTATTCAGGAAGTGGAGGCACGCGCCTTCCCGACGACGTCGCCCGGCGTCTTGAGACCCTGCGCGCGTTGGCGAAGTGACCCACGCTCCTCACGGGCTGAGCGCCGCCGAGGCCGCGAAGCGGCTCGAGCACCACGGCCCGAACGAGCTGCAGCACGCCGACGGGCCGTCGGTGGCCGGCATGCTGCTCGAGCAGTTCAAGAGCCCCGTGGTGCTGCTGCTCATCGCGGCCTGCGGCGTGTCGGTCGTGCTGGGCGAGGTGGCCGACGCGATCGCCATCGGGGCGATCGTGGTGCTGAACGCGGCCGTCGGCTTCTTTCAGGAGTACCGCGCGGAAGCCGCGATGCAGGCCCTCAAGTCGATGACGGCGCCCCGGGCGAGGGTGCGGCGCGACGGCGCCACCGTGACCATCGCCGCCGCGCACGTCGTGCCCGGCGACGTGCTCATGCTCGAGGCCGGCGACGTCGTTGCGGCCGACGCGAAGCTCACGCGCGCTCACGGGCTCGCCACGAACGAGGCCCCGCTGACCGGCGAGAGCGAGCAGGTCGAGAAGTCGCACGCGCCGACGCCGGCCGACACGCCCCTCGCCGAGCGAACCGATCACGTCTTCATGGGCACGTCGGTGGCGAAGGGCACCGGCACCGCCGAGGTGCTGACGACCGGCATGCGCACCGAGCTGGGTCGCATCGCCGGGCTGCTCGCGACGGCGAGCGGGGGTGAGACGCCGCTGCAGCGGCGGCTCGCGGTCGTCGGCCGCATGCTGCTCCTGGGCTGCATCGGCGTCGTCGCGGTCGTCGGCGCGGTGCAGCTCTTCCGCGGCGGCGCCGTGCTCGACGTGCTGCGCGCGGCCGCGGCGCTGGCGATCGCGGCGGTGCCCGAGGGCCTGGCGGCGATCGTCACCATCGCGCTCGCGATCGGCGTGCAGCGCATGGCGAAGCGCCACGCGCTGGTGCGGCGGCTGCCGGCGGTCGAGACGCTGGGCTGCGCGTCGGTCATCTGCACCGACAAGACCGGCACGCTCACCACGGGCGTCATGACGGTGCGCGAGCTGTGGGGCCGAGACGAGCACGCGCTGCTCGAGACCGCGGCCGCGTGCTGCGACGCCGAGCTCGCGCACGACGGCCGCCCCGCGATCGGCGACACCACCGAGCTCGCCATTCTGCACGCGGCCCGCGAGCGCTGCATCGAGCGCGGAGAGCTCGAGCGGGCGAGGCCGCGCGTCTCCGAGCGGCCGTTCGACTCCGAGCGGAAGCGCATGTCGGTCTGGCGCGGCGACGGCCGGCTGTACGTGAAGGGCGCGCTCGAGGCCCTGCTGCCCCGCTGCGTCTCGGGCGTCGAGGGCGCCGCCGAGGTGGCCGTGCGAATGGCCGCGCGGGGCCTGCGCGTGCTCGCCGTGGCCCGGGGCGCGACGGCCGAGGAAGAAGAGCTCGAGCTGCTCGGGCTCGTCGCGATCTCCGACCCGCCGCGGCCCGAGGCGATCGCGGCGGTGAAGGCGGCGCACGAGGCCGGCATCGTCACGGTGATGATCACGGGCGATCACCCGGCGACCGCGGCCGCCGTCGCGAAGGAGCTCGGCATCGAGCACGTTCACGCGCGCGCGACGCCCGAAGAGAAGCTGAACATCGTGCGCGCGTGGAAAGAGCGCGGCGCCGTCGTCGCGATGACCGGCGACGGCGTGAACGACGCCCCGGCGCTGCGCGAGGCGCACATCGGCGTCTGCATGGGCCGCACGGGCACCGAGGTGACGCGCGAGGCGTCGGACATGGTGCTCACCGACGACAACTTCGCGTCGATCGTCGCGGCGGTGCGCGAGGGCCGCGGCATCTTCGACAACATCCGCAAGGTGCTGGTCTACCTGCTCGCCGGGAACACCGCGAAGCTGCTGCTCATGTTCGTCGCCGCCGTCGCCGGCCTGCCCGCGCCGCTGCTGCCCCTCGAGCTGTTGTGGATCAACCTCGTCATCGACGGCTTCATGGCGATCGCGCTCGTGAACGACCCGCCCGATCGCGACGTGATGAAGCACCCGCCGCGGCGCATCGACGAGGCGATTCTCGGCGGCCACGAGTGGCTGCGCATCGTCGGCGCCGGCCTGCTCGAGACGGCGCTCGTGCTCGCGGTCTACGTCTGGGCGCTGCAGCACGGCGGCGTCACGGCGGCGCGCAGCTTCACCTTCGCGCTCATCGTCTTCGTCGAGGTGTTCAAGGCGTTCTCGGCCCGCAGCCCGATGCGCATCTTCTGGGAGGTCGGCGCGTTCAAGAACCTCGTGCTGCTCGCCGTCGTCGGCGGCGCGGTCGCGATGCAGGTGCTCCTGGTGCAGGTCGACGCGACGCGCGCGCTGCTGCACGTCGCGCCGCTGTCGATCGAAGAGTGGCTGTCGGCGGCGGCGCTCGGCCTCTTGCCCGTGACGCTCGTCGAGCTGCAGAAGCTCTTGCGCCGCGCGCTCACTCGCCGGCCGCGTCGGGCTTCACCGGCGATGTGAGCGAGGCGACGCGCGCGAGCCGGCTCGCGTGCCACTTCAAGACCTGCTCGAGCTCGTCGCGCTCGTGCGCCTCGGCGAGAATGCGCAGCAGGTGCTCGTCGCCTTCGAGCACGCGCAGCTCGGCCTCGGGCACTCCGAGCCGCCGGAGCACCGGCAGCAGCGCGTGCTCGCGCTCGAGCGCGCCCGGCAGGTCGTCCAAGGTCTTTTCCGGCAGCATCGGTCACCTCTTGTCGTGGCGGGATTCGGGCGAGTAGCTCTTCTGCCGCGCGACGTACTCGAGCACGGTGCTGTTCTTGCCCCGGTGAGCGCTCGGGCGGCTCGACTTGCGCGAGGGCTTCGACGCCGTCTCTTCGGTCGCGACCGTCGCCTTCTTGCCCGCGCGCAGCGACACGTTGCGGGCGCCGCGGTCTTCCGTGCTGCGCCGCTTCGGCGCCTGGGTCGCGCGCGCGGCCCGCTTCGGTTTGCTGCGTTCGGCGTCGTATCGGAAGAGCTGGGCTTTGGTGGCCATGATGAGCCTGAAGGGGTGCAGCGCTCATGCCGCGCACGCACACGTATTCCTGGTGCCGCTTCGCGCACGAGTTGCGCGTTCACGGGCCCAGAGGGGGCTTTTCAACCGTGCCCGGTTCTTGCTTGAGCAGCGGGGCATGGACAACGCGACCGTGGCAGCGACACTGGAGCGCCTCGCGAAGCTGCTCGAAGCGCAGCGTGCGAACCCATACCGCGTCGACGCATGGCGCGCCGCGGCCGAGAAGGCGAAGACGGCCGAGCCGCTCGAGCCGCTCGTGGCGGGCGGCGGCACCGATGGCCTCAAGCGGGCGCTCGCGGTGGGTGACGGCATCGCCTCGGCGGTGCGCGAGCTCATCGGCACGGGCCACCTGCGCATGCTCGAGCGCCTCGAGGGCCACGTCTCGCCCGAAGACCTCTTCCTCACCGTGCCGGGCATGGGCCCGACCCTCGCGCGCAACGCCCACGCGCGCCTCGGCATCGAGACCCTCGAGGAGCTCGAGGTCGCGGCGCTCGACGGCACCCTCGAGCGCGTGCCCGGCTTCGGCCCCCGGCGCGTCGCGCTGGTGCGAGAGGCGATCGCCGGCATGCTGCAGCACTCGATGCGTCGCGCGTATCGGCGCACGGGCCCCGCGGCCGCCGAGCAGCCTCCGCACCCGCTGCCGTCGGTCGAGACGCTCATGGTCATCGACTCGGACTACCGGGCGAAGGCCGAGCGCGACGAGCTGCCCCGCATCGCGCCCGCCCGGCTGAACCCCACGCACCAGGCGTGGCTGCCCGTGCTCCACACCGAGGCAGGTGGCTTCACGTTCACCGCGATGTACTCGAACACCGCGCGGGCGCACCGGCTCGGCTGCACCCGCGACTGGGTCGTCATCTACTTCGAGCGCGACGGCCACGAGAGCCAGTGCACGGTCGTCACCGAGACCCGCGGCCCGCACGCCGGGCAGCGCGTCGTGAGGGGCCGAGAGCGCGAAGGCGTCGCCGCCCCTGCGGCGTAGGCTTCGACGCGCAGGGGCACGGGAGCGACAGCGCGCGGCGTCGTCGGGCCGGCTCACGTCGAGCGGGCCGGCAGCGCGAGCCAGACGATCGCGAGGCCGAGCGCGAGCATCAGCACCTGCAGCGGGTGAAACGCGCGCGTCAGCATCAGCTCGACGATGACGAACGCCGAGATCGAGCCGCCCGCGAGCATCGAGACCCGCGTCGACGACGGCCGGCGGCGCAGGGTCTGCAGCGCCGCGAACAGGTTCAGCCCACCGACGACGAGCGCCGGCAGGAGCCCCGGCACGAGGTAGCTGCCGAAGCCCGTGCCTTCGAGCAGCGAGGGCGACAGCTTCGCGGCGCTGCCGTCGGGCGAGAACGCGAGCGTGAGGCCGCCCGAGAGCGCGGTGAGGCCCACGATGGCTTCGAAGATCGCCTCTGCGCCCGCGAAGCGTGGGTGGCCGCGCAGATCGTGCACCAGGGGGGTCATGGTCTGCCTCCTCGAGAGTGTCCGAGCGGTGAGGAGGCAAGGCATGTGCCCTGCACTCCCACGTGTCGTGGCCTCCGACGATCTTCAATACGCGCGCATCGCTCGCGAGGACGCGAAGGAGCGCGCGCAGCTTCGGCGCGACAAGCGACGCTCGTGGCAGATGGGGCTGTTCGCCACCGGCCGCCTCTTCCTCGGCCTCGTGTTCATCGGCAGCGCCCTCAGCACCATCGCCGAGTGGAGCGTCACCCTCGCGTCGCTGCAGGATCTGCCGTTCGACGTGCGAAGCCTGCTGCCCGTCGCCGTCGCGCTCCAGCTGCTCGGCGGCCTCGCGCTCGCCGTCGGCTTTCGCGCGCGGCTCTTCGCCGTGGCGATGATGGTCTACGGCGTCGTCGAGCTGCTCGTCGCCACGCCGAGCGTCGAGCTCGAGCTCGGCCGCGCCCTGGGCCTCGCTCACCTCGGCCTCGCCGGCGCGCTCGCGATGGTCGCGGCTCACGGCGCCGGCAGGCTCAGCGTCGATCACGCCCTGCGCAAGCGGCGCACCCGCGCAGTGCTTGCGGCGACGAGGCGGGCCCGCACCGCGGAACGCGCGTTGCAGACCTGAGCGCACATGAGCCCGCTCGCGAACATGCTCGTGGCCGCGCTCGGCCTCTCGGCCAGCGCCTGTGTGGTGGCCCCCGTCGTCCGGCACCCGCCGCCCCCGCCGCCGGTGCGCGTCGCGGTCTCGGCGTTCGACGACGCGCTCGGCCCGCACGGCACCTGGGTGGTGGTGGCGCGCTTCGGGCGCGTGTGGCGACCGCACCCGCACGTCGTCGGTTCGGCCTTCGTCCCGTACGTCACTCAAGGCCAGTGGGTGTCGACCGAGCACGGGTGGGTGTTCGAGAGCGAGTGGCCGTGGGGCTGGGCCGCGTTCCACTACGGGCGCTGGTACCTCGACCCGCTCGAAGGCTGGGTCTGGGTGCCCGACGACGTCTGGGGCCCCGCCTGGGTCGAGTGGCGAACGACCGACGGCTATGTCGGCTGGGTGCCGCTGGCTCCGCCCGGCATCGAGCTGCAGCTGCCGCTCTACCGGCCGCGCTGGTGCTTCGTCGACGTGCACCACTTCCACCACCACGAGGCCTGGCGCCACCGCGTCGACGACGAGCGGGCGTCGGGGCTGTTTCACGACGCGCAGCCGGTGCCCCGCGGCCCCGACCCCGCCTGGGTCGGCCGCCAGACCGGCACGCCCGTCGACACCGTGAGGGTCGGCCCGCCGCCCGCTCGGCCGCTGCCGCCGCCTCCGCCCGCTGCGCCGCGGCCTCCGCCGGTCATCGGTGCGCCGCCGCCTCCGCCGGTGCGGCACGACGTGCCGGCCCCGCCGCCGCCCGCTCCCCCTCCGCCGCCCGAGCGCGCGCTGCCGAGGCTGCCGTCGGCGCCAGCGCCGGCGCCGCTGCCTCCGCCGCACCGCTTCGAGCGCCCGCCCGACCGCCGGCCCGAGCCCGCGCAGCCGTTTCGCATCGAGCCGCAGCCGTACGAGAAGCGGCGGCCGCTGCCGCCCGCCGAGCCGCTGCCGCAGCCCGGCCAGCCGAAGAAGCGCCGCGCGCCGCTCTCGTCATGACCGTCGCCTCTCACGAGCTCGAGGTGACGCCGCTGAGGCCGAAGGTCACGGTCGAGCTCGCGGTGCCCGACGAGCCGCACGGCCTCGTCGTCATCGCGCACCACGACGCTCCGGCGCTGCACGCGCGCAACGTCGGCCTCGCGTGGTGTCTGCAGCACGGCCACTTCGCGACCGCGCTCGTGTCGCGGGGGCTCGGCGATTGGCTCGACACGCCTGCGACGCACGGGCGCCTGCTCACCGCCGTCGCGCGCTGGGCGTTGAACGAGCCCGCCTGCGCGGGCCTGCGGGCCGCCGTGCTGGGTTTGGGCACGGGGGCGACGGGGGCCCTCGCGGCAGCGGCGCTCGCGCCCGCGCTCGTGAAGACCGTCGTGGTGTTCGACGCCCAGCCCGCGCTGACGCGCCTCTCGCTCAGGCACGTGGCGTCGCCGGCGCTGCTCATCGCGTCGCGGTCGGACCCCGAGTCGATGAGCGCGAGCGTGAACGCGTTCGAGCGGCTGCCGAACGGCAGCGGCCTCTCGTTCGTCGACGATCAGGCGCCGCTCGAGGTGCTCGTCGAGGTCGCGCTGCAGACCCGGCGCTGGCTCAGCCGGGCGCTCTGGCCGGCCGGGGGCGGTGCGGCCTCGCGCGCCAGTGCCACCGCTTGAGCACCTCGACCGCGAGCATGTACGCGACGGTGATGCCGGCGAGCGTCAGCACGAGCAGCGGCGGCATCGGCACGAAGCCGAGCACCGACGCGTAGGGCAGGTAGGGAATCGCGACGGTGAGCGGCACGAGGGCGAGCGTCGTCCACAACAGCACGCGGCCCGGCCGGCTCTTGAAGAACGGGCGCCGCGAGCGCACGAGCAGCGCGACGCACAGCTCGGTCAACAGCGACTCGACGAACCACCCGGTGTGAAAGAGGTCGGCCGCGCCCCCGAACAGCAAGAGCAGCGCCCCGAACGTCGCGAAGTCGAACAGCGAGCTCAAGAGGCCGAACTGCACCATGAACCACGCGATCGACCTCATGTGCCAGCGGCGCGGCCGCTCGATGAGCTCGGGGTCGACGCTGTCGCCAGCGATGCCCGCCGCCGGCACGTCCGAGAGGAAGTTGTTCAGCAGAATCTGCCCCGCGGTCAGCGGCAAGAACGGCAGGAACAGCGACATCACCGCCATGCTCACCATGTTGCCGAGGTTCGCGCTCATGGTGATGTTCAGGTACTTGAGCGTGTTCGCGAACGTCTTGCGGCCCTCTTCGATGCCGCGGCGAATGACGTCGAGGTCGCTCTCGAGCAGCACGAAGTCGGCGGCCTCGCGCGCGACGTCGACGGCGTCGTCGACCGACAGGCTCGTGTCGGCCGCGTGCATCGCCGGAGCGTCGTTCACGCCGTCGCCCATGAACCCCACCACGTGGCCGCTCTTTCGCAGCGCGCGAATGATGCGCTCCTTCTGGTTCGGGTCGACCTCGGCGAACAGCTGCACCTGCTCGGCCTCGCGCCACAGCGCCGGGTCGGTGAGCCGATCGAGATCTTCGCCCGTCAGCACGCGGCCGCCGGCCAGGCCGACCAGCGAGGCCACGTGCTGCGCGACGAAGCGGTTGTCGCCCGTGATCATCTTCACCGCGACGCCGAGCCGGCCGAGCGCCGCCACGGCGAGCGCGGCGCCCTCTTTCGGCTGGTCGAGAAAGGTGACGAAGCCCGCGAACGTCATGTCGCGCTCGTCCGCCCGGCGGTACGTCACGGCGGCCGGCACCGCCCGCGTCGCCACGCCCAGCACGCGCATGCCGCTCTGGCTCCACGCGGCGGCTCGGGCCAGCGCTGCGGCCCGGGCGCCGTCGTCGAGCGCGCACACCTCGAGCACCTGGGCCAGCGCGCCCTTCGTGACGAGCTGCACGCCTTTCGGCCCCTCGACCGCCACGCTGATGCGCTTGTGCACGAAGTCGAACGGCACCTCGGCGAGCTTCGTGAGGCCGTCGAGCGCTGCGGGCTGCGCCGCGAGAATCGCCTCGTCGAGCGGGCTCGACAGCCCGGCCTCGAGCGCGGCGTTCAGCGCCGCGAGCTGAAGCACCTCGCTCGAGCGCTCGCCGTTCGGGCCCCACGCGCCCTCGACACTCACCACGCCGCGCGTGAGCGTGCCCGTCTTGTCGGTGCACAGCACGTCGATGCTGCCGAGGTTCTCGATGGCCGACAGGCGGCGCACGAGCACCCCGTGCTTCGCCATGCCCTCGGCGCTGCGCGCGAGGTTGATGCTCAAGATGGCCGGCAACAGCTCGGGGCTCAGGCCCACCGCGAGCGCGATGGCGAAGAGCAGCGTCTCGACCGGGGCCCTGCCGCTGATGACGTGCACCGCGAACACGCCGAGCGTCATCGCGAGCATCGCGATGGTGACGAGATAGCCGAACCTGCGCACGCCGCGGTCGAACTCGGTCTCGGGCGCCCGCAGCGCGAGCCGCTCGGCGATCGCGCCCAGCTCGGTGCGGGTGCCGGTCGCCGCGATCACCGCCTTCGCCGTGCCGCTGCGAACGTTCGTGCCCATGAACAGCGCCCCGGGTCGCTGCGAGAGCGGAGCGCCCGCCGGGGCGGCGCCGGGCTCCTTCTCGACGGGGAAGCTCTCGCCCGTCAGCACCGACTCGGTGACGTGGCAGTCGACGGCCTCGAGCAGCGCGGCGTCGGCGGGCACCAGGCTGCCGGCCGCGAGCAGCACCACGTCGCCGGGCACGACGGCGTCGAACGGCACGGGCGTGGGCTTGCCGTCGCGCAGCACGCTCGCCCGCGTGGCGATGCGCGCCTTCAGCGCGGCGACGGCGGCCTGCGCCTTGTACTCGCGCGAGTACCCGACGGCGACGGTCACGAGCACGATCGCGCCGACGATGGCGGCGTCGCTCCACTCGCCGGCCACGCCCGACGCGATCGCCGCGAAGAAGAGCAAGAGCAAGAGCGGGCTCTTGATCTGCTCCCACAGCACGCCGAGGCGCCCGAGCATGCGGTGCTCGACGAGCGTGTTCGCGCCGTCGCGCGCGAGGCGCGCCGCGGCCTCGGCCGAGGTGAGCCCCACCGCCGAGCTGCCCAGCCGCTCCAGGAGCGCCGCGGCCGGCACCGCCCACCACGGCGCGGCGTTACCCGATGCAGCATCGGCGCTCGAAGCGCCAGTGATGCGCAGGCTCTGCGCGGGGGTGGGCATCGCCTCGTGCCGTTTCAAGCGCCATGCCCGGGAGGTGAGGGCACGTCGCTTGCTGCCCCACAGCTCGACCGGAAGGAGGTCACATGCGAATGACGTTCCCCATCGTCATCGGCGCCCTGGTGCTGCTTGCGGGGGTGTCGATTCTGCTCGAGGCGATCTTCAAGATTCACTTCCCCTTCCTGCGCAGCGCGTTCGCCCTGCTGCTCATCTTCTTCGGCGTGCGAATGCTCATCGGAGCGTGGTCGCCACGGCTCGTCGACACCACGACGAGTGGCGCCGCGGTGATGAGCGAGCTGACGTTCGCGCCGACGAAGGCAGCTCCGTCGATGAAGTACGACGTCGTCTTCGGCCAGGGCGCCATCGACCTGACGAGGCTCGACCGGCCCAAAGAGCCCGCGGTGATCGAGGTCAACGTCATCTTCGGCAGCGCCACCGTGACGATCGACCCGGCCCTGCCCACCGTCGTCGAGGGCAACGCGGCGTTCGGCGACCTGCGCCTGCCCGACAAGTCGGCGGCGGCGTTCGGCAACGCGCGCTACGCGACCGGCCTCGGCGAGCCGGTTCTCAAGGTGCGCATCAACACGATCTTCGGCAACTGCGTGGTGCAGAACGCACCGCACGAAGCCGAAGGCCCGGGCCCCATCAGCGCGGTGCTGCCGTGAGCGCCCTCGTCGAGCGGTTGAGCGGCCGGCCTCGCGTCGCGGGCCTCGAGTCGCTGCTCGAGGGCTTCGTGGGGCTCACTGCGCTCGCCGGCGGCCTGTTGCTCGTGGCCTTCCCGCGCGGGTCGGCGCTGGCGCCCATCGCGCTGCTCCACGAGGCGCCGTTCGAGACGTTCGTCGTGCCGGGCCTGCTGCTCGCGTTCGTCGTCGGCGGGCTGAACCTCACGGCGTGCGTGCTGACGCTGGGGCGAAGGCCGTTCGCGAGCCTCGCGTCGCTGGTCGCCGGCGGCTCGCTCATCGTCTTCATGGTGACCGAGCGGCTCATGCTGCAAGAGAAGAGCGCGCTCCAGCTGCTCTACTTCGCGGTCGGGCTGCTCATCGTAGGTCTCTCGGTTCCCGACAAGGAGGCACGGTCATGAAACCCAGACCCGAGAAGATGAAGGGCATGGTCGGCGAGGCGCGGCTGCAGGCGCATCTCGGCGTGATGCAGGCGCAGGACAAGGTCGGCCCGTACGTGACCGAGGTGGCGCACGCGACCGAGGCCGCCGCGGCCGACGTGGCGAAGCGCGTGCGCGCGCTCAAGGCGCACTTGAAGGCGCTGAAGACGCGCCGCTGAGCAGCGCCCAGGTGAGCCACTCGGGCATGGCGCGCGCCACGTGCGCCTGCTCGGCCGCGCTCGCCTGCTCGTCGAGAAACGCGAGCACGGCGTCGCCGCCGGCCGACGAGAACAGCGCCGCGAGCAGCGGCTCGATGCGCGAGGGGTCGCGGTGCAAGAGGTCGATGAAGAAGCGGTCGGCGACGCGGTACAGCGACGGCCACCCGAGCTTCAGCGGCAGCTCGCCCCGCGTGCCGAGCGCCTCTGCGATGCCTTCGGCGTCGCGCCACAGCCGCAGCGCCGCGTAGCCGGTGCTGGCCTTCGCGAGGCCCGCGGCCACGCCGATGCGCACCACGCGGCCCTCGGCGCGCGGCACCCGGTCGCGGAAGAGCGGGGTGGCTCCGCCTTCGCGCTCGACGACGCTCCACCGCTCGAGGCCCCCGACGCCGCCCAGCCAGCGCTCGAGCGCCTGGCCGTGGTCGCAGGGCTCATGGCTCACGTGCTCGACGAAGAGCCTGTGGCCGCCGAGCGGCAGCGCGTAGACGAAGCGCAGGTCGCTTGCCTGCTCGGTTCGAAAGTCCATGAGCGTCGCCGCGCCTTGCGCGACGCCGTCGGCCTCGACGAGCCAGCCCTCGAAGCGCTGCCAGGCGTCGGGCGCCGCGTCGGCGCCGGGCACGCTCGTGAACACCCAGTCTGACGCGAGCGCGCGCCCGCCGCCGGTCACGACGGCCGGGCGCGTGAGGTCGTCTTCGATGCGCTCGACCGTCGCGTCGACGAGCTCGGCGCGGCCGCTGCGCAGCACCTCGGCGAGCGCGGCCTCGGCCCACGCGTGCGCCCGCACCGTACGGTAGCGGTAGCGCTGCAGCTCGAGCGGCGCGTGCCGGCCGCCGGCGAACACGTCGAGCCGGCTCCACGAGGCGACCTCGAACGCGTCGAACGGCGTGGGGCCGTCGCTCCAGTACGAGAGCAGGTGGGCCTTGAGCGGCTGGCGCGGGCCGACGAGCGTGACGCGCTCGCAGCGGCGCTGGCGCAGCAGCGCCTGCGCGAGCAGCAGCGACGAGACTCCGGCGCCGGCGAGCGTGACGTGCACGGTGCCACGAGCATTGAAGAGCCGTGCCAATCGACTGCGCTCCGCGGTGAAGCCGGTTGCGCACCTGGTGCGCTCGTGCGGTGCGGCGCGCAAGCCGTGCGGCGCGTGCTCTTCGGGTGCGGCCGCTTCGACGTGGCGTGTCATTTGCTGCACTCCCGGGCATGAGCGCACGCGAGCGCGTGGTGATCGTCGGCGGAGGCCCTGGCGGCCTGTGCTCGGCGATGCTGCTGCAGGCGCGTGGGTTCGACGTTACCGTTGTCGAGAAGCGCGACGCAGTCGGGGGCCGCAGTGGTGGCCTGAAGCTCGGCCCCTACACGTTCGACGTCGGCTCGACGATGGTGATGATGCCGTTCGTTCTCGACGAGATGTTCGCGCTCGCGGGCCGCGAGCTGAAGAACGAGCTCACGGTGGTGCCGGTCGAGCCGATGTACCGGCTCGACTTCGCCGGCGACGAGCCCGCTTCGCTCGACGTGTGGCGCGACCACGCCCGCATGGCCGCCGAGCTCGAGCGCTTCTCGCCCGGCGCCTCGGCCGGCCTGACGCGCTTCTTCTCGCGCGAGGCCGCGAGGCTCGAGCACCTCTACCCGGTGCTGCAGAAGAGCTGGCCGAACCTCGCGTCGCTGTTCTCGCCGGCCGTCGCCGCGGCGCTGCCGCACGTCGGCCTCGGCCAGTCGCTGCACCAGACGGCGGCCGACTACTTCAGCGACGAGCGGCTGCAGCTCGCGTTCTCGTTTCAGTCGGCGTACCTCGGCATGTCGCCGTGGACCTGCCCGGGCGGGTTCGGCATGGTGCCGTACGTCGAGCACGCGTGGGGCATCGCTCACGTGCGCGGCGGCGTGCAGGGCCTGTGCACCGCGCTCGCCCGCGTCGCTCGCGAGCTGGGCGCGGCCGTGCGCACCGGCGCCGCGGCCCGACACCTCGACGTCGACCCGGCCGGCCGCTGCACCGGCGTGCTGCTCGAGAGCGGCGAGCGCGTGCCGTGCGACGAGCTCGTCATCAACGCCGACGCCGCCGCCGCGCTGCACCAGCTGCTCGACCACGGGCCGTCGCTGCGCTTCAACGCGCACCGCCTCGAGCACCTGAAAGAGTCGTGCTCGACGTACATGCTCTACCTCGGGCTCGATCGGCCGCTGCCGCTCGCGCACCACACGTTCTTCTTCGCGTCCGACTACCGCGCCGAGATGAAGCGCCTCTTCGAGACGCTCGAGCTCGGCGACGATCTCTCGCTGTACGTCTGCAACCCTTCAGTGAGCGACCCCACGCTCGCGCCCCCGGGGCACTCGGCGCTCTACGTGCTCGCGCTCGTGCCGAACACGCGCGCCCCGATCGACTGGCGCGAGCGGGCCCCGCGCTTCCGCGAGGTCGTGCTCGACCGGCTCGAGCAGCGCACGCGGCTGCACCTGCGGCCGTACCTGCGCGCCGAGGCCGTCATCACGCCCCACGACTGGGAGCACGACTTCGGCGTGTCGCACGGCGCCGTGTTCGGCCCCGCTCACCGCATCGGCCAGCTGCTCGCGTTTCGCCTGCCCAACGCGCTGCCCTGGCCGTCGAACGCCTGCCTCGCCGGCGGAGCCACCAGCCCCGGCAGCGGCCTGCCCACCATTCTCGAGTCGGCGCGCATCGCCACGCGCCTCATCTGCGAGCGCCACGACGTGGCGTTCCCCGCGTCGTGGCCGCTGCCCGCGCCGCGCCAGGTGCACGCCCATGCGTGACGCCCTGCGAGCGGCGCTCGACGCCTACTTCCTCGAACGCTTCGGCTCGAAGGTCGAGAGCGTCGAGCCGCTCGCGCCCGACAGCGGGCTCGCGCAGAGCACCGCGAAGGTCGAGGGCTACGGCGAGCCGCTGAAGGTGGGCCTCAGGCGCGCCGACGGCACGGCCTGGAGCTGCGTGTTTCACACCGCCCGCCCGAACGAGTTCGGCCACGACCGCCGCAGCGACCGCGCCCAGGAGCTGCTGCTCGCCCACGACACCTTCCCCTCGATTCCACGCCACGCAGCGGCGCTCGACGTCGGCGTGCTGACACCCGACGGCCCGCGCTCTCTGAGCGGCGCGGGTGAGCCCTTTCTCGTCACCGCGTGGGTCGAGGGCCGGCCCTACGCAGAAGATCTGCGCCGCATCGCAGAGGGCGGGCCGCTCGAGCCGCTCGACCTCGAGCGCGTGCGCGTGCTCGCGAGGTACCTCGCCGAGCTCCACCAGCGGCTGCCGCCCGACCCCGTGGCCTGGCGCCGCGCGCTGCGCGACGTCATCGGCAGCGGCGAGGGCATCTTCGGCATCGCCGACGCGTACGGCGACGACGTGCCGGGGGCTCCAGCGGCGCGGCTGATGGCGTTGGAGCAGCGCGCCGTCGAGTGGCGGTGGCGACTCAAGCCGCGCGCGCATCGCCTCTCGCGCATTCACGGCGACTTTCACCCGTTCAACCTCGTGTTCCGTGACGGCCCTGACTTCACGGCGCTCGACGCGAGCCGCGGCTGCGCGGGCGAGCCGGCCGACGACCTCACGGCGCTGGCCATCAACTTCATGTTCTTCGCGGCCGAGCGGCCCGCGCGCTGGCGCAAGGGCTTCGAGCCGCTGTGGCGCACGCTGTGGAGCGAGTACCTCGACGCGAGCCACGATCACGAGGTGCTCGCGTGCGCAGCTCCGTATCTCGCGTGGCGCGCGCTCGTCGTGTGCTGCCCGCGCTTCTACCCGAACCTCTCGGGGCCGGCGCGCGACCGGCTGCTCGGCCTGGCCGAGCGCGCGCTGGCCTTCGAACGCTTCGACCCCGACTCGGCCGGCGCGATGTTCGTCGCGTCGTGAGCGCCGGCGCCGTCATGTGGTTCACCGGGTTGCCCTCGAGCGGCAAGTCGACGCTCGCGCGCCGGGTGCAGCGCGCGCTGTCGCGCCAGGGCGTGCGCGCCGTGCTGCTCGACGGCGACGAGGTGCGCTCGGCGCTGTTCCCCTCGCTGGGCTACTCGGCGCGGGCGCGAGGCCGCTTCTACCGCGCGCTGGCCGAGCTCGCGGCGCTGCTGTCGGCGCAGGGCCACGTCGTGCTGGTGCCGGCGACCGCGAACCGGCGCGTGTATCGCGCGCGGGCGCGCGCGCGCGCCCCACGCTTCCTCGAGGTGCACGTCGACACGCCGCTCGACGAGTGCGCGCGCCGCGACGCGAAGGGGCTCTACGCGTCGCGCGCCCGGCTGCCGGGCCGGGGCGCCGCGTACGAGCCGCCGCGCGCGCCCGAGGTCGTCGCGCGGGGCGGGGCGTCGCGCGAGGCGGTGCGTGCGTGCCTGAGCGCGCTGCGCCGGCGCGGGGGCCGGCGGTGAGCGCCGCGCACGCGAGCGACGAGCGCATCGCTGCGCCGGCGAAGGTGCTGCTGGCCGCCGGGGCGAGCGCGATGAACGCGCTGCTCTACCTGGTGCCGAACCACCTGCCGCTCAAGACCCCGGCGCTGCTGCCGTGGACGAGGCTCGACGCGGCGGTGCCGTTCGTGCCGGTGACGCTGTGGCTCTACGTGTCCGACTACGCGCTGGTGGCGACCGCCTTTCTGCTCGTGCGCACGTGGGGCGAGGCGAGGCAGTTCGCCCGCGCGTACTTCGCGCTGCTCGCGGTGGGGGCGGCGATTCACCTGGCGTGGCCGACGACCTTTCCGCGCGAGGCGTTTCCCCTGGTGGGCGACGGCTTCACCGTGCGCGTCTTCGCGCTCCTGCGCCGGGTCGATCTGCCGACGAGCTGCCTGCCCAGCATGCACGTCGCCGGCTCGTACCTCGCGGCGTTCTCGCTGTGGCGGCACCGCCGCGGCGTCTTCACGCTGTACTCGAGCTGGGCCACGGCCGTCGCGGTCTCGACGCTCACGGCGAAGCAGCACTACGCGGTCGACGTCGTCGCCGGCTTCGCGCTGGCCGCGGCGCTGTGGGCGGTGTTCTTCGCGAGGCCCGCTCAGCGCAGCCGGCCCATCTCGGCCTCGACGTAGCGGTGATCGTCGAGCTCGATCTGCCACCAGCCGGGCCGCTCGGTCGAGCTGCCGCCGCCGAAGCGGTGCGGGTGAGCGCCCTCGGCGCGGTGCCAGTAGCGGTGGTGCGAGTGGCCGTGCAGCAGCACCACGGGCCGGTCGCGCAGCGCCTCGAGCAGCGCGTCGCCGTCGAGCAGGCCCGACTCGCGCCAGTGGAAGCGGCCGCTGGGCCCGTGCGGCCCGTGGTGCGCGAGCACGAGCACGGTGCGGCCCGAGAGGCGGGGGTCGTCGAGCAGGCGCGTGAGCGCGCCGAGCTGCGCCGGCCCGGTGCGGCCGACGAAGTAGTGGCTCCAGCCCGAGACGCGCGTGGTGTCGAGGCCGACGAGCGCGTGGCGGTCGCCGAGCAGCTTCACGAACGGCCAGCCGCTCGCGTCCGAGAAGCCGTCGAGCTCCGAGTGGAGCAGATCGCGAAAGACGCGCTCGAAGCGGCGCTCGTGCGGGGCCTCGGTGTAGCGATCGTGGTTCCCGGGAATGACGACGAGGCGCCCGGCCGAGATCAAGGGCTCGAGCAGCGCTCGCGCTTCGCCGAGCTCGACCTCGTCGCCGAGCGCCGTCAGATCTCCCGTGAGGAGCACGTGGTCGGCGTTCGATTCGAGGGCGCGCTCGACGAGCCGCGAGATGGTGTCGCGTGCGCCGGCGAAGCGCGCGAGGCGCCCCATGCCGTGCAGCTCGACGCGCCCGATGAGGCCGCGCCAGCCGGTCGAGCCCAGCGAGCGCGCTCGCCAATCGAGCTGGTGGTGCAGATCGCTCAGGTGAAAGAGGCGCGGCACGGGGCTTTGTGCTCCATAGCGCGTTGGTCTGCCTCATGCAGCGCGCGGCCTTTCGAGATGGAGGAACAAGCGCGAGAGGTCGCGGCCCTCTTCGACCGCGACAAGGCCTTGATCGAGCGGCTGCTGGGCGACGTCGCCCACCTCGCCAGCCGCGGCTCGCGGCAGTCGGCCTGCAAAGTTTTCGCCGAGGTCCGCAGGCTCATCGAGCATCACCTCTCGGCCGAGCAGCGCACGCTCGACGAGCTCGAGCGTGAAGGGCACCGCCCGAAGACCGTCGCCGCCCAGCTGCTCGCGAGCGAGCGCGTGCTGCGCGAGGCCACCGAGGGCGTCTGGCAGACCATCAGCGGCAGCGACGCGCGGGAGCACGAGCCCGCGCTCGACGGGCTGCGCGCGGCGATGAGCTCGCACTGGCGCGCTGATCGCGAGCTGCTGTTTCCGGCGCTGTGCGCGCGCTACTCGGGAGTCACCGAGCTGAGGCGCGTCGTGCACATGCTCGTCGACCCGTGAGCCTGCACAATTTGCGTCGGGTTCGGCGAGAGGGTGCGGTTAGAGTGAACAGAGCACCGTGAAAGCAGCGACGCTCGTCATCGTACTCGTCGGAGCGGGTGAGGCTGGCTCTGACTGGGCCGCCGGCACCCTCCAGGCGCTCCGAGAAGCGCTCGACCGCAGGGTCGTCATCGAGCTGCGCGACGAGCCGGGCGAGCTGCCCGCCGATGCCTACGTCGTCTCGGTCGACTTCTCGGGGGCCTCGCGAAAGGCGCGCCTGCGCTGCACGGTGCCCGACGGCCGCGCAGGCAAGGAGCTCGAGTTCAAGAAGAGCGACCGCATGCTCGATCGCGGCCGCGCCATCGGCTACGCGCTCGGGGCGCTCTTGCCCGAGCTGCGCGCCGACGCGCCGCCATCCGAGCCGGTCGAGAAGCCCGCCCCGCCCGAGCCCGCGCCGCCGCCCGAGCCCGCGCCGCCGCCCGAGCCCGCGCCGCCACTCGAGCCCGCGCCGCCACTCGAGCCCGCGCCGCCGCCCCCGGTGTCCGACGTGCCTCCAGCGGCGCAGCCCGAATCTGCCGCGGTCGCGCCGGCGCAGCCCGGCCGGCTGGGCCTCGAAGCGACAGCCTTCGTCGAGAGCTCGTTCGTGTCGACTCAGCCCGCGTTCGGCGGGGCGATCGCGCTCGAGCTGCGGGCACTCGATTGGCTGTTCGTGCGGGCAGGCGCCGGAGGCGCGTTCGGCAACTCGCCGCTGCCGGCCGAGGCGAAGCTGCGTGAGATCGCGATTCGCGGCGGCCTGCGGGCGGCGGCGTGGCGCGGCGCGTGGGCTTCGTTCTCGGTGCTCGCGCACGCGCTGATCGTCGAGCTCGAGATGGAGCGGCGCGACGTGACGCAAGAGTCGTGGCGCGGCGCCGCCGAGCTCTCGCTCGAGCTCGCGGTCACACCGTCGCGCTACGTCGCCCTCGTGCTGAAGCCGACGGCCCGCACGACCTTCGGCGCGATTCAGGTCTACGTGAACGACCAGCGGGTCGCGACCGTCACGCCGTTCGCGTTCGCGCTCGAGCTCGGCGTGCGGGTGTGGCCGTGAGCGAGGCGCGCATCGGCAAGTACCGCCTGGTCAGCCTGCTCGCCTCGGGCGGCATGGGTGAGGTCTTCCTCGCCCGAATGGAGGGCCCCGCTGGCTTCGCGCGCACCGTCGTCATCAAGCGCATTCTGCCCCACCTCGCGCGCGAGCCGACGTTCGTGCAGATGTTTCTCGACGAGGCGCGGGTCGCGGCGCAGCTCACGCACCCGAACATCGTGCAGGTCATCGAGCTGGGCGAGCACGAGGGCACGTGGTTCATGGCGATGGAGTACGTGCACGGCAAGTCGACCCGCTCGCTGAGGCAGGGGCTGGCGGCGCGAGGCGAGCACGTGCCGCCGATCGTCGTTGCGCGGATCATGTCGCAGGCGCTGACGGGCCTGCACTACGCGCACACCGCGGTGTCCGAGCTCGGTGCGCCCCTCAACGTCATTCACCGCGACGTGAGCCCCGACAACGTGATGGTCGCGTTCTCGGGCGCGGTGAAGGTGCTCGACTTCGGCATCGCGAAGGCGGCCGACGTGCTGCACACGACGCGCACCGGCACGGTGAAGGGCAAGTACGCGTACATGTCGCCCGAGCAGCTGCTCGCCGAGCCGCTCGATCGCCGCGCCGACATCTACGCGGCGGGGGTCGTCATCTTCGAGCTGCTCGCCGGGAAGCGGCCGTACACGGCGCCGAGCGAGGCCGCGCTGGTGCGGCGCATTCTCGACGCGCCGATGCCGGCGCTCGTCGAGGCGGCGCCGCATGTGCCCGCCGATCTGGCCGCGATCGTCGCGAAGGCGATGCAGAAAGACCGGGAGCTGCGCCACCCGAGCGCCGAGGCGTTCGCCGCCGACCTCGAGGGGTGGATCAGCGCTCAGCCGACCGACCCCGGCCTCACGCTGCCGGCGTTCATGCGCATGACCTTCTCGACGAAGTCGGGCGAGTTCCCGACGATCGTGACGCCGAGCACGCCGCAGGCCGCCGCCGTGGCCCTGCAGCAGCCGGTGAGCTCGCCCGAGTCCGAGCCTGGGGTCCCCGCGAGCGGTGGCGCCCCCCGCGTGGCGCAGAGCGGCTCGCAGGGCGGCTCGCAGGGCGGCGCAGGTCGGTCGCTCGACCCCGACTCCGACCCGACGCGGCAGGCGCGCGGCGGCCCACGCGCGCGGCGCAGCGTCGCTCCCCTCGCGCTCGGCCTGCTCGCCGGAGCGGTCACCATCGCCGGCGTCGCGGTCGCGCTGTGGAAGCAGGGCGACCCGCCCGAGCCGCAGGGCGCGGCGGGCGGCGGCGAGGTCGTGAGCGCGCCATTGCCCGACGCCTCGGTCGCGGCCACAGACCCTCTTCCCCCCGAGCCACGAGACGCAGGAGACGCCGTCGCCGTCGCCGTCGCCGACGCCGAGGCGCACGACGCCGGCGGCGCGCGGCCGGGCGAGGTGAAGCCGCGCCCGATCGCCGGCAAGGGGCGGCTCGATCTGCGCGTCAACCCGTGGGCCGAGGTGTTCGAAGGTCAGAAGAGCCTGGGCCTCACGCCGCTGCCGCCGCTCGAGCTCCCGTCGGGCCGGCACACGCTCACCCTCAAGAACGAGAAGCTCGGCATCACGCGCACGATGAACGTCACCATCGCACACGGGCGAACGACGACGGTGCGGGTAGATCTGCTCGAGGCGCCGTAGGATGCGCGCATGCCCGCCGTTCTGATCGTGCTGCTCGCGGCGGCGCCCGACACGGCGAACCCGTTCGTGACGCAGGCGAAGGCGCTCTACCAGAAGCTCGAGTTCGAGAAGTGCCTCAAGCGCCTCGAGCAGGCCGGCCGGTGGGAGAACACGAAGCACCAGCTGGCCGAGATCGAGCTCTACGCGGGCCTGTGCGTGCTCGGCCTCGGCAACGAGCGAGAGGCGGTCGAGCGGCTCGAGATGGCGCTCAAGCTCGATCGCGGCATCGAGCTGCCGGCGCTCGTGAGCCCCAAGGTCACGGCGCTCGTCGACAAGGTGCGCGCGAAGCTCGGGCCTGTGCCCGAGCCTGAGCCGGCCGTCGCCCCGCCCCCCGACGCTCCGGCGGTCGTGCTGCTCGAGCCTCCGCCGCCTCCGCCTCCCGCGATCGCCGAGCCCGCCCCGCGGCCCGTGCGCGTCGCCGCCCCGCTCACCGTCGGCGCGATCGCCGCCGCGACCGCGATCGCCGGCGGCGTGCTCGGCGGCCTCGCGAAGTCGTCCGAGGCGGGCTCCCACGGGGCGACCTTCGAGTCCGACGCCGTCGCGCTGGGCGGCCGCGCCCAGAACGAGGCGCTCGCCGCGAACGTCTGCTTCGGCGTGGCGGGCGCTGCCGCGCTCGTCGCCATCGTCATCTACCTCGCGCAGAACTGACCTGGCTCCGCCGCTCGCGCTGAGTTGAAGGCGCGGCGCACACGAAGCGCTCGACCCGGTGAGGGGCGGCATGCGCCGTCAGTCGTTGCACGAGCCGTTCTGGCACAGGTCGGCGCCGCAGTTCCGGCACGCGGCCCCGTTCTTCCCGCATGCGCTCTGCGCCGTGCCGGCTACGCACGAGGTCGTGCCCGAGCAGCAGCCGGTGCAGGCGCCGCACGGGCCCATGCCGTCGGCGTAGCAGGTGCCGCTGGTGCAGTGCTGCCCGCTCCCGCACTCGGGGCTCGCGCCGCACGCGCAGCCGAGCGTGCTGCTGCAGCTGTCGGCGCGGGTGCCGCTGCAGTTGTCGCACGCCATGCCCATGCCGGTGGTGAAGCAGTGCGACGTCGTGCGGCCCGTGTAGCAGTTGCCGCCCGCGCTGCAGCAGCCGGTGCAGGTGGTCGGGCTGCAGCCGACGGTGCCGGCGTCGCACACGCCGCTCGAGCAGGTGACGCCCGTCGTGCACGCGTCGCCGGCGCCGCAGCGGCAGACGCCGTTCGTGCACGCGTTCGCGATGCCGGTGCACGAGCGGCACAGGCCGCCGTCGTTGCCGCACGCCGCCACGGTGCCGGTCAGCACGCACGTGCCGCCCTGGCAGCAGCCGCCCGCGCACGACGCCGGCGTGCACGCGCAGCTGCCGGCGACGCAGGCGTAGCCCGCCATGCACGCGCCCGGCTGGGTGCCGCAGCGGCAGGTGCCTCCGGCGCAGCTGTCGGCGTTGGGGCCGCACGCCGAGCACGTGCCGCCGGTGGGGCCGCACTTCGCCGCGGTGCGCGGGAAGACGCACGTGTTGCCGTCGCAGCAGCCCTGGCAGGTCGCCGGGTCGCACACGCACGTGCCGTTCATGCAGCGCTGGCCGCTGCCGCACGGCCCCCCGGTGCCGCAGCCGCACTGCCCCGCGTCGCAGACGTTGCTGTTCGGGCCGCACGCGACGCACGCGTTGCCGGTGCGCCCGCACGCGGCGAGCGATGGCGCCTGGCACGCGCCGCCCTGGCAGCAGCCGGCCGCGCAGTTCGCGGCGCCACACCCGGTGCACGCGCCGGCGTTGCACGTCGAGGGCGACGTGCAGGCCTGGCAGCCGCCTCCGGCGCGGCCGCACGCCGCGTTGCTGGTGCCGGCGAGGCACCCGCCGTCGGCGCCGCAGCAGCCCGAGCAGGTTGCCGGGTCGCAGACGCAGCGCCCGCCGCTGCACGTGAGGCCGACGCCGCACGGCGGCGAAGCGCCGCAGCGGCAGTCACCAGCGCTCGAGCACGAGTCGGCCTTCGCGGCGTCACACGCGGTGCACGAGCGGCCCAGCACCCCGCAGGTGGCCGGCCCCGCGCTCTGGCAGCCGCCGTCGGCTCCGCAGCAGCCGCTCGCGCACGCCCGCGGCCCGCACAGGCAGCGCCCCGCGAAGCACTCGAGGCCGGCCGGGCACTCGCCGGCGTCGCCGCAGCCACACGCGCCGTCGACGCACTGGTCGGTACGCGGGTTCGAGGTGCAGCTCACGCAGACCTCGCCGCTCGTGCCGCACTTCGCCGAAGAGCCCGGGTTGCAGACGCCTCCGAAGCAGCAGCCGTCGGGGCAGTTCGCCGCCGAGCAGCCGCTGCAGTTGAAGCCGTCGCAGGTGCCGCCGTCCATGCAGGTCTGGCAGGCCGCGCCGCCGAAGCCGCACGCCGAGACGTCGAACCCGACCAGGCACTGGCCGCCCTGGCAACAGCCGCGGCAGTTCGTGCTGTCGCATGCGGGGCTGCCGCCTCCGCTGCCGCCCGTGCCCGCCGTGCCGCCCGCGGAGCCGCCGCCGGCCTCGGCCCCGGTGCCTCCTCCCGCGCCGCTCGAGACGGTGCAGCGCCCAGCGACGCAGGCGTGGCCCACGATGACGCACGGGTGCGCCTCGTCGCACGCCTTGCCTTCTTCGACGTTGACGTTGACGGTGCAGGCCGCGCACGCGGCGACCGCGAACGCCACCGCGGCCTGGCGGAAGGGGCTCATCGAAGCGCGCGCCAGTCTAGAGACGCAGCCTCCGCAAAGCTACGGAGGAGCGGCGCCCTCTTCGCGCGAGCTGGGGTCAGTTGAGGGCGATGAGCAGCACGATGCACGCGACGAGTGCGGCGCCCGCGACGGCATAGAGCACGTTCGCGCCGAGCGCGAAGGTGTTGGCCTGCTGCCCGAGCGAGACCGCGTCCGATGCGAAGCCGGCTCCGCGAGACTCGGCCGCCACCGATTGGGCCTGGGCGCCGAGCACGAGCGCCGCGGCGAGCGAAGCGGCGCTGACGGCTGCGAGGGCGATCGGCGGGCCCAGTCGAACGGGCTTCGCCTCGACCACCGGCGGCGGCGACGGCGGCGGTGCGTCGGGCACCAGCGCGGGCGTCGCGGCGGGCGGCAGGTCGGGCTCGGCCGCGGGCGTGGGGGCCGCGACCCCGGCGCGGGCGCGCGCGTTCTCGAAGACCTTCTCGACGCGAGGCCCGCTGAGCGGCGGCAGCGTGAGCGCAGGGTTCAACTTCAGCGCGCGCTCGATGTGCTGCTCGGCCTCGCGCTCGCGCCCGAGCCCGAGCTTGCACAGGCCGAAGTACAGCTCGATCTCGGCCCGCTCGGCGTCGGTCGTCTCTTTCCACTTCCCGGCGTTGTCGAGGCGCTTGAGGCACTTCTCGAACTCGAGCGACTGCTGCAGCACCTTCGCCTGCAGCAAGAACGGGTTCGGCTCGTGGGGGGGCGCGGTGAGCAGGACGAGCAGGGCGAGCGTCGCGCTCATGGGTCCTCGCACTGGCCCGGAGGCACCTGCTGGCACGTCTTGATGCCCGTGCACATCGGGTACGAGCCGCACCGGCACTGGCCGCTCGCGTCGCACGTCGTCGAGCGCTGCGGGTCGCAGACCACGCACGCGGCTCCGCCGATGCCGCAGTGGCTCGAGTTCGAGGGGAAGCACGTGCCGGCCTGGCAGCAGCCGTTCGGGCAGGTGGTCGCGTCGCACGCGCACGCGCCGCCGGTGCACGCGACGCCGACGCTGCACTGGCCGCCCGGGCCGCACTTGCACTGACCTGCCGTGCACGCGTCGGCGCCGCCCGAGTTGCAGGTGGTGCAGGCCGCGCCGCCCGAGCCGCAGGCGGTCAGCGTGTTGCCCGGCATGCACGTCGACCCGTTGCAGCAGCCGCTCGGGCAGCTCGCCGCGTTGCAAACGCACAGGTTCGAGACGCAGCGCTGCGTCGCGCCGCACTCGGCGTTCGAGCCGCACCGGCAGTTGCCCGCCGACGAGCAGTTGTTCGCGCGGTTCGCGTCGCAGGCGTTGCAGGTCTGCCCGTTGCCGCCGCACTGCGAGGCCGTCGGCGGCGCGACGCAGTCGTTCGCCGCGGAGCAGCAGCCGCTCGCGCAGCTCGTGCCGTCGCACACGCATGCGCCGCCGACGCAGTGGCGACCGACCGGGCACTGGGCGTTGCTGCCGCAGCGGCACTGGCCCGTCGCGCAGGCGTTGGCGCGAACGGCGTCGCACGCGAAGCAGGCGCCGCCGTCGACGCCGCACTGGCCGGCCGTCGTCGCGGTGATGCACGTCGAGCCGCTGCAGCACCCGCTCGGGCAGGTCGCCGCGCTGCAGCCCGAGCAGGCCTGGCCCACGCACATGCCGCCGCCGCACGAGGCGCACTGCGCGCCGCCGGTGCCGCACTCGGTGGCGACGTTGCCGGGCCGGCAGGCGGCGCCGGCGCAGCAGCCGCCGGGGCAGCTCGCTGCGTTGCACGCGCACGCGCCCGACTCGCACGCCTGCCCGCTCGCGCAGGCGCCAGCCAGCGCGCCGCACGCGCACACGCCGTTCGTGCAGCGGTCGGCCTTCGCGTCGCAAGGCGCGCACGCAGCGCCGGCCGCGCCGCAGCTGCTCGCCGTCTGCGTCGCGTAGGGCACGCACGTGTTGCCGCTGCAGCAGCCGTTCGGGCACGTGCTCGCGTTGCAGACGCACGCTCCGGCCTGGCACGTCTGCCCGGCGCCGCACGCCGCGCCGCCGCCGCAGCGGCACTGCCCGCCGGTGCACGTGTTCGTCGCGCCCGAGCACGGCGTGCAGGCCGCGCCGCCCTGGCCGCAGGCCGCCGCGGTCTGCGCCGCCGGCGCGATGCACTGGCCGGCGCTGCAGCAGCCGCTCGGGCAGCTCGTCGCGTCGCACACGCAGACGCCGGGCGGAGCGCAGCGCGAGCCGGTGGGGCAGGGGTTGTTCGTGCCGCACTTGCACGCTCCCGACGTGCACCGGTCTGCGGCCGAGCCGCAGGCCGCGCACGAGGCGCCGTTCGGGCCGCACTGCGTCGCGGAGCGGGCCGTGACGCACGTGTTGCCGTCGCAGCAGCCGTTCGTGCACGTGGTCGAGTTGCACACGCACTGGCCGCTCACGCAGGCCTGACCGGGGCCGCACGCGGGCCCGGCGCCGCAGCCGCAGGTGCCCGCATCGCAGGTGCTCGACGCCGGCGCGCCGCAGGTGGCGCAGCTCGCTCCACCGCGGCCGCACGCCGCGACGGCGGTGCCGCTCTGGCAGACGCCGTTGACGCAGCAGCCCATCGGGCAGCTCGTCGGGTTGCAGCCCGAGCACGCCTGGGCGGTGCACGACTGACCCGCCGGGCACGTCTGGCACGTCGACCCGCCCGAGCCGCACGCGCTCGCCGCCACGCCGCTCTGGCAGCTGTCGCCCTGGCAGCAGCCGTTCGGGCAGCTCTGCGGGTTGCACACGCAGTGCCCGCCCGAGCACGCCTGCCCGACGGCGCACGCTGGCCCCGAGCCGCACTGGCACGCGCCGCCGCCGCAGCTGTCGGCGCGCACCGGGTCGCAGTTCGCGCAGCTGCCGCCGCTCGTGCCGCACATCGCCGCCGACGGCGTCACGCACGAGTCGTTCTGGCAGCAGCCGCTCGGGCAGCTCTGGGCGTCGCAGGTGCAGACGCCGCCGGCGCAGCGCTGGCCGTTCGCGCACGCCGGCCCCGAGCCGCAGCCGCAGGTGCCCGCGGTGCAGGTGTCGGACGTCATCGAGACGCAGGACACGCACACCGCCCCGCGCGTGCCACAGCGCGCGGTGTCCGAGACCTGGCACGCGCCGTTGAAGCAGCACCCGCTGGGGCAGCTCTGGGGGTCGCAGCCGGTGCAGGTGCCGCTCTCGCACGCGCCGCCCGTGGGGCACTGCTGGCAGGCGCGCCCGCCCGAGCCGCAGTGCGCCGGCAGAATGCCGACCTCGCAGAAGTCGCCGTTGCAGCACCCGCCGCAGCTCTGCGACCCGCAGGCCGACGCTGTGCCGCCGCTGGCTCCGCCGGCTCCGCCGCCTTCGCCGCCTGCGAGCGGAGCGCCCCCGCCCTGACCGCCGCCGCCCGCCGCGCCCCCGGCGTCGCCGCCCGAGCTGCCGCCGGGCGTCACGCACGTGTCGGCGCTGCAGACGAGCCCCGAGGGGCAGGGGTGATCGGCGTCACACCGCTTCCCGGTCGGCAGGCCGACCTCGACCGCGCAGGAGCCGAGCGCGGCCAGCGCAAGACCTGCGCGTAGAAAGCGGCCGAAGGCCCGACTCATCGGGCCAGTGTACCTTCAGCCGCGGCCGATCAGGCGCCCCGTGAACACGGGGCTCACTGCGCGCGGCACGAGCCCCAGGCGCAGTACGTGCCTCCACTGCAGTCGCGGGAGTCGATGCACTCGACGCACGTGCCGGTGCGCCGATCACAGTTGGGCGTCGGCGCCGCGCAGTGCGCGTTCTCGGAGCAGCGCACGCACAGCCCGACCGCGTCGTCGCACTTGCGCACCACCGGCATGCGCTCGCAGACGTCTTCGTTGTAGCAGGCGTTGCACACGCGCCCGATGGCCAGCTGCTGGCACCGGCCCAGCGCGCAGCCCGCGTCACCGACGCACGTCGCGACGCAGCGCCCGGTCTTGTCGGCGTCGCACACGCTGCCGGCGTCGCAGTCGGACGAGGCGAGGCACTCGACGCAGCGCCCGCGCGGGGTGTCGCAGCGCGCCCGGGGCGCCTGACAGGTCGCGTCGGCCGTGCACTCGACGCAGCGCTGCAGCGTCGCCGAGCACACGAGCGAGAACGGGCAGCCCGCTGCGGGGCAGCCGGTGGTGCCGCCGTCGTCGCGAAAGTGGAACTCTCCGGGGCAGGCCCAGAGCAGCACCGCGCTCGAACACCACAGCCATCTCATGAGAGCCACGTCAGGGGGCCAGCATCGCCTTGGCTTCGTCGCGTGCAAAGCCCCGCGGGTAGTGGGTCAAGTAGGCCTCGGCGGCCGCCCGGGCCCTCTCGGGGTCGCTCTTCGCGTGCAGCCGCAGCGCCTCGACGAGGGCGGCCTCGGCCAGCTGGCTGTGGGGGTAGCGCTCGGCGAAGGCCTCGAAGGCCGAGACCGCGGCCTTCACGTCGCCGCGCCGCCTCAGCCCCAGCGCTTCGCGGTAGCGCGCGTTGAGCTCGGCGAGCTCGACGCTCCGGGCGCGCGGGACCCTGGCCAGCGAAGGCCGGGCGGCGGGCGCGGGCGGCGCGGGCTCGACGGCGGCCTCGGCCTCGGCCTCGGGCGGGGCGGTCGCCTCGACGCGCTCACAGGAGGGCCAGTGCGCCGGAGCCTCGAGCGTCACCTGATCGGCGCCGTGGCGGACCATGACGGTGCCCTCCATGACGACGACGCGGGTCGCGGTGGCGACGTCGCACGCGGCGTCGACCTGGGTGCTCTCGACCTCGAAGCGGGTGCCGCGCACCTCGACCTCGGCGTCTTCGGTGGCGAGCACGAAGCGCTGCCCGGGCGCGAGCGGCCTCACCGATGCGCTCGCGCGGCCCGCCCCGAGGCGGAACCGCTGGAGCGCCGAGAGCTGCTCGAGCTCGAGCTCGGCCGAAGGGCCGAGCGACAGCTCGGTGCCGGTCTCGAGCTCGATGCGCGCGCTGGCGCCAGGGTGCGTGACCAGCTTCGAGCCCTCGGCGAGGGGCATGCCGAGCGCGAGGGTGACGGCCTTGCCGCCGAGCGGAGTGAGCACCGCGACGCCGCCGGTGGCGGCGACGGCGGCTTTCGGGCGAGCGCCGTGCTGCAGCCGCAGCGTGGCCGCCACGGCGAAGGCGGCGAGCCCCGCGGCGAGGGCGAGGCCGGCGCCGCGCGCGAGCCGTCGCACGCGGCGGTCGCGCACCATGCGGTCGCGCACCGCGCCGGCGAGCGCAGGGGGCATGGGCGGCGTCGGCCGCGGCGCCGGCTGACCGGCGCGGAACAGGCGCGCGGGCAGGTCTTCGGGCAGGTGGGGCTTCATGGCAGCTCTCCTTCCAATTCACTGAGCAGCTCGGCGAGGGCGGTGTCGGAGCCCAGCCGCTCCAAGAGCTCGCGGCGGCCGCGCGACAGGCGGGTCTGGGCCGCCGCCTCGCTGACGTTCGTGATCTCTGCAATCTCTTTGAGGCCGTAGCCGTGCACGTCGTGCAGCGCCCAGGCGACGGCGCGCGCCATGTCGACCTGGCCGAGGTGCCCGAGCACGCGCGAGACGGCGTCGCGCACGCGCACGGCGGCGTGAGGGCCGATGAGCCGCGAGCGCTCGGGCTCTGCGGCCTCGAGGGCGGTGAACAGCTTGCGCTCGAGGCCCTTGCGCCGCAGCTGCTTGTAGACGGTGTTCGCCGTGACGGTGCGCACGAACGCGTCGAGCGTGCCCTGGCGGCGAAACCGCTTGATGCTGCCGAGCACCTGCATCACCGCGACCTGGGCGACGTCTTCGGCGTCGGGGTCGGCTTCGCCGAGCAGCCGCCTGACCGCCAGCACGACCGTCGGCCACACCCGGCGCGCGAACGCGTCGGCCCACGACGGCTCGCCCGAGAGCACGCCCGCGATCAGCTCGTCGTCGGCCGGGCCGTCGGTGCGCACGAGCTGCAGCGCCGGGCGGACCTCAGATGACTTGTTCGCGTTTGGAGCCATCGACGAGGAGCCCGTGCCATAGGGGTACCTTCACGGGCCAGACAACAGGCCGTCGGCTCACTCGGCCAGCTCGACCTTCAGGGTGACGCGGGCGCCCTTCTTCACGTGGCACGTGACCTGCCGCGTCACGCCGAGCTGCGGGTTCTTCAGCGTCACGACGTGGCGACCGACCGGCAGCTCGAAAGGGGCCATCGGGGTGACGCCGATGCGCTTGCGGCCCTCGTACACTTCCGCCCATGGGCTCACCCGCAGATCCACCGTGCCCACACCGCGCTTGCGCGCCTTCGCGTCGAGCGGGGTCGCGTCTTCCGGAGCCGGGCGGTCGCTGTCTGGAGGCGGGTTGCCGACGGGCTCGGGGGGCGGCGTGACCTTCGCGACGGCGGCGGCCCCGGCGTCAGCGGCGGGCGAGACGTCGGGCGGCGGCTTCTGCGTCGACACCTTCTTCGGCGGCGGGCTGCTCTCGTCGGGGGTGAGGAGCATCACGACGAGCCCGACGGTGAAGACGAGCAGCACCGCGGCGACGGCCCCGAAGATGAGGCCGCGGCTCCGGGGCTTCACGGGGTTGACGGCGGTGTGGCCTTCGCCGCCCGACGACAGGTACAGCTGGGGCTTCTTCTGCTCGAGCAGGCGCCCGCTGGTGCTCACCGACTGCAGCACCTGGTCGGCCTCGGGCCCGTAGAGCTCGCGCATGAACGTGGCGGTCTGGCTGTTGGTGAGCGAGGTGCGCTGCCCCTCGAGCCAGCGCTCGAGGGCGGTGCCGAACGCCTCGGCGGTCGGCCACCGCTTCGAACGGTCCTTCACGAGCGCCTTCTCGATGAGGTTCGAGAGCTCGTCGGGCGCGTCGGGCGCCGCCATCACGAGCGGCACGTGCGCCTTCGTCTCGATGTCGCGCGCGAGCTCGGCGTCGACGAGCGCGGCGAAGGGCCGATGCCCCGCGAGCAGCTCGTACATGATGACGCCGACCGACCAGACGTCGCTGCGGCCGTCGAGCTCCTCGCCCCGCAGCTGCTCGGGCGACATGTACGCGTACTTGCCCTTCACGGCGCCGATGCGCGTGGGGTCGGTCATGCTCGAGGCGGCCTTGGCGATGCCGAAGTCGAGCAGCTTCACCGCGCCGTTGAAGCCGATCATCACGTTCTCGGGGCTGACGTCGCGGTGCACCATGTCGAGCGGCTGACCGCTCGAGTCTCTCAGGCCGTGCGCGTAGTGCAGGCCGCTCAGCACCTGGGCGCAGATGCGGGCGAGCTGCTGCGGGGGAAACGCGCGGGCCTGCTCCTTCATGCGATCGCTGACCTCGCGCAGCGAGTGACCGAGCACGGGCTCCATCGCGATGAACCACGTGCCCGCCTCTTCGGCGAGCTCGAAGATCTGCACGACGTTCGGGTGCTCGAGCATCGCGGCGAGCCGCGCCTCGTTGAGGAACATCTTCACGAACGCCTTGTCGCGCGCCAGGTGCGGCAGAATGCGCTTCACCACCACGACCTTCGTGAACCCGGCCGGGCCCTCGTGGCGCGCGAGAAACACCTCGCCCATGCCGCCGGTCGCGAGCTGATTCAGCACGCGGTACTTCCCGATGTTGACGAGCGCGGTCATCGTTGGCTGCGGGCCCGCTTTCTACACCTCGACGGGGTCGCAGAGAGTTTCTGCCTGATCATCGGTCGGCTACGGTACCCTACGGGCCCGGAGTATGGGTCTCGACATCATCGGCTTCATGGCTCTGCTTGCCCTCGGGCTCGTGGCGGTCGTGGCGTACCAGCGCAAGCGCACGAAGCGCGAGCGGGCCGACACGGAAGCGTTCGAGCAGGCCGTCGCCGAGAACCGGCACATCCCCCAGACGCTGCACCCCATCATCGACCCCGACCGCTGCATCGGCAGCTTCTCGTGCCTGCGCGTGTGCCCCGAGGGCGACATCTTGGGCGCGGTCGAGGGCAAGGCGTCGCTCATCAACGCGAGCTCGTGCATCGGCCACGGCAAGTGCGCCATCGAGTGTCCTGTCGACGCCATCAAGCTGGTCTTCGGCACGAGTGAGCGCGGAGTTGATCTGCCCGAGGTCGACGAGTTCTTCGAGACGAGCCGGCCCGGCATACACATCGTGGGCGAGCTCGGCGGCATGGGCCTCATCAAGAACGCCATCACGCAGGGGCTGCAGTGCGCGCGAAGGCTCGGCGGGACCATGAAGCGGGGCCAGAAGGGCTTCGCGGTCGACGTGGCCATCGTCGGCGCGGGGCCCTCGGGCATGGCGATGGCGCTGGGCCTGAAAGAGGCGGGGCTCACCTTCCGCCTGCTCGAGCAAGAGACGGTCGGCGGCACCATCTCGCACTACCCGCGGCAGAAGGTGGTGATGACCGAGAGAATCGACGTGCCGTTCTACGGGAAGTTCGGCAAGCCGCTCATCTCGAAGGAAGAGCTGCTCGAGATGTGGGGCGAGGCGCTCGACAAGGCCGGTGTCTCGGTCGAGACCGAGACGAAGGTCGCCTCGATCACGGGCTCCGACGGAGCGTTCACGCTCGACACGAGCCGCGGCCCGGTCGCGTGCCGCAAGGTGGTGCTCGCGATCGGCCGCCACGGCAGCCCGCGCAAGCTCGGGGTGCCCGGTGAGAACCTGCCGAAGGTCGCGTACCGCATGATCGACCCTCAGCAGTACGAGGGCGCGCGGGTGCTCGTGGTCGGCGGCGGTGACTCGGCGCTCGAGGCGGCGATTCAGATCGTCGAAGAGACCGAGGCCGAGGTCGCGCTGAGCTACCGCCAGCCCGATCTCGCGAAGTGCCGCGACGCGAACAAGCGCCGCTTCCGCGAGCTCGTCTCGCAGGGGCGCATTCACTCGTTCATGCCGTCGCAGGTGACGGGCATCACGCCGAAAGAGGTGCTGCTCAGCTCGGCCGGCAAGCCCGTGCGGCTCGCGAACGACTTCATCATCGCCTGCATCGGCGGCGAGCTGCCCTCGAAGTGGCTCGAGCAGAACCAGATCGGCATCAAGCGGTTTCACGGCGAAGAGAAGGGCAAGGCGCGCGCGCGCTCGGGCAGCGCGAAGGGCGACGAGGCCCAGAGCCGCTCGCTCGCGCTGACGCTGTTCACCATCGCGCTGTTCGTCGTCTCGCTGCTGCTCGTGCTGGGCTGGCACTACTACAAGCTGCCGCTGGCCGAGCGCCGTGACTCGCCCGCGCACGTCTTCTTGAAGCCGGCCGGGCCGATCGGCCACGGCATCGGCATCGTCTCGACGCTCGTGATGATGTCGAACTTCTTTTACGCGGTGCGCAAGCGCGTGCGGGCGTTCAAGGGCGCGGGCCCGATTCGCAACTGGCTCACGTTTCACCAGTTCGTGGGGTTTCTGTCGCCGGCCGTGATCGCGTTTCACGCGGCCTTCCAGTCGAACAACCTGCTCGCGACGTCGACGGCGGCGGCCCTCGGCGTCGTGGTGCTGACCGGCGCGATCGGGCGCTACTTCTACTCGCTCGTGCCGTCGTCCGAGGGGCGCGCCGAAGAGCTCGGCGAGCTGAGCGCCCGGTGGGAGCGGCTCAAGGTGCGCATCAACAACCTCACGCGCGGCGCGACCGACGTGAACCGCATCTCGCAGCTCATCGATCGGGGCGTGCAGAAGCCCGAAGGCTCGTTGTTCGCGGCGCTGCTGGCGCTGCCGCTGCACCGCCTGCGCGACGAGCGCGAGCTGATGCGCGTGCGCAGCCTGTTCAAGACGCAGGGGCACTTCGCCGACTTCGTCGGGGCGTTTCACCGCATTCGGCTGCTGCAGGTGCAGGTCGGCTTCTTCCGCTCGCTCAAGCGGCTCATGGCGGTGTGGCGCCTGTTTCACGTGGTGCTCGCGGTACTGCTCGTGGTCCTGATCACGGCACACATCTCGGTCTCGGTGTTCCTCGGCTACACGTGGATCTTCAAGTGATGCGCGCGCTGGCGGTGGCAGGGGCGCTGGTACCGTGTCTGGCCTTCGCAGACCTCTTCTCGCCGGGCGAGCTCGCGAAGCCCCACCAGGACCTCGAGGGCCTGCAGAACTGCACGAAGTGCCACCCGGCCGGGCAGCAGCTCTCGCAGGCCTCGTGCTTGAGCTGCCACACCGAGCTCAACCCGCAGATCGGCAAGGGCCGCGGCTTTCACGGGCGCATCTCGAGCGACAAGCGCAACTGCGAGCAGTGCCACCACGAGCACCAGGGGCGGGGCGCGCCGCTCGTGGTGTGGGGCGCGGGCGGCATCAAGGCGTTCAACCACGCGCGCACGGGCTGGGCGCTGCACGGCGCCCACCTGAACATCGAGTGCAAGAAGTGCCACGAGAAGCGGTACATCACGCTGCAGCCGGCGCTCGCGCTGATCGAGAAGCACGGGCGTGAGACCTTTCTCGGGCTGCCGAACGCGTGCAGCGCGTGCCACGCCGACGAGCACCGCAACCAGGTGGGGCAGCAGTGCGAGGGCTGCCACGTCGAGAAGGCGTGGAAGCCGGCGCCCGGCTTCGATCACGGCCAGACCGAGTACGCGCTGACCGGCAAGCACGCGGCCGTGTCGTGCGAGAAGTGCCACCCGAAGGTGCGCGACGACAGCCAGAAGTCGGCCTTCCCCGCTCCGAAGAACGACTGGTATCTCAAGTACGCGCCCATCGAGCACGCGGCCTGCACCGAGTGCCACAAAGATCCGCACGAGGGGCGCTTCGGCCCGAAGTGCGGCACCTGCCACTCGACCCAGGGGTGGATGATCATCCGCAACGCGAGCCAGGAGCGCGCGTTTCACGACAAGACCCGCTTCCCGCTCAAGGGCGAGCACCTCGACGCGGCGTGCACCTCGTGCCACGGGCCCTGGCCCGGGCGGCCTGCGAAGTTCAAGGGCCTGCAGTTCGACCAGTGCAGCGACTGCCACCCCGACGGCCACCTGGGCCAGCTCTCGAAGGTGCCGGTCTGCGACAACTGCCACACCGTCGAGGGCTTTCTGCCGGTGCGCTTCGGGCTCACCCAGCACAAGACGACGCGCTTCCCGCTCGACGGTGCCCACGCCACCGTCGGCTGCCTCGCCTGCCACCCGCGCAGCGCTGCGCTCGAGAGCAAGATCCCCGTGCTGGTGCGCACCGATCTGAAGAAGAAGAAGCGGCCCGAGCTGTTCAGCTTCGCCGTCTTCGACTTCAAGGTCCCGCTCGACCACTGCGACAGCTGCCACGCCGACGCGCACGCCGGCCAGTTCAAAGACAAGGCCTGCACGACCTGTCACGGCCAGCAGTCGTTCTCGGCGCTCGACTTCGATCACGACAAAGACAGCAAGTACCCGCTCACCGGCAAGCACGCGAAGGTCGAGTGCGAGAAGTGCCACGCGCCCGACAAGAAGGGCGGGCCGGTGAAGTACCGCGGCCTCTTGACGGCGTGCTCGAGCTGTCACGCCGACGTGCACGCGGGGCAGCTCGCGCCGTCGCGCGGCGCGGTCACCGAGTGCGACCGCTGCCACGAGACGAAGGGCTTCAAGCCGGCGAAGTTCGCGCACGAGCCTCCGTTCACGAAGTTCCTGCTCGAGGGCAAGCACGCGACCCTCGCATGCGAGGCGTGCCACAAGCCCGTGAAGGTCGCCGGCGGCGTCACCGCCGTGCGCTACAAGCCGCTGCCGCAGTCGTGCGAGGGCTGCCACTCTGACTTCCACCAGGGCGCCTTCCAGGGGTTCGAGCCATGAGGATGCTGCCGCTCGCCGCGCTGGTGCTGCTCGCGCTCGGCGCCGCTCCGCCGAAGGCGGCCGACGCCCCGAAGTCCGACGCTCCGCCGAAGCTCTTGCCGAAAGACAAGGGCCACGCCTCGCAGGGCATGACGCAGTGCGGGGCGTGCCACACCGCCTCGGGGTGGAGCGAGGTGAAGTTCAACCACGACAAGACCGGCTTCCCGCTCAAGGGCAAGCACGCCCGGGTCGACTGCCGCGGGTGTCACCCGGTCGACTTCACGCAGCCGGTGCCGCGGCAGTGCGCCGCCTGCCACCGCGACGCGCACACCGGCGATCTCGGCGCCCACTGCGAGGCGTGTCACGACGAGACGACGTGGCGCTCGCCGTTCAACGCCGACGCGCACCGGCGCAGCAACTTCCCGCTCGTCGGCGCGCACGCGATCATCCCCTGCCAGGAGTGCCACGCCGAGAGCCGCGACCGCCGCTTCGCGCGCCCGACGGTGCCCTGCGCCGACTGCCACCGCCTCGACCTGATGCGCACGACCGGCACGGCGATCGATCACGGCGCCCTCGGCTTCACGCAAGACTGCCAGCGCTGCCACGGCGCGTTCGCGTTCAAGCCCGCGCGCTTCCCCGACCACGACCGCTGCTTCCTGGTCTCGTTCGGCTCGCACGCGGCGTTCTCGTGCGCGCAGTGCCACACGACGCTGCAGGTGATGAGCACTCCGGGCGCGTGCGAGACGCGCACCGCCGACTGCGTGGGCTGCCACACCGGCGAGCACACCTGCACGCAGGCCGGCGGCATGACGAAGACCGACCAGCTGCACAAAGACGTGCCCGGGTACGCCTGCCAGTTCCGCAAGTGCTACGAGTGCCACAAGCAGGGGCAGACGCGATGAGGGCGCTCGTGCTGGCAGGCCTCGTCGTCGCGGCGGCCGCCGACGCCCGCCAGCGCAAGCCGCGCGCGACCCACGAGGGCACGGTGCTCGCGACCGGCAAGCGCACGACGGGCGCGGGGCAGGTGACGTACCTGACCTCCGACGGCGTCTACATCGATCGGGGCAGCGCCGAGGGCCTCAAGCCCGGCGACAAGGTGCAGATGGTGCGCAGCGGGCGGGCGCTCGGCTCGTGCGCCGTCACCACCGTCAGCGAGCACAGCGCCGTGTGCTCGGGCACGGGCTTCGCGCTCGGCGACCGCATCTCGGTCGAGCGAAAGCCCGAGGCCCCGGCGACGCCGCTCGCTCCGGTGCCCGACGTGAAAGAGATCGCGCACCGGCTCGAGGTCGTCGAGGCCGCGCCGGTCGAGCTCGTCGACTTCGTCGGAGGCGCCCCGGTCGGCAGCGGGGCCGCGAGCACGTTCGCCGTCACGATCTCGCACATGAGCGCGAGCAACTTCGGCTCCGACGACGGCCCGTACCACGTGCAGCGCATCGACGCCGCGGTGCGCGACTTCCACGTGTGGCGCGGGCTGCACGTCTCGGCCGACGTCAGCGCCGTGAACTGGGCGCAGCGGCCCGCCGACTTCCGCTCGCCGCTCAAGGGCAGCCCGCAGCTGTTCGTGAGGCAGCTCGAGGTGTCGTGGCACGAGCCGGGCAGCATCTGGCGCGCCGCGCTCGGCCGCCTGTGGACGCGCGGCACCCCCGGCCTGTCGACCCTCGACGGCGCACAAGGCGGGCTCGTCACGCGCGACGGCCGGGCCGAGGCCGGCGTCTACGGCGGAGCGCTGCCCGAGCCGTACAACCTCGGGCTCTCGAACGGCTCGTGGGCGGCCGGCGCGTACGGCTTCGGCCGGTTCTTCTGGGGGCAGGGCGCCGACGCCATCTGGCTGCAGCCCGAGCTGCGCGCGGGGTGGTCGAACCGCACCGGCGTCGGCGGCCGGCTCGAGATCGCGGCGTCGTTGCACGGCTGGGTGGGGCGCAACTTCGATCTGCACCTCATGGCCCAGGGCGGCGTCGGCGACGCGACGGCGCTCGACCTCGCGCGCGTCGACCTCGGCGTTCGCGGAGGCGAGCGGTTTCGGCTGCTCGCGAGCATGCGCTACCGCGGCATGCCGGGCGGCGAGCTCATCGAGCCCGGCGCCCTGATGGGCGGCGCGCGCGCGATTCACGCCGACGGCCAGGTGTTCCTCGAGCTGAACCCGAGCCTCGTCGTCGTGGTCGTGGGCGGCTGGGCGCGCGACTGGGACACCGGGCTTGAATCGGGCCGCGTCGGCCCCGAGCTGCAGCTGCCGCGGCTGTTCGGTCGCGGGGGCCTCGCCATCGGCTACGGCGAGGAGCTCGGGTGGATCCGCGGGCGAACCGCGTACGTGCAGGCGACGCTCGTGCCGCACTGGCGTGTGCGCATCATCGCCCGCGCCACCGGCCACAACTACAACTCGCCCAGCGACGGCCTCTCGGGCAGCGAGGTAGGTGGGTATGCCTCGGTGGAGGCGCGCTTCGCCACCTTCCTGTGGATGCGCGTCAACGGGCTCATTCGCACGCGCGTCGACGGTACGGGCACTTCGGGCCAGGCCGGCGCCTCGCTCGGCGTCGAGCTGTGAACTGGAGTGGTCACCTTTCGAGGGGTTGCCTGGGGATCCTGAGCTGAGGGTACTCTCAGGCCTATGCGTCGGCTTACCCTCATGCTGATCGCGGTCGCTGTGGCGTGCACCCCCGGCGGAGGCAAAGGCAGCGGCGACGGCCTCACGCCCGAGCAGCACAGCACGATGTACTTCCCCATCGTCGCCGGCACGAACCACGCGCTGATGACGAAGGTCGACGGCTGCGAGTCGTGCCACCCGCCCGCGGCCGAGAGCTTCAGAGACTTCAGCTGCACGGGCTGCCACATTCACGACCAGGGCATCTCGGATCAGCTGCACAAGAGCGTCACCGACTACACCTTCGGCGAGCGCACCTGCTTCACGTGCCACCCGAAGGGCGAAGAGATGGCGTTCTCGCACACCGGCATCGCCTCGGGCTCGTGCGCGACCTGCCACGCCGAGACGAACCCGTTCGCGGCGCTCCCCGCGGTGACGCGGCCCGCGACGTGGAGCCACCCCGACATGGGCGCGTCAGACTGCGGCGGTTGCCATGTGACGACGACGTGGCTCGGAGGCAGCCTCGCTCCGAACGATGCGCGCGACCCGCTGCGCGATCTCGTCATCGACGGCCAGGTGCCGATGTGGTCGGGCACCAGCATCGCGTCGCTCAACCTGCTGAACCAATCGCTGCCGATGCGCATGAACCACTCGAGCGCGCAGTACGCGGTCGCCGCGAACAGCGCCTGCTCGAACTGCCACGCCGACGCCGCGAGAGGCATCTACTACCCGGGCGTCTTCCACGTCTCGCTCATCGACCTCGGGCTTGCTGAGCCGACGGGCTGCAACGACTGCCACGCCGACACGCTGCCGCTGGGCCTGGTGGGCCCGCTCGCCACCAACCCGCCGCGTGTTCCCGCTTCGGGCGAGATGTTCCACGACTCGGTCGCGTGGGCCAACAACATCCGCGGCACCACGCGACTCGTCACTCAAGACTGCCAGCTGTGCCACCGCGCCCCGTCGCTCGGTCAAGAGAACGCAACGTGGGCGACGTCGCGCGCCGACGGCGGCGTCACCGCGGGCTACCATGCGGCGGTCTCTGGCGGGCAACAGGCCGACTCGTGCCTCGACTGCCACGCGAGCTCGCGGCCGACCGCCACGTTGACGCTGCGCAACGGCCTCACGCTCGATCACCAGCTGAGCGAGCTGCTCGGCAACTGCAAGGCCTGCCACGGCGACTCGAGGGCCTTGAGCGGCATCGCCTGGGATGCAGGCGTGTTTCACGCGCCGGGTCAGCCGGCGCCGGCGACGTGCCTGCCGTGCCACGAAGGCCGCCGCCCGTTGAACGACACCGGCTGGGTGAGCCCGAACTACCGGAGCAAGCCGTTCGACTACGGCACGAACTCGCGCATGGTGAAGCACGGCGCGAATCAAGACTGCGTCATCTGCCACACCCGCACCCAAGACTGGACGGGCGGAAACTTCGTGCACGGCCCGACGACGCTGTCGGGCACGCAGTGCATCACCTGCCACACGACGCAGCGGCCCGACTCGCAGGCCGCGGCCGTCGGCTTCGATCACGTGCAGGCGGGCACCGGCGACTGCTTCGGCTGCCACCAGGCGACCGTGATGGCCGGCTCGTACGTCAACTACAACAACCCCGCGACCGGCACGCTGCCCGGCGGCGACTGGAAAGACGGCGTCGCGTACCCCGGCTCGTTCATCAGCTCGAACGATCGCTTCATCACCGTGACCGAGACGACGCTCAACCGCTCGGGCGCGAACAACCTCGTCACCAGCACCACCAGCGTTCAGACGGCGCTGTACAACGGCATGCTGCACACGTCGTCGGTGCTGCCGCCCGAGCTCAACGCCGGCGCCGGCGGCAACGTCGACTACATGAAGTGCTGGCACTGCCACACGAACGACGCCGGCACGGTGACGGGCTACACGAACGGCGAGTACCACGCGGCGCTGCGCCGCTACCGCGCCACGGTGGGCGGCCCGGTGATGATGCAGCCGCAGCCGACCGATCGCTGCACCGACTGCCACTCGACCATGTGGCCGCACAACATCGTGCAGCGCGGCACCACCAACCTGCAGCCGATGGATCACGCGGCCCAGTTCACCGCGACGGTCAACATCGGCGGCCGCATGGTGAGCCGCGTCAACCAGCTCGACTGCTCGACCTGCCACAAGGACCCCGGCGGCGCGTGGGCCGACGGCGGCTTCCACGCCCCCATCGGCAACGCCGTGCCGAGCGACTGCACGCAGTGCCACTACCCGCTGATGGCCGACACCGCGAAGGCCGACCTCACCAGCGCGCCCACATACAAGATGGCGCACCGCTCGGGCGTCATCACCTTCCAGGCGTGCGAGCGCTGCCACTCGACCGCGCTCGCGCAGTCGAAGAACGCGCCGCTGGCCGCGACCTTGTGGCGCACCGGCCACTACCACGCGTCGCTCACCACGCAGCCCGCGGCGTGCAACGACTGCCACAACACCGTCTCGCTGCCGGCGACCGCCACGCAGGGCACCGTCGTCTACACGCTGGCGCAGGGCGCGACCGCGACGAACGGCGCCCAGTGGATGAACCATGCCTCGACCACCCTCTCGGGCCGCGACTGCGCGGTCTGCCATGGCCCCGACGCCCGCAGCGCGGGCAGCGCGTGGAGCAAGGCGGCGAAGCTGCACGGCCCCATCGCCTCGGCGACGACGTGCAACGAGTGCCACGGCGTCACGAACGGGCGCGGCACCGTCGTCGGCACCAACAACAACATGCCCGCGGGGCTCAACGACTCGGCGACCGCGACGACCGCGAGCGCCGCGACCGGCGTGCCGGCGGGCACGAAAGACCAGATCGCCCACACCGACATCAACGTCACCGGCAAAGAGTGCCGCTTCTGCCACACGCAGCAGGGCCCCTCGACGAACCCGACGATCGCCGGAAAAGAGTGGGCGCAGGCCTCGTTTCACCGCAACTTCACCGGCACGAACCCGCTGGTGATGAACGGCACCACGGGCCGCTGCAGCAACTGCCACATGAACGTGAAGCCCGGCAGCGGCTACGCGGCCTACAACCACTCGGCGCTGACGACGACCGGGCAAGACTGCAGCTCGTGCCACTCGTGGCCCGGCACCAACCCCACGACTCCGAACTGGCAGGGCGCGACTGGCGCCCACGCCGCGAGCGGCTCGACCGCGGCCAGCCTGCTCGACTGCAACACCTGCCACGGCCAGGGCGGCGCCTCGACCACCCACCTCAACGTGCCCGCCGCGAACCACTACGGCGGCGTCACGAACGGCAACAAGTGCATCTCGTGCCACATCGAGTTCTCGGGCTTCAAGGGCACCATCGCGAACCTGAAGTACGCGCACAACAACGCGACCGCGAATGCGGGCGGCTGCCAGATGTGCCACCCGTTCTCGGGCAACCTCTACACGACGCTGACCACGACGCCGCCGCTCACGTTCCCCACCACGACCGGCGGGCACTCGTTCAGCCAGACCCAGTCGGTCACTGGCCGGTTCGACGGCGACACGTTCACCGCGAACCACACCAACACCGGCCTCACGCGCTGCGGCTCGTGCCACCGCTACACGACGACCACGAGCACCCTCAACGTGTGGACGTTCGGTCACCGGCCGAGCAACCCCGGCATCAGCTCGAGCAAGTCGACGAGCGGCTGCAACATGTGCCACTGACGAGGCGCGTCCGCTCGCCTTCGACGCCGCTCGGGCATCGACAGCAGCCGGTCGATGATGTGCCCCTGACGACGGCGCTTCGGCTCGCCTGCGACGACGCGGCGCGCGCATCGACGGCAGCACGTCGGCGAGCGGCCGCACCCCGTGCCGCTGACGAGGCGCGTCCGCTCGCCTTCGACGACGCGGCGCGCGCATCGACGGCAGCACTTCGACGAGCGGCTGCACCCTGTGCCACTGACGAGGCGCGTCAGCTCGCCTTCGACGACGCCGCCGGCACGAGCGCTTCGGGCAGCGCGGCCTTGATGACCGGGCTCGACAAGAGGAAGTCGAGCGCCCGCAGCGCGTCGACGCCGGTGAAGATGCCCGCGACCATCTGGCCCTTCATGATGACCGCCGAGCCGATGCGGTCTTTCGCCATGCGCTGAGCGACCTCGGCGATGGGGGTGCCTACCTCGACCGCGAAGACGTCTTCGGTCATCGCGTCTTCGACCTCGACCTTCGCCGGGTTCACCGCCTTCAGCGTCTCGACCAGCGACAGGTCGCGCTGCGTCACCATGCCGACGAGCTTGCCCGAGTCGAGCACGGGCAGGTGCCGAATGCGGTGCTTGCGCATGAGCGCGTGCGCCTCTTCGAGCGTACGGTTCGAGGCGATGGTGTACGGCCCTTCCGTCATGAAGTTCTCGATGGCGTCGTGCATGGCGATCGCCGAAGTGTGCAAACACCAGACCCGGCCCCCGCTCACCCGGCCGCGCAGGGCTTGCGCCCGCTGCGCTGGCCCGACGCGAAGCCCCCGCGGCATGCGCGCTGCAGTTTCATGCGGGCGATGACGCGCTCGCCTCGAAGTGGACGTTGGTGGCTCCTCGAAGATCGCCGCCTGGGGGGCAACCGGCTGGCGCGCGCGGTGCGCGAGCTCGGGCACGCACCTGCGCTCGTCGCGCACGAGCCCACCGAGCTGCTCAACGCGCTCGCCGACGCGCTGCCGACGCTCGCGATCGTCGACCTCTCGCACGAGCGGCGTGACCGCCAGTGGCTCATCGGAGCGCTCGCCCAGCGGCACCCGGGCCTTCGAATTCTCGTCATCGCCGACGGCGCCGACGCGAGGCTCGCGCGCAAGCTCGAGCTGCTCGGCGCCGACGAGGTGTTCACCGGCGGTGAGGGGCTCGCGGCGGCGATTCGCCGCGCCGAGCGCCGTCGTCAGGCCAGGCCGGGGCGCGCCACGGCGCGGCCCGCCGCGGCCCAGCTCGAGGGGCTCACGCCGCGCGAGCGCGAGGTGCTCGCAGAGATCGGCCAGGGCTCCGACAACCTCACCGTGGCCGCGGTGCTCGGCATTCGCGAGCGCACCGTGAAGGCGCACGTCACGAACCTGTTTCGCAAGCTCGGCGCCATCAACCGCGTCGAGCTGGCGCTGGCAGCGCGCGCGCTGCCCTAGTACCGCAGGGCAGGTCACGGCGGGGCCCGAGCGTTCTATCAGCGAGCGAATGTCGAAGCGCCGCGCGCTCATCGCAGAAGACGACCCGGCGATGGCCGACACTCTGGCCGAGCTGCTCACGGAAGAGGGGTTCGAGGTTCGCACCGCCGCGACCGGCGCCGAGCTGCAGGAGCGCCTCATCGGCGAAGGCCCCATCGCGATCGTCGTGAGCGATGTCGCGCTGCCGTGGATGAACGCGCTTCAGGTGATGCACCGCGCGCGCTGGCTCGGGGTGTCGACCCCGGTGGTGTTCGTCACCGGCCACCACGACCCCAAGATCGACGAGTGGGTCGGGGCGTTCGGTGAGAGCGCGGTCTTGTTCCACAAGCCGTTCAGCGTTCGCGCCCTGTTGGAGGCCGTGCGCCGCTTGGCCCTGCCGATGCATCACTGATCGGCATGGACCCGATGCTCCCGCGCCTGATTCTGGTGCCGACCGACTTCGGCGAGCAGGCCGACAAGGCCGTGCGCTACGCCCTCGAGCTCGCGAAGAAGCTCGACGCGCGCGTCGAGCTCGTGCACGTCTGGTCGATACCCATCGTCTCGTACCCCGACATGATGGTGCCGCTGCCGGCCACGGTCATCGACGACGTCGCGCGCGACGCCCAGGAGCGCATGGAGAGGGCCGTCGCGCAGAACAAGACGCCCGGCATCGCCGTCTCGGGCGCCGTCGTCTGCGGCGACGCGCGGCAGTCGGTCATCGAGACCGCCGACCAGCACCAGGCGAACCTCATCGTCATGGGCACCCACGGCCGCCGCGGCCTCAAGCGCGCGGTGCTGGGCAGCGTCGCCGAGGCCGTCGTCCGCCACGCGCACTGCCCGGTGCTCGTCGTTCGCTGATCGCGCAGATCGCGCCCGGCCCCGCTGCGTTTCGCGCAGATTCTGCGGCCTGTTGCGGGCGCCTGCTTCGCGCCCCGTCGGGATCGGAGCTTGCACAGCCCGCCTCCTCATGACCGGGCCCTTCGCGCACGTCGACCCCCGCGCTCTTCGCGAGCAGCTCTCTCTGTCGGATGAGGCCGACCTCGCCTCGATCAACTTCCTGCGCTTCGTCGTGCGCTTGAGCGAGGCGATGAACCGCGACATCCCCAACCATGAGTGGGCCCAGCTCGTGACGCTGCAGGGCTGCTTCGCGTACCTCGCCCGCGCCGCCCAGGCGGCGTGACGCCGCTGCAGCGCTTCTTCTCGGGCCGCGCCGAGGGCTTCAGGCTCTTCGAGGTCGTCTCTCGCGCCGCGCGTGCGCGGGGCCTTCGCATCACGCGCAGCCAGGTCGCGCTCGTGAACGCGCGGCCGTTCGCGTGGGCGTGGTGCCCGGGCCGGTGGCTGAGGGGCGACGTCGCTCCGCTGGTGCTGACGGTCGCGCTCGGCCGGCGCAACCGCTCACCGAGGTGGAAGCAGGTGCTGCGGCCGGCGCGGGGTCGATGGGTGCACCACCTCGAGCTGTACGAGGCCGCCGACGTCGACGGCTTCGTGCGCGCGCGGCTCTCGGAGGCGAGGGCCCTCGCGGCTACTCGCCGCGCCGCGCCTTCCTCATCACCGCGCGGCGGCGCGGGCCTTTCGCCGAGAGGCGGCGCGCGAGCTTCCCGAACGCAGCGTTCACCGCGGCGTACGGGTCTTCGGCGCCCTCGCCATCGTCGTGGCTGATCGCGACGCGGCCGAGCTCGATCTTCACCTGGTAGTGCGTGCCGTGGCGGTGGTGCCGGTGCGGTCGGTCGACGGTCACGCGGCACGCCCGCTGGGTGCCGAGCGCCTCGACGTGCGCGGCGATGCGCTCCTCGAGCGCCTCCGACGGCTCCATTCCTCTCCAAACGATGCGCAGGTTGTCGGTCATGTGCGGTGAAGGTGCATCGCCCGTTCCCAGCGGTGCAGAGCGCAAACGCTGCGCGGCACGTGCGTTGCTCCGCAAAAGCGCACATGGCGAGCGAGCGCGAGTACCACGACGAGATCGACCCTCACCGCCGCGGCGCCAGCAGCGCCGAGATCATTCTGGGCGCGCAGGACGGGCTCGTGAACGTGCTCGGCGTCGTGCTGGGGGTCGCGGCGGCGACCTCCGACACGAAGGTGGTGCTGGCCGCTGGAGCCGCCGCGGCGATCGCCGAGTCGGCCTCGATGGCCGCGGTCGCGTTCACCGCGAGCCGGGCCCAGGCGCAGTACTTCGACGCCGAGCGCGAGCGCGAGCGCCGCCACGTCGCCCACGCGCCCGGCATCGAGCGCGAAGAGGTGCGCGCGCTCTACGCCGAGAAGGGGTTTCACGGCGAGCTGCTCGACCGCATCGTCGACCGCATCACCGCCGACCCCGAGGTGTGGGTCGCGGTGATGATGGCCGAGGAGCACCACCTCGCTCCGGTCACGCTGCGGCGGTCGTTCGCCGCCGGAGGCGTCGTCGGCGCGTCATCGCTCGTC
>JBGALX010000031.1:0-123956 GCA_044223505.1 Myxococcaceae bacterium
GCCGGCGTCCGGAGGCCCGGCATCGGGAGGTCCGCCGCCGTCGCGCCCTGCGTCGGGGCCGTCGAAGGTGGCGGTGTAGACGCAGCCCTGCAGCGTGGAGGCGAGCAGCGACAACGTGAGCGTTTTCCTCATGCCTGCGCTCATTGCGGGGTCGCGGAATTTCCGTCACGCGGCACCACTTTTTCGATCACCTGCTCGAGGATGCTACTCGGCCATTTCTTCCGGAAGGCTTCGGCGCGCACGGCGGCGGCCTTCGGATCCGTCGTCGAGAGCGCCTGAATCGCGAGCACCTCGCGCTCTTCGGCGAGCGCACCGTCGGGAAACTGCGCGCGGTGCGCATCGGTGGCCTTCAGCGCTTCGGCCCAGGCGCCCCGCAGCACCGCCGAGCGCGCGTCGTCCAGCAGCTGCCGCTCGGCCTCGAGCGTCGAGCTCGGCGTGGGTGACGCGGCCGCGGGCTTTCGTGCAACCGGTCGCGCCGGCTCCGGCTCGGCTGCGGCGACAGGCTGCGGCTCCGGCTCGGGGGCCGGCACGGGAGCAGGTGGAGGAGCGGGCTGCTGAACCACGGCGATGATCGGCGGGACGACCTCGGCACCGCGCAACGCCCAGACCACGGTCCCGCCGCTAAGCGCTCCAGCGACGAAGAGCGCGCCGCCGGCGAAGACCAGCAACGACTTCGACAGCGCGGCTCCACCGGCCGCGGCGGTTGCCGCCGACGATCCCGCCGCTGCGGCGTCCAGCCGCTCGATCATGCGCGAGGCCACGTCGGCGGGAGGGCCGGCGATGTCGCGCGCTCCGCGGATCAACGCATCGAGCTCGTTCGGAGGAGGAGTCATGTCCGGCCACCTGCTTTCTCTCTCACGACCTTCACCAGCTGTTCTCGCGCCAGCCGCAGGCGCGAGTAGACCGTGTTCAGCGGTACTTCGAGCTCACGCGCGATGTCGGGAGCGCTGTGCCCGTCGACGTCGTGCATGATGAAGATGGCTTTCCGATCCGGCTCGAGAACGGCGAGCGCCTCGTCGACCATGCGTCGCTCCTGCGCGCGCTGAAGCTGGGCCTCGGGGCTCGCCGCGGGCGACTCGGCGTCGGGCGCATCCCCGAGCTCCTCGCGGGTTCCCTTGCGCCGACGCCCGACCCACACGCGGAAGGCGATGCCGAACAGCCACGGCCGTACGGCGCGGGCTGTATCGAACTGCGACAACCTCTGGAGCGCGACGAGGAACGTTTCATGGGTCAGGTCTTCGAGGTCCGACGGCGGGGTGCCGAGACGGCGAAGCGTGGACCACACGTAGCCCAGCTCGGCGCGATAGAGCTCGCGCCCGTCCAAGGCCGGAGGGACCATCTTCACCGCAGCGGACATCTCACTTCCGGTCATTGCGGGGGCGGTGGACATCCGTCACGGTCTGCCGAAAAAAAGTCCCAAACCACCGCCGGCCCATCCAGGTGGCGAGAGCCAGACCTCGGTATCTCCCACGAATATCGAGGTCCGCGCCAGGGCGGCCCCAGCCTCGACGAATGCGAAGGGCCTCAGACGCCCGAACTGCAGCTCGTACGAGAGGCGTGCCCCGGCAGCGGCCACGGGCGTGATGCGCGTGCTCGCGGTCGTCACTGCAACCAGGACTCCGCCGGTGAGCACCGCGCAGACCGAAAGGCCGCCGAGGTGAACGCAGGGAGCAAGGCCCGCCTGCAGCGGCGTCGCTTCGATGCTGCCCGCGGAGAACGCGAGACGGCCGAGCAGCTCGGCGCGCAGCAAGACGCCAAGCGACACGAGACCGAAGCGGAGGCGGCCCTCGCCGCGCAGGCTGAGCGCCACGCCGGGCGAGAAGCCCCAGCTCGCGCCGGCCGCCACGCCGACGGCCGGCTCGAGTGAGATCGGTGCCGGCTCGGCGACCTGAACGCCGGCATCGAACGGGCCGGCGGCGGGCGTTCCCGCGTCCGCTTCACCGGCATCGGGCGCACCCGCATCGGGCGGCGGAGGGCTCTCGCCGGCGTCCGGCGGACCGCGGAACAGCAGCAGCGGATCGATCGCGACGATGATCGCGAACGCGAGCGTTTCGCCGAGATCGGCGCAGTCGGAGCGCGGCGTGAAGAGCTCTCGCTCGCCCTTCCGCGCCCCGTCCGGAGTGGTTCGCACGAGGCGCGCCACGAAGCCGGGCGTCTTGCGTGCGACCTCGACCTGCAACACGTCGGACGCGGCGTCGTCGAACGGCGCATAGCCGAGCCGGCGCAGGACAGCGGAGCGGAGCGCGTCGTCGGACACGCAGAGGCTCGCGTCCGGGGCTCGGGTGTACTGCAGCCGCACCGGTGTCGCCGCGACCAGCGTCACCAGCGCAATGCCGAGCATGGCGGCTGGGATACCAGATCACCCACGCCGGCACATGGTCTCGAGCCAGCGCCGAGCCGGTGCGACGTCGACACCGAAACGCGCTAAGCCGGGAAACACGATCTCGTGCATCGAGCCTTCGAAGATCTCGCGGCGGGTTCGCCGGGTGAGCGCACCGAGCTCCGGCAACGCGTTCGAGTCTGCGACCTCATCGGGCCAGAACAGCTCGTCGCTGACCGTCTCCGCGAGCATCGCGGGCAAACAGACGCCGAGGAAGGCGGTGGCCCCGGTTTCGTGCTCCGCCGCGAGGTGCGCCCAACCCAGCCGGCTGTGACCCACCTCGTCGCGCAGAATCTCATGAACCGTGCGTTCGACTGCGGCGTCGTTCGCGCTCTTCTCCATCTCAATGAGCAGAGCTGCGCTCAGCGACTCGGTGATGCAGCACATGGCGACGACCTCGTAGAGCAGGCGCTGCCGCGCATCGAGCCCCGACGGTCCGACACGGGCAGCCACGCGGGGGCTCAGGTCCGGCGCGGCGCCGCCGAACCGAATCGCGAGGTCGGCACACAGCCTCGCGTGCCGCTGCTCGTCCTGCGACGCGGCCATCGCCAGATCGGAGAGCGGCGCTCTGGCGCTGAGCGCGTCGAGCTCGGTGGCAAGGCGCGCAAATCGCGCGGCTGCCTCCAGCTCCGCGCCGGCGCGGTGCAGCCAAACGGCTGAAGCGATGGTCACGGCGTGCACTGCGCGGAGAACGCCGCGCAGCACTGCGCGGTGTTGATGCAGTTCGTGACCCAGCAGCAGTTGCAGCCGCACTTGGCGTCGGGCGGAGCCGGATCGGGCGGGCAGTTGAGCACCGCGCCACCCGCGGTGCCGCCTGCACTTCCGCCCGCTACGCCGCCTCCGGCTCCACCGCTCGAGCCCCCTGCGCTGCCGCCCGCGGCCCCACCTGCGGCACCGCCACCCGCGGTCGCAGTCCCTCCGCCTCCGCCGCTTCCGGAATTGCCGCCGGTCGCACCGCACCCTGAAGTCAGCGTCGCGCTGCCGATGACGAGCACATTGAACAATTTCTTGAGCTGCATCCCTGCCTCCGTGTCGGCCGCGAACGATGAGACACGGAATGAACGGTTTTCGGAATCAATATGATCGCAACATCGACGTAAAGCACCTAGTTACAAGTCTCAGTCGCGCATCCGGCAGTAGCAGTAGACGAACTGCTGCTCGCTTCCCCACGGAGTGGTGTGAAGCTCTGTCGCGCTCGAGATCTTCTCAAACCCGCCTCCGAACTCCGCATGCAGGCCCTCAGCGTCATAGCGGACGACGTCGAGGCCGCTGCACCGCTCCGGCCCCTGCGGCCCGAACGTCGCCACGATGACGTGGCCACCAGGCTTGACCGCCCGCCGCACCGCTGCGACGTACCGTTGGCGCTCTGATGACTCTCGGAGGAAGTGGAAGACTGCACGGTCGTGCCAGAAGTCGAACGCGGCCCTCGGGAGCTCCACCTGCGTGATGTCGCCGACCCGCCACCGCACATGCGACGCCAGGGGGCCAAGCCGTCCTCGAGCAAGCTCGAGAGCCGCCGCAGAGAGATCGACGACCGTCAGGTTCGCGTAGCCGCGTGCCAGCAGGTCGTCGACGAGAGTCGATGCTCCACCACCGACGTCGATGATCGCCGCGCCCGCCCCCATCCGTGCGTGCTCGATCAGCTCGACCGACCGCTCGAGGTGCGGCCGATACCAGCTGACGGCGTCAGCGCCCTTGCGACCGTAGATGTCGTCCCAGTGGCCGTCGGCGCCCATGGCCGCCGCAGGCTAGCGAATCAGCACGCGCCAGTCCGTGTTGCGATAGCCGCCTGAAACGGGCATGGGAGCGACCTCTCTTCCAGCCGGTCGGACGTTGAAGCGACGCGTGACACTCGTGGCGGCACTCTCGGCGGCAGCGGCCGTCGCCTTTCTCGCATTTCAAGCCGTGCGGACGGCGCGCAGATCCATCGCGGATTTCAATCCCGATCCACGCGCCTTCGTGCTGCCGACAGCTGTGCCGCGGCACGAGCTCGTCACCTTTCGAACCACCGCCGGCGACCAGATCGCTGCATCATTCATTGCTCCACTGAACGGGACTGCCGTCATCGTCGGCCACGGTACCCCGGGCTCACGGATCGACATGTGGCGCGAGGTCACCGCGCTCGCCTCAGCCGGCTTCGGCGTGCTCGCGCTCGATTGGCCGGGCCACGGCGAGAGCACCGGCACCATGAAGCTCGGCACGCCCGAGCTCGGCGCATTCACCGCGGCCATCGAGCTGCTCGCCGCGCGCCCGGACGTCCAACGAATCGGAGCCCTCGGCTACTCCAACGGCGCGGCACTGATCACGATGGGAGCCGGCGACGACGCCAGGGTCCGCGCCGTCCTCGCGGTGAGCGCGTGGGCCGACGGCCGTGAAGCGATGTTCCACGAGCATCAGCGGTGGGGCCCCATCCGTCAGTACCCGGCCTGGTGGGCGGCGCAGACGCGCATCGAGACGGAGAACATCCGGCCCATCGAGTCGGCGGCAAAGCTCCGTGGCAGAAAGACGCTCTTCATTGCCGGGGCGAGCGACGAGACCGTGCCGCCCGGGTCCGCGCAGCAGCTCGCAGAGGCAGCGGGCGGACAGTGGCGCCTCGTCCCCGGAGCGCGCCACTTCGACGTGCGTCAACGCATGCCCGACTGGGAGCAGGTACTCGTCCGCTTCTTCGAAGACCTTCCCTGATCGTCACTTGCGAAGCGCATCCGCGATCGCAGACGCCAGCGAGACGTCGCCAGGCGCGATGGCTCCGGTCGCCGTCCACACGACCTTCCCACTGCGATCCAGCAGGAACGACGCAGGCAGGGTCTGCACCCCGAACGCAGAGGCGAGCTTCTCGTCGGGGTCCCGCCACAGCGCGAACGAGACCTTTCGGCGCTCGGCGAACGCCTTCACGTCCTTCGCCTCGGCAGTGCGGTCGACGCTGACGCCGATCACGACGAGCCCCTTCTCGCGATGCCGAGCGTCGAGCGCGACGAGCTCGGGCAGCTCCATGCGGCAGGGCTCGCACCAGGTCGCCCAGAAGTTCACGAGCACCGGCTTCCCCGCCAGCGACGCGAGCGACACCTTCCTGCCATCGAGGGTCGACACCTCGACTCCGGGAGCCTGCTTGACCGCCGGTGCGGCTCGAGCGACCTCCGCGACCGTCAATGCAGAAGATCTGGGGAACGCCCCGGTGCCCGCGCGCCAGAGCAGGACGCCCGCGCCATCGGACCACGCGAGCACGACGTCGCGGCCGTCGCGGGCGAGCCGAGGAAAACCGCTCTGCCGTGCGGAGCTGCTCTTGCCCGCGCTGAGTGACTCTCCCAACTTCCCGTCGGCCGACACTCTGCGAATCAGGACCTCGGCTTCTTCGCGCTTCGTAGCCACCCAGCTCACGAGCGCACTGCCGTCGTCGTCGAGCACCAGACCGACCCGCCCGATCGGCACCGACGTTCCCCGGGCTGCATCCACCTCGATCGGATCTCCGAAGCTCGCGCCGGAGTCCTTCGAGAACGCAACGCGAACGTGCGGCTCGCTCTTCGCGTAGGTGTACCAGGCCACCGCCACGGCGCGTCCGCGGGCAGCGACAGCCGGGCCGTTCACTGGGCATCCCGGGATCGACCACCCATCGGAATTCACCGCGCGAGGCTCGGACCACTTTCCGGCAACGCGTCGGACGATCGAGATGTCGCGCAGCTCGTCACCACTGCGGTCCCGGTAGACGACGATTGGCCCGTCTGCCGTCACCGCGCTCGACGTCCCACAGCAGTCGCAGACACGCGAGTCGACCACCTGCGACGAGACGGCTGCGCCGCTGATGCCGCCGGCGCGCAGGGTCGTGGCTCCGCCGTCGGCGGTCTCACGCCCGTCGAGCCAGACGAGCGAAAGCCCCTTCGGCTCCGGGAAGAGCGACACGAAGCCGTGCTCCGTCGCGGTACCGTCGTCGTTCGCGAGGCAGATGCGCTTCCACGTCGTCCCGTCATCGGTCGAACGCGCCAACACGACGTCGTAGGCGTGGTGCTCTTGACCGTTGCGCTCGGCCCAATGCGCGACCAGGGAACCGTCGCCGCCACGCACGACCGATGGAGTGTCCGCCCAGTTGGAGACGAGCCCGGCCGACTCCGCGATCGTCACAGGGGTCGTCCACCCCGCCGCCACTCGTCTGGCGAACCGCAGCCGATGACCCTCACCGACCTGCTCGACCCAGGTCAGGCAGAGACCGGTCGCAGTGCGGCACAGCCCCGCCGCAGCCGCCGTGGCATCGATCGCCGGTGGCTCGATGCGGATGAACGGCTCGGCTGTCAGCAACATCGCGAGAAGCGCAATCACGTCACAGACCTTAGGCGCTTCGGCTCCGGGGCGTGACCCAAGTGAAAGTCGAAGATCGACTCCTTCCACTGCCGCGGTAGCCTGACGCGGTGATCCTGTTGAGTCTGCTCGCGATGGCGGCGACGCCGCACTCGGTCGCGGTGGATCTGAGCTCGCTCGACCGGAAGAGCTACTTGGAGCTCGACGCCGTCGCGCTGGAGCGCGGCGTGGTGCTCCGGCTCGTGCAGGAGGGATTCGCCGTCGTCTCCGTGAGCTCGGAGCCCGAGCTCCTCGTCCGCATCACGCGCGACGGACGAAACGTCGTGCTCGAGGTCGGGGGCCGGACGGCCACCGTGGAGCTGGATCCGAAACATCTGCGCGAATTCCACCTCGAGGTCGCCCAGAAGGCCGCAGAGCTCAGCCGCTCGGCCGCTGCCGCCATTCCGGAACCTCAGCCGCCGGAAGAGAAGCCCACCCCGGTGCCTCCAACCGTGGAGCCGGTGCCGCCATCGCCGGAGCCCCCGCCACCACGCTGGAACGTGCTCGCCGCAGGCGGAGTCCTGGTGCGCCTTCCTGGCTTCGATCCGCGTGTCGCCATCGCAGCGCGCTTCGCGGCAACGACGCTCGTCGGAGTCCACCTCGAGGTCGGGCTCACTCCGATACCCGGCGCGTCCTTCGCGGCCTACGACGGCTCCCTGCTGATCGGCCCCGGGCTTCAGCTCAGCAGGGGTCTGTTTCGGCTCGAGGCCGGGTTGAGCCTGGGCGCTCAGCTTCACGTCTTCGCGGTCGACGCACTCAACGCCGAAGAGCGTCTGAGCTCCCGCGTCGACTTCGTCGGCAGGCCTTTCTTGCGCGCAACGCTGAATCCCGCCGGGGGCTTGCTGGTGTGGCTGCAGGTGGGAGCGGGACTCTCATCCCGGGCGAGGGAACACCGCCTGCTCGGGCAGGTGCTGTATTCCCGCGGAGCTCTGTGGCTGGACGCCCTGCTCGGCCTCGGATGGGAAACTTAGAGGCGCGTCGGCGGTGCTCTAGGTTGAAGATGAGTGCAGCCACCGGACAGGGCCTTTGCGATCGCGTACGAGCGGCACAGCCAGCGCGTGCTGCGCTTGTGCGTTCGCTATGGCGGCGGCTCTCTGGGGTGGGCGGAGGATGTGACCCACGACGTCTTCATGCGGTTGATGAAGCACCTGCCTTCGATGTCCGAGCAGGAGGACGTCGAGGGCTGGCTGGTGACGGTCGCCACGCGCATGTGCCTCAAGCGGCTGCAGCGCGACACGTCGGTGCTGGGCCGCGTGCTGGTGAAGCTCTCCGGGGGCACGGGCGAGTCGGCATCGACGCCCGACGAGATCTTCGAGCTGAAGGAATCGGCGCGCGAGGTGCTGGAGACGCTCCGTGGGTTGCCGCCTCGCGAGCGCATGGTGATGACCCTGATGCTCACCGAGGGCCGCTCGCAGGTGGAGATCTCGGCCACGCTCGGTTTCTCGAAGGGCTACGTATCGAAGCTCGTCACGCGAGGGCGCGAGCTGCTGCGCGCCGCAGGCTGGGAGGTGGACGATGAGCCCACGTGATCCCAGGCAGCCGCTCCGCGAAGCGGACGCCGCGTTCCAATCGACGGCGCTGCCGCCACAGGTGCTGGCCCGACTCAGGCGCCGCATCTTCGAGAAGGCGCCGTCCTCTCGACTGCCCTGGTTGGTGGCGGCGACTGCCGCAGCGGTGCTGCTGGCCATCGCCTTCGTCACGCTCCGTGCTCGGGGCGGCGCCGAAGACGTGCGCCTCGCTTCGGGCGAGCACTACGTCGTTGGTGCCGCGGAGCTCGTCGCAGTCACCCCGTCGCTGCTGCACCGGGACGGTGACCAGCTGGCGATTCGCGCCGGCGAAGTTCAGGTGACGGTCGAACCTCGGCGAGCGGGCCAGCAGCCAGTGCGGATCGCGGTCTCCCACGGAACGCTCGAAGTGGTCGGGACCCGTTTCACCATCCGCCAGCGGGTCGACGGCGGCACTGTCGAGGTGCACGACGGCGTGGTCCGCTTCCTGTCCGATCGTGTCACGCGCGAAGTCGCGGCCGGGGAGTCTCTCGAATGGCCGGTGAAGCTCGCGGCTGCGAGCCCGACGCTCGTGCCCGAGGCGACGGTCGCGGAGCCACCCGCCGAGCCCACGTCGGTTCCTCCGAATCCCGCGAAGAAGCAGCGCCCGCGCCCGACGCGCGCCGAGCCGGCGGTCATTCGCGAGACCGACGCCGCGTGGCTGCTCGAGGAGGTCGACCTGCTGCGCAGCCGAAGAGAGTACGGTGAGGCCGTGCGCCTCTTGGACAAAGGCCTCGCGGGCATCGTGTCGGCGAGGACGCGCGAGCGCTTCAGCTTCGAGCTCGGCTCGATTCTCACCTACCAACAGGGAGACTCGACCCGAGCGTGCCGCCAGTGGAAGGCGCACGAGGCCGCGTTCCCCGGTGGGCGCTACGCAGCGGAGGTGCAGTCGGCGATGGAGAAGGCCGGATGCGACTCGCACTGATCATCCTGTGCGTCACGGTGAGCGGCTGCCTCGAGGTCGTCGATCACACGCCGGAGGGTGCATGCAACGTCGACGATGACTGCCGGTGCGGGCAGGAATGCAGCGTTCGCGACGCCGGGGTTCCGCGCTGTGGGCCCCGCCTCACGCACACCTGCGCGGCACAGCACGACTGCGCCCTGCCGACTCACTGCTCCGAGGTCATGCGCGACGGCGGCGCATGCGGCTACCTCATCTGCCAGTGAGCTTCACGCCGCGCGCGCGGGTTGATGCCCTGTCATGCCAGCGTTCACGGTCGGAAGACGGGGTTTGAGCCGCCGTCGGCGCGCATCGTCAGCGAGCCTGTGGCGAGGTCGAGCACGTATACGCCGTATGCGCCGCCCATGCCGACGTTCGGTTCGTAGTGGTAGCAAGCGAGCTGGCTGGCGCCGGCCGCCCAGCTCAGGTCGCTCTCGCCGCCAGATGCCGAGCTCCGCTGACGGAGGTCGCCGCCGTCGGGCTGCACGGTCCACGCGTTCGACTCGAAGTCCCCCGCGCTGAACGCGATGAGGCCGCTCGGCGACCAGGTGGGGCCGGGCACGAACAGCTCGGAGATGGGCCCCACGAGGCGGTGCGGGTTCGAGCCGTCGGCGCCAGCGAGCCACAGCTCAAACGAGCCCTGGTCGACCCGGTGGTAGACGATCTGCTGGCCGTCGGGCGACCAGTCGGCGCCGCCCTCCGAGGCAGTCGAGGCGACGAGCGGGGTGAGTCCTCCATCGAGGTCGAGAGCGTAGAGGTCTCTGCCCGTGCCGGCCGAGCTGCGATTCGCGAGGAAGCGGGTGCCGTCGGGAGACAACCGGCCGACGTCAACGCCCGCGGGAACGCCGACGACGCGTTGGTTCGCGGTGCCGTCTGCGCGGATCGACCAGACCGAGGTGCCCGCAGGCGCGCGGTTCTCGTACAGCAGGGTCTGGCCGTCGGCCGTCCACTGCAGCGGGTGCGCCGACGTGCCGGCGGGCAGCTCGCGTTCTCCTCCGTCGGGGAAAGAGAGGACAAGCCTGTGGTCGTTGACCGCCAGTTGCCGCTCGAAGGCGATCCAGCCACTCGGGGCAGTGGCGGTGCCGCCAGCAGAACCACCAGCGGTCGACGACGAACCGCCCGCCGTTCCGATGCCGCCGCCGGTGCCTCTGCCGCCCGCCATCGCGGTGCCGCCACCCGCCGTCGCGGTGCCACCGCCGGCGCCGCCGCCCGCGCCTCCGCCGCCCGAACCGCACGCCGTCATCATCGTAAGGACCAGCACCACGCACTTTACGCTTCGCATACCCGTCCAGATTCCGGCCTGAGGGCGTGTCGATAGCAGCAGTGCTGCGTACGAACCGTACGTATTATCGAGTCGCGATCGTACGAAAACGACTTACGGTCCGTTTCGGCGGTATCAGCTGCCGCGATCGATTGCCTAAGCCGACCTGGGAGCTCGCGGGACTTTCGCGTCGCTTCGCCTGACGAAGCCGCCTTCCCACATCCCGTCCTTCCAGCGCGCACGAGCGCTCCACTCGTACGTCTTCCGACAGGCATCGCAGAGGATCTCGGCGCGCTCGGCCTTCTCATAGCTGAACGAGTCGTGCGATTGCCGCGTGACGCGGATCAGGCCTTTGCTGCACCAGCAGGGCTTCTCGTCGACCGTCGTGTCCCAGCCCACTTACTTGCCCTTCAGTTTCGCAATCTCCGCCTTCAGCTTCTCGTTCTCGGACCTCAGAGCCTGAATCTGCTCGTTGCAGCGTCCGACCTGGGTGGCGTTCTGGTCGGAGATTCGCCGCGCTTCGACGACCGCCCTCTCAGCTGACTCAGCCCGCTCGCTGGCCCGCCGCCGCTCTTGCTCAGACGTGGCGAGCTGCTCTTCAAGGCCCCGCACCTGCTGCCGGAGTCCGGTCTTCGCCTGGGCATCGAGGACCATTCCGAGGACAAGGCCAGCTCCGCCCGCCGCCGCCATGCCGCCAACACCGCTGCCAAACCTCTTCGTCGAACGCCCCATTGAACTTCCTCCTACGCCGAGTACACTTCCTGTGTCGTGACCCAATCGAGTCTGCATAAAAATACCGGATCGCCTAATGCCCAGTCAACCGACCAGGCTGACCTGCCCCGGCCGGACTCCGAGGCCAAGGCGCGAGGTGTCATCCTCGGGAAGGTCGTCGAGGCACTCCGCCTTCAGTATGGCTGGACTCAGGCCGACCTCGCCGAGGCCGCGAAGACCACCCAGGCCACGATCAGCCGCTTGGAGTCCGGTAACCTTCAGCGACCTGACGCCTTCCTTTTTCGCGAGCTGGCTTTCGCGTTCGACCTGCAGCCCGAGCAGCTCCACCAGAAAGTAGAGGAAGCGACCGAGAAGGCTCGCGAGGTGGCGGGACAGCAGGGCAAGACGTCAGAGGAGTGGTGGTCGAACCTCGCGATCGTCGCGCTCGGTGCGCTGGTGCTCTTCGTGATGCTCTCGCTCCTGAAGCAGAAGCCCAGACGATCGTCCGGCGAGTTGCCGCGCCAACCGGGCGCTACAGGTCAGCGAAGAGCTGCGAGAGTGAAACGTTCATCGCGCTAGCCATTCCGCGCAGCACGAGAATGGAAACGTTCGTCTTCCCGCGCTCGACCTCGCTTGCGAACTTCGTCGTCACGCCCGCGCCTGTGGCGAGTTGCTGTTGAGTCAGGCCGGCGTCTGAACGGAGCTTCGCGATGCGCTCGCCGAGCCGCTTGAGGAACGCCGAGGTCGCCGTCGCCGTCATCGCGACGGCAGGGCATCGCTAATCCGTCAGCGCCGCAATCCCGATATACGTTCACAACATATATGTGTAGTCTGCGCACGAACGGAGAGGTTCTCATGCGCATCTTCGTGCTGATGGCGACGTTGGCCGCGTGCTCCTCGTACACGCCGCCGGCGATGACCTGCCGCAACACATGCGACGGCTGCTGCGACGAGTCGAGCAAGTGCCACTCGGGACTCACGGACGACCAGTGCGGCTCAGGCGGCAGCGACTGTGAGACGTGCGACTCGACCTTCTTCTGCTACCACCTGGATCCTGGCGGCGTCTGCGCCATCAAGCCACAAGCCTGCGTGCGCACGACCGGCACGGGCTGCAACGCCGGCTCCTGCAAGGGAACCAATGGGCAGTGCTTCTCGTGCATGGGGACGGCGTTCTGTACGACGACGCCCTCGGGATGCGCCGCCTGCGGAACAGGGAACAACGGCGTGTTCTGCTGCCAGCCGTGAGGCACCTGACCTCATCTTGGGGTCGCGAGAACGGCGAGCGGGTTCCCATAGACGTGCATCGCGAGCTGATCCGCCGGATGAGTCCGCGACGCGCGAACGGCGCGATTCGCCCGAAATGCCGCGACCGCGACCGGCTCGCCCGACGTGGCCAGCGACAGGAACTCGGGCAACCAACTGCGCACAACGGCGACGTCGAGTGACCACGGAGCTGCGACTACCGCCTCGGCGCCATGCGACAGCAGCAGCTGTGCCAGGCCGAACGTGCGCCGATGAAACGGTAGGCCGTCGATTCGGCCGGCATGGCAAACGGCGAGAACCACCACGCGCGTCCCTGAGCACCACCGCGCGAGGTGGAGCGGCGTCATGCGATTGTCCGTCTCATCGGCGATCAGACCGAACGCCGGCAGGAGCTGGCCAGTGCCTCCATGCGCGCCGACGAAAGCCAGCTCCGCTCCCGTGAGCGCGTCACCCGGCTCGGCATCATCGGCGATGGTGAAGCCGTGACGCTCGAGGGTAGGAAGATTCTCGGTGCGGAGCCGGCTGAGCACCGCTGTGGCTTCGGCGTTTGCACCGTTCGCGATCCAGGCAGCAAACCGCGGCTGCGGAGTCGCCGGGCGCTCCGGTACCGCCATCAGCCACGACAGCGAGGGAGACGTGGCAGTCGGCGCGAGTGCACCCAGAAAGTCGCTGGAGGTTCGCAAGAGGTTGCCCGGGATGCCGTGGAGATCGTCGTCGAAGACCAGGAGGCAGGTGCGACCTTCGCGGACGGCGATGTCACCCTGGATCCCGCGCATCGCGCGCTCGACCTCGTTGTAGCCAGCCGGATCGGCCCGATCCATCCTCCCGATCTGCTCCAGGCCGCGGTTGCGGAGCGTAAGGGCGGCCGCTGCGTTGAAGCTCTCGATCGGCTCCCGAATGACATTCAGAGCAGGTGCCGCGGACACATGAACCACCGACCTATTGTCGGTCGCGGCAAACATGTGAACGTCGAGGCCCGCGGTGTCCAGCCACTCGAGCTGGTTGGCGACCTCGGCTGGATTCGACGGCAGTCGCGCCAGCCGCGCGACCTCGGGCTCGGCCTTCGCGACCGCCATCGCCTCTCGAAGTTCGTCCTCGGACAGACTGCCGGCATTGACCGCAAGCCATTCCTTGGATTCGGCGGGGTCGTCGATCGCAAGATCGCGTGTGCGTTCACGGTGGGACCGGATCGAATGATCACTGAGCCACTCGATGACAAAAGCGGTCTCCTCCACGGTGATGCGGTCGTCGTTCGACAAGCAGCGTCGCGCGATCAATCGCCCTTCTTCCTCGTCTGCGGCGAGGTCCTCGGCATAGAACGCGGGCGTCGCTGCGTTGCGACGCCGAATCAACTCTTCGACGCTGCCCCGCACCATCGCTCGGACCCGCGCCGCCTTGTGCGGGGGCTGTCCCTTCAGCGCCCGATCCAGAAAGAGATCGACCTCATCGCGAGGCAGCAGGCCCTCGATCTCGGCGGTGCGACAAGCCTGTGCTGCAATGGCAAGGGCCGGAAGGTCATCGAAGTCGACTCTCCGCGCGCGCTCGATCAGCTCGCATCCGATCACCACGAGGTCGACGAGGCCGGCATGGCGCTGTTCCTTCGTCTTGCGCTGCCATCCGCCGAAGTGCGCTTGAGTTGCGACCGCCGCATCGAGGCAGTCGAGCCTGTACTCGTGTGACTCGGAGCGGAAGCGCTGCGGGAGCGCGGCGCGTGCCCTGCCAAGGAACACACGGGCGCCTTCGAGGTCGCCGACGTCTCTCATGAGACGCGCCGCCAGGCGCCACTCGCTGTAGCTGTGACCGACGTCCTGCTCGGGTAGGTCGATGGAAACGGCACAAGCGAGGCCGAGCATTGCCTCCATCAGACCGCCGGCACGGTGGTGCGTATCGGCATGCACCTCCCACATCGCCCGCGTGTGCGCTGGCGTCTTGCGGTGTCCCGCGAGCTTGAGCCCGTGCTCGGCGGTGTCACGCGCCGTCTGCTTTTCCCCGCAGGCGATGAAGCCCTGAGCGCTGAGCGCCAGGGCGACGGGTTCCTCGTGGATGAGACCGAGCTGGCCGCAGAGGGACAGCCCAAGGTGGGAGAAGAATTGAATCACCTTGAGATCTCCATCAGCCCCGGCGGCGCCGCTGCCCTCTTCGAGGACGCGAAGGATCGCGTAGAACGAGCGCAGCGACAGCTCGCGGTTCGACACGTCGATCGGGCCCTGTCCCAGAAACGGGACTCGACGCGCTTGCTCATTGAGGGACGGCAGTTCCTTCTGGAGCTCTTCGACGTTCAACGGCCTCACGGGAATTGGCGTCGGGTCGCGCGCGGGCGGCCATGAGCCTTCCGAAATGAGCTTCAATAGTCCGACTCCACCGATCGGATTCCCGCTCTCCGGTGACAGCAGCCGGAGGACGCGCTCTCTGAACTTCCCATCCGCGGGCACACGGGCAACCTGCCGCACGAGCCAGCTCAAGACTCCTTGTGCTTCATCCTGCTCGTCACCGAAGTGCGAGCCGGCAAGCGCCATCTGCGCGTAGAGGGAGCACGCAAATCCTCTGACGTCTTCGAGCACCGCGTCGTGCCATTGATGCGCGCTCAGGATCTTCGCAGCTTCTTTCCTCTTGTCCCGTCCGCCGAGGATTCGCGCCGCATCGAGCGCTGCGGTCGATTCCGCGACGCTCGAGATCTTCGCCGCCTCATCGATGAACCGCTTCACATCCAGCTCCGGCGGCTGGCTGACCTTCGCCAGCAACGTCAGGTACCGCACGACCTCCATCCCTTGGTCGAGCTTCGCGAGTAACACCAGCGCCTCGGCTTCGTGGGAGTCGACGATCAGCGGCACGATGCTCTCGCGAATGCCGTCGGGGCTGTCGGGATACGCGGTGAGGAATTGCTCACGGCACCAGGCCAGAAGCTCAGCATCCCCGATCGCAGTGGCAATCCGATGGAACAGGCGGAGCCTCGCGTGATCGAGTGGTGCCGCGGACCGCGCCTTGACGGCCTGCAAAGCCCTCAAGGCCACATCCGAGTGACCGCAAGCGTGAGCGACCTCTGCGGCGACGAGCGGCAGTGCCACGTCTTCGCGGGCGAGGATCTCGTCGAGATGCGGCGCGATGCGCTGGAACGCCACTGGCGGTCGGCCGCCCAACATCAATACCTGTGCGGACTGGATGGCGACGAGGATCGGGTCGTCGTAACTGAGGCGGATCTCGTTCAGCACGTCCACGTGTTCGCCGGCGCGAACGCGTTCGGCCCAGCTCCTCACGCGTTCGTCTCCCGGCATACCGGACTCCGCGCTCCAACCGACGACACTGCCACGAATCGCCTGGAGCGTCGCAGCATGCTCCGCGCGCTCGGGGAAAAGGCGCCGAACCAGCCCGACGATCGCCAGCCGTTTCCGCTCCGCGATCGCATGGAGGCGTCCGATCGCGGCATGGACCGCGGGAACCCATACGTCCTCCTCGGTGCGAACGCGGTTGCCGAGCCTGTCACTTTCCGCTGTCGCTGCCGCAGTGAAGAACTTCTCGAGGCCGATGATCATTACGGCAGCGTTGTCGCCTGCTCGTTCAACGGCAGCCTCCAGCCGCTCGCCGCTAAGTACCGTCACGAGCTCCGTCTTCACGTCGAAGCCGTCGGGAGGCGGGGAGCTCACGAGCTCCGCGGAGCACGACTCGAACGCCGGTGCGAATGCGCTCTCAAACGCTTCCTTGCGGAGAGATTCGGGCACGATGACGTGCGCGCCTCGAAAGGCGGGTGTGCCGTCTGGACCGCGGGCGAAGCGCATCATTGCGGCGAACACAGCGCCGACCTGCGCGACGTCGGCATCGCCGACCGGGAAGCACCAGATGTCGGCGCTTCCCGGCTGGGGCGATGCCCCTCTCAAGATGCCGAGCATGCCCTCGAGGGTGCGGATGTCCGCGGCGCCAATCACGCCCTGACCGGAATCGCTCACAGGTGATTCGATCACTGCCAGTCGACGGACGTTTGCGTCAAGCAGACCCGACAGCGCGAGTCAGCGGCATGCGATAACTGCGAGCGATCGTGGCTCCGCCTCAGGCACCGAGAAAATACCCCGCGGTTCCGGAATGGGAGAATCCGCCGGGCCCTTGGCCGTTCGAGACGCAGAGCATCTCCGTTGTGGAAGGCTCCAACCGGCTGATGATGCGGATCGACACCGAGTGGAGCGCGTACCCCGACGATGACCCCACCAGCGCCGCGTGGCACGGCTGGCATGAAGCCGGAAAGACCCGCTCGGAGCGATTCGTTCTGGTCGACGAGACGAACATGCCGCTGGCGGCCTGGCTCGACCGAAGCGAGCTGCTTCAACTGGCCGAGGGTCTTGCGTACCGCGTGGACTTCGCGATGGTCCGTCCCGACCTACGCCGTAAGGGCTTGGGCCACCTGCTGGTTGAGGCTGTCAAAGCGCGTGCAAAGGTCCTCGGCGCCAGTCGTGTCGTGTTCACGGCGACGCCGACGTCGTACTTCTTCTGGCGGGTGCGAATGGGTGCCGTACATTGCAAAGACTGGAGACTGAAGTGCTCCGACCCGAGATTGAAGCTTCAGCTTGCAGTCTGAGAGGATGAACTAACTGATGGCGGACGACGAAAACGCGACGATGCGGCCGACGCGACCGCCGATGCCCGCACAGTTTCGGGGTCTCTCTGAGCGCTACCATGCCGCGAGGCGGCTGCAGCTCAACGGCGAGCTCAAGCAGGCAGCGACCGAGTTTCGTGAGACCGCGCGGCTGCTGGCGGACCTCGCGAAAGCTCCGAGCCGGCCCGAAGTGTCTGCCTTGCTTGCGGAGCTGGCGGGGCGATCTGCGCTCGAGGGCCGAGACTACGCATCAGCCTCGAAGATCGCCGGGCAGGCCCTGGCATTGATCGGGCGACAGCTCGATCCGGACCTCCAGGCCATGCTCGCTGAAGTCAAAGGCTCTGCCCTGCTGCTGAAGAACTTGCCGGAGTCATTTCGCGTCGACTGGCTGAAGCTCGAGCGCCGGGACGATATCGACCTGATGGTCTCGTACCGGAATCAGATCACGGAGTTCCTGTTCGATGCGTCGCTCACGTCGATCAAGCGTGCGCACATCGACGCAGAACGGCTGCGGCTCCTTCTCCCACCGACCGAAGCTGCCTGCAGTGCAGCGGCGCACGAGGCGCTCGCCTGGGCGGAGCCGCCGCAGCGCGAGCTCGTACAGTCGCTCGCGTTCGTCCCCAACATCTTGCTCGAAGCGGCATGAGGCCTGGGGCGTCGTTCCGGGGATTGTTCGGCCGATCTCCGGATGAGCTGACCATCTCGGGACGACTCGAAATCGACCAGGAGGGCGAGGTTTTCGTCGATCTCTTCTCTTGGGCCGGAGACCTGTTCGACAAGAGCCCGGTGCCGGTGCTGTACGGCGAGCTCGCGGAAGCGGAATCCGGTCACGCCCACGTCACACTGTTCGACTGTCTCGCGACCGGCCGGCACTGGGGCACCGGTGGACCGCTGGAGAAGTGGTTTGCCCATCGAGCGCTCTTCGGGAACGCGTTTGTCGCCGTCGACGAGCCGTATCGCGAGGTGCGTGTGAGCTTCCGTGAGCTCGGCGCCTTCTTGGGGGATGCTCCCGAGCCGCTCGCGGGCGAGCTCAGCGATGTCGACGCGTCGAGTGATGGTTGGCGATCGTCGCTGTTGTGGAGGCGCGATGCGCAAACGAAGGGACCGAAGGCGACCGTCGAAGTGCGGCCATTCTTCAGCATGGCGCCTGCCGAACCGATGCAGCTGGGGGTCCTGCTGTCATCCGTGACGCCGGTCATCGAGGGGATCCTCTCGGTCGCTCTTCGCCGGCGTCCCAAGACCGAGCTCACAGAGCTTGAGGCCGCGGACGGCTCGGTTCTTCGGCTCGTCGGAAGCCGCGTCGACCGGCCGCTGAAGATTCGCGATGTGTTTCCGCACGACCTGCTGTTCCGCCTGAAGGATGTGCCTTCAGCCTCTGAGCTCATGTCCGCGGCGCGGCGGCTGTTCCATGAGCGTCCAAACTTCGGCCAGATCTTCCTGAGCTACGAGCGCGCGCCGCCGACGTTCGTCGAGGATCGTGTGCGCGGATCCATCACGTCGCTCATGCACCTCACGGACGTCGTGAACGATGCTGTGCCGGAGGGGTTGGAACCGTCGGCGAGCCTTCGTGCCGTTCCTCAGCTCATTGAGGGCGTCGTGCATGGGGATGTGGAGCGGCTCATCGGCATGTCGGGGCGCCAGCTCGCGGCGCGGATGACGACTGCCTACCGTTGGGCGGTGTACAGACAGGGGGCGGCCATGTCCGGCCGTGAGCTCCTGAGCGTTCATCACCAGCTCAGAGCTGTGATTCACCTGCTGTGTCTCGCGGGCCTCGGGTTCGATGAAGGCACACGCGTTCGCCTGCTCAGCAGTGTTGTTCGCGCTCGGGGGCTCTGAGCCCATCGGCTCGAGCTGCTTCACGACGCAAGATCGGTCACGCTGGAGCCGCGGGAGATCCGGGCGTGCACGTTCCCCAGGTACTGCATCAGTGGCCCGAGCATGACCCTCTTGCGCAGAAACACACGGCCCCAGCGGGCGGTGGTCCTCACGCTCAGGCAGCGGCGGAAGATCTCGTGCAACGCTTCATAGTCGGTGGGTGACAACATGACGGTCCTTTCGGGAAGCAACAGGCGCCGAGTCAGCCCATCGACCGAGTTGCACCGCGCAGTCTATGTGGAGGGCTTCATGAGTTCCAGCCACCACACCGTGTGTCCATGCACATGCCGCGGTGTTATCGGCGTGTGATGGCGATCGACGAAAGCACACGCGCCTCACGGGGGCTCGAGGCGATGGCACAGGGGCGACCGATCGACGTCGAGTACGTCGATGAGCTTGCAGGCTACCTGCGCGTTCGCCGAGCTCAGCTACCTCCCGACCAGCAGGAACGTGGTCCGTGGACCGATATTTCGACTGAGGACCTCACGGCCCGTGCATTCCTGCACGAGGCTCGTATTCGCAAAGCACGTTGGGAGGCCGCAACTGCACAGGCTCGCGCGGTCGCCATACGAGCTGCGCGCACGTGTGCCGCGATCGAGCATGCGACCTACTACATGCTGCAGGGCCCGGGAGGCACAGAGCCGGATCCCGTGCTGCAGAACGCCGCTGCGCAATTCTTGGAGCGGGTGGTACGGGAGTTCGAAAACTCCGGCACCGATGCCAACGGTTTCGAGCGGCAGCTCGAGCGCTTCCTCTTTCTCGCACGCGCCAACGACGCAGTGCCTGAGCTCGAGCATGTGTTGGAGCACATGAAGCGCGAGCTCGACGATGTGAGTGAGGACGATGAGACATGGGTCGCTGGCACGATCGCGAAGGTCGTCGATGTCCTGAAGCCTGTGCGCGCTGAGCGACTCAGTGAGCTCCATGTGCTTCTTCCTCACGAGCTCAGGCGCCTGAGGGGTCGCACGAGTCCCGGTACGGTCGCCGTCGCCATCGTCGCCTGTGCTTTCGGCCTGTCTGAGGATGACGTGAGGACGGGAGTACGGCGGCACAGGCCGAACAACCCCTGAAGTCCTGGCAGGGTGCTCAGAGCCCTCCGAGAGATCGCCTCGCTATCTCGCGTTTGTGAGCGACGAGAAGCTGATGGCGGTGCTCCGCCGGATCGCCGACGGCATCGACGAGCTCACGAAGCTTGCACGCTCTGCGGCGACCAGCAGCTCCACCGCGAAGACGGCGGTGACGGTCGCCGAGGCAGCGGAGCTCTTGGGCTGCAGCCGCACGCGCGTCTTCGGCCTGCTCCGCAAGGGCACGCTGAAGCGCGCGCCGAGGTCGGGCCGCTCCACGCTCGTGACGCAGGACTCGGTCCAGGCCGCCCTCGCCTCGCCCGCACCCGTCGCGCAGCCGCTCCGGCACCGGCGCTCAACCGGCGGCGCGTGGAAGCCGATCGACCGCCGCCGACTCGGCGTCTGATCGCGGATCGTCCGGATGCACCAGCTTCAGGTTCGCGAGCCGGATGAACGGCGGGATGTAGCTGAGGTAGTGGTCCTTCGTGATCGTCGAGCCGTCGCGGTGGCCGACGATCTGCTGCACCTCGCGCAAGTCGACGCCCTTCCCGCTCACGGTGATCTTCTCGCCCTCGGCCGTCGCCCAGCTGATGAAGCTGTGCCGCAGCTCGCTCGCCAGCAGGTACGGCACCTTCTTGCCCAGCCTGACCGCCGCGCGCTTGAGCGCCTTGCCCATCGTGCCTTTCCCGGGCGCGTACTTCGAGGACATGAGCCGCTTCACCGCCGCGTACATCTGGCCGTCGAGTGAGACCGCGTGCTCGTGCCGGCCCTTGTGAATGAAAGACACCACGGCACAGATCTCGGTGCCGCCACCATCGACTTCGCGCAGGTGGCAGTCACCCGCGGCGATGCGCTCGACCTCGGAGCCGTGCATGCCCGCCTTCGCGCGCAGCAGCAGCAGATCGCGAGCGGGCTGCGTGTCGAGGGCCCCATAGTGCTGAGCCACGACCTCCATCGAGTAGCCCTTCTGCTTCTTCAGCTTGCCCGGCGGCGGCGCCTTGATCTCGACGAGCGCGGCCGGGTTCTGAGCTGCAGCAAGGTCGCCGGCCTTCGTGAAGTGCGTGCAGAACGACTTCAACGCGGCGAGCCGGTGATTGCGCGCCTTGTTCTTCCGCAAGATCCGCTCGACGTCCGACTTCGTCACCGCCTGCAGCGGCTTACCGCGGAGCTCATCGGCCCAGTCCGCGAGGCATCTGGCGACGTCCTTCAAGTACGACTCCGTGCGGTTCTCCTGCCGGAGCGCCTCGATCACCTGGCGGATCGAGGCGTCGTCGATGCGGAGCCCTTCAGGCTGAGTCGCTGTCCGCGTCTGGTGCTGCGCCTTGTAGAGAACCGGATCCCGCATGAACAGCGCGAGCTCAGCTTCCGCGCTTTGCTTGTCACCCACCCCGAGTGGAATGCTATAGCGCGCGCCATGGACGTTCTTCTCAATCACGAAGATGGTCCCGCGGCCGCTACGTACGTTCTCGTACGTACGTCCTCCGGCCCAGCGTCCATTCCAGTCGGGCATCTTGTCGTCTCCGGCTTACGTACAAATTACGTACGTAGACCCACTCTAACGCAGCAGAAACACGTCGCAACGTAGTCGAATTACATAGTAGTATTGCAGTCTTGGAGAGCTGGCCGAGTGGTCGAAGGCACCTGACTCGAAATCAGGCATACCGGTAACGGTATCTAAGGTTCGAATCCTTAGCTCTCCGCTTCAGTAGCCGTGGGTTCAGTAGCTGTAGGTCGGGCGTGAAGGTTGGAGAGGTGGCCGAGTGGCTGAAGGCGCACGCCTGGAAAGCGTGTGAGTCCGAAAGGGCTTCGTGGGTTCGAATCCCACCCTCTCCGCTCGGAATCGGCTATACCGATTTCTGGTCAGGGCAACGCGGGGCCGTGAACCCCGCCAGGTCCGGAAGGAAGCAACGGTAGCGTTACTTCGCGTGTGCCCTGGCCGTCTTTTTCCGTAGAGCTCATCTTCCGTAAAGGCGGGCCGGCCCCGCTTCCTCGAGCGTGCGGAAGCCGGCGGCAGTCATCGCCTCCCGCACCCGCACCTGGCGCTGCTGTTCGCTGACGTCGTCGCTGCGAGGCTCCCAGCTGACGACGCGATTGAAGCGCGGGTCGGCCATCGCCTGCTGAAATCGGCCGTCCTCGGGGAAGTCGCACGTGAACCAGGGGATGTTCTTGCCCAGCCAAAAGTAGCCGCCGGAGCCCCAGACGCCCTCCGGCAGCACGAAGTAGCCCGTCGCGTCAGGCCACGCGTGCGCGGTGAGCTTGAACTGCTCCGGCCGCTCGGGCTTCAGGGGCGTGTCGAAGAAGAAGAACGCGAGGCTCGCCGCGCAGGCGGCTGCGGTCAGGCCCGGGCCGCGCGACCTCAACGCGTCGAGTGACGCGCCGACCGCGCCCACGCTGAGCACGATCATCGCCGGGTAGATGAAGCGCACTTCCTTGTGCGCTGTGAAGAAGATCGCCGCGAGGTACGCGAGCCCCGACGCCACGAAGACGCCGCTCGGCTTCTTCGTGACTCCCAGCCACGCCCACGGCGCCAGCATCGCGAGGTACGGCAGGTAGATCGTGAACGGCTCGGCTCCGAACTGGGCCGCCGCCTTCCCGCTGAACACGTTGAAGTCGAGGTACGCCCGCAGCGAGTGAAACGGAGCCCCCCACGTCGCCCAGTCGAGCGCTCCGAGCGCCAGCGCGACCGCGAGCCCCCCGGCCGCGGCGAGGCCGAGCTCGCGGAACTTCTTTCGCGCGAGCAGAAACAGCATCGCGCCGATGACGGCTGCCGCCGAGCCGTAGCGCGCCACGACCGAGAGGCCGAGCACCGCGCCTCCGGCCAGCGCGACCCTCACGCTGTCCCTCTCCCCGACGAGGGGAGAGGGGACTTGAATGCGATCGAGCAGCTCGAGCCCGATGACGAGGAAGGCCGCGCTGAACGACTCGCCGAGCGTGCGGCCCGCGAACGTCAGCACCGGCATGTAGAGCCCCACGAGCGGAATCGCCCAGCGCGCGACGTCGGCGTTCACGCGCCGAGCCGCGAGCCTCCACGCGGCGTAGAGCATCCACACGTGCAGGGCCGCCTGCGGCAGCTCGAGCACGACGCGCCGCTTCCACGGGTCGTCGACGCCGATCGCCGCGCACAGCTTCAAGAGCCACGCGAACAGCCCCGGGATCGCCCAGTTCCGCAGGCCGCCGCCGCTCTGCCACTCCCACGCGAGAATGCCGTAGCCGAACGCGCGCCAGTTCGCGGGCTCGAGGTACTGGTATACCTCGTCGGGGTGCAGCCGGCCGAGCTGCAGCACGGTCATCATCCCGGGAACCACGCCGATCGCGAGCAGCAGGCGCCACGGTGGCCGGGTCGTTTCGATGGCGCGGCACCTTACCCTGCTAGGGTCGCGACGGGACGCTGCAGTGCGTGCAGCCGCCGATCGCGACACGTCGAGCGCCGAAGTGACGCGCTCGGGTCTTCTGGATTTGGGCGCCCCACGAATGTAGAGCGGGCGTCCCGTGCCGAAGCCCACCCCGTTCCACGAGCGGCTCTCGAAGCTGAACGAGGCCTACGCCTGGAAAGAGTGGTCCGGCTACTACGCCGCCTGCCGCTTCGAGACGAACCACATCTACGAGTACACGGCGTTTCGACGCTCGGCCGGCCTGCTCGATGTGACTCCGCTCTTCAAGTACGAGGTGCGCGGCCGCGACGCAGCGCGCTTCCTCTCGTTCGTGACGGTGCGCGACGCGACGAAGCTCAAGGTCGACCGCGTCACCTACTGCTGCTGGTGCGACGAGCGCGGCAAGATCATCGACGACGGCACCATCACCCGCCTCGGCGACGACCAGTTCCTGCTCACCGCCGCCGAGCCGACCTGGCGCTGGCTCATGCACCTCGCGCGCGGCTTCGACGTCACCGTCGACGACATCAGCGATCGCATCGCAGTGCTCGCCTGCCAGGGCCCGAAGTCGCGCGACGTGCTCGCCGCCTGCGTGCAGGGCGTCGACTTCGGCAAGCTCGGGTTCTTCGGCAGCGCGAACGGGAAGATCGGCTCGGCGCCCGTGCGGGTCTCGCGCACCGGTTACACCGGAGACCTCGGCTACGAGGTGTGGTGCGAGAACGCGAACGCCCTGCCCGTCTTCGACGCAATCGTCGAGTCCGGGCGCTCGTATGCGCTGCGCGTGTGCGGCCTCGACGCGCTCGACATGACGCGCGTGGAGGCGGGCTTCATTCTTCTCGGCGTCGACTACTTCTCGGCGCCTCACTGCGTGCGCGACGAGCGGCGCTCGACTCCGTTCGAGGTCGGCCTCGGGTGGACGGTGCAGCTCGACCGCGCGCCCTTCATGGGCAGCGCCGCGCTCGAGGCCGAGAAGAAGACCGGCCCGAAGTGGGAGCTCGTCGGCCTCGAGACCGACTGGGAAGATCTCGAGCGGCTCTATGACTCGTACGGCCTGCCGCCGTCGCTGCCCGGCCAGGCCTCGCGCATCGCCGTGCCGGTGTACCTCGACGGCCACCGCGTCGGGCAGGCCACCAGCCACACGTGGTCGCCGATGCTGAAGCGCTTCCTCTCGCTCGCCACCGTGCGCGCCGACGTCGCGAAGCCCGGCACCGAGCTGAAGGTCGAGCACACCGTCGAGTACGACCGCCGCAGCGTGAAGGCCCGCGTCGTGAAGAAGCCGTTCTACGACCCCGAGCACAAGAGGAAGCCATGAGCGTGCGAGCAGGTTCGGCCCCTCACCCCGGCCCTCTCCCCTACGAGGCGAGAGGGGGTCGCTCATGAAATACGACGCGATCATCGTCGGCGCGGGTCACAACGGCCTCACGTGCGCGGCCTACCTCGCGAAGGCCGGCAAGAAGGTGCTCGTGCTCGAGCGACGACACCTCGTCGGCGGCGCCGCCGTCAGCGAGCAGATCTTCCCCGGCTTCACCTTCTCGGCGTGCAGCTACGTCGTCTCGCTCTTGCGGCCCAAGATCATCCGCGACCTCGAGCTCACGAAGCACGGCCTGCACATTCTGCCGCTCGAGACCACGTTCAACCCGTACCTCGACGGCACCTACCTCTTGCGCGGAGTCGACGCCGCCACCACCCGCCGCGAGATCTCGAAGTTCAGCAAGCGCGACGCCGAGGTCGCTCCGCTCTTCAGCCAGGCGATGGCCGAGCTCTCGCGCCTCATCAAGCCGATCATCGACTCGCCGGCCCCCGATCTCGCCTCGGTGAAGCCGTCGAACCTCTTCGAGCTGCTCCGCATGGGCCGCATCTTGAAGGACGCCGGCGACGACTGGGTCGCCGCCAACCTGAAGATGATGACGATGAGCGCCTGCGACTTTCTGCACGAGTGGTTCGAGAGCGAGAAGCTCATCGCCCCGATGGCCGCCAGCGGCATCATCGGCACCTTCCTCGGAGTGCGCTCGCCCGGCACCGCCTACGTGCTGCTGCACCACTACATGGGCGAGATCGACGGCAGCTTCCGCGCCTGGGGCCTGCCGAAGGGCGGCACCGGGGCGATCTCGAACGCCATCGCCTCGTCGGCCCGCGCGCTGGGCGTCGAGATTCGCACGCAGGCCGGCGTGAGGCAGATCCTCATCAAGAACGGCGAGGCGAAGGGCGTCGTGCTCGAGAACGGCGACGAGCTGCACGCGAGCGCCGTCGTCAGCGGCGCCGACCCGCACCGCACCTTCTTGAAGCTCGTCGGCGAGAAAGAGCTCGAGCCCGACTTCGTCACCCAGATCAAACGCTTCCGCATGCGCGGCTCGAGCGGCAAGGTGAACCTCGCGCTCGATCGCCTGCCGAGCTTCAAGTGCCTGCCCGGCAACGGCCTGCACCTGCAGGGGGACATCACCGTCGCGCCCGGCATCGACTACCTCGAGCGCGCCTACGACGACGCGAAGTACGGCGACTTCTCGAAGAAGCCGTTCATGAACATCGTGCTGCCGTCGGTCACCGACCCCGACGTCGCTCCGCCGGGCAAGCACGTGATGAGCGTGTTCGTGCAGTACGCGCCCTACCACCTGAAAGAGGGCCCCGAGGCCTGGCCGTCGAAGCGCGAGGCGTTCGGCGACGCCGTGTGCGACGTGATCGAAGAGCTCGCCCCCGGCTTCAAGTCGTCGATCCTCCACCGGCACATCCTCACGCCGTGGGATCTCGAGAAGGAGTACGGCCTGACCGAGGGCAACATCTTCCACGGCGAGCTCAGCGTCGAGCAGCTCGCGTTCTTGCGGCCCGCCGCCGGCTGGGCCCGGTACAAGACGCCCGTGAACAAGCTGTGGATGTGCGCGGCCGGCACGCACCCGGGCGGCGGCATCATGGGCACGCCCGGCGCGCTCTGTGCCCAGACCATGCTCGCCGCGGGGGCCGTATGAGCTTCGACGCCATCATCATCGGCGGCGGTCACAACGGCCTCGCCGCGGCCGTGACGCTCCAGAAGCGCGGCAGGCGCGTGCTCGTGCTCGAGGCGCGCAAGGTCGCCGGCGGGCTGTGCGCGGCCCGCGAGTTCCACCCCGGCTTCATCGCGCCCGGCGTGTTCCACGACACGTTCGAGGTGCGCGCTCCGCTGCTCGACTCGCTCGGCCTCGCCCAGCACGGCCTGTCGCTGCGCGACGCCGACGTGCCCGTTCACGCGCCGACCGCGAAAGACAAAGGCGTGCTGATCGCGAGCGACCCCGACCGGTCGGACCTCGGCGACGACCTGAAGGGCTACGAGGAGCTCTGCCGCCTCGTCGACGCCGCCCGCGGCGCCCTCTCGACGGCGCTGAACGCCGCGCCGCCGCCGATGATCCCCGGCGCCGTGTCGGACTTCTTCGACTTCGCGAAGCTCGGGCTGTCGCTGCGCGCGCTCGGCGCGAGAGATCTCTACGCGTTCCTGCGCATGCTGCCGATGTGCATCGCCGATCTCGTGCGCGACCACTTCAAGTCCGAGACCGTCATGGCCGCCATCGCCGGCCAGACGCTGCTCGGCGAGTACACCGGGCCCTGGTCGGCCGGCACCGCCGCGCGCTGGGTGCTGCAGCGGGCCGTCGCCGGCAAAGAGATCGCCGGCGGCCCCGCCGCGCTCGTGCGTGCGCTCGTGGCCTCGCTCGAGGGCACCGGCGGCGCGCTGCGCACGGGCGCGCGCGTCGCGTCGCTGCTCGTCGAGAAGGGCGGCGTCGCCGGCGTGAAGCTCTCGACCGGCGAAGAGCTGCGCGCCCCGCTCGTCGGCGCCTCGGTCGCTCCGCGCGCGCTGCTGCCCCTGCTGCCGCCCCACGCCTTCCCGCTGAAGGTGTTCGAAGAGCTTCAGGTCGTCCGCTGCCGCGGCACCTCGGCGAAGGTGCACCTCGCGCTCGAGGCGCCGATCGAGACGCGCGGAGGCCGCCACGAGCGCATTCGCATGGGCGACTCTCTCGACGAGCTCGAGCGCGCGTTCGACGCCGTCAAGTACCGCCAGTGCTCCGCGCTGCCCGCGCTCGACGTGAGACAGCCGTCGGTCGCCGACCTGAGCGTGGCTCCGCGCGACAAGGCCGTCGCGTCGATCTGGGTGAACTTCGCGCCGCACGACGTCGAGGGCGGCTGGAGCGACGAGCGCCGCAAGGCCGTGCTCGAGAGCGTGCTCGCGCGCATCGAGCGCTACGACGCCGGCATTCGGAGCAAGGTCATCGCGAGCGAGGTGCTCGACCCGAAGACGCTCGAGGCCGAGTACGGGCTGCCGAACGGCAACGTGCACCACGCTGAGCAGTCGCTCGATCAGCTCTTGTTCATGCGGCCCACGCTGCGGCTCTCGCACTACCGCACGCCGGTCGAGGGCCTGTTCCTGTGCGGCTCGGGCTCGCACCCCGGTGGCGGCGTGACGCTCGCCCCCGGCTGGCTGGGCGCCAAAGCGGCTCTCGAAGGGTGGAGGACCTGATGGCCTGCCCGCATTGTGGCTCGGAGCACGCAGGGGGCACGACGCAGTGCCCGATGACCGGCGAGCGCATGGACTCACCGGGCGCCATCGGTACGCGCATCGATCGCTACCAGGTGCTGCGCCTGCTCGGCAGCGGCGGCTTCGGGGCCGTCTACCGGGCGCGGCACGTGCACACCGACGCCGAGGTCGCGCTCAAGGTGCTCAAGCGCCAGCTCAACGCCGACCAGGGCATGATCGAGCGCTTCCTGCGCGAGGCGAAGGCCGCGGCGGCGGTGGGCAGCGAGAACATCGTGCGGGTGCTCGACGCCGGCGTCGCTCAAGACGGCACCGCCTTTCTCGCGATGGAGCTGCTCGACGGGTGGGACCTGAAAGAGCTCATCGCCCGCGAAGGCCCGCAGAACCCGCGCCGGCTCGTGTCGATGATCGCGCAGGTGCTCGACGCGCTCTCGGCGGCGCACGCGAAGGGCATCGTTCACCGCGACATGAAGCCGGCGAACGTCTTCGTCACGAAGAAGGCCGACGGCAGCGACTTCGTGAAGCTGCTCGACTTCGGCATCAGCAAGATGCAGCAGGCGGGTGAGGTCGCGGGCCTCACGATGACCGGCGTGGCGATGGGCACGCCGGGGTACATGGCGCCCGAGCAGTTCTTCGACGCGCGCGCGGTCGACGCGCGGGCCGACCTCTACTCGGTCGCGGCCATGCTCTACGAGCTGCTCGGCAACCGGCTGCCGCTCGAGGCGCAGAGCTACGCCGAGCTCATCGTGAAGGTGAAGACCGAGCTGCCGCCGCCGCTGCTGTCGGTGCAGCCGAAGCTGCCGCCTGCGCTCGCCGCGGCGATCGACCGGGGCCTCGCGAAGGACAAGAACGCGCGGTGGCCGAGCGCGCGCGAGTTCGCGGCGTCGCTGCGCTCGAGCATCGGCCTCACCAGCGAGACTCCGCTGCCGCGGCCCCAGGACACGGGGGCACCTCGCGACGTCGTGCCGGTGGGCTCGGCGTCGATGATGTTCGGCGCGACCTCGACGCCGACGCCGGCCGCCTCGCCCGCGCAGCCGCGCCCCGTCACCGGAAACACCGGCTGGGTCGTGCCGCAGTCGAACGTCACTCCGATGCCCGCGCAGGCGACGCCGATGCCTCCGCCCGCCATCACGACGACCGCGCCTGTACCGCCGCCCGTTCAGCCGCCGGTGAAGAGCAGCGGCATGAGCACGGGCAAGATCGTGGCGATCGTGGTCGGCGTGCTCTTCGGCTCCCTGTTCCTGTGCTGCATCATCGGGAACATGCTGCCGCAGAACTGAAGCCCTGGCCGCTGCGTTTGACTTTCAGCTCTCGCCTTGCGTAAACGGTGACCGCTTGGTCATTATTACTGGAGGCCGTATGAGAGCAGTGATTTGGGTGGGGATCATCGCGATGGGCTGCGGCGCCGGCACGTCGGGCGGGGCGACGGGTACAACCGGGCTTGCGGGCACGTGGCGCTTCGAATTCGACTACAAGAAGCAGGGCCCGCTCGGCGAGACGAGCGGCCGCTTCGTGTGGAAGCTGCCGGTCGAAGACAGCGTGCAGGCCGACGGTGTCTTCTTCACCCTGGGCGCCTGCCAGTTCTGGGCGCCGCTCGTCTCCGAAGGTGCTGCCCAGACGTCGGGCCCTCAGGACTGCACGGTGCCTGCGGGTCAGTCGCTGATCCCGTTGCCCGAGCCGGCGACCAGCATGAACGCCGCCCCCGGCAAGCTGACGTCTGCGAGGCTCGAGATCCGGAGCGGGAAGCTCTCGTTCGCGTACGACGCCGTCCACGGCGTCGACGACGGGACGACGCCCTTCATCGCCGCCGGGTCGAGCAACGGAACGAGCCTCGGCACGCGCGAGCCGCTCCGCTGACCGTCGCGAGACACTGACGCCGCGGCGACGCAAGCGCGCGCAAAGGCTGATGTTCCATTTGGGCTGAGAACTTGCTGAGAGGCGCTCCACCCATGCGCTCCTTCGTCATCGCGTTCGCCCTTCTCGTCTTCGCCGCCTGCGGCGGTGCTCCCATGGTTCCCGATGCGGGCGGGCAGGCGGGCGGAGGCTCAGCGACCAGCGGGGGCTCCGGCGGTGGAGATGACGCAGGCACCGCCGGTGGCTCTGCAACGGCCGGTGGCTCTGCGACGGCGGGCGGCTCTGCGACGGCGGGCGGCTCTGCGACGGCGGGCGGCTCCGCGACGGCGGGCGGCTCCGCGACGGCGGGCGGCGCGACGGCGGGCGGCTCAACTGCGGGCGGGGCGACGGCAGGCGGCTCCGCGACGGCGGGCGGCGCGACGGCAGGCGGCGCGACCGCGGGCGGCTCAACTGCGGGCGGGGCGACGGCAGGCGGCTCGACCGCAGGCGGTGCGACCGCAGGCGGCGCAACGGCAGGCGGCAGCGCCGGCGGCGCGGCCGGAGGCACGGTCACCTGCAACGGCTCCCAGCACCTCTGCAACGGCACCTGTGTCAGCAACACGAGCACGAGCTCCTGCGGCACGACGTCCTGCACGCCGTGCACGCCTCCCGCGAACGCGACGGCGACGTGCAACGGAGTCTCTTGCGACTTCGGGTGCAACACGGGCTTCAAGCGCTGCGGCAACGCCTGCATCGCGAACTCCGCGTGCTGCTCGGCGAGCGACTGCGCCACGCCCCCGGGTCCGGCGACCTGCTTCGATGCGCCGAGCTGCAACGCCTCGAACGTGTGCGTGTACCCGCCGAAGGCCGGCTCGCACGTCTGCAACAACGTCTGCTGCCTGCCGGTGAACGGCACGTGCAACTCCGACTGCTCGCTCGCGTGCACCTCGGGCCGCGGCGACTGCGACTCGAGCCGTGAGAACGGCTGCGAGCTCGCGGTGAACACGCTGACGAACTGCAACGGCTGCAACGTCGCCTGCCCCGCTCCGCCGGCGAACGCGGCCGAGGTCTGCACCGCGACCGGCTGCGACTTCACCTGCAACACCGGCTTCGTGCGCACCAACAACACCTGCGAGCTCGCACCGCCGAAGCAGCTCTTCCCCGGCTCCACTTCGTTCGCGAGCTCGAATCGCCCCAAATTCGAGTGGGCGCTGCCGGCCGGAGTCACCGGCGCGGTGCTCGACGTGTGCACCTCGCGCGCGTGCACCCAGCAGCTCGCCGGCTTCCCCGTCACCGTCACGGGCAGCTCTCACGTGCCGACGACTCCGCTGCCGCCCGGCATCGTCTACTGGCGCGTGCGCGGCTCGAACGGCAGCGGCCTCCCGCCGAGCACCATCGTCAGCCCCACCTGGGAGTTCCGCTCGCCCCTCACCGCCGCGCCCGCGGGCAAGAGCTTCGGCACCTTCTCCGACGTGAACGGCGATGGGTTCGCTGATCCGATCGTCTCGACGTACAGCGGAGCGCGCGTCTACGTCTTCCACGGCAGCGCGAGCTGGTCGTCGACCACGCCCGCGCCGGCCACGACCATCGCCGGCACCGCGCCCGACTACTTCTTCGGCCGCTCGGCCTCGCGTGCTGGCGATCTGAACGGAGACGGCTACACGGACATCGTCTTCGCGAACGCGAACCCCGGTCGGCTCTACGTGTACTACGGCGGCCCCGCCGGCATTCCCTCGACCACCGCGCCGCTGCCCCTCATCCAGGTCCCGAGCGGTCTCTACAAGTCGATCGCCGCCGCGGGTGACGTCGACGGCGACGGCTATGGAGACCTGATCGTCGGCGGCAGCCCGTTCGGCTTCCCGGCACAGTGGCGGACGCTCATCTACCGCGGCAGCGCACAGGGGCTCATCACGACGCCGGCCACGACCCTGCTCAGCACCGACAGCAACTTCGGCGTCACGGCGATCGGCGCCGGCGATCTCAACGGTGACGGCTATGCAGACGTCGCGGCGTCCGCGGTCAACCTCGGCGAGGTCAACGTGTACTACGGCTCGGCGAGCGGGCTGGGCACGACCCCGTTCGTCATCAGCGGCCCGATGGCGAGCTACTTCGGAACTTCGATGACCGCCGGTGACTTCGACTGGGACGGCTACACCGACCTGGTCGTCGGCGGCGCCGTCACCCCGGCGCTCGCGCGCATCTACCGCGGCGGCCCCAACGGCCTGACTTCGGCGTTCACCGCGCTCACCCTTCCGCCGAACTCGGTCGAGTTCGCACAAGACCTCTCGGCCGCGAACGACGTCAACAACGACGGCTTCCCGGATCTCGTCGTCACGAACCAGGCGCGCTTCCACGTCTACTACTCGACCTCGAGTGGCGTGCCCTTGAACCCGTCCATCACCGTGACCTCGCCGTCGGGCGCTTCGGTGAACTTCGGCGACATCCTCGCGGGGCCCGGCGACATCAACGGCGACGGCTACGCCGACGTCGTCACCACAGACTACCCGTACCTGCCGAACGCCAACGGCACCGACTACAAGGGCCGCGCCCACAGCTACCTCGGCAGCTCGACCGGGCTCGGCACGCAGCCGTCACCGGCCGCGATCGAGAACCCGCAGCCGACGGGCGGCTTCGGATTCGCTGCGAACTAGGCTCGACCCGCCACGCGCGCCGCGAGCACGCCGAGCGTCCCCCGCCAGTAGAACGCGAGGTGCCGGTAGATGCTCTCGGTGGGGAACCCGCTCACGGTGAGCGCGACCGACGTGCCACCGCCTTCGGCGTCGCCCAGCCGAAAGTCGATCACCGAGTGGTTCTCGGGCACGTCGGCCAGGCGCGAGACCGAGCTCAGGTGGCTGTAGCTGACCCGCGACTCGGGCTCGAAGCACAGCACGCGCCCGCGGTTCACGAACTGCGCGTGGTGAAAGCCGCGGATCTCGAACGCGCCGCCGACCTTCCACTCGGTCTCGACCTCGAGGTTCATCGCGGGCTCGCCCATCCACCCGGCCATGCGGTCTGGCTCGGTCAGCGCACGCCAGACCTTCGACCGCGGCGCCGCGATGAGCACGCGGTGCTCGATGGGGCTAAAGGGAGACACCGTACAGCTCCGAGTACTTCGCGCGCAGGTACGCGATGAAGTCTTCGTCGGTGAGCCCGCGGCCGGTGACCCTCGTCACGAGCTCTTCGGCGAAGGTGCGGTAGCCCTCGCGGTGGATCTTGAGCCGCAGCCAGTCCCGCAGCGGCAACAGCTGCCCGCGCGCGACCGACTCGTCGAGCCCCGTCAGGTCTCTCTTCGCCGCGCCGAACAGCGACGCCGCGTAGAGGTTGCCGAGCGCGTAGGTGGGGAAGTAGCCGAACTCGCCGTAGGCCCAGTGAATGTCCTGCAGCACGCCCGCAACCGGCGTCGGCGGCGTCACGCCGATGAGCGCCTGCATCTTCTCGTTCCACGCGCCGGGCAGATCGCCGACCGGCAGCGAGCCCGAGAGCAGCGCGAGCTCGAGCTCGTACCGCAGCACGACGTGCAGGTTGTACGTCACCTCGTCGGCCTCGACGCGCGTGAGGCTGCGCTCGACGCGGTTCACCGCGCGGTAGAACGCGTCGAGCGAGACGCCGCCGAGCTCGGCCGCGAAGTGCCTCTGCAGCTTCGGGAACAGCGCCGACCAATAGCCGCGCGAGCGGCCGACGACGTTCTCCCACAGGCGCGACTGCGACTCGTGCAGCCCCATCGACGGAGCCGCCGCGATCGGCGTGCGGTAGTGCTCTTCGGCGAAGCCCTGCTCGTACAGGCCGTGGCCGCCCTCGTGAATGGCGCCGAAGATCGCCGGCAGCGGCGTCTCGGGTTGAAAGCGGGTCGTCAGCCGCACGTCGCGCGGGTGCGTGCCGCCGGTGAACGGGTGCACGCTCTTGTCCTGGCGGCCGGCCTCGAGATCGAAGCCCATCGCCTCGAGCAGCTCGATGGTGAACCTCCACTGGGCCTCGGGGTCGAACCGCTTGCCCGCGAACACGTCGGTCGGGGGCGGCCGCGCGCAGATCGCGTCGACGATGGGCGTCAGCTTCTTGCGGAGCTGCTCGAGCACGGGCGTGAGCCGCGCCACCTTCATGCCCGGCTCGTAGTTGTCGAGCAGCGCGTCGTAGCGCTCGCCGCCGTGGCCCATCGCGTCGGCCTGCTCGCGGCGCAGCTCGAGCAGCCGCTGCAGGTGTGGCTTGAACGGAGCGAAGTCGTTCTGGTCGCGCGCCTGCTTCCACGCCGAGATGCCGAGCGACTGAACCTCGGCGAGCTCCTTCACGAGGCGCGCGGGCACCTTCACCGCCCGGTCGCGCTCGTGGGTGAGCACGCGCACCATCGCCTGCTCGTCGGCGGGCAGGCCCCTGGCCGACTGCAGCCAGTCGCCGAGGGCGGGGTCGATCAACCGCTCGTGGTAGAGGCCCTGCAGCGTGGCGAGCTGCGAGGCGCGGGCGGCCTCGGCCTTGCGGGGCAGGTACGTCTCTTGATCCCACGTGGCGAGGCCGATGACGCCGCCGAGATCCTTGAGCTCCTGCATGCGCTGAAGAAGTCGCTGATCCATGGCGGCTCGGAGTCCTATCAAAAACTCCGCGCCCGAACCCCACCGTAGGGGTCATGAAAAAGATCTCGCTCGCAGTGCTCGTGGTGATCGCCGTCGGCTGTGCACACAAGAAGGGCGCCGAGGCGCCGGCCGCCGATGGCAAGCCGAACGCGGCCGTGCTGACGAAGCTGAAGGCGATCGCGCCGAAGGGCGTCGAGTCGGGCGTGGTGGTGCTCTACCGGAACACGGTGTTCGGCAGCATGTTCGGCCCGATCGCGTTCAACGGCACCCTGTGGATCGACGACCAGGCGGCCGGCGAGGTGCTCGACGACAAGTACAACGTCATCGAGCTGCCCGCGGGCCGGCACTCGTTCCGCGTGCTGGGCACGCCGCAGGGCTTCCCGCTCCAGACGACCACGGTCGTCAACGTCGTCGGCGGCGAGACGAAGTACCTCGAGCTGCACACCGTGCAGGAGTTCAACAACGCGACCATCAAGTTCCAGCCCGGCGCCGCGCCCGAGACGGTGGCGGTCGACTGCACGCTGGGCTTCGAGCTCGACCTGACGCCCGAGGTCGCGAAGCCGTCGAAGGCGACGACGACCTCGTCGCGAATGTAGTAGTCGTCGCGCCCCGGTGGCGAACCAACTCAAGCTCTTCATCAACGAGGACGACGAGCGGGCCATGCTGCAGTGGCTCGAGCGCTTCGTCCTCGAGGTGTACCCGCGGCGCGTGCCGCCCGACTGGCAGGCCTTCCGCGCGCGCGCCTCGGAGCACGAGCGACTGCCGCCCGAGGAGCTCTACCTGGTGGCCTCCGAGATCGGCGCCGCCATCGTCGACAAGGTGAAGCGCGGCCCCGACAAGGGCCACTGGCGCATCGACGAGGTGCGCTCACCCGTCATCTACTGGCAGCGCTCGCGGCTGAACGACGAGGGCGAGCTGCTGTCGGCGCAGCTGTGGGCCGAGCTCGACGTGACCGAGCAGACCGGCCGCAAGAACGCCGCCCCCGACCGGTTCCGCACGCTCTTCCGCGAGATCGAAGAGTGGGTCAGCAAGACGTTTCGCCGGGGGAACCCGAAGCCGTGGCTCGTCGGGCCGGCGACTGCGCGCGCGGTGAAAGAAGGGCTCGTGCTCCGCGTCGACGAGCACCGCGGCGGCACCGTCACGGTTCACCGCTGATCGTCGTTCGGCCAGGCGCAGCCCACGACGGGAGGCAGGCTCGAGGCGAAGATGCACGCGGCGTTCTCGTGGCCGCAGTCGACGTCGCGGCACGCGTCTTCCGGGTCGGCGCAGCGGAGCTCCTGCTCGGCGCCCGTCGAGAACCTCGCGCAGATGCAGGGCCCACCGTCGCCACACACCCAGCTGCTGCACGTCCCCGCGTCGTCGCACGGCCGCTGGTCGGTCGGCGAGCCGGGCCGCAACGTCGGGCCGCGCATCTCGCCCTTCGAAAGAAGGGCTTCACACGCAGGCGACGCGCCCAAGACCGTCACGAGGAATGCCGTTCTCATGCCCTCGGTGATTCGGAGGGCGCCGCCGACGGCTCAGCGCTGCGGGCGAGCGCCTGGCCATCGAGTAGGGAACTTTCCGGCCGGCCGCGCGTTGCAATCGGGAACTTGCTACACGGAGGCGTCATGTCCTGGCTCGATACCCTCGACGCGATTCGTACCAAGGATTTCTCGAAGGCCACGATGAAGGAGCGCGACAAGGCGGCGCGCGACGTCGTCAACCTCTGCAGCTACGGCTGCGCGGTCGTCGCGGTCTCGCCGATTCCGTTCAGCGACGCGATCGTGATGCTGCCGATTCAGACGGCGATGGTGATCACGGTCGGCCACATCTACGGCCGCAAGGTGACGAACGCCGACGCGAAAGATCTCGTCGTCGAGCTCGGCGCGACCGCCGGCCTCGGCATGCTGGCGCGCCAGGGCATCAAGGCGCTGCTGCCGGTCGTCGGAGCGCTGCTCACGATCCCCGCGGCGTTCGCGGCGAGCTGGGCGATGGGCCGCGTCGCGATGGAGTACTTCCGCACGCCGGGCGCCTCGAGCGACAAGCTGAAGCAGGTCTACGCCGACGCCAAGAGAGAGGCGGCGTCGCTCTTCTCGAAGGAAGCGTTCGAGAAGTTCAAGAACCGCGCGACCGGCGCGAGCCCCGCTGCGCCGAAGAAGAGGCCTGCGGCGAAGAAGGCGAAGAAGCGCACGAGCGCGAAGAAGGTGAAGGCTCCGACGGTGGCGAGCGTGGTCGAGGGCGACTTCGCCGACCGCGTAGCGGCGCACCCCGAGGTCGCGGGCGCGGTGCAGGGCATCATTCACCTCGACATCGGCGGCAAGGGCGGCGGCCAGTGGACGGTCGATCTCACCGCGGCGCCCGGCAGCATCTCGAAGGGGCTGAAGGGCGAGCCGCGCATGACGGTGAAGGCCAGCGCGGACGACTTCATGGCGCTGGTCGACGGCGAGAAAGAGGCGCAGAGCGCGATGCTGAGCGGCGAGCTCCAGCTGGAGCCGATGGATCTGTCGGTCGCAGCGGAGCTCGGCCGCCTCTTCGCGTGAGAGGCTGCGCGCTGCTCAGCCGGGCGTCCACGAGCGCCCGAGGGCTTCGACGTGGGGCCACAGCTCGTCGGCCCACCGCTCGTAGCCCATCGCCGAGGGGTGAAAGCCGTCGGCGCCGAAGAGCTGAGAGAACGCCGGCCCCTCGCGCACGCTCACCGAGAAGAGATCGACGACGGTGAAGCGCGGCCGCTTCGCGAGCTCGGCGATGCGCGCGTTGAAGTCGAAGATGCGCGCGACCAGCACGGCCTTGGGGATCTGAAGGGCGTCGAGCATCGTCGCGATCGGCGCGCGGCTGAGGTCGATGATGTTGCTCACGACGACGTGCGCGCCGGTCTTCTCGAGCGTGTCGGCGATGTGGCCCAGGTTCAGCGTGAAGCCGCTGACCGGCACCATGCGCCACAGGTCGTTCGAGCCGATGCCGAGCGTCACGAGCGACGGCCGCACCTCGACCGCCTTGTGCAGCGGGCCGGACATGAGCTCGGCCGTCGTCGCTCCGCTCTGTGCGAGGTTCATGATGCCGGCCTTCACGCCGGCCTTCTTCAGGCGCTGGTAGAGGCGCTCGGGGTACCCGCCGTCGTTGTTCGAGCCGACGCCGACGCCGGTGGAGTCGCCGAGCGCGACGTAGCGGAAGATGCTCGCGGCCACTGAAGTGAGCCCTTAACCCAGCCCGCTCACGCCGCCATGGGAAAGGCGGCGAGCACGCGCTTCATCTCGGCCGGGTCGCCGTCGAGCTCGACTTGGGCCGAGGCGAAGCGCATGGGCCAGAGCCGCGACCACGCGCTCCGCTGCGACTGGGAGCGCGTGAAGGAGCACATCATGAGCATCGCCCTGGAGGCGAAGTTCAGCGCGCACGCCGACGCCCGCGAGACGCTGCCCTCGACGGACGCGGCTCGGCTCGTCGAGCGCTCACACCACGACGCGTACTGGGGCGCAGGCCCCGACGGCCGAGGTCGCAACCGGCTCGGGCAGCTGCTCATGCGGCTGCGCGATCAGCTCAAGGAGGCAGCTCGGACGACAAGAGGTTGGCGACGCACATCTCGTCGTCGCTGCCCTCGCCCCAGTTGACCTCGCGGGTGCCCTGCGAGTTGTCGAACGTGCAGCGCAGGCGCAGGCGATCGCCCGGCAGAAACTGCTGCGGCTCCTTGAGGTGGTACTCGAACTGCCAGTGGAAGTCCCACTGGTCGATGCGCACGAGCTCGATGCGGCGCCCGTCGCTCTTCTCGAGCCACACCTGGCCCTGCACGCCGAGCTTGTGCATGTGAAACAGCAGGCCCTCGATGTTGAAGCCCTGCGCGAGCTGCAGCGGCGAGCCCGTCGCGCGGAAGAAGTTGCGCGGGTCACCCGCGTACTGGTGAACGACGTGCGAAGCGCCGGGCGGAATCGGCATCTCGCCGGCGAACCAGGTCGGCTCGAGCAGCGGGTGGTACGTCGCGCGTCGCTCGGCGCGGGTCGCGAGCGCGAGCTTCAGCTTCGTGCGGTCGGCCTTCGCTTCGCCCACGAGGTTGTAGTGCATCTGCACGACGAGCAGCGACTTCGGAGGCACCTCGATGCCGCTCCCCTCGCGCAAGCTCACGCCCGGGTAGCCGGGCACCCAGCCCGCGACGAGGTTCACGGGGAACTGCTGGGGCCGGTTGCCGTACGGCCCGCCGAAGCAGCGGTAGCCGGGGCCGGGCTCCTCGGCGTCCCACTGGCGCGGCAGGTTCGCCGCCGACGGCGGCACGAGGAACATCACGATGTGGTGCACCTGGTTCGGAGCGCCGGGCTCGGCGTTGAAGCCGGTGATGAAGCGCGTCTCGTCGAGCGGCCACTCGACGGGGAAGCAGCGGTAGTCGTCGGGCCGCTCGGTCGGCGTGTACGCCTCGGGCAGCTCGAGCGTGAGGTCGGCGCGGGGGGCGGGGCGCGACTCGACCTTCGCGACCTCGACGCGGCCAGCGCGCGGGTCACCTTCCGGAGCGCCGGCCTCGGACCACTGGGCGAGCAGATCGATCTGCTCCTGCGTGAGCGACGGGTCGCCCACGTACGCGACGTCAGCCGAGACCGCGCGCCACGGCGGCATCGTGCGAGCGTGGGTGGCGGCGGCGATCGCGGCCGCCTGCGGCTTCACGCGCGCATAGGTGTCGAGCGCGAACGGTGCGACGCCGCCCTCGACGTGGCAGTTCGTGCAGCGCGCCTCGAGCAGCGGCGCGACGTCGCGCGAGTACGTCGGAGCTGCCGGAGCACAAGAGAAGAGGAGCAGCAGGCCGAGGGCGGAGCGCATGCCCCGCCTCTACCAAACGGTGACCACTCGGTCACTGACAAAAGTCAGCGACAGATCTCGAGAGCAGAGATCGGCTGAACGGCGCGGCCGACGACGCCGTGCGGGTTGAGCCAGGTCAGGCTCGAGGTCTCGAACGTCTCAGCCCCCGCGCGGACCACGAACGAGACCGAGCCCGTCGAGGTGGCGCGGAAGCCGATGAGCTCTTTGGCGTCGGCGTCTTTCGCCGTCCACTCGGTGAAGTGGACTTTGACGTCGCCGACTTGAACCGTGAGGGGCAGCGCGCCGATGTCGTTCACCTTGACGCAGGTCGGCAGGGGGTCAGCGTGGGCGGCCTTGGGAGCCGTGCCGGAGACCGCGACCACCAGAGAGCCGAACAGGGTGACGATGAGCGCGCGCATGGTCACGCTGAGGTTGCACTCCACAAGCCAGCCGGTTCGCTGCCGCCAAGCCACGATCGATCACGGCGATCCAGCCGGTTGGAGCGCTGAAGAGTGGACCAGGCGTGTCGCGCTGGAGCCGCGCCGCTCCACGCCCACACCTCACCTGATCACCGACGTTCTCAGGTGTAGACGTAGGCCCAGGCGATGAGACCGGCCTGTAGCGGGAGCCTCGCCCAGGTGAGCCAGAGCGGCGCCTTGCCATAGGGGATCTTCCGCAGTGCCTGGCTGACGTTCGCCGGGAACACGGCGATGTAGAGCGCGATGAGGCCCCACGCGGCCCAGGTGCGGGTCGGCGCGAAGAGCAGGCCCGCGCCCAGCGCGATCTCGGCGAGCCCGCTGACGTAGACGATCGCGCGCTTCATCGGGAGCACGAGCGGCACGATCTGCTCGAACGGCTTCGGCACCACGAAGTGCATGACGCCGGCGAACATCATCACGACGGCGAGCGCGACGAGGCCGACGGTCACGACGGCGCCGCCACGATCGCGCCGGCGCGCAGCTGCGGCGCGGAGGCGAGGAACTGAAAGTCGGGGTGCTTCTCTTGCGCGTGCTGCAGGGCCCAGTCGTCGCGGAAGAGCACGAGGGGCTGACCGTCGCGGTCTTGCACGGTCTGGCGGTTGCCCTCCCAGTCGAAGGCCTTGGGGTCGAAGCCCTTGCCGACGACCCAGCGCGCGTGCGTGAACGGCAAGCGGTCGATGAGGATGTTCGCGCCGTACTCGTGCTCGATGCGGTACTGGAGCACTTCGAACTGGAGGGCGCCGACGACTCCGACGACGGGGTCCTTCATGCCCATCTGGAGCTGCTGGAAGATCTGAATGGTGCCTTCTTCGGCGAGCTGCTCGAGGCCCTTCTCCATCTGCTTGCGGCGCAGCGGGTCTTTCGCGCGCACGACGGCGAAGTGCTCGGGCGAGAAGCGGGGCACGCCCTCGAACATGATGAGCTTGCCCTCGGCGAGGCTGTCGCCGATGCGGTACTGGCCGGGGTCGAACAGGCCGATGACGTCGCCGGGGTAGGCGTCGTCGATGGCGGTGCGCTCTTGCGCCATGAACTGGGTGGGCTTGGCGAGGCGCACCTCTTTGCCGAGGCGCGAGTGCATGGCGCTCATGCCCTTCACGTACTTGCCGCTGACGACGCGCAAGAAGGCGACGCGGTCGCGGTGGGCGGGATCCATGTTCGCCTGGATCTTGAAGACGAAGCCGGTGAACTTGTCGTTGGTGGGCTCGACGAAGCCCCAGTCGGCCTGGCGACCCGCGGGCAGCGGAGCGAGCTCGAGGAAGGCGTCGAGGAAGGGGCGAACGCCGAAGTTGGTCATCGCGCTGCCGAAGAACATGGGCGAGAGCTGGCCCGACTTCACCTTCTCGACGTCGAACTCGTCGCCGCCGATGTCGAGCAGCTCGATGCTCTCGTTGAGCTTCTCGCGCTCGGGGTCGCTCAAGGGGGCCTCGGCGAGGGGCACGATCTTCTCTTCGACCTCGGTCTCGCCGTGCGACTCGTTCGAGAGGAAGAGGTGAACGTTCTTGGTGCGGCGGTCGTAGACGCCGCGGAACTCGGGGCCGCTGCCGATGGGCCAGTTCATCGGCCAGGCGCGAATGCCGAGGACCTTCTCGAGCTCGTCCATGAGCTCGAGGGGCTCGCGGCTGTAGCGGTCGAGCTTGTTGCAGAACGTGAAGATGGGGATGCCGCGCATGCGGCAGACCTTGAAGAGCTTGATGGTCTGGGGCTCGACGCCCTTGGCGCCGTCGATGAGCATGACGGCCGAGTCGGCGGCGGCGAGGGTGCGGTAGGTGTCTTCGCTGAAGTCCTGGTGGCCGGGGGTGTCGAGCAGGTTCACGGCGTGGCCACGGTAGGGGAACTGGAGCACGGAGCTGGTGACCGAGATGCCGCGCTCTTTCTCGAGCTCCATCCAGTCGGAGGTCGCGTGGCGGCGGGCGCGGCGGGCTTTGACGCTGCCGGCGAGGTGAATCGCGCCGCCGTAGAGCAGGAGCTTCTCGGTGAGCGTGGTCTTGCCGGCGTCGGGGTGCGAGATGATTGCGAAGGTGCGGCGGCGGGAGACTTCGCGCTCGAGCTCTGCGGAGGACACGGTGCACCGGCGCTTAGCACGTCAGACCAGCGCTCAGAACGGCGTAGCGACCCGATGCTCCGCATCGATCTTCACGCTGGTGACCCCCTCAATCCACTCCGCGAGCCCATGCCTATCCCCGGGCAACGGCCCGACCTCCTCCCGCGACCACCGCCTCACGCCTCCCGCAGCATCGACGCCCACCAAAGACGCCCCATCGCCCACGAACTGCACCCTGCCGACCGTCGCGCCGAGGCCACGCAGCACGCGCGCAGCCCCGCTCTTCCACTCGTAGACGCGCACGGCGCGATCGGCAGAGCCCACCGCGAGCAGCTCGCCGTCGGGTGAGAACGCGAGATCGTAGACCGGCTGCTCGGGCCCCGTGAGCACGACGGCCGGGCCCGACCCCACCACCCGCCGCACGTGAATCGTCTTGTCGTCGCCGCCCGAAGCGAACAGCGCGCCGTCGCGAGAGAACGCCACCGTGCGCACGAACCCGCGGTGCTTCTCGGCGAGCACCAGCTCGCCCGTCGCGACCCGCCACACGCGCGCCTCACCGTTCAGGTCGCCGCTGCCGAGCAGCGCGCCGTCGGCCGAGAATCGCACCTGGTGCACCGGCCCGATGTGCCCCGACAGCGTTCGGCTCGTCCCCGTCGCGACGTCCCACAGCTTCACGAGCCCCTCTTCGCCCGAGGTCGCGAGCGTGCGCCCGTCGGGCGACGCCGCCAGCGACAGCGTGTACGTCGTGTGCGCGCGCCACGTCTGCTCGGCGCCGTCGGCGAGCCGCCACAGCCGCACCGTGCCGTCGTACGCGCCGACCGCGAGCCACCCCGACGCCTCGACGACCGACCCGACGTCCACCGCGACGTGCCCCAGCTTCGTGCGGGCTGAAGTGGCGAGCGACCACAACGTCACGTCGTGGTTCCCATCGAGCACCGCGACCCGCTCTTCGCTCACGAAGCCGAAGAACCGAAAGCCGCCCGCGCCGCTCTGGCTGTGCGTCACCGCGGCAGCGTCGAGCACGAGCAGCTCACCGCTCTTCGCGACGCCCGCGAGCGCGGCGCCCGACGGCGACAGCACCGCCTGTGAGAACGGAGGACCCAGCCGCGCGCCCGCGACCTCGACCGGCCACACGCGCACGCTGCCGTCCTGCCCTGCCGACGCGAGCAACCGCCCGTCGGGCGAGAACGCCGTCACGACCACCTGCGACTCGTGCCCCTGCAGCACGCGCACGTCGCTCGAGGCGAGCTCCCACAGGCGCACGGTCGCGTCCTGCCCCGCGCTCGCCAGCGTTCGCCCGTCGGGCGAGAACTCGACGCGCAGCACGTCGGCCGTGTGCCCCTCGAGCTTGCGCGACTCCTTGAACGGCGCGGCCCACAGCCGCACGTCGTGATCTCGGCTCGCGCTCGCGAGCCTCGAGCCATCGGGCGAGAACGCCACCTTCGTCACCTGGCCCCGGTGCCCCTTCAGCTCGGCGACCTGCGCCCCGCCGGCGTCCCACAGCCTCACCCCGCCCTCGGTGTCCCCCGTGGCCAGCAGCCTGCCGTCGGGAGAGAAGTCGAGCGTGAGGATCTCTTCTTTCGCGGCACGTATCGTCTTCGCCTGGCCGGTGTCGATCGTGTGCAGCTTGACGGCTCCGTCCCAGCCCGTCGACGCGAGGGTCGCCCCGCTCGGCGAGAAGGCGAGATCGCGCACCTCGGCAGCGTGCGACTCCAGCTCACGCCGCTGGCCCGTCTCGACGTCCCACAGCCACACCTTGCCGCGCACCGAGCCCGCGGCGAGCTTCCGCCCGTCGGGCGAGTACTCGAGCGCCAGCACCGCCGCGCCGTCGTGCTCGAGCGTGCGCTCCGCCGCTCCGGGAGTCACGAGCTGCACGCGGTTGCCGTTTCCCGCGACCGCGAAGCTCTTGCCGCCGGGCGCCCGCGCCAGCACCCACAGCACCCCCGGCGGGTGGACGAGCGACGTCACCGCGCCGGTGCGCAGATCGTACCCGCGCATGCGGCCGTCGGCGCCGGTCGAGACCAGCTCGGCCGACGTCGCGCCGAAGGCGACAGCCGTGACCTTGCCGTCGTGCGTGCGCAGCACGTGGCGGGCGACGCCGCGCGAGACCGCGTCGGAGGCCGCCGTGCGCAGCCGCGCGAGCACGTCGGTGCCGGGGTGCTGCTTCAGCCACGCGAGCGCCGCCGTCGGGTCGCGCTCGAGCGCCGTGAGCGCCTGCACCAGCACGAGGTCGTTGGTGCGCCGGTCGGCCACGGCGCGCGCCGCGTCGGCCTGGCGCCGCTCTTCCTGGGCGGTGTTGCGCTCCTGAACGACCCGCCTCACGCTGAGGGTGGCGATGACGAGCAGCGTGAGCACGGCGGCGGCGCCGACCGCGACGATGCCCCGGTAGCGGTTCGCCCAGCGCCCGACCCGCTCGAGCCGCGAGTACGAGCGAACGCTGACGAGCTGGCCGGTCTGAAAGCGCCGCAGATCGGCGGCGAGCTCCTTCGCGCTCGGGTAGCGCTGGCTGCGCGCGTGCGCCATCGCCTTGCGCACGATCGCCGCGAGATCTTCGGGCACGCCCTGAACGAGGGCCGCGATGTCCTGCAGCGGGCCCTGCATCACGCGGCGCATCGCCTCGGCGGGCGACATCTCGTCGAGCGGCGAGGTGCCGCGCAGCACGTGGTACAGCATCGCGCCCAGCGCGTAGACGTCGGCGCGCTCGTCGACGCGCATGCCCGCCGCCTGCTCGGGAGGCATGTACGCGGGCGTGCCGAGCACCGCGCCTGCGATCGTCTCGGTCGCGAAGACGACGGGCGTCTTCTCGATGCCGCGCCCCGACGGCTCGTCGGGCTCGCCGTCGAGGTCTTTCGCGAGGCCCCAGTCGATGACGAGCGTCTCGCCGAACTCGCCGACCATCACGTTCGCCGGCTTCAGGTCGCGGTGAATGACGCGGTGCTCGTGCGCGTACGCGATGGCCTCGACGACGGCGATGCAGTTCGGCAACAGCGCGAGGCGATCGGCGAGCGCGGGCCGCTCGGCGACGAGATCGCTGAGCGACTTACCGGTGAGCAGCTTCATCGCGTAGAACGGCTCGCCGTCGGGCCAGCGCCCGGCCTCGTAGATCGGCACGATCGCCGGGTGCTGCAGCTTCGCGGTGGTGAGCGCTTCGCGCATGAAGCGGAGCTCGGCGTCGCGATCGCGCACGCGCAGCACCTTGATCGCGACGGGCCGGTTCAGCCGCTTGTCGTGGGCCTTGAGAATGCGGCCGAGGCCTCCGCGCGCGACCTCGTCGCCGACGTCGTAGTTCTGGGCGTCGACGCTCGCGAGCGGCAGGTCGGGCGGCGCCTCGAGCAGGTCGGGAAACGACGTCGGAGCGCGCACCCGCGTCTCGTCGGTCGACTCGCTGCTCGTCTTGCGCGGCCGCTCGGGGGCCGGTCGTTCAGGATACGGCGTCGCCTGAATCGTCCCACCCTTGGGCGGGGGTTTGTTGTGGTCAGCCACGCGCGGTCGCGCAAGGCTCTCATGCCGTGGGCCTGATCGTGAAGCCGCTCGCGTCGAAGCACCACGCCGAGATCCAGCGCATCACCGACCGCGCCGCCGCGCGCTTCGCCGATCTCTCCGCCATCGAGGCCGCCCTCGCCGCCGAGCCGACCCGCGACGACGTCGCCGACGCCGCCTTCGCCTGGGCGAAGCTCGTCATGGCGCTGGGCGGCTGGGGCTGGTGGAGCGTCTCGCACGACGGCCGCCTCAACCCCGCGCTCGTGTCATGGAACAAGGCGTGGTTCGTCGTGCCCATCGACTGCGTGCTCGCAAAGAGAGTCGGCGCCGTGCTCGAGAAGCTGAAGGCCCTGCCACCGGGCTCCGCCGGAAGCCTGAAAGACGTGCTAGGCGACGGCGCATGAGAGAGTTCCTGCAGGTGATGAAGGAGCGCGGCTACCTTCATCAGTGCACCGATGAAGAGGGCCTCGCGAAGCAGAGCGGCCCGGTCACTGCGTACGTCGGCTACGACTGCACCGCCCCGTCGCTGCACGTCGGCTCGCTCGTCAGCATCATGATGCTGCGCTGGCTGCAGAAGCTCGGCGGCAAGGCGATCGTCCTCATGGGCGGCGGCACGACGAAGGTCGGAGACCCGAGCGGCAAAGACAAGTCGCGCCAGCTGCTGACCACCGAGGTCATCGCGGGGAACATGGCGTCGATTCGCACGGTGTTCGCGAAGTTCCTGAGCGAGCCGTTCTCGATGGTGAACAACGCCGACTGGCTCGACAAGCTCAACTACATCGACTTCCTGCGCGACTACGGGCCGCACTTCACCATCAACCGCATGATGACGTTCGACAGCGTGAAGCTGCGCCTCGAGCGCGAGCAGCCGCTGACGTTCCTCGAGTTCAACTACATGATCCTGCAGGCGTACGACTTCCTCGAGCTGTCGCGGCGCAACGGCTGCACGCTGCAGATGGGCGGCTCGGATCAGTGGGGCAACATCGTCAATGGCATCGAGCTCGCGCGCAAAGTCGACCAGCGCGAGCTCTTCGGCCTCACGACCGCGCTCATCACGACGGCGTCGGGCGGGAAGATGGGCAAGACCGCCGACGGCGCCGTGTGGCTGAACGCCGATCAGTACAAGCCGTACGACTACTGGCAGTACTGGCGGAACACCGAAGACGCCGACGTCGAGCGCTTCTTGAAGCTGTTCACCGAGCTGCCGCTCGACGAGGTGAAGCGGCTCTCGGCGATCAAGGGGCAAGAGATCAACGAGGCGAAGAAGGTGCTCGCGACCGAGGCGACCGCGCTCTTGCACGGGCGCGAGGCGGCGCTGCAGGCGGCGGCGACCGCGCAGCAGACGTTCGAGCAGGGCGCCGCGGCCGAAGGGCTGCCGACGGTGGTCGTGCCCGAGCTCAAAGAGGGCATCGCGCTCTTCGCGCTGCTCGTGAAGGCCGGGCTCGCCGAGAGCAACAGCAAGGGCCGTGAGCTGGTGCGGGGCAAGGGCGTGAAGCTCGACGACGTCGTGCAGGCCGACGAGAAGTACGTGGTGAAGCTCGAGAGCGGGCAGCTGAAGGTGAGCGCGGGCAAGAAGCGCCACGTCATCGTGAAGCCGGCGTAGCGCCCCCCTCTCCCCTCGTAGGGGAGAGGGACGGGGTGAGGGGGCCGTCGGGCGCTCGGAAGCACCCGAACGCGTGCCCGCGGCTACTTCTTGGGGCCCCAGCCCACCGACTTCTTGATCTCCTGCGCGACGGCCTTCGCCGACTTCGGCGCGCCCCACCCGCCCGACGAGGTCGCCGCTTTCGCAGCGCCCGGCGGCTGGGTCGCGACCGGCAGCACCTTCACGGTGAGCTTGTCGCCCTCTTGCTTCGAGGCGGTCACGAACCCGCCGAGCTCGAACTTCTTCTGCAGGTCGACGAGCTTCTTCTCGAACGCAGCGATCTCGCTCTTCAGGTTCTTCGACTTCTTGTCGAAGACCTGGGTGATCAGCACGCCCGGGTCAGGCATTCGTCATTTCACCGAGCCCTGGAACTGCTCGCCCTTCGCGCCGAGGAAGTCGCCGAAGATGGTGCGCGAGAGCCAACCCGGGTCGTTGCTCGCGCGCATGTCGAAGGTCTGGGCCAGCTGGTCGTACGCCTCGGCGCCGGCCTTGGTCAGGTACACGGCCTGGCCGTTGACGTTGCGGGCCTCGGTGAAGTCGCCCTTCTTCAGCGAGTTCGCGTCGATCGTCTCGACCTGATTCGCCATGCCGATCGTACCGATCGGCTTGTTCTGCACCCGCATGTCGCCGCCAGCCATGTGTGTGGCCTCCGTTGAAAGTGTCGAAACTCTACCGCGTCTGCCTGACCGCAGCCATTCACGCAAGGGCGCGGAACGACGCTCGGCACGCCGGTCGCAATGCCACCGTCCGCAACCCCCACGAAGGACCCCACACCATGAAGAAGAAGATCCTCACCGCACTCGTCACCGCCCTCGCGCTCGCCGGCTGCGAAGAGCCGAAGCCGGTCGTGCTCAAGAAGCCGACCGCCACCGAGACCGCGATGGCGGCGAAGCCCAAGACCGAAGTCGCCGCCGCGCCCGAGGCGAAGCCGAGCACCGACGCCGGCCAGCTCACGCAGGCCGAGCCGACGCCCGAGCTGCCGAAAGACACGCTCGCGCTCGAGCACGACCAACCGAAGATCGATCACCTGGAGCGCGCCGAGGAGCTCAAGACCACCGGCGACTTCGCCGGCGCGATCACCGAGGCCCGCCGCGCGCTCTTCACCGACAGCACCGACGAAGACGCCCTCAAGTTCATCGCGAAGGTGGCGCCGCGCACCGGCCGCCACGCGATGGCCGCCGAGGCGTTCGGCCGCATCGCGCAGCTGCACCCCGACGACGCGGCTCCGATCATCGCGCAGACGCGCGAGCTCATCGCTGCGAAGGACTACAAGGCGGCGATGACGAGCGGCCGTGAGGCTGTGAAGCTCGACGAGCAGAACGTCGAGGGCTGGCACGCGCTCGGCCGCGCCCACCTGTCGGCCGGCGACCTGCAGAGCGCGATCGTGGCGTTCGAGAAGGCCGTCGAGCTCGACCCGAAGCACGGCTACGCGCTCAACAACCTCGGTCTCGCCTACCTGCGCGCGAACGAGAACGCCGCCGCCGCCCAGGTGCTCGAGCGCGCCGCCGAGGCGCTGCCGCACGTCGCGTACGTCCAGAACAACCTCGGCGTCGCTTACGAGCGGCTCGGCCACCTCGACGAGGCGAAGGCCGCCTACGACCAGGCGACGCTGCTCAGCCCCAAGTACGTGAAGGCGCGCATCAACTCCGACCGCGTCGCGAAGGTGCAGCTCGACCCCGAAGAGGAGCGCACCGAGCCGCTGCCCGAAGACGTGAATGCGATGCCTGAGACGGTTGTTCCGTGACGTTGACGTGAAACTCGCGGTCGTCAGCGCCCTTCGAGGCCCGGCGGGACCGGACCTCGAGGGGCGCGGCGTTTCATGGAGGGCATGACATGGCGGAACTCGAGACCCAGCGCTTGCGCCAGCCGGTGCGCGCGGCCCGCCCGCCGAGCGGGCGGCGCGATAAGGTCCGCCCCGTGAAGAAGTGGCTCAAGCGAATCGCGCTCGCCCTCGTCGTGCTGGTGGCGCTGGGCATCGGCGTGCTCGCGGGCAGCTACTGGTACTTCTCGCGCGACCTCCCGAACGTCGAAGACCTGCGCACCTGGCGCCCCCCGCAGGGCACCAAGGTCACCTGCAAGGGCGGAGTCGTCTGCGCCGAGTTCTACAAAGAGCGGCGCACCTGGGTCGACGTCACGAAGCTGCCCGAGCACGTGAAGAACTCGTTTCTCGCGGCCGAAGACGCCGACTTCTACAAGCACGGCGGCCTCGACTACCTCGGCATGGCGCGCGCGCTGCTCAAGGCCCTGCGTCCCGGGTCGCGCGCGGCCGGCGCCTCGACGATCTCGCAGCAGGCGTGCCGCAACATCCTGCTCACGCAGGAGCGCACCTTCGGCCGCAAGATGCGCGAGTGGATCCTCACTCCGCGCATGGAAGAGAAGCTCACCAAAGACGAGATCCTCAACCTCTACGTCAACACCATCAACTTCGGCCACGCGCGCTACGGCGTCGAAGAGGCCGCGCTGTTCTACTTCGGCAAGCACGCGAAGGAGCTCTCGCTCGGCGAGGCCGCCGTGCTCGCCGGCACCGTGCAGCTGCCCCACCGCATCAACCCCGTCACCAACGTCGTGAAGGCGAAGAAGCGCCAGCGCTACGTGCTCGGCCAGCTCGCGCGCCACGGCTTCGTGAAGCAAGAGATCATCGACGCCGAGCTCGAGAAGCCCATCTTGCTCGGGCCGCGCCCTCCGACCGAGGTCGGGCAGTACTACGCCGAAGAGGTCCGCAAGAAGCTCGTGAAGCAGTTCGGCGAGGCCGAGCTCGCGAAGCTCGCGAACGCTCCGTCGGCCGCCGCCGACCGCGCGGCGAAGATCACCGAGCTCGGCGAGAAGGCGATCAACGAGGGCGGCTACCGCATCGAGATCGCGATGGACGTGAAGCTCCAGGGCGCGGCCGAGGCCTCGGTGAAGACCGGCCTCGAGGCCGTCGATCGCCGCCAGGGTTACCGCGGCCCGCTCGGTAACGTCGAGCCCGCGCGCCTCAAGGCGCTCGAGCCGCTGCTGCAGGCGCGGGTCGCCGAGGCTGGCCGCCGCAAGCCCGACGAGGTGCTCGTCGCCGATCTCTCGGTGCTGAAAGACATGAAGCCCCCCGAAGAGCCCGAGGTCGACACCGAGGTCGTCGACCCCGACGAGCCGATTCCGTCGTTCGAGCAGAACCTCGTGCGGGGCGTTCAGGTGAAGCCGCTCACCGAGGGGCTCGAGACGGTCGGCTGGGTGTCGGACGTCGACGAGACCAAAGGCACCGCGGCGGTCGACCTCGTGAGCCAGAAGGCCCAGCTGTCGTTCGCGTCGATGGGCTGGGCGCGGCCGCGCAACGAGAAGGGCCAGCTCGGCCTCGCCCCGAAGACGATCTCGCAGGTCGTGAAGGTCGGCGACCTCGTGCGCGTGCGCGTCGGCAAGGCGCTGCCCGCGAGCACGATGCTCGAGGCCACCATCGCCCAGGTGCCTGCGGTGCAGGGCGCGCTGCTCGCGATCGACCCCGTCGATCGCACCGTCGTCGCGATGGTCGGGGGCTACGACTTCGGCGCCAGCGCCTTCAACCGCGCGACGCAGGCGAAGCGGCAGCCCGGCTCGTCGTTCAAGCCGTTTCTCTACGCGTCGGCGATGGCCGAGGGGAAGTACACGACCCTCACGCAGGTCAACGACGCGCCGTTCACGGTGCGCGACCCGTACACCGGCAAGAAGTGGCAGCCGCAGAACTACGAGAAGGGTGGCTACGACGGCCCGCTCACGCTGCGCCAGGCGCTCACCGAGTCGAAGAACACGGTGTCGGTGCGGCTCATCGAGGCGATGACGCCGCAGACGGTGATCGAGTTCGCGCGCCGCGCCGGCATTCACAGCGAGCTGCCCGAGAACCTCACGCTCGCGCTCGGCACGGGCGAGGTCTCGATGCTCGAGATCGCGAACGCGTACACGACGCTGCAGACGCAAGGGCAGTACTCCGAGCCGATCACGCTCATGAAGGTGATGGACAGCAAGGGCACCGTGCTCGAGGAGCACCGCGCCTCGCCCGAGCCCGCCATCTCGCCCGCCGTCGCGTACCTCATCACCTCGCTCATGCGCAGCGTCGTCGAGCAGGGCACCGCCATGGCCGTGCGCGAGCTGAACCGGCCCGCCGCCGGCAAGACCGGCACCGCGAGCGAGTACCGCGACGCCTGGTTCAGCGGCTACACGACCGACTACGTCGTCTCGGCCTGGGTCGGCTTCGACAACCACGACTCGCTCGGCCACGGCGAGACGGGCGGCCGCGCCGCGCTGCCGCTGTGGCTCGGGTTCATGAAGGCCGCCGAAGAGGGCAAGCCGGTGCGCGACTTCGAGGCGCCGACGGGCGTCACGCTCGCGCGCGTCGACCCCGCCACGGGGCTGCTCGCGGGGCGCGCGATGCCGGGCCGGGTCGAGCCCTTCCTCGACGGCACCGCGCCGACGGCCGAGGCTCCGACGCCGGGCGCGGTCACGCCCGATCAGTTCCTGCTGCAAGACGGGAGGCGCGGCCGGCCGTGATGCTGGGGCATGCGTTGGTGCTGCTGCTCGCCGCACCTCCGCGCCCCGCCGCGCTCAGCAGGCCCGCGCTCGAAGAGCTCGCGGTTCGCGTCGTCGAGCAGGCAGAGGCCGCGAAGCCCGAGCCGCCGGTCGGGGTGTACGTCGAGGGCGCTCCGCCGGTGCTCGCGCGCGCGTTCGCCTCGACCGTCGCTTCGCAGCTCTCTGCGCGGCGGCGCGCTCCGAGCGTGCTCGAGGTGACGAGCCCGGCCGAGGCCGAGGCGGTCGCGCGGGCGCACGACGTTCGCACGGTGCTGCGGCTCATCATTCAGCTCGACGGCCAGAAGGTGGTCGCACGCGGCGACGCGATTCACACGTGGGTGAACTTCTGGTCGGGCGCCCGCGCGGCGCGCGATGGAGCCGCCGTGCCGCTCGCGGCCACCGTCGACGCCGACGCCGTGGCGCTGGCGCTGGGCGCGACGCTCTCGACGCCCTCGGCGACGCCGCCGGGGCCGCTGAAGCTCGCGGTGACGTCGCTGGCGAAGCTGACCGGAGTGCCGGCCTCGCTCGCGTTCGGCGACGCCGACGGCGACGGCAAGCCCGAGCTCGCGGTGCTGCAGGACGACGGCGCGGTCGTGCTCGACCTCGAGGGGAAGGCGAAGCTGCGAACGGACCTGCGCGAGGTGCAAGGAGCACCGAGCCCGCCGCGCGAGCCGTTCGGGGCGATCGCGGTGTCACCGGGGCGCATCAGCATCGCGTCGGGCCGCAAGGCGAAGACGACGTGGCTCGCGATGAAGGGCGAGCGGCTCGAGGCCGGGGGGCCGCTCGTGGCCGACGGGGTCGGGGTGAAGCTGGTGCCGGGTCTGAACGTGTTCGAGCGGCAGGTGACGATCGGCGGTAAGCCGGTCGAGCTGCCGGCTCCGTTCACGACGGCGTCGGCGCGCGGAGCGGTGGCGCTGGTCGTCTACCCCGACGGCACGGCGATGGTGGTCGACGGCTCGGTGCCCGCGACGCGCTTCGGCGGCGCAGGGGCCGGAAGTGCGCTGGCGGATCTCGACGGCGACGGCACGCCCGAGGTGCTCTTGAGCTCGGCGAGGTACGCGGTCGACGGCGACGAGCTGAAGGTGCTGTCGCTGGCGCAGGCCACGGCGCTGCAGTCGCGGTCGGCGTCGGCGGTCGAGGCGGCGACGCTGTGGCAGGGCGTGACGCCGCGAGGGCGGGTGCTCACCGCGCTCGGAGCCGACCTCGACGGCGACAAGACCGAAGAGGTGGTGCTGGGGGTCTGGCTGAGCGACGGCACAGGCGAGCTGCTGGTGCTGAGGGCGACGCGATGAGGCTCGAAACCTCACACCGACGTGGACGCGCTCGCGCACGTGGACGTGGTCGTAGCCGTGATCGTGATCGTGATCGTGATCGGCTGTTTGCGGCGCTCAAGCTGCCGTCCACGATCACGATCACGTCTACGATCACGATCACGCCCACGACCACGGCGACGTCCACGTCCAGGTCCACGTGCGCGTCCACGTTGTTGTGCTGCGTGCTTCTGTTGTTCTGCGTTCCCGCCCTCGCGGCCTCTCGCGCGCGCTACGGCGGCAGCGTGCAGCTCGCCCTCGCCGGGAAGCCCGCAGAGGCCGACGGCCTGTACGCCGACACTCCGGCCGAGGCCACGCTGCTCGCCCTCACCGCCCGCGCGCTGTGCTCGAGCCCCTTCTCGATCACGCGGCCCGCCCCTGGCCTCGTGCGCATCGAGGTGCCTGCCGCGTTCAAGGCGCAAGACGTCGCCGCCACCTTGAAGCGCGCGCAGATCGAGCCTTCGCCGTACCGCGCCATCTTGGGCCCCGTCTCGCAGATCTCGGTCGCTGGCTCCGCCGTCGAGCTGAAGCTCGCCTACGCCTGGCCCGATCTCGAGAGCGCGCTCTGCCACCCCGCGGTCGCGCTCGCCGGCGCCGGCCCGTTCAAGCTCTCGCCCACTGCCGGCCGCTACACCGCCGACACCGCCTTCCCCGCCGGCCGCCCCTACCTCGACGAGGTCCTCGTCACCTCGACCGACGAACGCGGCGCCGAGCGCCTCTTCTCGCAGCGCAAGGCCCAGCTCGCGATCGGCCTGCCTCCGAGGGCCGACGGCGAGAAGCTCTCGCTGCCCTTCGCCACCGCCCTGCTCTTCTCACCCTCGCTGCCCCCGACGTTCCGCGCCGCGTTCGAGTCGAGCGTCGATCGCACCGACCTCGTTCGCTTCTTCGTGCGCCCGCCTGCGGCCCCGCTCTTGCCCGGCACGCCGCAGCTGAAGCCCGCGCCGCTCGCCCCCGTGCGCGAGGTCACGCTGCTCTACGACGCCTCGCTCGACGACCAGCGCGCCGTCGCCGCCCGCCTGCAGGTGCGCCTCAACCCCCTCGGCTACCGCGTCGCCCTGAAGGCCCTGCCCCGCCGCGAGCTGCGCGCCCGCTGGGCGAAGGGCGACTACGAGCTCATGCTCTTCTCGGCCCTGCTGCCGCCCCGCTCGTCGAACGCCCTCGCACTCGTGCTCGAGGCCGCCCGCGCTCCCGAGCTCGCGGCGAAGCACCTGCCTGCGCTCGGCGCCCTCGACGACGACGCCCGCGAAGAGAAGGCGAAGGAGCTGCTCGTCACCCTCGGCCCCCAGCTCAACGCGCTCCCGCTCTACGTGCAGGGCCTGTCGCTCAGCGTCGGCCCGACCGTGCAGAACCTGAAGCTCGATGCCTGGGGCCTGCCGAAGCTCGACGACGCCTTCCTGGGGGCCGAGTGAGGCTGCGCACCACGCTGTCGCTCGCCTTCCTCGCGCTGTCGCTCGTGCAGGTCGCCACCGTCGTGCCGTTCGCGCTCCGCAACCTCACCGCGCTGCTCACGGGGCAAGAGCGGCAGCGCCTCGACCGCGTCATGCTCGCCGCCGAGGCCACCGCCCAGCGCAAGCAGGCCGACACGAAGGCCGCGATGGACGAGCTCGCCCAGAGCCGCGAGCTCGAAGACGTGGCGCGCGACGCCGACCCCAAGCACCTGCCTCCGCCGGCGTCGCTGACGACCGCGGCCGCGCGCCTGATGGTGCCGCGCGGCCTGCAGGTGCTCTCGCTGCTCGACAGCACCGGCCGCACGCTGTCGTCGGGCCACCTGCCCGCGCACCTCGGCGACATCGACGACACCCTGCTCGAGGTCACGAAGCAGGCCCCGGCGTCGCTCGTGCCCGTCATGGTCGAGCTGTCGGACGCCTCGGGCCTGCGCAAGGCCCCCGCGCTCGTCACGGCGCGCCCGGTCGACTACGGCGACGCCCGCCTGTGGGCTGTCGGCGGCGTGCTGCTCGACGACGCCTTCGCGATCGAGCTCGAGCGGCTCACCGGCGCCCAGGTCGAGATCGTCGCGGGCTCCGAGCGCATCGCTTCGACCGGCGCCCGGCCCTCGAGCGCCTCGGTGCGCCGGCTCGAGTTCCCGCCGGTCGCCGAGGTCCGGCTCTCGTTCTCGCGCGCCGAGATGCTCGCCACCGAGGCCGAGGTCTTGCGCGCCTTCCTCGCGTTCGCGTCGCTCGGCCTCGCGCTCGCGCTGCTCATCGGCGTCGCCGTCAGCCGCCGCATCACCCGCCCGCTCGAGGCGCTGACCGACGCCTCGCGGCGCATCGCGGCAGGTGAGCTCGACGTGAAGGTGCAGCTGCCGGCCCAGGGCGAGCTGCGCACGCTCATCGAGACGTTCAACCGCATGACGCTCGATCTGCAGGCCACCACCGAGAAGCTCGTGCAGAGCGAGCGCATCGCCGCCTGGCAAGAGGTCGCCCGCCGCCTCGCGCACGAGATCAAGAACCCGCTCACGCCGATCAAGATGTCGCTCGAGACGCTGATCGCCCTCGGGCGCCGCGGCGACCCGCGCTTCAACACGATGTTCCAAGAGAGCGCCGGCGCCGTGCTCGAGGAGGTCGAGCGCCTCAAGCGCACCGTCGACGAGTTCAGCCAGTTCGCGCGGCTGCCCCGGCCCAAGCTGCAGAGGCTCGATCTCGGCGAGCTGGCGACGCAGGTGCTGCAGCTCTATGCGCCCGGGAAGATCACCTACCGGGCCGACCTGCAGCCTGGCGTCGCCGTCGACGCCGACCGCGACCAGCTCACGCAGGTGATGGTGAACCTCGTGAAGAACGCCGAGGAGTCCATGGCCGAGACCGGCGGCGAGGTCACCGTGCAGGTCGCGAAAGACGCGGCGAGCGCGTGGCTCGAGGTGCGAGACCAGGGCCCCGGCATCGCCGCCGAACAGCGCGCCCGCATCTTCGAGCCGTACGTCACGACGAAGTCGGGCGGCACGGGCCTGGGCCTGCCGATCGCCGCGCGCATCGCGCAGGAGCACTCGGGCCGGCTCGAGCTGCTCGACTCGGAGAAGGGCGCCCGCTTCCGCCTGACGCTACCGCTGGGTCAGCGGCTCCCGCCGTAGCTCGGCACGGGCATGCCGCCAGGGCCAGGCAGCGGCACGTCGTCGCCAGGCCGCTTCCATGGAACAGGGTCGCTGGGCAGGCTCGAGACGCTGGGCAGGGCCGGGCCGGTGCTCTCGACCGTCGGCATCGCATCTCGCGTGGGGCAGCCTTCGGGGCCGCTGACGATCGCCTGCTGGTTCTGGCCCGTCGCCGTGTCGCTCGGGGTGCCCTGCGCCCCGTAGACCGCCTGCTGGCCCTCGGGGTCATCGACCCCGCCGACGCCGCAGGCCGACGCGCCCAACATCGCCAACAAACCGACAGTGATCCACGTGAAGCGCATACCGTTCACCCGTCTCTGCAACCGCGATGCCTCACTCGTCGTCGCCATGCGCCACCTCCTTCAGCTCGCCTTCCGCATTGACGATCTGGGACAAGCGCGATCTCTTCATTCTCAGCAACCGTGCGGCCTCGCTGATGTTTCCGCCGGCCTCGGTCAACGCCCGGCGAATGCACTGCATCTCAACCTCGTGGCGCAGCTCCTTCAACGAGATTCCGCGAGCCCTCGCGAGCTCGAAGTAATCGACGTTGCCATCCGGCGCGGGCGTCACAGCGGTCGCCGAAGGCGCGGCGATCGGCAGAACGGTGGCAGGCGCCATCACCGGCGCAGGCGCCGCGGCGGCCGCAGAAGTCGCGGGCCCCGGTGGCGGCGGCACCTGAACGGGTGTTGGGGGTCGGCCGTCGAGCAGCGCGCGCAGCTCGGCGACGTGACCGAACGCATCGGGCTCGATGACGTCGCCCTCGGCGAAGATGGCGGCGGCCGAGAGCACGTTCTCGAGCTCGCGCACGTTGCCGGGCCACGAGTGGCGGCCGAGGAGCTCGATCGACGCCGTCGAGAGGCGCTTGACCGGCTCGCTGCGCTCCTTCGCGACGCGCTCGAGGAAGTGGCTGCACAGGAGCGCGAGATCTTCGGGCCGCTCGCGCAGCGACGGCAGCTCGAGCATCACGCCCTTGAGGCGGTAGTAGAGGTCGGCGCGGAAGCGGCCCTGCGCGATGAGCGCCTCGAGGTCACGATTCGTCGCGCAGATGACGCGCACGTCGACCTTGATGGTCTTCGTACCGCCGACGCGCTCGAGCTCGCGCTCCTGAAGCACGCGCAGCAGGGCGACCTGGCACTTCGGCGAGATGTCGCCGATCTCGTCGAGGAAGAGCGTGCCGCCGTCGGCGAGCTCGAAGCGACCCTTGCGCTCGCGAATGGCGCCGGTGAACGCGCCCTTCTCGTGGCCGAACAGCTCCGAGAGCAGCAGCTCTTCGACCATCGCCGCGCAGTTCACCTTCACGAGCGGCATGCTCCGGCGCGCAGAGAGCTGGTGGAGCGCGTCGGCGAGCAGCTCCTTGCCGGTGCCGCTCTCGCCGCGAATGAGCACGGTGGTGTTGCTCTTCCCGATCGGCTCGAGCTGCTTGACGATGCGCTGCAGCGCGGTCGAGCGGCCGACGAGGCCGAGCTTCTTGTCGGGCACCGGCTGCGCGACCGCGATGCTGCGCGGCAGCTTGAGCTCGGGCTCGACGGCGGCGAGCAGCTCGGCGCGGCGCGGCACCGACAAGAACGCGGTGCGCCGCACGGGCGGCACGCGCTGGAGCAGCTCTTCGAGCATGCGCCAGGCGCGCGAGAGCTCTGCCGCGGCGCCGGGGTCGCCGGCCTGGCGCTTGAGCTTCGCCATGAGCAGGTGCACGCGGAACGGACCCTCGAGATCGGGGTTCTGCAGCAGCGCGTCTTTCGCGCGCGCCGCGGCGCGGCCGGCGCCGTGCAGGTCCGACAGCTGGAGCGCGAGCTCGCCGCGGGTGAGCTCGATCTCGATCGCCGCGGCCGGCATCGCCGAGACGGCGCGGTCGACGCAGCGGCGCGAGAGCTCGGCCTCGGCCTGCGCCCGCTCGCCCATCGTGACGTGCGCGCGGGCCTTCAGCGCCGCCGCGAAGCCGGCGTAGCCGTCGTTGCCGACCGCTTCGAACTTCGCGCGGGCGCCGTCGAGCTGGCGCAGGGCCTCGCCGTGATCTTTGCGGTCGATGGCGATGACGCCGAGGTTGAGCAGCGCGCTGCCCTCGAGGTACGCGTCGCCGAGCTGCTGGCTCAGCGCGACGGCGTGCTCCGACAGCTCGGTGGCGCGCTCGAAGTCGCCGAGGAAGTGCAGCAGGCGGCTCAGGTTCGACGCGACGTGGGCGGTCTCTTTCGGGCCGACGTAGCGCGTGACCATCTGCAGCGCGCGCGAGAGGCAGTCGAGCGCGAGCTCGAAGTCGCCGGCGTCGAAGTAGATGGCGCCGAGGTTCGCGAGCGCCCAGTGCCGCCCGAGGCCGTGCGCCTGGGCCTGCTGGTAGCACGCGATCGCGGTGTCGACGTCGCCCAGCTTCTGGGCCGCGACGCCGCGGTTGAGGCGCGCCTGAGCGACGAGATCTCTGAGGCCCGCCTCTTCGGCCACGCTCGCGTTCAGCGCGAACAGCTCGGCGGCTTCTTTCGCCTCGCCGCGGGCGAGCAGCGCGCGACCCATCGCGTTGCGCAGCGCGATCGCCGCGGTCGCGGGCACGCCCGACTGCTGGAGCGCCGCGCGGGCGACGTCGAGCACCCGCCCCACGTTGCCGCGCGTGAGCAGCACGTCGGCGCGCACCGCCTCGGCCTCGAAGCGGGTGGCCTCGGCCTTCAACGGGCCCGACAGCGCGAGCTCGGCCAGCCGCGGCTTGCCGGCGCGCAGCAGGTGGCGGGCCGCGCCGAGGAGCTTCGGCGCCGACTGGGCGAGCCGGTTCGACTCGACGAGCGCCCGGGCCGCGCGGCGGTAGTCGCCCTGGGCGGCGAGCACGTCGCTGAGCCGATCGAGCACCCGGGTGCGCTCGGGCCCCTTGAGGCCGGTGAGCGCGCGCGCGTACAGCTCGGCGGCGTCTTCGTGGGCGCCCCGCGACGAGAGCTCGTCGCCGGCCTTCGCCGCCAGGTCGACGGCCTCGGGCCCGACGCCGAGCTCGAGCAGCAGCGTCGCGGCCTGCACCACGTCGCCGTTCGAGGCCAGCGCCTTGGCGACGCTCTTCTGAACCGAGCTGCGGCGCGCAGCCGGCAGCGCCTCGGCCCACGCGGCCCGGTCGGCCTCGCGAGTGAAGCGGTAGACCGGCTGGCCCTCGACGACGCGCGCCGACAGGTAGCGCGCCTGCACGAGCGCGTCGAGGTGCGCCGCGACGTCACCGGTCTGCAGCGCCGCGCGCAGGGCCTGCAGCCCCATCGCGTCGCGCGAGACGCTCAGCACGTCGAGCACGGCGCGCTGCGACAGGTCGAGCCGCTCGGCGCGCTTCACGAAGAAGTCGACCGCGGGCACGGCCTTCTGCTCGAGCAGCGCGTTGAGCGCCTCAGGGTTGCCGCCGGTCGCCTCGAGCAGCTTCTGGGCGACGTCTTGCCGCGAGAGGTAGCCGCGAATGCCTTCGAGATCGAGGCCCGACATCGGCACCGAGCGCGCGGGGACCTTCGCGAGCACCTCGGCCAGCGGCTCGGGCAGCGCGCCGTCGTCGCGCAGCGAGGCGACGAAGAGACCGCCGGCCTTGGCGCCGGGCGTCGTCGAGACGGCGGCGATGTAGCGGAACAGCTCGAGCGACGCGCGATCGGCGGCGTCGAGATCGGGGAGCAGGAAGACCGGCGACTCGCGACCGGCCAGCGCGAACAGCTCGCACACGGCGTCGTAGAGCTCGACGCGGCGGTTCTCCATCACGTCTTTGCCAGTGGCCTTCGCCAGCGGGCCGAGCAGCCGGGCGAGCTCGGCGAGGCGCGCCGCCGGGACTCCGGCCTGCCCGAGGTGCGTGAGCAGCTCGGACACGATGGGCGAGAAGAGGCCGAAGGTGCGCCGGGCATCTCGGCCGCTGCCGCCCTCGAACACGTGGGCGTTGCGGCGGGCCGCGGCTCCGCGGAGCAGGCCGAAGAGGTGGCTCTTGCCGACGCCCCCGGGCCCCTTGAGAAACACGAAGCGCGCGCGCTCGGTGGCGCGAGCATCATCGTGCTCGCGCAACAGCATGGACAGCTCGGCGTCTCGGCCTGAAGGCGCGGCATCTTCTGCCGTTCGGCCCCTCCACAGCGTCAGCACTTCGCTCGACATCGGATGCTCCCCGCGCGCCCCTTTGCGCATCGCCGCATTCCCCGCACTTCGCGGGGCGATTCGTCGACGCGCGTTCAGCAACCCATATGCCACTCTTCTACCGGGGGTTAGCGCGCGCGCAGTGTTGCAGATCCGGGAGGTTCGACGCGACCCTACATGGGCGCGTGGAAAGGGCTGAAACGTCGCGACGGGAATGGCGGACGCCCTCGGACTTTTGACTGATCTTCAGTCAGGGGGCGTTGGCCAAGGCCGCAGAAGATCGCGACATCTGCGTCGCGAAAATGGCCATCGCGTCGACGCGGCCCGAGCCCCGGCCTGTTGGCCCCGTCACGCTCGGGCGTCACCGCGGCACGCCCGGAAAACCCGCGCTGTCGGCGCGGCGCGCGCCGCCGAGGTCCGTTCACGCCCCGCACGGCGGTTCTTGCCAAGTACAAACTCGTCAAGTCATGACTTGGCAAGTGTCGACTGCACTTCCTCCCACGGCGCCCCGCCCCGTTCGTCGGCCGCAGCCGTGAGCTGGCGGTGCTCGAGGCCGCGTGGCACGGCCGGGGCGGCGCGTTCGTGCCCGTCTACTGGCGGCGCCGCGTCGGGAAGAGCTCGCTGCTCCTCGAGTGGCTCGCCGGCAAGCCCGGGCTATCGACGTCGTCGGCGCGCGGCGCGACGGCGTCATCGATCTGGGCGAGTGCAAGTGGGGCCCGGTGAGCTCGCCGGGCGGGCTCCTCGACGAGCTCGAGCGAAAGGCGCTCGCCTTCCCCAACCCGAAGAACGCCACGCTGCTGCGCCGGGTGTTCGTGCGCGAGGGGCGCTCTTCGAGAGCAGGCGCCGCGAAGTGGTACGACCTCGAGCGGCTGTTCGAGCTCGGCCTCGCCGCGGCGAAGACGTGACGGCCCTCAGTCTTTGACCGGCGTGGCCTTGAGGGCCGCCTTGCCGTCTTTGACGTAGACCTGGAACCGCACCGTTCGGCAGTTGTACTTCGCGACGAGCTGCTCCTTGTTCTTGCGGAGCTTGGCGGCGAACTTGTCGTACGTCATGCCGTCGTTCGGCTCGCCGCAGCGCTGCCGTGTCGCGAGGAAGTCGCGGAAGGTCTCTTGGAAGTGGTGCTCCTCGTCGGAGGTGCCGCCGCCGACCGGAGCGATCGACTGAATCTTCGGAGCCGCCGGCGCCGGCGACTTGTACGCCGGCTGCTGCGCCGTGTTCCCCGAGTCGCGCCGGGCCGACTTGAGCAGCTCGGGCGGAATCGCGGCCACGCGCGTCGCGTCGGGGTTGAAGCCGCCCGGCTCGCTGACGCCCGAGTCGCCGGCGCTCGCGAGCGCGAACGGGTCGAGGGCCTGGTGCGAATCGGTCGCATCCATCTTCGGCATCTTGTGCGCCGGGTACGCGGTCGTGCGCTGGTTCTCGAAGTCGTCGTCCGCGAGGCTCATCGGCGGAGGAGCCGCCTTCGGCATCGGAGGCGGCGCCGGAGGAGGCGCAGGCGGGGGCGGCCCCGCAGCCGCGAACGGGTCTTCGGCCGGGCCGTCGAACGGCGTCGGCATCTGCGCGGTGCGGGCGAGCGCTTCTTGCTCGCGCGTCTGCACCGGCGGCGGCGCGGGAGGAGGAGGCGGCGCGGCCGGCGCGGGCGGGAAGTTGAAGTCGTCGGGGCTCGCCTCGGGCGCCTGCGGCAGCTCGCCCGTGGGCTCGATGAGCCCGCCGGGCAAGGGCTCGACCTTCTCGGCGCGCGTCTTCGGCTCGGGCGGCAGCGTCACCGGCGCCTTCTTCGGCAGCGGCGGAGCGTCGTCCTCTTCCTCTGCGGCTCCCGACGAGATGAGCAGCGTGAAGACGAGGCCCGCGAGCAGGAGCCCGCCCAGCATGAAGAGCGCCATCTTCTGGGCGCCGGCGAGCGTCTCCATGAAGGGGCGCACGGTGCCGAGCGCGACGACCTCGAACGGCGTGCCCGGGATGTCGCGGCGCGCGGCGATGTCGAGCGCGTTCGCGTTGCCCGTGAACATCGGCAGCTGCAGCGGCCCGAGCGCGGTCGCCCCGCCCTGCTCGACCACCGTCGTCTGGCCGGGCTTCGCGGCCTTGAACGCCTTCTCGAGCACGTCTTTCTTGCCGCTGGCGCCCACGAGCTTGCCCTTCATCCACAAGCCGAGGCCGGCGAGGTTCAGGTCTTTCGCGACGGCTTCGGCGAGCTGGTCGACGTTCGCGAAGCTGCCCCACAGCGGGCCGCCGATCATGACGCTGCCGACCGCCTTCACCTCGCCGCCGCTCGCGCTGAGCACCGGCACCGAGAAGAACAGGCACGGGTTGCCGTTCAGCTCGAGCAGCACGCCGTCGCCGCCGCCGGCCGCCGCGTTCTTCACGTCGAAGCCCTCGGGCGGAGGCGCCGGCTCGGCCGAGCCCTGCGCCATCAGCGCGCCGCTGTCGTTCGCGACCACGAGATAGGTCGTCGTCTTCGCCGAGTCCGACAGCCCCTCGATGGCGGCGGCGCGCACGGCGTTGAAGCGGTCGGCGGTCGGCGCCTCGGTCTTCTTCACGTACAGCACCGGGTTGGCGGCGAGCTTGACGGCGGCGCCCTGGAGCTCGCTGCGGGCCTGCTCGATGCGCTGCGCGACGGCGCCCGGAGCGCCGAGCAGCGGCCGCGAGGCGTCGTCGACCGCCTTCGACGCGAGCGCGGGCGACGTCATCGTGAGGTGGGCCGCCCAGAGACCGACAGCGACGAGGGCGAACACCAACACCTTCAGGCGGTTCATCACCGCCGTTTTAACAACCCTCTCGGGACTCGGGTAGTTTCAGGTGCATGCCCGAAAACGCTCCCTCGAAGACGTTCTCCGTGGTCGCGACCGTAGACGATCCCTTGACGGCCGATCGGCTGGTCGACGGGCTCGTGGCGCTCGAGATCGACGCCTTTCACCGGGGGCGCGGCGGCGCCGGCACCGACTCCTTCGGGGCCATCTCGAAGGGCTATTGGGAGGTGCTCGTACCGACCGATTCGCTGCCCAAGGCCGAGCCCGCCGTGCGCGAAGAGCTCGAGCAGATGGGCAAAGAGGCCGACGAGAACACGAAGGCCGCAGAGGAAGAGGCCATGTCGGGCGAGAACCCGGTCGAGTAAAAAAGGGGACAGGCTACTTTTTTGCGCAACGCTCTTCGGGTCGGACCTCGTGGGCGCAGTTGCGCAAAAAAGTAGCCTGTCCCCTTTTTTGCGCAGTGGCCCGTTTCAGCGCGCGACCACTTCGAAGAGCGCGAAGCCCTCGACCGTCCACTTCGCGAAGCTCAGGTTTCGATCGAGGTACGAGGCCAGCGCTTCGTCGACGACGTGCCCGAACGTGCGCGAGGCGTGGCGCATGTGCGGCCCCTTCTTCTTCTGCAGCAGGAAGCCGACGTGGCTGATGCGGGTAACGAGCCGGGGCCGGTCGGCGCGCACCACCACGACGACGGTGCCCTCGGGCGCCGCCTTCAGCTTCTCGAGCGCGACCCGCGCGGGGATGACGTCGATCGAGAACTCGCCCCGCGCCTGGTGCTCGCGGTCGAGCTTGAGGCCCTTGCCCTCTTTGGCCTCCCACTGCTCGTCGCCGAGCACCTTCTTCACCGTGACGACCGAGTCGCCCCCGTACTGCCGGGTCACGTCGCGCAGCACGCCCTTCTTCACGTTGTTGGGCAGCCACTGCGCCTCCATCACGTGGTTGCGCTCGCCGTACGAGATCGTGTCGCCCTCGTAGCGAATCGTGTCGAGCGTCTTCTCGACGGCGCCGGGAGCGATCGTCATCGCGATCGCCGTCTCGACGAAGGTGAGGCAGTCGAACGCGTCGGTGCGGTAGCGCGGGTCGGGGTCGTAGCCCTCACCCTCGCCGAGCGGAGAGACAACGTACTTCGCGCCGAGGAGCTTGTCGGCCGCCGGCACGGGGTTCGCCGCAGCCTGGAGCACGAGCAACAGCGACAGCGACGTCACTTGATGCCCGCCTTCGCGAGAATGGCCTTGCGCTGATCGTCTTGCAGCCGCAGAGCCTCGAGCTCCTTCTCGAACGGCAACTTCGCCTCGCCGATCGACTCGAAGCTCTTGAGCACCAGCCAGTCGAGCATCTTCGGGTCGCCGCCCTGGTAGAGAATGCGCGCGGCCATCGCGGCGATCGCCCGGTCTTTGTCGTCGAGCAGCGGCGCGAGCACGATCGCCGACTCTTTCGCGCGCGTGCCCTCGAAGAGCTTCAAGCCCTCGATGCGCTCGTACGGCTGGGCGCTGCCCAGCTTCTTCTTCGCGAAGTCGAAGCCCTTCTTGTTGCCGAGCAGGCACAGCCCCTGCGCGGCGGCCAGCTGCGTGCTCTCGGAGCCGTCGGCGAGGTACGCCTCGAGCGCCGGCGCCTGCTTCTTGTCGCCCGAGCCGCCGGCGGCGATGAGCAGCTCGACCTTCACCTCGAGCTCCTGCTCGTCTTTCGCGGCCTTGATCAGGGTCGGGCCCGCCTTGGCGTAGTGAATGAGGCCGAGCGCCTTCGCGGCCTCCTTGCGAACGCCCATCGACTTGTCGCCGAGCAGGGGCACGATGCGCGAGGCGGCAGCCTGGCTCTTCAAGCGGCCGAGGCCCTGGGCGCCGTACATGCGCGCGACCGCGTCTTCGCTGCCGAGCAGGTAGACGAGCGCGCTCTCGCCGTTCGGGTGGGCCATCGTGGCGAGCGCCTGCGCGACGCGGCGCAGCTGGTGCTCGTCGCTGAGGCGGCGCACGGTGTCGGCGAGCTCGAGCGAGACGCTGCCCTCTTGCCCCAGGTAGTGGACGCGGCTGAGCGCAGCGTTGAGGTTACCGTCGCCGCGGAGGATGGCGTCGACGAGATCTTGCGCCTCGGCGCGCACCGCGAGCTGCTTGTCTCTGCGTGGGCCCGCAGACGCGGTGGCGGCCAGCATGCAGCTCACGAACACGAGAACGCGCTTCGTCATTCGCGACGAAAGGCTAGCATCGAGGCCGCGTGTTCGCTCTCGCAGGCCTCTTCGCGCTGGCGCTCGCCGCACGGGCCGGAGACGGGTGTAGAGAGGCGTGCCTCGCCCACGTCACCGACTCGCGCCTGAGAGCGGTGGTGTGCGGCCGCTGCTTCACCGACGCCGATCGCGGCAGCTGGGCCGCGGCGCTCGCAGATCACCCGCAGGTGACGGGCCCGACGCTCGAAGGGCTGCTGAAGGACCCCGACTGGGCCGTGCGGTGGGGCGGTGTGCGAGCGATCGCGAAGCGCCGCGCCGTCACCGAGGGGCACGCGCTCACCGACTGGGTCGCGAGCGCGCCCGACCAGGCCTGCTCGACGGCGGTGCACGTCGCGGGCTCGAAGAAGCAGACGACGGCCGCGGTGCTGCAGCCGGCTGCCGCAGCGCTGTGCTGGGAGCGCCGGGCCGCGCTCACGAAGGAGCTCGAGATCGAGATGTACTCGGAGGCCGTCACGGTGCGGCTCGAGTCGGTCGCCCACCTCGCCGCCTTCCTCGAGCGGCCGATGACGCGCGTGGTGCTCGACGCGATGAAGAGCCGGCCGCCCGAGACCGACGATCTCTCTGCGGGGCTGCTCGTCGAGGCGTCGCACCTCGGCGGGCCGCCCGCGGGCAAAGCGCTGCTCGACGTGAAGAAGGGGCCGGGCGACGAGGCGCTGGTGAACCGGCTGCTCGCCATCTGGTCGAAGCGCATCGACGCCGTGCGGCCGCTGCTCGGCGCCGAGGACAAGGGCGGCCGGCGCGAGGCGATTCGGCAGCTCGCCGAGCTGGCTCCGCTGTCGGCGCCGGAGCTCGAAGCGGCGCTCGACGACGTCGACCCGACGAACCGGCGCGCAGCGGCGACCGGGCTCGCGAAGGGCGAAGGCGAGACGCTGGCCGCATACGCGCACCGGAAGCTCGACCCGACCGTCGCGGCGCCACAGGCGGCGCGCCTGAAGTGGATCGTAGCGACCGGCAGCTCGCAAGACCCCGCGTGCGCCGAGACGCTGCGGGCGGCCTACCGCGACGAGCGGCACGACGAGGTGGTGCGGGCGGCGGCGCTGGCGGCGCTGAGCGACTGCGCGGGGGTGAAGGCGTTCGACACGCTGACCGAGGCGCAGAGCTCGAAGGTGGCGGCGTTTCGTGCGGGCGCGGTGAGGGCGCTCGTGAACCTGCCGCGGGAGCCGAAGACGGCGCGGAACCTCGAGACGGCGTTCAAAGACCCGGACCCGGGCGTGCTGGCGGCGGCGGCGCACGCGGCGGGCGTGCTGAGGCAGCACCAGCTGACGGCGCAGGTGGTGGCGCTGCTCGAGAGCGCGAGCGCCGAGGCGCGACGCGAGGCGATCGGTGCGCTCGCGATCTTCGAGACGAAGGCGGCGGTGCCGAAGATCGCCCGGCTGCTGGCGGAAGACGCGTCGGCCCCGGTGCGCGAGGCGGCGGCCCAGGCGCTGGGCGTGCTCGGCACGTCGGGCGCCGTGCCGGCGCTCATCGCGGCGTCGCAGAACGACCCGGACGCGAAGGTAAAGTTCGTGGCCGGCGAAAGTCTGCGTAAGCTCGGGTTCAAGCGTTCCTCCGGGAGCATGAGCCCATGAAATTGCGCGTCGCTGCGGTGCTGGAGCCGAAGGACCCCAAGTGGAAGCAGATCGGTGAGGGGCTGAAGAAGGCCGGCCTCAAGGTGACGACCGTGCGCGAGGCCGAGGGGCTGTCGCGCGAGCAGCTCGTGATCGTGGGGCCATCGGTGACGTCGGCGTCGAAGGTGGTGAGCGCGGTGCGGAAGGCGGCGCCGGGCGCGCTCGTGCTGGCGGCGCAGGCGAAGGGCTTCAAGGCGGCCTGGGCCGACGCCGTGCTGCCGCTGCCGATCTCGCCGAACGACCTCAAGGCGCGGCTCATCGACTTCGAGAAGCGCGAGGTGGCGCTGGCGCCTCCGATGATGCCGCACGCGGGCGAAGGCATTCTCGACCCGCTGACGAACTTCTACACGTTCAACCACTTCAAAGAGGTGCTGTTCGTCGAGGTGAAGCGGGCGCGGCGCTACGGCTTCCCGCTGGCGATCGCGCTGATCGGCTTCGACCCGGTGAAGGTGAAGCCGTCGCCCGGTCTGCAGGAGCAGCTGATGGGCGGGCTGGCGCTGGCGATTCGGCGCTCGCTGCGCGACACCGACTACCCGGTTCAGCAGGGCCCCGATCGCGTGCTGCTCTTGATGCCGCACACCGACCTCGCCGGGTCGCTGATCGTGGCGCGGCGCATCTGCGAGCGGGTGGCGCGCGCGACGCTGCAGCACGGCGACGAGGTGCTCTCGCCGACCATCTCGGTGGGCGTGGCGGCCGGTGAGCCCGGCCGAGAGTACGGCTTCTCGGACCTCGTCAGGCAGGCGCAAGACGGGCTGCAGGCGGCGCAGGCGCGCGGCGGCAACCGCGTCGAGTTCTTCGATGCGACCGCCTACAAGGCGATGGCCGAGCAGACGGGCACCGCGACTCCGCCGAGCGGTACGCGAGCCGTCGCGAGAAACTGAGCGCGACATCGTGGGCGTCTGTTCCCGGCGCCACGTGCGCGTTCACGTGCGCGTCCGCGTGGCGGTGCTCACGTTGGGTGCGCGTGCAGGTGCGCGGATCACGCGACCCGGCGCGGCAGAAGGCGCTCCGACCATTTCGGCGGCCGGCGCAGTCTCGGGCTCGCCTCGCGCGTACGGCTGCGCCGCGGCGGGAGCCTGCTGGTGGTGCTGATGGCCCGGCGGGGCCACATCGCTTGCTCGCTCGTCGTGTTCATACTTGCCCTCGTCGCTTCACCAGCCGGTCGCGCTGGTGGTTGGTCTTCAGGTCGCGGCGCCGCGTCGACTGCCTCGACGGCCGCAGGCTCGAGCGCTCGTCGGTCACCGCGGTCACGTGGCGCTCGCCGTGCTTCGACGGGTTCCGCGCTCCGCTGTTCGCGGTCGGGCGCCGCTTCGGCGCCCTCTTCCGCTCGTCTTCGTACCGCTGGCGCTCCGCCTTCGTTGCCATGGGCGCTCCTCACGGGTTCGAGCTCACCGGCACGGGCGACTCGGCGCCGGTGAAGATGCGCTGCGCCTGGGCCTGCAGCGCCCGCGCGACGCCGGGCGAGCTGCCCTCGAGCGAGATCACCTTCGGCTCGACGAGCTTGATGCTCATGCCCTTCACGAACAGGGGGCACGACGGGGTGTCGAAGCCGTTCGCGCGAGCGAACGCGAGGTGGCACTGCAGCCGCTGCTCGATGTCTTTCGCGTCTGCGCCGTCTTTGATGGTGAGCAGCACGCCCTTCTTGTCGTTCTGAACGAGCGCGACCTGCGACGCGAGCAGCGGGCACGAGGCGCGCACCCGCGACGGCAGCTGCTGGCACGCCGCGTCTTCGAAGGCCTCGAGCTTCGCGGCCGCCTTGCTGTGCCGCGCCGCGCGACGCAGCTCGCGGTCGGCGGTGTCGAGGTGCGTGGCCGTCGGGTTGTACTCGCGCACGGGCGAGTCGGGCAGATCGACGAACGGCGAGCGGACGATCGCCTCGCGCGTGCGGCTCGGGTCGTACTGCTGGCGCTCGGCCTCGGCTTTGGCCTCGTACTCGGCGGCCTTGTTGCGATGCTCCAGGGCGGTGAGCTCCTTCTCGCCGCGATGGGAACAGCCCGTTACGAAGACGAGACACAGCAGAGCAGCGCGAGTCATGCGCGGCGTCGGTGCAGCGCACGTGCCTTCGAGCCAAGGGAGTGCTTTCGCGGGTGAGGCCGTCGGCGGCGGTGCAAGACCGCCCCACCGGGCGCCTCAGGGGCCGCTGATCTGCATCGCGTCGACGCGGTTACGCCCGCCGCGCTTCGCCCGGTACAGGTACTTGTCGGCCGCGGCGATGAGGTCTTCGGGCTGCGCGAAGTCGGAGTCGAACAGGGTCGCGACGCCCAGCGAGATGGTCACCTTGATGGGCGTGCCGTTGAACGTGAAGTCGGCGACGTCGACGGCCTTGCGGCAGCGCTCGGCGCAGCGCAGCGCCTTGTCGACGGCAGACTCGCGGAGCATGAGCGCGAACTCCTCGCCGCCGTAGCGGGCGAAGAGATCTTCCTGGCGCACGGTCTCGTTGACCTTCGTCGCGATGCGCGTGAGCACGTAGTCGCCCGCCGGGTGCCCGTACGTGTCGTTGATCTTCTTGAAGTGATCGACGTCGAACATCACGAGCGAGAGGGGCACGCGGTGCCGCAGGCAGTACGCGAACTCCTTGCGGATCGTGTCCATGAAGTACTTCTTGTTGTAGATGCGCGTGAGGCCGTCGCGGGTGGCCGACTCGTAGATGCTCTTCTGGTACTGCTCTTCCAGGGCGTCCTGAATCGAGAACTTCAGCACCGTGTTCGAGCCGATCTGGATCTTGTCGCCATCGGCGAGGGTCGCGACGCTGACCTTGATGCCGTTGAGGTACGTGCCGTTCGTCGAGCCCAGATCCATCAGCTGGAAGTGCCCCTGCGGGCTGAGCAGCACCTTCGCGTGCTTTCGCGAGACGCCGTCGTCTTCGATCTGCAGCGCAGTCTCGGCGGAGCGGCCCATCACCACCTCCGCTTTATCCAGCTTCATCATCTTTCCGATGGCAGCCGGCGATTTGGCGGAGATGACGATGAGGTAGGCGGACTGTCCTTTCGCCTTCCCCAACAAATCCGCAATCGTATGGACTGAAGTCTTGTCCTCGGACATCGATCGCTCGGCCGCTTGAGGCCGCTCAGCATACTGTGTTCCGACCCCGTCAGCCCGTTCGTTCTCCTGCGACGTTGCGGGTGATGTAGGACGAGAGGGCAACACCGCTGTAGCGCGACAGGGCGTGCATCAGCTTCACCACCGCCGCCGACGACGTCATGTCGCCGCCCGAGAGGGCCCCCTCGTCGAGCGCCGCCCGCCCCGACTCGTACAGCGTCAGGTCGACGCCGTTGCGGTGCGCCTGGCTCACCACGACGACCGGCACCTTCAGCCGCCGCGCCTGCTGAAACACCGGCAGCAGCGAGCGCGCGCCCTTCATCGGAAAATTGCCCGAGCCGTGCGCCTCGACCACGAGCCCCCCGACGTGCGACAGCGTCGGCAGCACGACGTTCGGATCGAGTCCCGGGAAGACCTTCAAGAGATACACGCGGGGGTCGATGCCGGGCTCGAGGGCTCGTCGGGTCTTTCGCGACAGGCCCCGCTCGAAGCGCGTGTCGACGCCGAGCACCCCGAGCGGCGGGCAGTTCGGGCTGTCGAAGGCGTCATATTCACCCGCGCTCACCTTGCGCACCCGGTTGCCGCGGTAGAGGTGAGAGTCGAAGCAGACGGTCACCTCGCGCGGGCCCTGCAGCGCCGACGTCACCGCGTCGATGAGGTTCAGCCGCGCGTCGGTGCGCACCTCGGCGAGCGGCCGCTGCGCGCCGGTGACCACGACCGGCTTGTCGAGCCCGGGCAACATGTACGAGAGGGCGCACGCCGTCCACGCGAGGGTGTCGGTGCCGTGGGTGACGACCGCTCCGTCGAAGCCGCCCAGGCGCTCGTGCAGCCGCGTCGCCAGCGCCGACCAGCTCTCGGGCTGCATCTCGCTCGAGTCGACGTTCGAGAACAGCTCGAGCTCGATCTTCGCGAGCTCGAACAGCTCGGGGACCCGGTCTTTGAGCGTCGAGAGAAACGCCCCCGGCTTGAGCGCGTGGGGCCTTCGCCCGCGCATGCCGAGCGTGCCGCCGGTGTGAATGAGGAGGACACGCTTCGAGTCCATGCTCTTCAAGATGCGTTCCTTTACAAGCCAGGAGGGGGTCGCTACAACGCGCCGCGTGAAGCAGGCGTTCATGATCTCCGCGCTCGCCCTCGCGGTCGCTGCCCCGGTCACGGCCCAGGCAGGCGAGCGCGTACTCGAGGGGCTGCCCGGCCTCGACTTCTCGAAGCTCGGCGCTCCCGCCCAGAAAGAGCTCGCCACCGTCTTCACCGACGAGTTCGACTACTGCGGCCGCCCGCTCACGCTCGCCGCATCGCTGAAGAAGGGCGACAGCTGCCGCCACACCCGTCGCATGGCCAGCCTCGCGGCGAGCTACGCGAACGACGGCCAGGGCGCGCAAGAGATCATCAACCAGCTCGCGAAGTACAACACGACCTTCACCGCCAAGCGCAGCAGCTTCAAGGTCGACGAGCGCACCTGCAAGGGCTCGAAAGACGCGAAGGTCACCGTCGTCGAGTTCGCCGACTTCGAGTGCCCGTACTGCAACGCTGCTCGCCCGATGATGACCGAGCTCGCGAAGCGGCCCCAGGTTCGCGTCTGCTACATGCCCTTCCCGCTCTCGGCGCACCCGAACGCCGTGCCCGCCGGGCAGGCCGCGCTCTTCGCGCGCGACGCCGGCAAGTTCTGGGCGATGCACGACGCGCTCTTCGACAACCAGATGTCGCTGTCCGAGACCACCATCAAGGCGCTCGCGAAGCAGATCGGGCTCGACCCCGACGCCCTCGCGAAGGCAACGGCCGCCGGCAAATACAAAGACGAGCTCGAGGCATCGAAAGAAGCCGGCAAGAACGCCGGCGTCGACTCGACGCCCTCTGTCTACGTCAACGGCCGCAAGCTCACGCTGGGCATTTCGATGGACTCTCTCGCGGCGACCGTGGACGATGAGCTCGATTGGGTCCAGGGCAGTGGTGCCTGGGCTTCGAACTAGCTCGACCCCTTTGGACACGCGCTTCATCGTCGATGCAAAAGGTCACGTGAGCCCGCAAGAGGGCACCGCGGCCTCGACCATGGCCCAGCGGCAGGGGCTGTGGGCGCTCGCCGAGACGTCGCCCGATCTGATGGTGCTCGTGCGCACGCCTCCGCTCGGCGGCATCATCGAGAAGCGGCCACGGGTCGTGCTGGCCGGCGACTGCGGCACGTTTCCGCTCTCTGATCTCATCGCCTTTCTCGGGCAGTCGCGCTGGAGCGGCCTGCTCAAGGTGAACACCCCCGCAGGCGAGCGCACGCTGACGCTCAAAGACGGCGAGGTGCGCGCGGCGCACTCCGACTCGCCCGCCGATCGCATCGGCGAGGTGATGGTGCGCATGGGCTACGTGACGAAGGTGCAGCTCGAGCAGGTGCTGCAAGACACTCCGCCCTCGCGAATCGGCAAGGCCATGGTCGAGAAGGGCCTGTTGCAGGCGCACGATCTCTTCAAGTGCCTCACCGAGCAGGTCTCAGAGATCTTCCACACGATGATGCTCGCGCGCGAAGGCGCGTTCGTGCTCGTCGACCAGGAGCTCGACGACAAGCCGGCCCACACGGTCAACGTCTCGATGCAGTCGCTGCTGATGGACTCGATCCGCAAGATCGACGAGATGGCGCACTTCAGAAAGCGCATCCCCCACGGGCGGCTGTACGTGCAGAAGAAGAAGCCCTCCGACGGCACGCTCGAGCCCGAAGAAGATCACGTGCTCGGCCTCATCAACGGCTCTCGCACCGTGCTCGAGCTGGGTCAGGCCGCGAAGCTCTCGGAGTTCGACGCCACCCGCGTCATCTACCGGCTGCTCGAGGGGGGCTTCGCGGGCGTGATCAAAGAAGCGGCGGCCCCGCCGGCCGAGGCCCAGGCAGCGGCGCGGCCCGTGGCGGCGGCCGCGGTGCAGCAGGCTCCCGGCGGCTTCGCGAAGCCCGACGAGGCCGTGCGCGTCATCTCGGTCTTCAACACGATCTTCCGCGAGGTGCGCAACGAGGTCGCGCGCCGCGGCCGGCTCGAGACCTTCCTCGCGCAGGCGAACGCGGCGATGCAGGCGAACACGCTCACGCAGGTGCCGGTGCTCTTCGGGCTGACCTTCGCCGAAGACGGGGCGCTCAACGCCGACAAGCTGCACGCGCAGTACGAGTCGATGAAGTCGCAGCTCGGCACCGAGCCGCTCGCCTCGCTGCGCATGGCGCTCTCTGACGTGATGTTCTTTCTCCTCTTCCAGGCCGGTGAGCTGCTCGAGCAGCGCGCCGACGAAGATCTCGCTCGCCGCGTGAAAGAGCTGCTGGCGACGCTGGACAACCGCTAGTTGCCGAACGGGACCTTCAAGCAGTCTCCCGAGGACTTCGAGGTCGAAGAGCTCCCCGCGTACGCGCCCTCGGGCGAAGGCGAGCACCTCTTCCTCTGGGTCGAGAAGCGCGGGGTCTCGACGCCCGACGCCGCGAAGCGCCTGACCCGCCAGCTCGGGCTCCCCGAGCGGGAGATCAGCTGGGCGGGCCTCAAAGACAAGCAGGCCGTCACGCGCCAGTTCTTCTCGGTGACCTCGCGCGTCGAGGGCATGGTTGCGTCGTTCGAAGACCCCGACGTGCGCGTGCTCAGCGCGAAGCGGCACAAGAACAAGCTGAAGACCGGTCACCTCGACGGCAACCGGTTCAAGCTGCGGGTCGTGTCGATCACCGACGTCGCGGCCTTTCGCGCCGCCTTCGATCGCCTCGTCGCGAGCGGCCTGCCGAACTTCTTCGGCGAGCAGCGGTTCGGCACCGACAACGCCGCGCGCGGCAAGAACCTGCTGCTCAAGGGCGGCCGCGGCGGGAACCGCTTCGAGCGCAAGCTGCTGCTCTCGTCGTACCAGTCGCTGCTCTTCAACCGCGCGCTCGAGCGGCGCATCGCGGCCGGCACCCTCTCGAAGGCCCTCGCGGGCGACGTGCTCAAGAAGCACGAGACCGGCGGTGAGTTCGTGTGCGCCGACCCGGCGATCGATCAGCCGCGCGTCGACGCGTTCGAGGTGAGCGCGACCGGCCCCATCTTCGGCCCGAAGATGCGGCGCGCCGAAGGGCAGGTCGGCGCCGACGAGCAGAAGCTCCTCGACGAAGAGAGCATCGGCATCGAGACGTTCGACGCCGGCGGCGGCGAGACGCTCGGCACGCGGCGGTTTCTGCGCGTGCGCCTCGGTGAGCCCGCGCTCGAGCTCGACGGCGACGTCGCGCGCCTGTCGTTCACGCTGCCGTCGGGCAGCTACGCCACCGTCGTGCTCGCCGAGCTCACCGGCCAGGGCGCGTAGACCGCCGATCCCGGCGCGGACTTCGGGGCGGTCGTATTAGCTTCCGGCGCCGTGCCGCCGCCCGCCGTACACCGCTCGGCTCTCACGCTGCGTGCTCCGCGCGCGAAGCTCTGGGAGCTCGTCTCGGACACCGAGCGCCTCAACCGCTTCATCGGCAGCTCGCCCGTCGACATGAAGCCCCTCGATGGCCGCCGCTCGGCCGCGCGCTACCTGCTGAGGGCGAAGGTCGGGCCCTCGATGGTCGACTACGAAGAGCAGCCCTACGAGTGGGACGAGGGGCGCCGCTTCTCGTTTCGCCGCGAGATGCGCACCGGCCTCGTGGCGGCGCTCGGAGCCGTCTACGAGCTCGCCGACGCGCCCGGCGGCGGCACCACCTTCACCGCCACGCTCGCGGTGACGCCGCGCTTCGTGCTCGTCTGGCCCGCCACGTGGCTCGTGTCGCGCGGCATCTTCAACCGCATCCTCGCGTTCGCCCGCGCCTGCGACGACGCGATCGCCGCCCAGGCCGACGTGCCGCTGCCCGCCTCGCCGGCCGATCGCGCCGCCGCCACCCGCGCCGCCGACGCCCTGCGCAAGCGCCACGACCCGGCGCTCGTCGACCGCCTCACCGAGTTCCTCTGCAGCGCCGGTGACGTCGAGGTGCGCCGCATTCGGCCGTTCGAGCTCGCCGACGACTGGAAGCGCGGCCGCCAGGAGCTCCTGCGCCTCTGCCTCGACGGCGTTCGCGCCGGGCTCACCGAGCTGCACTGGAGCCTCATCTGCCCGAGCTGCCGCGGCCCGTCGGAGTCGCTGCCCTCGCTCGCCGAGCTCGAGAGCACGAGCCACTGCCAGTTCTGCGAGATCGCGTTCGACGTCGATCTCGATCGCGCCGTCGAGGCGACGTTCAGCCCGCACACCGCGCTGCGCCGCCTCGACCTGCGGCCGTACTGCATCGGCGGGCCGCGCCTGAAGCCGCACGTCGTCTCGCAGGCCGTGTTCTCGCCGGGCCACGACGCCACCCTGCGCGCCGGCGACGAGCCCGGCCGCTACCGCCTCTTCGTGCAGGGCGGAGTCACCTCGCTGGTCGACGTCACGCCCTCGGGCCCGCGCGAGGTCTCGGTGCCGCCCAGGCTGCCGCCCCAGGTCGAGGTCGCCGCCGGCGGCGCGATCACGGTGAAGGCCCCCGAGACGCCCGGGCACGCGAAGCTCGAGCGCGTCGAGTGGGAGTTCAACGCTGCGACCGCGGTGCTCGTCAGCAGCCTGCCCGAGTTCCGCGCGCAGTTCGGCAGCGCCGCGCTGCGACCCGGGCTCGTGCTGAAGGTCGGCCGCGTGGCGATTCTGTTCAGCGACCTCGTCGGCTCGACGGCCCTGTACTCGCGCGTCGGCGATGCGGCCGCGTTCGGCATCGTCACCGACTGCCTCGACTACGGGCGCGCGATCGTCGAGCGCCACGGGGGCACGGTGGTGAAGACGATGGGCGACGCCATCATGGCGGTGTTCGCAGACACGTCGAGCGCGGTCGAGGCCGCCGCCGGCACCGTGCGCGGCTGGGCGGCCTTTCAGCAGGCGAAGCCGCTCGCGCAGCAGCTCGACGTGAAGCTCGGCGTCGCCGCGGGGCCGTGCACGATCGTGACGGCGAACGGCGTGCTCGACTACTTCGGGCAGACCGTGAACACCGCGTCGCGCGTGCAGCACCTCGCGGGCGGCCGGCAGATCGTGCTGCCCGCAGAGCTCGCCGAGACCGTGCCCCAAGGCGTGCGCCTCAGCGAGCGGTTCGAGGCGAAGGTGAAGGGCATCGACGTGCCGCTGAAGCTCGCGCGCCTGGTGCTAGAAGGCTGACCCATGCGCTCACTCTTCCTGCTCGGAGCTCTCGCCGTGACCGCCGTCGCGCTCGACGCCGAGGCCGGCGGCTGCACGGCGTGCACGACCGCCGCCGACTGCCAGAGCGGCACGGGCTTCTGCGTGCAGTGGACCACGAACCCCGGCTGCGGAGTCATGAACCGCACCTGCTGCCCGGGCCAGACGCCGAACACCGGCTCGTGCAGCGCGCAGAGCGGCCGGCCGAGCTGCGAGGCGGCCGGCACCTGCACCGTCGTCAGCGCGCCCAACGCCGGCGGCAGCGGCACCGCTGGCGGCAGCGGCGGCACCGCAGGCGGCAGCGCGGGCGGCTCGGGCGGCACCGCCGGAGGCACTGGCGGCACCGCCGGCGGCAGAGCCGGTGGGAGCGGCGGCACCGCGGGAGGCTCCGCCACGGCGGGAGGCTCCGCCACGGCGGGAGGCTCCGCCACGGCGGGAGGCTCCGCCACGGCGGGCTCGGGCACCGGTGGCAACGCGGGCAACGGCTCCGATGGCGGAGGCGGCTGCGGCTGCAACGGAGGCGGCGCCCTCGGCAGCCTGTTGCTCGTCGCGCTGGTTCGCGCGCTGCGGCGCCCTACCCGACGATCTTTCTGAGCGCTTCGGCGCTCGCCTTGCCGGTCGCGAGCAGCGTCTCGAGCATGGCGCGCGCCGCGGCGGTCAGGGCCGAGAGCGTCTTCAGTGCCTTGAGCGCGTGCTTGAGCTCGGGCGTCGACGGCATCGCTTCGAGCCGCGCGATCGACGTCTTCAAGATCTCTTGCGTGCGCACGATCAGCGGCAGCTCGCGCTGGCGGAACACGTTGTTCACCATGCTCCAGACGTCGCGCTCGGCGCGGTAGGTCTGCGCGCGGCGCGTACGCGTCGAGAGCGAGATGTCTTCGTGTACGACGCCCCAGCGCTTGAGCTCGGTGACGGCGAGCGAGATCGCCGAGGGCGAGAGCTCGAGCTCGTCGCCCAGCTCGGCGGCGGTGAGCGGGTGATCCGTCAGATACAGCACGGCCCAGATGCGGCCGAGGGCGCGCTTGAAGCCCCAGAACTCCATCAGCGCGCCGAGCTGCTCGGCGACCTGCAGCTTCGCCTCTTGCAGGGGCGACAGCTTCTTCGGGCTCTCGGCCTCAGCTGCCACGGAGCCCCATCGCCGCGCACACCGACTGCAGCGTGTCCCTCGCGACCGACGGCGGCAGCGCGGCCACCATGTGCGTCACGGGCCCGAGCTCGGCCTCGACCACCTGGAGCGAGCGGGCCACCGCGTCGGTGCGCGCGAGCGCGTGCTGCACGACGCGCCCGATGCGCGCCTCACCCGCCTTCTCGCAGAAGGCACGGCCGAGCGCCCTGCGGTGGAGCGGCGAGCCGTCCAGCGCGAGCGCAACGGGGAAGCTGATGGTGCCCTGGGTCACGTCTTTTCCCACCGTCTTGCCGACCGTGGCTTCGTCTCCGGTGAGGTCCAATAGATCATCCACCACCTGAAACGCCACCCCGAGGCCCTCGAAGACCTCGCCGAGCCGCACCGCTTCGTCGAGGCCCTTCCCCGCGGTGAGGGCGCCCAGCTCGGCGCACAGGCGCATCAGCGCGCCGGTCTTGAGGGTCGCGACCTCGCGCGCGCGGGCCGAGGTGATCGTGGTGTCGCCTCGATCTTTGAGCTGCACGAGCTCGCCCGTGACGAGCCGGTGCAGCGCGAAGAGCGTGCGCTCGAGCGGCGCGCTGCCGATGCGGTGAGCCGCCGCGATCGCGCGCACGACGAGAGCGTCGCCGCCGAGCACCGCCGCCGCGTTGCCGACCGCGAACGCCGCCGAGGGCGCGCCACGGCGCATCGTCGCCTCGTCGATGACGTCGTCGTGCAGCAGCGTCGAGAGGTGAATGACCTCGACCAGCGCCGCGGCGTCTGAGCACGACTGACCGCCCTCGCCTCCCAGTGACCGGTGCACGAGGCCGACGAGCAGCGGCCGCACCATCTTGCCGGGGCGCTCGACCATCAGCCGCGCGGCGGCGCCGCCCGGCCCGGGAATGTCGGCCGCCGCGGTCTCGACCCCGCGTCGAACGGCGACGATCTCCTCCGAGAGCAGCGACAGTGCGGCGCGGTGGGCTTTTGTGAAGTTGGCCATGCTCATGGTGCCTCCTCAGTCAGGGCTCGAACGACGAAATCGGGGAGTGGGACGGCGCGCTTCGCCTGCCGCGAGATCGCGACGTGAACGGTCTTCACCCGCGCGCAGGGCTCGGCACCCGGGCCGACGACGGTGTGCTCGAGCGTGAAGGCCTTGGCCTTCAGCTCGGCGACGCGCACCTCGACGGTGAGCTCGGCGCCGTGCGGCAGCGGCCTCAAGAAGTCGGCAGAGGCGTTCGCCAGGGGCAGGCCGACGTCGGTCGCGATGAGCTCGTGCAGCGGAGCGCCGCGCTCGCGCATGAGCTCTTCGTACGCGTCGTGGCAGAAGCCGAAGATGCGGCCGAAGAACGCGATGCCGGCAGGGTCGGCGTCGTGAAGGCGAACACGCGTGGTGTAGCGGTAGATCACGGCTGCGCCCCCAGCGCCGCGAGCGCACGGCGGTCGAGCTTGCCCATCGCGTTGCGCGGCAGCGCGGCGACCTTGCGAATGTGCGCCGGCACCTTGAACGCGGCGAGGCGCGACCGGCACCACTCGCGCAGCCCGGTCTCGTCGAGCGCACCGTCGGCCGTCACGACGAGCGCGAGCGGCACCTGGCCCCAGCGGGCGTCTTCGAGCGCGAGCACGCCGGCGTCGCGCACCGTCGGGTGCTGGAGCAGCGCCGCCTCGATCTCTGCCGGGTAGACGTTCTCGCCCCCGCTGATGAGCAGATCGTTGCGGCGCCCGAGCACGGTGAGCCGGCCTTGGCCGTCGAGCGCGCCGAAGTCGCCGGTCTTCAGCCAGCCGCTGCCGCGCGCGGCCTGCGTGGCGCGCTCGTCGTGCAGGTAGCAGGTGAACAACATCGGGCTCTTCACTTCGAGCTCGCCCTCGGGGCCCAGGCGCAGCTCGACCCCGTCGAGCGGCGTACCCGCGTCGTGGCCACGCGCCTCGGCCTGCGTCGTCACCTGCGAGCAGGCCTCGGTGAGGCCGTACGTCAGCCGCACGGGCAGCCCGGCGGCGCGAGCGGCGTCGACGAGCGGCGCGGGGGTGGGGCCGCCGCCCACGAGCACGGCGCGCAGGTCGGGCAGCGCAGGCACGCCCTGCTCGAGCAGGCGCTGCAGCGTCGTCGCGACGAGGCTCGCGTGCGTGATGCGCTCGCGGCCGAGGGCCGTGGCGTCGCCGAGCACGAGCGTCGAGCCGTCGTGCACGCAGCGCCAGAGCATCGCGAGCCCGCCGATGTGAAAGAGGGGCAGGCTGCCGAGCCAGCGCGAGCCGGCGCCGGTGCCGAGCCTGGCGCGCGACGAACGCGCCGCGGCTTCGAACGCGCGGTGGCGGATCAGCGCGGCCTTCGCCGTGCCCGTGGTGCCCGAGGTGAAGAGCACCGCGCCGGCCGAGGGGTGCAGCGTCGTGGGGCCGGCGACGGCGCCCGGGCGCGCGAAGGGCTCGGCGACGACCCGCCGCGGGCGCAGCCTTTCGACCTGTGCGGCGAGCTCGAGCTCGGTGAGGCGTGCGTTCAGCAGCGCGACGCGCGCGCCGAGCCGCGAGAGCGCGAGCACGTGCACGATGAGCTCGATCGAGTTGAACGCCCTGACCGCCACGCAGTCGCCGGCGCTGACGCCGTCGTTCGCGAGCGCGCCGGCGAGCGAGGTCACGCGCTCGTCGAGCTGCGCCCACGTCAGGCGCTCTTCGCCCTGCACGAGGGCCTCGGCGTCGGGCCGCTCGAGCGCGCGGGCATGAACGGGGCAGATCGGCCAGGTCATCGCGCCACCTCGACTCCGAGTCCGGGCGCGGCCGGCAACGCCATGAAGCCGGCGCGCACGGGCGCGGGGTCAGCCGCGTGATCGGCCGCGAGCAGGCCGCCCGTCGCGAGCCCGGCGGCGTGCTGCGTGGGCAGCGCCGCCGCGAGGTGCAGCGCGGCGAGCCGACCGACGACGCCCTCGAGCAGCGTGGTGACGACGACGGTCATGCCGCGGGCGCGCGCCTCGAAGGCGAGCGTGCGGCAAGCCTCGAGCCCGCCGATCACCGCGGGCTTCAACACGAGCACGTCGGCGAGGTGCTCTCGAATGATGCGCACGCGGTTCGACGGGCTCGAGAGCCACGCGTCGGCAGCGATCGCGACGCGCGTGTGGGCGCGCAGCCGCGGCACGTCGTCGGGCTTCACGAGCGGGTCTTCGCAGTACGACGGCCGCGCGCGCTCGAGGGCGGCGAGGGCCTCGAGGGCGACGGGCAGGCTCCAGCTGCCGTTGGCGTCGAGCCGCAGCTCGGGCCCGGGCCCGATTCGCTCGCGCACGCGAACGGCGCGCTCGAGGTCGCCGGGCGTGCCGACCTTGAGCTTGTACGAGGCGAAGCCGGCCGGCACCTCGTCGGAGTCGATGAGCGCGTTGACCTGTACGGCGCTGCGCGGCGCGGCGTCGAGCAGGCGCGCGAGCGGCACGCCTCGGCGCTTCGCCTCGGCGTCGAGCTTCGCGGTCTCGAGCGCGAACCGGGCGCACGGCGCCGTGGCGGGCACCTCGGCTCCGTCGCGCGCGGCCTCGAGCGCGGCGCGGCACTCGGCGAGCGTCTCGGTGCCCGAGCTCGGCAGCGGCATCGCCTCGCCCACGCCGCCGCCCCAGAACACGAGGAAGCCCTCGCGGGCCGAGATCGTGCCCGCCGCGGTGACGAGCGGCCGCTTCAGGGGCAACCGCACTGGCACGATCTCGAGGCTCACCCGAAGCTCCAGATGCCGGCGGCGAGCAGCACCCCGCTGACCGCGTGCAGCCGCGCGGTCTGCGCGAGCGCCGCGTTCAAGGCCGCGCCCTTCGAGGCCATCACCGTGCGAAACGGAGCGAGCGCGAGCGGCAGGGCGAGCAGCATCACCAGCGCGGCGGGCGCAAAGAGCGCGAGCACGACGGCCCACGCGAAGGCCACGACGAGCAGCGCCGCGTACTGCACGCGTGTGAACCGCTCGCCGAGCTTCACCGCGAGCGTTCGCTTGCCGGCCCGGGTGTCGGTCGGAATGTCGCGCAGGTTGTTCACGACGAGCAGCGCCGACGCGAGCAGCCCGACGGGCACCGACGCGAGCACCGGCAGCGCGTCGACCGAGCGCACCTGCACCCAGTACGTGCCGACGACCGCGACCGGGCCGAAGAACACGAACACGAACGGGTCGCCCAGGCCGTGGTACGCGAGCGGAAACGGCCCGCCCGTGTAGAGGTAGCCGCACGCGAGTGACGCGACGCCGACCGCGAGAATCGGCCAGCCGCCGACCTGAATCAGATGCACGCCGCACAGCGCCGCGAGCGCGAACGACGCCAGCGCTGCGCCGAGCACCACGCGCGGAGCGATCAGGCCCGACTGCGTCACCCGCTTGGGGCCGAGCCGCTCGGCGTCGTCGGCCCCCTTCACGAAGTCGTAGTAGTCGTTCGTGAGGTTCGTGCCGACCTGAATGAAGAGCGCCCCGGCGAGGGCCGCGAGCGCGGTCAGCGGCTCGAAGTGGCCGGCCCGCGCCGCGCACGCCGAGCCGACGGCCACCGGCACCGCGGCCGCGGTCAGCGTCTTCGGCCGCGTGGCCATGAGCCAGGCGCTGACGCTCACGGCAGCCTCTTGAACCGCTTGAAGTCGGGCTTGCGGCGGGCGAGGTACGCCTCCTTGCCCTCCTTCGCCTCCTCCGTCATGTAGTAGAGCAGCGTCGCGTTGCCGGCGAGCTCCTGAACGCCGGCCTGGCCGTCGAGGCCCGCGTTGAAGCTGGCCTTCAAGAGCCGCAGGGCGAGCGGGCTCATGCTGAGCATCTCGCGGCACCACGAGACCGTCTCTTCCTCGAGCTTGTCGAGCGGGACGACGGTGTTCACGAGGCCCATCTCGAGCGCCTGCTTCGCGTCGTACTGGCGGCAGAGGAACCAGATCTCGCGCGCCTTCTTCTGCCCGACGATCGACGCGAGGTACGAGGCGCCGAAGCCGCCGTCGAAGCTGCCGACCTTGGGGCCGGTCTGGCCGAAGCGCGCGTTGTCGGCGGCGATCGTCAGATCGCAGACGACGTGCAGCACGTGGCCGCCGCCGATCGCGTAGCCCGCGACCATCGCGACGACCGGCTTCGGCAGCGAGCGGATCTGCTTCTGCAGATCGAGCACGTTGAGGCGCGGCACGCCGTCGTCGCCGACGTAGCCCGCGCTGCCGCGAACGCGCTGATCGCCGCCCGAGCAGAACGCGTGCTGGCCCTCGCCGGTCAGAATGATGACGCCGGTGTCGGGGTCTTCCCGGGCCACCTCGAACGCGCGCGCGAGCTCGTGCAGCGTCTGCGGCCTGAACGCGTTGCGAACCTCGGGGCGGTTGATCGTGATCTTCGCGATGCCGTCGAGCTTCTCGTGGCGAATGTCGCCATAGGGTTGAACCTGCTTCCATTCGAGCTTCATGCGGTGGCCTCCAGGAGTTGACCTTCGAGAAACGGCAGAACGCGGGCACGCCAGGCAGCGGGCGCTTCGAGGTGGGCGGCGTGGTGGCCCGGCACGAGGCACCGCCGCGCGTGAGGGATGCGCTCGGCCACTCGCTCGGCTTCGGCGAGCCCCTTGAGGTCGCGCGCGCCGTTCACCAGCAGCACGGGGCAGCGAACCTTCGCGGCGCCGTCGCCGAGCCAGGGCATGCTGCCCTTGCCGAGGGCCTCGAGCGCGGCGGCGAGCGCGTGGGCGTCGTGACGCGTGCGCTCGGCGACCTTCGGCGCGGCGCCGAAGATGGCCTGCGCCTCCCACTCGGCGGCGAAGGCTTCGATGCCGCGCTCGCGCAGCAGCGCTGCCCACTTCGCGTCCTGCGCGCGGCGCTCGGAGCGCTCGGCCTCGGTCGCGAGCCCCAGCGTCGCGCCGTCGAGCACGAGCCACGAGACGCGCGCGGGGTGCCGAATGGCGAGGCACAGGGCGAGCCGCGCGCCCATCGAGTAGCCGGCGACCCCGAACGGTGCAGGCAGTTGCGCTGCGAGCGCATCGACGACGCCCTCGAAGTCGGTCGCCGGAGCCGGCGTGCCCGCGTGCCCGGGCAGGTTCGGCGCGACGCCGTCGAGCAGCGGCCGCCACATCGAGCCGTCGCGCGAGAAGCCGTGGAGCAGGAGCGCGTTCACTTCAGCGCCTCGCTGACCGAGGCCCACGCGCGGCGGTGATCGTCGGCGACGTCGCGGCCTCGTGCGTCGGCCTCGACGAGGTGCACCCCACCCTCGAGTGCCTCGTGAACCGCCCGAGCGAGCGTGGCCGGCTCGGTCGTCGAGCGCCACGTGGCTCCGGCGACGGCCGCGGCGTGGCGGAGCTCGACGTTCGGCGGCATGACGAACAGCTCCTGCAGCCGCGGCGTCGACTGCGCGACGGGCAACAGCTCGAAGATGCGGCCGCCGGCGTTGTTCACCGCCACGACGCAGAGCGAGACCTTCAGCCGCGAGCCCCAGACGAGGCCGCCGAGGTCGTGCAGCAGCGCCGTGTCGCCGATGAGCAGCACGGTCTTCTTGCCGGTGGCGGCGGCGATGCCGAAGGCGGTCGAGGTGACGCCGTCGATGCCGCTCGCGCCGCGCGAGCTGAAGACGTTCAGCGGCCGCGACGATCTCGACGCGAACGCGTCGACGTCGCGAATCGGCATGCTGTTCGACAGCATGAGGTTGGCGCCGGGCGGCAGCGCCGACACGAGCGAGCGGGCGAAGGCCGGCTCACCGGCGAGCTCGAGCGCTCCGGCGGCGCGCGCATCGAGCTCGAGCCAGCGCCGCAGCCAGAGCGGGTCGCCCGACGGCGCGACGGCGGCCAGCGCGTCGGCGATGAGGCCGGTGTCACCCTCGAGCACGCAGCGCGCGGTGTGGTTCGGGTCGCAGACGCGGCCGGGCTCGGCGATGGCGAGCACGGGGCACCCGTCGACGAGCCCTTGCAGCGTGCGCGTCGTCACGGGGCCGCCGACACGAATGACGAGCTCGGGCTTGGGGCCGGCGCCCGCGCGCAGGAGCGCGTCGTAGTGCGCGACCGCGTTGCGGCTGCCTTCGCCGAAGCGGTAGCCCGAGGAGGCCTCGGCGAAGATGGGCGCGCTCAGCTTCTCGGCGAGGGCGGCGACCGCGGGCTCGTAGCGGCCGGGGCCCGCGACGACGACCGCGCGGGGCCCGAGCAGCGCGGCGGCCGCTCGGACGTCGGGCAGGCCGGTGGGCGCCGTGGCGAAGTGCTCGCTGCCCTCGAACGGTGCGGGCAGCGCGGCGCCGGCGGGCAGCTGCAGCGGCTCGCGCAGCGGCACGTCGAAGTGAATGACGCCGCCGGCGGCGAGGGCGCGGGCAACGGTGGCGCGCAGGTGCGGCGCCGTCTGCGCCTCGGGGACGCCGAGCGGCACGAAGCGCGCGTAGCGACCGAAGAGCTGGTGCTGGTCGATGGTCTGAAGGGCTCCGAAGCCGTGCAGCTCGGGCGGCCGATTCGCGGTGATGACGACGAGCGGCACGTGAGCCATCGCGGCCTCGATGACGGCCGGGTAGGCGTTGGCGCCGGCCGTGCCCGAGGTGACGATGAGGGCGGCCGGCGTGCGCGTGGCCATGCCGACGCCGAGCGCGAAGAAGGCGGCGCTGCGCTCGTCGGGAATCGGCCAGAGGGTGAGCTCGCGGCGCTCGGCGAAGGCGAGGGCGAGCGGAGCCGACCTCGAGCCCGGGCTGACGGCGACGTGCTTGACGCCGCGGCGCACGAGCACGTCGGCGATCGTGGCGGCCCAGGCGTAGGTGAGCTCGGCGGGGCTCATGTCGAGGCCTCCAGCGCCGACAGCACCGGCGTCATCTTTCGAGCCGTCTCGTCCCACTCGGCCTGCGGGTCGGACCCGGCGACGATGCCGGCGCCGGCGAAGACGCGCACGACCCCGTCGCGGACGTGAGCGCAGCGCAGGGCGACGGCGAGGTCGATCTCACCGACGTCGACGCGCCCGACGGCGCCCGCGTAGAAACCGCGAGTGAAGCCCTCGTGATCGGCGATGAACGCGAGGGCCTTCTCACGCGGAGAGCCGGCGACGGCCGACGTCGGGAACAGCCGCTGCAGCACGGGCGCACAGTCGCGAGCGCGAGCCCGAACCGGCGTGTGCAGGTGGCGCAGGTAGGGCAGCTCCATCACGAGGGGCTGGGCGGGCCGCTCGAGCGCCAGGCCCTCGAGGGCGCGCTCGACGTCGCGAACGACGCAGGCGTGCTCGCGCAGCTCTTTCTCGCCGAACGGCGCGCCGGGAGCGGCCGACCCGGCGAGGGCGTCGATCTCGATCACGCCGTCGCGCCACCGCAGCAAGAGCTCGGGCGTCGCGCCGAAGAGCGCACCGTCGAAGCGCAGAAAGTACGAGCGGGCCGCGGGCGGGAGCGCGCGAAAGACGGCCCACGCGCTCTCGGGAGCCGGGCGCTCGAGAACGCGCGCGAGCACCACCTTCTCGAGCCCACCCGCCGCGATGGTCGCGGTCGCGCGCTCGACGAGCGAGCGCCAATGCGGGCTCATCGGCGCCGTCAGCGGCGCCCGGGGCTTCTGCGCGGCGGCGGCCCACTCGCCCGTCTCGAGCCGCTCGGGGCGCACGAACCGCGCCGGGCCGGGAGGAAAGGCCACCGCGCCGAACCAGGGCCCTGGCCCGTGCTTCCCGGCCGCGAGCTCCGACACCAGGCCGATCGAAGCGCCGGCGCGCTCGTCGGCAACGCCCCAGCCGACCTGCGCCCGGCCCTGTGAGACCCACGCCACGATCGGCTCGATCATGCACCGCCTTTTTAACTTCGGTTGCAGATCTTTTGCAACTGTGTAAAAGATTCGAATCATGAAAGCCACGCGGAAGGTGCGGGTCGGCGACGTGACGTTCGGCGGCAGCAGCCTGGTGGTGATCGCGGGCCCGTGCGCCGTCGAGACGCGCGAGCAGCTCGACCTCGCGGCGGCGAGCGTGAAGGCGTCGGGGGCTCACGTGCTGCGCGGCGGCGCGCACAAGCCGCGAACGAGCCCGCGCACGTTTCAGGGGCTCGGCTCGCAGGGCGTCGAGCTGCTGGCCGAGGCGGGCCGCCGGCACGGCATGCCGATCGTGAGCGAGGTGATGGACGCCTCGCAGATCGCCGAGATGGCCGAGCGCGTCGATCTGCTGCAGGTCGGAGCGCGCAACATGCAGAACTTCTCGCTCTTGAAGGAGCTCGGCCGCACGCGCCGCCCGGTGCTGCTCAAGCGCGGCCTCGCCGCGACGGTCGACGAGTGGCTCAACGCTGCCGACTACCTGCTCGACGGCGGCAACGAGAGCGTCATTCTCTGCGAGCGTGGCATTCGCACGTTCGGCAACGAGACGCGGTTCACGCTCGACCTCGGCGCGGTCGCGTACGTGCGCTCGCGGTGCGATCTGCCGGTCATCGTCGACCCGAGCCACGCGACGGGCATTCGAGAGCTCGTGACGCCGATGGCGCTGGCCGCGGCGGCCGCGGGCGCCGACGGCCTCATGGTCGAGGTTCACCCCCACCCCGAGCAGGCGCTGTGCGACGGCCCGCAGGCGCTGACGCCGCTGGGCTTCGAGGCGCTGATGCAGCGGCTGCAGCCGGTCGCGCTGGCGGTCGGCCGCAGCGTGTCCTTCACGCCCCGCCCCGTCGCGGCGGCCCTGATGGAGGCCCGGCCATGAGCCAGCAGGTGCAGGCGATGTTCAGCGAGATCGCGCCGCGCTACGACCTGGCGAACGGCGTGCTGAGCCTCGGCACCCACCAGCTGTGGCGCCGGGCCGCGGTGCGCGCCTCGGGTGCGGCTCCGGGCAGCAAGGTCATCGACTGCGCGACCGGCACGGGCGACCTCGCGCTGGCGTTCAAGCGCACGGTGGGGCCCGCCGGCCGCGTCGTGGGCACCGACTTCTGCGCCGAGATGCTCGAGCTCGCTCCGCCGAAGGCGGCGGCGGCGAAGCTCGAGGTCGAGTTCGCCCAGGCCGATGCGCAGAGCCTGCCGTACGGCGACGACACCTTCGACGTCGCGTCGATCGCCTTCGGCATTCGCAACGTCGACGACCCGGTGCGCTGCCTGCGCGAGCTGGCGCGCGTGGTGAGGCCGGGCGGGCGCGTGATCGTGCTCGAGTTCGGCCAGCCGCGCGGCGTGTTCGGCGCCCTCTTCCGCATCTACAGCACGTACGTGCTGCCGTTCGTCGGGGGCCTCATCAGCGGCCGGCCCGCGGCGTACAAGTACCTCGATCGCACCGCGGCGGCGTTCCCGAGCGGGGCGGCGTTCACCGAGCTCATGACGAAGGCTGGGGTGTTCACGGAAGTCGGCGACCAACCGCTCACCTTCGGGACGGTTCATGTCTACTCCGGCGTGGTGGCTTGAGCTCGTCGACCCGCGGCTCGTTGCCGCGCTGAGGCGCGGCGTCGCCGAAGCTGGGCCGCTCGCGCTGCGCGGGCACGTCGTGCTGGTCGGGCACCGCGGCGCAGGCAAGTCGCGGCTCTTGCTGCCGATCGCCGAGCGCCTGCGCCGGCCCGCGGTCGAGCTCGACGCGTCGCTGGGTCGGGCGCTGTTCGAGCGCTCCGAGCGCGAGTTCCGAGAGGCCGAGCGGCGCGCGTTCCTCGCGGTGAAAGGCGAGGCCGTCATCTCGGCGGGCGGCGGCTTCCTCTCGCACCACGCTGACCTGCTCGAGGGCCACACGGCGGTGCGGGTGCCGGTGACGTTCGAGACGTACGCCGAGCGGATGCGGGCGGACACGAGCCGGCCGCGGCTGAAGCCGGCGCTGTCGTTGGAAGAAGAGATCGCGACGGTGTTCGCCGAGAGAGAAGCCCAGCACGCGCGCATCCCGACGGTGCCGCTGGCGAGCCTGCTGCGCTCAATCCAGCGTCCCCTCTCCCCTCGTAGGGGAGAGGGACAGGGTGAGGGGCGGGCGAGATGAGCACGAGGGTGGTCACGCTGCCGAGCGGGGCGAGCTCGCGAGCCTTTGCCAGGCGAGCCAAGAGCCTCGGGGCCGAGCTGCTCGAAGTGAGAGACGATCTCACGGCCAAAGTCGAAGCCCAGACGCTGCTCCCGCTGATGCGAACGCACCGCGGCGCCGACGAGCACAGCGAGACGCCGGCGGGCCGCATGGCGTCGGCGCACTTCGACCGGCCGCTGTCGCCGCAAGAAGCAGAAGCGCACTGGGCGAGCTGCACGGCGCCGTTCATCAAGCACGTCGAGCCGCTGGGGCCACCGGCGTCGGGCGGCCGTCTGCTCGAGACGCAGCGCAGGCTCATCGGGCGCTTCGGCGAAGGCCGGGTCACGGTGCTGGCGACGGGCGAGTGCGCCCTGCCCTGGCGGGCGGTGCTCGCGCAGAAGAACGCGTTCGACTTCCTGGCGGTCGACGCAGAGTCGGCGTCGGCGAAGGGGCAGCGGCTGCTCGCCGACGCGGTTCGCGCAGACGCGGCGACGGGCCCACGGCTCGCGATCATCGGGCATCGAATCGCGCACGCGCGCTCTCCGCGGGTGCACCCGCAACCGTTCGATCGGTGGGACCTGCCGCCCGACGCGCCGGTGCGAGAGCTCGTCGAAGCGCTGCGCCCGCACTACCGCGGCTTCGCGATCACCACGCCGTTCAAGCGCGCGTTCGGAGGCGAGGCCGCGGTGAACACGCTGGTGCGCCGGGCCGACGGCTGGGCCACCTACAACACCGACGTCGACGGAGCGAGAGCCGTCGTGCAGCGCCACGGCGCGCGCGACTTCACCGTGCTGGGCGACGGAGGCGCAGCCTGGGCGCTGCGCAAGGCCGGCGCCCGCGCAGTCGTGAGGGCCGCCGAGGCCGGCCGCATCGGCGGCGACGTGTTCTGGACGTGGCCCGCGCACCTGCCGCCGCCGCCGGCGCTGCGGCTCGAGGGCGCGAGGGTCTTCGTCATCGCCTACGGCGCGCCCGCTTCCACGATCGCGGCGCACATTCGCGAGAGCGGTGGCACCCCGGTGCGCGCCGGCCACACGTGGTTCGTCGCACAGGCGCGGGCGCAGCGCCGGCTCTGGCTGGAGGCCACATGAACACGTTCGGCACCCTCTTCCGCGTCACCACCTTCGGTGAGAGTCACGGCCCCGCGCTGGGCGCCGTCATCGACGGCTGCCCCGCCGGAGTCCCCGTCGACCTGGGGCACCTCCAGGCCGCCCTCGACCGCCGGCGCCCCGGCCAGTCGGCGCTGGTCAGCCCGCGCAAGGAGCTCGACCAGGTCGAGGTGCTCTCGGGCGTCTACGAGGGCAAGACGCTCGGCACGCCGATCGCGCTGCTCGTGCGCAACGTCGACGCGCGCTCGCAGGACTACCAGACGCTGCGCACCGAAGATCGCCCCGGCCACGCCGACTTCACGTGGCGAACGCGGTTTCAGCATCGCGACCCGCGCGGCGGAGGCCGAACCTCTGCGCGAGAGACCGTGAGCCGCGTCATGGCGGCGGCCGTCGCGGAGGCGTTCCTCGCGCGCGAGCTGCCCGAGGCGCGAACGGTCGCGTGGGTCGCGAAGGTCGGAGCGCTCGAATGCGCGGCGCCGGCGGCCGGCCTCACGCGGGCCCAGGTCGACGAGCACCCGACCCGCTGCCCCGACGCGCGCGCTGCGGCCGCGATGGCCGAGGCGATCTCGAAGGCCCGCGACGCCGGCGACTCGCTCGGCGGCGCGGTCGACGTGCGCGTCACCGGGCTGCCCGTCGGGCTCGGTGAGCCGGTGTTCGGCAAGCTCAAGGCCGAGCTGTGCGCGGCGCTCGCGAGCATCCCCGCGGTCGCGGGCGTTCACGTCGGAGCGCCCGATCTCGCGACCCGCCTCGAGCAGCCGGGCTCGCGCTTTCACGCCGACCCGCGCGCGTGGGGGGGCATTCAGGGCGGCCTCTCGAACGGTCAGCCGATCGAGCTGCGCGTGCTGTTCAAGCCGCCGTCGACGCTGCGCGAGCACGCGCTCAACGGCCGTCACGACCCGTGCGTGCTGCCGCGCGCGGTGCCCATCGTCGAGGCGATGGTGTCGCTCACGCTCGCCGACGCGAGGCTGTCGATGCTCGCGCACCCGCACCGCGTATGACCCACGAGACCAGGCCTCCCTCTCCCCTCGAAGGGGAGAGGGCCGGGGTGAGGGGCGCGAGGCAAGCGCCGGGCTCGTACCGTGCGTGCAAAGACGTGTGGCGCGCGTTCGAGCAGTGCGCCCGCGAGCTGCCCGACGGCGCGTTCTGCCTCGCCGACGAGCGCGTGCTCGACCTGCACCCGCACGTCCGCCGCGCGCTGAAGCGTGCGCGGCTCGTCGCGGTCACGGCGGCCGAGCGAACGAAGTCGCTGGCGCAGCTGACGCGCCTTTCGGGCGAGGTGCCCCCGGCGTGCAGCGCGGTGCTCGTCGTCGGCGGAGGCACCGTGGGCGATCTCGGCACGGTGCTGGCGCACCTCATCCGCCGCGGCGTCCCGCTCATTCACGTGCCCACGACAATGCTCGCGGCGGTCGACTCGAGCCTGGGCGGCAAGGGCGCGGTGCACGTGCGCTGGCTCAAGAACGCGTGGGGCGCCTTCCACTACGCGGACGCCGCGTGGCTGTGCCCCGAGCTGTGGGAGACGCTGACGCCCGACCAGCACCGCCAGGGTCACATCGAGGCGTTCAAGATGGACCTGTGCCTCGACCCGCACGCGCTCGAGCGCTGGGCTCGCGGCGTGCCGAGAGATCTCGTGAAGCGGGCGCGGGCGCTGAAGGCTCGGGTCTGTGCCGAAGACCCGTACGACTCGGGCGGCGTTCGCCGGGTGCTCAACTTCGGCCACACGTTCGGCCACGCGTTCGAGTCGGTGACGAAGTTCCGTCTCGCGCACGGCGACGCCGTCGCGCTCGGCATGCTGCACGCGCTCGACCTCGGCGGCACATCGCGGGCGCTGGTCGGCGAGATCGAACGTACGCTCGCGCGGCTCGGAGCACCGCCGCGGGCGCGGCTCGATGCGCTGCTCGAGCGACCGGGCCTCTACGAGGCCGTCGCCGGCGACAAGAAGGGCGCGAGCCGGCGCGGCGCGAACATGGTGCTGCTGAGGGAGCCCGGCCGCGCGGTCGTGCGCTGGGTCGAGTGGAGCCGGGCGTGAACGTCGACGCGACGAGCCTGAGGGCGGCGCGGCTCGAGGCTCCGCCGTCGAAGTCCGACGCGACGCGCGCCTTCACGCTCGCGTGGATGCTCGGGCTCCCGAGGCCGCAGCTGCACGCGTGGCCGACCGACGTGACGCGCCTCGCCGCGGGCCTCGAGCGCCTCGGCACCGGCGAGCTCATCGACTGCGGCGACGGCGCCGCGCCCTTCCGCATCCTGCTCGCGCTCGCAGCGTCGATGCCGGGCCACTCGGTCTTCACGGGCACGCCGCGCCTCGCCGAGCGCCCCCACGCGCCGCTCTTTCGCGCGCTGGGCGTCACGCCCGGCCCCTGGCCGCTCAACGTCGAGGGGCGTGAGCCCCGGGCGCACTACGCCGTCGAGTGCGCGCTGAGCAGCCAGTTCGCGAGCGCGCTCACGCTGGCGGCCTGTCACGCGGTGCTGGTGACGGGGCGCAGCTGCGAGGTCGAGCTGGTCGGGCCGGTCGCGAGCCGCGGCTACCTCGACGTGACGGTGCGCTGGGCGCGGCTCGCGGGCTTCGAGCTCGACGAGACGGGCTCGCGCATCGGCGTGGTGCGGCACCGGGCGATCGACGCGCTGCCGCCGGTGCCCACCGACTGGTCGTCGCTGGGCTACCTGCTGCTCATCGCGAGGGCGTCGGGAAGCGAGGTCGACGTGCGCGGCGCCGCCGAGCACCCCGACCGTGCGGTGCTCGAGCACCTGCGCGTGCACGAGCGCGGCGGGGCGATCGACGCCGACCTCGCGCCGTCGCCCGACCTCGGGCCGACGCTGGCGGCTCTAGCGCTCGCCGGCCAGGGCGGCGCGCTGCACAACGTCGAAGTGCTCCGCCACAAAGAGAGCGACCGGCTCGCGGCGATCGAAGAGCTCGCGCGGTCGGTCGGGGGTCACACCGAGCTGCGCGACGGCACCCTGAGCCTCACGCCGGGCGCGCGGCCCGACCGGTTTGTGTTCGACTGCCGCGACGATCACCGGCTCACGCTCGCCGCGGTCAGCCTCGCCTGTCTCTTGCGCTGCCGCGCCGAGCTCGCGCACACGCACGGCGTCGACAAGAGCTTCCCCGGCTTCTTCGAGCAGGCCGCCCGCGCGGGCGTGGTGTTCGAGGGCCGGGCAGCTTCCTGAGCTGCTACCGTCGCCGCGATGCCGAGCGGCGGCGAGCGGTCGGGCCGAATGATGCTCTGGGTGCTCAACCCCGACGTCGTTGCGTTCGGCACGCGGCTGCACGCCGAGCTCGGCGACCGCGCGGTCTGGCGCAAGAACATGCCGGGCCTGCGGGTGGAGCCCGCGAGCCACGCCCTTCACGACCTCATCGACGACGGCTGGGCAGGAGCGCGCCTGCAGCTCGCGTCGGGCGGCCCGATCATTCAGCTCCTCGTGAGCCGCGTCTTCGAAGGCAAGACGCTGCGCTCGGGTGAGCTCGCCTTTCGCTGGGCGCCGGCCGAGCACTCGCGCCGGCAGCAGCAGCAGTTCACGAGCCTGGCGCGCCTGACGTTCTCACTCATGCGCGCGCAGACGCTGCCCAGCCGGGTGCTCCGGGGCAGAACGCCCGACCGCGCCGCGCGCATCGGGAAGGTGACGTACGCGCTCGCGGTGCAGGCAAAGGCGCTCGAGCTCAGAGACGCGAGCGCGCCGCTGACGGAGCTGAAGCTGCGTCAGCCCTGAGCGAGAGGCTCAGGCGCGGTTGTTCAGGTACAGCGCGGCCTGGTGCGCGAGGTACGAGATGATGCCGATCTCGTGGTCCGCGAACGTGTGGCTGCCCTTCTTGTTGAGTAGCTGCACGCACCCGAAGCTGCGCCCGTGCGTCATCATCGGCGCGCACGCGAGCGAGGTGACGTCGTAGTCGACCTTGTCGACGACGGCGCGGTAGTGGCGGGGGTCTTTGTCGACGTCGCTGATCGCGAGCGACACACCTTCCATCGAGCAGAAGCCGGCGATGCCCGAGCCCGCGGGCACGATCAGCTTCGCGGCGAGCAGCTCCTTCGCCTTCGGGCCGCGCGCGACCGCGAAGCTCAGGTCGCCCGTCGCGTAGTCGGCGCGAAACACCGAGCCCGACTCGGCAGGCACCTTCTCGAGCGCGAGGTCGAGCACGAACGCGAGCGCGTCGTCGGCGGTCGGCTTCGAGTGAATCTCTTGAACGCGCTCGAAGACCTCGGCGAGCAGGTCTTCGACGTTCGCGCGAGGCGCCGCGGGGATGCCCGTGGCCGACTTCGGCCGCCCGATGGCGCCCTTCACCGGCGAGACCGGCTTCTGCAGCTCGTCGATCTGCAGCTGCGCCATGTCGATGCGCGGCGAGCTCTTGTGCCCCGGCTTCGTGCCTGGGCGCGGCGGGCCGCCCGGCTTGCGCGCCGGCTCGGTGACGTTCTCGCTCGAGGTCGGCCGGCCGACGGGCTGGGTCGCCTCTTCTCGTCGCAACGGCGAGCCCGCAGGCTGCGTCTTCTCTTCCTGGGCGCCGGGCTTCTTCGCGACCGGCAGGTTCAGCTCGGTCCTCGCCTGCTGCGAGGGCTGCGGGCGGATCTGAGACGGCCGCTTGATCGGAGCCTTCGCCGCCTCTTCTTCCGACAGCTCTTTGATGCGAAAGACGCGGTTGTCCTTCGGCTCGGTGACGTGAATCGTGTTGTCATCTTGAATGTCGACGAGCACGTTCTGAATCGTCGAGCCCTGCTCGCCGAGCTTTTGCAACCCGGCTTTGAGAGCGGCCATCCAGTTCGCGGCGTCGACCTTCAGCGTCATGTCGAAGCCGCCCGCTTCCGCAGCGGGGATGAACACCTCGAATTTCGCCATGGCCGAAATGCCTAGCAGCTTTCACGGGCACGGAGAACGAAGAATGGTATAGGTCCGCGCCAATGTCCGAGAACGAGAAGGGGTTCGGCTCGAAGCTCAAGGGGCTCTTCTTCGAGACTGACGAAGCGGGCGATCAGGCGCAGTCGCAGTCGGGAAAATCGGCGGCTGATCTCGTCGCCGAGCTCGCGGCGCAGTCGGGCGCGAAGCCGCAGCAGGCCCAGGCTCAGGCTCAGGTCGAGGCCCCGCTGCCGAACCTCAAGACCGAGAAGATGGCGTCGCAGGCCGGGACGCCGACCGACTTCGACGTGATCTTCAAAGACGCCGGCATGGACGTCGCCGACCTCGACCGCGTGAAGAAGGCCGAGGACCTGCTCAAGGGGCTGCCCGAGTCGACGCCGCAAGACGTGAAGCGGCAGATCGTCGAGGCCTCGCTCAAGGCGTTCGGCTTCGAGCTCGACAAGATCGTCTCGGCCGCGAACAACCAGAAGAAGGCGCTCGACACGTACCTGCGCGTCAACGAGCAGGCGACGGCGAAGGCGATCACCGAGGCCGAGAACCAGATCAAGGTGCTGCACGACAAGATCGCGGCGATGAAGGCCGACATCGAGAAGCGCACCAAGCACCTCGGGTCACTGTCCGAGGCGGCCGCGAATCGAAAGAACCAGGTTCAGAAGGTCATCGAGTTCTTCGAGCGCCCGGGCGGGCAGGCAGTGGCGCCCAAGCCCTGACGTTCATACCCACACGTTGAAGGAGACTTCATGAAGCTGACTGCGTTCGGGAAGTTCTTTCTGTTCCTCATCATCGTGGGCGTGGTCGGCTTCATCGCGTACCGGCGCTACGGCGATCAACTGAAGGGCTGGTCGGGCGTGAAAGACGGCCCGACGCAGCAACCGGTCACCAAGGACGACTTCGAGAACATCAAGAACATCAACAACGAGGTGAAAGACCCCTCGCGCACCGGTGACGTGCCGCTCAACGGCAACGCGAACAAGAACGCCGCGCTGAGCGACGGCAAGCTCGACCGCCCGCTCGTGGTCGGCATCAACACGTGGGCCGGCCACGCGCCCGGCATCGTGGCGAACGGCGGGCTCGACGTCGGCAGCGCCGCGTCGATCTACAAGAAGAAGTACGGGCTCGACGTGAAGTTCGTGCTGCTCGAAGACCCCACGGTGAAGCTGACCGCCTTCATGAAGGGCGAGATCGACATCATGTGGGACACCGTCGACAGCTACGCGCGCGAGGCCAGCGTGCTCGCCGAGAAGAACATTCAGGCGAAGAGCATCATTCAAGAAGACTGGAGCCGCGGCGGCGACGGCATCGTCAGCCTCAAGACCATCAAGTCGGTCGAAGATCTGAAGGGCAAGAAGATCGCGACGACCAAGTACACGCCGTCGCACTGGCTCTTGCTGTTCCTGCTCTCGCAGTCGGGCCTCACGCCCGATGAGCGCAAAGCGATCGAAGACAACCTCGTCTACACCGCCGAGGCGCCCCAGGCCGCCGCCGCGTTCAAGGCGAAGCAGGTCGACGCCGCCGTCACCTGGGAGCCCGACCTCAGCGGCGCCGTCAGCGCCCGCGAGAGCGAGGCGCACGTGCTCGTGAGCACCACGGCCGCGACGAACGTCATCGCCGACACCCTCGTGGCCCGGCAGGACCTCGTCGACAAGGCGCCGAAGACGATCAAGGACTTCGTCAACGGCTGGTTCGACGCGATCAGCGTCATGAAGGAAGACCCGCAGGGCACGAACCACATCGTCGGCGCCGCGCTGAAGCTGAGTGACGACGACGTCAGCGGCATGCTCTCGGGCCTCAAGCTCACGGCGTTCGCCGACAACGCGGCGTTCTTCGGTCTCTCGGGCCCGAAGGCGCACTTCGACTCGCTGTTCAACGGCGCGTTCGTCATCTGGCGCAAGAAGGGCGTCGTCAACAAGGTCGTCGACGCGAAAGACTGGGCCGACAGCCGCTTCGTCGCGTCGCTCGGCGATCAGTACAAGAGCCAGAAGGTCGAAGAGAGCTTCGCGTTCAAAGACAAGCCGAAGGTGACCGACCGCGCGATCGTGAACAAGAGCCTTTCGATTCACTTCACGACGGGCTCCGACGAGATCATGCCGGGCAGCTACTTCACGCTCGACTCGCTGGGCGAGACGATGATCGCGTTCGGCAACACGTACCTCGACGTCGAGGGCAACACCGACGCGCGCGGCTCGGCGGCGGCCAACAAGTCGCTCTCGCAGAAGCGCGCCGACGCCGTGAAGGCGTACCTGGTGAAGAACTTCCAGATTCCGCCCGAGCGCTTCATCACGGTCGGAAAAGGCAGCGCGAACCCGGTAGCCGACAACTCGACCGAAGACGGCCGCGCGCTCAACCGCCGCACCGACATCAAGGTCGTCTTGAATGCCCAGTAAGCCGAAGGCGGCGGTGCCGCTCTTCGGCGTGCGCACGCGGATACCGTCGGGAACCGCGCGCGCCCTCTCTGTCGCTTCGGTGGTGTTGTTGTTCGCGGCGTGGTTCGTCACGACGCTCGGCGAGAAGCCGCTCATCGACCCGCTGAAGCTGCCGCCGCCGCAAGAGGTGCTGCGCGCGCTCATCGCGCTCGTGTTCACTGACCTCGGCCCCGAGCTGGGGGTCAGCGCGCTGCGCGTGTCGATCGCGTTCGTGCTCTGCATCGCGGTCTCCCTGCCGATCGGCGTGCTGATGGGGTCGTTCGAGGCCGTGAACCGCTGGGTCGACCCGATCATCTCGCCGCTGCGCTTCACGCCGATGAACGCGTTCGTGCCGATCTTCATCATGTGGTTCGGCATCGACGAGACCGAGAAGATCGCCTTCCTCTTCTTCGCGACGGTCGTGTTCCTGCTGCCGGTGGTGGTCGACGCCATTCGCTCGGTGCCCGAAGAGCTGGTTCAGACGGCGCAGACGCTCGGAGCGACGCGCTGGCAGCTGATCCGCACGGTGCTGGTGCCGGCGGCGCTGCCGCAGATCTTCGACAACTTCCGCGTGATGAACGGCATCGCGTGGGGCTACATCTTGCTCGCCGAGATGGTGAACAGCCGGCGCGGCATCGGCCACCTGTTCGACGCCGCGTGGCGCGCGAACAAGTCGGACCAGATCCTCGCGCTGATCCTCGTGGTCGGCATCGTCGGCCTCGTGTCCGATCTCGCGATTCGCACGGTCAACGGCCTGCTCTTCCGCTGGAGGGAAACCGATGCCTGACGCGCCGCTCCCTCCGAAGCTCGACGTGAAGAACCTCTTCATCAGCTACACCGACCGCAAGGGCAACACGGTGCAGGCGGTGCAAGACGTGAGCTTCGAGCTCGCGAACAAGCCCGGCATCGGCGAGCTGGCGGTGTTCCTCGGGCCGTCGGGCTGCGGCAAGAGCACGGTGCTGAAGGCGATCGCGGGGCTGCTCAAGCCCGACTCCGGCAAGATCCTCATCGACGGAGCGCCCCTGCCCGAGGGCACCGGCGCCGACCGCGGCATGGTGTTTCAGAGCTACACGTCGTTCGGCTGGCGCAGCGTGCGCGAGAACGTCGAGTACGGGCTCGAGCTCAAGGGCGTCGCGTCGGCCGAGCGCAAGAAGCTGGCGCTCGAGATCATCGCGCAGGTCGGCCTGAAGGACTTCGCCGAGGCGCTGCCGAAGCAGCTCTCGGGCGGCATGAAGCAGCGCGTCGCGATCGCGCGCACGCTGATCAACAAGCCGAGGCTGGTGCTGATGGACGAGCCGTTCGGCGCGCTCGACCCGCAGACCCGCTGGGGCATGCAGACGCTCATCCTCGACATCTTGAAGAAGCAGGACAACACCGTCCTCTTCGTCACGCACGACATCAGCGAGGCCGTGTTCCTCGCCGACGTCATCTTCGTGCTGTCGCACCGGCCGGCGAAGGTGCTGCACCGGGTCGAGGTGCCGTACTTCGAGTCGCGCGAGGCCGCGGTGAAGCAGTCGGCCGAGTTCAAGAAGCTCGAGAACCACCTGCTCGACGTGCTCCACGAGTCGAAGGTGCAGGGCAACGTGCGCGTCGGGCTGTGAACGTCGTCCTGCTGCATGGGCTCCACGCGGGGCCGGGCCAGCTCGCGCCGCTCGCCGTGCACCTGCGCGGGCTGGGCCACGTCGCTGTCTCGCTCGACTACGCGACCACGCGCGGCCTCGACGCCTGCATCTGGGATGCGTGGGCTCAGGCGAAGGCCGCGTTCCCCGCGGGCCCCGTGTACGTGGTCGGCTTCAGCTTCGGCTCGCTCGTCGGTCGTGGGCTCGCCGACCGGCTCGGCGAGCGGTGCCCGCTGCTGGTGCAGATCGCTCCGCCGAACCGCGGCGCAGCGTGGGCCCAGCGGCTCTCGGCGGCGGCGCCGCTGCTCGGCGGAGTGCGCGATCTCGCCCCCGGCTCGGCCGCTCTCGCTCGGCTACCGGTGCCGGCCTGCCCCATCGCCGTGGTCGCCGGCACCACGAAGCTCGCGTGGGCCGCGCCCATCACGTGGCCGGTGGCGCTCGCGAACGCGGCGCTGCGGCTCGACGAGCCCGGCGACGGCACCGTCACGCTCGCCGAGACGGCGCTGCCCAGCGGAGCCGAGGCCGATCGCGTGCTGCTGCCCTTCGCGCACGACCACCTGCCCAGCGTGGCGGCGCTCCACACGCAGGTCGCCCACGTGCTGGAATACCGTCGATTCCACCGATGAGCCCCGATGAAGAGAAGGCGGGCGAGCTGCGCCGGCTCCGCGACGACGGCGCCCTCGCGGCCGACGCCATCGCCCTCGCGGCCCACGTCGGCTTCGAGCCCGCGCGGCTCGTGCTGGGGGCCGAGCCGCTGCCCCGCGCGCCCGAGCTCGCCGACGTGCTCAAGCACCTCGATCGCTTCGGGCACCCGGTCGCCGTTCGAGGAGCGCTCGCGTGCGTCGCGGCCGCGCTGCGCCTCGCCGAGCGCGAGCCCACAGACGCGCTGCGCGCCGTCGAGGCGTGGCTCGCTTCGCCCTCGGCAGCGCTCGCCGGCCAGGTGCGCGAGACCGTCGTCTTCACCGAGGAGGCCCAGGGCCACCGCCACGCCTGCCCCTTCGCGGCGGTTCGGCACCGCACCGAGAAGTCGGCAGGCCACGAGCACCGCATCATCGTCGCCGAGCGTGAGACGAGCTGGGACGCCGGCCACCGTCACGCCCTCTCGGAAGACGCGCTGTGGGGCTCGCTCGCCAATCACCTTCACCGCGCGGTGCATGGCGAGGCGACGACCGCGAGCTTCCAGGCGGCCGGGCTCGCCACGCGGCTGCCGGGCCTCCTGCACGAGCTGCACGCGGCGCCGTTCGAGCAGCTCGTGCGCGCGGCGCTGCTCGGCCACGCCCTCGGGCCAGCCGCACCTGCGATCGACGTGCCGGTACGCCGCATTCGCCGCACGCCGCCGGCGGTGCGCACGGGAAAGGCCGTGGCGGCGCGCCGGGCCGAGCTCGAGGTGCTGCGCGACGGCGAGCCCGGCGCGCCCCTGCGCGAGATCGTCGAGCTGGCGGAGCGCTGGTGTGCGCAGCCGGTGCAGCCGCGAGACGGCGTCAGCGTCGACGCCGCCCTGCTCGCGGAAGAGCGCTGCAAGCGCGCGCTCCCTCGGGCGCTCGTCGCCTGGCACTTCCTGGTCGGCGAGCGGCTGAGCGGCGACGTGCAGGACCCGTTCGTCCCCCTCTCGACGCTCGACAGCGGCGACGGGCTGTTGGCCGTGATGACCGAGAACCAGGGCGGCTGGGCGCTCGGCGTACGGCCCGACGACTGCCACCTCGACGACCCGCCTGTGTACCTCGACGGCGGCGACGCCTTCGAGCTGTGCGCAGGGGACGAGCTCGTCTGCGTGGCGCCGAGCCTCTCGGCGCTGCTGCCGGGCCTGCTCCGGGTCGCGATCGCGGCGGCCGCCGGCTTCGGGCACGCCGGCCCGCTCGGCCCCCTCGCGGCGTCGGTGAAGGGCACGTACGCCGACGGGGCGGCCGTCTCGGGTGGCCCGCGGCTGTTGCCCGACGGGTTTCCCGACGCCCTCTTCGATCTTCGCGGCGACGGCCGGGAGCTCCGCCTCGGTTACTCCGGTGGTTTGTTCGTCGCAGCCAACGAAGCTGCTAAGACAAGAGGCACCGATGGCTGAAGGCAGAGCCAAGAGCTACCTGCGCTCGGCGTTTCTCAACATCTACAACCTGTCGATGTTCGGCGGCGCCATGGTGGCTGCAGCAGCGACGGGCGAGTACGTGCTGGCGGCCGCGGCCGTGGGCGTCGAGGCGGTGTGGCTGCTGTTCGGGCCCGACCTCAAGCCCTTCCGGCGCGCGGTCGACAAGGCCGACCGCGAAGAGCGAGACAAGGCCGACCGCGCCCGCGTCGAGAAGCTGATGGAGTCGCTGCCCGAGCGCGACTGGCAGCGGGCGAAGGCGCTCGACGAGCTGCGGCGCGAGATCGAGCGCGACATGCAGCACAACCCGTCGTTTCAGGCGATCTTGCTGCAGAGTGAGCTCGACAAGCTCTCGCAGCTGCACCAGAGCTTCGTGCAGCTCGCGAACGCGTGCGCGCGCGCCGAGACGTATCTCTCGGCGCTCGACCCCCGCGAGCTCGAGCGGCAGCTGAAGGCGCAAGAGGCGATCACGCAGAAGATGACCGACCCGCAGGTGAGAGACCTCGCGCAGAAGAACATCGACGTCATCCGCAAGCGGCAGACCACCATCACCGAGATCGAGAACTTCCTCGCGCGGGCGCGCGGCCAGATGAACCTGATCGAGAACTCGGTGCGGCTGCTGCGCGATCAGGCGCTGACGATGACCAGCCCGTCGCAGCTCGGCGACCAGCTCGACGACCTGCTCACGGGCGTCGAGGCGCTACAGGCGTCGACGAAAGAGACCGAGGCCATCTTCTCGAGCTCGCAGGTGCAGCCGATCTCGCCGGTCTCGTCCGAGCAGGTCGCGCAGGGGGCTCAAGGCACGCGGGTGCGCGGCTGACGTGTACCTGCAGTGGCTGAAGCCCGCGCGCGGCCTCGAAGCGCTCGTGCCCGGAGAGCCGGCCCTGCTCGGTGACGCCTTCTTCGCAGACGGAGGCGGCTCGTGGCGGGCGTTCGCGCGACGGGCTGCGCTGTACCTCGACGGGCTCGAGGTGCACGAGACGCCGCCGCTGCAGCACGGCCAGGTGCTCGAGACGGGCGATGGGCTCTGCGCGCGCTACCTCGAGCGTGAGCCCGCACCGCTGCCGGCGGCGCTGCGCGAGGCGATCGCGGCGCGGCCGGACGACGCGTTCGGCTGGGGCGTGGTCGCCGACTGGCTCGAGGAGCACGGCGACGACCGCGCCGCGGCGGTGCGCGGCGGCGAGCTCACCGCCGACGTCTGCGCGCGGCGCCTCGGCCCGCTGGCTCGGCAGCTCCGCGAGGGCAACCTCTCGATCGCGTGGGAGCACGGCTTCCCGAAGACCGCCACGCTGCGCACGCTCGAGCACGAGCTGCGCCCATCGGCGACGCGCTGTCTCGAGCTGCTGCTGGCGCTCGACGAGTCTGCGTTTCTGCGCGCGCTGCACGTCGATCTCGCGAGCTCGACCACGACGCCAGACCGGCTGGCGTTCGAGCTCGTCGAGGCCGCGCGCCGGGCTCCGCCCGCGCTGGAGCGCCTCACGCTCGGGCCCATTCGCACCATCGCCGACGAAGCCGCGGTGCTGCACGCGCTGGCCACGCTGCCGTTCGAGGCGACGCTCGTGCGCTTCACCGAGGCGCGGGTCGGAGGCGTCGTGGTCGACGGCGAGCCTCAGCTGCTGTGGTTCTCGGGCGAGCCGCTCGCGATCAACCGCACGGCGCACGGGCCGTGGCTCGTGCGACCCGAGGGCCGGCACCTGGCTCCGGTGCGGGTGAACGGGCACGCGTGCGTGGCTGCGCGGCTGATGCACGGCGACGTCATCGAGCTCGCGAACGACGTGCGCGTCACGGTGACGCTGCGCTGACGGCGGTCAGACGTCGACGCCCATGAGCAGCTTCGCGGTGAGGCCGGCGGCGGTGCTGCCCGAGACCTCAGCGAGCTCCTGGGCGTAGCTGTCTTTGAACACCATGTCCGAGGTCAGCGACGCCTTTGCGAGGTTCGCGGTGCTCGTGGCGTAGCCGCGGGTCGCGTAGACCTCGCGGCAGACGTCTTCGGGGAGCGCGAGCTGCGACGTGAGGAGCTTGCCGGTCGCTGCGGTCGCCTGCGCGACGTTCTGGAAGACCTCGAAGTGAACGTGCGGCCAGCGGCCGTCGTAGCAGCCCGGGAAGATCGTCTTGAACGTCACCTTGCCGTCAGCGTCGGTCTCTTGCACCCCGCGCAGGTAGTTCTCGCCGGTCTTCGTGTACATCGAGTACAGGCCGTCTTGCGTCGCGTGCCAGAGGTAGACGGCATAGCCGACGAGCGGCTCGCAGCTGCCGTTGGCCGAGACGAGCGAGAGGGTGATGTCGAGCGGTAGGCCGGCGGCGGTGCCCGAGTACGAGCCGAAGCTCGAGCGAATGTCGCTGCGGACGATGCCCGACTGCGTCAGCACGTCGACGCCTTCGTGCCGTCACCGGGGTAGGGGCCGCCGGTCTCTTCGGGGATCTTGCTGCACGAGCCGCCGGGGGTCGTCGTCGCCCCCGCGCCGGCGCCGCACGCCGCCCCGGCGAACAGAAGGCCCGCGCCGCCGAGGAGCTGGAGAAACCGGCGGCGCTGTTCGAGCCAGGCGATGCGCTTCAGATCTGCGGCGAGCCCCTCGGGGTGAACGTGCATGCCGCTCTGGTGTGTGACGGCGGCACGAATCGATCACCGCAGCGTCACGGCGTCTGGGGCTGGGCGTTCTGCTTCGTGGCGAAGCCGACGGCGAGGCCGACGGCGACTGCGGTGATCACGGTGCCGGCGACTCCGCCGAGGACGATCCACTTGCCCTTGCCACCCGAGCGGCCGGCGCAGCCGCCGTGCATGCCGCACCACTTCGCCTGTTGAACGGCGTCTTGCTGGCCGGCGCCATCGACGGGAGCGGCGTCTTGCGGAGTGAGCGTCTGCTGCGTCGGCTGATCCATCGAGGGCGCCGAAGCGGCCTGTTGCAGCTCGTCGGCGAAGCCAGCGGCGGGGAGCAGCAAGCACAGCGAGAGAGCGGTAGCGCGCAGCATGTGGGGACCTCCGGTGAGAGTTGACGCGAATGGTGTAGCGATCGCCCCGTCACCGGGAAGAGCCCGCAACGTTTCTTCACGCTTCTTAAACGGCTCGATGCGTCGCCGAAGAGCGTGACGTACGCTGTCGCGCGTGGTCAGCGCGCTCACCCTGCTGCTCCTCGTGGCGGCGCCGAAGGTCGACGTCGAGCTGCAGGTGAAGAAGCCGCTGAAGCTCTCGAAGCGGGGCGCGCTCGAAGGCGTGCTCGAGGTGCGCGTCACGAACCGCGGCGCCGAGCCGGTCACGCTGCAGCACCGCGACGTTCACGCGTTCCGCTTCGTGCCCGAGAGCGGCGACGGCGGAGTGCAGGTCCTCTTCCATTCGTGCGACTGCGGCTTCGAGCTCGGCCTCGAGACGCCGCCCGGCGCACGAACGTTCACGCTCGTGCCGGGCGAGCACCGCATCATCACGTTCGAGGACTTCGAGTGCGGTGGCGGGCCGTACCGCGCGCCTCCACCCGGGAAGTACGCGGTGAGCTGGTCGATCGGCGCGCCGGCGCCGCCGGCACGAACGCCGGCTGGAAAACGGGACCTCGAGAAGTGTGACTTGGTCGTCCACAGCCGCGGCCCGCAAACCTTCGAATCGCGGGCCGTATCGGTCGACCTGCACCGGTGACGGAACAGCCCGGGCGCACCCTCGATAAGCACTTTGTAGTTCCCGAGCACTGATGAAGAGATGGGCGCGGGCAATGAGGGGTCCGCGCCCATCTCACTTCATTCAGGGAACGAGATCGTACCTGGCATGACGCATCGTCACGCTGCCTCGCCCGGCGCTGCGGCTGCGGAGCGCATCGACGTAGCCGAACAGCTCGGCCAGAGGCACGAAGGCAGAGATCACCTTCGCGGCCCCCTTCTGCGTCATTCCCTGTACGCGGCCGCGCCTTCCGCCCAGGTCGGCCAGCACGGCGCCGACATGCTCTTCGGGCACGACCACTTCGACCGCCATCACCGGCTCGAGCAACGCCGGCTGCGCGGCCTTCAACGCTTCCTGCACCGCCAGCGAACCGGCGATCTCGAACGCCATCGCGCTCGAGTCTTTCGGGTGGGTCTCGCCGTCGATGAGCCTCACTTCGACGTCGACGACCGGGTGGCCGCCGACCGGGCCGCGCGTCAACGCCCCGCGTGTGCCCTTCTCGACCCCGCTGACGTACTCCTTCGGCACCGAGCCTCCCTTCGACGCGTCGACGAAGCGATGACCCTCGTCGCGCGCCAGCGGAGCGATCTCGACCGTCACGACCGCGAACATGCCGGGCCCGCCCGACTGTTTCTTCAGGCGGTACGTCGCCCGGCCCACGCGCCGCACCGTCTCGCGGTACGCCACGCGCGGGGCCGAAGCCTTGAGCTCCAGCTTCAGCTGCTCGAGCCGCTCGATCACGATCTGCAGGTGGAGCTCGCCCATGCCGCGCAAGACCACCCGGCCGGTCTCGACCTCGGTGCTCGCCTTCAGTGTCGGGTCTTCATCGGTCATCCTCTTCAACGCGTCGGCCAGCGCCTGTCTGTCGCCGCGCTTCTTCGGTTCCAGCGCGAGCTCGACGAGCGGCTCGGCGAAGGTCATCTCCATGAGCTTCACCGGCTTCGCCGGGTCGCACAGCGTGTCGCCCGTCTTCACGTCGTGGAGGCCGGTGACTGCGCAGAGCGCTCCGGCCGCGACGTTCTCGACGTCGACGCCTTTGTCCGCGTGCACCTTCAGCACGCGCCCGATGCGTACCTTCTCGCCGGTGCGGGCGTTGAGCACCAGGGTCCCCGAGCGCAGCTCACCCGAGTACACGCGCACGTAGGCGAGCGTGCCTTGCTGGCGGTGAACCATGAGCTTGAAGACCAGCGCGTTGAAGGAGCCGTCGCCCTTGCCGGGCTCAGGCAGGTACGCGACCACCGCGTCGAGCAGGGCTTGCACTCCGCGGTTCTTGTAGGCAGAGCCGCACAGCACCGGCACGAGCGCGCACTTCAGCGTGGCGTGACGTACTGCGCAGTCGAGTGCTTCGGCGGTGACCTCGGCACCCGTGATGAGGGCCTCGGCGACGACGTCGTCGCCTTCGGCCAGGCGCTCGACCAGCGCGCGGCGGCGTGGCTCGAGCTCGGCCGGCATCGGGCTCTCGGTGAACGCACCCTCGGCGTCGAACGTGACGGCCTTTCGGCGAATCAGATCGACGTGGCCGTTCTCGAGCGGAACCTGCAGCGCGAGCGGGCTCGCGCCGAGCTTCTTCTCGAGATCGTCCAGGCACGCCTCGAGCGAGGCGCCGACGCGATCCATCTTGTTCACGAAGACGAGCCGAGGCAGGCCGAGCGTCTCGGCGCGGCGCCACACGGTCTCGGTCTGCGGCTCGACGCCGTTGGCAGCGTCGAGGACGACGACCGCCCCATCGAGCACCCGCAGAGACCTCTCGACCTCGACGGAGAAGTCGATGTGGCCCGGCGTGTCGATGAGCTGAACGAGGTGATCGCCCCACGGAACCGTGGTGGCGGCCGCCGTGATGGTGATGCCGTGTTTGCGCTCTTCCGGAGTCCAGTCGAGCTCGGTGTCGCCGCGGTGAACTTCACCGCGACGGTGAATGCGGCCCGAGAAATAGAGAATGCGCTCGCTGAGCGTGGTTTTGCCTGCGTCGACGTGCGCGATGATGCCGATGTTGCGGAGCTTGAGCATGACGCTCTCCTTTGAAGGGTACTGCGAAGGGTTGGAGAGTGCGCCGGGCGGACGGGTGCCGCGCCCGGCGTCAGGGCAGCTCGAGGAGGATCTCGCGCAGGCGTGTCATGCGGTTGAGCGCGACGGCCGAGGACCGGCGCACCTGACCGTCCCGCGGTAGGCTTTCGCCCGCACCGCCGTGAGCTTTCAGCCGATTCCCGACAAGACGCAGGTCCGCTCCGAGCTCATCGGCACGCAGCTGCAGCGGTGGGAGCTCGTCGAGAAGATCGGCGACGGCGCCAACGGCGCGGTCTATCGCGCGAAGCACGTCGACACCGGCCAGGAGGCCGCGATCAAGGTGACGCGCGAGGCCGTCTCGGAGCGCGAGGTGCGGGCCGCGAGCTTCTTGAAGCACCCGGGCATCGCCGAGGTTTTCGGCCTGGGTCGCCTGCCCGACGGCCGTCACTACGTCATCATGGAGCTGATGCACGGCGAAGGGCTCGACTGGGCCCTGCACCGCACCGGCACCCTGCTGCTGCTCGAGACGGTGAAGACGCTGATCGCGGTCACCGAGGCGCTGCAGGCCGCTCACGCGCGCGCGCTGGCTCACGGCAACCTGAAGCCGTCGAGCGTGTTCCTCGTGAAGCGGCCCGACGAGTCGGTGCAGGTGAAGCTGCTCGACTTCGGCATCGCGCCGGCCGGCGCTCCGGAGCCTTCGGTCGAGGCCGACCTGCAGGCGCTCGGCGTCCTGGGCTTCAAGATGCTCACGGGGCGAAGAGACGTGCCCACGCCGCTGCCGCGCCCGATCGCGCCGGTGCTGCCGCTGGTGCTCGAAGAGCTCATCGCCGACCTCGTCGAGGCGGCGTCGAAGCTGAGGCCGAAGACGGCGGCCGAGGTGCTCGCGAAGCTCGAGCCGCTGAAGCCGTTGCCGCCGCCGACGCCTCCGGAGCTCGCGAAGACGATGCCGCCGACGAAGGTCGAGCCTCGGCCGAAGCCGAAGCGAAGGCTGGCGTGGCTCGCGATCGTGCCGGCCGCCGTGCTGCTCTTGGGCGTGGCTGGCGTGCTCTTGTGGCCCACGTCGCCGCCCGAAGAGGCGCCCGCCGTGATCGCCGAGCCGCCGCCTCCGCCGCCCGTGGAGCCCGCCGCGCTGAAGGTCGAGCCGGTGCCCGACGCGCCGGACCCGAGGCCGCGACCGGCGCCCGGCCCGCCGAAGCCGAAGCCGGTGCCGACGGAAGAGAAGCTCGAGGAGCGCATCGATCGCCTCGAGGCGAAGCTGAAGAAGCTGCCCGGCGACCGCGGCGACGCCCTTCACCAGCTCAACAAGCTGAAGCTGAAGCTGACCGGCTCGCCCGACGAGGCCGAGCGCAAAGAGGTCGCGCGGCTGCTCGACGCGTGGGAGCGCACCCACCTCGCGAAGGGGCACTGGAACTGAGCCGGTTGCATCGCCCGATGCGCATACGTATGTTCATATGTATGCGAACGACGTTGGTGCTCGATGATGCGCTGGTGCGTGAAGCCCGCAGACGCGCGGCCGAGCGGCAGAGCACGCTCAGCGACTTCGTGAACGACGCCCTGCGCCACCTGATGTCTCAGCGGGCGGGGGCACGACGCCAGATCAAGCTGCCGACGGCGGGTGACGCCCGGCGGAAGCGCCGCATCTCGCCCCGCGAGATCGCCGAAGTGCTCGCCGAGAACGCCTGATGCTGATGCCGGACGTCAACGTCCTCGTCTACGCACACCGGGTCGACGCCGAGCAGCACGACGCTGCGCTGAGCTGGCTCGACGCAGTCGCGAACGGTGACGCGCCGTTCGCGCTGAGCGCCGCCGTCGCGACCGGCTTCGTACGCGTCGTGACGAACAAGACGATCTTCCCTGCGCGCCCGAGCACGGTCGCCGAAGCCATCGACTTCGTCGACGAGCTGCACTCGGCCGACGGTTGTCGCTGGGTGTCCGCCGGGCCGGAGCACTGGCGCGTCTTCTCACGCCTGTGTGCCGAGGCTCGGGCGACGGGCAAGCACGTCGCTGACGCGGTTCATGCCGCGACCGCCATCGAACATGGCTGCACGCTGGCCTCGGTCGACGGCGACTTCGCCCGCTTTCAGAAGCTCGGCTTGCAGTGGCTCTCGCTCGACTGGTGAGCGGGGACGCACGCGGCCTACTGCTCGACGATGTTGAACTCGGTGCGCCGGTTCTCGGCCTTGCCGGCCGCGGTCGCGTTCGAGGCGATCGGGCGCGTCTCGCCGTAGCCGACGGCCTCCATGCGGCCGGGGTCGACGTTGAGCTTGATGAGGGCCGACATCACCGAGTTGGCGCGGTTCTGAGACAGCTTCAGATTGAAGCCGTCGTCGCCGACCGAGTCGGTGTGGCCCTCGATGCGGATCTTCTTGATCTGCGGGTTGTCGCGCATGGCCTGCGCGACCTCGCCGAGAATGGTCTGGCTCTCGGCGCCGACGATCTTCGCGGAGCCCGTCGCGAACTTGATCTGCTTCTTGATCTCGATCTTGTCCTTCGTGACGACGACGAGCGAGTACTTCTTCGGGCAGCCCTTCTCTTCCGGCGGGCCGGGCTGATCGGGGCACGCATCGGCCTTGTCGGGGATGCCGTCTTTGTCGCGATCGGGGCAGCCCTTCAGCTCGGCGGGGCCGGCCTCCATCGGGCAGTCGTCCTGCATGTCGGGCAGGCCGTCTTTGTCGTTGTCGAGGTCGGGGCAGCCGTCTTCGTCCTGGAAGCCGTCTTTGTCTTCGGCCTCGTTGGGGCACTGGTCTTTGTCGTCGTTGATGCCGTCGCCGTCGCGGTCGCGAATCGGGCAGCCGATGTTCTCGATCGGCCCGGGCTCGTTCGGGCACTTGTCGGCGCCGTCGAGCACGCCGTCGTTGTCGTTGTCGGGCTCGGGGCAGCCGTCTTCGTCTTGCCAGCCGTCTTTGTCTTCCGGCGTGTCGATGCACTTGTCGACGTTGTCGAGAATGAGATCGCCGTCTTTGTCTTTCGGCGCCTCGACGGGGCAGCCGCCGTTCTCGGGGGGCCCGGGCAGGTTCGGGCACTTGTCGTCCTTGTCGAGGATGCCGTCGCCGTCTTTGTCGGTGGTCTCGATCTTCACCACCACCGGCGTGTTGATGGTGACCTGCTTGGGCCCACAGTCCCTCGAGAGGACGATCGCCTTCTTGATCGCCGCCTCGGCGTCGCGAATGTGCTCGTCGCCGCGCGACGCAGTGCCCTCGGCGAGCTCACCCTGGGCGAAGTCGAGGTTCGCCTCGGCCGTCGCGAGCTCGCGCGGCGCGCAGCGCATGGCCCCCGAGCGCCTGGCGCGCTCGATGTCGCTCTTGATGACCTCGGACTTCGCGCGAACCTGCTGGCCCGTCACGCAGGCGGTCGCGGCGAGGAGGCTGGCGAAGAGGAGCGCGCGCATCAGGGAGTCTTCGATGGAGCCGACTCTTCCTTCCGGGTTGCCTTCATCGCGTTCTCGCGCGCCTGAACGGCGAACTTCTGCGCCTTCTGGGCGAAGTCGACGGCCTGCTCGAAGTCGGAGTACCCGACCTCCTCCTTCGACTTTCGGTAGTAGAGGTTCGCCGACGTCCACTCGTAGGGGGCGTAGCGCTCGGCCTGGGCGGTGCGGGCGGCCTCGATCTGGACCTCGGCATCCATCAGATAGGCGGTCGACTGCACCGGCCCACAGGCAGAGAGCGCTGCCAGCACGAGGAGCGCACGTGCGATCTTCACGCCGGCGAAGCTCCCATGCCGCCTCTAGACCGTCAATCTTCCGGCGGTTTTGCCTTCGATACTCCCGACCGCTAGATTGGTCGACGCATGACTGGGAAGTACAACAAACCGACTGGCAGTGCCCCCGGCGCAGACGGCCGCCCCCGCGCTCAGGTGTCGTACGAGGGTGAAGACGAGTTCTCGGCGATGTCGCTCGACCCGTCGCGGCGGCGCAAGCAGGCGGTCGATCTCGAGCCGACGAGCCCCGGCGCGCGGCCCGAGGTCGAGGTCGACGAGCTGAAGCCGAAGAAGCGCGGCATGGTCGACTTCTTCCGCAAGATCTTCGCGAAGTGAGCGCTCAGCCGACGAGCGACCGCGACGGGGCCGCCGGCCGCGCGACGCAGACGTTCGAGGAGTTCTGGCCCTTCTACCTGGGCGAGCACAGCCAGCCCGCCACCCGGTGGATGCACTTCTTCGGCTCGAGCGTCGCGCTCGGGCTCGCGGTCTCGGGCTTCGTGACCGGCAGCTGGGCGCTGCTGCCGGTCGCGGCCGTCAGCGGCTACGGCTTCGCCTGGGTCAGCCACTTCTTCATCGAGAAGAACCGACCGGCGACGTTCAAGCACCCGCTGTGGAGCTTCATCGGCGACTGGAAGATGTGGTTCATGATGGCGACCGGCCGGCTGAACGCCGAGCTCGCGCGCCTCAACATCCCCGTCAACGGTCAGAAGCTGCGAGCGCGAAGAACAGCACACCGCCGGCCACCGCGACGACCCCACCCGAGATCATCAGCGCGAGCGAGATGTCACGGTTCGACGAGATGCGCTGGGTGAGGAAGTTGGCGTTCTCGGCATCGCGGGGATCTTTGACGACCCCGGTGGAGTCGACCGCTCCGGCGAGCGCGGCGCGATCGGCCCCGCCCGAGACGAAGTAGCCCGCGCCGACGCCGACGAGCACGACGCCGGCCCCGGCGATCGCGAGCGGAATCGCGCGGGGCACACCACCCGATGACGACGACGCCGTCGCGGTCGTCGTCGCCGCCGGCTCGGGCTGCCGCGTGGGCTCGGGCGGCGGTGCGGGCTCGGCCGGGGTCGCGGCCGGGGTCGGCTCGGGGCGGCTGCCCGAGAGCGCGAGCTTCGCGGGCTGACCGGTGAGCACGAACGACGCGAGGTCGGTGTAGCCGTTGCCCTTGCGAGCGTCGGCGATCTTCATGCCGCCCTCGCGCACGCGCGTACCCTTCGCGACCTCGAACAGCTGCGCGGTGACCCAGCCGGTCGCGTCGACCCGGAGCACGAGCGCGCGATCGGCGCCCGCGCGCGTCGCGAGCTTGAGCGCCTCGGAGTCGCCGCCCGCCGAGCTCACGCACAGCGGCAGCTGCGCGCGCAGCGAGCCCTCGAAGCCGAGGTCGATCTGCAGCTCGACGGGCGGCCCATCGAGCTTCACCTCGTAGGCGAACGACTGCTTCTCGCCCTGCGTGATGACGACGCGGTACGTGCCGGGGGCAAAGCCCGGGCTCTTGAGCGGCGTCACGCCGGCGCGCACTCCGTCGACGAACACCGCAGCGCCGGCCGGAGTCGACGTCACGTTGAGGCCGACGCGCTTCTGCTTGGCGACGTCTTTCTTGAGCTGCTCGAACTGGGTGATGGTCGCCGGGCTGTGGAAGTCGGGGTCGAGCCTGTAGTCGGGAGCGGTGCGCACGACGCGGCGCCACGCATCGAGCTGCTCGGTCTTCCGGTTGAGGCTCTTGAAGATGAGGCCCTCGAGCACTCCGGCGGCCTGCAGGTGCTTGGCGACGGCGTCTGACGGAGGGAGCCGCTCGAGCGCCTTCGTCGCGGCGCGCACGCCCTCGAGCGCCTTGTCGAACTGGTTCGCGTAGAACTGCGACTGCGCGGAGTCGAGCTGGCGCTGCACGTCGTCGGGGCCGGCGCTCGGGCGCGGCCTGAGCTGATCGAGCACGGCGGCGGGGTCGAGGGCGTCGGTCTTCAAGAGGCCGGCGACGGCGTCTGAGAACGCGGTGCCGCCGTTGAGCAGCTCGGGGTCGCGGCAGTCGCCGGCGGCGATCGCGATCGCCTTCGGTCCCGCGTACCCAGCCCCCGCAGCAAGCAGCGCGACGAAAGCGACCGCTCTAGGCCCCATGGACTAGAGTTTTGCCAGAGTTTGCTCCTTTCCGGGACAAAGATCGGGCGTTACGTCGTCAAGCGGAAGCTCGCCGAAGGCGGCATGGCCGAGATCTACCTCTGCGCGGCAGTGGGGCCCGAGGGCTTCGAGAAAGAGGTGGTGATCAAGGTCGTGCGCAGCTTCCTGGCGCGCGACGAGGCGTTCATGAAGATGTTCGTCGACGAGGCGCGGCTGGCGTCGCGACTCAATCACGCGAACATCGTGCAGATCTTCGACTTCGCGAAGCACGACGACTCGCACTTCATCGCGATGGAGTACGTGCGCGGCGTCTCGCTGTGGGATCTGCGACGCCGCTGCCGCGAGCTCGGAGTGTCGATGCCGCCGAGCATCGTGGCCGAGATCGGCGTGCACGTCGCGCGCGGCCTGCAGTACGCGCATTCGCTGACCGATCGCGGCAAGCCGCTGGGGCTCGTGCACCGCGACGTGACTCCGCACAACGTGCTCATCTCGTTCGACGGGGCGATCAAGCTGACCGACTTCGGCATCGCGAAGGCCTCGGGCAACCAGACGTCGACCGCGGCGGGCATGCTCAAGGGCAAGTTCGCGTACATGAGCCCCGAGCAGGCGCGGGGCGAGAAGATCGACGCGCGCACCGACGTGTTCGCGCTCGGCATCGTGCTGTGGGAGATGCTGACCGGCGGGCGGCTGTTCGAGGGCGAGAGCGACGTGCAGGTGCTGCGCGCGGTGCAGCAGAGCTACATCTCGCCGCCCGCGCGCCTCAACCCCGACGTGCCGGCGGTGCTCGACTGGGCGGTGATGAAGGCGCTCGAGCGTGACGAGTCGAAGCGCTTTCAGAGCGCGCTCGAGCTCGAGCGGGCGCTGCAGAACTTCGTGCTGCACCATGCGAAGGCGGTGGAGGACACGAACGTCGGGCTGTTCGTCTCGCAGATGTTCAAGGACGAGATCGATCAGCTGCAGCAGGCCGAGTGGGACCAGCGCGAGGGGACAGAGTCGACGGCGAAGGAGAAGCCCGACGAAGAGGGTGAAGTCGGTCTGAGCGCGACCGCCGTCGTCGAGAGAGACCATTCAGGCCCCAAGGACCAGGAGACACCTCGGGTGGCACCGTCGAGCAAGCCGCGCACGGCGCTCATGCCTGGCGTGCGGCCGAGGGGGCCTCTCGAAGACGAGGATGAGGGCTCGGCGCAGCGCACAGACCAGATGAACGAGCTCGCGGAACAGACGCGGCAGACGGCGACGCCGATTCCGTCGGGTGTGGTCTTGAAGCCGTCGTTCGCGAAAGAGGTCGCCGAGGCGTCGCGCAAGATCCTCACAGAAGAGGAGGAGGCGAAGGCGCGGACGACCCAGAGTCTGCGTGCGGCTGGAGAGCAGAGCGCGCCGACAGCGCGAATGCCCCCGGTGCCGGATGTCTCCCAGTCGCCGAAGGCCAGTCCCCTGTTGTGGATCGCGGTCTCTTTGGCTTCGCTGGGGTTCGTCGGCAGCCTCGGGTACCTGATGCTCTTCAACACGCCCAAGACCGACTCGACACCGATCGTCGTGGCGCCGCCGCCGCCTGCCCCCGCACTCGTGGTCGCCGCCGAACCGCCGAAGGAAGCTGAGCCTCCTCGAGCGGCGGCGCCTGACGCCGCGCCCGCTCTGCCCGAGACACCGTCGACGGCACCCACAGAAGCGAAGAAGCCGGTGCCTGCGGTGATGGGCACGCTTCAAATCGACGCCAGGCCATTTGCGTCGGTCACGCTCAACGGGAACCCCTGGCAGGACGAGGTCGTCGGCATTCGGACCTTCTCGCTGAAGCCTGGCACGTACACGCTGATGTTCAGTCACCCGAAGCGCACCATGCCCAAACGAGTGAACATCACACCGAATCACGTAACCAAGGTCGAGTTCAGGGCGCTCGAGGCCCCATAGCGCCGAGCGCGTTGGCACCTCTCAAGCGCCGCGCGGCTGGCGGCGACCGGGGTGGTCGGAGCGCCCGGAAATCATGGACAGCGGAACTCGACGAGCGACGTTGCGCTGTTGTTGGTGTGCCGCGGATCGTGAAAGACCATGGGCCAGGGGGCGGTGGTGTCGATCCCCGCTGAGTCGACGACGATGGCGGCAAGGCTGGCGCCGAATCCGTTGAAGTCGCCGGAGATCTCGATGTACGCGACGCCCGGCCGCCCCGGGATTTTCGACCCAGACGAGTCCCGGGTGCAGTCGAGCAGCGGTGCGGCTTCTACCGCTCCCTCGGGAGTTACGGTATCGAGCCACTCACGCTGCCCCGCGAGGTTCGAGACCACGACCCCAGTACCGGGTCCGGCGGGGTCAGCGCCGAACAGATACACGTGGCCACCCGCCCCGATGGCTGGCGAAGCGAAATAGTGCAGGTTGCGTAGGGCGTCAGGAACAATCCAGCCAGCGTCACCCGAGTACGCCCCCAGCAACCCAGCAGCCATCGGCGCCGTGCGAACGCTGGCGATCGCGTTCCCAGCCGGTGTGATCACGAGCCCCGTCGGAGAGACACCGAACGGTGGCGTATAGCGCCAGTCGACGCCGGAGTACGAGGTGCGTACTAACGCGTTGCCTGGATCCACGGTTGCCAGAACCAGCCCCCCGGGAAGGGCCGCCATGAGCGCATAGGCCGGCGACGACAGGCCGAGGGCGAACGAGCCACCAGCTCCGCCGAGCGAGAACGGAGTCGGCATGGCGTACTGACGGATGTAGCCATCTGGCGTTCGTCCCCAAACGTAGTCGCCATCGGCGACGAACGGGGTCTCCGGCCCGCCTGTGATTCCGAGCGGCAACCAGTTGCACGCGCTGTCGCCACGGCGAAAGGTGACCAAGCCGATCGTGCTGTTCTCGGCTTCCGCAAACCCGCCGGCGAGGTCACCGGGAAACTGTGAGGGGTAGCTCAAGCGAATGCGGCCGACCGCAGGACCGCCACCATCGCAATTGATGAATTCCAGTCCACCGTCGGGTGGGGACAGTGACAACGTCGATTCTGAGCTCCTCACGTAAACAACATCACGTGAGTCGACCGAAATCTCCCTCGGCCCACGCTGCATCTCGGTGACCCCCACCACATCACCCGAAGGGCTCAGCCGATAGAGAAGGTGCGAATCGGAATCGACCACAACGACCACGTTGCCGCGCGAGTCGATCGCTGGGGCTGAGGCTACGTCCGGCGGGAGCCCGGGGCGCGGGCCCAGAGCACGTCGCCACTTGAATCGGGTGACACCGACGGCCTGGGCGGGACGCTGCACCGTTAGCGTCGATGCGGGAGTCTTGCCGCGAACTTCGACCTCGAAACGACCTCGCATCGCGGGCAAGGAAGGCGCGCTGAGGTCTGCCTCGAGACAACGGCAGAAACCACTGCCGGGGCACGTCAGCCCCGGAGCACAGCCCGCGGGTCGAGACACAAAGGGAGCTGAGCCTCCGTCCCCGACACCGTGCAACAGGACCTGGAGGCTCGAATCGTCGACGGCAGGAATCGTGCTCGTAACGCGCATCCGAATCCAAGCGTCTCGTCGATACGGGATGCTCCCATCTGGAAGGCCAGGGTCGTGCGAGTCGAAGTCCAATTGGGCAGAAGGCAGCGTCGGCGGTTCAAGATCGACCACGAACCACGGTGGCGTGAAGTCGGCGAAGAAGAAGAGGTCAGGGCTCGAGAGTCCCGCATCGGGATACTCGGTGCTTGCTTGGTACTGGCCTGCAACGTCGAGAGCGGCGGTCGCCCCAAAGAGCCCGGCATCCAGCGCCGTCAGCATCATCTCGCGGCTCCCGCCGTCAGGCAGACCGAGTCGCATCGGCAACGAGGGAGGATCAGCGCGAAGACGACTGGCGTTCAATTCGAGCCGCGCCACCAACATCACGTCGCGGCGGTACACGAATTCAGTGGGGTCAGGCGCCTGCCAGCGCAGCTCCAGGTAACGCGGGAGGCACGCCTTGATGGCGCCCACACACTCAGACGAAGCAGGACACGGCGGCTCGCACGCAGGCGCACCGTTGCCGCCCCCTGCGCCACCAGCATCGCTCCGAACACAGACGCCAACTCTTCGCTCGCAGTAGGCGCCGATCGGACAATCGGGATCGTCGACACACCGAGCAAGCTGGGGTGTGCAGGCCGAGCTGGCAGCAAGCATGGCCGCCACGAAGAGTCGCCGCAGGCTGGAGCGGCCGATGACAACAGGGGCCGCGGAGTTTCCGTTCACTGGCAGACGCCCCCGATGCAACGCAGGGGCGACAGGCACGGCACCCCTCCGGCGCCGCATGAGCACCCATTTCCCACGCACCGATCCGCCCGCTGGGTTTCGCACTGGACGCACGCGCCTGCGGCGCCGCAGAAGGGGAAGGCGCCGGCACAGTGGGCTGCGTCCTGGCAGCACCCCATCGGGCAAATCGACGGGTTGCATGCACAGGTGCCAACGCAATCTTGAACCGGACCACAGGCAGGAGCTGACCCGCAACGGCATGCTCCGCTCGTGCAGCTGTTTCCGGAGGTGCCGCAATTGACGCAGGCCTGGCCCCCGACACCGCACTGGGCCACTGAGGTCGCCGTCACACAGGAGCTCCCGGCGCAGCATCCCGTTGGGCAGCTCGCGGGAGTGCAGGCGCAGACTCCACCGACGCAACGTTGATCCGCGGCGCAGGGTCCCGAGGTGCCACACGCGCACTGGCCGAGCGCGTTGCACCGATCCGTCCGCGCGGGATCACAGCTGACGCAGGTCGCTCCGTTGAGGCCGCAGGCAGCTGCGACCGCCGGGGCGACACACGTCGTGCCCGAGCAGCAGCCATTCGAGCAGCTCGTCGAGGTGCATCGGCAGGTGCCAGCGACACACTGTTGGTTCTGGAGACACGGGGCGGAGCTGCCGCAGCCGCACTGACCATTGACTCGGCACGTGTCGCTCGTCAGCGAGTCGCAGACGACGCACGCGCCACCGTCGATGCCGCACGCACCCGGCGTCGGCATCGTGCAGACAGCGCCACTGCAGCACCCATTCGGACACGTCGTGCGATCGCAGACGCATTGCCCACCTACGCATCGTTGGCCCGAGCTGCACGGCCCACCGAGGCTTCCGCACGTGCATGTGCCCGTTGGGCTGCAGCGGTCTGTGAGGCCGGTGTCGCATGCCACGCACGCCGAGCCACCGTCGCCGCAGGTCGGAAACGACGGGCTCGTGCATGCGGCGCCCAGACAACATCCCGTCGGGCAGCTTGATGGGCTGCAGACGCAGGCCCCTGCGTCGCAATGCTGGCCGCTCGCACACTCTCCTGCAGCGCCACAACGGCAAAAGCCGGCATCACATGAGTCCGCCCTTCCCGCTCCGCACGCAAAGCACGCTGCGCCACCCGTGCCACATCGCAAGACACCGGGGACGTTGCACGTCGGCCCCGAGCAGCAGCCACTTTGACATGACATCGCGTTGCAGCCTTCGCAGACGCCTGCGTTGCAGGTCTGCCCCGCGGGACATGGCGTGCACGCACTGCCCGCGGCTCCGCATGCCGCTGTGGTGCTCCCTGGCTCGCAGCTGTCGCCGTTGCAGCAACCAGAGCAGGCTGCTGGGCTGCAGCGGCAGACGCCCGCGAGACACTCGCGGCCTGTACCGCACGCGGCGGCACAGGGACCCCATTGGCCCGAGATGCACGTCTCGCGGCTCGAACAACCCCCATCACAGGGCCGGCTGTCACCGGTTTGGCAGACGGCCACTGCGCCGCCGCCCGCCCCGCCTGTGCCGCCGTCGCTGGTCGAGATGCAAACGCCCCGCGAGCAGCGCTCGTCGGAACTGCAGTCGCGGTCGAAGTTGCACGGCTTCCCCGAGTTGCTGCTGCAGTCGGTGGCGACTACCAGACCGATCGCGGCGAGCAGTTGCAGTCTTCTCACAGCCCCCTCGTTTCATTGAAATGCAGCGTGAGCGTCACGCCGATTGCAATCTGCCCGCCGCCACAAGTGACCGCAACTCATGTGAAGACGTCGAGGCAGCAGGCCGTGAAGCGAGATGGGACGTTCGCACACGAGCCAGTCCAGTTGCGAGAGCCCCGTGCGGTTGCGCGGCATCGGCGACCGACGCTGAGCCGGGCCGGGCGTAGGCTCGGCGCATCGAAGCGGCGCCTTTGCTACGGTGGCATCGTGCAACCGATTCCCGTGGGTGACAGCGACGCGGTTCAGCTCCAGAGCCCCGTGCGGTTGCGCGGCATCGGCGACCGACGCTGAGCCGGGCCGGGCGTAGGCTCGGCGCATCGAAGCGGCGCCTTTGCTACGGTGGCATCGTGCAACCGATTCCCGTGGGTGACAGCGACGCGGTTCAGCTCCCCCGATGGGCGCTCCGCTTCCCGCTCGAGCTGAATCCCCCGCTGGGCTTTGACCCGAACGACATCGCGACCTGGCCGAAGGCCGACGGCCGCCTCGAATTTCTCGAAGGGAGACTGCTCTACATGCCGCCGTGTGGAGACGATCAGTCCGACGTGGCCGTCGACGTCGCACGCGTGCTCGGGAACTGGCGCGTCTCACACCCAGACTTCGTCGTGGGCGGCAACGAGGTCGGCATTCGACTGGGTGATGATTCTCGCGGTGCTGACGCTGCAGTCTGGCGACGCGATTCGCTGCCGGCGAACACAGGTGGTTTCCGAAGGGTCCCGCCGCTTCTCGCCGTCGAGATCGCGGGGCAAGAAGACAGCGAGTCGCAGTTGCGAGAGAAGGCCCGTTGGTACCTCGACCACGCCGTGCGCTGCGTCTGGCTTCTCATTCCCGAGACACGAGAGGTGATCATGCTCTCCGGGGAGCCGGAGCGACGCCTGCGGTGGGGAGATCGCATGCCGCCCGTCGAGGGGCTCCCGGGTCTCGAGCCGTTGGTCTCGGACCTGTTCGCGCAGCTCGGCCCACTCACCTGAGCACGCCAAGCACGGCTATGGGCAACTGAAGTCGACGAGCGACGCTGACGGGTTCGCGGTGTTTCGCGGGTCGAACTGGAACTTCGGCCACGGAACATCGTCGGCGATGCCCTTCGAGTCGACGATGAAGGCGTAGAGGCTGCCGTCGCCGCTCGAGGGAACGTAGAGCGTGCCGGGTTTCGCACAGTCCTTCTCGCCGTCTGGCGTGCGCGCGACGTCGATGTTCATCGCCGTGAAGACATTATTGCCAGCGATGCCATTGGACATGGCAGCCAAGCGCCACAGCAGCGTGGAGAGATCTGCCGAGTAAGCACTGACAGTGCCGTCGAGATCAACGGCATACACGACGTCGTCATCTCCTACCACTGGTGTCGACGCGATGCCGAAGCCGGTCGGCGTGACTGCAGTAGTGCTCGCTCCGGCGTCAAACGCGCCTGGATCTCCGGGACCGTAGGCGACTCGGACCAACTCAAGCCCGTTACCGTAGATGAAGACCGGCGAAGCGGCGGTACCCACGACAACAGGGCCGGTGGCCGCAGACGCCCCCCCGGAGCGCGTGAAACGAGCGGGCGTCGGCATCGCGAAGCTCGCGTTGTCCGACTTCATTGCGTAGAGCCCACCCGTAAGTCCTCCTCCTCCTCCCCCAAGGGTCGCGCCAAACAGTGCGAGCCCTTGACCGAAGAGCGTTGGACTGTTCGTAGTGGGTGAACCCCAAGTCGGCGCAGACCCGGGCATCCATTGAATGCGTGTCACCAGCGTATCGGAGGTGTTCGCGAGGAAGGCGTACTGGTCGTTGGCCACTACGGTGTAGTTGCGACCGTTCGCCATGATTTCAGTCACGGTTGTTTCCCTGCAGTTGTTCAACATTGCCGTCGGCCGCGCGGCAGACACCACCCCGTTGTGGGACACCGCAACGATGCGGTCACCCGCGCCTCCAAGGTCCACAACCGCCATCGGTCCGTCATACAATCTGTTGATACCCGCACAGACGTCCGTGATTGAGCTGCCGGTCGTGCGATCGATCTCACGGATTCGACCGGGGGCTGCATCCTTGGTTGCGACATACAGACTCCTGCCGACCACTGGCGCTGTCGTCACCGCCCCAAAAGTCCCAGTCCAGAAGTACTGCGCCCCGTTCGGAGCCAATCCAACCAGTGCGCCAGTACTTCCGACGAAGGCGCCGACAAAGACGTTGCCAGCGAGATCGACAGCAGGAGGCTGAACAGTGGTCGCCGCAAAGATCAGCTTCTTCCACTTCCACCGAGTCACCTTGAGCCGGGCCGACGTCACGTTCGCCGGGTTCGTCACCCGATCTTGAACGCCGGTGACGTTGACCGTCAGCGTCCCACGAAAGCCCGGGGCTGGAATCGTCACCTGAGCGAGGTCGAGCGAGAAGCACGTGCACTGTCCCGCATCGCAGGCGTTCGTACACGTCTTCGCGTTGAGCGACGGTGCCGGCACTCCGCTTAGGTTCGCGGTCGTCACGCCGACCGGCTCACTGGCCTGAAGCCGCAGCTCTGCGATCTCGTTGCGCTTGAACGCCGTCGCGTACTGCGGGTCCGCGTCTACTTCGCTCAGGCCGCCGTCGACGACGCGCGCTGGCGCCGGCTCGACGAGCAGCGCGATCTGCGGGTTCGTGCGGTCGACCTCGAACTGCACCGAAGCATCGAGGCCGCTCGCACTCACGAACGCCAGCCACGTGCCATCCGTCAGGATCGGCGTCGAGGCCCCGCCCCACCGACCCGGCGCCGTCTGCGTCAACGTGCCCGGCACGTTGGCCCCCGCCGGAGACTTCATGGCGTAGCTCAACGTGGGCCCTGCGTCGAAGGCCGCAGGTTGAAGCTCGACGACCAGCGGCAGCGTCATCGCGTTCGTCGCTCCGCCGTCTGGCGATACCCACCGAATCGAGGTCAGCCCCACCAGGCCGCCTCCCAGTCCTCCCGCGCTTCCGCCTCCACCCCCTGCGCCACCGCCGGCGGCGACATCGGCGACGCAAAGCTGGCTCGCCGGTTCGCATCGCGAGTCGGCGGGGCAACCATCCCTGCACCGGCGGACATTCGGCCCGCAGCCGGTGGCTATGACGATTAGTACCACGCAGACGACACCGAAACCTCGGCCGCCCGAGCGGCACGGAAAAGCGGACCCCGGCTGGCACGGGGCCGTGGTTGTCGCCTCTACTCGCAGCCTCGATTTCCCCATTACCGCCCCCTTACCGGCAGCTTCGTCTGATGTCCCGAGGGGGAGCAAGGAGCACGCACTCGCCCAGAACCGACAGGGCGTCTCTCGACCTCACTCGCTAAGGACAGTCGATGGGGCCGCACCGAAGCTGCCGGTGTTTCGCGAGTCGCGTGCGTACTTCGGCCACGGCGCCGTAGTGTCGAGGCCGCGCGGAGAGTCGACGAGATAGCTGACTAACCAACCCGACTCGGTCGCGAGGTAGAGCACGCCCGTCGCGCTCGCTGGGCGCCAGCGATTGCAGTCGAGCGTGGGAGAGGCATTGACCGCGCCCGCGACCGCGGTGGCCTGCGGAGCGCTCCACTCGGAGCCGGCGTCGGGGCCGAAGTCGGTGGGAACGACGAACGTCGAGCCGGTGGGGTCGACCACATACGTCTTCCCATTCGTGCCGAGCACAGGGCTCGGCGCCCCGGTGCCCGTAAAGCTCGAGCCGAGCAGCTCGGAGGTTCTCGCGAGCTCGACACCGTTCGCCACGCCGACTCGAATCAGATTCACATTGTCATTCGCGCTGCGAATCAGCGCGTAGACACCTGCCGAACTAACAACTGGCCCGCTGGTCGGCGTCGACAACATTGTCGCCATCGGCCACGCATCGCTCGAGGTGGTTCCACCGATGTCGAAGGCAAAGAGGCGACCAATCCCCGGGCCGCCGCCGGCAACGCGCGTGCCATTGAGCATGGCCAAGCCGGTTAGATCTGCTACGTCACCGGCGCGACTGCCGACGAGATGTTCGGCGATTGTCGAGCCGGGCAGTGCCACAGCAACGGCAGCATCCGCCGACCTCAAGGGCAGGCCAGCGACGCCGCCGTGTTGCCCGTGTTGCGCGCATCATGTTGGTACTTCGGCCAAGCGGCGCTCGTGTCGAGACCGGGCGAGTCGACGATGTAGCCGACGAGCCAACCGGCCGAAGTGGCGAAATAGTAGACGCCCGTGCTGCCTGAGCCAGTGCGGTTGCAGTCGAGCGTCGGGCTCGCGACGACGGCTCCGGTCACAGGCGAGGGCAGCGCTTTGAGCCACTTGATGCTCAGCGTCAGCTGGTCAGCAGCAACGAGGTTGCCGTTGTTCGCGGTGGCGTACACCCAACCGTTCATGCCGAGCACTGGAGTCGTCGAGCCGGGAATCGTGCCCTCGAGAAAGGGGAAGGCGAACGTCGCCGGCAGGTTGGCCGAGGCCGCGATGGTGTTGCCGGTCGCATCGAAGCGCCGCAGTGTCCCGCGCTCGGTTCCCATTCCCGGCATCGTCGTGTCTTCCGTGATGGCGAACAGATTCGAGCTTGAGCCGACTGCCACCCCCGTCACGTGCGCCATCATGTTGTAGCCCGTCGTCACGCCGCTCCCATCGCTCGGCCGCACGAAGAGCCGACCCACTCCGGCTCCTCCTCCTCCTCCAAGTCGCGTGCCATTGGAGAAGATGCTGAGACCGTAGATGGTGCCTGCGGCGATGCCGGTGATGTCGGGCTGCGCACTGAACACTGTTGCGGCTCTGGTGAAGTGCTTTATGAGTCCCCCGGTAGCCGGATACCAGACACTCTGACCGTCGATGACAACGTTTCCTGGCGCGACGGCACTGGAAACGGACGCAGGGCTCGCAATCAAGCCAACACAACCCTGGCCTGGCCGCGCCCCTAGAAGAACGCGCGTGCCTGTGTCCCCCACCACGCCAACACCGTGCATGCCGGCCTGCCCATCGTCGAGGACAGCCGGGCTCGAAGCATTCGTTGTGGACATCACGCCGCAGTTTTCCCCGGTTCCCAGCACACGAAGTCCGCCATTGGTCGTCAGGAAGAAGACATGATGACTGGTTCCGTCGAACCCGATCGCGATGCCGCCCTCAGTGGGACCGGCATTCGTATCCTGCGTGACGGCACCCGTCGGCGTTACTCGGAAGACGCCTGCCATGGTTCCGGCATTGGCTGACGGCATGTAGACGTCACCTCCGGGTCCGACAGCGGGGGCCCCACGGATTGCGTTCGAGTTGGGCACTGCGAGCCTGGCCCATTTCCACCGGGTCGCTCGGAACAGGCCAGCGCGCACGACACCGCCGTCATTGCCGACGGCGTCCCTCGCGGAGGCCGTCACGTTTACCCCGGCGGCAAAGTCGCGCAGCGGCTGCGGGCCCAGCGCTAGCGCGAACTCGCGGCAGAACGCTGCCGCACCGCAGCTCGACGGAGCGCCCGCATCCCAGACGTCGAGACCGGCGTCGACCGCGACCGTCACGCTGAGAGCGAGCGTCGCGGGCGCAATGTCCATCGCAGCCGACGTCACTCGCAGCGTCACAGTCTCGTCCTTTTTTACGACCGAGCCAGTCTCGCCTGGATCCATGCCGAGGAAGCCGCCGTCGCTGCCGTAGCTGGGCGCGTTGATGAGCTGAACGTCGAGCACTGGGCCCGTCGTGTCGAGCTGTAGGGTCACAAGCGCAGTGGGCCCCGCGTCCCACCCGGCGACAAAGCGCTTTGGCCCGTCGGTGCCCGTCACCGGCCCGAGCATCCCGGGAAATGTGCCGCCCGACTTCGCAAAGTTGAGCGAGTCGGCTGTGTCGAGCCCCCGCACGGGTACCAACACAACCGAACTCGGCACGGCGCCCCCGTCGAGCTTCGTCACGCGAATGTTGCTCGTGATCGCCTGCCCACCGCCGATCACTGTCTGATCGGCAGGGGTCAGCCACTGAATCGAGAGCTGGGCGTCACCGCAGCGGCCACCGTCGCCGGTCGGCGTGCATTCTTCCCAAGGCGCACAGGTCATGCCCGCGCAGCTCAGGCTGGAGCCACCGCCGTTTCCTCCGCCGGCGCCGCCGCTCGTCCCGGTACCGCCACCCGCGCCACCGCCCGCGGTCGTGCTGCCACCACCGCTGCCGCCTCCGCGGCCCGAGCCGCCGTCCCGCTCGACGCACACGCCGAGGCTCACGTCGCAGACCGCGCCGACGCAGTCGCCGTCGACGCGGCAGGGCGTGCCGCACACGCAGCCCGACGCCGCCACCACCGCCATCACCGCAGAGAGCCGTCTCACCACGTGCCTCCTACGCAGACCGACGCTCCGCCCGGCGATGGAGCCACCGTCACCTTCGTCTGTGACGCGCTCGAGCTCGAGCTCATCGACATCATCGTCATCATGCCGCCACCGAGCGCCGCGACCGCGCCGACGGCCAGCATCACGCCGCCCGCCACCTGAAACGAGCGCCCCTCGGAGAACTGCTGCGTGCGATCGGCCAGCACGTTGCCGGTGTCGGGGTTCAGGGCAGCGCGCGCGTTCGACGCTCCGACGCCGAGCAGCACCGAGCCCGCGATCACGCCCGCGAGGCCGAGGCCCGCCACCGCCATCGAGATCTTACGGCTCGAGGCCGAGTCCGGGTCGACCGGGTCGACCACGCTGCCACCATCGGGCTTCGTCGCCTCGACCACCGGCGGAGGCATCGCGGGCGGCACCGGGTTGCGCATGCGCGGGTCCGACGGCAGCGCTCCGGCCCTGCAGCGGCCGACGAGCAGCTCCTTGAGCGCGGGCTTCAGCGTCGCGTCGGTCGCGGCGACCGGGTCGGGCTGCTCGAGCAGCACCCGGTCGGAGTCGGCGATCGTCGCGGTGAGCTCGTAGTCCTTGCCGAGTCGCTTCACGACGACCGCGATGATGTAGACGGCGCGGGTCGCGAGGGCGACGCGCTCGAGGCAGTCGGTGCGCTCCTTGCCGCGTGCGGGGCACTTGCCGCCCTCTTCGGCGAGGCGCTTCTCGACGTCTTCGGTGGCGACGAGCGTCACGCGCTGCGTCTCGGCGAGAATGTTCGCGACCTCGCGGTTCAGGTCAGAGACGAGCTTCGGGTCGTCGACACCTGGCGCGACGATCGGGTGAACAGCGACGCGAACGCGATCTTGAGCGAACGCAGACCCCGCGACGAGCACGGCGACGAGCGATGCACGAAACATGGGCCGCGTTCTAGCGCGACGATCGATCGGCTCCCAAAGAAAGACGACAGGCTCGTGTCAGGGCAGAGGCTCGAAGCACTGCGACACCCTGCAGGGGAAGCCCCTGTCCGGGCTCAGAGCTTCTGCCACTTCGGCTCCCACGGAGCGTCGGTGATCTTGGGCGGCCCGATCGACAAGATGTACTGCGCTCGCCGGTTCTGCGCCTCGGCGGTCTCGTCGGGCTTCGGCACCTTCGGCGAGTCCTCGCCGAAG
>JBGALX010000032.1:0-122385 GCA_044223505.1 Myxococcaceae bacterium
TGGGCGCGAAAACTCGCGTCGGGGTCTTCAGCCAGCCGGCCGCAGCTCGCATCGGGGCTCGAGCACGGCGAAGCCGAGAAACGCGCTGGGAAATTTCGGCGCGAAGGCGAGAGAACGCGGTGGGCTCAAGGTGGTACCTCTCACCCGAGCCCATCTTGCGGTCGCCGTACGCCTCAGTTGGGTATGCGTATGCAGGTCAGTCGCTTCCTGCGTATAGCTACGCGCTGAACAATCCGACAAAGTTCACGGACACTGCCGGCACCAGGCCGCTGAGCAAGTCGGAGACGGGAACGGTTGAGGCCGCGATTCGACGAATGGACTGTGCTGGGGCACACAATCAGGCACAAGCGGTTCGCGGGCTCTTGGACCGAGGCAACATCGAAGCTTGGGATTACACTGATGGGGTCTCCCTGCCCGACGACGTGGTCGCCGCGACGGTCAAGCCCTGGTGGAGCAATGAGCCAACGATCTTCATCAAGGAGTTTTCAAACCCACATGGTCTAGATTCCACCCTTGTCCATGAGTATCAGCATTTCAGAGATGCTTCCGGTTTCATTCCCAGACTGGATCTCGACTTCGAAACTCCAGACTCGATTGGCGGGTTGCAGGCCCTTCTGTACTCCGTGTTGAGTGCTGGGGCGTACGCCGAGTCCTCCTACTACCAGCGCCGCTTCAATTCCGAACTCACAAATCGCTCGGGGGACTGCAATTGTCAGTCGCGCGCGCGATAGCCCATCGGCGAAAACTGTTGTCGTTTCTTCTGATCGTTGGCTGCTGTCTTTCGGTCGACATCGCGACAGGCCTTACGCTCTGTCGGTGGGGTTGGAACTCGGGTTTCGCACAGTTGCATCCGGCCCTGAGCGCCGACGTAGCGGTAAAGCAGGGACGTTTCCTCGCGTTCAACGTGGCCAGGGTGCGCCAAGAAAAACTGGAAGACTCAACCGCCTGCGAGACCATGGGTTACATATTCCCAGGGGTCACGCACATTACGGTCGGTACCTCAGAGTGCGCTGTCGTTCCATCGCGCATTGGGCCCGTTGGCTCCAAAGTCGCTGCCCGGTCGTGGACGGCAGATTGGTTAAAAGCCAACGGATTGATAGCGATTGTAGAATCTCAATCGAGCAGCGTGGTTCTCACCAATGATCTCTCCGTCGCACGTATTGAGAACGAGGGTACGCGAGCGAGGCCGGTGTTCCGATGCTCAAGACCAGAGCGGTGCTATTGGCTTGCACTTCAAAGTGATGTTCAACTGGCTCTGCCACTTGTCGGTGGACATCGCCCCAGCGAAGGCTCGTAGTGTACCTCCAGCCTGAACCCATCCTTCGGGACCCTGACTGGCAGGTTGCGTATGCCTACAATGGCTACGCGTTGCCTGCGTACTCGTATGCTCTAAACAACCCTGTCAATATCGTTGATGTCAACGGGCTATTTCCTGCTCCGAACGACCCGACCGGGCTTCCTCCTGAATGGAAAGAGGTTCCCCACGGCCCGGAAGGGAAGGGCGGTCCGAACGGCGAGCGCAAATTCGAACGGCCGGGGGGGAAGGGGCCAATCGAATTCCATCCTCCGCAAGTTGGCGTTGAAGGAGGGAAGCCGCATTGGCACTGGCGCGATCCCAAGGGCAAGAAGCACACTGCTTTCCCAGGTGAAAATGTACCCGATGACGGTTGCTCGACAACCCGCGAGAAGATCCGGGATGAGTTGGAGGACGTCCTCGAAAAGTTGCCCTGGTGGAAGCACCCGCCGCTCCCGCCGCTACCCCTGCCCCTACCTATTCCCATCCCAATTCCGATTCCATGACCGAGCCCCTCAATTTTCACGATGCAGTCCTCGATGGATTCGAGCTCGACGCTGAGCGCCGACTGTACGTTCGCTTCTCAGAAGTCGCCGGACTCCCCGGTCACGGGCGAGTCGAATTTATCATCAACCGGTACCAATGCTTTGTGTCTCATGGCGTCATGGAGGCCGATTGGTTCTTGAGCGCGGTGTTCTGTGTCGGGAATGTCGGGCAAAAGCTTCCACTGCATGTAAATTCAACTACGACACTGGGCCGACTGGTCGTGCTGGGTACAAACGGAGCATTTCTTGAGGTGGTCGGCGGCACAATGCTACTTAAGGTCGCTGGGCCGTAGCCACCATGGACGGTACCTCCAGCCCGAGATGATTCTGCGCGTTCCACGTGATCAGATCGCATATGCGTATCGAGGCTATTCGTTGCCCGTCTACAACTATGCTCTCAACAACCCGGTTGGCGTGATCGATAGGAACGGGCGAAATCCAGCGGTAATCGCACTTCCGGTTGGAATCGCCATAGGTGAAGCATTGGTCTACACCGGCGTAATAGCAGCGGGCGTCTATTGCATCGGCACTCGCTGTCTCGGCGATCTGAACAATTGGTTTAGTGAAGAGAAGCCTGAGCCCGGCTATGGACAAGACAAACCCGACGACTGCCCAACAGGAACCAAGCCAATCGATCAGAAGGGCCTGGACCGAGGGACAATCCATGGGATCAAGAACGCCATTGGTGCCAAGCCCAAGGACTTTGTTGGCATCGATCCTGAGGGAAACGTTTGGACTGGTGACGGCGAGGGCGGGGCAATCAATCACGGGCCGTGGGACTCGTTCCTCCCTTGATACGGTAAGGGGTTCGCCGGCATGCACGAAGAGTTAAAGAGAGCCGGAGATGAGTACTGGGTGGCCATTCGCCTGAGCCATCCCTCGATGGCGCCGTCAACAATTACCGACAACCTTGGAGTAAAGCCGTCACATTCCTGGCGCGCGGGGGATCAGCGAATGACACCGAAAGGACAGCCGCTGAAGGGCGTCCACCGAAGTGGCTATTGGACTCACGTCATTAAAGGGGTTTTCGTAGATGTCGATGACGCGTTGATTCCTGCGCTACGGCTGCTGGAGCCGGCAAGGCAGTTCATTGCGGATTTTGTCAAGAGCGGTGGGCATGTCGAAGTGGACGTTTCTTGGGGCGTCGACAGTCAGGCGGGCCGTAGTTTTGGTTGGGGGGTGCTACGGCGCCTAGCGGACTTGCAAGTCTCGCTTGGTGTCGAAGTGCTCATCACGCTTGCGGATTGGCGGCGCGGCGCCGGGCTCGAATGATGCGACGCTTGCTACGCTACCTCCAGCCTGAACCTGTCATGAGGGTAGTTGATCAGAGATGAGTGGTACGGCAGTGATGGAGCCAAAGGTGCCAACGCTTGTACGGCCTCTCGTCGCGGCTGTGCTTGCGTTTGCGTCGATGGGGACGAGCTGCTCATGTGGCGCACCAGCGCTGCAGGATGCTGGTGCGTCGGCTTCAGATGCTGGTTGGGATGGTGGTTCCGGCGTCGACGGAGGACTCGGCGCGGATGGCGGAAGTGTCGATGCCGGTACGACCATTGTCGATGACGGCGGTGCGGTTGACGGCGGCGCGGTTGACGGAGGTCCCTCGATGGATGCCGGAGCTGATGCAGGAACCGTCGACGGCGGGTCCGACTCCGGCGTTGCGGATGCCGGCGTGGTGGATGCCGGCCTTGCAGACGCTGGCCCGGACCTGACGCCGCCCATGCTCGTCATCCTCAAGCAGCCGCCGCCCCGGCCCATTCTTCCGCAGTTGTATTGGGATCTCTTCCACTACTCGAATGCCGATTGGAAGGTGAGTGAGGATCCGATGATCGCCGTCGGGTCCAGCAGTTCAGACATCGACCTTGCTTCGCTGTCGCTGGAAGTCATCTTGGACGGCGGGACGCTGGGCTTGGGCACAGGCGTTTCCACTTCAACCGGTTGCGCATGCTCCGTGCCTTGCGCCTGCTTCCGCGTCGATCGGGCGATGCTGCCAAGAATTGGCGCGAACCCTCCCGATGACCTCTGGGGCACCTACGCCTATCAGACGATTGGCCTTCGAGCATCAGGCACCGACGCAGTCGGCAATCGAGCGACGGTCGGCGGCGACTTCAGCGTTACACGGGTCCTATGGGAGTGGGGCCTCGACGATACCGACGCCGGACAGGTTGACAGCGTCCTTTGTATGCCTCCGACCATCGACCCCGATGGAAATCTATATTTCATGTCCCGGAACCAGCTGACGTCGCTGACTCCGCTCGGAGCCGTTCGTTGGCGCGTCCCAGGAGCTTTCATCGCTCTGCTCACTCCCTTCGTTTTTGACGAATACAGGATACCTCCGCCTCTCTACATCCCCGTCGACGGCGGAGTCATCGTTCGTAGCGAGGTGCCATGGCCGGATGATGGTGGCCGGCCTACCGCCTTCGTGGCTCGCTCGGCGCTGAGCGGCGCCGACGAGCACGCGTGCTCACCGCCGTTTCCCTGGACTCCGCTCGGCTGGCCGGTGACGCTTCGCACCACCGGGCGTTGGGTAGCGCTGTTGGGCGGGACGGACGGCGGGGAGGACTTCCTCGTGAGCATGCGCATCGGAGAGGGTGCCAACGGCTACGACTGCGAGACGGTCCCGCTGCCGTTTCGGTTGGAGCCGTTCGTCAACCCTGTCGCGATGGGCGACCTGCTGTGTATGGGTGGCAAAGACAAACGCATCCACTGCGGCACAGTCTCCGATGCAGGCACGTGGCCGGTGCCCGCGACCTTCTCGTCGATCTCACTCACCGCGACGCTCGACCCCGAAGTCGAGCTGCGCTCACTCAGCGCCGTCCGCGAGGATGCGGGCTTTCGAATCGTCGGCAACGTTCACAGCCCGGACCAATTCGCCGCGGAGTCGAGCTCGGTCGGTGTCTTCGTCGCGAACCCGGTGACCTCGCTCGAAGAGTGGACCGCACCGAGCAGCCCTCTCAGGTTCCACACCAGCTATCTCACGCTCGGAGCTTCACCCTACGGCGGCTTTCGTGCCTACATGCCGACGGTCTCGTTCCCGAATTGGGAAAACAAGGTCGCGGTCATGGACCTGAGTCGCGGTCAGCTCGAGTCGTCGCCGCTCGAGCTCCACCAAGGCACGGACTGGGACGTCGAGATCGTGATCGGCAGCGATGGGCGTCTGTACGTCGACTCGGCAGCGATCACCGTTCTTCTGCCTGACGCCGGGGCTCCGACCCGCGAGCTGTTGTTTTCGACCTCGTCCGGCCAGTGCTCGATGGCACTGGACTGCAATCGACTCGGAGGGAGCGGCGGCGTGCTCTACACCGTCTCAGACCATGCGAGGTTGCAGGCGATCATCGTCGACTCGCCCGGTCTCGATACGCGAGCCCCATGGCCGAAGAAGGGCCGCGACCCCGCGAACTCGGGCAACGCGGGTCTCGACCTGCTCCGGCAGTACCGGTGCCCCGGCGCGCCGTGAACCGCGGCTGCGGGCTCGGCGTGAGCCGCGATCAGAGCGCCTCTTTCGCCAGCTCGGCGAAGCTGCGCTGCTCGGAGCTCCGCGTGACGGTGCCATCGCTCGACTTCACGACGCGCTCTTCGACGTAGAGCGAGCCGTCGGCCGCGAACTTCTGCACCGTGCTCTGCGTCGCCGGCGTCTTCAGCTTCGCGAGCGCCTTCAGGGCGACGACCTTCTGAATCATCGGCACGCCCTCGGGCTTGCCGCCGCCCGCCTTCAGCGCCAGCTCGAGCTCGGCGCTGACGCTGGGGCCTGCGTCGGCACGCGACGTCAGCCTGCCGACGAGCGCGCCGACCTCGAACGTGCTCCACGCGGGCTTCGAGCTCAGGTGACCGAACAGCCCGTGCACGAAGTCCTTCGTCGAGCGCTTCTTCGCGAGCGCCTCGGCGGCGCGGCTCGAGAGCGCCGCGCACGGCGAGCTGACGGCGGCCCACATCGCCGGCACCGCGACCGCGGGCACCTCGTCGAGCTCGTAGAAGCCGTCGACGGCCTCCCACAGCCGCGAGCCGTAGCGCCGGTAGGCCGAGGCGTCGCTCTCGGGCACCTTCGACGGCTCGAGCAGGTTCGCCTCGACGACGCTCGCCGACGGCGCGAACAGGTCGAGCACGAGCGGCAGCGCCTTCGCGAGGCCCGCCGGGTCTGCGCGCACGAGCGCCCGCGCGACCACGTGGTTCGCGGCGGGTCGACCGTCACTCGACCAGAAGCCGAGCAGCTGCTGCGCGTCTTCCTTCGCGAGCGCGTCGATGGTCGGCCGGGCGTCTTCGGGCTTGAACGCGTGGTCGCAGGCCACCGCGAGGCGCAGCGGGTGCCTCGCCTGCTCGAGCGGGTCGAGCTCGTTCATCGGGCCGCCCTGCGCGAACGCGTTCACGAGGTTCTCGACCGCGTGGCTGACGCGGGCTGGAGCCGACTGACCGAGCGCCTCGATCACCTTCGTCGCGGCAGCGACGGCTTCGTTCGAGGTGGAGCTCGCGAGCTGGCTGCTCAGCTCCTTGCGCCAGGCGTCGTTCTCGCGGAAGAAGGCGAGCGTCTCGGGCGCCTCGCCGAAGCGGCTCGCGAGCCCCAGCGCGACCGCGCCGTCGGGGAAGTCGACCGTCTTCAGCAGGTCGTACGTGCGCTGCAGCTCGCCGGGCGCGGCCTCATAGCCGTTCGACCACGCCAGCTGCCGCGCGTGCGCCAGCACCGGCTCGCCGTGCTCGCGCCTTCGCACGAGCTCGTCGACCGCGGCCTGCGTGGCCGGCGCCTGGAAGCGGAGCCACGCTCCGACGACGGCCTCGTTGCGCTGGCTCACGAGCCAGCTCTCGCTCGGGAGCTCGAGCGCCGCGCCCATGCGCGCGAGCACTGCGTTCACGCGCTCTGCGGGCAGCGGCTTCGCCGTCTCGACGACCGCGCGCAGACCCGCGAGCGCGACGCCGCGACGGTCGTCGCACCACTCGAGCGCCGGCTCGTAGCCCGTGAGCGCCCACACGCGCCCGGCCGTGGCGTGAGAGAGGGTGCGGGGGCTCGCCTTGAGCACGAGCGTCGCCTGGTCGAGCTGGCGGGTCTGCCCGGCGGTGAGCGGCGCGTCGCCGAGCTTCGGGTCCCTCGCGAGGTCGTCGACCCACGACGCCACGGCGTACGGCACGCGTGGGTCGTCGGTGTTCGACGTCATCCACTCCCAGACGTCTTCGCCGCGCGCGAACGCGTCGAGCTTGCGGTACGGCGTCGTATGCACCCACCAGGTGGTCGCGGCGGCGATGCCTCCGAGCCCGAGAACGGTGAGCACGACCAGCGGGGCCTTCTTCATCGTCCCGCTTCTAGCGCGCCGCCCCCAATCTCGCGCCGACTGAAGTACCCTGCCGCCCATGCCCACCGTCGACGGGAAGAAGTTCCTGGCTCAGCAGCTGGCCCTGATCAAGGCGCGCACGAAGGCGGGCCAGAAGGTGGCCGTCGCGTTCGACGTCGACAACACGCTCGTCGACACCCGCGGCCGGGCGCTCGCGATCGGGCGCAAGTTCGACGCGCTCAACGGCACGACCTACTTCAAGGGCAAGAAGCGCACGCAGATGGGCAACGACGCGAAAGAGACCGCGGCGCTCATGGGCCTGACCAAGGACCACGCGAAGAAGCTCAGCTCGCTGTGGTTCCGCGAGTTCTTCAAGGGCGAGAACTACAAGAACGACACGACGATTCGCCCGGCCGTCGACCTGGCGAAGCGGGCCGCGAAGGCCGGCGCCGACGTCTTCTACGTGACCGCGCGAACGCAGAGCGAAGAGACCTTCACCATCGCTCAGCTCGAGAAGGCCGGCCTGCCGACGGTCGACGCCGACTTCGTGGTCAGCAAGCCGAAGATGAAAGACAAGACGCCCGACTACAAAGCCGCCGAGCTCTCGCGCATCTCGCAAGAGTACGAGTACGTCGGCTGGTTCGTGACCGAGAGCCGCAAAGACATCCAAGGCGTGAAGGCGAAGGGCGCGCCCGTGACGCCGGTGCTGATGGAGACGAAGTTCAGCGGCTCGGGCAACGTCGGCGACAGCACGCCGGTGTGGAAGGTCGACGTGAAGTAGGGGCGCGCGTCTGTGAGCCTCTTGCGGTATGCCGGGCGCCTGCCATGAAGATCCTCGTCACCGGCGGTACCGGCTTTCTCGGCGCTCACCTCGTGCCGCTCCTGCTCGAAGCAGGGCACGAGGTTCGCGTCATCTCGCGCAGCCCGCTGCCGGCCGCCTGGGCCGACAAGGTCCGTCACATCAAGGGCGACCTGAAGGAGCGCGACATCGTGCGCAGCGCGCTCGAGGGCGTCGAGGCCATCTACCACCTCGCCGGCCTCGTCAGCTTCAAGCCCGAAGACGGCCGCAAGATGTACGAGCTGCACGTCGACTGCACGCGCGAGCTGCTCCGCGACGTGCGCGCGCTGGGGTTGAAGCCCCGCATCATTCTCGCGTCGACCAGCGGCACCATCGCGGTCTCGAAGGAAGAGCGCGTCGGCACCGAGGCCGACGACTACCCGATCGAGGTCGTCGGCACCTGGCCCTACTACCTGTCGAAGATCTACGAAGAGAAGCTCGCGCTCGAGTACTGCAAGAAGAACGAGATTCCCCTCGTCGTGCTGAACCCGTCGCTGCTCATGGGGCCCGGAGACGATCGCCTCTCGTCCACCTGGACGGTCGTGAAGTTCCTGCAGCGCGACATCCCCGCGATGCCCGGCGGGGGCATGTGCATCGCCGACGCGCGCGACGTCGCCCAGGCCGCCTTCAACGCGCTCACCCGCGGCGAGCTCTACGGCCGCCACCTCATGGGCGTGAACCTGTCGATGGACGAGTTCTTCTCGCGGCTGCAGCGGCTCACCGGCGTGCCGGCTCCGCGCGTGAAGCTGCCGAAGGCCGTCAACGTGCTCGGCGCCTACGCGCTCGAGCGGTTCAACAAGTGGCGCGGCTCCGACGTGAAGCTCGACCCCCAGGAGGTCGAGATCGGCGAGCACTGGTTCTGGCTCGACGCCTCGAAGGCGAGAGACGAGCTCGGCTACGAGCCCCGCGACGTCTACGAGACGCTCCACGACACCGTGCAGTACGTGATGTCGAAGATGGCGCCCGGAAACCTGCCCGGTCTCAAGGGCGAGCTCGCCGAGAAGCGCGCCGCGCGCTGAACGCCCAGCCGCGCGCCCCGGCCCAGGGCCGTCACGTGCGCGCGCGGCGCACCAGCAGGCTGCTGATGGCTGCGCGGGCCGAGCGCGTCGTTCGCGGCTCTGGCACGTGCGCAGGAGCACCCGGCCCAGCGCCGTCACGTGCGCGCGCGGTGCACGAGCAGGCTGCTGATGGCTGCGCAGGCCGAGCTCGTCGCTCGCGGCTCTGGCACGTGCGCAGGAGCACCCGGGACGCGCGACGCCGACGCGGGTGCGTTTGCCGACCCCACGCAGGGGGCCCAATGCACCCACGTCGCCCGGCGGCGGCGGCGCCCCTTCAGCGCAGCGGTCGGGTGATGCGCGGCTCGGCCCTCGAGTTGCCCGTCATGGGGCCGGGAACGGCGAACGTCACCGCGGCCACTCACGTGACAGCTCCGGTGCCCCTCGAGCCCTGGCGGGTGCCCGGCTCCCGCGTAGCGCTTCGCCTCGCCCGGTGCTCACGGGTTGAGCTCGTCGTCGGGTGGCTCCCGCACGAGCAGGCTGTGGGAGAACTTCCGCCCGGACGATCTGGTCGTCGGCGGCTCCGGTTGCGTGCTCCTGACCTTCGGGACGCGCGACGCCCGGGCTCCGTTGCGCTCTTGAACCGCCGGCGTCCGTCGCTGCCCCCTCGGCACCGACCTGTTCGCCGGTTCATGAGCAGCCTGCTAGGACGACGGGATGGAGGACTCCGCGGGCCTTGCGCTACCCGCCGCTGCAGCCGGCGGTACGCTCGAGCGCCTGCGCCGGCGCTGCGTCACCGTGCCGGCCTTCGTCGTGGCCTTCGTCGCCGTCGCCGCGCTGTCGCCGCTGCTGCTCGTCGCGGCGCTCGGCGCCGACGTCGTCACGCGCCGCCGGCACCTCTCGAGCGTGCGCATCGTCGCCTTCCTCGTGGCCTACCTCGGCATCGAAGTGCTCGGCCTGTGTGCCCTCGCTGCCATCGGCCTCTTCGCGCTGGGCCGGCCTGCTCGCCGCGCGGCGCTCACCTGGAGCGTCCAGCGCGGGTACACGGGGCTGCTCGTCGGAGCGGTGCGCGCCCTGTTCCGCGTGCGCTTCAGCGTCGAGCAGCACGAGCTCGCCGCCGCCGGCCCGTACGTCGTGCTCGCCCGCCACGCGAGCATCGTCGACACGCTGCTGCCCGGCGCCTTCATCGCCAACCGCTTCGGTGTTCGCCTGCGGTACGTGCTCAAGAAGGAGCTGCTCGCCGACCCCTGCCTCGACGTCGCCGGCCACTGGATTCCCAACCACTTCGTCGAGCGCGACGGAGCCGACACGGCGTCCGAGCTCGAGGCCGTGCGCGCCCTCAAGGCCGGCATCGGCCCCGACGAGGGCGTGCTCATCTACCCCGAGGGCACGCGCTTCTCGCCGGCGAAGCGGGCTCGGGCGCTCGACCGCGCAGCCGGTGACCCCGTGGCCCTCGAGCGGGCGGAGCGCCTCAAGCACGTGCTGCCGCCGCGGCGGGGAGGCACGCTCGCCCTGCTCGACGCCGCGCCGCCGTGCGACGTGTTGTTCCTCGGCCACCACGGGCTCGGCGGGCTCGCGCGCATCGGCGACATCTGGCGCGGGGCGCTGGTCGGGCGGCACGTGCGCCTGCGCTTCTGGCGCGAGAGCGCCGCGTCGGTGCCGTCGGGTGACGAGGCGCGGATCGCGTGGCTCGCCGAGCGCTGGCAGCGCCTCGACGACTGGGTCGACTCGCTCGGGCCGGAGTCGCTCGATGCTTGACGCGCACCTCGCAGGCGCTGCGGCGCTCGCCATTGGAGCGGCCATGCTCGCGCTCTGGCTCGTCAGCCTGCCGCTGAAGAACTCCTCGATCGTCGACATCTTCTGGGGGCTGGGCTTCACCGGCGTCGCGTGGCTGTCGTTCGCGCTCGGTCACGGCGCCGCCGACCGGCGCGCGCTGCTCGCGGCGCTGACGACGGGGTGGGGCGTTCGGCTGGCCGCCTACCTCGCCTGGCGCAACCTCGGCCGCGGCGAAGACCCGCGCTACGCCGCGATGCGCGCGCGGCACGGCTCCCGCTGGCCCGTCGCGAGCCTCGCGATCGTCTTCGGCCTGCAGGGAGCGCTGATGTGGCTCATCTCGCTGCCCCTGCAGGTGGCGGCCGGCAGCGCTGCGCCGCTGGGCCCGCTCGACGCGGCCGGCGCGGCGCTCGTGCTCGTCGGCGTGAGCTTCGAGGCGACGGCGGACCTGCAGCTCTGGCGCTTCAAGAAGGACCCGGCGAACCGCGGCCAGGTGATGACGCGCGGGCTGTGGCGGTACTCGCGCCACCCGAACTACTTCGGCGACTTCGTGGTGTGGTGGGGCCTGTGGGTCATCGCCGCCGGCGCCGGCGGGTGGTGGACGGTGCTGTCGCCCGTGGTGATGAGCACGCTGCTCATGCGGGTGTCGGGCGTGCCGCTGCTCGAGAAGGCGATGAGGCAGCGCCCCGGCTACGACGAGTACGTGCGCAGGACGTCGGCGTTCTTTCCCCGGCCGCCGAGGGCGTGAGCGCCGTCAGCCGCGCCGCGGCGCCCTGGCGTACATCGCCACGTGGCCCGCGAGCGCCGCGAGGCTGGTGAGCACGACGCCCCACGCGAGGTCGACGCCGACGAGCGCGGGCGGCCAGTCGCGGAGCACCGCCCAGTTCGTGAGCTCATACGTGCCGTACGCCACGAGGCCGAGGCCGGCGCCGCGCCGCGCAGCGTGCGCGCGAGACGACGCTCCGGCCACCGCCCAGGCCGCGATGGCGGCGACGTAGCCCGCGTAGAAGAGCAGGGCGGCCGGCCAGTACACCTCGGCGCGCCTGAGGCCGCCGAGCTGCGCGTCGTAGAAGCCCTTCGCCACCGCGCCGAGCCAGACGAGGTCGAGCGACAGCATCGTGACGGTGACGGCCACCACCGCCGCGAGCTTGCCCGCCCTTCGCGGTTCGATGTCGCTCATGCGAGGCCCCGAGCTTGCACCGGCTCCGGCACGCCACGCAGCAGAAGTGGGAGCCGCTCGGTCACGGCGGTGCGACGCCGCGCGCCGTGTTCACCTGCTGGCGGGCCTGCAGCAGCGGCATCGCCGCGTTCGCCGACACGACGTCGTAGCCGTCGTCGAAGTGCGCCTTCAGCTGCGCGGCGGTCAGCAGCATGCCGTTGTCGTAGGTGAACGAGCGGATGCCGGCCGGGTGCAGCCGCGTCGTGACGAGCGCGCTCACGCTCACGGTCGGGTCGAACTCGTACATGAACGCGCGCGGGTTGTTGAGGGTCATGAGCAGCGTGTCGACCTGGCTCAGGTTCGAGGCGACGTTGATCAGGTACCAGACCGTGTTCCCGCCAGTGACCGACGGCACGCGCGTCTGGAGGTCGGTGGTGTCGATCTCGAGGAAGGCGAAGTCCTCCGCGTTCGACGCGTGCACCTGCTGGACGATGCGCGGGATGTCGGTGGTCGGCTCCTTGACGCAGAGCTGCACGACCATCTTGCCGCGCAGCCAGTCGAGCACGTCGTCGAGCCGCTGAAAGGTCTCGGTGGTCGAGGGCAGCCGGTGGCACTGCACCACCTGCGCCGCCGTCATCTGCTCGATGCGGCGGTTGTAGCAGTCGAGCGACTCGAAGATCTCGATGGGGCTCGAGTGCGCGATGACCGGCACCCCGTCGCTCGTGATGCGCACGTCGATCTTCACGCCGTCGAGGCCCAGGTTGTACGCGGCGGTCAGGGCTCCGTTCGAGTTGTACGGCACCTGCGTGTCCCACGCGCCTCCGTGGCCGATCGCCATCACGCGGCGGCACGACGCGTCGGTCCAGCACACCGAGAGCGACGAGCGCCAGCTGCCTGCGTCGGCCGCGACCGCCCCCGCGTCGGCGCCTGCGTCCGGAGCGCCTGCGTCCTGCACGCCTGCGTCCGGCGCTCCTGCGTCTGGGCTCCCTGCGTCTGGGCTCCCTGCGTCTGGGCTCCCTGCGTCTGGGCTCCCTGCGTCTGGGCTCCCTGCGTCCTGCACGCTTCCCGCATCGCGACCGAACCCCGCGTCCGTGACTCCACTGTCCTTCTCTCCGGCATCGGGCCCCACCAAAGGCGGCGCCGAGCAGGCAGCGACGAGCAGCAGCAGGGCGAGAGGGCGCACGACACCGAGCACCTACCAGATGACGACCGGCCGCGCCCCTCACCCTGTCCCTCTCCCCTACGAGGGGAGAGGGGACGCGTTCTCGTGGCCTCGCTAGAGGATGACGTTGCAGATGCAGACGCCGTTCACGATCACCGGCATCGGGCACGAGCACTGCGCGACGCACGCGTTGCCCTCGCGCAGGAGGCCGGGCGCGCACGCCTGGCAGACTCCGTTCACCGCCACCTGCTCGTCGGCGCACTCGCGGCACATCATGCCGTCCCACTCGCTGCGGCCCGCGCACGCCGGCGTGCACGTCGCGCCCATGCACGTCTGGCACTGGTTGTTCACCACCACCGCCCCCGGCGGGCACGCGTCACAGCGCTCTCCGTTCACCGACACCGTGCCGGCCGGGCAGGGCTCGCAGAACGACGGCCCCGTCGGCGGGTTCACGAGCACCGTGCCGGGCGCGCAGCCCTGGAAGCTGCACGAGCTCGGCAGCTGCGGGTCGGGGTAGGCGCCCAGCCAGCCGCGAATCGGGCTGAGGCCGCACGCCGCGTACAGCTCGCCGTCGGTCGGGCGCTCCGCGTTCGCGGCCTGCAGCTGCGGGCTGTGCAGCGCGAACACCTTGCACCGATCGCACCAGCCGTAGCCCTCGGCCTGCATCTGCGACGAGAGCCGGCCCATGAACGTCGCTTCGTCGAGCGACGACACTCCGCCCACCAGCGAGACCATGCGCGGCCCGCTCAGCGAGACCTGCTCGTCGGCGAGGTCACCGCGGCGCTCACCCGCGAGCGCCGGCTCGAAGTACCCGCCGTCGGGCCGCTTGATCCACACGTCGCCGTTGTGCGGCCGATCGACGTCGGCGCCGCCCTGCAGCGACGCGTGGCCGTCGAACGCATCGTGCAGCGTCGTCGTCACGCGGGCGATCTGCCCTTCGAACGTCGTGTCGTCGTGGAAGTTCTTGTCGAGGCAGCCCGCGTCGCGATCGGCCGGGCAGTAGCTCACGTGGTACGTCTCGGTGTAGCCCGCGTTGAAGTAGTTGGTGCCGCCGGCCACCTGGCCCGCGAAGAAGTCGGCCCAGCCCTCGATGATGATGCCCTTCTCGGCGGTCGGCTCCTTGTCGTGAGCCAGCCGGTTGATGACGGCGCTCGTCCACACGGTCGAGATCTTCGTCACCGAGTCGGCGTACAGCATGCTGCACATCGCGTAGTGGCCGTACTCGTGCGTGAGCACTCCGCGCGAGTGGAGGTTCGGCTCGGCCAGCGCCCCCGAATGCGTCGACGGGAGCACGATGTCGACGGCCATCAGCGGCATGAGCGCCAGCAGGTTCGAGCCGGCGAGCGGGTTCACGCTGCCCACCACGTCAGCCAGCGCGAACATGATGAGGTCAGCGCTGATGTTCGGGAAGCCCGCACACGGCGCGAACGCCCGCCCGTCGTTGAAGTCGCCGATGAGGTTCGCGATGCCACCCACGAGCACCGTCGCCTTCGGCGGAGTGAACCCCGCCACCGTGCGCAGGTACGCGCGCGCCTCGGTCGCCTGCGCCAGCACGTTGAAGTACCCGTCCTGCACGCGAATCTTCGTGAACCACGTGCCGTTGAGCCGGTCGATCGGCGACGTCAGCGCGCCCTTGAACGTGCAGACCTCGACCTCGGTCAGGAAGTCGGTCACCTCGACCGCGTCGTTCTCGGCCGCGATGCACAGCTCTTTGACGGTCGTGTTCTTCGCCATCGCGATCGACGCGCTGCCGAGGTCGTTCGTGCGCGCCTCGAACAGCGTCGGCGCCCAGAGCACCGTCGAGTCGCCCTTCGCCCAGATGCTGATCCGCACCCCCTCGAGCTTGAGCTCGAGACCCCGGCGCGCGCCCCACGTGCGGGTCATCACGCGCGTGCCGTCGTTCGTGACAGTCGGGTCCGCCATCTTCGCGCCGAACGCCGGGTCGGTCTCGAGCAGCTGCGTCGAGAAGTTGATCATGGCCGTGCCCGCGCCTCCGAAGCCGAACCAGCCGAGGCGGTCTCGCTCGCCGGCGAACCGCGCCAGCGCCCGCAGCGCCTCGACCGTCGCCTCGGCCACCTGCTTCGCCGCCGTGCGCACCGTCAGCAGCACCAGGCCCTGCGCGCGCGTGCCGTCCTTCTCGCGGAGCTCCTCGAGGCCCCGGTAGTGGAAGCTCGACTGCTCGAGGAAGCTCATCGACAGCGAGCCGTCGGCCTCGAGCGCCTCGGCCGGCGCTTCGCGCAGCGCGATCGCCTCGAACAGCGCGTCCCCTGCGAGCGCCTCGCGCCGAATCGCGTTGTACGTCGCGCCAGGGATGATCGCGTACCGCACGATGCCTCGCCCGTTGTGCGGCGGCACCACGCGACCCATCTGGCCCGCCCAGCGCTCGCGCTCCTGCGCGAAGTAGGGGAGCGACAGGTGGTGAAGGTGCAGCTCGTCGAGCAGCGCCGCCTCGGCCCGGCTCTTCACGAAGAGGTTCACGTAGTAGAGCTTGGGCACGCCGTCGGCGTCGGCCTCGGCGAGCACCGGCGCGCGCTCCCACGAGAAGCCGGCGAGCCACGCGTCGATCTCTCCCGCGCTCATCGCGGGCTGCAGGTCGCCCGTGTAGAGCTGCTCGCCCAGCGTCACCGTCACCGGCGGCGTCGGCGCTTCGATCGGCGGTGTCGGGGCGCAGCTCACGCACAGCACGCCCAGAACCAGGCGTGTCTTCAGGGTCGCAGGGGTCATGGCCTCCAGACACAGCCTGGCCGGAGCCTGAAGCATCGGCTCAGGTCAGCAGCGCCGTCGCCCCATCGAGCGACCGCCGCGCCTCCAGCTTTCGATCGAGCCCGAGCAGCGCTCGCGCGGTGCCGACGTGAAAGTCTCGGGGCTCCGGTCGAGGAGGATCGCCCAGGTCGTAGCGGACCTCGGCGAGCTCGGGGTTCGGCGCCAGCAGCCGCTCGCAGCCCTCGATGGCGGCGTCGACGCTGCCTTCCGTGCGCGGGGTCGAGCTCGAGGCCTCGTGAGTGGAGCGGGGCGCCCGCGCTTTTCAACGCTACTCGTCGGTCTCGGCGGGCTGGCCGAGCGGCGCCGTCGTCGGCCTCTCGATCGTCAGCTTCTCGACGTCGGCGTCGATCGCCGCGATGCGCTCGCGCGCCGCAGCCCGCTCTTCGTCGGCGTCGCTCAGCGCCGGGCGCTTCACCCACGCGGGCTCGGGCGCGGGCTTCGCCGGCCCCGGCTTCGCCTTCGCGACCGGCGCAGGCGACGCTGCCGGTGTCATCGGAGCCGGAACCGGAGCCGGCGCCGGCGGTGGCTTGTGCGCCGGGCCCATGTCGGTCGGGCCCACAGGCTCGATCGCCTTCAGGCCCCCCGTCTTCTTCGACGGCACGTGCGTCGGCGCGAGCCCCGTGATCACCGGCGCCTCGTCGGGCTTGTGAGACGGCCCCATGTTCGTGCGGTTCGGGTCGTCCTTCTGCTCGGGCACCAGCGCCGAGCGCGCCATCGTGCGGGCGAGCCCCATGTCGTCGTCGTCGTCCTGCAGCGAGGCGGGCCTGGCCGCCGCCGCCGCGGGAGCGCCGCTCGGCACCTCGTAGCCCTGCAGCGCCACGAACTGCTCGACCGCGAGCTCCATCAGCACGTCGGCGCTCTGCTGGCCGTCGCGCGACATGTCGTCGAGCGCGCCCCACAGGTGCTCCGGCAGGCTGACGGTCTTCTGCGCGCTCATCAGCTGCCCCTCACGTTGTCCTGCCACGGAGAGCGAATCGTCTTGTCGGTGAGCCAGTAGAACATCGCCTGCATCTCGGCATACTCGCCTTCCGCGATGCCGGCGAGCGCGACCGGCACCTCTTCGATCGCCATGCCCGCCCACTCGAAGCTCGGGCTGTCGACCTGCCGGGGGCCCATCACCCGCAAGTCTCTCGCGCGCCACAGCCGCTGCTGCGCCATGCCGGCGGCGAGCCCGTACTCGGGCGGCGCCGCGACCTTGATGGGCAGCCCGAGCTTGCCGAGCCCCGAGGCCCAGCAGAGCCAGGTCAGCGAGTTCCACTCGGCGCGGGCGATGCGCATCAGGCGGGGCACGTCGAAGCCCTCGACGTTCAGGTCTTCGTCGACCTCGACCTCCTGCTCCTCGCCGTCGTCGCCCGGCACCGTGAACGTCGTCTTCTCGAGCTTCACCTTCGCGCCCTTCAGCAGCGCCGAGACGTCGGGCACCATCCACCGCACTGAGGGCTGAATGCGCGTCAAGAGCTCGGCCCGCACGCGGTCGACGCGCGTCGCGAGCTTCTGCGCCACCTCTTTCACCTCGGCCACGGTGCGGTCGGGGCCCTCGGGCAGGCCGTCGTACGTCGTCGTCGGCTTCTCTCGGCCCGGCCACCAGTCGAACGTGGGGAACAGCGCGTCGAGGTAGTGCAGCAGGAACTCGGCCTGCTCGCCCTCGACCACCGCGAGGGCGTTCGCGTCGTTGCGCGCCTGCTCGTCGAGCCCCAGGCTCATCAGCACCAGCGCGCGCGTGAAGAGCAGCTCGAGGTGATCGGGCGCGAGCAGAATCGCCGCGTTCACGAAGTCGAGCGCCGCCCGGCTGTAGAGCGCCTGGTCGAGGTACACCGCGATGCCGCGCAGCACCTGCGAAGGCTGCGCCCCGCGCAGGAGCGCGTTCACCGCGAGCCCCAGGTCGAGCTCCTGTGTGGGAGCCGCCTCTTTCGCGAGCGCCTCGCCCTCGTCGGGCGGCCGCGGCGGCGTGTGCTCACGCAAGAACGCGTCGAGTTTTTCGACCGAGTGCGAGACCGCCGCCGCCCGCGCCATCGCGAGCGCCGCCTCACCCGGCTTGCCGGCCGACAGGCACTCGGAGGCGAGCGACTCCCAGTGTTCGGCGCTCTGGCGCTTGTCTTCGAAGACGCTCGAGGTCTGCAGGGCCGCGGTGTCCTGGCGGGCTCCGAACGAGCCGCTCCACAGCACCTTGCCGCCGTCGCCGAGCACGGCCCAGTCGTCGACCGCGTAGCCCGAGTCGAAGTAGCCGCGCTCGTAGGCGCCGTCGTCGAGCCGCGCGAGGTAGCGGCCGTGGCGGTCGCCGTGGTCGTACTCGGCCTCGAGCGCCGGCTCGCCTGCTTTCGTCCACGCGCGCCAGCTGCCGTGGCGCTGCCCCTTCTCGTCGAGGTTCGGAGCCACCCACTGGTTCAGATCGGGCCGGTACTCGGTGCCGTTGCGCGGCACGTCGCGCGGGCGGTCGGGGTACTTCGTGCCGTCGGGCAGCACCTGGTCGCCGTTCTTGTCGAAGTGGCGCACCGCGATGACCCGATCCATGTCGTAGTCCATCTCGCTGCGCCAGACGGTGGGGCTGACTCCGCCCTCGTGCATCTTCTCGGTGGTCTGCCCCTCGGTCGAGAACCAGACGCGCGTGCCGTTGAGCTTGCCCTTGAAGAACATGCCCTCTTGCGAGGTCTCGCCGTTCTCGTGAAAGCGCTTGAAGGGGCCGTCGACGAGGCCCTCGACGAACATGCACTCGTTGCAGAGCGTGCCGTCGACGCGCCAGTACTTGTACGGGCCGTGCTTCTTGCCGTTCTTGAGCGACCCGGCCTCCCACTCGTGGTCGGCTTCGATCCACACGGCGTTCTTGGGGACCTGCGGGGGGCGTGAGGGGGCGGCCATCGGCGGCCTGAGAAGAAATCACGAGACCGGCCGACCCGCCACGTTGAGTCGCCGCCGCGTCAGAACGTCGCCACGAGCGCCCGCGCCTCGACGATGTTGTCCTCGATGGAGCAGTAGGTCCACCCGCCGTAGCGGCCGATCGAGAACACGCCGTGCTTCGCGAGCTCCGCGCGCTTGCTCTTGAGCAGCGCGTTCGACTCGGCCGTGATGTGCACGTAGGCCGGGTTCATCACCATCGTGTGGTGCGACACGAGCCGCTGCGTGGTGACGATGCCGTCGCGCTTCAGCGCGTCGACGACCTGCTCGAGGCTGACCTTGCCTGCGCCGTCTTTCGTGAGGCCCACCTCGACGTAGAGGCTCATGCGCTCGGCGTCGAACATGTTGTCGTAGAAGCCCACCCGGTAGAACGGCAACGCGCGGTCGGGGTAGTAGACCCAGTGGACGTCGCGCGGCCCCTTCGCGTCGAAGCCCAGGTTGTAGATCTGCACCTGGTTCCAGCTGAAGCCCGGCGCCGGCGCCCCGCACAGCTCGAGCAGCTTCGGCAGCGGCGCCGACGACACCAGCCGCCGGTACCGGTACGCGCCCTTCGACGTCGTCGCGACCCGCTGCTCGAGGTCGATCTTCGTGAGCGGCTCGTTGAGCCGCAGCGCCGACGGCTCGACCTCGCGCAGAAACGCGTTCACGTACTCGATGGCCCCGCCGCGCGGGTACGTGAACGTCGCGTTGTACGTCGCGTTGTCCGGCTGCTTCATGTTGCGAATGATGTCAGCGACGTCCGCGTGCGGGAAGAAGCGGCCCATCGCGTCTTTGTCCAGCTTCGACAGGTCGGTCGCGTACAGCTTCTCGTTGTACGGAATCAGGAACCGCTCGCAGATGCCGCGGCCGAACCGGCCGTACAGCATGCCCTTGAAGCTCTCGTCTTTCGGGTCGGGCTTCGCGAAGTAGAGGTCGTGCAGGCAGTCGATGAAGTCGCCCTGCGGCAGTTGGTGGATGTTCTTCTGAAACGGAAAGTCGACCAGCTTGCCCGCGTAGCGAATGAACGATCGCTTCGCGATGGTGCGAATCTCTTGCCCCGGCATGCGCTCGCGCAGCCAGGCCTCGATGTTTGCGTGCTTGAAGTGGAAGAAGTGGCCCGAGTAGTCCCACACGAAGCCGTCTTGCTTCACCGTCTTGCAGTAGCCGCCTGCTTCAGCGTCGCGCTCGAGCACGACCAGCGATGACTTCTTCCCCAGCGCAGCGGCGGTGGCGAGCCCGCTGATGCCGGCTCCGATGATGACGGTGTCGACCTCGGTCATGGGCCGCGCACCATATACGCGAGAGCGCCGCTGCGCTCACCGTGCCGCAGCCCGGGTGGCCATCGGCCGGGAGCCACGCCTCAGGCGACCACCGGCCAGGTCACGCTGCGCCGGCGCCCGTCCTCGGTGCGCCGCGCGAGGTGCGGCTTCACGCCCCGCTCGTCGAACGCGCGCCTCCACGCCTGGAAGCCGCCGCCGCCGCGCCACGCGTCGAGCGCCGCGAGCCCACCTTCGGGCCCCGACTGCGCGAGCATGTACTCGACCCACGCCCACCGCGCGCTCGTCGGCCGCACCTCGGCCCGCCCTTTCAGCCCGCGCTGCAGGCGCTTCAGCCGCTGCTCGATGACGTCGATGCCCGCGAAGGGCGTGCCGTCCATCGGGGTGTTCCGCTTCGCCGCGAACGGAGCCACCCCCAGCGACAGCGGCAGGATCTTCGACAGCTCGACGGTGAAGCGCACCAGCTCGTCGATGTCGGCGTCCTCTTCCGTCGGCAGCCCCACGATGTTGTAGACCTTCGCGCGCGACATGCCGGCGCCCCGCGCGAGCTGCAGCGCGTTCATGATCTGCTGCTCGCTGTGCTTTCGGTCGACCATGTCGCGCAGCCGCTGCGACGGGCCGTCCGACGCCACCGTCAGGCCCCGGGCGCCGCCGTCTCGCAAGGCCTGCACCAGCCGCGCGGTCAGCCGGTCGGCCCGAAGCGACGACACCCCGACCTCGCGGCCCGAGCGCACGATCGTCTCGAGCAGCTCGGCGATGCGCGGGTGATCGGTCACCGCCGCGCCCACCAGGCCCACGCGCCGCGCGTGCTCGGGGACGAGCTCGAGCACCCGCTCGGGCTCGACCGTGCGCATGCCCCCGTTCGTCGTGCGCCGCATCACGCAGTAGTGGCAGCCGCGCGAGCAGCCGCGCTCGGGCTCGATGAGGAACATGCTGCGCAGCTCGGTGTTCGCCGTGACGATCTGCGACCGCGCCGGCAGCCGCCCGTCAGCCGCCTTCGCCACGAAGAAGCGCGTCGCCTCGCCCGAGAGCCCCGGCACCCGGAAGCCGGGCAGCTTCGCGAGCCGCTCGAGCAGCGCCTGCTTCGTGCCGCCGTTCTCGAGGCCATCGAGCACCTCGGGCAGCAGATCTTCCGCCTCGCCCTGCACGATCACGTCGACGAACGGCTCGAGCGGCTCGGGGTTCGAGAACGTCAGCGGCCCCCCGGCCAGCACCAGCGGGTGGCGAGCGTCGCGCTCCTCGCGCAGCACGGGCAGGCCCGCGAGCTCGAGCAGCGTGAACAGGCCGGGCAGCTCGAGCTCGTAGGCGACCGAGAACGCGAGCGCGTGAAAGGCGCTGACCTCGCGCTGCGTCTCGAGCGTGAACAGCGGCACGCGCGCCTCGCGCACGGCGTCGACATCGTCGGGCAGGAACACGCGCTCGGCCGACACGCCCGGCCGCGCGTTGATCTCGCGGTAGACCGTCTGGAAGCCCAGCGCGCTCATGCCGACGTGGTACGGGCTCGGGTAGCAGAGCGCGACGCGCACCGCCGCCTCGCGGAAGATGGTGCCGACCTCTTCCCCGAGCAGGTGCTGCGCCTGCGCTATGAGCGAGCGTGCGTCCACGCCCGAGTGGCTAACAAGCTACGGCGCCGCCGTGAAGTCCGACACCGGCTTCGTCATCTCGCAGACGCCCCAGTCGGTGATGCCGTACACCGGGTTCCCCTCGAAGTCGGTGAGCGCGTAGTTCGCCGTGTACGCGTGCACCGCGTCGCTGTTGTTGCACTTGAACGGATGCGCCTCGTCTTGGAACGCGGGGTTCAGGCCCGAGCCCTGGAACCTGCGCCCGGGAATGCCGATGTCCGCCTCGGCGACGTCGGGCAGCGGATCAGGGCTGCAGTCGAGATCGGTGTGACACAGCGTGATGGGCCACACGCCCGTCACCTCGTACGTCGCCGTGCACGCGTCTTCCGTGTACTCGAGCTGCGCCGTGAACAGCGAGCCCGGCACCTCGCTCGTCGACACGAACTTGAGGTTCGACCACGCGTAGCGGACGTGCAGCTCGGGGAACACCGCCGTGCCCGCATCGACCTCGGCGCGCGCCGACAGCACCCGCTGCGGAGGCACCAGCGCCAACGTCTCGGCCTGGAAGGTCTGCTCGTTCACCAGCTCGCCGCTCACCTGGCACGTGTTGTCGGCCGCGGGCGCCGCCGGCACCCCGCCGAGGGCGTTGATGAGCAGGCCCTCGGGGTCGCTCGGGTCGGTGCGGAAGACCGCGTCGACCGTCGGCGCCGCCTGCCCATCGTCGCCGGTGTCGTTCGACGGGTCGTAGTCGGCGAAGTCTTGCGCCCCGTACGAGAGCGGGTTGCCGTGAATGAAGCTGAGCAGGAAGGGCCGAATCGCGACCTTGCTGTCGTCGGGCTTGAAGGGCGTCTCGAACTTCTGAAAGCCGATCTCTTCGCCGGGCAGCGTCGCGCACGCCCCCGTGCCCGACTGCGGTTTGTACGAGGCCCAGAAGTTCGGCAGCCCGAACTGCACCGGCGAGAAGCCCAGGGGGCTGCCGCCGGGCGGCACGCCGAGCGGGCTGCCGACCGCGACCGGGCACGCCGGCGGAGGCTGACCCGCGCACGAGCCGATCACGACGCTCGACAGCACGATGACGAGAGCTCGCGCGCGCATCAGAAGGTCACCTTCAGGCCGATGCGCACGGTCAGTGGCTGCTGGTACTGCTTCACCCGCTTGAAGTTCGGGTTGTAGTCGGACTGGTACACGGGCGACGTGCCCGTCACGTTGCCGGCGTCGTCGACCTGGTACTTGCGCAGCTGCGTCGCGCACGCCCCGTTCGCGCCGTTGATGCACGCGGCCGCCTGCGGGTCTTCGTTCATCTGCGGCTTGTAGGGCTGGATGTCCGCGTTCGAGAAGCGCTGGTCGACCTCTTCCACCCCGTCGAAGTTGAACATGTTGAAGATGTCGACCGAGAGCTGCACCGCGTTCTCGGCGTTGATGCGGGCCGTGCCGACGAGCTTGCCGTTGATCTGGTGCAGCCACGGCGTGCGCCCGGCCGACCCGCGCGGGAGCACGAACGACTCGTCGGTGCCGTAGATGGGGTGCGACGCGAGGTAGCTGATCGGCGTGCCCGAGCGGCCGGTGTACGAGAGCCCGAGCGTGACGCTGAAGGTGCGGTTGATCGTGAACTCCTTCGCGGCGAACGCCTTGATGGAGTGCGTGATGTCGCCCGGCAGCGGGCCGTCGCGGTTCACGATCAGCGACTGCAGATCGAAGTCGGAGTTCTGGTTCGGGTTCAGCTGATCGGTCTCGGGCCGGAAGAGGCCGGCGTAGTTGCCGCGGAGCGAGCTCCACGTGTAGCTGAACTGCGTCATCCACTGATCGGCGAAGGCCTTCGAGAAGTAGAGCGTGACGGCGTCGTAGTCGCGCTTCGCGGCCGGGAAGTCTTTCGCGATGCCGAAGCCCGGGTTGCCGATGAAGTAGGTGGTGCCCTCGTCACGGCTCATGTCTTCGATGATCGTGTTGAGGTTGCGGTGCGTGTAGCTGACGCCGGCGCGGCCGTTCTCGATGACCTCGTACTCACCGCCGATCAGGTACTCGTCGCTGCTCTGCGGCTGCAGGTTCGGGTCGACCGGCGAGCGGCCGGCCCCCGTGACGAGGCCCGTCTGGCTCGGCTCAGTGGGCGACCCGAGCGGAACGCCGTTGCGCGCGTCGCGGCACTCGTCGACCGTCTGATCGAGGTTGACCAGCGGCTGGCAGCCCGGGTTGCCGTTGCCGAGCGCGCCCGGAGTCTTCGACCGGTTGAAGCCGCCCTGGTACTCGCCCGACAGCGAGCGGTCGGCGACGTTGAGCGGCAGCGACTCGTAGTAGCGCGCGAAGCTCGCGTAGACCTTCGACTGGCCGCGCTGCGTGAAGTCGTAGATGAGCCCGACGCGCGGCGAGAGCATGTTGTTGAGCGTCAGCCCCAGCGAGCCGTCGTACGCGTAGAGCTGCTGCGTGTCGTAGCGCACGCCGGCGTTGAGGGTGACGACGTCGAGCAGGCTCCAGCTGTCTTGCAGAAAGGCGCCGAACTCGGAGCCGGACGAGGTCGCGTGCCAGCCGGGGTTGCCGGGGCCGCCCTGGTCGACGAACGTCTCGGGTGCGGTGAAGTAGCCGTACCGCCGGTACTCGCGGTAGGCCGAGCCGCTCAGGTTCTCGCGGTAGAGCGCGCCGCCGCCGTAGTCCTTCGTCGAGTCGTTGAAGCTGCGCGCGTAGTCGAGCCCCGCCTTGAAGACGTGGTGGCCGAGCGCGTTGAGCAGGTAGGTGACCACGACCTTCGCCTGCAGGCGGTCGAGGCTGTTCTTCTCCATGTAGAACGCTCCGCCGTAGTTGTACGTCTCGGAGGCGCTCGTCGCGGGGCACAGCCGCGGGTCGGGGTTTCCGTTCGCGTCGCTGCACATGGCGGCGGCCGCGGGGTTGAGCCGCTCGAAGTCGAGAATCGAGTGGCCCTGTATGCCGTCGGCGGCCGAGTAGCGGCGGAAGATGACGCCGCCGCGGCTGGCGGCTCCGAACGTCGAGCCGATGTCCGAGCCGTCGTCGGGCAGGTTCGTCACGTACTGGTGGTGCCAGCCGATCGTCGCGTCGACGAGCAGGTGCTTGTCGAAGAAGCCGGCGGTGTACTTGAGCGACAGGTCGAGGTTGTCGGAGGTGTCTTTGTTGCCCGCGAGCGAGTTGTTGAACGTCGGCGTCAGCACCTGCTTCTGCGCTCCGCTCAGCGAGAGCGCGAGGCGCTGGTTCGGCGAGAGCAGGTACGTGAGCTTCGCGAGGTAGTTGTACGCGCGCGCGTCGTGGAACTTGTAGTCGGTGGTGCCGGGCAGCTCGGTGCGCGCCTGGTCGCCATTGGCGTCGAGCACCTTGCAGTTGCCGAAGTCGTCGAGCCGCGCCGACGGGCAATCACCCGGCGCGATCGAGTCGTCGTACTCGAGGCGGTACAGCGTGCGGCGCTGCCGCGTGCGCTGAATGCTCGGAGCGAAGCCGACGTAGAACCACAGCTTGTCCTTCACGATCGGGCCGCCGAGCTCGATGCCGAAGTCGCCCGTGTTGAAGTTCGTCGTCTGGTTCTCGAACGTCGAGGCCTCTTTCGTGATGCCCCGCTGCGTCGCCGTGAGGAAGCCCGGCGTCCACGTGCCGAAGACGCTGCCGTGAAACTCGTTGCCGCCCGACTTCGTGATCGCGTTGATGATGCCGCCGGTCGACCGGCCGAACTCGGGCATGTAGCCGCCGGTGACGATGTTGACCTCTTCGACGAACTCGACCGGCATGCTCACCGTCGACATCGTGAGGCCTTCGACGCCCGTCGCGTGGTTCGTGCCGCCGTACGCGACGTCGGTGACCGAGAGGCCGTCGATGAGCACGCCGTTCTCGGGCGAGGTCGCTCCGTTGAACGAGTAGCCGTAGGTGTCGGCGTTGACCTGCGGCGCGACCGCCGCGAGCGCCTCGAAGCTGCGCGTGCCCGTCGTGTTGGGCTGAATGAACGGCACGTTGTTGATGAAGTCTTTGCCGACGTTGAGGCCGGTGGTGGTCGAGCCGATGTCGACGGTCGGAGCCCGGCCCACCGCGATCACCTCTTCGGCCTGAATCGACTCGGGCTGCAGCTGCACGTTGAGGCGAATGGTGCGGTCGATGCGCAGGCTGATGTCGCCGCGCGTGAACGGCTTGTACGCCTCGCCCTCGAGCCGCAGCGTGTACTGGCCCGGCGGCAGCTGGGGAATGCGGTACAGGCCCGAGACGTCGGTGACGACGACCTGCTCACCCTGCAGCGCGGGCGAGGTCGCGGTGACGACGACGTCGGGCACCGGCCTGCCGGTCGCGGCGTCGGTGACGGTGCCGGTGAGCACCGCGGTGCCCTGGCTCTGGGCCAGCGCCGGCGGTGAAATGAAAAGGCTCAGTGCAGTGACGCACAACCCAAGGGCAGTTCGGCGAAATAGGGCAGTTCGGCGAAATAGGGCAGTTCGGCGAAATAGAGCAGTCCGGCGAACGCTCACGCGGTGAACCCCCTCCAAGGGTTGTCGCTGTTAACCACGTGTCCCGGGAACTGGCAACGGGCTAGAAGCGTGTGTTCGCGACGCGTGTTCGACTCGGTTCTCCTCCGTGACAAGGCGCCGAAGAGCCGCGTCGGAGCGGGCGCCGCCGCCACCGTGCTCGTTCACCTCGCGGTGTTCGCGGCGGCGGCGTGGTTCGGGGGGCGCCCCGCCGAGCGCTCGCTAGAGCCGGCCGAGGTGAAGCTCTTCGCGGGCCGCCCCGCGGCCGCGCCCGCGCCCGCGCCTGTGGCCGCGGCGGCGGCGCAGGCTCCCGTCGAGCCGCCGAAGGCCGAGAAGAAGCCGCAGCGGCAGCCGAAGAAAGAGCTCGTCGCGCCGAAAGAGCTGCCCACCGAGAAGCCGAAGGAGGCCGAGCCCGAGCCGGCTGCCGAGCCCGAGCCTTCACCGGCGCCGGCGCGCGCGACCGACGCGGTCGGCACGGCTGGGGCCGGCGCGGATCCTGCGGGGCCGCCGGGAGGCTCGACGTTGGGCGCTCCGGGAGGCGTGCCGGGCGGCTCGGGCACCGAGGTGCTCGCGTTCGGCGAGGGCATGACGCGGCCGGCGAACATCAAGAGCCCGCCGGCGTTTCAGTGCCCGCGCGAGGCGAAGGAGGCGGGCGTCGAGGGCGTGGTGCTCGCGTCGTGCACCGTGACGCTCGAGGGCACGCTGCGCGACTGCAAGCTCGTGAGGTCGCTGCCGTTCATGGACGCGGTGGCGATGGATCTGCTCGCGCGGTGGAAGGTCGGCGTCGTGACGTTTCAGGGGCAGCCGGTGATCGTGAACTACAAGATCCCCATGCGCATGGTGTGCAAGTGAGGTCGTGAGCGCGGGCCGACGCAATTCACGCTCGAGGGCTCTGGGGCGGAGACGGGGCTCATCGCCAGGGCCGTCGTCTTCGTGATGGCGGGAATGAGCGTGGCGTCGCTGGACGTGATGGGCCAGGAGTCGCGCGCCTTCGCCGCGCGCATCGCGAAGTTGATCGAAGGAGAGGCGGGCCCGTCGCCGCTTCGCAGGCGAACCCGAGCGGGGGCCGGGTCGGGTGCCTGGGCGGCGTGATCGGAGCGGGGCTCGCGGCGTTCAAGACGGCGCCGAAGAACCCCGACGCCGCGACCGAGTCGGTGACGCGGGCGCTCGAGCGCCAGGCGTCGCGCGAGGTGCAGACGATGAAGCGCGGGCTGGGCGTGCTGGCGACGGTGGGCTCGACGGCTCCGTTCGTGGGGGTGCTCGGCGCGGTGGTCGGCATCGTGAACGGCTCGGCACGGTGTCGAAGGGCATCGCCGAGGCGCTGGTGACGACGGCGTTCGGGCTGCTCGTCGCGATCCTCGCGGTGATGGCGTTCAACGTCCTTCAGGGCTGGGTCGACGGCCGCGCGGTCGACATCGCCGAGTCGTCGAACGAGTTCCTCGACGCGGTCTCGTGGCACCACGCATCGAAGGCCTGAAGGCGTTCGGCTCGGGCACGGGTCGTGGCATCCGGAGCGACATCAACGTCGCTCCGCGGGTCGACGTGGTGCTCGTGCTGCTCATCATCTTCATGGTGGTGACGCCGATGCTGCAGCAGGGCAAGGACGTGAAGCTGCCCGAGGCGTCGGAGGTCGAGGCCGAGCGCAAGAGGTCTGACCGGCGGGTCATCTCGGTGACGGCCGACCGGCGCGTGTATCTCGAGAAGAGCGAGCTGTCGGAGGCCGCGTTCGAGGCCGCGATGCGGGCGCAGCTGGCGGCGGCTCCGGGGCGCAAGGTGCTGCTGAAGGGCGATCGGGCGCTCCAGTTCGAAGACGTGCGGCGCGTGATGGCGCTGGCGCGCAATGCGGGCGCGAAGGGGGACTCGCTGGGCGTCGAAGAGGTGAAGCGGTGAGCCGGCGGCGCGTGCGCAACAGCTCGGTTCAGCCGCAGGGGCGGCCGAGCGCCGAGATCAACGTGACGCCGTTGGTCGACGTGGTGCTGGTGCTGTTGATCGTCTTCATGGTGGTGACGCCGCTGATCGAGAAGGACCTCGACGTGCGGGTGCCGAGCAGGAGCAGGTCGAGCTCGAGACCGGCGTCCCTCCGGATCAGCTGGTGGTGTCGGTGGGCGCAGCCGGGTCTTCAAGCTGAGCTCCGAGGCGCTGGCCGACGCCGACTGCGTGCCGCGGCTCGCTCGCGCGATCGCGGCGAAGGCGAAGGGCGAGCGGGGGGGTCTTCGTCGCCGAGGGCACGGCGAACGTCGGGCGGCTGGTCTCGGCGCTCGACGGAGCGAAGCAGGCCGGCGCCGAGACCCTCGGCATGATGACCGACTCGCTCTGAAAACGGACGGTGAGTCCGAAATTTCGGACGGTCGTCGCGAGAATCATTCTCTCAACGCGTGAGAGCCCCCGAGTGAAAACGGGGCTCGGGTCGATCACGGTTACGTTTTGCACGGGCGTTGCTCTGGAGCCTCCGCACAAAGGAGGGAGCAACCATGCTCGCCAAAGTGAAGTCTGGGGCGTTGTTGGGAGTGGACGCGGTGGCCGTCGACGTCGAGGTCGACATGTCGTTGGGGCTGCCGTTCTTCGCAGTCGTCGGTCTGCCGGAAGGAGCGGTGCGAGAGAGCAAGGTGCGCGTGATGTCTGCGCTGAAGAACAACCACTTCGTTCTTCCGCAGAAGCGCATCACGGTGAACCTCGCGCCGGCGGACATTCGAAAAGAGGGGGCGGCGTTCGAGCTGCCGATCGCGCTGGGGGTGCTGGTGGCGGCGAACCAGCTGGCGCCCGAGCCGGTGAGCCAGTACCTGTTCGGCGGAGAGCTGTCGCTCGACGGGGTGCTGCGGCCGATTCGCGGGGTGCTGCCGCTGTCGCTCGCGGCGCGGGACGGCAAGTTCAAGGGGGTGATCGTGCCAGCGCAGAACGCTCCGGAGGCGGCGCTCGTCGAGGGCATCGAGGTGATCCCGGTGCGGCACCTGAATGAGGCGGTCGCGCACCTGAGGGGCGAGGTGCCGATCACGCCGTTCGATCGGCTGTCGCTGGCGGCGACGGGGGCGGGGTACGCGGGGCTCGACCTGAAGGACGTGCGCGGGCAGGACGAGATCAAAGACGCGCTCGAGCTCGCCGCGGCCGGAGGGCACAACATGATCATGTCGGGCCCGCCCGGCTCGGGGAAGACGATGATCGCGCGGCGGCTGCCGTCGATCTTGCCGCCGATGTCGATGGACGAGGCGCTCGAGGTGACGAAGGTGTACTCGGTGCTGGGGCTCTTGCGAGACGGCGAGTCGCTGATCGCCGATCGCCCGTTCAGAGCGCCGCACCACACCATCTCGGATGCGGGGCTGGTCGGTGGAGGGCCGCTCGCGAGGCCGGGTGAGCTGTCACTCGCGCACCGCGGCGTGCTGTTCCTCGACGAGCTGCCGGAGTTCAAGAAGCAGGTGCTCGAGGTGCTGCGGCAGCCGCTCGAAGAGGGGGTGGTGCGGCTGGCGCGGGCGGCGCAGCGGGTGACGTACCCGTGCCAGGTGATGCTGATCGCGGCGATGAACCCGTGCCCGTGCGGCTATTGGGGTTCGGAGGTGCGTGACTGCAAGTGCGGCGACTTGCGCGTGCGCGACTACCACGCTCGGGTGAGTGGGCCGGTGCTCGATCGCATCGACATCACGCTCGAGACGCGCCAGGTCGACTCGAAGCACTTCGGTGGCGAGCACAACGGGAAGCCTTCGGCCTGGTACCGCGAGCGGGTGCTGGCCGCGCGGGCAGTGCAGACGGCTCGGTTCAAGAACGACCCGGGAGTGCTGTGCAACGCGCACATGACGCCGGCGATGCTGTACCAGCACTGCCGGATCTCGCCGGCCGCGCAGAAGCTGCTGATCGATTCGATCTCGAAGTACGGGCTGTCGGCGCGGGCGCACGATCGCATCTTGAAGCTGGCGCGAACGCGCGCAGACCTCGAGGGGCACGACGTGATCTACGACGCAGACGTCGCGTTCGCGATCGAGTGCAGAAGGCTCGACCGGCAAGATCATCTGGTGGCGCCATCGCACCGGAAGTTGTCGAAGGCGACGCCGTACCACCCTGACGACTTGATGGAGACCATTCACGGGAACGGAGGCGAATATGAGGACTCGTGAGGGCTTGAGCTCGGACTTCGCGGTCGATCGGCTCGAGCGGCTGCTGATACTGAAGATCATTCGCGGCGAGCTCAGGGCAGGAGACTACCTGCCGAGCATGCGCCGGCTCTGCGCACAGTGGGAGGTAAGCCAGAACACCGTCCGCGCGGCAGTGGGGCGCTTGGTGTCGAGAGGTCTGTTGAAGTTCATCGAGGGCAGGGGCATCGAGGTGCAGGAGTTGCTCGAGTCCTGCGATCTCGAACTGCTCCTCTCGCTGATCAGGGACGTGAAGGACATCGAGCGGGCGCTGGAGCTCGAGGCGCAGCTGCTCGATCTCATGTCGGTCATCTTCCTCGAGGTGATCTACCGGGCGGTTTCGTGCCGCAGCGATGATCACGTCAAGTGGTACAAGCACTACCTGCGGGTGATCCTCGACTGTGTTGACCGTGATGCGCACGTCGCGTTGCTGTGCTCGGCTCAGTACCAGTTGCTGCGCGTCTTGGCGGCTGCTGGCGGGAGCGTGGCATTCACGGTGGTGGTGAATGCGCTGCGTTCGTACCTCGAAGGAAAAGACGCGCTGGACCTGTTCCCGCCGGAGGCCTGGTCGCAGTTGCTCGAAGCACTCGAACAGAAGGACATGATCCGAGGTCGACAGGTCATGCAGCGATGCTTCGACGTTCGGACGGCGAAGGTGATGCAACGTCTAATGAAGGCGCGTGGCTTCACCGGGAGCAACAGCGGCACTCCGAGCGCAGCCGTCGAGCTCGCGACCTGGCCAAAGGAGCACTCGTAGGCTCCGCCGGTGGGGTTTGGGGCCCCAGTCACCCGGTGAGCGGGTGAGCGGGTGACTGGGGTGGTGATGGGCGCCAGGTCGAAGGCGCAGAGGGGCCGGACGCCCAGTTGCCCCCCAGTCACCCGGTGACCGGGTGAGCGGGTGACCGGGGTGGTGATGGGCGCCAGGTCGAAGGCACAGAGGGGCCGGACGCCCAGTTGCCCCTCAGTCACCCGGTGAGCGGGTGAGCGGGTGAGCGGGTGAGCGGGTGAGCGGGTGAGCGGGTGAGCGGGTGAGCGGGTGAGCGGGTGAGCGGGTGAGCGGGTGAGCGGGTGACTGGGGTGGTGATGGGCGCCAGGTCGAAGGCACAGAGGGGCCGGACGCCCAGTTGCCCCCCGGTCACCCGGTGAGGGGGTGAGCGCGTGACGGGGGGGCCGGAGGTCTCTGCCCTCAGGCTGCCTCGGCAGCGCCGTGGCACTTCTTGTACTTCTTGCCGCTTCCGCAGGGGCACGGATCATTGCGCCCGACCTTGGGGCCTTCGCGCACGACCTGCTTCGCGACTGCCTGGGGCTTGCCATCTTCTCCGGCGCGGCCCTCGACGGCGGCGCGGCGGCGCTGCTCCATCTGGCGCTGCAGCCGCTCGCTGTCTTCCTGCGCGTCGCGCGGCTGCGCCCGCATCACCTGCGAGACGAACTGCACCTTGATCGCGGCCAGCATCTTGATGAAGCCGTCGTAACCCTCGCGCTTGTACTCGAGCTTCGGGTCCTTCTGGCCGTACCCGCGCAGACCGATGCCCTGGCGCAGGTGGTCCATCGCGAGGAGGTGGTCCTTCCACATCTGATCGATCGTCGCGAGGTACCGCAGCTGGCAGAACCGGTGCCACTCGTCGCCATAGTCGCGCTCGCGATCGAGATACGTCTTCTCGGCCACCCGGTAGATCTGCTCCTGAATGTCCTCAGGCTTCCCCGTCGGCTGGAACTTCATCTCGACGTTGAAGGTCTCTTTTACGCCGCGCTGCAGCGCGTCGAGGTCCCAGGTGTTCGGGTTGCGTGACGCCGCGAACGTGTCCGTCAGCCCGACGATCACGTCTTCCAGCGCGTCGAGCACCATCTCTTTGAAGTCGGCGAAGCTGACCGTGCGCTCCGACCTGATCTTCTCTTTCGTCTTCTTGTCTTCCTCGTACTCGATCAGCGAGATGCCGGCGCCTGCAGCCAGCACCTGGCGGCGCAGACGGTAGATCGTCTTGCGCTGCTGGTTCATCACGTCGTCGTACTCGAGCAGGTTCTTGCGGATGTCGAAGTTGTGCCCCTCGACCCGCTTCTGCGCGTTCTCGATCGCCCGCGAGAGCCACTTGTGCTCGATGACCTCGCCCTCTTCCATTCCGAGGCGCTCCATCAGCCCCTGAATGCGCTCGGACCCGAAGATGCGCATCAGGTCGTCTTCGAGCGACATGTAGAACTTCGACACGCCGGGGTCGCCCTGGCGGCCCGCGCGGCCACGCAGCTGGTTGTCGATGCGCCGCGACTCGTGGCGCTCGGTGCCCAGAATGAACAGGCCTCCGAGCCCGACGACCTCTTCGCGCTCGCGCTGCGTCTGCTCTTTGAACTTCGCGAGCGTCGTTTCGAACTTCGCCTTGTGCTCGGCCACCGCCGCGTTGTGCGCCGTCAGATCGGGCTGCGTGCCCTCAGGAGCCTCGGGCACCATCGGCTCGGGCCCGACCTCGGCCTTCGCCATCACTTCGGGGTTGCCGCCCAGCAGAATGTCCGTGCCGCGGCCGGCCATGTTCGTCGAGATCGTGACCGCGCCCTTGCGACCTGCCTGCGCGATGATGTCGGCCTCTCGAAGGTGCTGCTTCGCGTTCAGGATGTTGTGCGGCACACCCTTCTTCTTGAGGAACTGCGAGAAGACCTCGCTCTTCGCGACCGAGACGGTGCCGACCAGCACCGGCTGCCCCTTCTTGTGCAGCTCGGCGAGCTCTTCGACGGCCGCCTGGTACTTCTCGCGCTCGGTCTTGTAGACGACGTCTTCGACGTCGCTGCGAACCATCTTCCGGTTCGTCGGCACGACGCGGACGTCGAGGTTGTAGATCTTCGCGAACTCCTCGGCCTCGGTGTCGGCGGTGCCGGTCATGCCCGAGAGCTTCGAGTACATGCGGAAGTAGTTCTGAAACGAGATCGTCGCGAGCGTCTGGTTCTCGTTCTCGATCTTCACGCCTTCCTTCGCCTCGATCGCCTGGTGCAGGCCGTCGGACCAGCGGCGCCCCGGCATCTGCCGGCCGGTGAACTCGTCGACGATCACCACCTCGCCGTCTTTCACGACGTACTCGCGGTCGCGCTTGTAGAGCGTGTGCGCGCGTAGGGCCTGCTCGACGTGGTGCAGCGTCTCGATCTCGTCGGGCGCGTAGAGGTTCGGGATCTTCAGGCGCGACTGGAGCTTCTCGATGCCGTCATCGGTCAGCGACACCGAGCGGTTCTTCTCGTCGAGCACGTAGTCCTGATCGGGCAGCAGGCCCGGGATCACCTGATCGACCTTGTAGTACTTGTCGGTCGTGTCCTCGGTCGGGCCGCTGATGATCAGCGGAGTGCGCGCCTCATCGATCAGAATCGAGTCGACCTCGTCGACGATCGCGAAGTTCAGCTCGCGCTGCACGTAGTCCTGCAGGCGGAACTTCATGTTGTCGCGCAGGTAGTCGAACCCGAACTCGTTGTTCTGCCCGTAGGTGATGTCGGCGCGGTACGCGACCTGCCTCTCGCGATCGGTGAGGTCGTGCAGGATGCAGCCGACCGTCAGCCCGAGCCGCTTGTGGATTCGCCCCATCCACTCGGCGTCGCGGCGGGCGAGGTAGTCGTTCACCGTGACGATGTGAACGCCGCGCCCGGTGAGCGCGTTCAAGAACGACGGAGCCGTCGCCGTCAGCGTCTTGCCTTCGCCGGTGCGCATTTCGGCGATGCAGCCCTGGTGCAGGAACATGCCGCCGATCAGCTGCACGTCGAAGTGCCGCTGCCCGATCTCGCGCCGGGCGCCCTCGCGGATCAGCGCGAACGCGTCGTACAGCACCTCGTCGAGCGGCTTACCGTTCTGCACCTGCTCCTTCAGCTTCTGCGTCGTCGCCGGGAGCTCGGCGTCGGACAACGCCCGATACTTGGACTCGAGCTCGTTGATGCGCGCCACCTTTGGCCACGCCTTCTTGAGCTCCCGGTCGTTCTTGGTGCCGATGATCTTCCGGATCGTCCACTCAATCATTACGTGTCCTTCTGTAGCGGCCGGTTCCGAAAGCCAAGGGAAATAGCAGTGGCGCCAAGCTAAGAACGCCTCCCCCCGTGCGCAAGCCCCGCACCCACCGATACCTCTATCTCTGCCGGCCCGGCTTCGAGACGTTTCTTCATCAAGAGCTGACCCGCGCGAAGCTCAAGCCCGAGCTCGTCGGCGCCGGAGCCGTCGAGTGTGAGCCCTCGGAGCTCGTTCCTGTTTTCGGCCGTGCCGGCTTTCGCGTCATCGAGGCTCCCGGCCCGAAGGGCACCCTCGAGGCGTGGGCGCCCGACGGGCAGAAGCTCCCCGACGCGCTGCCGTCGCTCGAGCCCGGCCCCGAGCGCTTCGTCGCCTGCGCGCTGGATCGCGACCTCGTGGTGTTCGGCGATCGGCCGACCGCTGCTCCCAAGCGCATGCGTCGTGACGCCGACACTCTGTCTCGCGCGGCGCTCAAGCTCGAAGAGGCCCTCGACTGGGCGGGCGATGCGCCGGGTGCGAAAGAGACCTGCGTCGACCTCGGAGCGGCTCCGGGCGGGTGGACGCAGCGGCTGCTCTCGCGCGGCGCCCGCGTGATCGCCGTCGACCCTGCGCAGCTCAAGCTCCAGCACAAGAAGCTCATCCACGTGCAGGACAGCGCCTTCCGCTTCGAGCCCGACGAGCCCGCCGACTGGCTGTTCTGCGACATGGCGTGGAGGCCCCTCGAGGTCGCGCAGCTGCTCGCGAAGTGGGCGCGGAGGCAGTGGGCGATTCGACTCGTCGCGAACATCAAGCTGCCGATGAAGGACAAGTGGCCGATGCTCGATCGCGTGCGCGCCACTCTCGAGCAGGGCGGCTGGCGCAACGTGAAGATGCGCCAGCTCTACCACGACCGCGACGAGGTCACGGTCACCGCGAGTCGATACTGAGCCCGGGGAGGGCTATCGTCTCGCCCATGCGCATGCGGGCGCTGCAGCTCAGCGTGGTGCTACTCGCCGGGTGCGGAACCAGCGACCGCTGCGACTTTGCTCCTTCCGAGCGGCTCATCTGCCCCGAGGTGAACTGCATCGCGACGTGCCGCGACGACCGCGCGAGCTGCCAGGAGCTTTGTCAGCGGGGCAGCTGCTACCGGTGCGAGCGGGGCCGTTGGGTCACCCAGTTCTACGAGTGCGACCCGGCGTGCCGATGAGCGCTGCGCTCAGCCGATGTTGTTCTCGATCATCCACCGCTCGGCTTCGATCGCCGCCATGCAGCCGGTGCCGGCGGCCGTGACGGCCTGCCGGTAGTAGCTGTCTGCGACGTCGCCGCACGCGAACACGCCCTCGACATTCGTGCGCGTCGAGCCCGGGTGCACCTTCAGGTACCCGTTCGGCTGCAGATCGAGCACGCCCTTGAACAGCTCGGTGTTCGGCGTGTGCCCGATCGCCACGAACACGGCGGCCGCGTCGATCTTGTGCTTGTCGCCCGACATCACGTTCTTCACGATCGCGCCGGTCACGCCCTTGTCGTCGCCCACGATCTCTTCGATCGCCGAGTTCCACACGAACTTCAGCTTCGGGTGCTTCAGCGCGCGCTCCTGCATGATCTTCGACGCCCGCAGCGAGTCGCGCCGGTGCACCACCGTCACCGACGCGCACATCTTGCCGAGGTGCGTCGCCTCTTCCATCGCGGTGTCGCCGCCGCCCACCACGATCACGTCTTTGCCGCGGTACAGGAAGCCGTCGCACGTCGCGCACGCCGAGACGCCGCGGTTCTTGAAGTGCGACTCGCTCGGCAGGCCCAGGTACTTCGCCGTCGCGCCCGTCGCCACGATCACGACCTCGCTCTTGTACGTCACGCTCTCGCCCACGATCGTGAACGGCCGCTTCGAGAAGTCGATCGACACCGCGTTCTCGAGGTGCACCTTCGTGCCGAACCGCTCGGCCTGCTTCTGGAACTTCTCCATCAGGTCGGGGCCCGTCACCGACTCGGGGAAGCCCGGGTAGTTCTCGACGTCGTTCGTGATCATCAGCTGCCCGCCCGGCACGCGGTTCTTGTCGTGCTCCGTCGGCCCTCCCGCGAAGACGACGGGCTTCAAATTCGCCCGCGCGGCGTAGATGGCGGCGGTGTAGCCGGCCGGGCCGGAACCGATGATTGTGACTTTGTTCGTGTCGGACACTTGACGCACCCTTCAGTTGCTGGAGACTGCCTCTTAACCGTGGACGTCGAAATCCTCCGCAAGGTAGCGCTTTTCGAAGGGCTCACCAACGCTCAGCTGCGGAAGCTCGGCGGAGCCCTCAAGCAGGTCGAGTTCAAGATCAACTCGCACATCTTCAAGGAGGGCGACCCCGGCACCTCGATGTTCATCATCGCCGAGGGCAAGGTCCGCATCTCCAAGATGGTCCCGGGCATCGGCGAAGAGGCCCTCGCGATCCTCGAGCGCGGCCAGTACTTCGGCGAGATGTCGCTCATCGAAGACGGCCCCCGGTCGGCCGACGCCATCGCCCACGTCAGCTGCAAGCTCTACGAATTGCAGCGGGAAAAGCTCGACGAGGTCATGTTCACCGACAAGGAGCTCGCCTACGTGCTCCTGTGGACCTTCGTTCGAACCCTCTCGGCCCGCCTGCGCGAGACCAACGACAAGATCCGCGCCTTCTTCGCCCTGTCGTCTTTCGGTCCCAGGTAGCCCAAGCCCCGGTTTGCTTGCCGCCCTTACGGTGACGTAGAGGGCTTCCCGTTCGTCGTGCGCTTCCTCGTACCCGGTCTCGTCCTGATCACTCTGCTCTCTTGCGGCAAGGGCGAGCGGATCGTGCCTCACGACGCCGGCAACCCGCTCCCGATGGAGACGTGCCTCGACAACGACGGCGACGGCTTCGCCGGCACCGGCCGCTGCACCCAGGTCCAGTACCTCGACTGCAACGACGACGACTCGGCCATTCACCCCGAGGCCAGCGAGATCTGCAACGGCGTCGACGACGACTGCGACGGCGTGAAAGACGAGGGCCTGCCCGTCGCGACCTGGTACCACGACGTCGACGGCGACGGAGTCGGCGGCCCGCTCATGGCCGGCTCCGGCTGCGCCGCTCCTCCCCAGGGGCAGGTCACCTCGAGCGGCGACTGCAACGACAACGACGCCGCCATTCGCCCCGGAGTCGCCGAGACCTGCAACGACCGCGACGACGACTGCGACGGCACCAAAGACAACGGGCTCCCGTTTCAAGACTTCTACGACGACTCCGACGGCGACGGCTTCGGCGACGCCATGGGCCCGAAGCAGTCGAGCTGCCTCACCCTGATCATGGGCAAGGTGCCCAACAAGAGCGACTGCGCCGATCGCGACCCCACCGTGAAGCCCGGCGCCACCGAGATCTGCAACCGCCGCGACGACAACTGCGACGGCCAGGTCGACAACGGCATCCAGTACCTCGGCTATTACCCCGACGTCGACGGCGACAGCTTCGGCGCCGCCGGCAGCACCGTCGAGATGAGCTGCGGCCCCGTCGCCGGCAAGGTCACCAACTCGAACGACTGCGACGACGCCAACCCGACCACCAAGCCCGGCGCTCCCGAGATGTGCAACGGCGTCGACGACAACTGCATGGGCGGCGCCGACGAGGGCCTCACCTTCGTCAACTACTACCCCGACGCCGACGGCGACGGCGTGGGCGCGATCGTCGCCCCGATGAGCGCCTGCCTGCCGATCGCCGGGCGGGTGACGACGACCGGCGACTGCAACGACAACAACATGTCGGTGAAGCCCGGCGCCGCCGAGGTCTGCAACGGCGTCGACGACGACTGCGCCGGCGGTGTCGACAACGGCCTCCAGTTCGTCAGCTACTACGCCGACGGCGACAGCGACGGGTTCGGCGCAGGCTCCGCGGTCGTCGCGTGCTCGCCGGTGGCGGGCCGCGTCACCAACAACACCGACTGCAACGACTCGAGCGCCGCCATCAAGCCGGGCGCCACCGAGGTCTGCAACGGCATCGACGACGACTGCGTCGGCGGCGCCGACAACGGCCTCACCTTCACGAACTACTACCCCGACGGCGACGGCGACACGTACGGCAACAAGCTCGCGCCCGCGCAGTCGAGCTGCACGCCCGTCAACGGCAAGGTGACGAACAACCTCGACTGCGACGACGCCGTGTTCGCGGTGAAGCCGGGCGCCACCGAGGTCTGCAACACGCGCGACGACGACTGCGACATGGCCGTCGACGAGGGGCTCACGTTCTCGAACTACTACACGGACTTCGACTCCGACGGGTACGGCGCCACGACCGCGACGGCGGTCTCGTCGTGCGCGCCGATCGCCGGCAAGGTCACGAACAACACCGACTGCAACGACGGCCTCTCGACCGTGCGGCCCGGCGCCACCGAGACCTGCAACATGGTCGACGACAACTGCGACGGCATGATCGACAACGGCACGATGACCGTCGCCTACTACGTCGACAGCGACGCCGACGGTTACGGCACCGGCACGAGCTCGGTGATGTCGTGCGCTCCGGTTCCCGGGCGTGCCCCGAACAACTCCGACTGCGACGACACCCGCGGTGGTGTGCACCCCGGCGCGACCGAGGTCTGCAACGGCCTCGATGACAACTGCCTCGGCGGCGTCGACGACGGGCTCACGTTCTTGAGCTACTGGCCCGACGGTGACGGCGACGGCTACGGCAGCTCGATCTTGTCGCCGCAGTCGGCGTGCGCGCCGATCTCGGGCCGCGTCACCAACAACCAGGACTGCAACGACGCGAACGCGGCGGTGAAGCCCGGCGCGATCGAGGTGTGCAACGGCGTCGACGACAACTGCGCGGGCGGCGTCGACAACGGCCTGCCGACGCAGAACTACTGGGCCGACGGCGACGGCGACGGCTTCGGCGCCGGCGCTCCGCTCATGCAGTGCGGCCCGCTCGGCGGCCGGGTCACGAACGGCAACGACTGCAACGACGGCAACCCCGCGGTGAGGCCGACGGCGACCGAGGTCTGCAACGGCATCGACGACAACTGCGCCGGCGGCGCCGACGAGAACGACCCCGGCGGCGGCGCGGCGTGCTCCACCGGCCAGCTCGGCGTCTGCGGCCCGGGCACGCAGCACTGTACCGGCGCCAGCGTGCAGTGCGTGCGCAACGTGAACCCGAGCGCCGAGACCTGCAACGAGCTCGACGACAACTGCAACGGCTCGACCGACGAGACCTTCACCGACAAGGGCCAGAGCTGCACGGTCGGGCAGGGCGTGTGCCTGCGCACGGGCAGCAAGGTGTGCGCCGTGGGCGGGGCGAGCACGGTGTGCAGCGTGACCGCGGGCTCGCCGACGGCGCCTTCGTGCGACGGGCTCGACAACGACTGCGACGGCGTGGCCGACGAGCCGTACCTGTCGTCGACGTACAACATCGCCTCGCCGGTGGCGTGGACGGACCTCGAGGTGGCTCCGTTCTTCTACTCGGCTGCGAGCTGCGCGGGCGGCGTGAACGGCACGGGCTCCGACGCGCTCGCGGGCGGAGCGCTCGTGATGGCGGGTGGCGCCGACGGCCTCTACGTGCAGAAGCTCGACGCGAGCGGCACGCCGACGGGCCCCGTGGTCACCATCGAGAGCTCGTTCCGCTACACCGACGTCGCGATCGTGCAGGCGGGCGACGGCTTCATCGTCGGCGGCCTCTACGACACGGCGAGCGACGGCACCGGCAACGAGATCGACCTCTATTACGTCGACTCGAGCGGCGCGACGCGCGCCTACAACTGGAGCCTCTTCAACACCGGCAACACGCTCGACTCGCTGCGGCTCGTGCGCGGCAGCGGCCGGCGCGTGATGCTCGTCTGGCGCGAGGCGGGCGTCGGGCTGCGCTGGTACCGCGTCGAGCCCACGCTGGTCTCGACCACGTGGAGCATCACGCAGGTCGGCGGAGCGGTGCTCGACTACAACACGCAGCCGAGCACGCTGGTCGCGAACGCGGCGGTGCTGCCCGGCGTGGGCGCCGACTCGTCGATCGCCGATGGGTCGAGCCCGCAGACGTGCTCGACCGTGGCGACGCTGCAGCAGGTGGGCGTGGCGTACCGCGACGCCGCGGCGGTCGTGAAGCACTTCACGGTGAACGAGAACGGCACCGGCAAGAGCGCGACCGACACCGTGGTCCGCGATCAGACGTCGGTCACGGGCCGCAGCCTGTCGGACCCCGACGTCGCGTTCTTCCGCGACGCGAGCGCAAACCACTGGTTCGTGTCGTACGTGATGCACGACACGAACGCTCCGGCGAAGTCGGACCTCGAGGTCTGGCTGTCGAACCACCCCGGCTACAACTGGGCATGGCTCGCGTTCGCGACCGACAACGGAGCGTTCTCGATCGCTCGGCCGCGTGGCTCGGTGACGCCGACGCGCCTGCAGGTGACCGCGTCGCGGTGGGTGGCCGACGCGAGCGGCTTCAAGAAGCAGGTGATGACGCGCCAGTTCGACTACGCCGGAGCGCGCCAGCCGACCGGGGGCACGGTCGAGCTGTCGCCGACGTCGGGCGCGTGCAGCGGCGACCCGCCGTGCCGGCCCGGCGACAAAGAGGGGCTCACGAGCTGGGCGCCGTTCGGCAGGCTCTACTACTCGGCGGGCGGCTCGACGCCGGTCGGCGCGTTCTCGAGCGTGCTCACCTGCCAGTGAGCTGGGCGCCGCTCGCGCTGCTCTTTGCGAGGTGCAGCCGAGCGGGTCCGCCTCATCGCGCGGCCTGATCTTGCAGGCCCTTAGGGGCTTTGGTAAGGGCGTCGAGCCTCATCGCAGTCCCAAGCAGTCCATCTCACACACGAATCGGAGCTGACCTCGCGTCCCTTTGGGAACCGTGCTTCCGGGCACGACCCACGAGGGGAGGCTTCAGCGCAGTACCGAGCGTGGCGGAACAACAAAACTCGCAGTACGCAAAAGACAGGAACGTAGAAAGTCATGGAAGAGAATCAGCAGCAGCAGATGGCTCCCGCAGGCGGCATCACGATGCGGCAGCTCCTCGAAGCCGGCGTCCACTTCGGTCACCAGACCAAGCGCTGGAACCCGAAGATGAAGCCCTACATCTTCGGCGCCCGCAACGGCATCTACATCATCGACCTCCAGAAGACGGTCACCATGGCGCGCGCGGCGTTTCGCTACGTCGCCGACGTCACCGCCCGCGGCGGCTACGTGCTGTTCGTCGGCACCAAGCGCCAGGCGCAGGACGTGATCCAGGAAGAGGCGCGGCGCTCGAACCAGTTCTTCGTCACGAACCGCTGGCTCGGCGGCACGCTCACCAACTTCAAGACCATCAAGCAGGGCATCGATCGCCTGAAGAGCATCGAGAAGATGTCGGAGGACGGGACGTTCGAGCGCCTGCCCAAGAAAGAGGTCGCCGGCCTCGTTCGCGAGCAGGAGAAGCTCGAGAAGAACCTCGGCGGCATCAAAGACATGTCCCGCCTGCCGGGCTGCGTGTTCGTGATCGACCCGAAGAAAGAGCAGATCGCCGTGCACGAGGCCTCGCGCCTCGGCATTCCCGTGATCGGCCTCGTCGACACCAACTGCGACCCCGACGGCATCGACTTCGTGATCCCGGGCAACGACGACGCGATCCGCTCCATCAAGCTGTTCACCTCGAAGATCGCCGAGGCCTGCATCGAAGGCGGCGCCCGCTACAAGGCGTCCGGCGCGGCCGAGCGTGACGAGGCCGAAGAGCGCCGCAAGGCCGAGGGTGGCGGCGAGCGCCGCCGCTTCGTCAAGGAGCGCCCGGGCAAGGGCCCCGTCGTCGAGATCAAGAGCCAGCCGTCGGTCGAAGCCATCGCCACCGCCACCGAAGAGTCGAAGCCGGCCGGCGAAGAAGCCACCGCCGAATAACCCCTCACCGAAAGAACAGACATGGCTGAGATCACCGCCGCAATGGTGAAGGATCTGCGCGAGAAGACCGGCGCAGGCATGATGGACTGCAAGAAGGCCCTCGCCGAGACCAAGGGCGACTTCGCCGCCGCCGAAGAGTGGCTGCGCAAGAAGGGCATCAGCAAGGCCGCCTCGAAGGGCAGCCGTGTGGCCGCCGAAGGCCTCGTGGGCCAGTTCGTGACGGGCGACTCGCGCACCGGCGCGATCGTCGAGATCAACTGCGAGACCGACTTCGTCGCGCGCAACGACGACTTCTTGAAGCTGGTCGCGCAGGTGTCCGAGCACGTCGCGAAGGCGGCTCCGGCGTACGTGCGCGCCGAAGACGTGCCCCAGGGCACGGCGGCCGACGAGAAGGTGCTGCTGCTCGAGCAGACGCTCGGCGGCAAGAAGGTGAAAGACCTCGTCACCGAGGCCACCGCCAAGATCGGCGAGAAGATCGACATTCGCCGCTTCGCGCGGTTCTCGGTCGACGGCAACGGCCTCGTGGTCGGCTACGTGCACAGCGGCAAGATCGGCGCGCTCGTCGAGCTCAGCGCTTCGAGCGACGCGGTCGCGAAGCACGCCGACACGGTCGCCGCCGCGAAGGAGCTCGCGCTCCAGGTCGCGTCGATGAAGCCTCAGTACACGCGGCGCGAAGAGGTGGCGGCCGCGGCGGTCGCGAAGGCGCAGGAAGACATCAAGTTCGAGATGGAGAACACGGTTCAGGTCGTCATCAAAGACGGCAAGCCCGTGCGCGGCATCTTGCGCTCGCAGGACGCCGAGAAGCTCCAGGTCGAGGTCGGCGGCCGGCTCGAGAAGGTGCCCGCGTCGCAGGTCGTCGAGATCAAGAAGATCACGCTCCCCGCCGACAAGGTCGAGGGCGCCGTGAAGGGCAAGCTCGAGAAGTTCTACGAGAGCGTCTGCCTCGTCGATCAGCCCTGGGTGAAAGAAGACAAGAAGAAGATGCGCGAGGTCGTCGCCGAGGCCGCCAAGAAGGCCGGCGGCGAGCTGAACGTGAAGCGTTTCGCGCGCATCGAGGTCGGCGAGGGCATCGAGAAGAAGAAGGACGATCTCGCGGCCGAGGTCGCCAAGACCCTCCAGCAGTGACGGGTGGGGGGTGGGAGCAACGCCCACCGGCGGTCTTCACGACAATCGAAGGTCGTGAAGACCGTTTCGCTGAAGAGCGCGTCATGAAGACAGTCGTCATCGCCAGCGCCACCGGGGCGACCTTTCGCCTCGCGCCTCGGGTACACCGCCGCCATGCCGTGCTCGAGGTGATGGACGCCGCCGGCGAGATCACCCAGGTGCGGGTGTCGCCCGATGATCTGCGCCGCCTCGCCGCCGCGCTCATGAAGACCGCGGCCGCGATCGAGACCGCGAACGCCTCCGAAGAGACGACGCAGCCCTGAGCCTTACGGCTCCTGGTCCATCGTGAGCGCGCCGCTCTCGTGGCGCACTTCTTTGCCGTCGATCGACAGCACCACGCGCAAGAGGTCGGCGTGCTCGACGTCGGCGAACGTCTGCGGGCCGTCGAAGTACGCGCTCTGGGGAATCGTGATGAAGGTGACCGTGCCCTGCGCCGGCACCGTGAACTCGGTCACGGGCTGACGCGCGCCGTTCTGCTGCTGCAGCGTGCCGATCAACCCCGTCGCGTTCGTCGCGTAGACGCTGCGCTTGCCGCCGGGGCCCGGGCTCTCGACCTCGAGCCGGGGAATCGAGACCCTGCGCGCCGTCGCGGTGGGGTTGCTGAGCGTGACCCTCACCTCTCCGTGAAAGCCGGGGCCGACCCCGTGGTGGCAGTGGCAGAACGTGAAGTCGGCCGAGGCGTCGACGTCGAGGCCCTGCTCCTGCGTCGCGGGCCGCCGGGGGTCGGGGCTCTGAAAGCCCTGCGTGCGCCCGCAGCCGCACAGCGCGAGCAGACCCAGGAGCATGACTCGAGCGCGCCGCATGCCCACCCCTATACGCGCACGCTCGGGGCGGTGTCGAACGCGGGTGTAGAGTTCGGCCTCCTGCGAGCGAGAGCGGCCACCGTCACGTTGTGCACGCTCGCGGCGTGCACCTTCGAGCCCCGGGCGGGCGGGCACACGTTCGCCTGCGTCTCTGACGCCGACTGCATCGACGGCTGGGCGTGCGTGCGGCAGGTCTGCGTCGAGGGCGGCGGCGCCGCCGGCGGCGGCAGTGCGGGAGGGCAGACCGCCGGAGGCGGCACCGCAGGCGGTGAGAGCGCGGGCGGAGACGGCGGCGGCGGCGGCAGCGCGGGCGGAGGCACGGCTGGCGGAGGCAGCTCCGGGGGTACCGCAGGCGGCGCCGCCTCGAGCCCGTTGCCGCAGAACACGCGCGAGCCTGCGATTCGCAGCGACGCGGGGCCCGGCCTCCTCGCCGACGTCGGCACCTGGGTGAACGCCGACGGCGGCGCCGTCACGACGAGCCACGTGTGGCTGCAGTGCCAGGCCGACGGAGGCGGCTGCGCGCCGCTCGCGGGGGTCAGCACGCTGGCGGGCTCGAACGTGCAGACCGACGCGACGCGCGACGGCGGCCGCCAGGGCGACGGCCTGTCGCAGGACTCGAGCGTCGGCACCTGGGCGGCGGCGACCAACCTCTTCGTCAACGGCGGCGCCGAGGTCGATCTCGCGAACTGGGGGGTGTGGAGCTCGAGCGCGGTGGCCGCGAACTTCCCGCTGCTCGCGCGCGACGGCTCGGATCGGAAGTTCGGCGCCACCTCGGCGCGCGTGACCACGAACGGCGTCGACACCCGTCAGAGCGCGGTCGCGAACGTCTTCGGGCTGACCCCCGCGGCGAGGTACGCGGCGAGCGCGTGGGTGAAGGCGCCGGCGGGCGCGCGCGTCTGCATCGACGTCGACGAGTTCGACTCGACGTCGACGTACCTCACGAGCTGGGGCGTCGTGCAGGCGATCGGCAACGGCAGCTGGCAGCGCCTCACCGTCTCGAGCACGACGCTCGCGAACGCCGTCGGCATGCACGTGGTCGTCGGCACCTGCGGCTCGCCGGGGCAGGCGATCACCTTTCGCGTCGACGGCGTGCAGTTCGAGGCGGGCGCCGGGCCGACTCCGTACGTCGAGACGTCGGGCGCCGCAGCGACGCGGCCCGACTCGGTGCTGTCGGCGCCCGCCAGCCTCGTCGCCGCCAATCGGGGCTGGGTCGCGTTTCGCGCCCGCCCGCGCTGGAGCCCCCTGACCACACGCCTCGCCTTCCCGACGCTGCTCGTCGCCCAGAGCAGCGCCTTGAAGAAGCTGCACCTCTATTACTCCCCTGGGCCCGGCAGCTGGTCGTTCGAGCGCGACGACGGCACCCAGAACGCGGTGCGGGTCTCGCGCGCGGCGAGCTCCGGGGTCGCAGAGACCGTCGTCGCTGCGTGGGCTCCGGCCGAGCTCAAGCTGTCGGTGAACGGAGCGGCCTTCACGCCGCTCAGCGCGTCGCAGATCCCCACGGGGCTGCCGGCGTTCGAGCTCGCCCCGTTCGACGGCGAGGTGCTGTGGATGGCCGCCGGAGACGGCGCGCTCGCCGACGCCGACGCCGCCGCCCTGCACGCGTTCGGCGACGTCGACCCGACGCTGCCGCAGCTGCCCGCGAGCGCGACGACGCTGTGGCCTGCGCGGGGCCTCGACTACCGCAGGCTGGTCGGGGCCGCCGCGACGTACACGCCGACGCCCGCCGACGACGGCTTCACGCTGCGCATCGTCGTGACCGCGACGAACGCCAACGGCTCCAGCACCGCGACCTCGGCGCCGTTCGGGCCGCTGCCCTGACGGGCGCGCGAGTTGTCGTTGAGCGACGCTGTCGCATCCGTTAAGACCGCGGCCATGGCGTACAAGCGCATTCTCCTCAAGCTGTCAGGCGAAGCCCTGGCGGAGAAGGGCGGGTACGGCATCCACCCTCCGACGCTCTCTCGCATCGCGAACGAGGTGAAAGAGGTCGCCGCGAGCGGCGTTCAGATCGCGCTCGTCATCGGCGGCGGCAACATCTTTCGCGGCGTCAAGGGAGCGACCGAGGGGATGGACCGCGCGAGCGCCGACTACATGGGCATGCTCGCCACCTGCATCAACGCCATGGCGATGCAAGACGCGCTCGAGAAGGCCGGCGTCTTCACGCGGGTGCTCTCGGCGATCAAGATGGAGCAGATCAGCGAGCCCTACATTCGGCGCCGCGCCGTTCGGCACCTCGAGAAGGGCCGCGTCACCATCTTCGCCGCCGGCACCGGCAACCCCTACTTCACGACCGACACCGCGGCGTCGCTGCGCGCGATGGAGATCGGCGCCGAGGTCATCTTGAAGGCCACCGGGGTCGACGGCGTCTACGACTCGGACCCCAAGAAGAACCCGAACGCGCGCCGCTACAAGTCGGTCACGTACATCGACGTGCTGCAGCAGCGCCTGAACGTGATGGACTCGACGGCCATCTCGCTCTGCATGGACAACAAGAAGCCGATCGTCGTGTTCGATCTCGGCCGCGCCGGTAACATCTTCCGCGCGGTGAATGACCCGATGAGCATCGGTACCGTGGTGGGCGCGAACGAGACGGCCTGGGCCTAAGAGGAGGGTTTCATCATGAGCGATGAAGTGCTGAAGGAGCTGAAGGTTCGCATCGACAAGACGCTGGAAGACTTGAAGGCCGGCCTCGCGAAGATCCGCACGGGCCGCGCGTCGCTGGGCATGCTCGACGGCATCAAGGTCGACTACTACGGCACGCCGACGCCGCTCGCGCAGTGCGCCGCGCTCGCGGTGCCCGAGCCGCGCATGATCACGATCAAGCCGTGGGACAAGAGCATCATCAAGGAGCTCGAGAAGGCCATTCGCGAGGCGAACCTGGGCTTGAACCCCATGAACGACGGCGAGCTGATCCGCCTGCCGATTCCTCCGCTCACCGAAGAGCGCCGCAAGGACATCGCGAAGCAGGTGAAGACGAAGGGCGAAGACCACAAGGTCGCCATTCGCAACGAGCGGCGCGACGCGAACGAGCGCCTCAAGACGATGCTGAAGGACAAGAAGATCACCGAAGACGACAACAAGCGCACGCAAGAGAAGGTGCAGAAAGAGACCGACGGCGGCATCGCCAAGGTCGACGAGCTCGTCGCGAAGAAGGAAAAGGAAGTGATGGAGGTCTGAAGTGTCTGGACCTCGCGCTCTCGTCGCCGAGCCTTCGGTACCGATCTCAAACGCGGTGAAGCGGTTCCTCGAGCAGTCGGGCTTCGAGGTCGCGGTCGTGCACTTCATCGACGAGGCCGTGCTGCAGTCGCGCAAGGTCGAGCCCGCCGTCGTCTTCACCTCGGTCTCGGGCACCTTCGACGGCGAGGCGCTGTGCGGCAAGCTGAAGAAGCTGCGCCCGCACTGCCCGGTGGTGCTCACGTACCCGCCCGAGGAAGAGCTCATGATCGAGCGCGCCACCCGCGCCGGCGCCGACGCGTGGCTCATCTCGCCGCTCAAGAAGGCGCAGGTCGTCGCCGTCGCCAACGCGATGGTGCGCCAGCACGGCCTCTCGCTGCGCGTCGAGCACCTCGAGGCCGAGCTCCAGAAGGCCCGCACCCAGGCGGCCGCTCAGTCGGGCACGAACACTCACGACCTCGCCTTCTTCAAGAGGTTCCTCGGCATGGAAGTGAAGCGCAGCCGCCGGTATCAGTACCCGCTCGCGTTCCTCATGGTCGCGCTCGATCAGCTCGAGGTGCGGCTGCTCAAGGTCGCCGGCGCTGAGAGCGCGAAGGCCGCGATTCGCGCCGAGGCGCTGGGCCTGACCTCGGGCCTCTTGCGCGACATCGACCTGTGCGTGCCGTTCACCGACGACCGCCTGCTCGTGTTCCTGCCGCACACGCCGCGCGAGGGAGCGATGACCGTCGCGAGCCGCCTCGTCGCCCGGCTGTCGCGGCTCCAGACCTACGACGGCGGCACGGCGTCGTGCGGCCTCGCCACCTACGACCCGAAGATCGCCCCGAAGGCGTCGGTGGGCTTCGGCTCGCTGATGCGCGAGGCCTCGCTCAACCTGCGCCTCGCCCAGGAGGCCGGCGGCAACCGCGTCGAGACGTCGCCCGCTCCGTCGGCGCCGCGGCGAGATCGGGTGTCGATCGCGTGAGCCCCCCCACCGCCGACGCGTTCGCAGAGCAGGTTCGCCGCATCGCGGGTGAGCTCGCGCGCCTCGACGAGGCCCTCGACTTCTCGAAAGAGAGCCTCGCCCGCCTCGAGGAGCGCCTCAAAGAGAGCCCCGACCCCGATCTCGCTCGCGCCGCCGGCGCGTACCTCGCCGAGGTCATCATGCGCCGCTCGCCGGTCAAGCTGCGCTGGGTCGAGGCGAAGCGCGTCTACGACGCGTGGAACGACGCCGACAACCCGTGGCTGCTCGCGACGCCGAAGAACCTCGTGTTCGCCGTGCTCGGCAAGCCGCTCAAGCACGACACCACGCTCGTCGACTTCGCCGACAAGGTGCAGCACCTGTGCAGCCGCGAGGCGACCTCGGGTCAGTGATGGTCGGTGTTGACGACCGACCACCCGGCTTCGTGCGCGGTGTGCCCGACGACGTCTGAGGCGCCGAGGGTGGCCGCGCCGCTCGCGGGCGGTGAGGGCCGCGCGACCCGCGCCGTCTCGACGCGCCTCAAGAACCAGCGCAGGTAGAACAGCAACCCCACCGCTGCAGCGATCAGGACCGGGAGCAGCCACATGCCGCAATGGGTAAGGACGACCCCTCGCTCTGTCACGTGACGTTCGCGATGGGGCGTCGGGCAGCGGGGTTACAGGGTGAGCGGCTCGCCCGTGAGCGTCGTGACGCAGTCGGTCACCCACGCGAACAGCTCGAGGCCCTTGCCCTTGTCGTCGAGCCAGCGCCCGTCGGGGCCGAGCCCGAAGTGAATGCCCTGGCCCTTGCCGGCGACCCAGATCTGCCAGATCGCCCGCTGCGTGTTCACGATCACCTTCTCGCCGCTGGGCACGTGGGTGACGTCGATCTTGTCGCCGGTGGCCACGACGTCGAGCACGTCGGGGTCGACGCCGTCGAGCCCCTTCACGATGCGCTTGAAGACCGCGGCGATGAGCCCGTTGTAGGTGGAGTCGTCCACCCAGCCTCTATACCGCTTCGAGCAGGGTCTGGCCCGGCGGAGCGTAGAAGAGCAGCTTGCTCTGCGCGCCCTCGCGCTCGAGCGCGATGACCGTGCCCGGGTTCACCGGCTTGGGGAAGTTCTGCATGCCGAGCAGGTACGCTGCCATCGCAGTCATCGACGGGTTGTGGCCGACGAGCACGATCGACTCGACGGCGGCCTCGTTGAGCACGCCGTCGATCGCGCCCACCGGCATGTCGGGCAAGAGTGAGCGGTGGGCGCGCAGCGGGCCCTCGTAGCCGAGCGTGATGGTGAGAATCGACGCCGTCTGCACGGCCCGCACCAGCGGGCTCGTGAGCACGAGCTTCGGAGCGCCGATGCGCTCGGCGAGACCCTGGAAGTGCGCCGCGATCGTCTGGCGGGCCTTCGAGGTGAGTGCGCGCGCTTCGTCGCCCAGGCCTTCGGGGATCTCGGCGTCTGCGTCAGCGTGGCGGACGAGGAAGACCTTCAAGCACCAAATTCATATCGAAGTTCTGTACTGTGGTGTGTGTGAAACGCATCGCGCTGATCCTGTTTCTCGCGGGCTGCCCGAAAGAGAAGTCCAGCGTTCCCGATGCGGCCGTGGCGAAGCTCGCGGCTCCGGCGCCTAAAAAGGGGCCGCTCACCCTCACGCCGCAGATGCTCGAGGCGTACATCGTGTACCAGCGCACGTGGGTGAACGAGGCGCAGGGCGAGCGCGTCGATCGCAGCCGGCGCGAGGAGGCGGCGCAGAAGGCCTCGGGCCTGAGCGAGCTTCAGCTGGCCGAGATCGACGCGATGGTCTCGTCGGTGATCGCGCGGCGCATGGTGACGCAGCTCACCGACAACCCCGGCTTCAACCCCGAATTGACCGGCATGGCTCAGGGCATGTCTGCGGAGCAGAAGAAGCACCTGGAAGAAGGGCTCGCTGCGTTCAAGAACCAGCAGCAGGCGGCGCACGACCTGAAGGAAGAGCGCCGGCAGTTCGGCTCGCAGAACATCGACGTGCTCCTCACGAAGGAGGCCGAGCTCACGAAGCTGTGGCAGGACATGATGGGGCTCGGCGCCTACCCTGACGGCGTGCCGACGCCCGCGCGGCCCGACTCGGGCCCGTAGTCTCGCGCTCGGTCGCTCGCCCGAGCGCGATGCCGGGGCGCGTGCGTCGCGAATGACACGTGAGCCAGGGGCCCCCTCAGAGACGCCGACGCTGACGCGGCTCGAGGCTCGGCGCGGCGGGGCCGCGCTGTTGCAGGGGAGCGTTCGACGGCTCGTGCCGTTCGTGCCGTGCACGGCCGGCGGTGCCAGCCAGCGGCCGAAGGCCCGAACCCGACGGGAGCGCGCCTCAGCGTCGGGGCGTCAGCTGGGGTGCCACTTGATGTTGCAGCCGATGCTCGCCTTCTGATCGGCCGGGGGCTGCCCGCCCTTCGAGACGGTCGCGATCGCGTCGCGCAGATCTTTGCCGGTCACCGGCTTGCCGTTGCTCGGGCGGCTCTCGTCGAACTGGCCGCGGTAGGCGAGCTTGCGCTGGGCGTCGAAGAGGAACAGGTCGGGCGTGCACGCCGCGTGGAAGGCGCGGGCGACGTCTTGCGACTCGTCGTAGAGGAAGGGGAAGCGCCACTGCTCTTTCATCGAGAGCTCCTTCATGTTGGCCGGGCCGTCTTGGGGGTGCGTCTTCACCGAGTTCGAGTTGATCGCGACCACGCTGAAGCCCTGGTGAAGCGCCTCGTGCGCCGCCTTCACCAGCTGCTCGCGAATGTGAATGACGTACGGGCAGTGGTTGCAGATGAACATGACGAGCACGCCCGCGTGGCCCTTGAGCTCTGCCGGCCCGATGGGCTTCGCGTTGACGACGTCGAGCAGCTTGAAGTCGGGCAGCGGCGTACCGAGCGGGAGCATCGTCGACGGGGTGGCGGCCATGTGCGGTTCATATGCGCGCGTGCGGCTCCGCGCTACGGTTCCTCGCCGCGATGCCGAGGGCGCTCACGCTGATCGTCGTGCTGACTGCCTGCGGGCGGACGATGGTCTACGCGCCGTCGAGGCCGCCGCCTCAGCCCGACTCGGGCACGCCCGACTCAGGTGCGCCCGACTCAGGTGCGCCCGACTCGGGCACGCCCCCGTGCGCGCCGGCCTGCGGCCCGAACACCACGTGCGTCGACCGCCAGTGCCGCTGCGACCCCGGCTTCACCGACTGCAACGGCTCGGCCGCCGACGGCTGCGAGGCCCCGCTCGATCGCGACCCGTCGAACTGCGGCATGTGCGGCAAGGCGTGTGTGGGCTCGCTGCCGGCCTGCGAGGCCGGGCGCTGCGTGCGCCTGAGCTGGACGGAGCTCATGCCCGCAGCTCGGCCGCCGCCGCGCGCCTTCTTCTCGATGACGTACGACAAGGCGCGGCAGCGCGGCGTGCTCTTCGGGGGCCAGCCGGGGAACGGCCCGATGCTCCGAGACACATGGGAGTGGGACGGCACGTCGTGGACAGAGGTGCGCACCGCAGACGCGCCCGAGGGGCGGCGCGACGCGGCGATGACGTACGACGAAGATCGCGGCGTCGTCGTGCTGTTCGGCGGCGCGGTGACCACGGCGACCTGCGGGTCTGCCATGCGCAACGACACGTGGGAGTACGACGGCGTGAACTGGCGGCGCGTCGCGACCGAGACGGCTCCGGCGCCGCGGGGCGAAGCGAGCCTCGTCTACGACAGCGCGCGGGGAGTCACCGTGCTCTTCGCGGGCTACGAGTGCAGCCTGAGCTGCCCGAGCGAGACCTGGGAGTACGACGGCTCGACGTGGACGCAGCGCTTCCCCACGCGGTCGCCGCCCGAGCGCTGCGGGCGCGGCGGTGCGTACGACACCCGGCGAAAGCGCTTCGTCGTCTTCGGTGGGTTGACCGGCCAGACGCTGATCGCGAACGACACGTGGGAGTACGACGGCGCCACGTGGGTCGAGCGCACGTCGGCGCTGAAGCCTCCGCCGCGGTTTCATGCCGAGCTGGTGTACGCGCCCGAGCGAGGCGCCGCGGTGCTCTTCGGCGGCCTCGTCTCGAGCAACGTCACGCTCGGCGACACCTGGGAGTGGGACGGCAGCCGCTGGCTGCAGGTGATGCCCGCGAGGAGCCCGTCGTCGCGCTACGGGCACGCGCTGTTCCACGACGCGGCGCGCGAGCAGGTCGTGCTGTTCGGCGGCTACGGGAATACCGCGGACACCTGGGTGTACGAGTCGCAGTGACTCCGCGCATCGTCGAGGGCGATCTGCTCGAGCAGGCCACCGAGGCGATCGTCAACGCGTGGAACCGCAACATCCTCCCCTGGTGGCTGCTGCTGCCGCAGGGCGTGTCGGGGGCCATCAAGAAGCGCGGGGGCCTCGCGCCGTTTCGCGAGCTGGGGCGCATGGGGCCGATACCGCTCGGCGGGGCGGTGCACACGGGCGCGGGCCGGCTGCCGTACGCGGCGCTGATTCACGTCGCGGGCATCGACATGCTGTGGCGGGCGTCGCGGCTCTCGATCGAAGCGTCGACGCGCAACGCGGTGGCGCTGGCGGTGAAGCTCGGGCTTCGGTCGCTCGCGTTCCCCATCATCGGGGCAGGCTCGGGCGGGTTCGACGTCGCGGGCGCAGAGCGGGTGATGGTCGAGGCGCTGGGCGGCCTCGACGCGGCGCTCGACGTGGTGCTGGTGCGCTTCAGTCGTCGACGGTGACGGTGACGGCGGCGCTCTGCTCGCTGCCGTGTGCGAGCGCGGCGCGAATGACGTGGGTGCCGGGCGCGAGCGTGGTGCGCAGCTCGTGCGGCCACGAGGCGGTGCCGACGGGGACTCCGTCGACGAGGAAGACGACGTCTTCGGAGGCGGGCGTCACACGGGCCCAGAGCTTCACGCCGCCGAGCGCGCGCGGGGTGTCGGGGTCGAACAGGTAGCGCGAGCGATCGCGCGGCTCGGCGAGGGCCACCTTGCGGTCGGCGAGGTAGGCGGCGGGGCACAAGGGGCTCTCTCGCGAGGGCGCGATGTCGAGCTTCTCGCGGCGGGCCCACGTCTCGTACTGAGCGGGCAGGGCGAGCAGCTCGCGCGACCTGACGTACTCACGCGGGCAGGTGGGGCCGGCGAGCAGCCCGTTGCGGACGTCGACGTCGACGCGCCGGTGAAACGGGCACTCGCCGGTGGGGCCGGCGCCCTGCGGGAACCACTCGGTCTTGTGCTGCGGGCAGCGGGGGCCGGCGATCGCGCCCGACAGCGCGCAGACCTCGTGGGCGACCCAGCCTGCCGGCGGAGCGAACGCGGTGGCCCACTCGCGGTGCAGAGCGCGCAGCGGCATGACGCCGTCGAGCAGGGCGTGAGCGATGGGGGCGGCGGCGAGGGCGCCCGAGAGCTTGTTCATGCGCGACTGGTCGTGGTTGCCGACCCAGGTGACGACGAGGAGCCGGTCGCTGAACGCGGCGGTCCACGCGTCGCGGTAGCCCTGGCTCGTGCCGGTCTTCACGGCGACGGCGTAGTCGTCGTAGTCGAGCGGGCTGCCGGCGGGGAACCCGGCGCGGCGGGCGCTCGGGTCCCAGAGAATGTGCGAGATCATGGCGGCGGTGTCGGCCGAGAAGAGGCGAACGCCGCGGCCGGTGTGGCTCGCGTACTTCTGCAGCGGCACTGTGACGCCGCGGTTCGCGAGCGAGGTGTAGAGCGTGGCGAGCTCTTCGGCGGTGACGGGCAGGCCGCCGATGGCGAGGGTGAGGCCGTACTCGCCGGGCTCGCGGCTGATGCCCTGCACGCCGCCGCGGCGGAAGAGGTCCAAGGCGCGATCGACTCCGGCGGCCTCGAGCACGCGCAGGGCGGGGATGTTGCGTGAGCTGGCGAGGGCCTCGCGGAACAGCATGGGCCCCATGAACGTGTGCGTCATGTTCTCGGGGACCCAGGCGCCGCCCTCGCCGACGGCGAGCTCCATCGGCACGTCGGGCACCTCGCTCGCGGGGGTGTGGGTGCCCTGCTCGAGCGCGAGCCCGTAGATGAACGGCTTGAGGGCCGAGCCGGGGGAGCGCCGCGTGCGGGTGTAGTCGATGGAGCCGCGCCGCTCGGCGTCGGACCAGGCGGAGCTGCCGACGCGCGCGAGGACTTCGCCGGTGGGGAGGTCGACGATGAGGGCGCTGCCGTTGCCGGCCTTGGCCCACGAGAGCGCGTGAACGCGATCGGCGACGGCGCGGGCGGCGAAGCGCTGAACGTCGAGATCGATCGACGAGGTGCTGACGAGGGGCAGGCCGCCGCGGGCGACGTCGGAGGCGAAGTCGAGCACGACGTGCATGGCGGCCTCGTCGCGCCTGGGCTGGGGCACGAGGCCGAGGTCGGACTCGAGCGACTGGGCGAGGGTGATGTGGTCGATGAGGCCGCGCTCGTGGAGCTGCCGCAAGATGCGGTGGGTGCGCTTCATGGCGCGCTCGAGGCCCTTGGGGTCGTAGGGGTTCATGCGGCCGGGCTGCTGGGGCAGGGCGGCGAGGAACGAGGCCTGGAGCCACGACAGATCTTCGGCGGGCTTGTCGAAGTAGAGGCGGGCGGCGCGAACGGCTCCGCGGGCGCGGTTCCCGTAGGGGGCGAGGGTCAGGTACTGGCGCAGCACGAGGTCGTGGCCGTGACGGTCGATGAGGAGCAGGCCCTCGGCGGCCTCGTGGAGCTTGGCCCAGGGGCCGCGCGAGCGAGGGTGCTGAAGGCGAGCGACCTGCATGGCGATGGTGCTGGCGCCGCTGACGATCGAGAGGTCGCGCGCGTTCTGCACGGCGGCGCGGGCGACTGAGGGGGCATGGACTCCGGGGTGCTCGTAGAAGAAGCGGTCTTCGGTCTGAAGGGTCGCGGTGACGAGCTTGGCGGGCAAGACGTCGGGCAGCGGCCAGTAGCCGAGCATCTCGTCGGAGGCCGGCACCTCACCGAGGAAGCGGCCGCGCCGGTCGAGCAAGACATGAGAAGGTGAGGGTGAGACGAGACGCGCATCGAGAGAGAGCCCGAAGGCGATGGCGCCGCCGAGGAGCACCGCAGCAAAAATAAGGCGCCGCACCCGCCTCACGCGCATCGCCCGACTCACGCGCACCGCCCCGTCGCGCTCGTGGACGCGCTCGTGGACGCGCTCGTGGACGTAGCCGTGATCGTGATCGTGTTCGTGATCGTGATCGTGTTCGTGATCGTGATCGTGTTCGTGCTCGCGGTCGTGCTCGTGTTCGTGCTCGCGGTCGTGCCCGCGGTCGTGCCCGCGGTCGTGCTCGGCCGCGTCGTACCCTCACCGCTCACGGCTGCCCCGCACGACGATGCGCGTACCGTTGCCTCGTCCGCGCACCTCTTCGCGGTACATCTGCTCGGCGTACGGCGGCGGGTGAACGAAGCTGCCCTCGCTCGAGGCGCGAACGCGGAAGTAGAACCGGTGCGACCCGGCGGGCAGCTCGGTGAAGTAGTACCGCACCTCGTGATCCATGCGCTGCACGTAGGTCGCCGCGACCGAGTCGGCCTGCGCGGGCTTCGCGTCGGCGCCCGACGTCGCGAGCTCGGGGTTCATCGGCTCGAGCCCGGCCGCGAACGGCACCACGAGCGCGACGTGGTGGCGCACGGCGTCGCTCACGAGCGTCGCCTCGAGCTCGAGCACCTCGCCCAGGCCCACGGCCAGCGTCTTGCCCGGCTCGTCCTCGTGGCGCGTCGGAGCCGACGCGTCGGCGTGGTACCAGGTGAGCGAGCGCGACACGATGAACCCGTCGCGCTTCGCGGTCACGGCGTCGCCCGGCCCCTTCGCGAGGTAGCGGTAGTAGCCGCGCATCGCGACCGGGGCGCCGCTCACGTTCACCGTCACCGGCGCCTCGGCGCTCGTCTCGCGCTTCGCGGCCTTGTGCGCCGCGTCGAGCGTCACCGCGGTCAGCCCCGTCACGTCGACGCGCGCCGAGCCCTCGGTCGGCCGCGCCTGGTCGAGGTACACGCCCAGCGCCGCCACCGCGCGCCGGTTGTCGTACGTCGAGCCCCAGCCGGTGTTCGCGTACGCGCGGCTCACCATCGCGTCGCGCAGCTGCGCGTGCCGGGTGTTCGATGGGTCGGTTCGAACGAGCGCCTCGAACACCGCCGACAGGGTGGCCGTGGTCGAGCCGAGGTAGCCGTGCTCCCACGACGAGCGATCGCGCGCGAGCTTGTCGAACACCGGCTGCCCCTTCACCTGCTTGAAGACGACGCCGTCCCACAGCTCGCTCTTCATCGCCGTGAGGTTCGGCCCGAACACCGACGCCTTCTCGCTCATGGCCGTCGTCAGGTCGGCGAGCGAGACGAGGTCGAGCTGCGAGCGGTGCTGGAACAGCTCGATCGCGTAGTGCTCGTCGAGCTCGCCGGCGAGCGCCAGCGCCCGCAGGGCCACCGCCTGATCGTTGTACCGGTACGCCGCGTACGCCGTGTTGAAGTCGCTGCGCAGCACCGCCTTCAGCGCCGCGATCGCGCGCGACCGGACCTTCTCGTCGACCGGCACGCCCGCCTTCTTCGCCGCGACCATGAGCTCGACCGCCTGCGCCGTCAGGCTCACCCAGCCGCGCGTGCCGGGCCAGTAGCCGACGAAGCCGCGCTCGTCCTGGTGCTGCGCGATGTCGTCGAGCAGCCGCTTCGTGTTGCTCGCGAGCATCGGCGTGAAGCGGGTCTCGAGCTCGTTCTTCTTCAGGAACCCCGCGAGCGACAGGTCGGGCATCACCTGGCTCATGCGCTGCTCCATGCAGCCGTGCGGGTACGCCGACAGGTACTCGAGGGCCGAGGCGAGCTCGAGCACTCCGGGCTGGTTCGTGAACACGAGGCGCTGCGACGCCGTGCCGGGCCGCGCGCCCTCGGGGAAGTCGCGCAGCTTCGTCGCGCCCGGCTTCAGCGTCTCGAACCACGCCACGCGCTCGACGGCGCGGTCGGGGTACACCGGCAGCTTCACCTCGAAGGCGTCGCCGGCCTTGTCCGAGTGGCGCGTCACGTCGACCCGCACCGTCAGCTGGCTGCCCTCGACGGCCGCCGTGCCGGTCACCTGGCTCGCGAGCACCTGCGCCGCCTTGCCGGACTCGAGCTTCACCTGCTCCTTCGCGGCGATCTTGCCGTCGATGCGCACCTCGACGGTCGCGGGCCCTTCAGCGCCCTCGACGAGCCGCGCGATGCCGCCCGGCCAGAAGCGATCGCCCTGGCGAACGAAGCGCGGCAGCATCGGCTGAACCAGCACCGGCAGCCGCACCCGCAGCGTCGACTGCTTGAAGCCGAAGCGCTGCGCGCCCGAGACCGCGACGGCGCGCACGCGGAAGTTGGTGAGATCGTCGCTGAGCGTCACCGGCACCACGAGCTTGCCGCTCGGCGGCACGGTCAGCGTCGCCGCGTAGTACGGCACGGTCTGGAAGTTCTTGCGCACGCGCTTCTTGCCCGCGGCGTCGGCGTCGTCGCTGCCGTCGCCGCCGGGGTCGTCTTCGAGCTCGGCGACGCGGCCGACGACGAGGTTGCGCGTGTCGCGAATCGACGTGAGGCGCGAGTTCCGGCGCACGAGCTCCGACAGCGGGTCGAGCGTGCCCTCGCGCGCGAGCGACAGCACGGCCTCATCGACGAGCCAGAACGTCACCTCGCCGCCGACCGGTGCGCCGCGGTCGTCGGTCAGCGTGAGCCCGAAGTCGACCTTCGTCCCGGGCTTCGCCGACTCGGGGTGCTTGAGGTCGACCTTCACGAGGTTCTTGAGCGGCTCGACCTCGAGATCGATCGACGCCGCAGCGGTCGCCGGCTTGTAGCGCCCGTCGTCGGCCTTGCCCTCGCCGATGCGGCCGCGCATCAGCACGACGTGCATGGGCAGGTTCGGCGTGTGCTTGTCGCCGATGGGCACGTCGATCGTCGAGCGGCCCTCTCTCACGTCCTGCCAGGTGTAGCGGTTGCCCTCGGGCTCCTCGACGACGGCGAGCACGCGCGCGTTCGCGTACGGGCTCTGCACGACGATGTGCGCGATCTCGCCCGGCGCGTACTTCGCCTTGTCGGGCTTGAGCTCGAAGACGCCCTCGCGCGTGCGCGGCCAGGCGAGCGGAGTCTGCCCGCCGATGTAGAGGTCGGCGCTCAGCACCTGCACGCGGCCGAGCTTGTCGCGCGACGAGAGCTCGACGACGTAGACGCCGGACTCGGTGATCGGCAGCGCCTTCGTCACCGGCTTCTCGTCGGTGACGACGTTGACGTCGGCGACCGCGAGGTCCTCCTGCTCGGTGACGTACTTCGCCTGGCCGGTGGCGAACGGCGTCTCGCGCAGGTTCGAGTGCCAGACGCGGCGGAAGAGGCGAACGCGCACCTCCTGGCCCTTCACCGGCTTGTCGTCGACGCCGACGGCGAGCACCTCGGGCGACAGCGACGTGGCCTTCTCGAGCCAGCGCGGGACCTTGAGGCCCAGCACGAACGCGGGCAGCGCCTTCACCTCGGTGGCGGCCGTCACCGGCTGATCGTCGGGGCCCGTCACGGTCGCCTCGAAGCGGTACATGCGCGGGCTGCCGTCGAGATCGAGCTGCGGGTTCACCGTGAGATCGGCGTTGCCGGTCGCGTCGAGCTCACCCGTCTGCGCGATGACGCCGGGCCCCTGCTGCCGGGCCGTCGGGCGGGCGAACTGGTTCGACGACGCGAAGAGGAAGCCGTCGAGCCCCTTCGGCACCCAGTGGTACGGGCGCTGCGTGACGCTCCAGGTGATGGGCTGGCCCGAGAGCACGCCGCCGGCGTAGTAGCGGGCGACCGCCTTCGCCTTGAACGGGGCGTCGAGGCGCGTGCGCAGCGGCGCCGTGAGCTGCACCTCGAACGTGGGGATGCGGTACGCCTCGATCTTGAACGACCTGCGCGCGAGCACGTTCTCTTCGATGCCCTCGGTGAGCACGGCGGTGAACTCGCCCGTCGGAGTGTTCGGCTCCTTGAACTCGCCCGCCAGGCCCATCAGCGGCGACGCGGTGAGCGCCACCTTCCACTGCTGGCCGTCGGGGCCCTCGACGCGCAGCGCGTACCGCTTGCTGCTCTGCGGCACCTGCAGCCGGCCGTTGCGCTTCTCGCGAACGAACGCCTTCAGGAACACGGTCTCGCCCGGCTTGTAGATGGGGCGCTCGGTGAAGACGAACGCGAGGTTCGCGTCGTTCGGCGGCGGAGGCATCGTCGAGGTGAGCCACGCGAGCCACTCGCCCGACGCGGCCCAGTGGTTGTTCGCGAACTGCGGCAGCTGCTCGAGCGGGTCGAACACGAGCACGTCGTCGTCCTTCGCGATCGACACGCGCGTGAGGTCGACCCAGTCGGTGAGCGGCTTCAGCGTCGCGCGCCCCGCCCCGTCGGTCGTGAAGACGGCCGAGACGAAGGGCCGCGTCGGCGAGTCGTGGTGACCCTCGAGCTTGATGACCGCGCCGGCGACCGGGCCTCCGTCGTCGAGGCGGCGCACGAACAGCACGGCCTGGCCCGTCTCTTCGACCGAGGTGATCGACAGGTTCGTCACCTGCACGCGCATGTACGAGCGCGTGGGGCTGCCGGTGAGGCGGCGCACTCCGACGAGGTAGGTGCCCGGGCGGTTCGCGCCGACGGCGCCGTCGAGCAGGGGCTTCAGGTCGAGGCCGAAGTGCGTCGTGTTGCCCTTGTCGGCGAGCGGCAGGTCGACGACGCGTGAGACGAGCGGCGAGCCGAGCAGCTTCAGGTGCCGCACCAGCGCCTCGCGGTCGGCGGCGCCCGGGTCGATCGCGACCTGAGGCTCTTCACCGGGAAACGGAGGCGCCGCGTCTTCTTCGACCACCACCGGGTCGGCGGGGAAGGGCCACAGGCCGGTGTGCAGCGGGTCGACGCGGTAGACGCGCACGTCGGCGCGGGGCTCGCCGTAGCCGGTCAGCGGCAGCATGCGCGGGCCGAGCGCCTCGAGCATCGCGGTCGAGTGGGCCCACTTCAGAAACGGCGCGCGCCAGCCGAGGTGGAAGAAGACGTCGGCGCTCTTCACGTCGCGCAAGGCGCGGCCGCTGTCGTCGGTGAGCGGCGCCGACTGCAGCGACAGCTTGTAGAGCGTGTCAGGCACGAACTTGCCCTGCAGCTGCACCTGCGGGCCGTAGGTCGCGAAGTGCAGGTCGGGCACGGCGGGCTCGAGGCGCACGAGGCGGCGCAGGTTCGTGAGGCTCAGGTCCTTCACGGGCGCGCTGAAGACGAGCAGGGGCTGCTCGCCGCGGTTGCCGCAGCCCAGGGCGAGGTCCTTCGGGGTCGAGGCGCCTCCGACGAGCGAGAACTGGTTGGTGCCGCAGCGCACGGCGTCGAGCGTGAACGCGGTGCGCGTCGAGGCGCGGCCCTGCCAGAGCGTGGTGCCCTCGCTGCCGAGCGCGAGGCTCACCTCGATGACGAGCTGCTTGCCCTCGGGGACGTCGTCGTCGAGCGTGATGGACCAGGTCGCGGGGTCTTTGTGAGACGCGCGCGGCAACAGCGACAGCGAGTAGCCGGTGACCTTCTTCTTCGGGCTGTCGGCGAGGCCAGGCAGATCGCGCAGCTCGAGCGAGAGCATCTTCTTGAGCGACGCGACCGGGTACGCCTGGGGAAACGTGAGCGTCACGACGCGGAAGGGCTTGAGGCCCTCGCTGCCCGACGACGGAGCCATCGCGCTCGGCGCCGACATCATGGTGGTGAGCGTGCGCGTGATGCCGCCGGCGGCGACCTGGTAGCGGGCGAGCGCGGGCCACGGCTCGGCCGGGCGGAACTGCAGGGTGCGGCGGTCGACCCACGACCAGGCGCCCGGCCAGTCGGGCGTGAGGGTGAGGCGCTTCTTGCCGTCGTCGGCGTTGGCGTTGGCGGGCACCTGGTCGGAGCCGAAGTAGACGGTGATCGGGTCGTAGCCGCGGAGGAACTGCTCGGGGAGGATTCGCGCGCCGCTGCCGGCGGGGGCCTGGCCGAGATCTGCGGGCGCGTAGGTCTGCGCGAGCGCACCCGAGCTCACGAGCAGCAACCCACAAACGAAGCCGCGCCACCCTCTCCCCTCGTAGCGGGGAGGGCCGGGGTGAGGGGGGCGTGGAGCGATCGCCGAAGACGACTGCCCCTCACCCTGTCCCTCTCCCCCACGAGGGGAGAGGGGACTCGTGTACTTCCGCTGCGGCTTCACTGCGCGCCTCCATTCCTTCGAAACAGATCTTCCAGGACCTCGCGCGGCACCTCGGCCTTCGCGCCGGCGAGCCCGACGAGCACGGGCTTGAAGCGCAGCGGCGCGGCGTCGCGCTTCGCGGGCAGCTTCACGCTGAGCAGGTAGCTGCCCTTCTCGAGCTTCAGGAACTGCTGGCAGCCCTCGCCGAGCAGGTGGAAGCCCTCGTCGTAGATGCTGCAGTCGAGCGACTCGTCGCGGGTCTGCACGCCGAGCCCGACGTTGCCCTTCGACAGCGTCGAGAAGCGGAACAGGCGCGACTCCGACGGAGCCAGCCAGTCCTCGGCGCCGACGCCGTCCTTCAGCGCGACGACGGGCTCTTGCGTCCACCGGAAGGTCGCCGACGCCACGGCGACGCCGTCGAAGGGGCGCACGACCGCGCGGTAGGTGCCGGGCCCGAGCACGCGGGCCACCTCGCAGCCGGCGTCGAAGCCGTCGACGGCGAGCAGCTCGCTGCCCTTGAAGAGCCCGCAGACGCCGAAGTCGGCCTTCACCCTCACCACCGAGTCCCGATCGAGCACGAGGGTGCGATCGAGGCGGCCGCCGCTCAGCGCGACCACGCTCGACGCCGCGACCGGCGCCAGAGGCAGCGCACTCGCCTGTACGCCCAGGCGCGCCTCGAGCTCGCGACCGGGCGAGAACGTGAGCACGCGCAGCGGGCCGGCCGCGTGGTCGACCTTCAGCTCGGCGCCCAGGCCCGCGGGCAGCTCGGCGCGGCAGCCCGACACCCGCGAGCCGTCAGCGAACGCCGTGACGCAGCGGGCGTCGCCCTCGACGAGCAGCGTGCGCGGGCCGGGGGCGGCGGCGACCTCGAGCTCGAGCACCCCAGAGGTGCGCGCGGCCTTCTCGTAGAGGCCGTTGAACGCGACCTTCTGCTCCGCCTTCTCGAGCAGCTCGAGCGTGACGTCGGCGCGCTTCTCCCCATCTGAGACGATCACGAGCTCGCTGCCCGCGCCGCTGAACGAGCACTGCGAGAGCGCCGGCTTCGGCGCGCACAGGTCGATCGCCTTCGCGCCCTGCAGCTGCACGGCCCACGCTCCGGGCGGCAGCATCACCGACGCGCGCGCCGGCACGGCGCCGAGCTGCAGCACCACGGCTTCGCCCTGCCACGCGACGCGCTGCCGGCCCGGCTTCAGCGCTTCACGCTTCTCCTGCACCGGCACGGGCCGCACGCGAACGCTCGCCGGCACCGCGGCGTCGTCGCCGATCGCTGCCCACGCGCGCGCGACCGGCGCACCCCCGGTGTCGCTCGCCGCGAAGCAGTCGTACGCGTCGAGCTTGCGAACGCCTCCCGTCACGAAGCCGCAGGTCGGGGCCGCCCGCTCGCCGCGCGCCACGTGCGCCTCGAGCAGCACGACGCGCGACGGCGCCTCGACCGCCTGCAGCCACGGCCGCTGCGACAGCGCGACCGGCCACGCAGCCGCTTCACGCACCGTCACGGCCGCCGGCGCCACGGCCTCGTCGAACACGTGGTCGCCGGCCTCGAGCGAAGCCTCGGGCCCGCACGCCCGCATCAGGCCGGTGCGCGCCGCGGAGATGCAGTGGGCGGTCGCCGAGGTCCTCCACGTGCCCGCGCCCGGGATTGAGACGCGCGCCGGCGGCGTCGAGACGAGCGAGGCCGTCACGGCCGCCGAGGTCTCGGTCGTCCACAGGCGGACCCGGTAGACGTCGGTCTTTGGCCGCACGTGCAGCCGGCACTCGGTCACGCGCGCCTGGCGGGCGAGCACCGCGCCCGCGGCGTCTTCGAGCGCGCACGAGAACGGCGCCTTCGCCGACTTGAACGCCAGCGCCTGCGCGGCGTCACCCGGCGGCACCTGCACCAGCTGCACGGCGCCCTTCAGCTCGTACTTCGCGCCGTCGGCGGCGAGCCCCTTGTCCTCGGTCGCGGCGAGCTGCAGCGACAGCTTCGACTGGCTGCGCGACTGCGTCTCGCTCTCGAGCACGAGCACGTACTCGCCCTTCGTGACCGGCTCGGCGATCGAGCAGTTCCAGTCGGCGCCGTTCTCGCTGCCCTCGAACACGAGCCGCCCGGCGCGGTCGAAGAGCCGGCATCGAACGTCGGCGTCACCGCGCGTGCGCAGCCGCAGCGTGCCGTCGCGCGGCACCGCGACCGGCAGCCGCGCCGGAGTCGGCAGCGTGCGCGTCATGCCCGGCATCAGCACCGCGCTGCCCAGGTGCACGTGGTAGTCGATCGCGACGTCGCCCCGCGCGTGCTCGGTGACGAGCCGGTAGGTGCCGGCCTCGAGCGAGACCTTGTGACCGCTCGGCGGAGGCGGCGCCTCGCTCGCCGCGAGCGGCTGCACACCGGCCGGCGGCTCGGGCTGGGCCTCTTCGCAGCTCTCGGACTCGCAGCCGTAGGTCTCGCGGGGCTCAGGGTCGACCGGCTCGGCCTGCTCGGTATCCTGCGGCAGCGGCTCGAGCTCGGGCGCTTCGCGGCTGTACGTCGTGGGCACGACGTCGATCGGCTTCGCCGCCTTGTCGGGGCCGAGCAGAAAGAGCCGGCCCTGCATGCCGTTCGTCAGCACGATGTCGACGTCGGCGGGCCCATCGAGGCGAAACGTCAGCTCGTCTTTTCCGTCGGAGCCGAGCCGCGCCTGGTACCAGGTGAAGAACTCGAGCGCGTGCGGCTTGTTGCCGGTGAGCACGGCCGGCGGCACGACGCGCTGCAGGTGCGTGTGCCGCATGCTCTCGACGGTGAGCGGCAGCTGCGCCCAGTAGTACGTGCCCTTCGCGAGCGTGCGCGGCGCGCTGCACGCCGTCGGCACCGCGGTGAGCGGCCAGCCCTCGCTGTCGTCGAGCCGGCACTTCAGCGCGGCGCCGGCCCCCTGCGCGGTCGTCTGAAGCTCGTACGCGCCGGCCTTCGAGACGACGAGCTTCTGCTGAACCAGGTCGCCTGCGCCGGCGCGGAAGAAGGCGTCGCCGTCGCCGCTCACGGTCGCGGCGTCGCGCATCGGGCGCTTCGTGAGCAGCACCGAGGCGCGCCCGCGGCTCTCGCCGACCGTCGTGGCGGTGAGCATGTAGCGGCCCGGTTTCAGGTAGCCCGAGACGAGGCAGTTGCGGCCGCGGCCTCCGCCGGCGTCGCTCGCGACGTCGGGGTTCACCGGCGTGCGCAGCGCGCAGCTCGTCGCGAGCAGCCCCTGCGTGCTGACGTTGTAGAGGCCCGGCTGCTCGACCTGGAACACCATCGAGTGCGACTCCTCGCGGGCGAAGTCGAAGAACACGGGCACGTCGGCCTTCGCGACCTTCAGTGGCTCGAGCTTCGGGGCGTACTTCTCGAGGGCCAATGGCGCCGGCAGCGACGCGGGCGTGAAGACCGTGACGGTCATCGGCTCGCTGCCCGGGTTCTCGAGGTCGATCGTGTCGGGGCCGACGGCGAGGGTGGCTCCGGTCGAGGTCTGCGCGACGGCGGCGGTCGAGCGGGCGAGCGGCAGCGACACCTTTCGGCCGGGGTCGAGCGTCAGGTGCAGCGGCACGTCGAGCCTGAGCGGCAGCTCCTCGGCGACGACGCCGCGGGCACCGATGTTCCCCGTGCGGTTCGTCTGCAGCACCTGCTGCCCGCCGATCAGCGTCGTCGTCGCGAGCAGGCACGCCGCCTTCGGTGGAATCGGCTTCGCGCCCGCGCGGCCCTCTTCGGTGATGACGAGCTGTTCGATGCCGGCGTTGCCTTCGAACAGCGAGAGCTGGTGGCTGCCCTCGTTGAGCATGACCGTCAGCGAGCAGGTCTTCGCGTCGGGCTGCGTCTGGCTCAGCCGATCGAGCGTCGCCTTCGCCTGGCCGAAGCGGTACAGCTCGCAGCGGCTCTTGCGGCCGCCCTTCGTCTCGATGCGGTACCGGCCCGAGCTCTTGACGTCGAACCAGATGAGCTGGCCGCTGCCGTCGTAGTTGAACTTCGCGTCCATCGACGCGCCCTGGCCGACTGCGGGGAAGTCCCACGCGAGGCGCTGCTCGTTCGCGACCAGCATGCAGCCGAGCGGCGCCGCGTCGGTGTCGAGCGGCACGTCGTGCAGCGTCACGAGGTTGAGGCCGCCCCGGGAGCGGAACGGCACGTTGAGCGCCGCCGAGCCGTAGTAGCCGCCGTACCAGCCGGCGCCCTCGCCGCGCGGAGCCCACTCGACGAGGCCCTTCGCCCCCGCCGGCCCGCGCACCAGCAGCGTGTGCGCGAGCTGGCCCGGCGGCACCCAGCCCACGCACTGGGCCACGAGCGCCTTCTTCTCGATGCGGCACGCCGGGCTGTACGGGCCGGTGTTGTCGACGAACAGCTCGACCGGCGCCGAGGGGGGCGAGTCGAGCGTCAGCACTGCCGCCCAGCCCTGCGCCGGCACGCGAACCGCGGCGACACCCGAGCGCCCCAGTGTGAACGGCAGCGCGCGAGACAGCGGGCCGTCGCGGAAGCCGAGCGCGACCTCGACCTCGTCGTTCTCGTTGCCGCCCGGCCAGGTCTCTTCGCCCGTGCCGTAGATGCGCACGAGGTAGTCGCCGGTCTCGAGCGTCGAGCTCAGCCACCACTCGTGAATCGGCCGGCCCGGCTCGGGCGAGAACGAGCGCCGCGTGAACCCGCTCGCCTGCACCCACTCGCCGTTGCGCCACAGGCGAACGTCGCCGGCCGTGCGCCCCGACACGCGCAGCGAGGGCACGCTGCCGTGCTTCACCGTCAGCCAGAACGAGGCCTGCTGGCCCGACTTCAGATCGAAGCGCTGCAGCGCCTGCTCGGTGAGCCGCTGCGGAGCCGGGTTGAGCTCTACGAACTCGCTCGCCGCGAGGCTGACCTTGCCCTTGCCGCGCTTGCTCGACTGGAGCCGCAGCTTGTACGTGCCCTGGTCGAGCAAGAGGTCGAGGCGGCAGCTCGACGCGCCGGCCTCGCCCGAGCTGGCGAACGGGCCGCGCACGCGGTCGACGACGTCACACGACGTGCCGCTTTGGCTCGTCGCGGACAGGCGGATCATCGCCGGTCGGTCGAGCGTGACGGTCGCCGACTGCGCGCCTTCGGCGGGCACGCTCGGAGTGGAGAGTGAGACGGCGGAAGCGACGAGAGCGGCGACGGAGGGGAGCGCGGTCATCCCGAGGGCAGCCAGCAGAGCAAGGTGTGCGCCAGACGTCACGACACTCTCGAGGCGCGGGGCGGGTGACGCGGGCGATGCGTGGCTGGCGGGCCGCGCCGCGACCGGCCCGTGCGTCTACGCCCTCGGGTCTCGGCGCCGCGACCTCTCGCTCGGGCTAGTCGAACACGCCGGCGAGCGGGGCGGTGCCGTCGTTTCCGAAGCGGGGCACGGTCACCCCGAGCTGCTGCGCGATCGCGAGGTGCAGGGCGGCGGCCGGGCCGGCGAGCTGCAGCACCCCCTTGCCGCGCAGGCCGACGCCCGAACCGCCTGCGAGCAGCAGCGGCAGGCTCAGCGTCGAGTGCTGGTCGGGGTCCGACATGTCCGCTCCGTAGAGCACGAGGGTGTTGTCGAGGAGGTTCTGCCCCGCGCCGTCGTCGACAGCGCGCAGCTCGGCGAGCAGCGCCGACAGCTCGCTCACGTAGAACCGGTCGATCATCGCGAGCCCGTGGAGCTTCGCGTGCTGAAACCACTGCAGGTTCGGGGTGTCGATGAGGTTGTTCGAAGACCAGTGCGACAGCTCGTGGTGCGCCTGCTGGCCGACGATCGACGGGGTGCCGTCGGGGTACTCCCACGCCCCGCCGGGGCCGGGGCCGTTGCCCGTCAAGATGCTGCGGTCGTGCCGGTAGCCCGGGTGGCCGCTGTAGCTCGCCATGAAGGTGATGATGCGGGTGAGGTCGCACTGCAGGGCGAGCACCATGACGCGGCGAAACGCCGCCAGGTACTCGCGGGGGTCGACGAAGGGGTCCGTCACCGGCTGGGGGCGGGCGCCCGGCGCGCACGAAGCGGCCAGGCCGGAAGCCCGCAGGTCGTCTTCCAGGTCGGCCACCGCCGAGAGGTACTGGTCGAGCCGGCGGCGGTCGTCGCGGCCCAGCCGAGAGAGCAGGCGCGCGGTGTCGTCTCTCACGAAGTCGGCGACGCGCAGCCGCTGGGCCAGGCGCCGCTGCCTTGCGACCGCGCTCTGCGCCGGGTCGGTGCCGGCGAAGATGCGGTCGAACGCGAGCGCCACGTCGCGCTCCCGACCCATCGGCGTCGAGCCGTTCGCCCACGAGACGTTGAACAGATACGGGCACGCCATGTCGCCGCACACCTGGTCGCTCGCGTCGATCGGGAAGTAGGGGCCGAGCTCGAGCGAGCGGAAGCGGGTCTGCCGCGGCAGCCGCGTCGCGAGCAGCTGGTCGAGCGAGATGCCCTCGGGCGCGCAGGTCAGATCGGCCGCCGAGGGCGGGTTGATGCACAGCCGCAGTGCGCCGTTCATGCAGGTCGCGTCGGTGAGCCACCCCGACACCGCGTGGTGGTGCCCGGTCGGGCCGACGTGCCGAATCGACAGCCCGTTGAGCTGCGTGACGTAGGCGCCGTGCGCTGCGCCGAGCGGCGCGAGCGTCGGCGACTGGGCCAGCGTGGTGAACGCTGCGGGCGCCGCCGGCCCGGTCGCGCCGCTCCACGCCTTCAGGTTCACGCCGTTCGGCGTCTGGTACGCGAGGAAGCGGCGGCGCGGCGCCGGCGCCTGGGCCCGCGCCTCGAGGCCCTCGAGCCAGGGCAGCGCCACCAGGGTGCCGAAGCCGCGGAGCACGGCGCGACGCGAGATCGTCATGGCTGAGCCTCCAGCTCGGGGGCGCGCCAGCGGAAGGTCTCGCTCCCGACCAGGGCCCGGGTGACCTGCTCGAACGTCGGGGCGGGCCCGGCGGCGGCCGGCAGCGCCTGCGCCGCGCACCGATCGGCTGCGCTCGGCACCCGCGCCAGCGCGAAGGTGAAGAGGTGCTGCGCGAGGCAGGCCTCGAGCTTGCCGCTGCTCACGAGGTGCGCCGACAGGCCCTCGAGGTCGATCACCTCGGCCCCGCCGGGCAACGTGCCCCGCGCCGGCAGCGGCCGGCCCGCACGGTCGACGGCTCTGCGAGAGCCGTCGGCGTCGAAGCGCTCCAGCGCGAGGCCGAGCGGGTCGATCACCGCGTGGCAGGCGCGGCACGCCGGGTTGGCCGTGTGTGCGGTCAACGCCTCGGCCGCTCCGCCGTCGGGCGTCTCGGGCAGCGCGGGCACGCTCGGCGGCGGTGCGGGCAGCTCTTCGCAGAGCAGGTGCTCGAGCACCCAGGCGCCGCGCTTCACGGGTGAAGGCCGCGTCGCCGTGCTCGTGACGGTCAGCACGCTCGCCAGCCCGAGCACGCCGCCCCGGTCGGGCCTCGTGAGCGCCACGCGCACCGGCGCCGCGCTGCCGGGCAGGCTCAGCCCGTAGTGGGCGGCGAGCGCGTCGTCGACGAACGTGAAGCGCGCGCTGGCCAGCTCGGCCATCGGCCGCGGCTCGTCGAAGACCGCGCGGAACAGCAGCGTCGCCTCGCTCGCCATCGCTCCGCGCAGGGGCTCGTCGAACGAGGGGAACAGCGCCGCCGCCGGCGCCGCACGCGGCAGGTCGCGCGTCGAGAGCAGCTGGCTCGACAGGGCGTCGACCATGACCTCCGCCTCGCGCGAGGTGTACAGGCGCATCGCCTGCGCCTCGAGCACCGAGGGGAGCGTCAGCGACCCGTCGTCGGCGAGGGCCGAGAGCTCGTCGTCGGGCGGGCCGCGGGTGAGGAAGTACGCGAGCCGCGTCGCCAGCTCGTGGGGGCTGAGCGGGTGGGGGCCGGCCTTTGGGTCGAGGTCGAGCTGCACGTGAAAGAGGAAGTGCGGAGACAGGAGCACGGCGGCGACCACCTGGCCGAACGCGTCGCGGCTCGAGTCGCCGGCGGCGCGCGCCGCCGACCACAGCGCCATGAAGCGCTCGAGCTCCTCGGCTGCGGGGGGCCTCCGAAACGCACGCCGCAAGAGCCCGCGCGTCGTGTCGCGTACGCAGGCCTCCGAGTCTTCGAGCTCGCAGCGCCGAACCGCGGCCGCGCCGGCCGTGCGCGTCGAGCGGCGCGACACCCAGACCGTGCCGACGTGCCCGAGCACGGGGTCGAACGGCTCGCAGAAGGGCCCGGCGGGCTGGCCGCTCGCGCAGTTCGGCGCGTCGAGCGGGTCGCTCACCGACAGGTCGATGCGGTGTACGCCCGGGACCTCGATGTCGAGCGTCGCGCGGTGGAGCACCGGCTGAGCGGTCGTGCCGCTCACCGGCGCCGTGTAGAAGGGCTGCTGGTTGTCGAGGTGCAGCTGCCACGCTGCGGGTCGCGCGCCGCCGTCGGGCAGGGTGGCGGCCGTCGCGGGCGGCGCGCCCTCGAAGCCGATCTCGTACGGGCCGGCGACGTCGAACGTCGTGAGCAGGTAGAGGCGATAGTGGTGAGAGAAGGCCCGCGGCGCGTTCGGGTACTGCGCGCCCCAGCCCAGCCCCATCAGCTGGTCGAGCCCCCCATCGGCCACGCCCTGGCCCGGCGGGTACCGGCGCTCGAAGCCCACGTCGAGCTCGCGCGCCCACAGGCCGTCGTAGAGCGCCTCGGCCGCCTCGGCGTAGCGCGCCGCGTGCAGCGCCGAGACCGACTGCACGTCGGTGACGTGATCGAAGCCGGCGGCGGCGGAGTCGGGCGGAAACCGCCGCGAGGGCCGTGAGTCGTCGCCGACCAGCGCCCGCACGCTGCGGTCGTACTCGAGGTTGCTCAGCCGGTGCAGCGGCGTGCGCCCCACGGCCGGGCTCGCCGGGCACGCGGCGGGCGCTCCGCCCGGGTCGGCCGCCGGGTCGCTCGGGGCCGCGGCGCTGACCCTCGGCAGGCGAATCTCTCCGGTGCAGCTCAGCGTGAGGGCCGCCGCCAGCGCGCGCAGGCCGCTCATGGCCGCAGCGCGCACAGGCTCACGCCGGTGAACGCCGGCAGCGACGGGGTCGGCGAGAGCGCGCCGCCGAGGAAGCTGGCGCCCTGGGGCACCTCGTCGACCCCCGAGCCGGCTCGGCCCGAGAACGTCGAGAGCACGAGGTAGTCGAAGCTCGCCGGCGACCCGATGAGCGCCGCGTCGAAGACGACCCGCAGCGTGTTGCTCGCGGGGTCGAACGAGGCGTGGCTGCAGGCGTCGAGCGCCGCGCCCGCCCAGAGCGTGTAGCCGCCGTCGGGCTGCCGCGTGAGCTCGACGGCGTGCTCGGCCCCGCCGCGGGCCCCGGCCCCGCAGGCCACCCCCGTGTCGGGGTCGGAGTCGCCGTCGAAGCACCAGCGAATCGTCTGCGCGGCGGCGTAGGCGAACGGCGGGCTGCACAGCTGCAGCCTGAGGTCGACCTGGCCGTTCGCCACCTGCGCCGCCGAGCGGATGAGGTCGGAGCTCAGGAGCGGCACGTCGAACTGGTAGTCGGTGAAGCCCCAGGCCGGCAGCGGCGCGACGCACCGCTGGCCGTTGAGCGTCAGGTGCCAGATCGCGTCGGTCATGTCGCTGAGGCCTCCCGGGTCGGTGACCACGAGCTGCACGGCGTAGTCCCCCGCGAGGTCAGGGTTGAGCTGCAGCGTCGGCCCCATCACGAAGAGCGGCACCGCGCTGCCGTAGGGCCGGTCGACGACGCGCCACAGGTACGTCAGCGGGTCACCGTCGGGGTCCGAGCTGCTCGCCGCGCCGAGGCTGAGCATCGTCGGCGCGAAGAGCTGGGCCGGCGGCGCTCCGGTGATGCGCGCCGTGGGCCGGCGGTTCATGTGCGGCGGCGGGCTGCCGGCGTCGGGCGGCAGGGGCGCGCGCTCCACCGTGAAGAGCAGCGTCGCCTCGGACGAGGCGCCCTCGGGGTCGGTGACCACGACCCGCGCGGTGCCCGCGCCGGGCTGCAGCACCTGGGTGAGGCAGAGGCCCTGCGCCGTCGTGGTGAGGCTCAGGCTCCCCTCGCCGGTCGTGACGATCTGCCACGAGAAGCTCAGCGGCCGCCCCTCGGGGTCGGTGCTGGCGCTCGCGTCGAACATCAGCATCGCCCCGACGCGCACCGGCCCCATCGTCGCCGGCGCCGCCAGCACCAGACGCGCCGTCGGGGGCCGGTTCCCTCCGGCGTCGGGCGCCCGGGTGAGCACGCCCGACATGTCGTCGCCAGCGCGCCGGGGCTGCGTCGGGTCTCCGCAGCCCGCGGAGGTGATGAGAGCGAGGGTGAGACAGAGTGAGCGCGGCACGGGTTGCCTCCTGCGACGTGTGGGAGCCTGGGCGCCTGCGCAAGTCATGTGCCGCTCCCCGAAGCGGCGGCTCTCGCGGGGTTGCCTCGGCGCCCTCGGGCCCCCGCCCCCCGCCCGGCGCGTCGCCGTCCAAGACAGCTGTCCGCAAGGTGCGGACAGGGTGCTGCTGCAGGGGCTGATTGCCGCTCCGCTCGAGCAGCAGGAATGGGCCGTGCAGCGTGCGCTACCGTTTCGCTCATGCACCCTGCGCTCCTCGCCGCTGCGACGTCGCTGTGTCTGGCTGCTCCAGCCGCGGGCTCGAAGCGCGCCCACACCGCCGCCGCCGCGCCCGCGAAGCCCCAGCCCGCGGCTCCGACCCGTGCGGCGAGCCCCGAGCGGCGGCACCGCAGCGCCGCCGAGCTGCTTCAGAAGGTGCGGGCGCTCAACGACGAGCTCGAGTTCGAAGAGCTGGTGCCGGTCGCGCAAGAGCTCGTCGGCCGCAGCGACGCCGCGCTCGAGCTCAAGCAAGAGGGCTTTCTGCTGCTCGCCGCGGCCTACGTCATTCTCGGTGACCCGGTCGCCGCCGAGCTGCCCTTCACCCAGCTGCTGCGCGTCGCGCCGACCTTCGAGCTGCCCCCCTCCGTCGAGCCCAAGGTCGCGCTGGTCTTCAAGAAGGTGCAGGCCGAGGAGCGCGAGCTCGCGCGGCAGCTCGAGCAGGTGCGCCGCCGCGCCCGCATCGACGGCATCGAGATTCGCGGTGAGCCGCCGGGCGCGCCGGTCGGAGGGCAGCCGCTCGTGTTCCGCTACGAGCTCGTCGACCCGCTGGCCGACGTGCGCGCCTTTCGCGTCGCGTACCACCGGCCGGGCGAAGAGGCCTTCTCCTCGCTCGCGCTGGCGAAGGGCCCCGACGGAGCGTGGTCGGGGGCCCTGCCCGCCGACGTCACGGTCAACGCCTCGGGGCTCGAGCTCTCGTACTACCTCGAGACGAGCGACCCGCTCGGCCCGCTGCGGCGGGTGGGCGCGCCCGAGGCGCCGCTGACGCTGCAGATCTCACCGGGCCGGCTCGAGGCGCCGTGGCATGGCCCGCTGCCCCGGTGGCCGTTCTTCGCTGGCGGGGCGCTGACCGTCGCCGCCGCCGCCGTCAGCGGCACGCTCTACTTCGGCTACCGCTCTGCCCAAGACGACTACCGCGCCTACGTCGGCTCGCCCGGCCTCATCTCGCTCGATCTCGTCGACCAGAAGCGGGTCGACGGCATCGTGGCCGCGCAGCGCCTGACCGCCGCGCTCATCACCGCCGGGGTCGTCGCCGCGATCACCGTCGTGCTGGGCGTGCTCGCCGACTGGAGTGCACCTGGAGGTGATCGATGAAGACGTGGCCCGCAGTGCTGTTGCTCGCCGCCGCCTGCACGTTCGACGACCGCGTGCCCGACACCGCCCAGTTCTCGTGCAGCGCCGACGCCGACTGCCCCACGGGCAAGATCTGCCAGCGCGCCGAGGGCCGCTGCATCACGCCCGCGGGCCTGGGTGACGTCGCCGTCGCCGCGGCCGCCCTGCGCTACCGCCCTGCCGCCACGAACCCGCTGAGCGTCGTCAGCGCCGCGAACGCCGAGACCGCGCTCGACGTCGACGTCACGCTGAACCAGCCCGTGACCTGCCTGGGGCTGCGCGCTCAGCCCGACGTGGTCGCCTTCTCGCTCGCCTCAGCCGAGGCGACCGCCTGCCACTTCACCGGCCGGCCGCGCGCCGACGCAGGCGAGAGCTCGCTCGCGCTCGAGGCCGCCGTGCGCGACGACCTCGGCGTCGATCACCTGCTGCCGGTCACCGTCACGCCGGCAGCGGCGGTCGACACCGTCGCGCCGCCCGCTCCCGACGTCGACACCGCCGGCGCGATCGTCTATCAGCGCTCGCCGTTCGGCGCCTGGCTGGGCGGGCCGCAGGTCGCCGCCGCGCCCACCTTCAGCCACGTGCGCGGAGCGGCCGGCAGCGCCGCGCCCGGCGCCACCGTGCAGGTCGTCGAGCTCGATCACGACGCCGGCGCCGGCACCGGGCTCGTCTCGCCGACCGGCGCTTTCGGCCCCATCTCGGTGCCCGGCGATGCCGAGGGCGTCGCGGTCGCCGCGATCGACGGCGCAGGCAACGCCTCGCCCCGCGCCGCCGTCAGAGACGTCGTCTGGGTCGCGAACCACGACGGCCGCCGCGTCAACGCCGCGAGCACGAACCCCCACCGCGCGTTCGTGCGCGCCGCCCACACCGGCGCGCGGGTGCAGGCCTACGAGGTCGAGGTGCCCGGTGACCTCGGGCTCGGCCGGCCGGACGACCGGCTCGCCCGGGCGACCGGCGGAGTCGGCCTGTGGCAGCGCCGCGGCCAGGAGCTGCCCGGCGCCCTCACGCCCGCCGCGATCGCCTTCGACAGCCGCCGCGGGCGCATGGTCGCGGTCGTCGGCCAGACCACCTACGCATGGGACGGCGAGAGCTGGGCCAAGATCGCCGACGGCCCCATCGGCTTCGCCACCTGGCACCTCGCCTACGACCCCCTGCGCGATCGGGTCTATGCCTACGGGCCCGACGTTGTCGCGTTCGAAGCCTCGACCTGGGAGTTCGACGGCCGCAGCTGGCTCGCGCTCGACCTCGACGTGCAGCCGTCGCCGCGCGCCGGCGCCTACTTCGCGTGGGACCCGACGCTGAAGGCCTGCGTGCTCGTCGGGGGCAGCTACTCGTTCTTCGATGGCTTCGGCACGCAGACCTTCACCCTCAGCGACGCCTGGTCGTTCGACGGGCGGCGGTGGTCGATGCTGCGGGGCTCGCCCTTCGTGAACACCGGCCACACCGAGCTGCGCGGCGCCTACGATCTCGTCCGCGGTGAGCACGTGCTCTTCGGCGGCGGTGCCACCGACGCCGGGCTCCCCGGCGACGGGCCCGAGGCCACGCTGATCTTCACCGCCGATGGGGGGCTCGACGTGCGCGCCGCGACGGGCCCGGCGCGGCGCACCGAGCACTGCATGGTGTGGGACCCCGATCTGCGCGCCGTGCTGCTGATGGGCGGCCGCCAGCTCACTTCGAGCATCGGCTTCAACGACGTCTGGTCGTGGTCCGGCTCGGGCTGGGCCCAGCTCACCGCCGACGCGGGCCAGCCTGGTCTCGGTCGCACGACCGCGGCCTGCGCCTACGATCTCGCACGCGACGAGGCGCTCTTCGTGAGCAACGGCGGCACCCGGGGCCTGCGCGCCGGCCAGCTCGTCGAGCGCGCGCCGCCGCCCGCCTCGCCACGCGCGAGGGGCATCATCGAGCAGACCGCCACCGGCGCCGTGCTCGCATTGCCCGACGCCGGCACCTGGTCGTGGGCTCGCGGCGGCTGGTCGCGGCTGCGCGACGCCGGCGGGCCCGCGTTCACCCAGCTCGCGGCCGACCCCGCCGGTCAGGTCTACGGGCTCTCGCTCGATGCGGGCTCGGCCTCGGTCTGGGCCCTGGCGAACGGCGTGTGGTCGGCGCTGCCCGGCTCCGCCACCGTTCAGTCGCCGTCGCTGTTCTACGAAGCCGACGCGGGCGCGCTCGTGCTCGACGGCACCGACGTCGCGCTGCGGTACGAAGCCGCGAGCTGGGTTCCGGTGCGCACCACCGACGCCGGCACCCGCCAGTTTCACGCGGTCTACAGCCCCGCCCACCGCGCGACCATCTACGACGAGTACAACAAGACGCGCGTGTGGTCGGGCTCCACCTGGGGTGACCTGCCCGTGGTCCTGACGTACAACGGCTCGTCGCTCTTGCGCCTGAGCACCGATCTCGCCGGCGGCCGCGTCTTTCGCGCCCGCGGAGACGGCATTCAGAGCGACCTCCAGGTGCTCAATCGAGAGCGATGGCAGCCCGTCGAGCTGTTGAACCCCCGGGCATTCACGCCCCAGACCGTCGTCGCCTTCAACCCCGCCCGCGCGCGCCTGCTCGCCTACGACGCCGTCGACGGCGGCGATCAGACCCACGAGCTCTCGCTCGCCGAGCTGCGGCCGGCCGTCGTCTCGCACTTCGCACTGCCCGACCTGAGCGGGCGCGTGGTGCGATCACTCTCGGTCGATGCTGTCGCCGGCGGCACCGGCGGCGCCCGGCTGCGCCTGTGGTGGCGCTCGCGGTGGGCCGATCCGACCCACGGCGCCGCCGCGGCGAACCTCGCTGCGCCGGCGGCACCGACCGCGCTCGCCCTCACCGTGGAAGACCCGCTCGTGCTCGACGAGCTGTTGCGCGACGAGCGCGAGCTGACGGTCGCGATCGAGCCGAACCTCGAGAACGGCTCGGACGCAGGCGTGGTCGCCGTCGACTACCTCGAGCTCACGCTGCGCTACCGCACGCCATGAGAAGGAGCCTTCGATGAAGAGCCTGCGCCTGACGCTCGCGCTGCTCGGCGCCGCCCTCGCCGCCGCAGCGCTCGCCGAACCGCCCGCCACCGGGTGGCTGACGGTGCGCACCGTGCCGCCCGCGGAGGTGCTGCTCGACGGCGCGCCCATCGGCGTCGGCACCATCTACAAGCACCCCGCGGCCGCGGGCGCGCACCGCCTCGAGGCCCGCGCCGCCTCGGGCAAGAGCAAGCGCGTCGACATCACCATCAAGCGCGACGAGACGCTGAAGCTCACCGTGACCCTCGACCCGTGACGCGCTGGGCCCGCCATGTCCCGACTGACGCCTGCCCACCCGCTCGCCGACCCGCGCGACGCTGCTACGCTCGACGACGTCGTGCCCTCAGGCGCAGGCCTCATCTTCGATCGCTACGAGCTCGTGAGGCGCCTCGCCATCGGAGGCATGGGCGAGGTGTTCGTCGCACGTCAGGTCTCGCAGGTGCAGGGCTTCGAGCGCCGGGTCATCTTGAAGAGCCTCTTGCCGGATCTCGCGGCCGACGCCGCCTTCGTCGACCAGTTCCTCGACGAGGCGCGGGTCGCCGCCACGCTCAACCACCCCAACGTCGTGTCGGTGTACGAGGTCGGGGCCTCGGGCGGCACCTACTACATCGCGATGGAGTTCATCCCGGGCGTGAACCTCTCGCAGCTGCGCCGCCAGGCCGCCGCCTCGGGCCACCCGCTGCCGCCGCAGCTCGCCGGGCGCATCGTGCTCGAGGCCGCGGCCGGCCTGCACCACGCCCACGTTGCGTGCGACGCCGCGGGCCAGCCCCTCGCGCTCGTGCACCGCGACGTCAGCCCGCACAACATCATGCTGCGCGCCGACGGCCTCACCAAGGTCGTCGACTTCGGCATCGCGAGCGCCGCGAACCGCGTCACGCGCACGCGCACCGGCGTCGTGAAGGGCAAGCTCGCGTACATGTCGCCCGAGCAGCTGCGCTCGGTGCCGCTCGACGGGCGCAGCGACCAGTTCTCGCTCGGCATCGTGCTGTGGGAGCTGCTCACCGGGCGCCGCCTCTTCACCGGCGACGACGACGCCGAGCTCGCGCGCGCCGTGCTGCAGGCCCCCATCGCCTCGCCTTCGAGCCTGGGGGCGCCGCGCGCCCTCGACGCCGTGGTCGCGCGCATGCTTCAGCGCGAGCGCGCCGACCGCTTCGACTCGTGCGAGCAGGTCGAGCAGGCCCTCGAGACCTGGCTCAAGGGCGAGGCCACCCCGAGCGACCACGCCGCGCTCGCCGCGTGGCTGCGCGACGCGGGCGGCACCGGCCTCGACGAGCAGAGCCTGAGCACCCCCGACGATTTCGTCATCAAGCTGCGCAGCCAGGGCAACCCGGTCACCGTCGAGCTGACGAAGACGGGCGAGGTCGCCGGCCGGCGCCGCCGCCGAGCGCTGCTGCTGCTCGCGCTGCCGCTGCTCGGCCTCGCGGGCTACGGCGCGCTCCGTGCGAGCGCGACGAGCGCCGACCCTCAGCCCGTCGCGTCGCCGCCCACGAGCCCGGCGTCGCCGCCGGCCCCCGCTCCGGCGGCTCCAGCGTCGGCTCCCGCACCGGCGCGGCTGTCGCTGTCGACGCGGCCCCCCGGCGCGCGGCTGCAGCTCGACGGGGTCTGGCTCGAGCAGACGACGCCGGTGACGGTGCCGGTCGAGGCGGGTGAGCGGCACCTCGCGCACGTCGAGCTCAAGGGCTTTCGCAGGGTCGAGCTCGCCCTCGACGCGCTCGACGCGGGGGTGCTGCACGCGGTCGAGCTCTCACTCAAGCCCGAGCGCGAGGCGGGCCCCAGGCCGCCGCCTGCGGTGCCGCCGCCGCCCGACCTGCAGCGGGTGGCGCGGCTGAGCGTTCGCACCGTGCCGGCCGGCGGGCGGGTCTACCTCGACGGCAAGTTCATCGGCAGCGGCACGGTGTTTCAGTACGCGACCACCGCCGGCGCGCACGAGCTCGAGGTGCGCGACGAGCAGGGCAAGAGCCGCAAGCAGACCGTCACGCTCAAGGCCGACCAGACCGCGAAGCTGACGCTGAAGCTCGAGCCGTGAGCGCTCACTTCGCCGCGGGGTTGGCGACGAGGCGGTGGCGCTCGAGCAGCGTGTAGAAGTAGCTGCGCGCGAGCTTCGCCGAGCGGGCGGCCGCCGAGACGTTGCCTCCGTTCTCATCGAGCAGCGCCAGCAGGTAGTCGCGCTCGAAGTGCAGCAAGGCCTCATCACGCGCCTCGGTGAACGACGGCGGCTCGGTGGGGGCGTCGCGCGAGCCGAGGGTGAGCGCCTGGTTGACCGCGTTCTTCAGCTCTCGCACGTTGCCGGGCCAGCGCTGGCACTGAAAGGCGGCGAGGGTGGCGGGGGCGAGGCGAACGCCGACGCCCTTCAGCTGGTGCGCGAAGTGGGCCGCCAGCAGGGCGATGTCGTCGCGGCGATCGCGCAGGGCAGGCAGCTCGAGCTCGACCGCCGAGAGGCGGAAGTAGAGGTCGGTGCGGAAGCGGCCGCGCTTCGCCTCGACCTCGAGGTCTTTGCCCGTGGTGGCGATGACCCGAAGGTCGGCGCGCGTGGGGCGATCGGCCCCGAGGCGCACGTACTCGCGCTCCTCGAGCAGCCGCAACAGGCGCGGCTGCAGCTCGAGCGGCAGGTCTGACACCTCTTCGAGCACGAGCACGCTGCCCTCGGCGGCCGCCACGAGGCCGGGCCGATCGCGGTCGGCGCCGGTGAACGCGCCGCGCAGGTGGCCGAACAGCTGGCTCTCGATGACCCCCGCGGCGATCGCCCCGCACTCGACGGTCACCAGCGCGCGGCCGCCCCGCGGCGACAGGCGGTGAATCGCGCGCGCGAGCTCGGTCTTGCCGGTGCCGGTCTCGCCGCGAATCAGCACCGTCGCGTCGCTCGAGGCGACCTTGGGCAGCCGCGCGAGAAGACGCTTCATCGGCCGCGAGCGCGCGAGCAGGCCCAGGCCCTCGACGACCTCGCCCTCGGGCTCGGGGGGGGCCGGCTCGAGCACCTGCACGGTGGTGCGGCCGAGCTTCATCGAGCCGCCGGTCGAGATGGTCGCGGCCTCGATTCTCGCGCCCAGGTAGCGCGTGCCGTTGCGGCTGCCGAGGTCTCTGACGTGCACGCCCGACTCGACGAGCCCGACGCTCGCGTGCCGGCGCGAGATGGTGTCGTCGGCGATGACGAGGTCGCAGGCCGGGTCGCTGCCGACGATGACCGACCCCCGCGACAGCGTCAGGCGCCGGCCGCGGCTCGGCCCGTCGCTGACGTACAGCACGAGCGGCTCCAGGCCCCCGGAGCGCTGCGCCGAGCCGTGCGTGCGCGTCTTGTCTGAGGTGCTCGCCAAGCGCGGCCCGCACTCTACCAGCGGCGTGGGCCACCCTCGGCCCGTTGCGCAGCGGGGCGGCGCTCGAAGCGCTTGCGCAAGCCCGTTGCGCAAGGCCGGGCCCGTAGGCGGGCGAGATCACGAAGGTCGCCCGAGGCACGCGACGTGCTCACTGACGCGGCCCATGCGACGAGCTTCCGAGAAGCGCCGGCACCCGCGGTACGAGGGCTCGGGCCTGTGGGCCCGCATCAAGATCGACGGAGCCGTCACTCCGGCCGAGGTCGAGAACGTCTCGCTCGGCGGCGCGCTCGTCGTCATGAACCGGCTCTGCCCGCCGGGCAAGAACGTGATGCTCGAGGTGCGCGGCGCCCAGCGCGATCTGCGCCTCGTCGGCCGCGTCATCGGCTTCGTCCCGAAGGGCCCCGGCCGTTCGAAGCCCGCCGCCCGCGTTCAGTTCAACCCGTCGTCGCAGCGCCACACCGAGCAGCTGTACGCGCTCATCCGCGGGCTGCCCTCCGACGTCGCGACCTTCTCGTCGAGGTTCACCGACCCCGAGGCGTTCGAGTTTCACGAGGTGAAGCTCGCGCTCGCCGACACCTTCGACATCGACGTCGAGGAGCCCGAGTACGAGCTGTGCGACGAGGTCGAGCGCACCGCGGCCTGACGCGAGAAGGTCTACCGCGGTGAGGGACGACTGACGCCGATCTCATCGTCGCCGCTCCGCGGTCGTTCGCTTCGGCTTTCAGCAGCCTGCTAATCCGGAAGACGCGGAGGAGGCGGCGGCGCCTTGCGCGGGCCCCCCAGGTCGAGGTCGTTCGGGTCGTTCACGTTGTTGTGGGCGAAGCCGTTCTCTTGCAGCACGCTGTCGATGCCCGGGGCCGTGCCGAGCGGCTTGTCGGTGGTGCCGTCTGACTTGATGTCGGCCTCGCTCACCCCGTACAGGCCGGCGATGGTCTTGCGGATCTTCGCCTCTTCTTCGTAGCGCGCGAGACGCTCCGTCTCGTCGGGCGTCATCTTCGCAGGGTCCATCACCTCGAGCTTGCGCTTGTCGGCGAGGCGATCGCCGGTGGGCATCGAGAAGTCCATCTTGCCGAACTGGTCCGCGTAGTCTTCCTTCAGCTTCTTCACGCGCTCCATGCGCTGCGCCGGCGTCAGGTCGGCGCCGTCTTGCCTCGCGCGCATGCCGGTTCTGAAGGCTTGAAACTCGTTGAAGAAGTAGCCCGCCGTCGGCCCGACGTCGGCAATGTTGGTGAGGTGGTTGATCTCGTGCAGCGTCAGGTTCTGAATGCCCTTGGGGTTCGGCGAGCGCGGGAGCAGCGGGTCGGTGACCGTCGCGAACTCGGCGCGGCCGATGTTGAGCTCGAGCGAAGGCGGCACCGTCTTGTCGTCGGCCTCGCCCATCGCCGCCCCGGGCTTGAAGACGAACTTCACCTTCACGTCGTCGGTCGACATGCGCTTGAGCGAGTTGCGCAGCGCCGCCTCGGTGTCGGACATCGGCGGATCGAAGCCCGCGAGGCGCTGCGAGTCCGACCGCTCGGTGTCGTACTTGCGAATCTGCTCACCCATCGAGCCCGCGACGTGGAGCAGCCGCCCGCGCACGACCTCGGCCTGGCTGCCGGTCACCGTCTTGCCGTCGACCACCGGGTTTCTGAAGTTGTCGCTGCCGATGAAGTCTTTCAGGTACGGCGCCGAGCCCGGGTAGTTCGTCGCGGTCTGCAGCACCTGCGCCTGCGTGCGCGCATCGAGCTTCTTGAACTGCTCGCTCTCGACGAGCGCCTTCACCACCTTCGGGTTCTCGACCTTGTCGAGCTTCGCCTTCGCCTCGGCGACCGTCGGCAGCGGCAGCACCAGCGACGCGTCGCGCTGCCTCATCGCCTCGGCCGCGAGCCGGTTGGCGGCGTCGGCGACGCCATCACGGTCGGCGGCCTTCAGCTGGTCTGCCGCCTTCTCGAGCTGCCCGGCCTCACCGTTCGTCAGCGGGTTCTCGAAGGTGTCGCTCAGCTTATCGCCGAGCCGCGAGAACGTGTCGAGCGCGCTCTCGATGCTGCCGCGGGTGCGTGCGTCGGGAGGCTGCGCCTGGCCCAGCAGGGTCTGGCCGAGCGAGACGAGCGACGGCAGGCCGAGGTCGCCTTCGGAGATGAGCCGCCGCAGCGTCGAGCCCTTCTCGGCGGTGAGCGGGTCGAACGGCGCGAGGGCGCTGGCCGAGCCCGTCGACACGGGCAGGCTGCCCCCGGCGTTCGCGAGGCTCCGCGCCTGCGCCACCAGGGCCTTCAGGTCTTCACGCACCGTCGTCGGCACGTGCGCCTTCGCCTTGCCCGTGATCGACATGAGCTTGGCCTTGGTGTCTTGAAACGTCTCGGTGGGTGCCGCGGGCAGCTGCGGGGTGACGACCTCTTTGAGCTCCTTGACGGGCTCTGACTCCAGCAGCTTTCCAACACCGCTCTTCAGCTTGTTCAGCGCGTCGATGGCCATGGGGGCCGGCATCGTACCGCACCTTCTTCGACCTCGTGCTGCTCCCAGAGAGCGAGAACGGCCCGCCCCCTCGTGTGAGGGAGCGGGCCGCTCTCGCCGTCTGGGCCGTGCTCAGTACTGCGCGGCCTTCGGGTCGGGCTGGCCGTCGACGCAGTCAGCGACCGCGATGCTCCACTTCTTCGCCAGCTCGCACTCGGTCACCTTGCGCTGCGCGTCGGTCAGCGCGTAGCTGAACACGCGCACCTCACCGACGAGCCCGACGAAGGGCGTGACGCCGTCGCCGCCGATGCGGGTGCCGAGGTTCGAGACGAGCCGCTCGGTCTGGGCGCTCGCTCCGCGGCGCAGGCCGTTCTGCCACGTCGCCTTGCCCTCGGAAGCGCTGAAGCGGAAGGTCAGCACGTCGCCGTTCGCCGTCGGGCTCGCCTGGCTGCGCAGGTCGTTGGCGTAGTGGCCCTGAACGAGCTTCTGGCCGTACTCGAACCCGAGGTACAGGTTGCTGTTCGGCGTGAGGCCGGTGCCCTGCAGGAAGAGGTTCTGGAAGGTCGTCGCCGCGGTCTTCGTCACCGCGACCACCGTGTACTGGTCACCGACCACGCTGCCGCCGCCGAGGTCGACCAGGAAGTGGCCGTACGCGGGCACCTCGACCTGGTAGGGCACGTTGAACACCGGCGTGTAGCTGGTCTCGAGGCGCGTGCCGAGCTGCCCGAAGCGCACCGCCGGGTGGCCGTTGATGCCGTCGACCGTGTACCAGCCGCCCGTGCCGCGCCCGTCGTTCTGCACCAGCGTCTTGCCCGGCCAGGTGGTCAGCAGCGTGCCGTTCGCCGTCGCCGGCAGCGACTGCGCGTCGAGCCACAGCGCCGTGAAGCGGTCGTTCTTCACCACCGGCACGCAGGTCTTCCGCACGAACTCGGTCGCCACGCCGACCTTCACCAGCTTGTTGTCGCTGACGTTGCGCACCGTGTACGAGATCGGCAGGCCCGGGTTGCCGGCGCCGAAGTCGCCGCCCTTCACGATCGCCTCGTGCAGCTTGTCGAAGTTCGCGTTGGTCGCCGCGAGCACGCCCTCGAGCGTGGTGCCGGCGCTGCCGCCGACCGCGAACGCCTTCACCTTCGTCTGCGCCTCGACCTTGCGGTAGGTCGCCTGCAGCTCGACCGACGCCTGCACCGCCTTGTTGTCGTACATGACGCTCAGCGCGGCCTCGAGCTCCTGCTTCGACGCGGTCGACTCGAACAGCAGGTAGAACTGCCGGCCGTAGGTGACCGACGAGATGTACGTGGCCGGGTTGCCCGGGCCGACGTAGCGCCCGAGCTGCTCGGGCGTGACGCTCTCGTGGAACACCTCCTCGAGCGACGTCGGCGTCTGGTACACCATCGTGTAGTAGCGCTGCGTCAGCTTGACGAGGTAGCGCGTGTAGCGCTGCTCCTGGCTGAACTTGAGGCTGGCCGCGACGCTGCCCGTCATCCACTCGACGCGGGCGTTCATCGCGAGCGCGAGCTCTTCTTCCGAGTCGACCTTGACCGCCTCGAAGCTGAACGCCGCCGGCGTCGAGCCCGCGTTGTTCGCGAGGATCGTGTTCTGCGCGTCGATGACGTTGCCCTGGTTGATCTCGCCGAGCTTCGACTGGTAGCTGCCGACCGTCGCGCCGGTGTTCGCGTTCACGAGGTTCATCAGCACGGTGCCGCCGGCGCGCTTCACCGGAATCGGCTCGGGGGCTCCGCTCTCGAGCGTCGCGCCCTGCAGCAGGCTGCCGGGCCAGATGACGGCCGGGTTCGGCTCGAAGGTGACGAAGTCGTCGGGCGCCTCGCTCGCCTGAAACTTCTGGGCCGTGCAGATCCACTCGCCGCCCTGCGAGTACGACTCGGTCACCTTCTCGGGAGCGCCGAGCTCCTTCTCACCCGCCGGCCCGGGCACCGGCATCGTGCCGCTCGCGTTCACCACCTCTTCGCGCGACTGCGCGGCCGAGTCTTGCGGCTGCGGCGCGTTGCAGCCGTACAGCGACGACGCCACCAGCGCTCCGAGCAGCGTCTTCTTCCAGTTGTTGAGCTTCATGGTTGGGTTCCTTTCGAGACTGCGTGACGGGAACCACCATGAGCAGGGCGCGTACCGCCGCGAGCCCGAGTGTCTTCAGGTGTTTATGAGGCAAAGCGGGCGGCTGGAGCGGCCGTTTCCCTGGAGCGTGGGCCGGCCGTTGTCTCGCCGACGAGACGCGGCCAGCGCTCGGTCAGCTGCGCCGGGTCGCGCGCCGCGCGCCGTTCTCGACGATGTTCTTGAGCTCGTCGTACGACTCGATGCCGTACAGCCGCTCGGTCACGCGCTTGCCGTCGAACACCAGCAGGTCGGGCAGCTGCTCGAGCTGGTAGGCGTCGGCGACCTCGGCGGCGCTCTGGGCGTCGCAGGTCATGAACTGCACCTCGTTGCCGAGCTCCTTCACCGCGCGGTCGAGCAGCTTGCGCAGCTTGCCGGTGCGCTCGTCGGTCTCGGCGACGAACGCGACCGCGACCGGGCCGTGCGCGTCGGTCATCTTCTTCTCGAAGTCGGCCAGCGAGAGGCCGTCGAGCTTCTGCAGGGCAGGGCGGCTCATGGCGCGCTCCCTTTCGCGAACGTGTCGTAGCTGGCCGCCGAGGTCTTCGGGTCGAACGTGCCGCCGCCTTCGTGCAGGACGAACCGGCCGCCGTGCTGCTGGCCGAGGCCGATGCCGATCGCGGCCGGGTAGTGCCACGTGCGCTCGTTCATCTTCACGTGCAGCGGCTCCGACAGCTCGATGGTGCCCGTCTGAGGGTTCGGCGTCGCGAAGCGCTCGAAGAACGCGCCGTGCGTGTCGTTCGAGACCGCCGTGCCGTCGGGCCAGATGCCGAGCGGCCGCAGCATGCCGTTCGTCAGCTTCGCGCGCATCTCGCCCGAGCCGTAGCAGTTGGCGTTGCCGGTGATGAAGCTGTCGCGCGCCCCGAGGAAGGTGCTCGTCCAGTTGCGCTCGTCGATGCCGCTCTGGTTGCCGCCCAGGCGCTGCTGCGTGTAGCGGCTGCCGCTCGAGCCGGTGCAGTTGCCGAGCAGCTCGAGGCACTGCTTGCCCCAGTCTTGCGAGGTGTCGATCTTGAAGTGAATGCGCCGCGGGTGGGCGGCGTACTTGCCGATCGCGCGGGTCGCGGCGTCTTGCGCGGCGGTCTGAATCTGTCGAAGGTCGCCCGCCGAGATGTTCGGGCCGGCGCTCTCGATCCACTCGAAGACGGTCTTCTTCTGGCCGTTCAGCTCGAGCGTCGCGCCCTTCAGCTCGCTCGAGTACACGAGCGCGATCATGCGGTCTTCCGCCGAGGCGGGGTTCAGGTTGTACGAGGCCTCGGGGCTCTGCCCGAACACGCGCTGCTCGAGCTGCGAGACGGGGATGCGGAGGCCGCCCTGCGCGGGGCGCTGCTGCTCCTGCTGGCGGAAGCCGTCGTGCTCGACCGAGTAGCGGTGCTGCGGCAGCGCGGTGCAGAGGGCGATCTTCTGCCCGCCCTCTTCGACGACGCGGTCGATCTTCACGAGCCGGTTGTCGGGGCCGAAGAAGACGCCGGGCTGCCCGTCTTTGAAGATGGCGCTCGACAGCGCGGCGCGGCTCTGGTCGAGCGCGGCGAATGCGGGCCCCGGCTTCGGCAGATCGCCGGCCTTGAGCTGGAAGTCGGGGTACCGGTCGGTGATCGCCTTCGGCAGCGGGTTGAAGAGCCGCATCGCGGGCTCCTTCATGCCGTTGCGGCCGAACGCGGCGTCCCACTGCATCGACGGCGGCATGAGGTTCATGAGCTCGTTCACGAGCTCGCGCGCCTGCATCGGGTTGCTGAAGCCCTTCTCGACCAGCGCCTTCGCGACGTTGAACGCCTCGCTGAACGCGCGCGCGTAGACGACGTTGTCGTCCCACCCCGGCATCTTCTGCTGCGTGATCGACGTGAGCTTCGACCACAGCGGGCTCTGCTTCATCGCCTCGAGGCCCGCCGCGTCGCCCGTCTTCGCCGGAGCGACTCCGCTCATCGTGCCCGTGTAGACGGTCGGGTGGTTGACCGGCTGCGTCGTCGGCGTCGAGACCGTCGTCGGCCCCTGGACGCTGCCGGCGTCGGCCGGGCGTGCCGGACCCGCAGGCACCTTCACTCCTGGAATACGGCCCCCCACATTGAATGGATCCGGCATCGTTTCCTTCCCGTCTCGAGCCTCACCGCGTACCAGCGGCTGTACCGACACGCAAACACCCGAACGGGGGGTGAAGCGCAGGCCACCCGTTGGACTCGAGTCGACGCTTGGTGTTACGGGCCGGCCCTCATGCGTTCACGTGCACTGGTGGCGATGATGGCGATGCTCGAGCTCGCGTGCAGCGGCGGCGGTGGCTCGGTCGAGCCGATGACCGGAGGTGGCAGCGGCACGGCCGGCGGCAGCGGCAGCACCGCCGGCGGCAGCACTGCGGGCGGCAGCTCGAGCGCCGCGGGCGGCGACGCGACGGCGGGCGGCAGCGGCACGGCGGGCGGCACCGGCACTGCGGGCGGCGGGAGCGGCACCGCGGGCGGCACGGGCGGCACCGCAGGCGGCGGCACCGGCACCGCAGGGGGCACCGGCGGTACGGCGGGCGGCGTGAACCCCTTCCTCAAGCTCGTCGCCGACGTGAACGCGGCGCCGGCGGGGTCGAAGCAGACGATGGTCGATCAGTTCATGTCGTCGCACGGGCCGCAGTACCCGTTCGTCTACGGCGACCAGGTCTCGTTCATCGTGCAGAACGCGACGGCGGCGAGCGTGCAGATGGCGGGCGACATCACCTGCTGGGACTCGATGCCCGCCACGATGACGCGGCTGACCGGCACGAACCTCTGGCACAAGACCTACCAGCTGCCGCTCGATGCGCGCACCGACTACAAGTACATCGTCGACGGCAACTGGATCATGGACCCGCTGAACAACCGCCAGTGTCCGGGCGGGTTCGGGCCGAACTCCGAAGTGCCGATGCCGAGCTGGTCGTTTCCCACCGAGATCAACTACGTCGCGTCGATCGCGCACGGCTCGCTCGTGAGCCACAACGCCTTCCACTCGAACGCGCTCAACAACAACCGCGACATCAAGGTGTACCTGCCGGCCGGCTACCCGGCGCGCGGCACCTACGCGTCGTTCTACGTGCACGACGGTCAGGAGTACCTGAACCTCGCCTCGATGCAGAACGTGCTCGACCTGCTCATCTCGCAGCAGCGCATCGAGCCGATCATCGTCGTCTTCGTGCCGCCCGTGAACCGCGGCCCCGAGTACGTCGGCGCCGACATCCCCAAGTTCGAGCAGTTCATCACCACCGAGCTCGTGCCGTTCATCGACAACACGTACGCCACGGCGCGCGACCGCCTGCGCCGCGGCATGATGGGCACGTCGAACGGCGGCTACATCACCATGCGCATCGGGTACGACTACCCCGATCTGTTCACGCGCCTCGGCGGCCAGAGCTCGGCGATCGGCGCCGACGGCACCGTCACCATCAACAACTGGGGCGCCCGCATGCCGAACGGCCAGCGCATCTACGCGTCGACCGGCACGCTCTGCGACTTCTACTCGGCGAACGAGTCGTTCAAGACCGCCGTCACCAACCGCGGCTACACGTTCAAGTACGAGGTCTTCAACGAGGGCCACTCGTGGGGCAACTGGCGCGGGCACCTCGACGACGTGCTCACGTTCTTGTGGCCGTAGGCGCCGCGCAACGATCGGCGATCTGACGATTCGTCCAACTCGGCACCGCGGTGCATTGGGGAAATATGAGGCCCCAAGCGCTGGTGATCCTGGTGGTGGTGTGTGCGTGTGACGGCATCGTCGGTCCGATGCCCGGGGACGCGAGCACCGCCGGCGGAAGCACGGCGGGTGGAAACGCAGCCGGCGGAACCGCAGCGGGTGGAAGCGCAGCGGGCGGAAGCACTGCGGGCGGAAACGCAGCGGGAGGCAGCACTGCGGGCGGAAACGCAGCGGGAGGCAGCACCGCGGGAGGCAGCACCGCAGGAGGCAGCACTGCAGGAGGCAGCACCGTGCCGTCGGGCGACGCTGGCGTTCCGGCGTTCATCGCCTCGATGCCGGCGAGCTCGGTCTACGAGATTCCGAACAGCAACCCGTCGGCGGTCTTTCCGGGCTTCACGGGCCGCTATGGTGACGCCACCGCGGTCTTCTACGCCTGGTCGGGAGCCGCGTACGACTCGAACCGCCACCAGCTCATCGCGTGGGGCGGCGGCCACAACGACTACAACGGCAACGAGGTCTACGCGTTCCCCGTCTACGGCGCCGAAGTGCCGCGCTGGACTCTGCTCACGCAGCCCTCGCCGCCGGCGCTGACGACTCCGACGGGCTCGTCGCCGGCCGAGAACCCCGACGGCACGCCCGCCTCGACGCACACGTACAACACGCTGGTGGTCGACCCGTTCACCGACCGCTTCGTTTCCATGGGGCTGGGGTCGTGCTTCGGAACGGGCTCCGAGGCGCTGCGCATTCGCGCGCTGAACCTCGCGACGCGCCAGTGGGAGCCCGCTTCGACGCACCCCGTGCTCGTCGCGAGCGCGCAGGGCAGCGCCACGGCGTTCGATGCGGCGCGGCGGCTCATCTACCGCAAGGCGGGCGGCTCGCAGTCGGGGCTGCAGAGCTACGACGTCGCGACGCACACGCTCACGTCGCGCTCTGACGGGCTGCCGCAGTCGAGCATCGACTTCGTCATGGCGTACGACTCGACGAATCAGCTCATCGTCGCGCTCGGCGGCTACGGCGACCAGGGCCCGGTCGGAAACGGCACCCAGGTCGCGGTGTGGAACATCGGCGCGGCGTCTTCCACGTCGGTGCCGAGCGCCGCGTTCACGCCGGCCGGATTTCCGCAGGCCCTGCGGACCGCGAAGCTCGGCCTCGAGTTCCACCCGCCGAGCGCCACCTTCGTCGCGCTGGCGAACGACGGCTCGCTCTGGCGCATCACTCCGCCCGCGAACCCGCTGCAGGCCTCGGGCTGGACGTTCACCCAGCTCAACCCTTCTGGACCCGCGCTGCCGGCGCCGGGCAATCACGGCACGTACGGTCGCTTTCGCTGGGCTCCCTATCCGAGCGACCCGAGCAAAGGCGTGTTCGTCACCGTGCAGAGCACGAGCGTCTCTCCGTATCCGCAGACGAACGTCTTCCTCTTCAAGCCGGGGTTTTGATCATGCGCCTCACGCTCCTCGCGCTGTTCTGCTGCGCAGCGTGTGACGGCCGCATCGAAATGGGCCCCACCGCCGGAGGCAATGCACCCGCAGGTGGAAGCGCCGCAGGCGGAAGCACCGCAGGCGGAGACACCGCAGGAGGAAGCACCGCAGGCGGCGATACGGCCGGTGGAAGCACCGCCGGCGGGAACACCGCGGGTGGAGCTACCGCCGGCGGCGGCACTGCAGGCGGCGGCTCGATCACCGTCGGCCCCGACGTGACGACCCTGCGCGTGTTCAGCACCGGCGCCGCCGTGCAGACGGACGTGCCGGTGACGTGGAGCCAGGTGTTCGCGGCAGGCGACGTCGCCGACACCGTCACCGCGCGCGACGAGAGCGGAGCCACGGTGCCGCTGCAGGTCGACGTCAAGGCGCGGCACGCGGACGGCTCGCTCCGCCATGCGGTGTTGAGCGCGAAGCTGCCGAGCCTGCCCGCCGCCGGTCTCTCGACACTCACGCTCGCGCGCGCGACGGGCGCTGCGGTCGGGCCCGCGCTCGCGCTCACGCAGCTGCTCGCGACGCCGTTCGACGCCGAGGTCCGCCTCACCCAGGGCGGCCGTACCTACGTCTCGTCCGTACGCGCGCTGCTGCAGGCCGGCGCTCCGCCGACGTGGCTCTCGGGGCCGCTCGTCACCGAGTGGGTCGTCGGCGGCCCCGTGCGCGACGCCACCGGCGCCCACCCGCACCTCGCCGTCTACTTCCACGTGCGCGCCTACGCGGGCCTCGGCCGCGTGCGCGTCGACGCCGTCGTCGAGAACGGCTGGAGCTTCGTGCCCGGCCCCTCCACGCAGACGTACGACGTCACGCTCAGCGTCGCCGGCCAGACGCGCTACACGCAGGCCGCGCTCACGCACTACCACCACGCGCGCTGGCACCGCGTCGAGTGGTGGGGCGCCGCTCCTGCCGTGAACCCGCAGCACGACAAGGCGTACCTCACGCGCGCGCGCGTGCTGCCGCGTTACCTGCCGCTGACGCCGACCGCGGCGCAGCTCGCGGGGCTGCCGACCTCGGTCGCTCCGATGCAGAACGGGTCGCTCGAGGACTACATGCCGACAGGTGGGCCCTCGGCGAGCATCGGCCCTCTTCCCGCGTGGGCGACGGCCTGGGCGCTCAGCGACGACGACCGCGCGCGCCGCTCGACGCTCGCGAACGCCGACGCCGGCGGCGCCTACTCGGTGCACTTCCGCAACGACGCCCCGGGCAAGCCGAGCTCGGGCCTGCAAGTGTCGATCGAAGACCACCCGCGCGCCGGCACGTACCTGGCCGACTTCCCCGCGGCGACCGGGTCGAGCCCGTACACCGCCGACGTCGCGCACCAGCCGTCGGTCGCGTTCGCCGCGTACCTGATCAGCGGCGACCTCTTCTATCTCGACGAGCTGCTCTTCTGGGTCCACTTCAACTGGCTCAACGGCGACGAGACCTCCATCGGCTGCCGCGGCCTCGAGCAGGGGCTCCTCAGCTGCCACCAGGAGCGGGGCCAGGCCTGGGCGCTGCGCGAGCTCGGCCGCGCCGCCTTCATCGTGCCCGACGCGCACCCGCTCAAGGGCCTCTACCAGCGCACCCTCGCGAACAACCGCGCCTGGTATGCGCAGACGTACCTCGGCAACGGCCCCAGCGCGAACCCGTTCGGGGCCATCGACCGCTCGCTGCTCGGCACTCAGAGCGGCCGGCAAGAGACGAAGACGTGGATGGACGACTTCTTCACCTGGTCCGTCGGCCACCTCATCGAGCTCGGCTTCGCCGACTGGCGCCCGATGCTCGACTACAAGGCGAAGTTCGTGCTCGGCCGCCTGAACGGCCCCGACTTCTGCTGGGTGCTCGCAGGCTCCGACACCGTCGCGCTCTCTGCGACCTACGACGGAGCCTGGCGCCCCAGCTGGAGCGCCGTCTACCTGGGCTCGTTCCCCAGCTCCATCACCGGCACGGCCTGCGGGAGCGCCGCGATGGCCGCCGCCCTCAGCGCCGAGAACCCCGGCTACACCTACCAGGCCGGCGAGATGTTCAACTACGCCAGCCTCGCCGGCTCGCGCCTCGCCATCATGCACTCGGCCGCCTCGGTGCTCGTCGACAACCAGGTGCCCGGAGCCCTCGCCGCGTGGCAGCGCGTGCGCGGCTCCACCGTGCAGCCCGACTTCAGCGAGTACCAGAACTTCGCCCTTCAGCCGCGTTGAGCCACGTGAAACCGCATTCAACTCGGGCGCGCAGCGAGACTAAGTTGCGCCGCGCGTGGAGCTCGACCTGGCAGCATTTCATCGGGGAGACCGCCGCGTGCTCGAAGCCATCTACCGCGACCACTTCGACGACGTCTCGCGCACCGCGCGCCGCTTCCTCGCCGGCGCCGACCACGAGAGCGTCGTGCAGCAGGTCTTCGTGAAGCTGCTCTCGAGCGAAGACGTTCGCAGGAGCTTTCAGGGCGGCTCGCTCGGCGGCTGGCTCAACCGCATCACCCAGAACCAGGCGCTCGAGTACCTGCGCCGCCACCGCAACGAGGCGCCGCTCGGCGATGAAGCCGTCGCCGCGCTCGCCGCTGCGCCCGAGCCCGAGCAGCCCGCCCTGCGCCTCGAGGCCGCCCAGTGGGTCGACCGCTTCCGCAAGACGCTGCCGCGCGGGTGGGACCCCATCTTCGAACTCTGCTTCCTCAAGCGGCTCGACCAGCGCTCGGCCGCCGCGCAGCTCGGGCTCGCCCGCACCACCCTGGCCTACCGGTGCCTGCGCATTCAGTGGAGGCTGCGCGCCGCGCTGCTCGAAGACGAGGCCTCCTGATGACCTGCCCTCAACGCCACCTCGTCGACGAGCACTTCGCGCACCGCACCGACGCGGCCCGCGAGCAGGCGCTGCGCGAGCACCTGCCCGGCTGCGCCGAGTGCAACGCCCGCTACGAGCGGCACCTGCTCTTCGGCCAGCTCACCGGCCAGCGCGCGGCGCGCGACCGGCTCTTGCGCCCGTTCGGCCTGACCGCCGCCGCACGACCCCGCTGGGCCCGCGTGCTCGTGCCCGCGCTCGCCGCGTCCCTCACGCTCGTGGTCGCCGGCGCGCTGCTCTTGCCTCGCACCGACGGCTTCACCGCGCGCGGCAAGCCCCCGTCCGGCGTCGGCCTGCAGGTGTTCCGCGTCGAGCAGGGCAAGGGCTCGACGAAGGTCGGCGACACCCTCTCGGCGCGCGACGCGCTCGCCTTCAGCGTTCAGAACGCCGCAGGGAAGAAGTGGCTCATGGTCTTCGCCGTCGACGCAGCGGGGCGCGTCTACTGGTACCACCCGGGCTGGGAGAACGCCGCCGAGACTCCGCAGGCGGTGCCCCTCGAGACGTCTGCCGCGTGGCGCGAGCTGCCCGACGCGGTGACCCAGCCGCTGAGCCCCGGCACGCTCGAGCTCCACGCGCTGTTCCTCGACGAGCGGCTCGACGTGAAGCAGGTCGAGGCGAGCCTCGGCCAGCCGGTGCCCGGCGCGCTGGAAGTGCGGCGCACCGTCGAGGTGACGCCGTGAGCTTCGTGCTCGCCGCCGCCCTGCTCGGCGCCGCCGCGCCCGCCGACGCCTTCGCGCTCGTCATCGGCTCGAACCAGAGCGTCGACGAACAGCTCGAACCGCTGCGCTACGCCGACGACGACGCCGCGCGCTGGAGCGAGCTGCTGCACGCGCTCGGCGCCCAGGTCGTCGTGCTCGCCCGCCCGGACGAGAACACGCGCGCGCTGCACCCCAAGCTCGAGGCCCGCGCGCCCACGCGGGCCGAGCTCGACGCCGCAGTGTCCGAGCTGGGCGCGAAGGTCGCCCAGGCGCGAGCGCAGGGCCGCTCCACCGCGCTGTTCGTCACGTACGCGGGCCACGGCAACGTGAAGGACGGCGAGGGCTACCTCACGCTCGAAGACGCGCGCCTCTCGGCGCAGGAGCTCGTCGACGCCCTCTTCGCGAAGGTCGGCGCCGACGTCTCGCACTTCATCGTCGACGCCTGCTACTCGTCGTTTCTCGCGTCGGGGCGCGGCCCGTCGGGCCAGCGTCAGCAGGCGTCGGGCTTCTCGAAGCTGACCTCGCAGTTCGAGGCGGCGAACGTCGGCCTCGTGCTCTCGACCGGCTCGGCGAAAGAGAGCCACGAGTGGGAGGGCTTTCAGGCCGGCGTCTTCAGCCACGAGGTGCGCTCGGCGCTGTACGGCGGGGCCGACGCCGACGGCGACGGGGCGGTCAGCTACCGCGAGCTGGGCGCTTTCGTCGAGCGCGCGAACCAGGCCATCGCGAACGAGAAGTACCGGCCCGACGTCTACGTGCTGCCGCCTCGCTCGACGCGCACGCTGCTCCAGCTCGCCGGCCGCCCTGCGCGCCAGCTCGTCATCGACGGAGCCCGCGCCGCTCACTACGTGCTCGAAGACGGGCGGGGCGTCCGCCTGGCCGACGTGCACAACCCGAGCGGAGAAGCGGTGCGGCTCTACCTGCCCGACGCCGACCGGCTCTATCTCAAGCGCACCAGCGACTCGCGCGAGTTCGTGCTGCCGGCGCAAGGGCGCACCGTCGAGCTGGCCTCGCTCGCGGCTGCGCCTCCGCGGGTGGGCACGCGCGGCGCCGCGCACGATGCGTTCAGCCTCACGTTCTCGCAGCCGTTCGGGCTCTCGACCGTGCGCGACTTTCGCGAGCGGCAGCTCACCGGCGTGAGCGCGACGTCGGGCTCGGCGGGCTGGCGCCGCCCGCTCGGGTTCGGCGGCCTCGCCCTCGGCGTCGTGGGCCTGGCGGTCGGCCTGGGCTTCACGCTCGACGGCGCCCTCTCGCGCGGCCGCGACACCGCGGCGCTGTCGAACGCCGACGCGCTCGCGCTCAACGCCCGCATCGCCGCCGACAACACCGGCATGGGGGTCGGTTACGCCGTGGGGGCCGCGCTGCTGGCCGTCGGGCTCCTGGTGTTGCTGTGGCCCGAGGACTCGAGATGAATGCGGCGTGGCGCGCGCCAGGTCCGGGTTCCGGGTTCCGGATTCCGGGTTCCAGGTACGTGACCGGGCCCGTGGCCGGGAGCGGGAGCGGGAGCGGTGACGAGGTCGAGGAGGGTGGGGCGGTCATCGTGGAGGGCCGCACATGCGACTGAGCATCTTTCTCGGCCCTCGCGTGACTCGAAGCGCGGCGCGCTCGGGTTCATCTCGAGTGAGCCGCGGGTTAGAGTCCCGAAGCGCTTGCCTCGCTGCGCCCTCGCGTCGCTGCTGCTCGCCGCCGCCTGCTTCAAGCCGCTCGGGGTCGACGGCCGTGCATGCCCGTGCGGCGACGGCTGGCAGTGCTGTGTGGCAGAGAACGTGTGCGTGCGATCGGGCGAGCGCTGCGTGCCGCCCTTTCCACCGAACGCGGCGCTCGCCGACCTCGGCGACGGCGAGGCGCTCGACCTCGGGCCGTTTCGCTGCACGAGCGCCGACGGCGAGCCGGCCGATTCGTGCCAGACGGTCGTGCACAACTCGGCGGCCGTTTACGACCGGCGCGCGCACCTCGTCTACCTGAGCGGCGGCGGCTACCGAAACGGCATGTCCGACGCGCTGCGCGTCTTCGACCCGCGCACGCTCGCCTGGAGCGAGGTCTACCCCTCGACGCCGTGCGCCCTCATGACGCGCGACAACTTCGACCCCGATGCCGGCGCGTGGCTCGGCGGCCCCGCCGGGCCCTACCCGCGACCGGTCGCGGCCGAGACCTACGACCAGGCGGTCATGCTCGACGTGCGCCGCGAGTACATGCTGTTTCACCGCGACGTCTCGCCGACCGGCACGTGCGCTGCGGGCGACGTCGGCGGGCGCGGAACCGTCGCCGCATACCAGCTCGACGCCGGGCGCTGGCGTTTCACGGCGACGCCCGCCGAGGCCCTGCCCGAGTCTTCGAGCTCGTTCATCGCCGCCGAGCTCGACCCGCCCTCGGGCAAGGTGCTGCTGCTCGCCGACGAGGGCCTGTGGGCCTTCGACCCGTCGACCGACGCGAAGGAGCAGGTGCTGGGGCGCTTCTCGTTTCCCTTGGGCTACGGCAACGCGCTCGTCTTCTTTCCCCCGAACGGGCGGCACTACTACTTCGACCGCATCGAGCGGCGTGTGCTCGAGCTGAGGCTCGATCGCACCGCCCTGTTCCGCAGCGAGCTGCTCGTCGCGTACGGCGCAGACGCCGGCGCCTACCCGAACGGCCGCATGCCCGGCTTCGCCTACGACGAGAAGAACCAGGTGCTCGTCGGAGGCATCGTCGCCGGCGCCGCGTGGGTGTTCGACCCGGTCACGTCGAGCTTCACGACCGTCACGCTGCGCCCGCGCTCGGGCACGCAGACCGTCGGTGAGCTCGCGTCGCAGGTCATCGTCTACGACCCGGTCGACAACGTCTTCCTCTTCGTCGCCGACGAGGGGCTGGGCGCGCGCACCTGGGCCTTTCGCTACAAGAACTGAAGCGCCGCGGCGCTGCGGCAAGAAGCGCTCCTCGACGACGTGCTCACGTCCTCGTGGCCGTGACGGCCGAGTCGGTGAGCGTTCGGCCGCACTGAGGGCACCGCGCCTCGTCGGCCTTCAGCACCATGTCGCACGCCGAGCAGCGCACCGAGCCCAGGCGGCTGCCGATGAAGAAGCCGACGGGCACGACCGCCAGCACGAGCGGCGAGATCATCAGCGCGAGCGGCACGCTCGCAATCGTCACGGCGAGCCCGAACATCAGCGTGCTCGACTTCGTGACCCGCGCCGCGACGTCCGACGGGTCGCGCTGCGGAGCCTCGTCTTCGTCATCGCCTCCCGGGTCGAGCGCCTGAACGACCGCCACCGGCAGGTGCGGGCGCGGCTCGGGCTCGGGCCACTGCTCGGGCTCGCCGATCGCCAGCCGCTTGCGAAGCGCGCTCGGCTCGAGCTCGGGCAGCGCCAGCGCGGCGTCGAGCGCAGCGCGCTGGGTTCTGTCGAGCGCCTCGCGCACGGCCGAGCGCTCGGCCCGCGGGTTGCCCCGGGCCGCCAGCTGCGCCGCGAGCAGGAAGCTGTGCGCCTGCGGAGAGAGGTAGCCGCCGTCGCTGGTCGCGGTGCGTGTGCCCTCGATGCCTCCGCTGCTGCGGTGACGGAAGGCGTTGTTCGAGGTCAGAACGCCGTAGCCGAGAAAGTCGGCCGTGATGTCGGTGAGCTGCTCCTCGAGCTCGTCGTCGTCGACCATCACCGCGCGTGCGTCGCGCCACGCGTGCGCCACCTCGTGCGCCAGCACGCCTGCGAGCGCCTCGGCGTCTTCGAGCTGGTCGTACGCCACCCCGAAGAACAGCGTGCCCTCGTCGTGGCCGGCGTACCAGGCGGCCGCGCCGTGCCGCTGATACGACCACTCGCCGTCCGCTCCGTGTGTCTCGACCGCTTCGGGCTCGAACGCCTCGATCTCGATGTCTTTCATCGCGACGCGCGACCAGCTGCAGATGCGGCGGATCATCGCCTCGACGCCCTCGGGCGTCGGAGCCCACCCGTCGGGAAAGGACTCGGGCGTCGCGCGGTGAATCGGCCCGCGCACGAAGTCGGCGCAGCCGTGCTTCGAGATCAGCTCGGCGAGCGCGTCGAGGAGCGCGGCGCGCTCCTCGGGAGGCGGCAGCGTCGCGTCGAGCCCGTACCCCACATGCGCATACTTGCGTGACGTCGCCGTTGTGGCCACAGATTTGGCGTGGTCCACTGACGCGCCCACATGGAGCAGTTCCTCTCGCTCATCCTGTCGTTCCCCACCGTGCCGCTCACGGTGCTGATGGGCGTCGTTCTGCTCTACTGGCTCTTCGTCATCCTCGGCGTCGTCGGTCACGACGTCTTCGACGGGGCCGCCGAGGGCGCCGTGGGCGGCGTGAAGGCCGCGGGCGACGCCGCCGCCGGAGCCATGAAGGCCGTCGCCGGCGCCAAGGCCGCCGGCAGCCACGACGCCGACGTCGACGGCGGCCTCTTCTCGGTGCTCGGCCTCGGCAAGCTCCCGGTCACCATCACCGGCAGCTCGATCGTCTTCTTCGCCTGGCTCGGCTCGATCGTCGCTCGGGGGTGGGTCGGCGGTGGGCTCGTCGGCGGCAGCGCCGTGCTGCTCGGCAGCCTCTTCCTCTCGCTGTTCGTGACCTCGCTCGCCCTGCGCCCCTTCGCGAAGGTCTTCGAGCCTGCCCGCGCCGCAACCCGCAAGGACGTCGTCGGCCACATCTGCACCATCACGAGCGGCAAGGTCGACGGCGGCTTCGGCACCGCCACGGTCTCCGACTCAGGCCCCGGGCTCCTGCTCAACGTCGTCTGCGGCAAGGACAACAAGCTCACCGAAGGCGACCGCGCCGTCATCATTCAGTGGGACGAGCAGAACCAGGCCTTCGAGGTCGAGCCCGTCGATTGGCTCATGCCCGGAGAGTTAGAGGCGCTCAAAGACCCACATTCGGCGAAGTCCGTGATCGCCAGCCGGGTGAAGGCCCGGTGAACTCCGGGTGACGCGGCTTGACCCTCGCGCTCGCCGTCGCCACTTCTCAATCGAGTGGCTTCTGTCTAGAAACCCGCCTTCTTCGTCGTTCTCGTCTGGGGGCAGCACAGTATGGATCTCGTTTCGCTCGCGTTCGCGGTTGGTGTCGGTTTTGTCCTCGTGTTGGGCTTCGCGCTCACGGTCGCCCGCTTCTATCGGCAGGTCGACCAGGGCAAGGTGCTCATCGTCAACAACCTGAAGGCCTTGCCGAAGGTCTCGTTCACCGGCGCCGTCGTGCTGCCGATCATTCACCGCGCCCAGGTGATGGACATCTCGCTCAAGCGCGTCGAGATCGACCGCCGCGGCAAAGACGGCCTCATCTGCGCCGACAACATCCGCGCCGACATCAAGGTCACCTTCTTCGTGCGCGTGAACAAGACCGAGGAGCACGTGCTCCAGGTCGCGCAGACCATCGGCTGCGACCGCGCGAGCGACGAGGGCGCCCTGCAGGAGCTCTTCGAGGCCAAGTTCGCCGAGGCCCTGAAGACCGTCGGCCGCCAGATGAACTTCGAGGAGCTCTACAAAGAGCGGAAGCAGTTCCGCGACGCCATCGTCCACCAGATCGGCAAGAACCTGAGCGGCTACGATCTCGAAGACTGCGCGATCGACCACCTCGAGCAGACGCCCGTCGGCCTGCTCGACAAAGAGAACATTCTCGACTCGCAGGGCATTCGCCGCATCACCGAGCTGACCACCCAGCAGAACATCCTCACGAACGACTTCCGCCAGACCGAGCGCAAGTCGATCACCAAGCAGAACGTCGAGGCCGACGAGGCCGTCTTCGCGCTCGAGCGCCAGCGCGCCGAGGCCCAGGCCAAGCAGCAGCGCGAGATCGCCACCGTCACCGCCCGCGAGCAGGCCGAGACGCAGAAGGTGCAGAACGAGGAGCACACCCGCGCCGAGCTCGCCCGCATCAAGGCCGAAGAAGAGATCCTCATCAACGAGCAGAACAAGCACCGCCAGGTCGAGGTCGCCCAGAAGAACCGCGAGCGCGTCGTCGGCATCGAGACCGAGCGCGTCACGAAGGACAAGAACCTCGAGGCCATCTCGCGCGAGCGCGAGGTCGAGCTGCAGCGCATCGGCAAAGAGAAGGCCCTCGAGACCGAGCGCAAGGCCATCGCCGACGTCATCTCGACCCGCATCGCCGTCGAGAAGAAGGTCGCGACCGAAGAAGAGCTCATCAAAGATCTGCGCCTCGTCGCCGACGCCAAGCGCAAGCGCGAGGCCGTCGTCATCACGGCCGAGGCCACCGCCGCGTCGAACGTGCTGCAGCAGGTCAAGGCCGCCGAGGCGAGCGAAGAGGTCGCGAAGCACGAGGCCAAGGTGCGCCTGATTCACGCCGAGGCCTCGCTCGAGGCCGCCGACAAAGAGGCCCGCGCCAAGACGCGCCTCTCTGAGGGCATTCAGGCCGAGCAGGCCGCGAGCGGCCTCGCCGAGGCGCGCGTGCTCGAGGCCCGCGCCGTCGCGACCGAGAAGCAGGGCATGGCCGACGTTCGCGTCAAAGAGGCCGCCGCCGGCGCGATTCAGAAGCAGGGGCTCGCTCAGGCCCAGATCACCCGGGAGCAGCTCGCTGCCGAGGCCGCCGGTCTCGAGCAGAAGGGCAACGCCGAGGCCGTCGCCATGAAGGCCAAGGTGCTCGCCGAGGCCGCGGGCGTGCAAGAGAAGCTCCTCGCCGAGGCGAAGGGCCTCGCCGAGAAGGCCGAGAGCATGAAGCTGCTCCAGGGCGCCACGAAGGAGCACGAGGAGTTCCGCCTCCGCCTCCAGAAGGACAAGGAGGTCGAGCTCGCCCACCTGCAGGTGAAGAAGGACATCGCGCAGAGCCAGGCCACCGTGATGGCCGAGGCGATGGGCAAGGCGAAGATCAACATCGTCGGCGGCGACGGGGCGTTCTTCGACCAGTTCGTCAAGGCCGTGAGCCTCGGGAACTCGGTCGACGGCGCCATTCAGAACAGCGAGTCGCTCAAGACGTTCCTCAAGGGGTACCTCGAGGGCAGCGACTCGCTGCCGGCCGATCTGAAAGAGATCCTCTCGAAGCCCGGCCTCACGCAAGACGCCCAGAACCTGGCCTTCGCGACCGTGCTCGCGCGCATCGCGAAGAACCCCGGTGAGGTCATCGACGGTCTGACGAAGAAGAAGGGCTAGCTTGCGACCGATACCCGGCGCGCTGCTTCGTTGGCCGCTCCAGTGCGTGCTCCCGTACACACGACGTACGCTCCGCGCGCGCTTCGCCGCCGCCTCGCATCGCTTGGGTCTCGGCCGCAAGCCCGAGACGATCTGAGGGCTCGATGACCGACTCAACGCAGCTCGAGGGCGGCAGCTACGAGGTCATCCGTGCGCGGCTCATCAAGGCCGCCACGGAGCTCGGCCGGCGCGCCGAAGATCTCAACGCCCGCCGCAAGACCGAGTTCGGCGGCCAGGAGCTCACCGTCACCGGCAACGACCGCGTTCGCACCGAGAACAACTGCGTGCCCCGCGACATCGTCGCCGTCGGCAAGTACCTGCTCTTCGGCTTCAACGTCTTCATGGGCCTCAAGCAGGAGCGCTCGGTCGGCGAGGTCTTCTCGCTCCACGACGCGAACGACTTCAGCCTGGTGCCGAACACCGAGGCCGGCGGCTTCCTCGCCGACCGCCGCTTCGTGAAGGACTTCGAGGAGCTCTGCAAGTACTACAAGGACACGAAGCTCCTGCAGCTCAAGCGCACCGAGTCGCGGCTCCTCGCGATCTTCCAGACCGGTCACTCCGAGCGCGACATCAAGGTCTTCCGCTTCAGCGTCGACCCCGCCGGCAACGCGACGTACATCGACAACCGCGGCGAGGCAGATCTGCAGAAGGCTCCGAGCCACGACTTCGAGTGGCAGACCGCCGGCCGCGAACGTCAGGTCAGCGGCCGGCACCCGCACGTCAACATCCTCGACGAGGTCTTCGTCGAGACCGTCGGCGGCGATCTCACGGTCAAGATCGAGAACAACACCGAAGACGGCCTCGGCATCTACCGCGAGCCGGTCAGCGAGAAGGACCAGTCGCTCGACGACGCCGAGTTCCACTACGCGAAGGCCGGCGCCGTCATCCTGCTCAAGGTGAAGCCGTTTCGCGAAGAGGCGTACCGCTACCTCGTCTTCAACACGCGCACCCAGACCGTGAAGCGCGCCGACGCCATCGGCGTCTCGTGCGTGCAGCTGCCCGAAGAGCAGGGCGTCATCTTCCCCGGCGGCTACGCGCTGCAGACCGGCGAGGTGAAGCTCTTCGACGGCGCCATGCAGGGCCTCGAGTTCGAGCGCGCCCTCAAGAGCCCCAACGGCGAAGACGTGCTCTACGTCTTTCACGAGCGCCAGGCCGGCACCTACGTGCTCCTGCCCTACAACCTCGTACGCAAAGAGGTGCAGAGCCCCATCCCCTGCGAGGGGTACAGCATCTTCGCCGACGGGCGCATGGTGACGTTTCGCTTCACCGGCGGTGAGGCCGGGCGCGTTCACCCCATGCAGATCTGGCAGTCACCGTTCGTCAGCCTCGAGTTCGCCGCCGCTCAGAAGCCGAGCGGCACGTTCCTCTCGAAGATCGGCAACGCCGAGCTCGTGCGCGGCATCAGCGAGGTGCTGACGCTCGAGCGCATGGCCGAGACCGAGACGCCCACGCGCCGCACCTGGGAAGACCTCGTCGCCGCCTGCACCCGCGCCATCGACTCTTTCTTCTGGCTCGGCAACGCCGAGGTGAACCTGCTCGAGCCCGTGAAGGAGCTCTCGGCCAACGCCGAGCTCATCATCGACGAGTTCGAGAAGGTGCTCGCGCTGCAGCGCCGCGCCACCGAAGAGATGACGCGCGCGACCGCCGCGCAGAGCGAGCTGCTCTCGCGCCTCGGCGCCGAAGACCTGCGCTCGACCGACGCCTTCATGGACGCGCTCACCGCCCTGCGCTCGCAGCGCGGCCGCCTCATCTCGCTCAAAGAGGTTCGCTACGTCGACCTCACCCGCATCGAGGCGCTCGAGAAGCAGGTCGTCGAGGGCTTCGAGAACGTGTCGAAGCAGTGCGTCGGGTTCCTGCTCGAGCCCACCGCGCTGCAGCCCGTGGTCGATCAGATCGGCCGCACCGGCGCCGAGGTGCTCAAGGCCGGCGGCACCAGCCAGCTCGAGCCGCTCACGAAAGAGCTCGAGCGCCTCGGCGGCGGCCTCGACGTGCTCGGCGAGATCGTCGGCGGCCTGCAGGTCGGCGACCCCGTCGCGCGCGCCAAGATCCTCGAGGGCATCAGCGAGGTGTTCGGCCACCTGAACCGCGTGCGCGCCCAGGCCACCGGCCGGCGCAAGGAGCTGCTCGGCACCGAGCGCCGCGCCGAGTTCGGCGCCCAGTTCAAGCTCCTTGGCCAGAGCATCGAGAGCGCGCTCGGCGGCGCCGACAGCCCCGAGAAGTGCGACGAGCTGCTCGCCCGCCTGCAGGTGCAGCTCGAAGAGCTCGAGGGCCGCTTCAGCGAGCTCGACGAGTTCGCCGCCGAGCTCGCCAAGAAGCGCGAGGAGCTGTTCGAGGCCTTCGAGGCGCGCAAGCAGACCCTCGTCGACGAGCGCCAGCGCCGCGCCCAGAACCTGTTCGCAGCCGCCGACCGCATCCTCCAGGGGGTCGCTCGCCGCGCGAAGACGTTCAAGACCGACGACGAGCTGAACTCGTACTTCGCCGCCGACCCGATGGTGCAGAAGCTCGGCGACCTGTCGAAGCAGCTGCTCGAGCTCAAGGACAGCGTGAAGGCCGACGAGCTCGACTCGCGGCTCAAGACGGCGCGGCAAGACGCCATTCGCAGCCTGCGCGACAAGAAGGACCTGTTCGAAGACGGCGCGAGCGTGATCAAGCTCGGCGCGCACCGCTTCAACGTCAACACGCAGCCGCTCGAGCTCACGGTGCTGCCGAAAGAGGGCGCGCTCTTCGGGCACCTCACCGGCAGCGACTACATGCAGCGCCTCGAAGACCCCGCCCTCGAGAGCGCGCGCGACCTGTGGGACCAGGCGCTGCCCTCCGAGAGCCCGGCCGTCTACCGCGGCGAGTACCTCGCGTGGCAGCTCGCCTCGGCCGAGAAGGGCAGGGAGCTCGAGGCGGCTCGCGCCTGGGCCGCCTCGCACCTCGACGAGGGCTACGAGCGCGGCATCCACGACGCCGACGCCGCGCTGATCGCCGCGCGCGTCACCGAGCTCAAGGCCGCCGCAGGGCTCTTGCGGTACCCGGCGAAGGCGCGAGCCCTCGCCACGCTGTTCTGGAGCGAGTGGGGCGATGAAGCTGCGCGAGACGTCGCGCACCGAAGGGCGATGAGCCTGGGGCGCCTGAAGAACGCGTGGAAGAGCGCAGCCGAGGCTGAAGCGCTGGTGAGCGACCTGGCGCTCGAGATCGCGTCTCCCTCTCCCCTCGTAGGGGAGAGGGCCGGGGTGAGGGGCGACTCCTCAGCTCTCGCAGCCCCAGCCCCGCTTCATCGTCAGCGGCGACGCCGTCAACCTGCGCGATCAGCTCAACGCCTGGCTCGAGAGCCAGGGCTCACGCGCCGACTTCGAGGCCGACTTCCGGGCGCTGAGCGCGCACGCACAGATCCGCTTCAGCCTCGCGGTCGCGTGGCTCACGGCGTTCGCGGAAGCCAAGGCCCCGCAGCTCGCGCGCGCCGTGCACGAGGCCGCGGCGCTGCTCGCCGTCGACGAGACCCGCCTCGACCGCCAGGTCTCGTCGGCCGCGACGTCGGCCACCGTCGAGGGCCTGCTCGGCCAGCACCCGCGCCTCAGCAACGGGAAGCTCGAGCTCGACCTGCCCGACTTCATGGGCCGGCTCTCGTCGTTCGTGCACGAGCGGCTGCCGCGCTTCCGGGCCTACCGCGAGCAGCTGTCGTCGCTGCTCCAGAGAGAGCGCAAGCGGCTGCGGCTCGACGAGCTGCAGCCGAAGGTGCTCTCGAGCTTCGTGCGCAACCGGCTCATCGACGAGGTCTACCTGCCGCTCATCGGCACGAACCTGAGCAAGCAGCTCGGCACGGCCGGCGAGAACAAGCGCACCGATCGCATGGGCCTGCTCCTGCTCGTGAGCCCGCCGGGCTACGGCAAGACCACGCTCATGGAGTACGTGGCGTCGCGCCTCGGCCTCACCTTCGTGAAGGTGAACGGCCCCGCGCTCGGTCACGACGTCACCAGCGTCGACCCCGCCGACGCTCCGAACGCCACCGCGCGGCAAGAGGTCGAGCGCATCAACTTCGCGTTCGAGCTCGGCAACAACGTGATGCTGTACCTCGACGACATTCAGCACACGAACCCCGAGCTCTTGCAGAAGTTCATCTCGCTCTGCGACGCCCAGCGGCGCATCGAGGGCGTGTGGCAGGGGCAGACCCGGACCTACGACTTCCGCGGCAAGAAGTTCTGCGTCGTGATGGCGGGCAACCCGTACACCGAGTCGGGCGAGCGCTTCCGCATTCCCGACATGCTCGCGAACCGCGCCGACACGTACAACCTCGGCGAGATCCTCGAGGGCAAGAGCGACCTCTTCGCGCTCAGCTACCTCGAGAACGCGCTCACCTCGAACACGGTGCTCGCGCCGCTCGCCACCCGCCCCGCCGGCGACGTGCACAAGCTCATCAAGATGGCCCAGGGCGGCGAGGTGCCGTCGGCCGAGCTCGAGCACGGCTACTCTGCCGTCGAGCTGCAAGAGATCACCGCCGTCATGCAGCGCCTCTTCAAGGTGCAGGCGACGCTCTTGCGCGTGAACCAGCAGTACATCGCGTCGGCCAGCCAGGACGATCGCTTCCGCACCGAGCCGCCGTTCAAGCTGCAGGGCAGCTACCGCAACATGAACAAGCTCGCCGAGAAGGTCGCGTCGGCGATGACCGACACCGAGCTCGAGGTGCTCGTCGACCAGCACTACGCCGCCGAGTCGCAGACGCTCACCAGCGCCGCCGAGGTGAACCTGCTCAAGCTCGCCGAGCTGCGCGGCCGCCAGAGCCCCGAGCAGCAGAGGCGGTGGGAAGAGCTCAAGCGCGGCTACGTGCGCGTTCAGACGATGGGCGGGAAGGAAGACGACCCCGCCGTGCGCGTCTCGGGCGCCATCGCGTCGATCGGCTCCGAGGTGTCGAAGATGGGCGAGGCCGTCATTCGCGCCGCCTCGCAGCCGAGGCCGGTCTCCGAGCCGCTCGGCCCGAAGCTCGACGCGCTCGCCACCGCGGTGAAGCAGGCGTCGTCGAACGGGCTGCTCGAGAAGCTCGAGGCGCTGACGAAGGCCGTGCGTGAGGGGGCGCCCAGGCCGGCGCCGGTGAACGTGCCGGCGGTGGCCCCACCGCCGCTGCCCGCGAAGCCCTACGACGACCGCGAGCTGCTCGCCCGCCTCGACGCGCTGGCCGAAGCGTTCCGCGCGCGGCCGGCCCAGCCCGTCGCCGTCGCGAGCGGTGCCACGCCCGATCTCTCGCCCATCCTCGACAAGCTCACCGATGCGGTGCGCGCGATGTCGACCGCGCAGGCTGGCGTCGCCGCGCCGCCCGGCCTGCAGCCGAAGGGCACGGCGGCGATTCAGAAGCACGTGGCCCTGCTCCGTGAGCGCCTCGCGCCGCTCGCCCAGGAGGCGAAGGCGGCGCTGCAGCATGGCGAGAGCGGTCAGCTGCAGGCGGTCGCCGTCTGGCAGCGCGTCAGCGAGGCGCTCGAGGTGCTGCAGGCGATGGCGGGCGCGAAGCCTTCGCCGCGCAAGTGACGCCCGACGAAGCGAAGAGACGAGTCACCCTGGTGCTGGCGGTCGGGCAGCAGGTGAGTCGGCTCATCGGGCTCATTCCCCGCGGCCAGGAGACCCGTCACGTGGCGCGTGTGAACGGGGAGTTCTCGACGCACGCGCTTCGTTGCCGCGGGGGCCACACGTCGACGACGGCTCCAGAGTGAGACCGAGGTGGCCCCCGGCTTGCTCAGACGGGCGGCATGACCTTCACCCGACTCCTGTGCATCTCTCTTTCGCTGCTGGCCTCGGCCTGCATGCTGTCGCCGTACGACGGGCAGCGCTTCTCGACCACGACGACGACGGTGCCGTTCGAGGGGTACCACATGTACCCCAACAGCCCCGTCTCGATTCAGGCGTTCAACCCTGCCACTCGGGCCTTCGAGCAGGTCGGCATGACGACCTCGGCGGCATCGGCCGACAGCGCGGCCGCGCTCGTGATCGACGACCCCCTCTTCAAGTGGCAGCAGTCGCTCGTGCTGCCGTCGCAGTACTGGCAGCCCGGGTCGGTGCGTGGCTTTCGTGCCCGCGTGAAGAGCACGACCCGGGTCGGCACGGCGTCGATGCCCTGGGCGCTGGTCTCGGTCGATCGAAGCTGGGGCACGTGCCTGCACACCGTCAGCACGGCGGGTGCGTTCGCGAGGGAGTGCCGCTCAGAGCGCTCGCCCGAGGCCTGGCTCACCACGCCCGACTTCTGTCACGAGGGGCCGCTGCCGCTGCCCTTCACCGAGCCGAGCCGCCTGTCGGTGTCGGCCGAATGCAACGACGTCTTCTACGGCGTCGGCATGCTCGGCGCGCTCTACCCCGACGCCGAGGTGCGCGTGGTCTGGCGCGGCCGCGAGGAGCTCATCTCGAACTGCGTCGAGTACAGCCACGTCGCGACCTGCTACTCGCGCCTCGAGGCTGGCCGAGTGCTCCGGAGCTGGGACGACCTGCGGGAAGCGGCGCGGGCCGGAGACCTGTCGGTCGCCTACCGCGCGCGAACGGCGGCCGGCGCGGCGTGTGACGCGCGGTCGCCGTGGGTGACGTTCCCCTTGCGCGTCGACGCGACCTTCCGGCCCTGCGCCAGCCCGCCGCCGCCTCCGCCTCCCCCGCCGCCGCCTCCTCCTCCGAGCATGGGCCCCGACCTCACCGTCTCGATCGCGGCGCACAGCGGCGTCTTCGCGAACGTGACCGTGTGCAACATGGGCAGCACGCCCGTGATGGGCAACCTCTGGTACATGAGCGTGACGCCGAACGCCGTCGGCGCCACGGCCGAGTTCTCGATGGAGAGCTACCTGCCGAGCAGCGGCATCAACGCCGGCCAGTGCATCACCCTCTACGATGTGTACATCGCGACGTCGTCGGGCACCGGCGGCGGAGGCCCGATTCCGTCGAGCTCCGTGCGCATCTGCGTCGACACCCGCGGCACCGTGTACGAGACCAACGAGGCGAACAACTGCGCCACGCGCTGAGAGCGCGCCGAAGGTCTGACCGTGGGCGGCTCGCGCTGCGCGAGTCGCACCACGGGGCAGACGCCTCCGCCGCGCAGGTGGCGCTCGAGAACGAGCCGTGACCCTGAGGTCGAGCGCCGCATCGTTGCCGGCGCCGCTCAGGCCTTCAGGGCCGGCAGCCACTCGCTCAGGTCGTGCCCGCTCCACTTCGCGGCGCTGTAGTGGTCGTCGAAGACCCCGGTGTTGGTCACCGCGTTGTCGATCTGGCTCACGCCGTAGCCCGACATCGGCTTGAACGGGGCTCCCCACTTCTTGTTGAGCGGCTCGAACTGCGCGGGCGCGACGTCCATCGCGCGGAGCACGTTCGCGAGGAGCTGGTTCATCGGGAAGCCGAAGCGCGAGTGCGTCGTGTCGTTGCCCGACGCGAAGTCGCGGTAGTCGATGTACTTCCCCGTCGCGAGCACGCCGCCCGCCGACCCGAAGGTGATGACCGGCACGTTCCACGACTGGTGGCCGAGCTGGTTGTGCTCCTGCGGGCAGACGATGAGGCAGTCGTTCAGGAGCCCCACCGCGTCGAGCTTCTTCGCGAGGTCGAGGCACATGTCGCGCACGATGCTGCGGTTGTGCTCGACGAGGTTCGCGTACGACGTCGCGTTCGCGATCGAGTCGTTCGACGGCCCGTAACCCTCGTGCGACCACGTGTGGTAGTTCTCGGGGGCCCGCGGCGTGTCGCGCTGCGACCTTCGGGCAGAGCCTGATGTCGAGGCGCAGCCGGCCCTCACCGTCGCGGAGCTTCTTGCGCCACGGCGAATGGCGCTCCTCGGGCGCCGTCGTCGGCGAACCACATACCGTTGAGCAGCGCCACGAACGGCGCCCACACCACGCGCGGGTATCGCTTCCCCCGGGCGCGAGCGCGAGGCCGCCGGGGGCCTAAAGAAGGCCCAGGGCCGCGCGGTATCACTTCAGCTCGGGGAACTCGCGGTCGGCGCACTTCGGGCAGATGCCGTGCGTGAACTCGACGTCGGCGCGGGCGCTCAGGTACGCCTCCATCGGCACCCACTGGCCGTCGCCGTCGCGGATCTGCTTGCACCAGCCGCAGATGCGCAAGAGGCCCCGCAGCGTGCGGAGCTCGGCGAGGCTGCGCTCGAGCTCGGCGTTGCTCGAGAGCAGCCGCGCGTGCTGCTCCCGGTAGGCGCGGAGCACGATCGCGAACAGCGCGGCGCACGCCGTCGTGACGATCGGCAGCCCGGTGGCGAAGTCGGTGAAGCGATCGGCTCGACTGGCGAGCGGCAGCGACCACTCGGGGTGTCGGTAGTCGAGCCAGAGCAGCGCGAGGCCGTCGAGCGCCAGGAGCACGAGCGCGTACCAGCGCGCCTTCTCGCGGAACATCAGGGCGACGACGAGGGCCGCGAGGGGGAGCCACAGCACGATGGTGCCATCGGCGCCGTCGTCGGCGAACCAGAGGCCGTCGAGGAGCGCGATGAAGAGCACGCAGAGCGCGCGCGGGTACCGGCGGCCCCGACGCGCGAGCGCGAACGCGCCGACCATCGTCGTCCCGAAGGCAGCCACGCCGACGTTGACCCAGGGCGTGATGCCGGCGAGCGCGTTCGCGGGGATCACGAGCAGCAGCGAGATGGCGGCTGCGACCGCCGTGACCCACAGGTAGAGCTCCGCGTCGAGATCGCCCTCGAATGCGGGCGGCACGACCCAGCTCCCGATGCGGCTCTGCTTACCTCCGGGTGCAGGCGAGGCCATTCGCGCCTCATTGTCGCAGGCGGGCCCGGCCGTGACGAGGGCGCCGAACGAGCTCGAGCTTCCCGCGAAAGTCGCGATCCGGTCGCGACTTCAGAGTCAGACACAGGCGGACACCGCTGCTCACCCAGAGAAAAAGGTTGCACCGAACGGGCTCCCGCCGATGATTCGGCCGTGCGCCGACTCACACTGCTTCTATTGCTGTTGCCCGCGGTGTCCGCAGCGCAGACCCCCGCCACGCCGGCGATCGACATCGAGACGCTGTACCTCGACCCGGCCGCTCGCGGCGGGCTCACCGTCGGCAGCGGCGAGACCCTGAAGTCCGGCACGTTCCGCACGGGCCTCGGCCTCGGCTACTCGTACGGCCACCTCAGCCTGAGCACCTCGAGCAGCGAGGGCATCATCGTGCTGCGCGATCGCATCAGCGCGCAGGTGTTCGGCGCGGTCGGCATCACCGACTGGCTCGAGATCGGCGCCACGCTGCCCGTCGTCATTCAGCAGTTCACCGCCGCGAACCCGCCGTTTCCCGTCTCTGCCGCCGGCCTCGGCACCCCGTACGTTCACCTCAAGTTCGGCCTGCTCGGCGAGTCGCGGCCCTTCTTCCTCTCGCTCGGGCTGTCGGCTGGCATCCCCGTCGGCACCAGCAACGCGCTCACGAACCAGGGCTTCTCGGTCGTGCCGCGCCTCAACGTCGGCAAGCGCTTCTCGACGTTCACCCTGTCGGCCGAGGTCTCGGCGCTGATCCGCACCACGAAGCCCGTCGAACTGGGCCCCTACGGCGGCAGCTACTGGGACAACGTCGGCAACAACCTCTTCGTCTCGCTCGCCGCCACCACGGCCGGTGAGGTCGCGCGCGGCGAGCTCGCCGTGCGCTTCATCGCTCCCCTGCAGCAGGGCTGGGTCGGCATCGAAGGCCTGCTCGGCCTGCGCGTGAACCTCAAGCTGACCGAGCTGTTCCTCGCCCTCGGCCCCGGCTTCGGAGCACACCCGAACACCCCCGGCTTCCGCGTGTACCTCGGCGCGGCGTTCGGAAACGCCAACGGCAAGCCGAAGCCCGACTGCGTCGAGGCCGAGCCCTACGTGCTCGCCGAGTGCCCCGATCTCGACAAGGACTCCGACACCATCAAGAACGCCGTCGACAAGTGCCCGACCGAAGCCGAAGACAAAGACGGCTTCGAAGACGCCGACGGCTGCCCCGAGAAGGACAACGACAAAGACGGCGTGCTCGACGGCAAGGACAAGTGCCAGAACGTCGCCGGCGTGCCCGAGAACGAGGGCTGCCCCGACGCCGACGGCGACGGCGACGGCGTCGTCGACCGCCTCGACAAGTGCCCCGAGGGCGCCGAAGACCTCGACGGCTTCCAGGACGACGACGGCTGCCCCGAGCCCGACAACGACGGCGACGGCCTCACCGATCAGATCGATCAGTGCATCAACGAGCCCGGCATTCTCGAAGAGAAGGGCTGCCCCGCGAAGGACGACGACGGCGACACCGTCATGAACCACGTCGACAACTGCCCTCAAGAGAAGGGCGACCCCGCGAACTACGGCTGCCCCGTGAAAGAGAAGCAGCTCGTCGTCATCGAGAGCGAGCGCTTGAAGCTGCTCGAGGTCGTTCAGTTCGCGACGGGCAAGGCGACGATCCTCCCTGTGTCGAACAAGCTGCTCTCGCAGGTCGCGAGCGTGCTCAAGGCCCAGCGCCGCATCAAGCTCGTGCAGGTCGAAGGCCACACCGACAACGTCGGCCAGCCCGAGAAGAACCTGAAGCTCAGCCAGGATCGCGCGGACTCCGTGAGGAGCTTCCTCGTGAAGAAGGGCATCGACGCCGCCCGCCTCAAGGCCGTCGGCTTCGGGCAAGAAAAGCCCATCGAGTCGAACTCCACCGCGAAGGGCCGCGAGGCCAATCGCCGGGTCGAGCTGAACATCATGGAGCGCGAGTGAACTAGGCTCTTGGGCGCCCCATGTCGCGGGTCGCTCTCTCAGCCTGCGCGCTGCTCCTGTTCGTGCGCTGCGTCGTCGGCTCCGAGGTCGGAGCGCGCGACTACACCTGCGTCACCGACGCCGACTGCAGCGACGGCTTCGTGTGCCATCGCACGCGCGGCGTGTGCGACGCTTCAACCGGCGGCAGCGCAGGAGGTGGCGACGGCGGCACCTCGGGCGGAGCCACCGCGGGCGGCGGCACCTCCGGCGGAGCCACCGCAGGCGGCAGCACCGCAGGCGGCAGCACCGCAGGCGGCAGCACCGCAGGCGGCAGCACCGCAGGCGGCAGCACCGCAGGCGGCGGCACCGCAGGCGGCGGCACCGCAGGCGGCAGCACCGCAGGCGGCGCCCCCAACGGCACCTCGTGCACGCTGGGCACGCAGTGCGCGACCGCGCTCTGCGTCGACGGCCGGTGCTGCACCAACGCGTGCGCCGGCCCGTGCGACCGCTGCAACGTGCCGGGCCTCGAAGGTCAGTGCCGCGCCGCGCCGCTCGGCACCGTGCCGTCGACGGCGTGCTCGGGCGGCTACGCCTGCAATGGCACGAGCGCGGCCTGCCCCACCACGTGCACCTCCGACGCCGGCTGCGTCGCGGCGCGCTGCGCGGTCGACGGCGTCTGCCTGCCGAAGCTCCACACCTTCCGTGAGCCGTTCGACTCGCTCGACGCCTCGGTGTGGAGCGTGGCCGACCCGCTCGTGCGCGTGCAGAACGGCCAGCTGCTCGCGAGCTCGATCGCGAACTCGGGCAACTACCCCGCGATGTCGACGGTGAAGCGCTACGACTTCACCGAGTCGTCCGTCAGCATCGAGCTGATCGACGCGGGCGACCAGTCGCTGCCCACGTTCGAGGCGTACGCTGCGTCGGTCTGCAGCGTCACCGCCATGAACCGCTGCGTCGCGCTGCTCGCGAACAGCGGCTCCATCGCGATCGAGCAGCGCGAGGGCAGCACGTTCAGCAGCCCCGCCGGCTCCGCGACGCTCGGCACCTGGCGCTTCTACCGGATGCGTGAGAGCGCAGGCCGCATCTACCTCGAGGGCTCGACCGACGGCGGCGGCTACACCGTGCTGGGCAGCATGATGACGCCGTTCATCGACGACTACCGCGACGTCATCGTGTGGATCGGCGCAGGCGCCTACGGCCCCGAGACCGTGAGCTCGACGGCCGTCTACGACAACCTGAACCTGCCCTGACGCGTCTCGGCGCTGCCCTCGGCCCTGCTGCCGGTCGCGCCCTCAGCTTCGACTGCCGCTCAGTGGGTTCGAGTCGAGCGCACCGCTCGCGCTCACGGCGCGCAGTACGTGCCGTCGCGGAGCCGCACGGCGCCGCGCTCGAACGCGCCGATGTCCGCGCGTGCGCCCCCACCTGGCGGCACAGGCAGCGCCGGGTCTGCAGAGTCGAGCGCCGGGCTGCCGGCCTGGGGCACTCCGTCGGCGCCGAGCAGCGCCGACCCGGTCTTGTCGGTCGTGTCGAGCGTGCCGGGGTTCGTCACCTGGTCGAGCAGGTTGTAGCCGCGCGCGGCCGTACCGCAGGTCAGGGGGGTCGTCACCTGCTGGACCACGTTGTTCCGAAACGTGCCGCAGCTCGCCGCGACCGGGAGGCGGCTGAAGGTGTTGCTCGTCACCGTCTGCGCGCCGCGCACCGCGATGAGGTCGTCGTGGGTGAGATCGTGGAACCAGTTGCGCCGCACGGTGCCCGTGCCCCCGTTCACGAACTCGACCGCCGCGTAGCCCATGTCTCCCGAGAGCTCGTTGCCCTCGACGGTTCCCGACGTGCCCTCGATCTGCACCGTCGGCCCGTACGCGTCGGTGCGGAAGCGGTTCCCCTTCACCATCACGTTGCCGCACGTGTCGTGCCCGAAGATCGCCGGCGCCCGCACGCCGACGAACTCGCTCTCGGCGACCGTCACCTCTGCGCAGCTCGACTCGAGCGCGATGTCGAACGGGTACTCGGTCGCCATCGGCCTCGCCGTCGCCGTCTCGGTGAAGTGCAGCCGCCGCAGATCGATGTTCGTCGAGCCCGACGCGACCCTGAGCGCGTACAGCCGCTGCGTCACGCGGAACGAGAGCTCGGTCGCTCGCAGGTACGAGCCCTCGAGCGTCAGCGTGTCGGTGAAGCGCGCCGGCCCTGTCACGACGATGGGGCAGCCCGCGGCTCCGCTGCCCGAGATTCTCAGCGCGGGGTAGTCGGTGTTCTGCAGCACGAAGCGCGTCCCGGGCGTCAGGTCTGCCCCGCTCGGCGTCACCCCCGGCGCGAGCGCCACGTCACGCAGCGTGCAGGTGACCGGGGGCGACGACTCGCAGCCGCCGTCCGCTCCGCCCGCGCCCAGCTGGCACGTCGAGCTCGCGGCCTCACACTGCAGCCCCTCGGGGCAGGGCCGCGCTGCCGAGCACCGCTTGCCGACGTAGTCGATGCGCGTGTCGAGACAGCCGGCGAGCAGCAGCAGGAGCGCCCGCTTCATCGCGCGTTCACCGGTCATGGAGCGGGCGCCGGCTTCGGCTTCAGCTCCAGCCGCAGCGCCAGCGCCCGCGGCCGGAAGCGCTCGACGATCGTCACCGCGTCGCCGTCGAGGCGCAGCTCGACCTCGATCATCGGCCGCCCGTGAAAGAGGGGGCCTTCACCAAAGAGCGCGCCGGTGAGCACGGTGTGCCCGGGCTCCCAGTCTTGCAGGAAGTAGAGCGTCATCTTCCGCTCGCCGATCGTCAGCGTCGCGGGTGAGCAGTCGGGCGCGAAGTCTTCGAGCGTCACCGCCGCGTCGCCGAGCCGCCCCTCGAGCACCTTCGTGTGCGCCGGCAGCCACGTGTCTTTCGACGGCACGATCGGGTCTCCGGGCGCCGCGATGTCGGTGACGACCTTCTCCCATTCGCCGCCGGTGATCGGCTTCTTCCAGTAGCCGTCGGGCGCGCCGACGCGCAGCTCGCGCGACTCGTTGCCGAGGCCCGTCTGCAAGATCGTGATCGCCGTCGTCGCGCGCCCCGGCAGCTCGGGCTGACGCACCCACTGGTGCGCGGGCAGCGAGTAGACGTCGTCGTTCAAGAGCCCATCGCGCTTCTCGCGCTCCCAGCCGTAGCGGAGCACCGGGTCGAGCCCCATCGTGTCGAAGTCGCCGAGCTTCGTGTACGCGCGCCCCGCCGCGTCGATCACGAACACCGTCGACGCGCTCGCGCTCATCGCCGCCGCCCGGAAGCGGCCGTGCTCGGGCAGGCACACGAAGTGCCGCTTCGACGGAGGCAGCCACGGGTCCGTGTACTCGAGCCGCGTGCCGCTCTGGAGCAGCACGTACAGCGTCGTGACCCCGACGATGACGTCGTGCGGGTTGCCGTCGATGTCCTCGAACGCGATCTTCCGGTGGCTGATCGCGATGCGCTCGCCAGCCGCGTCGTCGATGTAGAGCGGCCCGTCCATCAGCAGCGGGCCCCACTTCGCCGTCCACTTCAGCGTGTCGAGCTTCGCGTAATAGACGCGCCCGCTCTGATCGAGCGCGATGAGGTTGTCGCCGTCGGCCGAGATCTCGCCGACCGCCGCCGGCGTCTTGAAGTCGCCCACCGGCAGCCCCGCCGGAGGGAACTTCGCCCACTCGCTCGACGCGATCGGCTTCCACCAGATGAGCCCCTGGAAGACGGCCAGCTCGTACTTCGCGGTGAACTGACGGTCGAACGTCTTCACGTACACGTGCTCGGGCAGCGGAGGAGCCGCGAGCAGCAGGAGCGCCGCGATCATTTGAGCCAGTCCAGCAGCGGCTTCGGCTTCGCGTCCTCGTCGCTGTCCAGGTTCACCCGCTCGAGCCGCGTGAGCAGCGCGTCCATCTCGAGCACCGGCTGCTGCGCCGGCCCCTGGATGCGGTGGCAGAAGTACGTGCGGCACCCGAGCGGCCGGTCGGCGTAGCGCGAGCACCGGTTCGACTTGTCGAGAAACGGGCACGCACCGTCTTCGCGCCGCGGCGGAGCCGGCTCGCCGTTCGTGAGCACCTCCCACTCAGACGGCCACAGCCACGGCTGCAGCCCCGTCTTCTTGAACTGGCAGCACCCGGCCGTGCCCGGGCACGAGAAGCGCGACCACAGCGCGTCGGCCTTCGCGAGAATCGCCCGCGTCTCACGCTCCGCCCGGTCGGTCACAGCGCCCTCAGCACGAAGCACTTCAAGTACCGCGTCTCGCGCAGGCCCAGCAAGACGGGGTGATCTCTCGCCGCCCCCCGCTTCTCGACGATCTGCACCTTGCGCTTCGCGTCGGCCGCCGCCGAGTCGAGCATCGCCTCGAACGCCTCTTCGTCGACGTGGTACGTGCAGCTGCAGCTGATGAGGTGGCCGCCGGGCTTCAAGAGCTGCAGCGCCCGCAGGTTGATCTCTTTGTAGCCCCGCGTCGCCGCCTCGATCGCGCCCTTGTTCTTCGCGAACGACGGCGGGTCGAGCACGATCGTGTCGAACTTTCGCCCCTCGTCGACCGCGTCGCGCAGGAAGTCGAACGCGTTCGCCGCGACCGTCTCGATGTTGCCGAGCGAGTTCGCCGCCGCGTTCTCTTTGAGCGACGCGCACGCGGCCTCGCTGATCTCGACCGCCGTCACCTTCGAGGCCTTCAGCGCGAGCTGCAGCGCGAAGCCGCCCACGTAGCTGAAGCAGTCGAGCGCCTCGCCCGTCGCGTACTGCGACGCCAGCACGTGGTTCTCTCGCTGGTCGAGGAACGTGCCCGTCTTCTGCCCCTGCAGCAGATCGGCCGTCAGCCGCACGTGGCCCTCGAGGTACGCCTTCGGGCCTTTGAGCTCGCCGCGCATCACGCCCTTGAACGACTCGAGCCCTTCGAGCTTTCGCACCCCGACGTCCGACCGGTTCACGATCGCCTTCGCCTTGAAGTGCTGCACCAGCAGATCGGCGATGACCTCTTTGCGCTGCTCGGTCGCCGGCACCAGGAACTGCGCCGACAGCGCGTCGCCGTAGCGGTCGACGACGAGCCCCGGCACGCCGTCGGCCTCGCCGTGAATCAGCCGGTACGTGTCGTCGCCCGGGTACAGCCGCTGCCTCAGCGCGTCGGCCGCCGCGATGCGCGCCGCGAAGAACCCCTCGTCGATCGGCGTGTCGTCCCACGAGAGCCACCGCAGCGAGATCTTCGACGCCCGCGAGTAGAACGCCTGCCCGAGCAGGTAGCCCTTGTGGTCGATGACCCGCACCACCTCGCCGCCCTTCAGCGCCTTCGGGGCCTCGACGTCGGACTCGTAGATCCACGGGTGCCCGGCGCGCCACCGCTCGACGCCGCGGCGCGACAACTTGACGTCCGTCACACGGGCACCACCTGGTCGACCACCACCGTGCCGCCCTCGTCTTTCACCGTGCACGCCGCGACCTCGGGGTCGTGCTCGAGGTACAGCACCCAGCGTTCTTCGATCGCCTGCGCGAGCAGCTGCTTCTTCTCTTCGATGATGGTCAGCGGGTACAGGTCGTACGCCGCGACCCACGCCGGCCTCAGGTGCGCCGTCGTCGGCACCAGGTCGCCGCAGAACACCCACGTGCCGTCGTCGGTCTCGACGCGTACGAGCTGCAGCCCCACCGTGTGGCCTTCGCTGATGAAGAGGTGAATGCCGTCGTACAGCTCGGTCGCGCCCTCGAGCAGGTGCAGCCGCCCGCTCGCCTCGAGCGCGTGAAAGTCCTCCGGGCGGAAGCTGCCCTTGTCTTTGTCGCTGGGCGCGTGCGCCCATTTCCAGTGCCGTCGCTGCAGGTGGTACGTCGCGTTGGGGAACGACAGCTGATCGCCCTCGCGCGTCGTGCCGCCGGCGTGATCGAAGTGCAGGTGCGTGAGCACCACGTCGGTGATGTCGTGCCGCGTGAGCCCTGCGCGCTGCAGCTCGCGATCGAGATCTCGCGCGCGGTGATCGATGCCGTACATCTCGCGGTGCTTGCCGTCCCACCGGGTGCCGATGCCGTCGTCGACCAGAATCTTCCGCGCCCCGTCGACGATCAAGAGGCAGCGCAGCGCCAGCGCGATGCGGTTGCGCTCGTCGGGCGGGAAACGACGCTCCCACAGCGGGCGGGGCACCACTCCGAACATGGCGCCGCCGTCGAGCGCGAGCGTGCCGTCACGCACCTCGTGGAGCTGAAATCGCCCGAGCTTCACCGCCATCGCGCCGGCATCCTCGCACAGCTGCCCGGGGACGACAGCGCCGAACGCTCAGCCCTCGGCTGGCGCAGGCTCCCGCCGGCGCCTCATGCACCCGAGCAGCACCAGCCGCAGGAAGGCGAGCTGGTCGCCGACCGCCTGGGCGGGGCCGGCGGGGTGGGGGTCGAAGTGCCCCGGTGGGTAGGTTCGCACCTCGGCCCGGCGCGCCTTCGCGAGCCACCGCTCTGCGCGTTGGGGCTCCTCGACGCAGACCAGCACCGGCGCCGCGATGCGCGCCAGGGCCCTCTCGGCGTCGCCCCGCCGCGCGAACAGCGATCGGGCCGCCACCCGGTTCTGCCAGGTCGCGCTGCCGCGCTCGAGCCGCTCGAAGCGCTGCGCCAGCTCCGGGTCGGTGAAGACGGCGCGGCCTTCGCGGCGGTACACCGCGAGGTAGAGCGGGCCCAGGCCGAGCAGGCCGAGCACCCGGTCGGCGATCGCGACCACCGCGAGCCACAGCGTCGCCCACGGCGATCTCACGCTCCCGCCGAGCGCGCCGAGCGCCGGCGCGTTCAGCACCACGGCCGCGATGCTTGGGTCCTCGGCGGCGACGACGGCGGCGTGGCTGCCTCCGAGCGACGCGCCCCAGAGCGCCATGCGCGAGGCGTCGATGCCCGGCTGCGAGCGCGCGAACGCGATCGCCGCGCGCAGATCTTCGCGCTGCCGCTCGACGTCGACGAGCTGCCGCGGCGCTCCTTCGCTGCGGCCGAGGTGCCGGTAGTCGAAGATCAGCGCTGCGATGCCTGCCGCCGAGAAGCGCTCTGCGAAGCGCGGCACGAGCCAGTCCATCGTCGCCGAGAAGCCGTGCGCGAGCACCACGCACGGAGCGGGCTGTGCGCCCTCGGGAAGGTACAGCGTGCCCCTCACGGTCGACCCCGAGACGGAGAACGAGACCGGGTGGCGCCGCGTGCACATCACCCCGGGGTGAAGCAGTCGCTATGCCACGCGCCGGCTGCAGAATCTGCGTCGGCGGTGCCGCACACTGTCAGCGCTTCGCGGCTGAGGTAGCCTTCGGTGCGCCGTGCGCTACGAGCTCCTCGTTCAGCCCAAAGAGCCGGGCACCCCGTATGACCCTGCTCCCGTCGAGGCGCTGCTCACCGCGCGCGGCGCGACCGATCAGCCCGACGGCTCGAAGCTCTGGCGCCTGAAGAGCGGCGAGGTCGAGGTGCGCCGCCTGCTCGAGAACGGAGCCCCCTGCGCCACCGAGCTCAAAGTCCAGCTCACCGACAAGACCGATCTCATTCGCGAGCTCGTCGTCGAGGGCGCTCAGCTCGCGCTCGACGCGGGCGTGCGGCTCGTCGACCCGAACCTCTCGAAGACGCTCTCCGCGAACGACGAGGGCCTCGTCGCCGACTCGTACTTCCGCACCGCGCGCTACGCCGGCGAGTACCTCGGCGTCTCGTCGGCCGTCATGGCGAGCTGGGGCAGCCAGGAGCCCGAGGGCCTCAAGCCCGGCACCAAGGTGCTGCTCGGCCTCGGCGGCTTCTTCCTCTTCCTCTACATCCTGGTGGAGAAGATCCTCTGAGGCCCGTTCGCGAGCTCGTCCCCATCGCGCGCAAGCTCGACGCGTTCGCGTTCGCGAAGCAGATGGGGCCGTTCGTGCTGATGCAGCGCCCCGACACGAAGCCGAGGCCTCCCCGCGGCGACGACTGGCTGACCGGCACCGCGCCGCTGCCCTCGGCTTCCGTACGGCCCGAGCTCGAGCCCATCGACTTTCAGGACCTGCTCATCGGCACGCTCCCGCCTCCTGCAGCCGACGGCTCGCTTCAGCTCGTCGTCGGCCGCAGCCCCGACTGCGATGTCGTCGTCGACGACGCCGCGGTCTCGCAGAAGCACGCGGCGATCTTGTGGGACGGGCGCTCGGGCCTCTTGCGCGAGCTCGGCTCGGCGAACGGCACGTTCTTGAACGGCATCCGCATCGGGTCGCGCGCCGTGCTGCGCACCGGCGACGAGCTGTCGTTCGGGCAGTCGCACTTCGTGTACCTGCTCTCGGGCGAGCTGCACGCCCGCCTGCTCAAGCGGTGAACAGCCAGGTGCGGTGAATGCCCGGCCGGAAGTCGTCGGGCAGGCCCGTCACCTCGCGGCCCCCGCTCAGGCGCGTGTCGAGCTCGAAGCCGCGGAAGTTGGTCGAGAAGTAGAGCGCGCCGCCCGGCGCGAGCAGCTCGCCCACGCGCTCGACGAGCCAGCGGTGATCGCGCTGCACCTCGAAGCGCCGACCCATCTTCTTCGACGTCGAGAACGACGGCGGGTCGAGCACGACGAGATCGAACGGGCCGCGCGGCTCCTCGAGCCAGCCGAGCACGTCGGTGCACGGCACCTCGCCGCCGAAGCCGTTGAGCTTCAGGTTCCGCCTCGTCCAGTCGCAGTAGTGGGGCGAGAGGTCGACGCTCGTCGTCGAGGCCGCGCCGCCCGCCGCCGCGTACACGGTGAACGCGCCGGTGTACGCGAACAGGTTCAAGAACCGCTTGCCCTTCACCTCCGACCGCACGCGCGCGCGGGTGTCGCGGTGGTCGAGGAAGAGGCCGGTGTCGAGGTAGTCCGACAGGTTCACCTCGAACCTGAGCCCGTTCTCGCGCACGACCTTCGTCACCTCGCGCTGGGCCGCCCGGTGGTACTGCTCGTGGCCCCACGCCTTCGGCGCGCGCACCTTGAGGTGCAGCTCGCCGGGCTTCAGCACGTCGACGATCGCCTGCTTCTCGGCGGGCGGCGGCTCTTCCAGCTCGCGATCTCGCCGCGACGGGAACCACGACGCGACGACATCGCCCGCGTACCAGTCGATCGCCCACGGGTACTCGGGCATGTCGCGGTCGTAGACCCGAAAGGCGTCGAGCTCGCGGCGCTGCGCCCACTTCGAGAAGTGGCGCCAGTTCTTCGCGACCCGGTTCTCGAAGGGCGACCCCATCTACTGCTGCACCAGCCACTTCGCCGGCTCGAGGTCGGTGTTCCGCGCGGTGATCTCGACGTGGTGCGGCCCGACCCGCTGGCCGTCGGGCTTCACCAGCACCACGTCGTGCTTGCCCACCGTCACTTCGATGCGCTTCGGCGCGTAGCCCACGCTCGAGCCGTCGACGAGAATCTCGGCGCGCTGCGCGCCCTCGCCGCCGATCATCAGCACTCCGAGCTGCGCCGGGGCCCCCTCTGCCTTCGCCGGCGAGACGGGCGGGGTCACGGGCGTCTTCTTGCGAACGGGCGCCGGCGCCGGAGCAGGCGGTGGTGCAGGAGCAGGCTCCGGCTCGACCGCCTTCGGCTCGGGCTCGACGGCCTTCGGCTCGGGGGGCTGAGTCACCACGACCGTCGTCGGCGGCGTCGAAGGCGGCTCGACCGCCGACCGCGACATGAACCACGCCGCCGCGACGCCGCTCAGCACGAACGAGCCGCCGAGCGCGAGCCACGGCACCAGCCGCCCCCGCGCCGCGGGCGGAGGAGCGCGCACGCCCGTCGCCGTCGGCGCATCGCCCTCGGCCGGCGTGGGCGAGGGCACCTCGGGGGGCGCGAGCAGCGCGTCGAGCGCGCCCATCGGCCGCTTCTTCGGCGCCATCGGCTCGAGGAAGTCGCGCAGCGCCGAGCGCGGGTCCTGGCTCATGCGCGAGTGCCGCAGCGCCGCCATCGCCTCGGCCATCGCGCCGGCCGAGGCGAAGCGCTCGGCCTTCGTGCGCGACACCGCCTTCGCGATCAGCGCGCGCACGTCTTCGGGGAGCTTGTCCGAGATCTCGAGCGGCTTGCCGGTGAGCAGCCGCGCCATCGCGTCGTCGCCGGCGAGCGGCGTCGCGCCCGTCAGCAGCGCGTGCAGCGCGCAGCCCAGCCCGAACACGTCGGTGCGCGCGTCGACGTCGCCGCCCGTCGCCTGCTCAGGAGCCATGTACGCCGGCTTGCCGACCACGCCCGCCGCCGCCGTCATGAACCCGCGGTCGCGCGCCTTCGCGACGCCGAAGTCCGAGAGCTTCACGTCGCCCTCCCACGACACGAGCATGTTCTCGAGGCTCACGTCGCGGTGAACGATGTGCAGCGGCCGGCCCGCCTCGTCGCGCGCCGCGTGCGCCGACTGCAGCCCGTGCGCCACCTCGATGCAGATGTGCAGCGCGAGCTCGACCGGCAGCGGCGTGCCGCGCTCCTTCGCGCGCTCGTAGACGTGCCGGGCGTCGATGCCCTCGATCAGCTCGAGCACCTGGAAGTAGGCGCCGTCTTCGACGCCGAAGTCGAGCACCGCCACGATGTTCGCGTGGTGAAGGCGAGCGGCGATGCGGGCCTCTTCGAGGAAGCGGTGCTCCCAGCCGCCTTCGTGCTTGCCGATCATCTTCTTGATCGCGACGCGTTTGTTGAAGCCCTTCTCGCCGGCGAGGGCGCCTTCCCAGACCTCGCCCATGCCTCCGCGGCCGAGGAGCTTCACGAGCTTGTACTTGCCTGCCTGCACCGGCGCGCATTGTACGTGTAGGGGGCAGTCCGCGCGCGCTCGCACGCATTTCGCATGCTAAGCGCGCCCGACGATGCTCACTCTGCTGCTCAGCGTCCTCTCCGCTGCAGATCCCGCGGCGCCATCGATCGCCGTGGTCACCCGCGGCGCCGACGTCGCCCAGGAGGCGCTCGACGCCGCCGCGACCGGCGTCGTGCTTCGCCGCGTGCCGTTGCCGAACGTGCCCGAGCCGGCGTCGGTCGTGCCGGCGCTGCCGCAGGAGCGCATCTCTGCGGCGCGAAAGGCGTACGTCGACGCCGACTTCAACAAGTGCCTCGACCAGGTCTCTGACGACGCCGCGCTGTCTACCGCGCTCGGCCAGCGCGATCGAACTGCGGCTGCCCGCGTGCTGCTCTGGCGCGTCGCCTGCCAGGTCGGCGCCGGCAAGCTCGAGCCTGCTCGCCGTGCTGCGACTCAGCTTGCGGTCTCGGGCCTACAGGTGCCGGCTGAAGCCGGCAGTGTCAGCCCCGAGGTCGAGTCGGTGATCGCGCGCGCCTACACGCAAGCCTCCGCGATGAAGACGATTCCACTCACTGTGGGCGGCACGGCCGACGCGCGCGTCGAGCTCGACGGTCGGCCTACCGGTTGCACCACCCCGTGCACACTCGAAGTACTCGAAGGGGCGCACGTGGTGAGGCTCGACGCAGATGGCTACGAGAGCGAGGTGAAGCTCGTGCGCGCCGCGGCACCGAGCGCCGCGGTCGACGCTCAGCTGAACGCGGCCGCCCCCGAGCTCGCGGCCGCACAGTGGAGCGCCCGCTACCGCTCGGCCCCCGACGCCGATGGCGCGAAGAGCGTGCGGCTGCTCACGACCGCGCTGCGCGCGAGCCGGCTGGTCATGGTGACCGCCGAAGAGGGCGCTGGCGGCATGCTTCAGGGCGTGCTCGCGGTCGACGGCTCGGTGGCTCGGCCCCCGACGCCGATGGCGCGAAGAGCGTGCGGCTGCTCACGACCGCGCTGCGCGCGAGCCGGCTGGTCATGGTGACCGCCGAAGAGGGCGCTGGCGGCATGCTTCAGGGCGTGCTCGCGGTCGACGGCTCGGTGACGGCGCGCGCCCAACGCCCTGCCGGCGAGCTCGGCGGCCTGATGGAGGACCTGTTGGTTCGGGGGAAGATCTTCGAAGAGCGGGTGCCGCTCTACAAACGCCCCCTGCTGTGGATCGCCATCGCCGCAGGCGTCGTCGCCGTCGGCGCCAGCGTCACGGCCGTGCTTCTCACTCGAGACGTTCACACCGACGGGACGCTCCGCCCATGAAACGCGCATTGCTGCTGCTGTTGTCGCTCGCCGCATGCCCCCAGTACCGCACCGCCGATCTGAACTTCGGCGAGACCGGCGAGGGCCTCGACGGCTTCCTCTGCAAGGACAAAGACGGCATGTCGTACATGCTCGATCGCCTCGGCACGAGCCCAGGCTTCGCCTCGGTCTCGATCGTCGCCGACCTCGTCAGCCTCGAGAACGGTCAGCCCGGCTGCCGCACCGGGCAGCTGATCAAGTGGTGCGCGCCAACGGACGGCGGCCATGATTGCCGGCCCCTTCAGAAGCGCCGCGTCTGCGTCTCCGGCCAGCTCCCCACAGGCATCAAGGACACGAAGGTACGTGACGATCAGCGCAAGGCGGTGCTCACGGCGATGCGAGACTCGCTGACCGGCAAGAGAATGATCACCGACGCACCCGACGAGTTCGTGATGGTTCGCATCGTCGGCACGATGCAGCCGTGCGAAGAGATCGCACCCGAGAGCGGCGAGACGCCGCCCTTCACAGACAGTCAGCTGCTCGGCTGCGCCTACTCGTGCCCCGTGCTGCTCGATCGCGCCGACGACGTCTATCTCGGCTTCGACGGCCTGGTCGGCGCGTGCGAGCAGGGCGTGCGCATCTGCGCGAGCAGCACCCTGAACTGGATGCCGTAGCGCTACTTCAGCCCGTGCTTCTTCAAGAGCTCGATGAGGTGCGAGCGATCCATCCGGGCGAGGCGCGACGCCTCTGACACGTTGCCCTTCGACCGCTCGATCAGCCCGCCGAGGTACTTCTTCTCGAACTCGGCCAGCGCTCCGGCGCGCGCGTCTTTGTACGAGCG
>JBGALX010000033.1:0-121423 GCA_044223505.1 Myxococcaceae bacterium
AGTCGAGGAGCATCGACGTGATCGTGCACCTGCGCGAGGCGCGTGATGCGGCCGATGCGGGCTGGGTGAAGGCGCGCGTGCGCGAAGACCCTGCGTTCAGGTATCTATGGGAAGACCCTGAGTTCCAGAGGGAGTTCTGAATTGCCGCGGTGGTTGCTGAAATATTTCTGCATCGCGTGGATCGGGTTCTGCACGGTCTTCTTCGCCCCGTACGCGTACACGGTGGTGTTGATCGGCGGCGGCGATCGAGCGTGGAAGTTCATTCAGGGCACGTGGGCGAGGCTCATGTTGTGGGCTCCGGGCGGGCGGCTCGTGGTGACGGGCAAGGAGCACTGCGACGCGACGCGCCCGACCGTCTACGTCTCGAATCACCAGTCGACGCTCGACATCCCCGCGCTGGCGCTGGCGCTCTCTCCGGCGTCGTTCCGGTTCGTCATCAAGAAGGTGATTCAGTACGTGCCGATCTTCGGCTGGTTCCTGGTGCTGACGAAGAACGTCTTCATCGATCGAGCGAGCAAGCGCTCGGCCGTGGCGTCGCTCGAGAAGGCGTCGCGGCAGATCAAGGGCGGCACGAGCATTCTGGTGTTCCCCGAGGGTACACGGAGCGCGACCGGCGAGATCTTGCCGTTCAAGAAGGCGATGTTCGCGCTGCCACTGCGCGCCGGAGTTCCCATCTGCCCGGTGGCGATCGAAGGGACCCGCGTGATCATGCCGAAGAACAGCTGGTCGGTTCAGCCGGGCGAGATTCGCGTCAGGTTTGGAGCGCCCATCGACCCCGCGCCGTTCGGTGACGACCGCGAGGCACTGGCGCGGCACGTGCGCGAGCGGGTCATCGCGCTGCACCGCGAGATTGGCGGCCTCGGTGGAGACCTGGCTCACGCGGTCGACCACGAGCGGAAGCCGTCTTCGAGCGAGGCGTCTGCGCCCGGCGAGAAGGCCGAAGCATGAACGCTGCGCAAAAAAGGGGACAGGCTACTTTTTTGCGCAACGCGGCGCCCGCGGGTCACCACGCACGACTGCGCAAAAAAGTAGCCTGTCCCCTTTTTTGCGCAGCGCCCCTCGTTCTCCTCCTCGCGGGCTGCGCGACGACCTCGGGCGCGCAGCTCACCGAGCGGGAGCGCGCGCAGGTGCTCATGCAGCGCGGCGACGCGAAGTCTGCGGTGCCGATTCTCGAAGATCTGCACGCGCGCTCGGCCCACGACTTCGCGCTCGCTCGGGCCCTCGCCGAGGCGCACGTGAAGGCCGGCTCGGCCGAGCAGCTGCTGCAGCGGCTGCAGACGGCCGACACCGCGATCTCGCACTACATGCAGGGGCTGGTGCTGTTCGCGCGAGCGGCCGACGCCACCGGGCCGGCCATCGCCCAGTTCCAGCGCGCCGTCGAGCTCGAGCCCGAGGCCGGCGAGCTGCACCACCGGCTCGGCGTCGCGCTGCTCGAGAGCGAGAAGTACGAGCAGGCGAAGGCGCCGCTGCTCCGCGCCGTGCAGCTGCAGCCCGGCGAGCTGTCGTGGCAGCTGCCGGTCGCGAAGGTGCTCTACCGATCGGGCGACTCGAAGGCCGCGATCGAGGCGCTGAAGGCGGTCGTCTCGGGCAGCCCGAGCCCGCAAGAGGTGAAGGTGGCGCGCGCCCTGATGGACCAGATCGCCGACCCGTTCGCCGCGTTTCCCCAGGCGGCGCGGCCCACCCTCGAGCAGGGCATTCAGTGGCTGCAGATCGCCGACGTGCCGCAGCAGGCGATCATCTCGTTCGAAGAGATCCTCCACGACTACCCCGACCTCGCGGTCGTTCACGCGCTGCTCGGCCTCGCCTACCAGCGCATCGACGACGCCGGCCGCGCCGTCGACGAGCTGAAGCGGGCGATCGAGCTCGCTCCGGAAGACGGCAAGGCGCACCTGTACCTCGGCGAGCTGTACCTCTCGCACCAGCGGCCTCGCCAAGGCCGCGAAGAGCTCGAGAAGGCGCTGGCGCTGAACCCGCTGCTCGACGAGGCCTACGCGCGGCTGGGCGATCTGGCGCTCGAGCGGCGCGACCAGGCGAGCGCGCTGCGGCTCTACCGTACGCTCGCGGTGCTGGTGCCCGACAGCCCCGGCGCCCACGGCAAGCTGGCGCTGGTCTATCAGCTCGAGGGCGACTTCCCCGCGGCTGACCGCGAGCTGCACGTGGTGGTCGACAAAGACCCCGACAACACCGAGTTCCTGCTGCGGCTGGGCGTGCTGCACACCGAGCGCTTCACGAAGGCGAAGTCGGCCGACGAGCGGAAGCAGGCGAGCGCCGAGGCGGCGAAGTGGCTCGCGAAGGTGCTCGAGAAGCAGCCCGACAACGCGATCGCGTCGCGGGCGCTCGAGACAGTGAACGCGCGGTAGGCAGGCCGACAGCGGCCAGCAGGCAGCTCGCGATGTAAGAGGCGGCCGCCCGATTCACGTCGGTCGGCGACGTGCTGCGCGCTCGAGCTCGCCCGCTGATGCGGCACGCCGTTGTTGCCGCCGGCGACCCCCCTTGAGGTAGCGTTCGGGCCGTGAGCGACGTGCCCGACCCGTCACAGCCGCCTCCGGAGCCCGAGCTCGAGCTCGACTTCAAGAAGAAGGAAGCGCCAGCGCCGCCGCCCCCTCCGCCGCCCCGCCCCTCGATGGGCGCGGTGCGCAGCGCTGCGCGGGCGGCTCCGCTGCCCGACGAGAAGAAGAAGCTGACGAAAGAGGCGCTGCGCGAGGGCGCGATCGACGTCTTGCTGAACTCGTTCTCGATCTTGCGCGAGGTCGTCGAAGACTTCCGCAGCTCGGACAAGTTCTTCAAGTACAAGGCGCTCGTGCTGACGACGTGGCTGATGCTCGTGGTGAGCAGCATCGGCGTCTCGTGCTCGGGCGGCACGCAGGGCAACTCGTTCGGAGCCCGGCTCATCGTCGCGGGCGACGCCACCGATCGCGCCTACATGGTGAAGAACGACAGCGACGACGTCTGGCAGTCGGTGCAGATCACCGTGAACGGCCAGTACTACGTGACCTCGGAGCAGCTGAAGCCGTACGGCGACATCTCGCTCTCGCCGCGGCTGATGTTCGATGCGGCCGGCAAAGAGGCGCCGTCGAGCCTCGTCATCTCGGAGATCCACATCGCCTGCAGCGAGGGCGACGCGTACCTGCTGCGCAGTGGCCAGCCGCAGTGATCGAGCTCGTTCGTGGCGACCTGACCCGCCTCGAGGTCGACGCGATCGTGAACGCCGCGAACACCTCGCTGCTCGGCGGAGGAGGCGTCGACGGCGCGATTCACCGCGCGGCGGGGCCGGAGCTCCTCGAGGCGTGCCGCAAGCTCGGCCGCTGCAAGACAGGCCAGGCCGTACGCACGCCGGGCTTCAAGCTGAAGGCGCGGTGGATCATCCACACGGTGGGCCCGGTGTGGAACGGCGGCACGAAGGGCGAGCCCGAGCTGCTCGAGAGCGCCTACGAGCAGTCGTTCGCGCGCGCGCGCGAAGAGCCGTCGATTCGCAGCATCGCCTTCCCCTCGATCTCGACGGGCGCGTACCGCTTCCCGATCGAGCGCGCTGCGCAGATCGCGCTGACGGTCATGCGCCGGCACGAGACGGCGCTCGACCGCATCGTGGCGTGTCTCTTCAGCGACGCAGATCTCGACGTCTACGGCGCAGCGGTTACTGCCGCTGCCCGTTGAACATGATCGTGTCGTTGTAGGTCTGCGCGCCGGTCGTCGCGGTGTTGATCGTGAACTGGAGCGTGTCGGGCGCCATGCGGCCCGTGCCGTTGGTCAGGTTCTTCGACGCCGAGCCGCCCGCAGAATTCGTCTCAGACCGCCCGCCGGGAATGAAGTTCAGCGCGTCGCCGCTGAGGGTCGCGTTCGCGACTGGCGTGTCAGCGGGGATGTAGAAGGTCCACTGGCTGGGGTCCTGCGCGTCCTGGATCACGTAGACCGCGCGGTTCTGGTAGGTGTCGGTGTTGGCGGTGCCACCGAGCGTGTACTGATCCGTGATGGTGCCGCGGTACACGCGAACGGCTGTACCGCCGCCGCACGAAGCGAGCACGCCGAGCGCCACTGCACAGCAAGCCTTTGCGATTCGCGACATGGTCGTGCCCTATTCCCGCGTGCCGTTGTACGCGACGGTGAAGCTCGAGTTGCCCTGGGTCGTCGTCTGGGAGAGCGTGAGGTTCAGGGTGAGCTGTTCGTTCGTCATGCTCCCCGTGCCGTTGCTCAGGCTGAGCGACTGGCTCGCGTTGCCCTGCATCACGCTGTAGATGGGGCCGCCGACGAAGTTGAGGTTGGTGCCCGAGAGCGTCGCGGTGAGCGAAGTTCCGCCGCCCTCGATGAGCCACTTGCTCGGGTCGGTGCCGCTCGACGACACCAGCTGGTAGTCGCCCGTGACGGTCTGCGTGCCGCTCGCGCCGCCCGAGATCTGCGTGATGGTCGAGGTGCCCTTGTAGATGCGAACGGTCGTGCCGCCACCGCCGCACGCGAAGAGCGCGACCGAGACTGCGGCAACTGCCAGAACGAGTCGGTTCATGGTGGCCTCTATTCCCGGGTTCCGTTGAAGACGACCGTGTTGGTCTGGCTGGCGCCGGTCTGGCTGAGCGTCAGCGTCAGGTTCAGCGTCAGGTTCTGCGGGGTCATGCTGCCCGTGCCGTTGCTCAGCATGACCGCGGTCGCCACGGTGTTCGTGCCGCTCGACTTGCTGGTCGACAGATCCTGGCTGGTGAAGTTCAGGGTCGTGCCCATGAGCGTGGCCACGTAGTCGGTGCCGTCGGCGAGGAACAGCCACGAGCGGCCGTCGCTGCTCGGCATGACCGTGAACACCACGCCCGTGGTGGTCGTGGTGGTCGTGGTCCCGTTGGACACGGCCGTGGTCGTGGTGGTGCCGCGGTAGAACCGCAGCCCGTTGCCCCCGCCACAGCTGGCGACCATGGTCGCCAGTGCGACGGCTACTGCTGTGCGTCGAATCACGTCCCCTCCTAGCAAGTGCGCTTGGACGACGACTGCTTCTACTTCTTCTCTGCGGCCTTCTCGCCCTCGTCGCTGGCCGCGGCCTTCTCAGGGCGATCGACGAGCTCGAGGATCGCCATCTCGGTCGCGTCGCCGCGGCGGAAGCCGACCTTCAAGATGCGCGTGTAGCCGCCGGCGCGCTTCGCGTAGCGCTCTTTCAGCTCGCCGAAGAGCTTCTGGAGCAGCGCGCGGTCTTTGACCGTCTGCGACGCCAGCCGCACGTTGTGCAGGCCGCCCTTCTTGCCGAGCGTGATCACGCGCTCAGCCATGCGGCGCGCCTCTTTCGCGCGGGGAATCGTGGTCGTGATGCGCTCGTGCTCGATGAGGCTCGTGACCATGTTGCGCAGCATCGCGAGGCGATGTGCGGTGGTGCGCTGCAGCTTCCGATAACCGACGCGGTGTTCCATGACAGCACTCAGCCTTTCACGGCGGGCCGTTTCAGGTACCCGCCGGCTTCATACGACGTTGTTGAAGGTTACTGGAGCCTCGGGCCGCCGTTGGCGCCGCCGGGAGCGCCACCCGGCGCCGGCATCGTCTTCGGAGGCCAGTTCTCGAGCTTCATGCCGAGCGACAGCCCCATCTCGGCGAGAATCTCTTTGATCTCTTTGAGCGACTTGCGGCCGAAGTTCTTCGTCTTCAGCATCTCGGCCTCGGTGCGCTGAACCAGGTCACCGATGGTCTTGATGTTGGCCTGCTGGAGGCAGTTCGCCGAGCGCACCGAGAGCTCGAGCTCGTCGACCGAGCGGAAGAGGTTCTCGTTGAGCTTCGTCTCTTCGCGCGGGGTCTCGGCGACGACGGGCTCTTCGGTCTCGTCGAAGTTGATGAAGACCGTGAGCTGCTCCTTGATGATCTTGGCGGCGAACGCGACGGCGTCTTGCGGGCTGACGGAGCCGTCCGTCCACACCTCGAGCGAGAGCTTGTCGTAGTCGGTCTGCTGGCCGACGCGGGCATTGGTGACCTGGTAGTTCACCTTGCGCACGGGCGAGAAGAGCGAGTCGACGGGGATCGTGCCGATCGGCGCGCCCTGCACCTTGTTGTTGGTGGCGGGCACGTAGCCGCGGCCGCGGCGGGCCGAGAGCTCCATGCGGAGCTTGCCGCCCTCGGCGATCGTGCAGATGTGGTGGCCGGGGTTCAGGATCTCGACCTGGTCGTCGGCGATGATGTCGCCGGCCTTCACTTCTTTCGGGCCCTCGGCCTCGATGCGAAGCGTCTTGGGCTCGTTGGTGTGCATGCGAAGGAGGACTTCCTTCAGGTTGAGGACGATGTCCGTCACGTCCTCGCTCACCTCGGGAACCGTCGTGAACTCGTGCTCGACCCCGTCGATCTTCACGGTCGTGATGGCCGAGCCCTGGAGGCTCGACAGCAGCACGCGCCGGAGCGAGTTGCCCAGCGTCGTGCCGAACCCGCGCTCGAGCGGCTCGGCGACGAACTTGCCGTAGGTGGGAGTCAGCGAGTCCTGATCGACCTCGAGCTTCCGAGGCTTGATGAGATCCCGCCAGTTCTTCGCGCTGAACGTATTGTCTGCCATGTGGTGTTGCTCCTCGTATCGGTGAGAGGCACCGACTTACCCGCGCAAATCGCGGGAGGCCTCACACAGAAGTCTTGAAAATCGTGTCGCCGACTACTTCGAGTAGAGCTCGACGATGAGCTGCTCCTGAATCGGCATCGTCAGGTCTTCGCGGTTCGGCACCGACTTGACCTGGCCCTTGAGGCCCTTCTTGTCGACCTCGAGCCACTGCGGAATGCCGCGGCGGTCGACCGTCTCGATGGCCTCCTGAATGCGGAGCACCTTCTTGCTCTTCTCGTGAACCTCGATGTTCGAGCCCGGGCGGACGGCGAACGAGGGGATGTTCACGCGGCGGTTGTTCACCGTGAAGTGACCGTGGCGAACGAGCTGGCGCGCCTCGGAGCGGGTGTCGGCGAAGCCCATGCGGAAGACGACGTTGTCGAGGCGGAGCTCGAGGTTCTGGAGCAGCGTCTCACCCGTCTTGCCCTTCGCAGCGGCGGCGCGGCGGAAGTAGCCCCGGAACTGGCTCTCGAGCAGGCCGTACATGCGCTTGACCTTCTGCTTCTCGCGCAGCTGCACGCCGTAGCCCGAGAACTTCACGCGCCCCTGGCCGTGCTGGCCGGGGGGATACGGGCGGCGCTCGATGGCGCACTTGTCCGTGTAGCAACGGTCGCCCTTCAAATACATCTTCAGGTTTTCACGCCGGCAGATCCGGCAGACGCTTGCGGTGTATCGAGCCATGTTCGTTGTTCCTGAATGCCGTTAGACGCGGCGACGCTTCGGCATGCGGCAGCCGTTGTGGGGGATGGGGGTGACGTCGCGAATGAGGGAGATCTTGAGACCGGCGGAGGCGATGGCGCGCAGCGCCGACTCGCGGCCCGCGCCAGGGCCCGTGACCATGATCTGAACGTTCTTGAGGCCGTGCTCCATGGCCTTCGCGGCGGCGTCGCCGGCGGCGACCTGCGCGGCGAACGGCGTCGACTTGCGCGAACCCTTGAAGCCGCGGGCGCCGGCCGTCGACCACGAGATCACGTTGCCGCTCACGTCGGTGATCGTGATCATCGTGTTGTTGAACGTCGCCTTGATGTGGACGATGCCGTTCAAGATGTTCTTCTTCTGCTTGCGCTTGACCTTCTTGGCCTCGGCGCCCTCGGCAGGAGCCGCAGCGGCAGCGCCTTCGGCAGCGGGAGGAGCAGCAGGAGCTTTCTGTTCTTCAGCCATGACTTATGCCTTCCCCGCCGGCGCCGCCGGCTTCGCGCGAACGATGCCGCGCTTCGGACCCTTGCGCGTGCGCGCGTTGGTGTGAGTGCGCTGGCCGCGAACCGGCAGCCCCTTGCGGTGACGCAGCCCGCGGTAGCAGCCCAGGTCCATCAGGCGCTTCACGTTCATCGTGATCTCGCGGCGCAGATCGCCTTCGGTCTTGTACCCGTTCTCGATCGTCTCGCGGATACGCCGGGTCTGATCTTCCGTCAGATCCTTCGTGCGGAGCGTGAGGGGAATGTCGGCCTTGGTGCAGATGTCGAGCGCACTCTTCTTGCCGATGCCGTAGATGTACTGGAGCGAGATCACCACGCGCTTGGCGGGCGGCAGATCGACTCCGGAGATGCGTGCCATGTACTCGTTACCTTCCTTCTAGCCTTGACGCTGCTTGTGGCGGGGGTTCACCGAACAGATGACGCGCACCACGCCCTTGCGGCGGATCACCTTGCACTTGTCGCAAATCTTCTTCACTGACGCTCGGACCTTCATGACTCCCTCACTTTGCTCGATAGGTGATGCGGCCACGGCTCAGGTCGTACGGCGACAGCTCGACCTTCACCTTGTCCCCCGGCAGGATGCGAATGAAGTGCATGCGCATCTTCCCGGAGATATGCGCGAGGACCTTGTGCCCATTGTCGAGCTGCACTCGGAACATCGCGTTGGGCAAGGGCTCCATCACAGTGCCCTCGACCTCGATCGCATCGTCTTTCGGCAATCAAAAACCTCTTCTGTTGTTCGTTGGGGCACGACTCGCCCAGGGATGTAGGAAACGCGGCGCCTTACCACCTCGCGGGGTTAGAGCGCAAGGCCTCACGCAAGCGCCGTGAATTCAGGTAGATGTAAGGGCCGATGTCGCCGCGTCGGGTGAACCCCGAGAAGAAAGAGCGTAAACAGCGCGCCGAGGGGGCTCCACTCCCCGAGCAGGCGGGGCGCTCGCGGGCGCGACTCGCGGCGGCCGCGGTGATGGGGGTGCTGGTGCTCCTGGGGGGCGCGACGCTGGGGCTATCGGTCTACGTCGCGCGGCAGACCGAGGGCTTCGAGCTCACGCTGAACGTGGGCGGGCGCACGACGCACGTGCTGGGCACGAACGTGACGCTGACCGAGGGCGCCGACGAGAAGAAGTGCGTGCTCTCGCTGCTCGACTTCCGGAGCGTGCGCGCGAAGGCAGTGCGGCTGGTCGACGCGAAGCTCGCCGACAAGAACGCGCGCGGGCTGCCGACGTTCGAGCTCGCGGTGGCGACGGCGCCGCCGACGCTCGTGAGGGGCGCGCTGCCGATGAGCGAGCTCGAGCCGATCGAGCAGCTCGTGATCTCGAAGGCGAGCGCGTGCATCGAGACGTCCGCGGCGCGGTGACGCCGCTGCGCTCGGCGGCCGGCGGCAGACGATCTCGGCGGGCTCTGCGTCATGTCTGCACGACGCCGTACAGCGAACGTCTGGCGAGAAGAGCAGCGGCAGCGTGCACCCGGTGGCCTGCCCCGCCATTGGCAGAGCGGCTCGTCTTCGCAGCGACACGTCAGCGTGCGCTGCGGCGGGCGGCAGACGAGCTTCGGCAGACCGCTCGGGCCGTCGGGCCACGCACAGCCGGGAGCGAGTCGCCGCCTGGCACGTCCGTCGCGGGCAGGTGCTCCATGCGCGCTGAGGCACGCCGTGCGCGTCAGCGTGAAGGCGGCAGGCCGCCTTGGCTCCATCACGCGACGCGCGTGAGGATCTCGGGCGCGCCGTCGGTGACGAGAATGGTGTGCTCGAAGTGGGCCGAGAGCTTGCGGTCGAGCGTGACGATCGTCCACTCGTCGTCGAGCTCGACGACCTTGTGCGTGCCGGCGTTCACCATCGGCTCGATGGCGATCGTCATGCCGGCCTTGAGCAGGAGACCCGTGCCCGCCTGACCGTAGTTCGGCACGCGCGGATCTTCGTGCAGCTTCTTGCCGATGCCGTGGCCCGTCAGATCTCTCACCACGCTGCAGCCGTTCGCCTCGACGAAGCTCTGCACCGCGTAGCCGATGTCGCCGATGCGAGCGCCGGCGCGCGCCGCCGCGATGCCGCGCTGCAGCGCCTCGCGCGTGACGTTCACGACGCTCAGCGCGCCCTCGCTCACCTTGCCCACGGGCACGGTGCGCGCCGAGTCGCCGAACCAGCCCTTGAAGCTGACGCCGAAGTCGAGCTTCATGAGGTCGCCTTCTTGGAGCACCCGCTTCTTCGAGGGGATGCCGTGCACCACCTCGTCGTTGACCGACGCGCAGAGCGTGCACGGGAAGCCGAGGTAGCCCTTGAAGGCCGGCTTCGCCTTGCGCTTGATCGTCTCGTCGTAGGCGAGCTTGTCGAGGTCGGCCGTGCTGATCCCGGGCGCCACGGCCTTCTCGAGCACGTCGAGCACCTCGCAGACGATGCGGCCGGCGTCGCGCATGAGCGCGACCTCTTGAGGGGAGCGCAGCGCGACGTTCTCGCCGCGCCCGCCTTCGCCCTGGTTCGGCCACTCGTTCACGGCCTAGCGCTGCAGGTCGGCGTGAATCGACTCGAAGACCTGCTCGGGGGTGCGCACGCCGTCGACGCGCGCGAGCAGGCCCTTCGGCTCGTAGTACGAGATCAGCGGAGCGGTCTGCGCCGCGTACGTGTTCAACCGGCCCTGCACGGTGTCGGGCTGATCGTCGGGGCGGGTCACGAGCTCGGTGCCGCACTTGTCGCACTTGCCGGGCTCGCGCGGAGGGTTCGCGACGACGTGGTAGACGCTGCCGTCTTTCGGGCAGCTGCGGCGGCCGCTCATGCGCGCCACGATCGCCGAGTCGGGCACCTCGATGAGCACGACGCGGTTGAGCCGGCGGCCCAGCCGCTCGAACGTGCGGTCGAGCGCCTCGGCCTGCGGAATGGTGCGCGGGTAGCCGTCGAACAGCACGCCCTTCGCCGCGTCGGGCTGCGAGAGCCGCTCGTCGACGATGGGGATGGTGACCTCGTCGGGCACGAGCTTGCCGGCGGCGAGCAGCGGCTCGACCTTCTTGCCGAGCTCGGTGCCCGCCTTGATCGCCGCGCGAAACAGGTTGCCGGTCGACAGGTGCGGAATGCCGAACGTGGTCGAGATCTTCTCGGCCTGGGTGCCCTTCCCGGCTCCAGGCGGCCCGATGAGGAGGATGTTGAGCGGCAACAGAGATCTCCCAGACATGTCGGGCGTAGGCCGTGGGGTCGGCTTCGGGTCGGGAATGCGCCCCCCCTTCTTCTTCGCGGGCGCAGGCGCGGGCCGGCGAGCCTTCACCGTTCGCGCAGGCTTCTTCGCGCGCGCAGGCTTCTTCACGCGCTTGAGCTTCCTCAGGCCGGTCTTCTTCTTCGCTGCGGCAGGCTTCTTCTTCTTCGCTGCTGCTTTGGCGCGCGCCATGTTTCGCTCTTACGCCATGACCTTCAAGCGGCCACGAATGCGCGGCCCGCGAGGCCCGGCGAACCCTTCGTAGTTGCGGCTGATGAGGTGCTGCTCGATCTGCTGAACCGTGTCGAGCGCGACGCCGACGACGATGAGCAGGCCGGTGCCGCCGAAGTAGAACGGCACGTTCATGAGGCCCGCGATCACCGAGGGGATCACGCAGATCGTGGCGAGGTAGACCCCGCCGCCGAACGTGAGGCGGTTGAGGGTGCGCTCGATGTACTCGGCCGTCTGCTTGCCGGGCCGAATGCCCGGGATGTAGCCGCCCTGCTTCTTGATGTTGTCCGCGACGTCATCGGGGCGGAAGGTCAGGCCCGTGTAGAAGTACGCGAAGAAGATGATGAGGAAGACGAACACGCCGTTGTAGACCCAGGCGTTGCTGCGCAGCGCGCTCTCGACCCCCTGCAGCGCGGGGATGTAGCTCGCCGCGGTCGCGGGCATCGACAGCACCGCGCCCGCGAAGATCGGCGGGATCACGCCGGCCGCGTTCACCTTCATCGGGAAGTAGGTCGCCTGGCCCGCGAACATTCGCCGGCCCTGCATGCGCTTCGCGTACTGCACGGGGATTCGGCGCATGCCGCGCTCGATGTAGACGACGCACGCGATCACCAGCGCCATGAACGCCAGCAGCGCCAGCGCGCCGCCCAGGTCGCCCGTCACCGTGCCGGCCTTGACCGAGTCGAAGAGCCGCTGCGCCGTCGGAGGCAGGCGCGCCACGATGCCCGCGAAGATGATGAGCGAGATGCCGTTGCCGATGCCGTTCTCGGTGATGCGCTCGCCGAGCCACATGATGAACGCCGTGCCGGCGGTCAGCGAGATGACGGTCATGAACGTGAACCAGACGCCGGCGTCGGGCACCACGATCTGATCGAGGCCACCGCTCGCCTCGTTCGTCGTGCGGCCCATCGACGCGAGCCAGCGCGAGATGAAGATGCCCTGAACGATCGACAGCACGATCGTGCCGTAGCGCGTGTACTGGTTGATCTTCTGGCGGCCGCCGGCGCCCTCTTTCTGCAGGCGCTCGAGCGAAGGCACCACCACCGCGAGCAGCTGCATGATGATGCTCGACGACACGTACGGCATGATGCCGAGGCCGAAGATCGACATCTGCTCGAGGCCGCCGCCCGAGAACATGTTGAACAGGCCGAGCAGGCCGCCGCCGTCCTTCTGCTTCGCTTCGAAGTAGGCGTTCATGGCCGAGCGGTTCACGCCCGGCGTGTTGATGAAGATGCCGAGGCGGTACACCGCCAGGAGCAGGAGCGTGTAGCCGAGGCGTGCCCTCAGCTCAGCGACTCTGAAAACGTTGGTAATGGCTCCGAGTGCCACGGTTGCCTGGCTCCTGCCGTAAGAGGAAACGCGAGAGGCTAACCGCTTACTACGCCTTCGCCACAGGTGTCGTCTTCGAAGCCGGTACGCCCTTGCCCGCGTGCGCCTTCGCCGCGCCTTCGGGCTTGTGCGCAATCAGGGGGATCTCTTCGATCGCCCCGCCGGCCTTCGAGATCGCGTCTTTCGCCGAGCCCGAGAACCGGTGCGCCTTCACGGTCAGCTTCTTCGTGAGCTTGCCCGAGCCGAGCACCTTGATGCCCGTCCAGCTGTAGCCCTTCACGAGCCCGGCCTTGCGCAGCGCCGCCTCGTCGACCGTCGCGCCCGCATCGAAGCCGTTGAGCCCGTCGAGATCGACGAGCGCGAACTCCTTGCGGTTCGGCGCCTTGAAACCGAACTTCGGCGAGCGGCGCTGCAGCGGGCTCTGGCCGCCTTCGAAGCCTTCGAAGTGCATGTTGCCCGAGCGCGCCTTCTGGCCCTTGCCGCCGCGGCCGGCGGTCTTGCCGAGGCCGGAGCCCTGGCCACGGCCGACGCGCTTCTTCTCGTGCGTCGAGCGGCGGGGCTTCTTGAGTGCGTGCAGCGTCATCATGACTTGGACTCCTTCGCTTCGCGGGCGCGGCGCGCATCACGCAGCCGAATGACGCGCGGCTTCATGCGCTTGCGCTTCTTCGGCTCTTCCTTCACCGACTCGGTGTGGATGAGGTGCTTCACCTTGAACACCATGCCGCGAATGGCCGGCGTGTCCATCAACAGCTTCGTGTCGCCGATCTTCCGCAGGCCGAGGCCGACCAACGTCGCCAGCTGGCGCTCATTGGAACCGGAGTGCGACTTCCACAACGTGACGCGAATGCCCATGGCGTATTACGCGGAGGCCGTAGCCACCGCCTCCTTCTTTCCGAACTGGATCTCTTTGCCGCGCAGGCGCGACACCTGCTCGGGCGAGCGGAGCAGCTTCAGCCCCGCGACCGTCGCGCGCAGCACGTTGTGCGGGTTGCGGCTGCCCTGGCTCTTCGTGAGGATGTTGCGAACGCCCGCGGCCTCGAGCACCGCGCGAACCGCGCCGCCCGCGATGACGCCCGTACCTTCGAGCGCCGGCTTGAGCAGCACCTGGCCTGCGCCGAAGTGACCGAGCACCTCGTGCGGAATCGTGTGGCCCATGAGCGGGATCTTGAAGAGGTTCTTCTTCGCGTTCTCGCCGCCCTTGCGAATCGCCTCGGGCACCTCGTTCGCCTTGCCCAGGCCCACGCCGACGTGGCCGTTGCCGTCACCGACGACGACGAGCGCGGCGAAGCTGAAGCGGCGGCCGCCCTTCACGACCTTGGCGACGCGGTTGATGTTGACGACCCGATCCGTGAGGTCGAGGTCGTTGGCGTTGATCGGAGTAGGCATTCGTTGATGTCCTTTAGAACTTGAGCCCGCCCTCGCGGGCCGCGTCGGCGACCGCAGCGATGCGGCCTTGGTAGGGGAAGCCGTTGCGGTCGAACACGACCGCGCCGACCTTCGCCGCCTTGCACTTCTCGGCGATGAGCTGGCCCACGCGCTTCGCGTCGGCTTTCTTGTCGCCCTCGTCCTTGCCCTTGAGCTCCTTGCTCAGGGACGACGCGAACGCGACCGTCTTGCCCGTCGAGTCGTCGATGACCTGGGCGTAGATGTACTTGAGCGACTTGTAGATCGACAGCCGCGGCTTCTCGGTCGTACCCGAGAGCTTCTTGCGGATGCGCTCTTTGCGGTTGAGGCGGGGATCTCGTTTCGACATGTGCGTTCGGCATTACGGGGCGGCGATTACGCCGTACCGGTCTTGCCCTCCTTGCGGCGGACGTGCTCTTCGTGAAGCTTGATGCCCTTGCCCTTGTACGGCTCGGGCGGGCGCAGCGCGCGAATCTGAACGGCGGTCTTGCCGACCAGCTCGCGGTTGGGCGAGAGGATCTTGAGATCGATCGTCGGCAGCGTGTCTTCGGTGCGCGGGACCTTGCCGACCTCGGCCGTGACGGTCTCGGGCAGATCGAACACGACCGGGTGCGAGAACCCGAGCGAGAAGTGAATCTGCTTGCCCTTCACCTCGGCGCGAAAACCGACGCCGCGAATGGCGAGCGACTTCTCCCACCCGGTGGAGACGCCCTTCGCCGCGTTCGCGAGAATCGCGCGGGTCAGGCCGTGCAGCGCGCGGTGCTGGCGCGAGTCCGACGGGCGGGTGACGAGCAGCGTGCCGTCTTTCACTTCGGCCTTGATGTCGGTCGACGGCAGCTTCACGTCGAGCTTGCCCTTCGGGCCCTCGAACTTGACCACGCCGGCGGCGACGGTGGCTTTCACCTTGTCGGCCAGCTTGATGGGCATCTTTCCTACGCGGCTCATGGGGGTTTCCTCAGTAAACGGTGCAGATGATCTCGCCGCCCACGTGCTGCTTGCGGGCCTGCGTGTCGCTCATGATGCCGCGCGACGTCGAGAGAATGCTGATGCCCATGCCGCCGAGCACCTTCGGAAGGCGCGTCGACCGCGAGTAGCGGCGCAGGCCGGGCTTCGACACGCGGCGAATGCCGGTGATCGCAGGCTCGCGCTCGGCGCCGTACTTCAGCACGACGGTGATCTCGCCCTGGGGCTTCTTGTCGTGGTGAACGAAGTCGGTGATGAAGCCTTCTTCCTTCAGCACGCGCGCGACCTCGAGCTTGATCTTCGAGTGGGGCAGCACGATCTTGTCTTTCCGCGCGGTCGAGCCGTTGCGGAGGCGGGTCACCAGGTCACCCAGGGGATCATTGACGGGCATTTGCGTGTCTTTCCTTCTCGTTGCTGTCTTCTCTGGTTACTGCCTGAACGGCATTCCAAAACCCTTGAGGAGCGCGAGGCCCCGCTCGTCGGTGCCCGCTGAGGTCACGAACGAGATGTTGAGGCCCTTCACCTTCTCGATCTGGTCGTAGTTGATCTCGGGGAAGATGATCTGCTCGCGAACGCCCATGGTGTAGTTGCCACGGCCGTCGAACGCCTTCGCGGGCACGCCCTTGAAGTCGCGAACGCGGGGCAGCGCCACGTTGATGAGCCGGTCGAGGAACTCGTACATGCGGTCGTTGCGCAGCGTCACGGCGGCGCCGATCGCCTGGCCCTCGCGGAGCTTGAAGTTCGCGATCGCCTTGCGCGAGCGGGTGATGATCGGCTTCTGGCCCGTGATGGCGCCGAGCTGATCGACCGCGCTCTCCATGATCTTGTTGTTGGCGAGCGCCTCACCGAGGCCCATGTTCAGGACGATCTTCTCGAGCCGGGGAACCTCGTTCGGGTTCTTGAGGCCGAGCTCCTTCATGAGCGCGGGCACGATCTCTTTGCGGTAGCGCAGCTTCAGGCGGGCGGGCTGAACCTCGAGGCCCTCCTCGATGTTGGCGGCATAGCCGGCCTTCTTCGAATCTTCCTTCTTGCCCTTCTTCGACTTGGCCTTGGCCTTCTCTTTGGCCTCTGCCTTCGCCGCTGCATCGGGTGCCGCTGCCTTCTTGTCGTCTTTTTCGTCAGCCATGGGTCACCGTATCTCGCTGGGGGCGCGGGCCCTCACTTCGGGCTCCGCCCTTCGCTTACTTGGCGTCGATCGCCTTCTCGCACTTCTTGCAGACGCGAACCTTCTTCTCGCCCTCGGTCTTCACTCCGACGCGGGTGGGCTTGTCGCAGTTGGGGCACACGAGGCTCACCGCCGACAGCGCGATGCTGCCCGCGCTCTCGATGATGCCGCCCTCGGGGTTCGCGCGGTCGCGGCCCTTCTTGATGTGCCGCTTCACGAGCCGCAGGCCCTCGACGCGCACGCGGTTGCCCTCGCGGTCGATGCTGAGGATCTTGCCGCGGTTCGTCTTGAGCGAGCGCTCGGCGCCGCTCATGACCTGCACCGTGTCTCCGACCTTGATCTTCTGTAGCGACATCACAGCACCTCGGGAGCGAGCGAGATGATCTTCATGAACTTCTTCGCGCGGAGCTCGCGAGCCACGGGACCGAAGATGCGCGTACCGACCGGCTCGTTCTCTTTGTTGATGAGCACGGCGCCGTTGCCGTCGAACTTGATGTAGCTGCCGTCGGCGCGGCGAACCTCGCGCTTGGTGCGAACGATGACCGCGCGCGCGACGTCGCCCTTCTTCACCTTCGACTGGGGCAGCGCCTCGCGAATCGAGACGATGATGGTGTCGCCGACCGAGGCGTACTCGCGCTGCGAGCCGCCGAGCACCTTGATGCAGAACACCTTCTTGGCGCCGGAGTTGTCTGCGACATCCAGCACTGACGTCATCTGAATCATGGCTTAGGCCTTTGCCGCTTTCTCGATGACCTTGGCGACGCGCCACCGCTTGTCTTTGGACATGGGCCGGGTCTCGGTGATGAGGACCTTGTCGCCCTCGGAGATGGTCGGCTTCTTCGGGTAGTCGTGATCGGCGACGTGCGCCTTGTACTTCTCGCGCACCGTCTGGATCTTGCCGTACTTGCCGTGGGCAGCGCGGCGGCGAACGGTCACGACGACCGTCTTCTGCATCTTGTTGGAGGTCACGATGCCGATGCGCGACTTGGGACGGCCGCGCCCTTCTTCGTCGTGGCCCGTCGCAGCAGTGGTCTGTGCAGGGGTCTCAGCCATGGCTAGCTCTTCTTCTCTTTCTTCTGCTTCTGCGTGATCACGGTCAGCACGCGCGCGAGGTCGCGCTTGTGCGTGGTGCGCTCCGACGGGTTGTCGAGGGCGCCGGTCTTCAGCTTCAGCTGATCCTGGAACAGCGTCGCGCGCAGCTCGCCGGCGCGGCGGTTCAAGTCTTCCAGCGTCAGCTCGTGCAGCTCTTTGGCGGTGGTGGCCATGGTTCGTTTCCTCGGTCGTTTCCTGGCTAGATCGACATCTCGGAGCGCTTGACGATCTTGCAGAGCACCGGCAGCTTCGCCATGGCGAGCAACATCGCGTCTTTTGCGAGATCGGCGGGCATGCCGTCCATCTCGTACAAGATGCGGCCGGGCTTCACGACGGCGACGTAGTACTCGACGCCGCCCTTGCCAGTACCCATGCGGGTCTCGGCCGGCTTCTTGGTGATGGGCTTGTCGGGGAAGATGCGGATCCAGATCTTGCCGCCGCGCTTGATCTTGCGGCTCATCGCGATACGCGCGGCCTCGATCTGGCGAGACGTGATCCACCCCGGCTGAAGGGTCATCAGGCCGAACTCTCCGAACGACAGGTTCGACCCGCGGAACGCCTTACCCGGGTTCCGGCCCTTGTGCATCTTGCGGTACTTGGTGCGTGCAGGCTGAAGCATGGCGGTTCTCTCTCTTCGTTAGCGGAGCTCGGGGGGCTTGTTCGCCTTGCCCGGGAGCACTTCGCCGCGGCAGATCCACACCTTGCAGCCGATGGTGCCGTAGGTGGTCTTGCCGATGGCGTAGCCGTAGTCGATGTCGGCGCGGAGCGTGTGCAGCGGAACGCGGCCCTCGCGGTACCACTCGTAGCGCGCCATCTCGGCGCCGCCGAGGCGGCCGGAGCAGGCGACGCGAATGCCCTTCGCTCCGAACTTCATCGCGGTCTGAATGGCCTTCTTCATCGCGCGACGAAAGGCGATGCGGCGCTCGAGCTGGGTCGCGATGTTCTCGGCGACGAGCTGGGCGTCGACCTCGGCCTTGCGGACCTCGACGATGTTGAGGAAGACCTCGTTCTTGGTGAACTTCTGCAGGTCCTTCTTGACCGTCTCGATGCCGGCGCCGCGCTTGCCGATGACGATGCCGGGACGCGCGGTGTGCACGTTGACCTTCACCTTGTTGGCGGCGCGCTCGATCTCCACGCGGCTCACGCCGGCGTGGTTCAAGCTCTTCTTCACGAAGTCACGGATCTTGATGTCTTCGTGGAGCCACTGCGCGTAGTTCTTCTCTTCGAACCACTTGCTGTCCCACGTGCGGATGACGCCGAGCCGAAACCCGATCGGATGAACTTTCTGACCCATTAATTGCTCGCCTTCTTCTTGCTGGCCTCGTCGCTCAGCACGACGTGGACGTGGCTGGTCTTCTTGTGAATCGGCGTGGCCCGGCCCATCGCGCGCGGCATGAACCGGCGGGCGGTGGGGCCCTGGTCGACGCTGATCGACTTCACGTACAGCTTGTCGATGTCGATCGAGCCCTTCGAGCGGTCGGTCGCGTTCGCGATCGCCGACTCGATGAGCTTCTTGACCGGCTTCGCGGCGGCGCGAGCGGTGAACTGCAGAATGCCGACGGCCTGGCCGACGCTCTTGCCGCGAACGAGGGCGGCGACCACGGAGACCTTCCGCGGGGCCATACGCAGGAACCTGAGGTGTGCAGTGGCTTCCATGTTCAGTGACCTCACTTGGCCGGCGGCGCGGCCGCGGGCGCTCCGGGCTTGGCGACCTTCTTCTCGGCCGAGTGACCGACGAAGGTGCGGGTGGGGCTGAACTCACCGAGCTTGTGGCCGACCATGTTCTCGGTCACGTACACGGGGATGAACTTGCGGCCGTTGTGCACGGCGAACGTGTGCCCGACGAACTCGGGGACGATCGTCGAGCGGCGCGACCACGTCTTGATGACCGCCTTCTTGTTGCCCTTGGTCATCGCGTCGACCTTCTTTGCGAGGTGCGGATCGACGAACGGACCTTTGTGAATCGAACGTGCCATGGTCGTGTTTCCTCTTACTGGCTCCGCACGCCCGCGCGGCGCCCGGAGACGATGAACTTGTTGGTGCGCTTGTTGGTGCGCGTGGTGAGGCCCTTGGTCTTCTGGCCCCACGGCGAGACGGGGTGCGGGTTGCCCTGGCCGGACTTGCCTTCGCCGCCGCCGTGCGGGTGGTCGACCGGGTTCATGGCGAGGCCGCGGACGGTCGGGCGAATGCCCAGCCAGCGCGACTTGCCGGCCTTGCCGACGCGGATGATCTCGTGGTCGATGTTGCCGAGCTGGCCGATGGTCGCGCGGCAGACGATGAGCACCTTGCGCACCGCGCCCGACGGCAGGCGGATCTGAGCGTAGTCGCCCTCTTTCGCCATCAGCTGGCCCCAGCTGCCCGCGGAGCGGATCATCTGGGCGCCGCGGCCGGGCTTGAGCTCGACGTTGTGGATCACGGTGCCGACCGGGATGTTCTGGAGCGGCAGCGAGTTGCCCGGGCGAATGTCGGCCGTGTTGCCGGCGAAGAGCGTGTCGCCCACGTTGATGCCCGTCGGCGCGAGGATGTAGCGCTTCTCGCCGTCGGCGTAGTGGAGCAGCGCGATGTTCGCGGTGCGGTTCGGGTCGTACTGAACCGAGGCGACCTTGGCCGGCACGCCGTCTTTGTCGCGGCGCTTGAAGTCGATGATGCGGTAGCGACGCTTGTGGCCGCCGCCCTGGTGCCGGCGGGTGATGTGGCCATGAACGTTGCGGCCGCCGCTGCGCTTCATCGCGGCGGTCAGCGTCTTCTCGGGCGCGTCGGCCGTGATCTCCGCGAAGTCGGAGACCGTCATCAGGCGGCGGGCAGCGCTGGTCGGTTTGAATTTCTTGAGGCCCATGACTTACGCCGCTCCTCCCTCGAACAGCTCGATCTTGTCGCCCTCTTTCAGGGTCACGAACGCCTTCTTGAAGTTCGAGCGCTGGCCCATGTTCTTGCCGATGCGCTTGATCTTGCCGCGCATGACGAGCGTGCGAACGTCTTCGACGGTGACCTTGAACAGCGAGGTCACGGCTGCGGCGACGTCGTGCTTGCTGGCCTGGCGGTCGACGATGAACGAGTACTGGCGCTGCTTCTCACGAGCCTTGTCGAGCTTCTCGGTGATGAGCGGGCCCTTGATGACGTTGTTGACGTTCATGACTTGGAACCTCGGGTCTTCTTGAGCGACGTCTCGAGCGCCTGGGCCGCGGCCTTGGTGAGCACGAGCTGCTTGCGGCGCAGCACGCTCTCGAGGTTCACGCCCTCAGGGGGGAGGACGTCGAAGTTCTCGAGGTTGCGCACGGCCTTGTGGAGCTTGGCGTTGGTCTTCTCGTCGACGACGAGCGCCGAGGTCAACGCGAGGCCCTTGGTGAGGGCGTCGAAGGCGGCCTTCGACTTCCCCTCGCTGGGGAACGCGTCGAGGATGAAGAGGCTCTTCTCTTTCGCGCGCAGGGAGAGCGCCGACGCGATGGCGGCGCGGCGAACCTGGCGGGGAGGACGGTAGGTGTAGTCGCGGGGCTGCGGGCCCATGGCCTTGCCGCCGCCGACCCAGTGGGAAGCGCGAATCGAGCCCTGGCGAGCGCGGCCGGTGCCCTTCTGGCGCCACGGCTTCTTGCCGCCGCCGCTCACGAGGGAGCTGTTCTTGACGGCGACGGTGCCCGCGCGCCGGTTGATCTGCTGCATCTTCGAAACCTCGTAGAAGAGGTTGGCGTTGGGCTCGCCAGCGAAGATGGCATCGTCGAGGTCGATCTCGCCGACCTTCTTCTTCTTCAAATCGATGACGTCGAACTTGGCCATGACGGTTCCCTCAGCTCTTGATCTCGACGTCGACACCGGCCGAGAGGTCCAGCTTCATCAGCGCGTCGAGCGTCTGCTGCGTCGGCTCGAGGATGTCGAGCAGGCGCTTGTGGGTGCGGATCTCGAACTGCTCGCGGCTCTTCTTGTCCACGTGCGGGGAGCGCAGCACGGTGAACTTGTTGATGCGCGTGGGCAGCGGGATCGGGCCCGCGACGCGGGCGCCAGTGCGCTTGGCAGTCTCGACGATCTCACCGGCGCTCTGGTCGAGCAGCTTGGAGTCGTAGGCCTTGAGCCGGATTCTGATCTTCTGTGTCGCCATTGATCGTTTGCGTCCTTCCGGTGCGACTTCATTTCCTCGTGCTGCATTCCCAATACGGCGCCCGGGTGGGACTGAACGACCAGCGGTCTGTCACAGAGCCGGAACGACTAAAGGGAGCGCGCGTCTACCTACATCCGAGTTGGATTGCAAGTCCCCCGGTCAGATTGAGCGCCGAAAGACGCCCAGCCAGGCCTTCGCGGGCGGAGTCACCGCCCCGGGAATCGAGCTCTCGCTGATGCGCACGGGCTCGAACGCCGCGCCCAGCAGCCTCTCGAGCGCCTCGGGCGTGAACTTCGTGGTGTCGAAGCGCGTCTCCTCGGCCGAGTGCACCTTCACGACGAGGTGACCGCCGCTCTTCGTGAGGCGCGCGACCGAGGCGGCCCAGCCCGCCTGCTGCTCGACGGGCAACAGGTGCAGCACCGCGCGATCGAGCACGAGATCGTACTCGGCCGGCAGCCGCGACCGCGCGATGTCGTCGTGCACGAGGCGCACGGGCAGCCCCGCGCACGTGCGCTGCGCCCGCGAGAGCGCCACAGCCGAGAGATCGGTCGCCGTCACGCTCAAGCCGCGCCGGGCGAGCTCGCGCGCGACGGTGCCGAGGCCCGTGCCCACGTCGAGGACCTCGGTGGGCTTCGGCAGCACCGAGAGCACGTCGATCAGATCGCCGTCGAGCGCCTCGGAGTGCCAGGGCATCTGCTCGGGCTTGAGCTCGGTGAAGTTGCGATCCCACAGGGCCATCTGCTCCGAGGGCGCTACCGTGGCCGACTGCAGCACTGCCTCGAGCAGCGCCGCGACGTCGCGCGGCGAAGGCGCCGGCCCCATGGCGAGGGTGCGCTGGCCGGGCGCGTGCGCGACCTCGTGGCCGACGCCGGGCTGAACCAGGTGAAAGCCGTCTTCGAGCAGGCGCTCGAGGTTGCGCCGCACGGCGGGCGCCTCGTGCATCGCCACGTTCATCGACGGCACGAGCACGACGGGAGCCCGCGTCGCGATCGCGGTCGCCGAGACGAGGTCGCTGCAGTCGCCCGCGGCGATGCGCGAGAGCGTCGTCGCGGTCGCGGGGCACACGAGCACCACGTCGGCCCACTCGGCGAGGTTGATGTGCGGCGTGGGCAGCTCGCGGCTGCGATGCCACAGGCCGCGCACGACGCTCTCGTGGGTGATCGCCTCGAGCGCGAGCGGCGTGACGAACTTCTGCGCGGCCTTCGTCAGCGCGACGCGCACGGTGTGCCCCTGGGCGACGAGCTGGGCGACGAGCGCCGGCGACATCGCGGCCGAGACCGCGCCGGTGATGCCGAGCACGACCTTGCGGCCGCCCGCCTTCGCGCGCGCCGCGGGCTCGGCCCCGCCCGCTCGCACGGCGCCCGCCTGGGTGAGGTGCTCGATGGCGGCGTCGATGGTGGCGGTGTTCTTGCCGACGTCTTCGAAGCGCTCGGCGAGCGCGGCGACGAGCTCGTCGCGGGTGCGGGGCCGGCCGAGCAGCCGCATCAGCTCGGCGACGAGGGCGCCGGAGTCTGCGGGGAAGCGGTGCACGCGCCCGTCGGCGCCGATGACGAGCGTCGAGTCGCGGTGCTCGACCACCTTCGCGGCGTCGACTCTGCGCAGCCCGACCGGGCCACCTTGGGTCATCAACAGAAACAGACGGGCTCGCCGCCCATGTACTGCCGGCCTCCGTCCGCCTCCTTCGGGTTGAAGCAGCCGATCATGCAGGGGTTGCCGATGTCGGGGTCGCAGTACAGCGTCTTCTGGATCTGGTCGTTCGCCCCGAGGCGATCGACGCACGCGCAGCGCATGCCCGCGTCGTTCACGGGCGGCGTCTCACACGGCTTCTCTGCAGGGGAGCACGCGGTCACGAAGAGCGCCGCGCCGATCACCTTGCGGCTCTGACCGAGCCGCTTCGAGGTCATCAACACAAGCATTGAAAGATGCCGGCGTCGCGGTCTTGATACTGCCGGCCTCCGTCAGCGTCCTTCGGGTTGAAGCAGCCCAGCGAGCACGGGTTGCCGATGTCGGGGTCGCAGTACGGCACCATCTCGAACATCATCGAGGTGGCGTTGTACTCCTGAATGCAGCCGCACTTCTGGCCGCACGCGTTGAGGCGCTCGGTGCAGGGAAACGTCGCCGTGCAGCCTGCGTCCATCGAACCTGCGTCCATCGAACCTGCGTCCATCGAACCGGCGTCGTAGCCGGCATCGGTGCCGGCGTCGGTCTTGCCCGCATCCATCGTGCCGGCGTCGGTGCCGGCATCGTCCGGGCCAGGCACGGGCGTCGAGGAGCAGGCGCCCTCCAGAAACACGACGGCGCCGGCGCCAGAGAGCGCCAGCGCCGCCGGGACTTTCAAGAGCCTCTTCAGGCGATGATCTCGGAGACGACGCCCGAGCCGACGGTGCGGCCGCCCTCGCGAATCGCGAAGCGGAGCTCCTTCTCCATCGCGATCGGCGTGATGAGCTCGACCTCGATGGCGATGTTGTCGCCCGGCATCACCATCTCGACGCCCGCGGGCAGCTTCACGTTGCCCGTCACGTCGGTGGTGCGGAAGTAGAACTGCGGCCGGTAGCCGTTGAAGAACGGCGTGTGGCGACCGCCCTCTTCCTTCGTCAGCACGTAGACCTGGCCCTTGAACTTCGTGTGCGGCGTGATGCTGCCCGGCTTCGCGAGCACCTGGCCGCGCTCGAGATCTTCGCGCTTGAGGCCGCGGAGCAGCGCGCCGATGTTGTCACCGGCCTGGCCCTGGTCCAGCAGCTTGCGGAACATCTCGACGCCCGTGACGACCGTCTTCGTCGTCGCGCGCAGCCCGATGATCTCGACTTCTTCGCCCACCTTGATGACGCCACGCTCGACGCGGCCCGTCGCGACCGTGCCGCGGCCTTCGATCGAGAACACGTCTTCGACCGGCATCAGAAACGGCTTGTCGATCGCGCGCTGCGGCGTCGGGATGTAGCTGTCGACGGCCTCCATCAGCTTGAGGATCGCGCCCTCGCCGATCTCGCTGGTGTCGCCCTCGAGCGCCTTCAGCGCCGAGCCGGGGACGATGGGGGTCTTGTCGCCGGGGAAGTTGTACTTCTTGAGCAGGTCGCGAACCTCGACCTCGACGAGCTCGCGGAGCTCGGGGTCGTCGAGCATGTCGACCTTGTTCAGGAAGACGACGATGTACGGCACGCCGACCTGGCGGGCGAGGAGGATGTGCTCGCGCGTCTGCGGCATCGGGCCGTCGGCGGCGCTGACGACGAGAATCGCGCCGTCCATCTGCGCGGCGCCCGTGATCATGTTCTTCACGTAGTCGGCGTGGCCGGGGCAGTCGACGTGCGCGTAGTGGCGGTTCTTGGTCTGGTACTCGACGTGAGCGGTCGCGATCGTGATGCCGCGGGCGCGCTCTTCAGGAGCCTTGTCGATCTGGTCGTACGCGAGGAAGGTCGCGCCGCCGGTCTTGGCGAGCACCTTGGTGATGGCCGCGGTCAGCGTCGTCTTGCCGTGGTCGACGTGGCCGATGGTGCCGATGTTGACGTGCGGCTTGCTCCGGTCGAACTTCTCTTTGCTCATTGGTTTTCCCTCTAGGTGGGCTGCCGTGCTGCTGTTGAGCCCCGATCCGGGATTGAACCGGAGACCTCATCCTTACCAAGGATGCGCTCTGCCATCTGAGCTATCGGGGCGTGTGAACGGGCGTCACTTAGCGGGAAATGGGACTCGAACCCACGACATTCAGCTTGGAAGGCTGACGCTCTACCAACTGAGCTATTCCCGCAGGCTTCTCCTTGAACCGGTGCTGTGTGGAGGGGGATGGATTCGAACCATCGAAGGCGTAGAGCCGGCAGATTTACAGTCTGCTCCCTTTGGCCACTTGGGTACCCCTCCAGTTGTCGGTCTGCTTCTGTCTCCTTCTTCTTCTCTCTGGCCGGCGGCGGGATTTGAACCCGCGACCTACTGATTACAAATCAGGTGCTCTACCAACTGAGCTACACCGGCACACGCCGGAGCGGGCGGGCAATACCGGCCGTGATGATGTTCGTCAAGACTCGGTGTTGGCTGCTCTCTGACAGGCAGGGGACCGGGAGCGTGAAGGGGCCGGGGCCGGGGGCGCGGTACCGGCCACGGGTCAGGTCGAGCGCTGGCGCACGATCTCGTAGAGCAAGATGCCCGCCGACACGCTCGCGTTGAGCGACGCGACGTCACCGAGCATCGGAATGCGCACCTTGAAGTCGCACTGCGCGAGCACGCCCTGGCGAACGCCGGGGCCTTCGGCGCCGATGACCACCGCGAGCGGGCCTTCGAGCTTCGTCGTGCCGAGCGGCTCGCCGGCGGGATCTGCCGCGACCGTCCAATAGCCGGCCTTCTTGAGCTCCTCGAGAGCGCGGCTCAGGTTCGTGACGCGCGCGATCTTGGTGTGCTCGGTGGCGCCGGCGCTGGCCTTCACGACGGAGCCGGTGATGGCAGCGGCGCGATCTTTCGCCATGACGACGCCGCGGGCGCCGAACGCGTTGGCCGAGCGGATGATGGCGCCCACGTTCTGCGGGTCCTGCAGCGAGTCGAGCACGACGACGATGCCGGGCTCCTTCGTGAGCTCGTCGAGCTCGGCGTACTTGTACTCGCGCATCTCGAGCACGATGCCCTGGTGCACTCCGCCTTCGGAGAACGCGGCGAGCCGCTCGCGCGGCACCTCGTCGACGCGCACGCCGGCGTCTTTCGCGCGCGAGAGGATCTCGCCGGCGACGCTGGGGCTCATCGAGCCCTCTGCATAGTAGAGGCGGTCGATCTCCTGCGGGCGGGCGCGCAGCGCCTCGAGCGCGGGGTTCACGCCGAAGACGAAGCGCGTGCTGACGCCGCCGGCGCCACCACCGCCGCCGCCATCGGAGCCTTCCTGAAACAGCTCGACCGAATCATCCCCAGCGCCCCCTCTCTCCTCGTAGGGGAGAGGGCCGGGGTGAGGGGCGCCGCGCCCGCGAGACTGGCGAGGGCCGCGGAACTTGTCTCTGGAGCCGCCGAAGCGGCCGCCTTCGCCGCCGCGAGAGAATTTCCCGCCGCGACCGAAGCCGCCGCCTTCGCCGCCGCCACCGAACTTGGGGCGACCGAAGCGGCCGCTCTCTTCGTTGCCGCGCGGAGCGCTGTCACCGCGTCGAGGGCCGCCGAACTTGCGGTCTCCGCCGCCGCCGAACTTGCGCTCGCCGCCGCCACCGAACTTGCGCTCGCCGCCGCCGCCGAACTTGCGCTCGCCACCGCCGCCGAACTTGCGCTCGCCGCCGCCGCCGAACTTGCGCTCGCCGCCGCCGCCGAACTTACGCTCGCCGCCGCCACCGAACTTGCGCTCGCCGCCGCCACCGAACTTCCGCTCGCCGCCGCCGCCGAACTTGCGCTCACCGCCGCCGCTGCCGAATTTCCGGTCGCTGCCGCGGCTGAACTTCCCACCACCGCCGCCGGCGCCGAAGCGCCGGCCTTCACCGCCGCCCTCGCCTCCACCGCCCTCGGGTCGACCGCCGCCGCCGCCGGCGAACCGGCCGCCGCCGCCACCGCCGCGGCCGCGATTGAACTTGCCGCCGTCACCGAAGCTGCGGCCCTTGCCTCCGCCGCCGAACCGGCGCCCACCGCCACCGCCGCGGCTGCCGAACTTTCCCCCTCCGGGCGGGCTCAAATCACGTCCACCGGCAGGGTGACCGTCTTCGTCTGCGGAGCGCAGACCTTGTCGGTGCACACGAAGAACTTCATCTTGGCCTCGATGCTGGCCTTGCCGGCCTTGTCGCTGGTGAACGGCACCTCGAAGTGCGGGTCGGGGTACTCGACGCCGTCGCGCCGCACGCCGATCGAGTCTTTGTAGGTCAGCTTGTCCTTCTCGGGCTTGGCGCCGACGGCCTTGAGCTCGATCTTCAGCGGGGCCTCGTCGGAGATGTGCGCGCCCGACTTCGCCTTGATGTCGAGCACGAGCTTGCCCTTCTCGCCGGCCTTCACCTTCAGCGTCGAACCTTCGGTCGTGAGGTCATAGAGGCCCGACACGTCGGGGGTCTGCGACAGCACGGCGATCAACAGCAACGAAATCACGATCTGCTCCTATTCACTCGCGGCCTTCTTCAGCTTCGACGTCGACTCGTACAGCGCTTCGGCGCGCTCGACCACCAGCCGCGCGATGTTCAGGCGGGTGACCTTCTCGATGTCGGGCAGCGCGGGGGTCGCGTTCACCTCGATCACGTGCGCCGCGCCCCCGCCCTCGACGAGGTCGATGGTGCACAGCTCGAGCGCGAGGGCCTTCGCGGCGCGCTCGGCGAGGCGCGCAGCCGCAGGCGACAACAGCGTGCCGACGAGCTTGGGCTTCGTCTTCTTCTTGAGCCGCTTCCGCTCGACGGCGACGAGCGCCTGGCCGCCGAGGACGACCACGCGCACGTCGCGCCCCTTGAGGAACTGCTGAAGGATGAGATCGTGGCCGACGCCGAGCACGGCCTCCATCGCGGCCTGCAGCGACTTCTGCGACTCACAGACCATCGTCGCGTGCTTCTCGGTGCCCCGCAGGATCTTCACGAAGAGCGGGTAGCCGCCGACGGTCTTCGCGAGGCGGACGAGGTCGCGGGCCTCGTGCACCATGCGCGTGGGCGGAATCTCGAGGCCGTTCGCAGCGAGCACCTGCAGGCACCGCATCGGGTTGCGCGAGCGGGCGATGGCGCGGGCGTCGTTCATCACGCACGCTCCACGCATCGCGAGCTGATCGACGACGGCGAGGCCGTACGCAGCGATCGAGCCGGCGAGCCGCGGCACGACGACGTCGGGCACGGCCACGCGCTTGCGCTCGTGGAAGAGCTCCTGGCCCTGGCGGTCGAAGACGAGCTCGACCTTCACCGGGTTGAGCACCGACACCTTATGACCGCGCGCCCGCGCCTCGTGGAGCAGCCTCGCCGTCGACGGCACCGAGGCGCTGCGCGAGAGCACGGTGAAGCGCATGGTCCAGCCCACCCTAATGCGTTTCCCGCGGTGGCGCGCGGGTGTCGCACCGCTGTGACACCCATTTACGAGCGTATGGAAACCGGCAATCGGCGGCTCCCGATTCCGAGCGCTTGCACCTGTTGGATATCCCACTTCGCGCGACAGAGCCGCACGTGGAGCACGTCTTAACCACTAGAAAACACTGAAGAAATCGCCTCTGCGAGGCTTGCGCTGCGGGTGGGAGCTGTGGATCTATTCGCCTGCTTCTCACGGTCCACTTTCCATATCGGGAGTTCGAGATGCGAATTCATGCGCTGGCCCTCGGGTGCTTGTTGGCTTTCGGCTGCGGAGATCCCGGCGGCGTCACGGTCGGTGGTCCCGCCGGCACCGGTGGAGGGAGCGGCTCGAACCCGAACGGCACCGGCAGCGGCAGCGGCACGGCGGGAGGCACGTCGCCGACGACGACCTGCTTCGACGTCGATCGCGACGGCGTGACGACATGCGCGAAGGACTGCAACGACAACGACGCGACGGTGAAGCCGGGCGCGGTCGAGACGATCAACCAGATCGACGACGACTGCGACGGCATCAAGGACAACCACGTGCTGATGCAGGACTTCGATCACGACGGCGCGAAGTTCGGCGAGACCGACTGCAACGACGACGAGCCGCTGGTCGGCCCGTTCGCGATCGAGGCGCCCGGCAACATGGTCGACGACAACTGCAACGGGCAGGTCGACGAGGCTCCGGCGCTGTGTGAGGGCGGGCTGACCGGCGGCGCAGCGCTCGACTACGCGAAGGCGATCGGGCTGTGCGACTTCGTGACGGCGTCGAACTTCACGGCGGGCAGCGGCGAGGCCCGCAACGTGCGCACGAAGTTCGGCGACGCCTTCTTGCCGAAGGCCGGCGCGCAGATGATCTACCTCTCGACCGGCACCGCGAAGGACATGAACGAGGTGGCCTCGCAGAACCCGCAGCCCGGCCGCGAGTTCAACACGCGCGCAGCGCACCCGCTGTGGGCGAAGCCGAAGTGCGGCAACCCGGCCGAGCCGATGGCCGAAGATCTCACCGAGCTCGCGTTCGACATTCAGGTGCCGCAGAACGCGAAGAGCTTCAGCTTCGAGTTCGCGTTCTTCTCGGCCGAGTACCCCGAGTTCATCTGCACCGAGTACAACGACCGGTTCATCGCGGTTCTCGAGTCGACGGCGCTGACGACGTCGATGCTGCCGATGGGCCAGTGCAAGATGAACACGGCGCGCCCGACGTGCAACATCAGCTACGACGCGATGGGGCAGCCGGTCACGATCAACAACGGCTTCTTCGACGTCTGCGACTCGTACTCGGGCCTGAACTTCGACGACCAGCCGGTGAGCAACACCTGCACGAAGCCGTCGTCGCTGCTCGCGAAGACGGGGTTCGATCGCGCCGACCCCCTGTGGGGCAACCGCGTCGGCGGCGGCACCGGCTGGCTCAAGACCACCGCCCCCGTGAAGCCGGGCGAGACCATCAAGCTGCGGTTCATCGTGCTCGACGAGGGCGATGCGCGGTATGACTCGTCGGTGTTGATCGACAACTTCAAGTGGGACATCAACTCGGTCGCCGCGCCCGTCACCGAACCGCCCACCATCAACTGAGTTTTCGGCGTTAGAATGGAGAGGTCATGAAAACTGCGCTCCGGGCTGTTGGGTCTCTGGCGGTGCTGGCTGCCGCTTCGGGTTGCCAGGTCTACGACTTCGAGCCGGTGACGCCGCTCGCGATCGCGCAGACGACGCAGACGAAGAACGTGACCGCGAAGCAGCTGAAGCCGAACCTGATGGTCCTGCTCGACAAGTCGGGCTCGATGGCTCAGCCGCTCACCCCCGCAGGCTGCGCCTGCTCGTTCGGCACGTGCAACGAGACGACGTGCCCCACCCGCATGGGCGCTGCTCGCCGCGCGCTCGACAACTTCTTGATGAACAACGGCACCGTCGCTCGCATGGGCTTGACCGTTTTCCCCGCGGACAATCAGTGCACGGCCGCAGGCAGCGGTCAGCAGCTGGTGCCGATCAACCCGATGAGCGACTCGGACACCGACCTTCAGAGCTGGGCAAACAGCATCAACACGCAGATTCAGGCCCAGTGCACTGGCAACCCGCTGCCGCCCACGTGCCCGCTCGGCGGCACGCCGACCGCCGGCTCATTGTCGTTCCTCGGCACGCTCAACGAGCTGAAGGCCGATGACCGCGAAGACTTCATCCTCCTGCTGACGGACGGTCTGCCGAACTGCAACTCGAACAACCCCAACACGTGCGCGAATCAGGCCAGCTGCAAGTGCACGCTGCTCAACGCCATGGGCATGCCGTCGTGCGCGCCGGGAAACAACGACGCGTTCTTCTGCGTGCGCGGCTGCCTCGACGAAGACGGCGCGGTTCAAGCGATTCGCAATCTGCGCATGCTGCCGGGCGGCGGCGTTCGCACGATCGTGGTCGGCTTCGGCAGCGACTTCGTCACCTCGGGTGACGGCTTCAACGTCCTCAATGCGATGGCGATCGCGGGTGGCTTTCAGCGAACCTGCCCCATGGGCACAGACGCCGAGTGCGGCACCGGTGGCCGCTGCGTGACCTCCACGAACACCTGCGAGGCAGCGTTCTACTCGGCGACGAATCAGACCGAGCTCGTCGCGGCGCTGGCCGCCATCAGCGCCAGCCTCGGCGCCGACACGGTGTGCAAGTACACCTTGTCCGCGACTCCCTCGAGCGCCGACCTGGTGTCCGTCATCATCGACGGTGTCCCCGTGCCCTCAGGGCCCGACACGTGGAACCTCACGACGGGGCAGATCATCTTCCCGAACACCGGGCCGCAGTCGACCTGCAAGAAGCTGCTCGATGCGACCCCGACCGCACCGATCAAGCTCGAGATCCGCATCGTCCAGTCGCTCTGAGGCTCGGCCTCAGGGGCTGCCTTGCCTGCATGCGGCCCGGCAGCGTCGGAGGATCAACGCGCTCGGTGGCCCTGCAGGGGCGATCGACGTCGTGATCGAGCCGAACGGCTCCCGCACTGGCGACTTCAATTCCGCGGCGTGCTGCTCGGCGAAATCTCGTTGTCTCGGTCGGAGCTGAGCGAGTAAGGCGCCCTCTACCTGAAGCGCAACCATGGAAGCCCTGCGCGGCGAAGTTGCAGCCGTCCCCCATTGGTTCCACTCGATCGACCTCGGCGATGGGGTCGTGACTCCGGGCGACAAGTCGGTCGAGGTGCTGAGCCGCGAGCTGGTGAGCTTGCGCCTGCCGGACCTTCGGGGCCTGTCGGTGCTCGACATCGGCGCTTGGGACGGCTTCTATTCTTTCACGGCCGAACGCCTCGGCGCCGCGCGCGTCGTCTCGATGGACCACTTCGTCTGGTCGTTGGATCGCGCCCGCGCGAACCACCACATCAGCGAGTGGAGCTCGGGGCGAGGCTCGCCTCGGGCCTACGAAGAGACCGACGCCTGGAAGCCGGCCGAGCTGCCCGGCAAGCGCGGCTATGACCTCGCCCACCGCGTTCTGGGGAGCCGAGCCGAGCCCGTCGTCGCGGACTTCATGACCGAAGATCTCCGCAAGCACTCAGGCCCGTTCGACGTGGTGCTCTGGCTCGGCGTGCTGTACCACATGCGTCATCCGCTCCTCGCGCTCGAGAAGGTCCGCAGCGCGACCCGGAGGCTCGCGGTCATCGAGACCGAGGCCATCGAGGTGCACGGCGCAGGAGATACCGCCCTCTGCGAGTTCTTCGAACGCGACGAGCTGGCGGGCGACTTCACCAACTGGTGGGCTCCGAACGAGAAGGCGCTCGTCGGCATGTGCCGGGCGGCCGGCTTCTCGCGGGTCGAGGTGATTCACGCGCCGGGAGAGAGCCCCGCTTCGAGGCGCGACGCGTTCGTGGGGGCGTTGAAGGGCTCGACCAAGCAGATGCTCCGAGAGCTGCGGCTGCGCGACGATCACGTGCGGCGCTACCGCATCGTCGTTCACGCGCGGCCCTGACGGCGCCGCCTCAGAACGTCAGCGTGCGCGCTTCCTGCGTCAGCCGCCAGATCGCCGCGAGGCCCATCACCTCGTCGATCTTGTCGCCGAGGTCGTGCTGCGTCAGCCCGCACAGCTTCAGCGTCGTGTCGCAGACGATGATCTTCGCGCCCATCGCGCGCGCCTCGCTCAGCATGCGCGCCGGCGTCGGCACGCCCAGGCCTTCGGCTCGCGCGCTCTCGGAGGCCTCGCGCTCGGTGTGCGGCTTGCCGAACACCTCGCGCGTCAGCGCCCGCAGCGCGTCGAAGCCGAACACGAAGAAGACGTCGTCTCCCATCGCGGTCGCAGTGATGCCCAGCGAGGCCGCCTGGTAGGCCGCCTCGTAGTTCGGCTGCGACACGAAGAACACGACCCGGCCCGCCATCGGTGCGGCATTGTAGTGTAGAGTCGGCCTCGGCCGGTCCGCGAGAAAAGGAAACAGGGAGCTCACCTCGATGGCTCGTTCACGAACCCGAGCCGCTGCGCTTGCGGGGCTGCTGCTCGCCCTGCCCGCCGCGGCCTCCGTCGTCATCGCCATGTCGCTCGAAGAGATGACGCGGGGCTCCCCGCTCATCGTTCGCGCCCACATCGGCCAGGTTCAGGCCATGAGCGACGACCGCACCATCGACACCTGGGTCGAGGTGCAGGTCACCGAGGTCATCAAAGGCTCCGCGAAGGCTGGCGCCTCGATCGTCGTGCGCACCGAGGGCGGCGTCGTCGGCAACATCGGCGCGACCGTCGCCGGAGCCGCGCACTTCAACCCCGGCGAAGACTGCCTGCTGTTCCTCGAGCCCGCCCGCGACACCGCGAACGTCTGGCTCGTGAACGGCATGTCGGCCGGCAAGTTCACGTTCGCGAAGAACCCGGCGGGCGAGCTGCGGGCGCTCCGAGACACGCGCGGGCTCTCGTTCTACGAGGCCGGCGGCAAGCAGCCCGCGATTCGCCGCCTCGAGCGCATCGAAGACTTCGGCACGCCCGACGAGCTCATCGCGCGCGTCAAGCGGGTGGTGTCGCGATGAAGCGCTTCGCCGCCACTGCCGCGCTCGTCGTCGCGGGCGCCGCGCTCGCGAACCCGACCGGCACCAAGTGGTTCCCCGCGCGCATGCCGGTGAAGTACCAGGTCTTCGCGCACACCACGATCAACGGCATGCCGGCGAACAGCTTCAACACGTCGGTGCTGCCGCGCATCCAGGAGGCGTTCACCGCGTGGACGTCGACGCGCGTCGCCTGCACATCGTGGCGCTCGGTCTGCGACAACGGCAGCGGAGGCTGCACCTTCACCTCGCCGACGGGCGCCGCCGCCCTCAGCAACACCGACAACACGAACCGCATCGTATGGCTCGGCGGCTCGGCGTGGACGCACGCGAACAGCACGCTCGGCGTGACGCACGTCTACTGGTTCCAGGGCAGCGGCGAGATCTTCGACGCCGACATGGAGTTCAACAACAACACCGTCTGGGGCAACCAGGGCAGCGGCACGACGTACGACTACGAGAGCGTCATCCTCCACGAGGCAGGGCACTTCCTCGGGCTCGATCACACTCCGAACGTCACGAGCGCCGTGATGTACGAGAGCATCGCGAACGGGCAGATCAAGCGCACGCTCACCACCACCGACGTGAACGACGTGTGCGGCGTCTACCCGGCGATGACCATGGGCGTCGGCCAGGGCAACCCGTGCACGATGCAGAGCCAGTGCTCGTCGGGCCTCGTCTGCCGTGGCCTCTCGAGCGGCGGCGCCGGGAAGATCTGTACGGTCGACTGCACCAGCAACGCGGGCGCCTGCGCGAACGTGTCGCCGCTGACGTGTCAGACCGCCGACGTCGGCAGCGCGTGCCTGCCGCCCGCCGCCTCGGCCGACTACTGCAAGCACTGCCTCGACGGCGCGAACTGCTCGACGGGCCGCTGCGTCGGCGCCGGAGTCCACTCGTGGTGCACCAACACCTGCTCGGTCTCGTCGCCCTGCCCCGCGGGCTCGATCTGCCTCGACGAGAACACGGGCCAGACGTGCGCGGCAGGCGGCATGTGCGTGTGTGCTCCGCAGCCGACGAACGGTCAGTTCCTCTGCCCGAGCCAGTGCACGGGCTCGACGTGCGGCATGACGCCCGGCTTCAAGTGCACCAACGGCACGTGCGAGCCCGCGACGACCGAGGGCAGCCGCTGCGAGCTGCACGGCCTTTGTGACCCGTGCCTCATGTGCGTGGGGTCGAGCGCCGCGATGCCGCCGGTCTTCTATTGCCGGCGCTGCTGCGGCGGCAGCGGCATGGGCGCGAGCTGCAATGCGTGCCCCAACGCCACCTGCTCGGGCCAGAGCACCTGCACGGCGCTCGGCGGCACCGTCGACAAGGTCTGCGTGCCGTCGGCCGGCGCCGACGTCTGCCAGGCCTGCAGCGCGACCCTCGCGTGCCTCAACGGCAACCAGTGCATCGGAGGCTCGTGCCACCCGTCGTGCAACCCGCAGAGCCCGGGCATGTGTACGGCGTGCACGTCGAACGGCACCGGCGGCTTCGTCTGCGCGTGCGCGGGCGAAGATCGCGCCGAGGGGCAGTCGTGCGGCACCACCCCGAGCCTGCAGGCGTGCCGCAACGGCCTCGTCTGCGCGAACGGCACGTGCCGCGCCGGCTGCACCGTCGGAAACCCGGCGTCGTGCCCGACGGGTCAGATGTGCCAGAGCTTCGGAGGTGTCGGCGCGTGCGTGCCCCAGGCGAACGGCGCGACCTGCGCGGCCTGCGCGGGCACGAACTGCGCTCCCGACGCCACGTGCTACCAGGGCCGCTGCTACAAGCGGTGCAACGTCGGCGTGAAGCCAGGCCCGTGCGACTACTCGTGTGTCGACGTCGGCAGCGGCGTGAACCTCTGCGCCTGCCCCGATCAGATCGTGCCCGAGGGCTCGACGTGCGGCTCGAGCCCGATCGCAGCCTGCGGCGACCGTCTCATCTGCCTCGACGACGGCACGGGCACCGGGCGCGGCACCTGCTCGGGCGAGTGCAACCCGAGCGACATCAACGCATGCCCGATCTTGAAGGAGTGCCGGCTGCTCCCCGGCTCGACGACGCTGAACGTCTGCCAGCCGCTCAACCAGGGCACCGGCGGCGGAGGCGGTACCTCCGGCACCGGCGGCGGCGGCCAGGACCCGCGCCTCGAGTGCACCGCGAACGCCGCGCTGTGCCCGAAGGACACCGAGTGCATTCCCAATGGCGACGGCACTGCGACGTGCCGGCCCACCAGCGCGAACTGCAACCCGAACTCGACCACGAATGTCTGCCCCGCCGGCCTCATCTGCCGCTCCGTCGACACCATGACCGGCGTGTTCAAGTGCCAGTCGCCGAACCTCGGGAACAACGGCGGTTGTGGGTGCTCGAGCGGAGGGGGGCTCGCGCTTGCCCTGCTCGCGTTGGTCTTGCGCCGGCGACGTTGACGGGCACGGGCACGGGCACGGGCATGGGCACGGGTACCGGTATGGGCACGCTCCCGTGCACCCTCGCCGGGAGCGGGAGCGGGAGCGGGAGCGGGAGCGGTTTTGCGTACGGGCTCGCTTACGGACTTCCCTGCTTGGCCGCTCGACTCTTCGTGGCCCTCTTGCTCTTCGCCTCCGGCTTCGCTCACGCCGAGGACGCTCCTTTCGGCTCCGACAAGGCCCTGCACTTCTCGGCCTGCACTGGCGTCGCGGCTGCCGGCTATGCCGGATCTTGGTTGATCGGTGAGCCGGTCGAGGGCCGCCTCGGCACCGCCGTCGGGCTCGCCCTCTTCGTCGGCGTCGCGAAGGAGCTCTACGACACCCGCGGCTTCGGCACTCCGTCGATGCTCGACCTCGCTTGGGATCTCGCCGGTGCCGCCACCGGAGCCGCCCTCGCGTGGCTCACCGACTGGCTCGTCACCAGGCTGCGCGAAAGTCCGGCACGCTGATGACACGCTCTTCGAGCGGCACGTCCCGCCCCGAGTGATCCGTCGCGAGGTGAATGATCACCGCGCTCTTGAACCGCTTCGCGTAGTCGTTCGCGTGCGTCGGCTCGTTGTCGAAGGCCGCGAGCAGCTCTCCCATCGACTCGATGCGCGCGTGCGCCACCCGCTTGAACGCGTCGTCGTCTTCGCGCAGCGTCGGCTTCATGATCAGGTGCACGTTGCCGACCGGCAGCGGCATGCCGCACTTCTTCATGCACTCGACCGTCCCCGCCCGCATCTCTTCGTGCCGCCCCGTGAGGTACGCCACCTGCGCCTTCGTCGCGACGCACGCCGCGAGAAACTCGGGCGCCCCCGGCACCGCGATGTCGTCGACGCAGTACTCGGACGTGAAGAAGCGCGTCGCCCAGAACGACTTCGCGTCTTTGTAGAGCACCTCGGCCTCGGCCGCCGGCAGACCACACGCCACCATCGCGGCCTTGAGGTCCCAACCCGAGACGAAGTGCTCAGGCGCGCACTTGAGCAGCGGCTGCAGCTTTCGCTCGGCGCCGAGCTCGCGAATGATGCGCGCCTGCCTCGGCCGGTTGTCGAAGACCGTCGAGTCGAGATCGAACGCGAGCACTCCGGCGGGGCCGGCCTTGCGCGCCGCGCCCAGCACGCCTTGCAGCGCCGTCACCCAGTCGGACTTGATGCGGTGCTTGTGATCGACCACGACGCGCCCTCTACACCGGAACCACGGGCCTCGGGGCATCGAAACGCAGCATGCGCTTGATGCCGTTGCGATCGAGCACGAGCCGCACGAGCTGGAACTTCGAGCTCTTGTGATCGCCGTCGTCGACCATGAAGCGGAACGCCAGATCGACCTGGTAGCTCTTCGCCGCCTTCACCTTGCCGACGCTGAAGTCTTCGAGGTCGACGTACTCGAGCGCCGACTCGGGGTCGTCCATGTCGCGCAGCATGCGGTCGACGTTGAGACGAATGATGTCGGTGACGCCCGTCACGAACCCGTCGCCGAGCCGCGGCATCATCTCGGAGTCGAGCACGATCTTCTTCTGGTACCGGATCACGGTCTCGCTGACCTCGCCCGAGGCTACCGCGATGAAGTCGTCGACCCGCCGGAGCTTCACGATCTCTTCCGGCACCTTCACCGCGCTGCCGTAGTCGACCTTCTCTTTGCAGACTCCGACGTCTTCCTTCGTCACCGGGTCCACGATGCGCGTCGTTCGATCGGGCAGGAACCGCGACATGTACATCGAGAGGATGCGCCGGGCGCCCTCTTTGATGCGGTCTTTGAACATGTAGCCGACGACCAGAATGATGGCGAAGTTGAGCGACGCCTGCGGCATACGGCTCTGCGCCACGAACGCCACGGCGGTGGCGAAGAGCATCGCGAGGCCCGCGGCGGCCGCGAAGATGACCTCTTCCCAGTTGCGGCGCCCCGCCGAGCGCTGCACCTTGAGGAAGAGGATGTTCATGCAGAACTTCTTCAAGAGGCCGATGCGGTGCGTGTACTCCTCGTTGTCGCCGGTCGGGCTGATGATCGAGCGAAGCTGGTTCTCTTTCCGGTACGTCTCTTCGGCGATGACCTGCGCCATGAGCTCTTTTCGGAGCTCGGCGTAGATGCCGGTTCTCGGCATCTGATCCATCTGCACCACCGTCTTGCGGAAGAACTGCTCGACGGTGAGCGACATGTACTCGTCGACGAGGCGGAAGCTCGTCTTGGTGCGATCGTCGAGCGGGTACTTCTCGCTGAGCGCGTAGATGGCGGCGCGGTAGCGCTCGAGCACCTGCGTGACGGCGTTGACCGAGTGCTCGGCGAGCTTGTCGAGATCCTGCTCGGTCGCCGGCGCTTCGCCTGCGGGGTCGGCGCCGCCGGCGAGCGAGGTGCAGCGCTCGTGCATGCCCTTGTTGAAGCGGCGCAGCCCTCCACGAAAGATGCACGAGAGCATCTTGGCGTCGTAGACGACCTCGCTCTCGGGCCCCATGAGCCCCAGCGTCACCCGCTGCTCGAGCTGGGCGAGCGGTGAGAGCTCGCTCTTGAGCAGCTCGTCGAAGCTCAGCGTCGGCGTCTTGAGCCGAACGTAGTTGTGCAGGTCGGCGTAGAAGTCGTCGCGCGGCCACGTGTCCTGGCTGATGTTCAGCGACGCAGGCACGAAGACGAACGCGTCGAGGTAGTACTCGGAGTCAGGGTCGTCGCCGCTCGGCTGATACTCGAGCTTCATCTCGAACTGCTTGCGATCGTGAATGTCCAGCCGGTTTTCGAGGAGCGGCTGGGCCTGCGTAGACCCCATCGTTGAGGGATCCTTTATGTCACAGAATCGTCACAATCGCACACCGGCGCCCCCTGCCAGGGCTGATGGTATAGGGCGCGACCACGAATGCCGGTCTGGCTGCGCGAGCTGAGTCCGATTCTGCTGCTGCTGGGGGCGATCGGCCTGGTGCTCTGGCGGCTGCCGAAGGTCGATCTGGGTCACAGCCCCGAGTTCAAGCGCCGGCGCCTGCTGAACTGGTTCCCCCTCGGCATGACGTACGCGTTTCTGTACTTCGGCCGATACAACATCAACGAGGCGACGAGCGCGCTCGGGAAGCTGACCGACAACTCGGCGTTCGGCACGATCTTCGGCATCGGCGCGGCGGTCTACGGGGTCTCGTTTCTGATCAACGGGCCGCTGACCGACCGGCTCGGTGGGCGAACGACGATTCTGATCTCTGCGGGCGGCGTCTCGATCGCGAACGCGATCATGGGCGGCGTGGTGTACGCGGTCGTCGAGGGCTGGCGGCCTCCGGGCGGCATCGTGCTGTGGCTGACGCTGCTCTACGGCCTCAACATGTACTTCCAGAGCTTCGGCGCGGTGTCGATCGTCAAGGTCAACGCCGCCTGGTTCCACGTGCGCGAGCGCGGCGTGCAGGGCGGCGTGTTCGGCATCTTGATCTCGCTGGGCGTGTACTTCGGCTACGACTGGAGCCGCAAGATCGTGACCGCGGCGCCGGCGTACTGGGCGTTCTTCGCGCCCGCGGCGATTCTCGCGGTGATGGTGCTCGTCGGCGGCGCGCTGATTCGCGACACGCCGGGCCAGACCGGGCACCCCGACTTCGACGTGGGCGACGCGTCGTCGGGCGACGGCTCGCAGCGCGCCGGGGCAATCGACGTGTTCCTCCGCATGGCGAAGAACCCGGTGATCATGATCATCGTCGCCATCGAGTTCTGCACCGGCTTCCTGCGCAACGGCGTGATGTCGTGGTACCCGAAGTACTCGAAGGCCGTCGGCATCGGCGACGACTTCGTCGCCGCGAACTGGGGCATGCTGCTGTGCGTCTTCGGCATCGTCGGCGGCATGTTCGCCGGAGTGATCTCGGATCGCTTCTTCAACTCGCGGCGCGGCCCGGTGGTCTCGGTGCTGTACTCGGGCCTCACCGTCGGCGCGATCGCCATGACGGCGCTGATCACGCAGTCGTGGGTGGGCTGGGTGCTCGTGCTCATGGCCCTGAACTACGTCGGTGTCCACGGCATGCTCTCGGGCACCGCGAGCGCCGACTTCGGCGGCAAGAAGAACGCCGGCGTCGCGGTCGGCATCATCGACGGCTTCGTCTACGGCGGCACCGCCGTGCAGTCGCTGCTCGTCGGCATGATCATCCCCGAGGGGCCCGCCGCGAAGGTCGCCGAGAACTGGCGCTCGTGGCCGATCGCGATGGTGCCGATCGCCGTGCTGGGGCTCGTGCTCTGCACGCGCGTGTGGCACGCGACGCCGCAGAAGTCTGCCGCGGCCCACTGACGACGCCGCGGCGCCTCGCCTAGACTGGTCGCGCCATGTCCCGGCTCGCCCGCACCCTCACGTACGCCCTGGCCGGCGCCTGCCTCGCGCTGCTCCTCGGCAAGGGGCTCCGCATCGCGACCGGCCTGTCGTGCACCTGCTTCCTCGGCGACCCCCTCGTGGCGCTGCGCTACGGGGCGCTCGGCGGAGTGTTCTTCTCGTTCATCTACCGGCCGAACCTGTTCGCGACCGAGCCGTAGCGCCGTCAGAGCACCGCGAAGATGCTGAACGCGCTGTCGGTGGCCGCGCTCGTCGCGCCGTTGTAGCAGAGCACGATGGGCGCGATCGGGGCGCCCGGCGCCGACGCCCAGTTCGAGACCTTGCAGTGCACGTTGCCCAGGCCATTGCTCGTCACCTGCACGTTGCCGAACGGCGCCGAGGTGGGGTTCAAGCCGTTGAACGTGACCGTGTAGAAGCCGGGCCCCATTCGCGTCGCCGTGACCGAGCCGCCCCCCGACACCGACGCGTACGCGCTGTCGACCGTGCAGGGGCCGTTCGTCGTGCACAGGCTCACGAGCGCGAAGCCGAGCTTGCCGTAGGCCGTCGGAAACGTCGGCGAGCAGGTCGTGGTGCCCGTCGACGCGATGGCCGTCACTGCGGTGCCCGGAGGGCAGTCGGGCTGCGACGGCCAGTTCTGCACGGTCGAGGCGAGGCCGAGGGTGCCGCTCGACGTGATGGTGCCGCCAGTGAGCCCCGCGCCCGCCGTGATCTGGGTGACCGTGCCGCTGCCGGCGACGTCGGTCGCGCACGTCGGTGAGCCGCTCGCGCTGACCGCGCGCAGGTAGCTGCCGGCCGGGCACGCCGGCTGGCTCGACCAGTTCTGCACCGTCGCGGCGAGGCCGAGCGTGCCGCTCGACGTGATGGTGCCGCCGGTGAGCCCCGCGCCCGCCGTGACCGACGTCACGGTGCCGCCCGAGTTCGTGTCGGTGTCCGTCGCGCAGGTTGGCGACCCGGTCGCGCCCACGGCGCGCAGGTAGCTGCCGGCGGGGCATGCCGGCTGGCTCGACCAGTTCTGCACCGTCGCGGCGAGCCCGAGGGTCCCGCTCGACGTGATGGTGCCGCCGGTCAGCCCTGCGCCCGCCGTGACCGACGTCACCGTGCCGCTGCCGCCTGCCGGGTCGCACGTCGCCACCCCGCTCGCGCTGACCCCGCGCAAGACCGAGCCCGCAGGGCACACCGGCTGGCTCGGCCAGTTCTGCACGGTCGACGCGAGCCCGATCGTCCCGCTCGACGTGATGGTGCCGCCGGTGAGCCCCGCGCCCGCCGTGATCGACGTCACGCCCACCGCGTCGGCGCCGCAGCTCACGTTGCCGGTCGCCGCGTTGAGCCCCGTGACCTTGTCGGTGCCCGGGCACGCGAGCGACGCCCCAGCCGGCAGATACGCGCCCGCGTGCGTGTGATCCGACCGGGCCGCCGTCGTCGCCGCGCCCGGGCCCGCGAAGCTCACCGAGAGCGTCACGTCGCCGCTGCTGCCGCCGCCCGTGAGGCCGGCGCCCGCGAACACGCCGCTGATGGCGGTGCCGCCGTCGCCGACACTCATCACGCTCGCCGACTGGCAGGTGACCGTGCCCATCGCGTCGATCGCGCGGATCGAGCTGTTCACCGGGCACGCCGACGAGACGCGCCGCTGCACGTCGGCCTCCGCGAGCGCGCCGAGCCTCCCCGTCACGCCCGACCGGATCGCGTACGGCACGCTGACCAGCGGCGTGCGCGGCGACAGCACCGCGCCGTCGACCGAGACCTCGAGGTACAGGCGCGCACCCGACAGCAGCATCTCGTTCAGCGGCATCGACGCGCCGAGCTCGGCCGAGACGTTGCCGTCGGCGACCGTGAGCTGCTGCTGCTCCGACCACGCCTCGGTGCCGCCGGCGACCGTCGGGTACAGCTTGAACGTGAAGAGCTTCGTGCCCTGCACCGGCGCGCCGTCGTCAGCGAGCCGCGCCGTGAACGAGACCGTCGCCGGCACGCTCTGCGCAAATGCGGCGCCCGCGCACGTCACCACCCACACCATCATCACAGTTCGTCTCATGGCCTCTCTCATGGAAGTCACCGCTGCACCGTGGCTGCGCCCGACAACGTCAGGGTCCCCGCCCTCATCACCGCGCGCGGCGTCGGGTGGCCGAGCTCGACGTCGAGCGTCAGCGTGCCGTGCGTCATGCGACCTCCGGCCGAGCCGAGCTCGCGCAGCGCGCCGAGCGACCGGCCGCCGTCGGTGCTCGCGCCGCCGTCGGGCTTGGGGCCTGCGTCGCCAGGCGCTCCGCCGTCGGGCGTCGCGGCGTCGGGAGCGCCGGAGTCGGCCGCGCCCCCGTCGGGCTCCCCCGGGCCGCCGTCATCGGGCACCGTCGTCTCGCCGGCGTCGCCGCACGCCGCCGGGTTCTGTGCGCACCACGCGGCGCGCGCGCCTTCGAAGTCGATGCAAGCGGCGGCGACCAGCGCCGAGAGTGCGAGAACGCGCCTCATGGCCAGACTCCGGCGAAGACGGCAGCGGCGCCCTCGGGGCCGGCAACGACGCCGGCGCGCACTTCGGCCGAGGGCCAGAGGAAGAAGGTCGCCGCGGTGGCGAGCGCCGCGAGGCCCACGGCGCCGAGCGTGTAGCCGAGCGTCTCGAACAGGCGGCCGCGCGCGACCGCCGCGCCGGGGTCGAGCGAGGGCGCTCCGCTCCTCAGCTGCCCTTCGGAGCTCCGCGCGAGGCCGTAGCAGACGCCGCCGCCCACGAGCAGCAGCCCTCCGCCGAGCGCCGGCAACCACGCGAGGCGGCGGAGCGGGCGCGTGGCGGGCACGCGCGCGGGAGGGGCTGCGATCACCCCCGCGGGCTGCTGCTTCTTCGCGGGCTCGGCCTTGGGCGGCGGCTCGGCCTTCGGGAACGCGATGGCCACCTCGATCGAGCGATCGGCCGGCATCACGAAGGCGCGCTCGACCGGCTCGGCTCCGGGCCGGCGCGCGGTGACCGAGTGGCTGCCGGGCGCGAGCTCGACGGTCGCGGGCGATGCGCCCCGCGGCTTGCCGTCGACCGACACCTCGGCGCCGGGAGGCTCGGTCGTGATGAGCGCCACCTTCGCCGAGCCGGCGCGCTGCTCGAGCTGCGCGATCGTGCGCTCGACCTGGTCGCGATCAGCGGCGTGAGGCTGCGCCGCGAGGTACGCGCGGTAGCTGCGCAGCGCCCGCGGCAGATCGCCGAGCGCCTCGTACGAGCGCGCGATGTTGAAGGTGACCGCCGGGTGCGGCTTCAGCCGGTACGCCGCCTCGAACTTCTCGACCGCGGCGGCGTACTGGCGCTCGGCGTAGAGCTTCTGCCCCTGCGCGAAGAGCAGCTTCGCCTCGTCGGCCGCGGCGTAGAGCGTGAGCGCGGTGATGAGCGCTGTGAAGGTCATGCCCGGTCGCTACGCAAGCGCCGCGCCGCCCCGCGACCCGCGCTCGGGCGAGCGCGACCGCCGCTTTGGCCGAGCGCCCGACCGTCGAGGGTCTCGGACACGTCCGAGACCGGGTCGTCGGCTAGAGTGCCGCGCGTGGACACCCGCGAGGAGCCCCAGCGCGCAGCGACGCCGCCGGCGCAGAGCGGCAGGTTCCCGGCGCCGACGCGGCTCGGCCGCTACCAGGTGCTCGAGCAGCTCGGCGCGGGCGGCATGGGCGTCGTCTGGGCCGCGTGGGACGACCGGCTCGAGCGTCGCGTCGCGCTGAAGCTCCTTCACCCGCAGCACGACCGCGACGAAGCGCTGCTGCTGCAAGAGGCTCGCACCGCCGCGCGCCTCGAGCACCCGAACGTGGTGCGCGTGCACGACGCCGGCGTCATCGCGAGCGAGGTCTACGTCGCGTTCGAGCTGATCAAGGGTACTCACGCCGGCGAGTGGCTGAGGCAGGCCCGCACGCCCGAGCAGGTGCTGCGTCTGTTCCTCGAGGCCGGCCGCGGGCTCGCCGCGGCTCACGACGCCGGGCTCGTGCACCGCGACTTCAAGCCCGAGAACGTGATGGTCGGCGACGACGGCCGCGTCGTGGTCACCGACTTCGGCCTCGCGCGCGTGCTCGACGCGCCCGCCGAGCCATCGCGCGAGAGCGCCTCGCCCTCGCTGCGCACGCCGTCGGCCACTCAAGGGACCCCGGCGTACATGGCGCCCGAGCAGCTCGAGGGGGGCACGCTCGATGCCCGCACCGACCAGTTCGCGTTCTGCGTCGCCTGCTGGGAGGCCCTGTTCGGCGAGCACCCGTTCGGCGAGGAGCGCGCCACCGGCGAGCGCCGGGCTCCGCGGCGGCCCGAGCGCGCGCCGGCCGGGGTGCTCGCGATCCTCTCGCGGGGCCTCGAGCTGCAGCCCGAGGCCCGCTGGCCGTCGATGCACGAGCTGCTCCGGGCGCTCGGCGCCGCGCTCGAGCGGCCGCGCAGACGCCGGCTCGCGGCGATCGGCGCCGCGGCGACCGTCGTGCTCGTCGGGGCGGTCGCCTGGGGCGCACACACGGTCTCGGTCGCGGCCCAGCAGTGCAGCGGAGCCCCTGCCCGCCTCGCCTCGGTGTGGAACGACGAGCGGCGCAGAGCAGTCGGCGACGCCCTGCGGGCCGCGCACACGCCCTGGAGCGAAGCCACGGCGGCGCTCACCGTGAAGGCGCTCGACGAGCGCGGCGCCCAGTGGGTCGAGGCCTCCCGCGACGCGTGTGAGGCGACCCGCTCGCGCGGCGAGGCGTCGGAGGCCGTGCTCGACGCGCGCACCGCCTGCCTGCAGCGCCGGCTCGGCGAGCTCGACGCGCTCGTCGCCCTGCTCTCGACGGCGGACTCCGAGATGGCACGGCACGCGACGGCGGCCGTCGACCAGCTGCCCACCGTGCGCGGCTGTGCAGAGCTCGACGCGCTGCTCGATCGCGTCCCCCTGCCGAGCGTCGCGGGCGCCCGCGAACGGGCCGACGCGCTCGAGGCTCGGCTCGCGAAGACGCTGGCCCAGCACGTCGCCGGGCGATCGCGAGACGCACAGCCCCTGCTCGGGCCGCTGGTCGCCGACGCCCAGGCGCTCGGGTGGGCGCCGCTCGAGGCAGAGGCGCTGTGGCAGGCCGCCAACGTGGCGTTCGCGCTGGAGGACCGAAAGGCCTTCGAGCAGCTCGCCGAGCAGTCGCTCCTCGCCGCCGAGCGGGGCCGCGACTGGGACCGTGCCATCGACGTTCGCCTCGAGCTGTCGTTCGGCGCTCGGGCCGCGGGCCGGGCCGACGAGGCGCTCGAGCACGCGCGCCACGCCGAGGCGCTGCTGCAGACCCGGCCCGACCCGGTTCGCCAGGCCCGCCTCGCAGCAGACATGGCGCGCGCGCTGCTCTCGACCGGCGCTCTCACCGAGGCGCTCGCGCAGGCGCAGCGCGCGGTCGCGACGACGCAGGGCCTCGGCGCCGATCGGGCGCGGCGCCTCTCGGCGGCGCTGAACACGCGCGCGATGGTCTACTCGCGGCTGGGCCGCGGAGCCGAGGCGCTCGACGACTTTCAGCGCTCTGCCGCGCTGCGGGCCGAGGTCGCCGGGCCCGACCACCCCGATGCCCTGGTCGCAGCCGCGAACGCGTCGGCAGCGCTGATCGAGCTCGGCCGATTCGACGAGAGCGAGCGCGAGCTCGCCGCGCTGCTGCCGCGCACCGAGGCCGTCGCGGGCCCGCGCTCGTCGCTGCACGTGATGCTGCGCGCGAACCACGCGATGGCCCTGCAGTCGCTGGGGCGCAACGCCGAGGCGCGTGCAGAGTACGAGGCGCTGTTGCCGCTGGTGCGCGAGCTCGACCCGAAGCACCCGCGCGTCGGCAGAACGCTGCTCGGCCTCGGCCGCTGCGACCTGGGTCTCGCAGAGCCCTCCCCGGCCCTCGAGCATTTTCGCGAGGCAGAGGGTGCGCTCGGCCCGAACAGCGCTGACCGATGCCTCGCGGTCGCCGGCCAGGCGAAGGCGACGCTGAGGCTCGGCAAGGCGAGAGAGGCACGCGCGCTGGCCGAGCGGGCGCTGGAGCTCGCGAAGGAAGAGCAGGCCGACGAGGGCAACGTCGCCACGATCGAGGTCGTGCTGGCGCAGGCGCGCGCCGAGCTGGGCGAGCGGGCCGAGGCCCTGAGCCAGGTGAGCGCGGCTCGCAAGGCCCTCGCGGCGAACCCGCAGTTCTCGCCGGTGCTCGCCGAGGTCGACGGCTGGCTCGAGCGCAACGCGCCCGCGCGGCCCTGAAGCGTCAGTCGTCGGCCGGGCGAAAGCGCTCGGGGTCGAGGCCGCGCTTCTCGAGCCAGCGGTAGACCTGGCGCGCGTGGGTGCCGAGCTGCTTCGCGGCGTGCACGACGTTGCCCTTCGTCGCCGTGAGCACGGCGGTGAGCTCTTCGGCGGTCGGCGCGCTCGTGCGCTTGCCGCCCGGCTCGAGCTCGTCACCGCTCGACGACTGCGGTGCCGGCGCGGGCAGGTGCTGCACGTCGATGGGCTCGGAGCCGGCGAGCAGTGAGGCGGTGACGAGCGTCGTCTTCAGCTCGCGCACGTTGCCGGTGAACGGGCCGCCGAACAGCGTGCGGGCGGCGGCGCTCGTGATGCTCGCGCGCTTCACTCCTCCCTCGGCGAGCAGAAACGCGGTCAGCTCGCCGAGATCCTCGCGGCGCTGCCGCAGCGGGGGCAGCCGCGCGACGTAGCCGGCGAGGCGCCGCAAGAGATCGCTGCGAATCGCGTCTTCGTCGCCGAACAGCTCGCGGTTCGTGGCGGCGACGATGCGCACGTCGACCTTCACGGCGTTCGCGGCGCCGAGCGCGCGCACGAGCCCGTCTTCGAGCACGCGCAGGAGCTTCGCCTGTGACGCTGCGCCGAGGTTGCCGAGCTCGTCGAGGAACAGCGTGCCCCGATCGGCGCGCACCAGCTCGCCGTCGCGGTTCTCTTGCGCGCCGGTGAACGCGCCCTTCCTGTGGCCGAAGAACGTCGACTCGAACAGCGTCTCGGGCACGGCGCCGCAGTCGACGGGCACGAACGCTCCGCGGCGGCCCGACAGGGCGTGCACCTGGCGGGCGAGGTGCTCTTTGCCGGCGCCGGTCTCGGCGATGACGAGCACCGGCTGCACCGAAGGGGCGATGCGCTCGACGTCGGCGACCACGGCGGCGACGGCGGCAGACCACGTGCGCGTCGGGCCGAGCTTGAAGCCGCCGCGGCGGGCCTCGAGCGTCTCGACGCGGTCGGACGGCGCGACGCGGTAGCACCACAGCCCGTGGCCGAGCTCGACGAGGTCGCCGTCCGAGAGCGCGTGTTGTTTCACCTTCGCGCCGTTGACCCAGACTCCGTTGCGGCTGCCGCGGTCTTCGATCTTCCAGCGCTCGCCGTCGACCGAGACGTCGGCGTGGTCGGTCGAGAGCCAGCCGTCGGCAGACTCGATGCGGCCGCCGGCGCGGCGCAAGAGCTCGCTCGTGCCACGGCCAATCGTGAGGGGCCCCTCGAGCGCGAAGCTCTGCGAGCGCGCGGTGGCGAGGTCGTCGTAGTTCAGCACGTGAATCAACCGGTGCGCCGGCGGCGCCGAGCGCCGCGTCGAAGGTTCGCCGAGCGTCTCCATGTCGGTGCGCACAGTGTAGTCCGAGAGACTCGGACAGGACTCAGACTTGCTGAGCCGCTGCGGGCTGCCTCCGCCCGGCAACCGCCCGACCCGTCTCGAGAGCGGCGCGGTGCGCTTCCTGAAGTGTGAGGGGGCCATGAGCTCCGTTCGGCAAAGCAGCATCGATGCCGCTCGAGAAGAAGCGGAGGGCGGCGAAGCAGAAACCGCTCGCGCCGTGATAGCAGTGGCGCCGTGCGCCTCCTCGCGCTGATCCTGCTCGCCGCGTGCGCGACCGATGGCTCAGCCGCCCGGCGCAGCGGCGCGGTCGACTGGCAGCCGTGGAGCAAAGAGACCTTCGAGCGCGCGAGGGCCGACGGCCGCTACCTGCTCGTCGACTGCGCCGCCGAGTGGTGCCACTGGTGCCACGTGATGGACGACACGACGTACCGCGACCCGCGCATCGTCGAGGCCATCGACAAGCGCTTCGTGCCCGTGCGCGTCGACATCGACGCCCGCCCCGATCTCGCCGAGCGCTACGCCGAGTGGGGCTGGCCCGCCACCGTCGTGCTGTCGCCCGACGCCCTCGAGCTCGGCAAGTTCCGCGGCTACATGCCGCCCGAGCGGCTCGTCGAGATCCTCGGTAGCATCGACGCCCGCGCCGCCGAAGGGCCCGCGGGCGACGACCCCGGCGTCGCCGTCGCCGAGCTGCCCAGGGCCGTGAAGCACGCGCTCGAGCGCCTCGACTTCTTCTGGGACGAGCGCGACGGCAGCTGGGGCCTCAAGCGCAAGGTCCCCATCGGCATGAACGTCGTCTGGGAGCTCACCGCCGGCGACCGCAACCGGGGCGCCTTCACGTTGGAGAAGCAGAGCGCCCTGCTCGACCCCGTCTGGGGCGGCATCTACCAGTACTCGGCCGCCGAAGACTGGAACAGCCCCCACTTCGAGAAGCTGATGACGTACCAGGCTCCGAACCTCGAGGCCTACGCGCTCGCGGCCGCCCTCACCGGCCGCGCCGACTTCCGCGCCTCGGCGCGCGGCATCGTGGGGTATATCGCCGCGTTCCTCACGGCCAGCGACGGCACCTTCTTCGTGAACCAGGACGCCGACCTCAACGCGCACGACCGCAAGAAGGGCTTCGTCGAGGGCAACGCCTACTACGCGCTCCCCGACGCCCAGCGCCGCGCGCTCGGCACCCCCTGGGTCGACACCCACGTCTATGCCCACGAGAACGGGCTCGCCCTCGCGGCGCTGGCGGCCAGCGGCGATCTCGATCGCGCCCGCCGCGCCGCCGCCGTGCTCGTGCGCACGCACCTGACCGCGAAGGGCCAGGTTCGGCACGACGCGAAGTCGAACGGGCCCTTCTTTCTCGCCGACGCCGCGGCGCTCGGGCTCGGGTTCGCGCGGCTCGCGGCGGCGACCGGCGACGTTCAGCACGCGTGGGCCGCCAATCGCATCGCCGCCGTGATGGCCGAGACGTTCGCCGACCCCCGCGGCGGAGCCCTCTTCGACTCGACGCCCGACCCCGCTGCCGCCGGAGTCTTCGCGAAGCGCCAGAAGCCGTTCGTGCACAACGTCGTCGCCGCGCGCCTCTTCGCCGCCGTCGGTGAGCGCGACCGGGGCCTCGCGGTGCTCGCCGGCATCTCGTCGAACGAGAAGATCGACGCCGAGGGCGCCTGGGTCGGCGAGTACCTGCTCGCCGCGCGCGAGCTCGGAGTCACCCCATGAGATGCATCTCGATCGCCCTGCTCGCCGCCGCGTGCAGCTCGAAGCCCGAAGCGCCGCCGCCGACGATCTCGCACGGCCCGTACGCCATCGCCGCTGACGGCGGCACGATCGTGCTCTCGCGCGACGGCGCCCCGCTGGTCACCCTGCCGGTCGATGCGTTTCAGCTCGGCACCGTGCGCGAGCTCGACGACACGAAGAGCTACGACCCGTACTGGCTGGTGCTCGACGACGAGTACTTCGACCCCGTGGTCCCCGCGGGCCTGCGCTTCCGCAAGGCCACGTCGACGACGGTCACGCAGACCTCGGCCACGCAGCTCGACCTGAAGCTCCAGTTCGAAGGCGAGCTGCTCGGCGGCGAGATCACGCTCACCGCCGAGGCCGAGGGCCGCTTCAAGGCGCGCTGGGTGCCGACTCGCGTGCCGAGCCCGACCGCCGCTCCGCTGGTGTTCATGCGCCTGCGCCTGCGCGCCGACGCGACCGAAGGCTTCTACGGCCTCGGCGAGGTCTTCGACGGCGTGAACCACCGCGGCAAGCTGCGGCCGATGCAGATCGAGCCCGACCTCGGCGTCGAGAGCGCGGTCAACGAAGCGCACGTGCCGGTGCCGCTGCTCATCGGCACGACGGGCTGGGGCATCTTCGTCGCGAGCAAGCGCTACGGCCTGTTCGACGTCGCGCGCTCCGAGCCCGACCTCGTCGAGATCACGTACGGCACCGCCGAGCAGTCGGGCGACGGCCTCGAGTTTCACCTCTTCGCCGCGAAGCACCCGCTCGACATCACGCGCAGGTACTACGACGTCACGGGCGACCCGCTGCTCCCCGCTCCGTGGGGCTTGGGCCCGCTGCTCTGGCGCGACGAGAACCGCGACCAGGCGCAGGTGCTCGACGACGTCGCGCAGATCCGCACGCGCGATCTCGCGGTGTCGGCCATGTGGATCGACCGGCCCTACGCCACCTGGGTCAACTCGTTCGACTTCGCCGCCGCCCAGTTCCCCGACCCGCCCGCGATGGTCTCGGCCCTTCGCGCCGCCGGCCTGCGCCTCTCGCTCTGGCACACGCCCTACCTCGAGGCCGGCAACGAGCCGCTGCTGTCGCAGGCGCAAGACGCCGGCTACTTTCCTCCGAAGACGGGCTCGACCAGCCGCTGGGGCCCGCCGATCGACTTCACGAACCCGGCCGCGTTCTCGTTCTGGCAGTCGAACGTCCAGAAGTACGTCGACCTCGGCGTCGAGGGCTTCAAGCTCGACTACGGCGAAGAGGTCGCCGGCGGCCTCTCGGGCTCGCGCACGAACTGGAGCTTCTTCGACGGCACCACCGAGCGCACGATGGCGCACGACTTCACCGTGCTCTACCACCGCGCCTACGCCGAGAAGCTGCCCGCGGCCGGCTCGTTTCTCATCTGCCGCGCCGGGCGCTGGGGCGATCAGGTGCGTGTCAGCGTCATCTGGCCCGGCGACATCGACGCCTCGCTCACGAAGTGGAAAGAGCTCATCCCCGACGGCAACAAGACCGTCGCCGGCACCGGCGGCCTGCCCAGCGCCGTCATCGCGGGTCTGAGCCTCGGCCCCTCGGGCTTCCCGTTCTTCGGCGCCGACACCGGCGGCTACCGGCACTCGCCTCCGAACCGCGAGACGTGGGTGCGCTGGGTCGAGCAGTCGGCGCTCTCGACGGTGATGCAGATCGGCGACTCGTCGTCGCAGATGCCGTGGGAGTACAACGCCCAGAACGGCCGCGACGACGCCGCGCTCGAGATCTTCCGCCAGTACGCCCGGCTGCACCTGCGCCTGTTCCCCTATGAGTGGACATACGCGAAGCGCCTCGCCACCGACGGCCGCCCGATTCAGCGCGCCGTCGGCCTCGCCTACCCCGCGCTGAAGCAGCACCCCGACGACGAGTACCTCTTCGGAGACGACCTGCTCGTCGCCCCCGTCATCACCGCCGGCGCGACCTCGCGCAAAGTCGTCTTCCCCGAGGGCGAGTGGCTCGACTGGTGGGACGGCAGCGTGCACCGGGCCGGTGAAGAGACGGTCGCCGCGCCGATCGACCGGCTGCCGCTCTACCTGCGCCGCGGCGGCGTCGTGCCGATGCTGCGCCCGACCATCGACACGCTCTCTCCCGCGACCGACACGAACGTCGACTCGTTCGCGAACGACGCCGGCCTGCTCTGGGTGCGCGCGTCGCCCGGCGGCAGCATGACCCTCTACGACGGCACCGCGCTCGAGCTCTCGGCCGCGCAGGCGAAGCTCACCGCCGGCACCGTGTTCACGAAGGGCGCGGTGCTGGAGCTCGTCGACGTGCCCCGCCCCTCGTCGGTCTCGCTGCCGGCTCGCGCCTCGCGCGCCGAGGTCGAGGCGATGGAGGGCTGGTTCCACGAGGGCCGCACGCTCTGGCTCCACATGGCCCCCAGCGCGACCGTCGCGATCTCGCCGTAGCCCGCGGCCTCCGTCAGCCGTCGGGTCGACCCGACGCTGCGACCGCCCAACCGCGCGAGGCGAGAAGCGCGCGAGCGCGGCGCGCTTCTCGCAGTGCGTTCGCGGCATGGACCCCATCAACAACAAACCGATCACTGCGCTTCCTGTCCCCTCCAGCGGCCCCGTGGGCTTTCTTCCCGAGACCGGCCCCAAGGCGTTTCAGCCGCGCGACGCCGCCGAGGCTGCGCTCGCCGTCATGGCCGACAAGGCCGGCTACTACATCGCCGATCGCGTCGAGGGCGGAGGCTACGGCGGCAGCGCCCACCTGCTCGTCGGAGCCGGCGCCGACGCCACGATGTACTTCGAAGAGAGCACCGGCAAGACGCGCGCCCTCTTCACCGCGAACGTCGAGGCGGGCACTCCGACCGCGAGCGCCGGCACGGCGCCGATCGTCGCGGCCGGCTACCGCCTCGTGCCGAAGGGCCAGAAGCCGCAGGGCTCTTCGCTCGACATGATGGAGGGCGGCTTCATGACCATGAACGCCTCGACCGCCATCGGCGGCGCGAGCGTCGCCTACTCACCGGCCGCCCTCGAGGAGCTCGGCAAGAGCGGGCCGAAGACGCAGGAGATCATGATCGCCTTCGCGGGCCAGCCGCCGGGCCTCGGCGCGTCGGCCGCGAAGCTCGCCGGCGTGAAGGCCGGCGCGAGCGCGGGCGCCGGCGGCAGCTGGAGCTGGAACAGCACGCAGCTGCAGCAGATCGCGAGCAACCTCGCGTCGGACGTGAAGCGCATCACGTTCAACGCCCAGAGCGACGCGCTCGGCCTGATGAAGGACACGTTCTGCGGCAAGAGCTCGTACGAGCTCGGCGGCGGCGGCCGGCAGCCCAGCGGCGTCGACGCGTTCGATCGCCTCTGCGACGACGACGTGCGCAACGGCATCCACAGCGAGTGAAAAATGGGGACAGGCTACTTTTTTGCGCAACGCGAGCGGTCAAGCCTGCGGAAGCACAGGTTGCGCAAAAAAGTAGCCTGTCCCCATTTTCAGCGGCGGGCGAGCCAGCGCACGAGCGCGAGCTCGGTCTTCGCGTCCTGCACCTCGCCGCTCGCGATCGCGGCCTCGAGGTCCGCCACCGTGCGCCACCGCGGCGGCGGCGACTCTTCGAGCGGCGAGCCGTCGCCCTCGGGCGTCTTGCCTTCGCGGCCCGTCACGTCGACCACGCAGAGGAAGATCTTCTCGCTCACGATGCCCGGCGCGACGAAGAACGGCGGCCCCAGCGTCACGATCTCGGCCGGCGACACCTCGTAGCCCGCCTCTTCGCGAACCTCTTCGGCGGCCCGGCGGCGCAGCCCCTCGTCGCCGTGATCGTCGTTCTCGAGCAGGCCCGCGACGATCTCTTCGCAGTACAGGTGCGACCGCCCGTCGGGCACCGGCTGCGCCTTGTCTTTGCGGAAGTACGCCGCCGGGCGCAGGTTCATGCGCGTCAGCACCTCGAACCCCGACGCGCCCTGGCGCACCACCAGCACCGCCACCGCGTCGAGCCTCGGCCGATCGACGACATCGACCCGGTACACCGCCGACGTCGAGCCGTCGGCGCGCCGGTTGCGCACCCGCAGCCTTCGCAGCTGCAGGAAGCCCTCGTCGCACCGCGCCGTCGCCGAAAAGTCTTCGATCACCTCGATCGCGTTGACGCTCATCGACCACGGTGCTTACCACCGTGCGCATGAAAGCCATTCGCTTCGAGCGCCCCGGCCCCGCCGACGTCATGCAGCTCGTCGAGCTGCCCCTGCCCTCGCCCGGGCCCGGCGAGGTCCGCGTCCGCCACCACGCCATCGGCGTGAACTTCATCGACACCTACCACCGCACCGGCCTCTACCCGCTGCCGCTGCCGTCGGGCCTCGGCCTCGAAGCCGCCGGTGTCGTCGACGCCGTCGGCCCCGGCGTCACCCGCTTCGCCGTCGGCGATCGCATCGCCTACGGCTCGGGCCCCGCCGGCGCCTACGCCGAGGCTCACGTCGTGAAGGCCGACCGCGCCACGCGGCTCCCCTCAGGCATCGGCTTCGACGTCGCCGCCGCGTCGGGCCTCAAGGGCATGACCGCGCGCTACCTGTTGCGCAAGACGTACGACGTGAGGCCCGGCACCACCATCGTCATTCACTCGGCGGCGGGCGGCGTCGGCCAGCTCGCCGTGCAGTGGGCGCGTCACCTCGGTGCGACGGTCATCGGCGTCGTGAGCTCTGACGCGAAGGCCGCGATCGCGACGTCGCTCGGCGCGCACCACGTCGTCGTCTCGAGCCGTGAAGACCTCGCGAAGCGCGTACGCGAGCTGACGAGCGGCGGCGCCGACGTCGTCTACGACGCGGTCGGCAAGAGCACCTTTCACGCCTCGCTCGACTGCCTGAAGCCGCTCGGGCTCATGGTCAGCTACGGCAACGCCTCGGGCCCCGTCGAGCCGTTCAGCCCGCTGTTGCTCTCACAGAAGGGCTCGCTGTTCTTCACCCGCCCGACGCTCGGGCACTACACCGCGACGACGGCCATGCTCGACGAGACCGCCGCCGATCTGTTCGACGTGCTCCAGAGAGGTGTCGTGAAAGTGACGCCACCGTCGCGCTACCCCCTCGCCGAAGCGGCGCGGGCTCACCGCGATCTCGAATCGCGAGCAACCACGGGCAGCCTCGTGCTGGTGCCGTGAGGCCCCTTTACGGGAGCGCGCGGGACGCGTATTGGTGGCGACCGCGTGAGACTGCTTCGACTCGTAGTTGCGGTACCGGCGTTCTTCGCGGTCTCGTGCTTTCCGCTGCTCCCCGGGCAGGACGTCGACCTGTCGGGCCAGCAGGTGCGGCTGACGTTCCTGCACACGTCGGACATTCACTCGCGGCTGTTGCCGTACGACTTCGCGCCGCTGAAGACCGACGTCGATCTGGGCCTCATCCCCGAGGTGGGGCCGTTCGGCGGCATCACGCGCCTCGCGAGCCTGATCAAGCGCGAGCGCAAGAACGCCGACCGCGTCATTCACCTCGACAGCGGCGACAGCTTTCAAGGCGCGCCGATCTTCAACGTGAACTTCGGCGAGGTCGAGTACCGCTTCCTCTCGAACATCAAGCTCGACGCCGCCGTCATCGGCAACCACGAGTTCGACGCCGGCGCGCTGAACTTCACGAGGCAGGCGCAGTTCATGGCCACCTTCCCGGTGCTCGCCGCGAACTACTTCTGGGACGACCCCCGCGCGATCGACTCGAACAAGACCGCGCTCTACACGCAGCCGTACACGCTCAAGAACATCGGCGGCGTGCGCGTCGGCATCATCGGGTTCGCGAACCTGGGGTCGCTCAACTCGATCGTCGAGGGCGGCAACTCGCTGCAGATCACGCCGCTCGAGCAGAACGAGGCGATTCGCCAGTACGTCGAGCTGCTGAAGCCGGTGACCGATCTCATCGTACTCACCAGCCACGGCGGGCTCACCGAGGACCAGGACCTCGTGCAGGGCTACGAGGCGTTCTACGAGCTCGGCCGCATTCGCCCGTTCTTGAACCGCGAGTACGCGAAGTGGACGGTGCTCGAGGCGTTCGGGCCCGAAGACGCCGACAACACCGTCGTGCGCGTGCACATCCCGGGCGTCACCGGCATCGACCTGATCCTCGGCGGGCACCTCCACATCATCTTGAACCCGCCGCAGCAGCTCGTCGACCCGGCGGGCAGAAAGGTGATCCTCGCGCACGGCGGCGCCTTCACGAAGTACCTCGGCCGCCTCGACGTCGTCGTGCAGATGCCTCCGAAAGAGGGCGCCGCCGAGATGGCCGAGGTGATCAGCCACGACTACAAGGTGTTCCCGGTCGACGGCCTGTGGTGCTCCGAGGCGCTGCACCGCTATTACACCGAGCAGTTCTGGGGCCCCGGCCAGTTCGCGTCGGACCCGAAGGTGCGGGCCGGCCTCGCCGAGTGCCAGCAGCTCGAAGACGACGAGACCGCGCAGCTGCTCCTGCCGTACATCACCCAGCTCGACGTCGCGCTGCAGCTCACCTCGCTGTTCGGCTACGCGCCTCGCGACATCGCGCGCCGCAACAACTCGAGCGGCGGCGACAGCCCGCTCGGCAACATCGCCGCCGACTCGATGCGCAAGCGCCGCCGCGTCGAGGCCGAGGTCGCCGTCACCAACTCGCTCGGCATTCGCGACAACCTGTACGCCGGCCCGCTCACCCAGGAGTCGATGTTCAACGTGTTCCCCTTCGAGAACACGATCAACGTCATGTACCTGAGCGGCAACGAGATGCAGGAGATGCTCGACTTCATTTCCGAGCGCTCAGCAGACCGCGGCTGCGTGAGCCAGGCGCAGGTGTCGGGCCTGCGCTTCACGATGGACTGTGCGCAGGTGCAGCTCAACGCCCAGCGCTTCGGCTGCGACCCGTCGCTCGGCGGTGCCGACAAGGGCAAAGACTGCCCCGGCGCCGACACCCGCGGCACGCGCGCTCCGTGGCAGTGCCTCGACGACGATCTTCAGGGCGGCCGGTGTTGGGCGCACACGGGCACCGAGGTCGAGATCAACGGCAAGCCGCTCGATCTCTACGCCACGTACCGCGTCGCGGTGAACGACTACATCGCGAAGGGCGGCTCGGGCTTCACGGTGCTCAAGCGCAACACGACGCGCATCGAGACCGGCATTCCGCTCCGCGACTCGCTCATCGGGTACATGCAGAACTTCTGCACGTGCGACGACATGCTGAAAGGGCACGTCGAAGACCACGGCTTCACCATCGGCAAGAACGGGCAGCTGTGCGGCGGGCTCGTCGACGGCAAGTGGGTGCTCGACTCGCAGGTCGTCTCGTACTGCAAGAACGCGCAGCGCTTTCAAGACGCGCTCACCGAAGATCTCGGCGGCGGCTGCACGTGCGCCGACGTGTTCCGCGGCAACTGCCCGGGCGACCTCACGACCTTCCGCGACGAGTGCTACGCGAAGATCACGGCGCCCTCGACCGGAGCCGGCGGCCCCAACCTCGGCAAGTGCCTCTGCGCCGACGCCCTCATCGGCAACCCGCTCTGCGGTCACGTCACCAGCCAGGTGCGCGCGTTCTGCGAGAACCCCCTCGCCATGGCAGTCGCCGTGGGAGTCGAAGACGGCCGGATCAAGCGGAGAGTGAAATGAAGCGTCTGGCCTTTGCGCTGCTGCTCGCGACCGCCTGCACCGAGATCAAGATCCCGGCGCCCAGCGGCATCTCGTCGTTTCAGGTGCACATCGACGGCTTCTTCCGCGACAACGTCGGCATCGTTCAGAAGCTCGAGGTCGTCGCCCCGTGCGCCCTGCAGTGGGACGGCGGCCAGAGGGCGGTGCCCGACGAGGTGCGCGGCACGCTCGACTGCCCGTACTCGATCGCGCGCGGCGAGATTCAGCTGCAGATCACCGCGACCGCGCTCGATCAGAAGGGCGCCGTCGCGAACGACTTCAACGGGCCCGTCTCGTTTCGGGTGGTGCCGGGCGATCTGACCGGCGACTACGCGTTTCGCTGGGCGCCGGCCGACGGCGGCGTCGCGACCGGCATGGTGAAGACGAACCACCAGTATGGCGCCGTGCGGGCGTGGGCCGAGCACGCTCCGCCGAAGCTGATGTTCGCCGACGGCGGCTACGGCGGCACGGTCGAGCAGCTGCCTGCGACGCCCGCCGACGGGTGGACCTACGCGACCGGCCTCTCGCAGACCGTCTATTTCGAGGAGCCCACGCTCGCGAAGGTGCAGATCCCCGATCAGGTCGACAACCGCAGCTCGCCGCTCGTCGGCGAGTTCATCACGATCGGCAAGCGCCCCGAGTCGGGCATGAAGCTCCTGCAGTCGTGCGCGAGCGACCCCGACCGCAACGGCCAGGTGGTGAAGATGGTGGTGACCGGCACCGACCCCTCGGGCTTCTTCGTCACCGACATCACCGCGTGCCGCATGCCGGAAGACTCGACGCAGCGCCCCGTCGAGCCCAACGAGCCGTGCATCGACGGTCGCTGTGAGATCAGCAAGCGCACCTGCACCACCTCGTCGAACTGCCTGCGCTACGGCGCGGGCACGTTCGGGCACATGTTCGTCTACAACTACTCGTTCCCCGACGGGCTCGACACGGGCGACCTGTTGTGGACGCTCTCGGGCAGCGTGCAGGAGTTCACCTCGACGACGCAGCTCACCTTCCCCTCGTGGACGATCGCCGAGCGGGTGCACCAGCTGCCGCAGGACCAGTGGAACAAGTACCTCGACCAGGTGCCGATCGTCGACATCACGCTGCGCCTGTGCGGAGCCGACGACGCGCTCGAGCCCTTCCTCACCGACTCGCTGTGCGGGCACAACAAGAAGAACCTCAAGATGGAGTCCAACGAGTCGGGCCTCGTGCGCATGCGCAACGTGCGCTTCCCCACCACGTTCGTGAACTGCGACGCCAACAGCGACCAGTCGGTGCCCTTCTTCTGCGAGCAGACCGACGAGACCGGCACCTGGGTCTGGGGCTCCTGCGCGTTCGGCGAGATCGAGCCTCCGCAGGACAAGGTCGAGCGCATCTGCAACCACGACTGCGTCGTCGGCCTGAACCAGTACTCCGACACGATCTGCACCGAAGAGTCGACGTACGTCGGCTTCGGTCAGTTCGTCGTCGAGCTCACCCCGCCCGGTCTGCCCGGCACTCGCGCCGACTCGAGCTTGAAGGGCCGCTACCAGGAGATCACCCTGAGCGATCTGCCCTCGTCGCACCCGACCGCGTACGCCATCGGCTCGCCGGTCGCGCTGGTGTGCAACTCGCCGGCGCACTACCGCTTCGGCAACGGCGCCACCGTCGCCGCCACCGACCCGGTGATCGAGGCGGGTCAGCTCGTTCGGCACGTGCTGCAGCCGGGCGAGACGAAGGTCGCCGTGGTGCTCGAGGGCAGCGCCGCGACGATGAGCCCGAAGTGCAGCATCGCGAAGGACCCGCGCGTGCGCATGAACCTGGTCACGAAAGACGCGGTGCCCGATCTCGACCCGGCCTGCCGCGAAGACGACCCCGACGCCGACGACGCCGCGAACTGCCGCGCCCTCCACGGGGCCACCTTCGACATCATCGGGCACCTGCGCCACGTTCAGCCGGCGCGCCCGCGCTGGGTGCTGCTGCCGCGCGACGCCGACGACATCTGCTGCCGCCCGGGTCCCGGGCTGTCGTGCCCGAAGCCGATCAAGCAGTGTGACAACTTGAGTCCTTGAAGTGTCCCGACAGGGAGGGGTGCAGTGAAAACGTGGTGGAAGGTCTCAGCGCTGGCCGTGCTGTTGTCGCGTTTCGCGTTCGCCGGCGATTTCGTCGACACGCGCCTCACGTTCACGTTCGCCGACGACAACGTGCTCGCCGGCGCGGGTGAGACGACCCCGAACAGCCCGAACGCCGGCTTCTTCGCCGGGCAGCAGAACACGCTCTTCTTCGACAACTTCAACACCAAGTTCAGCGGCTTCGAGTCGCTGTCGAACCTGACGCTCTACAAGAAGTCGCCGTCGTTCTTCGACGGGTTCACCGCCGAGGCGGCGCTCTCGGTGCTGTTTCTGCTGACGCCCGCGGGCGGCCTGCAGGTGCGCGACAACTCGAGCTACGTCTCGCTCAACTGGACGCCGTCGGGCTGGGGCGAGAAAGAGGGCATCTCGCTCACCGGCTTCCCCGTCTCGGCCGACCGCTTCCGCCTCGGGTACGCGTACAAGATCAGCTGGGGCGGCAACGACATCTTCACGTCGCGCGCGCAGAACGATGCGATTCCGGGCATGAAGATTCAGCTCACCCGCGAGCGGTTCTACCTGTTCGCGGGCCTGAAGACGGGCCTGCTCTTGAACGACTACATCCTCGAGAAGGAGCGCATCTACGGCGCCCTGCTCGGCGGCGGCGTCGACGCGACGTCGTGGTTCCGCATCGACTTCGGCGGCGGCTACTTCCAGAAGGGCATCGTGCCGGGGCTCGCGAACCAGGGCATCGTCGCGCCGGTGAACTCGGCGGGCGGCTCGATGCGGCTCGTCTTCTACCGCGGCATCGCGCCGGGCACGAGCATCGACCTGCGCCTGTACAAGAACGACCCCGAGTACGCCGAGAAGTTCTTCGCGCCCGAGACGTACCCCGGCGGCTTCGCCTTCCAGGCCAGCGTCGAGGCGACCTACCTCACCCAGACGCTCGAGAACCCCGACGTCTTCGCCCGCACGCAGTTTCAGTCGGCCCAGGCGCTCGCGGTGCAGGCCCGCATGAAGTGGAACTACCTGCGCGTGAACTTCCTCGGCCTGTACCGAACGCTCTCGTACATCCAGTTCAACGTGCCGGGCCTGCCTCCGTACAAAGACTTCCCCGCCGGCACCACGCTCACGCCCGAGACCTTCGGAGCCGTCGGCGTCGACTACCACTTCCCGCGCGCGCACCTGACGACCGGCGTCATCGGCGGCGTGCAGCTGCCCGCGACCTTCCGCGCGCCGTCGGCGATCCTCGGCGGCAACAACCCGACGCCCGGCCTCACCGGCTCGCGCACGCTCGTCGTTCGCGACGTGAACCAGTTCTCGATTCTGCCGACGAACTTCAACTCCGAGCCGATCATCTCGGTGAAGTCGATCACCCGGCTCGACATCTCTGACTACTTCGCGGCGATCCTCGAGGTCTATTACACGTTCGACAGCAACCGGACGACGTTCCGCGACTCCGTCAGCGGCATCGCCGAGCCCAGCTTCGAGAAGCCGAACGCCATCGGCTTCAACGCGTCGCTTCAGGCAAGATACTGATATCAGGCGTATTTTGTTGTGCGCCGATGTCGCACAACCTGCGACCTGACGGCACGACAATAGGTGATGCCGATCATCGATTCGCACCCGACCTCGCTCGCGCAGCTCCGAGGCCTGACGGCCTCCGAAGTGGGAGCGCTCAAGCGCGCCGGCATCACGAACAACGTGCAGCTGCTCGACGCCGCGAAGACGCGCGCGCAGGAGCAGAAGCTCGCGAAGCAGACCGGCATCACCTCGACGCGCGTGCGTGAGGCCGTCAACCGCGCCGACCTGGTGCGCATCGACGGCATCGGGCCCGCAGCGGCCGACCTGTTCGAGAACGCCGGCGTGAACTCGGTGAAGGAGCTCGCGCAGAGAAACCCGTCGTCGCTGCACGAAGCGCTCGTGAAGTACGCGGCGTCGCGCAGCGAGCTCGGCTACCAGGTGCCCTCCGAGAGCACGGTGATGTCGCTCGTGACGAAGGCGCAGGCGGCGACGGCGCCGGCTCCGGTGAAGTCGCCCGAGGAGCAGGGAGCCGACGCGCTCCACTCGCACATCGACAACGTGCTGTTCGGCACCGACCCCGCCGGCGCTTCGTTTCGGAGCGCCGTGCTCGACGGCCGGTCGCCTGCCGACGTGGCAGACCTGAAGGCCCGCATGCACACCGACGTCGCGCGCTACTTCACCGACCCCGCGACCGAGCGGGCCGACACCGCGACGACGTTCGGCTGGGCCGGGCGCCTGCTCGACCTCTACACCGAGGTTCACCTCAAGAAGAGCGGCGGCCTCGACCGCGTGTACGTCGAGATCGACTGAGTCGGGCTCGAGGTGCGGCCAGAGAGCCTGCGGCGACGACCGCCGAGCTCCGGCGCTGATCGACGGGCAGACAGGCGACGGTCGACTCGTCCGCCGCTGCAGCCGAGCTCGCGGTCTCGAAGACGTCCCACGTCGGAACCTGCCTTCGCCGAGTGGAAGCGACGACATCCCATGGGATGTCCTCTCACGCTCTCGAATTCCCTCGAGGCGGTCATCCCATGTCGTGCCGACCGTCGACCGAGCGCGGCGTCTGCTGTGCCGGGCCTCAGACCGAGGGAGACTGACTCGATGCTGCGGCCGGCAGCGCCAGCCGCACCGCACGCGGGTCGCGCATGCCTCGTCGACGCGGGAGCGTTTACCGCCCCACGTGGGGGCGCCAAACGCACCCACGTCGGCGAGACAAGTCATCACGCCCGCCCGCGGCAGCGAACGCTGGCCCGACCGCCGCTTCCCTGCGTGCCGTCGAGCGGCGCCGGGCGAGCGGTCGTCGCGCCAGGTTCATCTGGCAGCAGCCCGCCCGCCGCGAGCGCCTACAGCCCCATCTGCTTCGCGATGATCTCGGTCATGATCTCGCTCGTGCCGCCGCCGATCGGCCCCAGGCGCGCGTCGCGCCAATGCCGCTGAATGTCGAACTCCATCATGTAGCCGGCGCCGCCGTGCAGCTGCAGGCACTGGTCGGCCACGTGGCAGCACATCTCGGTCGCGACCTTCTTCGCCATCGCGGTCTGCGCGAGCGCGTACTCGCCGGCGTCGTGCAGCTTGAGCGCGTGGTACGTGAGCTGCCGCGCGGCCTCGAGCTCGGTCGCCATGTTCGCGAGCTTGTGCCGCGTCAGCTGGAACTCGGCGATCGCCTTCCCGAACGCCTTGCGCTCGCGCGTGTACTTGATCGCGTTCGCCAGCATGTCGTCGGCGGCGCCGATCGCTCCGAGGGCCATCGAGATGCGCTCCCACTCGAAGTTGCCCATGATCTGGTAGAAGCCCGCGCCCTCGTCGCCGAGCCGGTTCGCGACCGGCACGCGGCAGTCTTCGAAGAACAGCTCGCCCGTGTCTGACGCCCGCCAGCCGAGCTTCTTGAGCTTCTTCGAGACGCCGAAGCCCTTGGTGCCCTTCTCGACGACCAACAGCGAGAGGCCCTTGTGGCCCTTCGCCGCGTCGGTCTTCACCGCGAGCACCACGAAGTCGCAGCGCACGCCGTTCGTGATGTACGTCTTCGACCCGTTCACCACGTAGAAGTCGCCGTCGCGCTTCGCGGTGGTCGCGAGCCCCGCGACGTCGCTGCCGGCAGACGGCTCGGTGATGCCGAGCGCTCCGATCTTCTCGGCGCGAATCGCTGGCGCCAGGAAGCGCTTCTTCTGCTCGTCGTTGCCGTAGCGCCACAGCGGGCCCGTCGAGATCGTGAACTGCGCGCCGAGGCCGGCCGCGACGCCGCCGCTGCCGCACTTCGCGAGCTCCTCGATGAGCACCGCCTCGAACAGCGCGCCGGCGTCGCTGCCGCCGTACTCGGCCGGGTAGCGCAGCCCGAAGAAGCCGAGCTCGGCGCAGCGCTTGTAGAGCGAGAGGGGGAACTCCTCGGCCTCCTCCCACTTCTCGACGTGCGGCTTCACTTCGCGCTCGACGAACTGCCGAACCGTGCTGCGAAACGCCTCGTGCTCTTCCTTGAACAGGCCGAACCCAGAGCTCATGAGATCCTCGCTGCGCCGTCAGGAAACGAGCGCTTGACGCTTCCCCAACCCCGATGCGTATATGCCCCCGCGCAGCTCAGGGCGCCATAGCCAAGTGGTAAGGCAAGGGTCTGCAAAACCCTCATTCCCCGGTTCGAATCCGGGTGGCGCCTCTCGTAGCATCTGGTCGTGGCCGCCCGCCGAGTGCTCTTCCTCTTCTGCCTCGCAGCGCCGTGGCTTCACGCGTGCACCCCGTGCCACTGCCCCGCGACCTCGTTCGACCTGGTCGTGAGCGCGCCCTCCGCCCACGCGTTCATCGTTGGCGAGCCGAATCGGCCCGGGCAGTGCTCCACCAACGCCGGCGAGACGTCGTGCTTCTGGTACGCCGCCGATCTCGACGCTGGCCGCACACGATCGAAGTCGTGGCGCCTGGCTTCCAGGCCCTCGACGTCGACGTGACCCTGAGTCTCGTCCCCTACTGCGGTAGCTGCCGGGGCGCGACGGTGAGCCCGATCTCCGTGGTGCTGACGCCGAGCGACGCGGGGATGTGATTCGACTCCGCGTCGCGCCCGTCGCATCGCCCTACAGACGAGGCCGCCCTCCACGCGTCGCGCCCGGGTGGTATCAACGGGCTCGATGGGTCTGCCGGTGATCGCAGCAGCAGCGCTCGTGGCCACGGCCCTCGCCGCCGCCGACGTCGAGCTGCCGCCCGCCCCCACCGACAGCGCCAAGCGCCTCGACTTCAAGAACGGCGACCCGCTCGTGCCCGTGCGCCTGATGGAGAACACGAGCGCCGTGGTCTTCGCCTCGAAGGGCCGGCTCAAGATCAAGATCGCCGGCGACCCCGAGAAGACCGTCGAGGGCCCCATCGGCTCGTCGTGGACGGTGAAGCTCGTGAAGGGCACGCCCGCGACGGTGCGCGCCCGCATCCAGATCGCCGAGTTCCTCTTCGCCGACAAAGACGGCCTCGCCGCCGCCAAGACCGAGTGGGAGGGCAAGGGCCTCAAGGTCCGCACCCACGTGCTCGGCCAGGTCTTCGGCATCGCCGGCAAGGTCATCGACAACCGCCGCTACCTCTTGCTCGTCGACGAGCCGCTCGAGACGCCCGAGAAGCTGGCTCCGCGGCAGGCCCAGCTGCTCAAAGAGCTCGGCATTCGCACCACGCTGCTCGAGCAGGTCGACGCGCCCGCCCGCGCCGAGCTCGACCTCGTCGCCGCCGACGGCTCGGTCATCGCCACCGCCAAAGACAAGATCGTCGTCGAGTCACCCGACGCCGTGGCCATCGAGGTGCGCGACGTCGAGTACGGCGTCGGCTACGACAACCACGGCTACGAAGACCGCGCCTTCCGCGGCTCGCTGCAGCTCATGCCCGACCGCGCCGGCCGCCTCGCCGTCGTGAACCTCGTCTCGCTCGAAGATCTGCTCAAGGGCCTCGTGCCCAGCGAGATCTTCGCGAAGGCCCACGCCGAGGCGCTGAAGGCCCAGGCCGTCACCGCCCGCAGCGAGGTGCTCGCGAAGATCGGCTTGAAGCACCTCGCCGACCCCTACCTGCTCTGCACCGAGCAGCACTGCGCGGTCTACCGCGGCATCGTCGGCGAGGCCCCGACCACCACCGCCGCCGTCGAGGCCACGAAGGGCGAGGGCCTGTTCTCGAAGGCCGGCGTGCTCGTCGACGCGACCTACAGCGCCGTCTGCGGAGGCCACACCGAGAACAACGAGATCGTCTGGGGCGGGCCGCCGAACCCCTCGCTGCGCGGCGTGCCCGACACCCTGCCCGCCAAGCCCGCCACGGTGACGCCCGCGAAGCTCGGCGCGTTTCTCGCCGCCGACGCCCCCCACGCCTGCAAGCTCTCGAGCTTCGCCTCGCCCACCAAGTACCGGTGGGAGAAGCGCTTCACCGCCAAAGACGTCGACGAGAAGGTCGCGGCGCTCGGCGTCGGCTCGGTCTACGCCATGACCGTCACCGAGCGCGGCGTCTCGGGCCGCGCCCGGCTCCTCAGCATCTCGGGAGATCAGGGCGCCAACGTCGTCCGCAGCGAGCTCGCCATTCGCAAGCTGTTCGGCATGCTCAACAGCGCGATGTTCGAGGTGCGGGCCGAGAAAGACGCCAAGGGCCGCCCCACCGGCTGGATCTTCACCGGCGGAGGCTGGGGCCACGGCGTCGGCATGTGCCAGACCGGAGCCATCGGCCGCGCCGAAGCCGGCCAGAATTACCGCGAGATTCTCGGGCACTACTACAGTGGCGCACAGGTCGCCCGCATCTACTGACCGGCGGGATGCCCTGAACACGCCCAACCGTTAGTATTCCCACCGTGATTCTGATTCCGAGGGAGAGACCGGGACAGCGCAAAGCCGGCCTCAAGAGGGGGCTGGCGGCAGCCCTGCTCGCGCTCGGCGGTCACGGCATCTTCGTCCTCCTCATCCTCTTCCTCTCGCTGCTGCAGCTGGCGCTCCCGCCGCTCAAGCGGCCCCCGTCGAAGAGCCAGGTCGTGCTGCGGGGCGTCTCGGCCGAGCAGTGGGCCCAGAACCGCGGCCAGCCGAACGAGCAGGTCGAAGACAAGAGCGCCCGGGTCCTCAAGGAAAAGAAGAAGGAAGAGAAGAAGCCCGACAAGCCCGAAGAAGCCCCCGGCCAGGTCGTCGCCGTGCCCCCCGGCAACGGCCAGGAAGATCCGAACGCGAAGTTCGCCTCCGAGACCTCGAACAAGGTCCAGAAGCAGACGCGCGCGAAAGAGACCGACCCCTTCTACAAGAACGCGATGCCCAAGCGGACGTCGCGCACTCCTCAAGAGGGCAACGGCACCGACGCGACCGACAAGGCGCAGGTCGCCGGCAACAACGGCATCGGTCAAGACGACCGGCCCCTTCGCGAGGGCGGCGCCCAGAAGCGCGCGATGGAGGTGCCCGACGTTCAGCAGCGCTCCGAGATCGCGATGCGCGAGACCGACCCCTCGAACGCCGGCGCGAACATCTCGAACCGCAGCGAGACCGACGCCATTCAGGGCAACTCGAACCGCCTCAAGATTCAGCCCGGCAGCGGCGACGGCGAAGACGCGAGCCAGGGTCGGGCCGGCATCCCCGGCGTCGCGAACCTGCTCCCCTCGCCTGCCGTGCTCGACAAGATCACGGGCGCGGCCGCGAACGATCACCTGCAAGACGTCGAAGAGGGCGACGGCACGTACCTCAACACCAAAGAGTGGAAGTACGCCTCGTTCTTCAACCGCGTGAAGCAGAGCGTCAGCCAGCAGTGGAACCCGGGCCAGCAGCTGCGCCTGCGCGACCCGACCGGCAACATCTACGGCGGCCGCGACCGCTACACCGTGCTCGCCGTCACGCTGACCAACCAGGGCAACGTTCGCGAGATCTACGTCGAGAAGAGCTGCGGCCTCGACTTCCTCGACCTCGAGGCGATTCAGGCGTTCGAGCGGTCGCAGCCCTTCCCCAACCCGCCGCCCGGCCTCGTGCAGGCCGACTCGTCGGTGCGCTTCCAGTTCGGCTTCTTCCTCGAGATGTCGGGCCGGCCTCGCATGCGGCTCTTCCGCGCGAACGACTGAACGTCGACTGGGCGGGCCGAGGCTGGTACGCGGCGGCGCGTGCCGTCGTTTCCCGTCGCGATGTCGATCACCCACGGGCGCCGCCCCGAGCACAGCGAGCCCGAGCAGGAGCGCGAGGTCGAAGGCACTCTCGAGTGGGACGACGCGACGCTGAGCTTGAAGCGCGCCTCGGGCGCGATCGTGCTGCAGCTCGAGACGAAAACGGTGCCCCTGCACCTCGACATGGCGCTGCTCTACGCGCCAGACCCCGAGATTGAATTCCAAGCGCCCGCGGCGATCGTCAGCGTCACCCTCGAGCGCAAGCACCGCTTCGACGCTCTCGCGGCGCTGCGGGCCCTCGCCCAGCACGCGTCAGCCGCCGACCCGGAGCTCCAGCAGAAGCTCGGCGAAGCGGCCACGTCGACGGTCAAGCGTGGCGTCGGGTGCTCCGCCGTCTCGGCGATCGTGCTGATCGCGGGCTCGCTCGCACCCTGGAAGCACGACGGCCTCTACTGCGTCATGTCCGTCTTCGCGATCGCGTTCCTCGCGGGGGTCAGCCTCATCTCTTCCGGCTACCGCCAGCGAGCCGCGCTCCGCCGCGGGCCACCGCCGCCGAGGCCCTAGGCGGTTGCACCGCGCGCGCTCATCTGCTCGGCTCGCGGCTGCGATGAAGACCAAGCGCCGCCTGCTCGTGCCCGCCGCCCTCGCCGTCACCGCCACAGCCGCCTGCACCCCGCAGCCGACCCCGAAGTGCGGCACCGAGGCCTTTCACGCCTGCTGGCCCGACGGCGGCTTCGCCTGCGGCCCCGACTGCGGCGCCCTCAAGCTCCCCGACGGAGGCCTCGAGCTCGACCCGATGGGCCAGCCGCAGTGCTTGTGTTGATGAGCCCGCGGGCGCCCGGTCGGGCGCCGACTACGGCCCCTCGATCGGGAGCCGCACCTCGAACGTCGTGCCCTTGCCCGCCTTCGACTTGAACTCGACGGTGCCGCCGTGCTCCTCGGCGATCGTCTTGACGATCGCGAGGCCCAGGCCCGTGCCGCTCTTCTTCCCCGCCGTCACGAACGACTCGAACAGCTTCGGAGCGATCTCTTCGGGGATGCCCGGCCCGTTGTCGGCGAACGTGAGCAGCAGCACGTCGCGCTCTTTCTCGATGCTGACGACGAACTTCCCGCCCTTCGGCATCGCCTGAATCGCGTTGCGCGCGATGTTGAAGACGAGCCGCTTGATCTTGGTCTCGTCGAAGCGCGCGGCGCCCGTGTAGCCCGCCTGGATCTTGAGCTCGACCTTCGTCGGCTTGAACTCCTGCTCGAGCTGCATGCTCAGGTCCGCGATGAAGTTCTGCAGGTACACCTTGCGAATCAGCACCTGCCGCTCGCCGCGAGCGAACGCGAGCGTCTCGCGCGTCATCGAGTTCAGGTGCTCGAGCTGGGCGAGAATGATCTTCGACTCTTTCGTGCGCTCGGCGGCGTCGTCTTCGGCGGCCATCAGCTCGGCGTAGCCCGCGATCACCGTCATCGGCGTTCGCACGTCGTGCAGCAGCGACGCGAGCATCTGCCCGATCGCCGCGAGCCGCGCGCGCCGCTCGTTCTCGACGCGCGACTTGGCGACCGCGATCGCCCGACCGGCCTGCCCCGCGATCAGCGTCGCGAGCCGCGCGTCGGCGTCGCTGAAGCCGCCCCGCTTGTTGAGCAGCTCGAGCGCCCCCATGATCTGGCCCTCGCCGACGATGGGCACGCACAGCACCGCGCCGACCTCGACGCCGAGCTTCTTCGCGAACGACCGATCGTAGTGCGGCGAGTCTTCGGCCTGGTCGACGTTGATGACCTCGCCCGTCTCGGCGACGTGCCCCGCGATGCCCTGCCCCGGCTTCAGCGTGAGCGACGTGAGCGACTCGCTCTTCTCGCCCTTCGTGCTGCGGAACCACAGCGCGTCGCTCTCGAGCAGCAGAATCGAGCCGGCTCCGGCGCGCAGCACCGCGATCGCCTTGCCGAGAATGCGGTCGAGCAGGTCGGCCTCGTCGTCGGTCGACGTCACCGCCCGCTCGATCTCGTAGAGCACGTCGAGATCCTGCGCCGCCTGGCGCAGCGCCTCACCCGTGCGCTTCAGGCTCTCGTTCTGAGAGCGCAGCTGGTCCATCAAGAGCACGTTGTCGAGCACGGCCGCGATCTGCGAGGCGACCGCGTCGACCAGCGCGCGATCGTCCTGGTTGAAGGCGCCCACCCGGCGGTGCAGCACCTCGACGACCCCGAGAATGCGCCCGCTCACGTGGCGCAGCGGAGCCGCGATCATCGACCGCGTGCGAAAGCCCGACAGCCGGTCGATCTCGGGGTTGAAGCGAATGTCGTCGTAGGCGTCGGCCAGCAGCAGCGTCTTGCCCGACTGCACCACGTGCCCCGCGATGCCCGCCGTCGCGGGGATGCGAATCTCTTTCAGCGCCGAGCCCTTCAAGACGCGGCTCCACAGCTCGTCCTTCTCGGCGTCGAGCATGAAGAGCGTCGAGGCCTCGGCGGCGAGCAGCGTGCTCAGCCGGTCCATCACGAGCTTGAGCAGTTGCTCGACGTCCCGGGCCGACGAGATCGCCGTGCCGATGTCGAGCACCGCCGTGAAGCGCTCGGCCTGACGGCCGACGGCGTTCTCGAGCTCGTTCAACTTCTCGGAAAGCCCGCTGACCAGCCCCGCGGGGCTCTCTCGCGTCGGTATGCGGTAGCTGCGCATGGCGCCCCCTCTCGTTTAACTCAGTGCGCGTCGGCCCACGAGTGTCCGATACCCACGTCGACACGCAAAGGAACTTTGAGCTCGGCCACGGACGACATCACCTCGCGCGCCAGCGCCGCGGTCGCCTCGGCCTCGGCCTCGGGGGCCTCGAACAACAGCTCGTCGTGCACCTGCAGCAGCATGCGCGCCTTCGAGCCCTCTTTCGCGAGCCGCTCGTCGAGCACCAGCATCGCCCGCTTCACGATGTCGGCCGCGGTGCCCTGAATCGGCATGTTGATGGCCGCGCGCTCGGCGGCCATCGCGACCGAGCGGTTGCGGCTCACGAGATCGGGCAGGTAGCGCCGGCGGCCGAACAGCGTCTCGACGTAGCCCTGGCGGCGCACCTTCTCGACCGTGTCGCTCACGTAGGTGCGAATGCCGACGAACCGCTCGAAGTACCGGTCGATGATCGTCCGCGCCTCGTCGACCGCGATGTTGAGCCGCGTCGCGAGCCCATGCGGCGAGAGGCCGTACGCGATGCCGTAGTTCACCATCTTCGCCGTGTTGCGCTGAGTCTTCGTGACCTGGTCGAGCGGCACGCCGAACACCTCGGCCGCGGTGCGCGCGTGCACGTCGGCGTCGGCGCCGAACGCCTCGACCAGCGCCGCGTCGCCGCAGATGTGCGCGAGAATTCGCAGCTCGATCTGCGAGTAGTCGGCCGACACCAGCTTCCACTTGGGCTCGGCCACGAACGCCCGGCGGATCTGCTTCCCCAGCTCGGTGCGAATGGGGATGTTCTGCAGGTTCGGCTCGACCGACGAGAGCCGGCCCGTCGCCGCCAGCGCCTGGTGAAACGTCGTTCGAATGCGCCCGTCTTCGCCGACCATGCCCGGCAGCGTGTCGAGGTACGTGCTCTTCAGCTTCGCGACGCTGCGGTACTCGATGATGGCGCCGGGCAGCGGGTGCTGCTCCATGAGCTTCTCGAGCACCTCTTGATCGGTCGACGGCCCCGTCTTCGTGCGCTTGAGCACCGGCAGCTTCAGATCTTCGTACAGCACCTGCGCGAGCTGCAGCGGTGAGCCCACGTTGAACTCGCGGCCGGCGTGCTTGTAGACCTCGGCGAGCATCTGCTCGCAGAGGCCGTCGACCTGGCTCGAGATGCCCTTCAGCTCGTCGAGGTCGATGCGCACGCCATGGCGCTCCATGCGGAACAGCACGGGGATCAGCGGCAGCTCCATCTCGCGGGCGAGCTTCTCGAGGCCGACCGCCCGCGCCTCCTCGAGCAGCTCGGGAGCGAGCCGCGAGATCGCGTCGGCCGACGCCCCGAAGATCGCCGCCGCCACGCCGCGGCCCACCGCTTCGAGCGGCAGCTTGGCCCGCGTCGAGGCCTCGGGCCACGAGGGCAGCTCGGTGCGCAGCCGCTCGCGCGCGAGGTCCGACAGCGCGTGCTCGCGGCGCGACGGGTTCAACAGGTACGAGAGCAGCTCGACGTCGACGTCGATCGCGACCTGGGGCAGCCCCACCGTGTGGAACAGGTGCAGCACGGCCTTGCCGTCGTGCGCCCACACCTTGAGCTCGCGCCGCCCGAGGCCCTTCGACAGCGCGTCGACGACCGCCGCGCCGCCGCACGCCTTCACGTCGACGTACCAGACGCCCGCCGGCTGCAGCGCGAGCCCCAGGCCCGTCACCTTCGCCGAGTGTGCGGGCCCCTCGAACGCCGGAGCGACCGCGACCGACTCGGCCTTCTCGAGCGCCGCTGCGAGCGCGGGCAGGCCCGAGGCCTCGGCCACGATCACCGGGTCCTTCGCGAGCGGAGTCGCCGGCGCCTGCGGCATCTCCTTCAGGAGCACGAAGAACTCCATCTCGGTGAACAGCGCGCGCGCCTCGGGGGCCTTGATGTCTTTCCGTACGAAGCGCTCGAGCTCGCCGTCGAGCGGCAGGTCGTCTTTGAACGCGATGAGCTGCCGCGCCCGCTTGAGCCCCTCGACGTTCGCCTTGAGCGCCTCGCGGATCTTGGGCTTCTGCACCTCGTCGACGCGGCGGATCAGCTCTTCGACCGTGTGGAACTTCTCGATCAGCTCGACGGCGGTCTTCGGGCCGATGCCCGGCACCTTCGGCACGTTGTCGATCGCGTCGCCGACGAGCGCGAGGTAGTCGCCCATCTGGTGCGGCTTCACGCCGTAGCGCTCGAGGCAGGTCGACTCGTCGATCGCCTTGTCCTTCATCGGGTCATAGAGCGACACGCCCTCGCCCCAGATCTGCAGGAAGTCCTTGTCCGACGTCACGACCGCCACGTTCCACCCCTGCGCGCGCGCCTTCTTCGTCAGCGTCGCGATGACGTCGTCGGCCTCCCAGCCCTCGACCTCGACGATGGGCAGGTTGAGCACGTCGGCGCACTTGCGAATCAGGCCGAACTGGCTCTGCAGGTCGGCGGGCGGCGCCTCGCGGTTCGCCTTGTAGTTCGGGTCGATGGCGAGGCGGCCCCGGCGGCTGTCTTTGTCGAAGCACAGCACCAGGTGCGTGGGCTCGCGCTCGCGAATCAGCTTGAGCAGCATGCGCGTGAAGCCGAGCACCGCGTGCGAGGGCACGCCCTTGCTGGTCGTGAGCGGGGGCAGCGCGTGGTACGCGCGGAAGATGAAGCCCGACGCGTCGACCATGGTCAGCGTCTTCGGGCCCGCGGGCTTCTCGGGCTCGGCCTCGCGCGCGACGGGCGCCGGCGGGGGCAGCGAAGAGAACAGATCGGCCTGGGCCGTCGAGGTCGCGCGAGGCATCGACGCGGCTCTAACCCAAGGCGGGGTGATTTGCTCCCGCCGCGTTCGCCGTCAGTCTGCGGGCACGAGCGGGCGCGAATCTTCACCCGTGAGCGCGTGCAGCCGCGCCGCGGCGAACGAGCGCAGCGCGCAGGCCTCGTCGACGCTTCGAAAGGCCGAGATCGCGAGGCCGCGCTGCCCGGTGACGAACGCGTGCTCGCCGGCGTCGAACGAGCGCCGACACTCGCGCTGATGCTCGAGGCGGTGCTTGAGGGTCAGCGCCGCGAGGTCGTCGGGCGACTCCACCAGCCGCCGGTTCACCGCGTAGAGCGCCCGATCGATGTCGGCCGCGCGGGCGTCGCCCACGAGCGCGCGCAGCGCCTCGGCGAGCCACGGGTCGGGCGTCGACGGCACGTCGCGCTCGCCGAGCAAGAGCCCGCAGAGACCTCCGACAGCGATCGAGAGCACGAGCGGCTTCACCTACAGCACCACCTTCACGGGCACTTCATCTCGGCCTTGCGCTTCTCGTACTCTTCCTTCGTGCCGTCGCCCTGCACCTCGTAGTCGAGCACGCGCTGGAGGCTCTGGCAGTCGCCGGCGGCCTCGAGCGCGTCGTGCGCGCGCTGCGTGCAGACGTTGGTGACGGCGCGCAAGAGGTTGCTGTCGCCCTTGTAGAACCAGAAGCCCATGCGCCAGAGCTTGCAGGCGCGCTTCTCGTCCTTGCGATCCATCCAGTACTTGCCCTTCTCGTAGCAGGCGGCCGACATGTCGTGCTGGATGTTCTTCCGCACGTAGCTCTTGAAGCGCTCGAGGTCCTTCTTCTTCTCTTCCTCGGGGGCGGCCGCGCGCTCGGGGCCGAGCACGATGCGCTCGTCGATCGTCAGGGCCTCCTTCATCTGGTCTTCCGCCTTCTCGGGGTCTTCCTTCGCGAGCTCGGTCGAGCCGTCTTTGAACAGACCCATCACCTCGGCGATGTCGCGCAGGTTCTGCTGCGCGAGCGCGTGCACCTTCGCCTTCTCGCGGGTCTCGATCACCTTCTGCAGAATCGTGCTGGCCTCGGCCGCCTTGCCGTCGAAGTAGAGGACGACGGCCTCGGCGATGCGATCGTCGGGGATGCGCTTCTTGATCTGCTCCTTGGCCGCGGCGCCCGGGTCTGGCGGCGGCTTCGGCTTCTTGAAGATCGGCAGCTCGGGGCACATCCAGAGCGGCGCGCCGGGGTCGACCTTGTCGCGCGCCTGCAGGAACTTCTTGTACGTCTCGTCCTTCGGCATGAAGCAGCCGCGCGCCTTCTTGCCCGTCGCGCCGATGCACATCGCCTGCGTGCTCGCCGGGTAGAGCTGATCGCGCGTCATGTCCTGGCAGGCGAACTCCATGTAGCGCTGGCAGACCGGCAGGGCCTCTTTGAAGTTGCCGCTCGAGTAGTACTGGCCGCAAGACTCCTTCGACTTCTTCATCACCTGCTCGACCGTCTCTTTGATGCGCGGCTTCACCTTGAAGAAGTAGCTGCAGTCGTCGGTGATCTTCGCGAACGCCTCGAGCGCCTCGTCTTCACGCAGGCGCTGCAGCTTGCCGCCCTTGTCGTAGGCCTCTTTGCAGGCCTTTTCCTTCACGATTCTGCGCTTGAGCTCGTTCGCCTCGCCGTGAATCGGCTCGAGCTCGAGCGCCTTGTTCACGGCGTCGAGCGCCTTGTCCCAGTTGGGTTCCGAGATGTCGGGCGACGCGTTCGACCGCGCGATCTCGAGCAGCTGATCGAGCGACTCGCCGCCGCCGCCGATCGGCTGCGGCCCGGTCTGCGACGGCGGTGGCGCCGGCGGCACCGCGGTCAGCACCTTCACGCAGACGCCGACGACGAGGAGCCCGAGCACCACGCCGCCGATGATGAGGATCTTCTTCTTCTTCGCGCCGGCGGGGTCGGCTGCCGCGTCGACCTCGGCGCTCGCACCGGCTCCGGCGCGCCCGGGCCTGCCCGGCCGCCGCGCGATCGCCTGCGGCTGCTCGAACGTCATCTCGACGACGCCGAACTGAATGATGTCGCCGCCGGCGAGCGCGAGCTCCTCGGTCAGCGGAGCGCCGTTGACGTTCGTGCCGTTGGCCGAGCCCAGATCTCGCAAGATCACGTCTCGACCCTGCACCACGACCTCGGCGTGCCGGCGTGAGACCGAGTCGTCTTCGATCTGAATGTCGACGCCGGGCACCCGGCCGACGACCATCGTGCCCTTGAGCGGGAAGGTCTTGTTGAGCCACGGGCCGGTCAGGCCGCGCAGCACCGGGCCGGTCGGCGCCGACGGGCCCGGCGCCGGCTTGGGGCGCTTCGCGAGCGCAGCGCCGGCCGTCGGGTCTTTCACCGCGGGCACGACCTTGGTCGCGCGCGCGGGCTTCACGGCGGCGGTCGCGGTGGTCGGGCGCTCGCCGTCTCGGCCCATCGGCTTCGCCCGGTTCGGCACGCCCTTGCTCGGCCGCGCAGCGCCGTTCGCCTTCAGCGAGATCTCGTAGTCGCCGATGACGACCTGGGCGCGGGAGCCCAGCTTGGTCGGGCCTTCGATCTTCTCGCCGTCGACCCAGGTGCCGTTCGCCGAGCCCGAGTCTTCGACCAGCACCTCGGGCCCCTGCGTGAAGAAGCGTGCGTGCTTGCGCGAGACACCGCCCTCGGCGAGCACCAGATCGTTGCCGTCGGCGCGGCCGATCGTCAGTTGGCCCGCGAGCTCTGCCTCCTGCTCGGTGCCGTCGGGATATCGAATGACCAGGGTCGGCACGGCGTGAAGATCACTCCTCGCGGAAGATGGCCATGTTCACGGGAATGCCACGGCGTTGAAGCTCATCGTAGAACTTGGGCACGAAGCCAGAGGCGACGAAGCGGCCGCGGATCTTGCCGTCTTCGGTGAAGCCCTCTTGCTTGTAATAGAAGATGTCCTGGAGCGTCACGATGTCGACCTCCATGCCCGAGACCTCGGTGATGTAGGCGACCTTGCGCGTGCCGTCTGAGAAGCGCGTCTGCTGCACGATCATGTGCACGGCCGAGGCGATCTGCTCACGAATGGCCTTCACCGGCAGATCCATGCCGGCCATGAGCACCATCGTCTCGAGCCGGGCGAGCGCGTCGCGAGGCGTGTTCGCGTGCAGCGTGGTGAGCGAGCCGTCGTGGCCCGTGTTCATGGCCTGCAGCATGTCGAGGGTCTCGCCCGACCGACACTCGCCGACGACGATTCGGTCCGGCCGCATGCGCAGGCAGTTCTTCACCAGGTCGCGGATCATGATCGCGCCCTTGCCCTCGAGGTTCGGAGGCCGGCTCTCGAGCTGGACCCAGTGCTCCTGCGGCAGCTGCAGCTCGGCGGCGTCTTCGACCGTGATGATGCGCTCGTCATCGGGAATGAACGACGAGATGATGTTGAGCGTCGTCGTCTTGCCCGAGCCCGTGCCGCCCGAGATGACGATGTTCTTGCGCGCCTTCACGCACATCTCGAGGAACTCGGCCATCTGCGGCGTGACCGTCTTGTAGCGAATGAGGTCTTCGATGCGCAGGGCGTCACGCTTGAACTTGCGAATGGTGATGCAGGGCCCTTTGAGCGCGAGCGGGGGGATGATCGCGTTCACGCGCGAGCCGTCTTTCAGGCGCGCGTCGACGAGCGGGCTCGACTCGTCGATGCGGCGGCCGATCGGAGCCACGATGCGCTCGATGACTCCGAGCACGGCCTGGTTCGACGAGAAGATCTTGTCGGAGAGCGTAATCTTGCCCTTCCGCTCGATGTAGATCTGGTTGGCGTGGTTCACCATGATCTCGCTGATGTCTTCGTTCGCGAGAAACGCCTCGAGGGGCCCGAGGCCGAGCGCCTCGTTCAGCACGTCGGTGAGCAGGGTGTCGCGGCTGATCTCTTCGGGCAGCTCGCCGTCGGCCTCCATCTGGTCGAGGATGTCTTGAATCGCCTTCTCGGTGCGGCGCCAGAGCTCTTCGTCGCCGAGCCTGTCCATGTCGAGGCGGCGCAGGTCGAGGTACTCGATCAGCCGATCGTGAATGTCCTTCTGGAGCCGTGAGTAGGCTTCGACGGCCGGGTCGATCTTGTGCTTGCGGCGGGCGAGCGCGGCCTGCATCGACGCCGGCATGCGGCCCTTTTCCTTCGGGGCCTCTTCTTCTTCTTCGGGGGGAGCCTCTTCCTCTTCCTCCTGCGGCTCCTCCTCTTGCTGCTCCTCTTCTTCGCCCCCGCCCTCTTCTTCCTGCTGCTCCTCGTCGTAGGCCTCTTCTTCGCCGCCGCCCTCGGCCTCGGCGTCTTCGTCGCCGCCTTCTTCGCCGGCCTCGACGTTGATGATGTAGTCGCCGATGTAGATCTTGTCGGAGGGCCGCACGACCTGCGGAGCGGCGATCTTCTTGCCGTTCACGTACGTGCCGTTCGTCGACTTCATGTCGACGATGATGAACTTGCCGTCTTTGAGGACGATGCGGGAGTGGTACTTCGACACGTTGCCCTTGCCGAGCACGATGTCGTTGCCGGCGAGGCGACCGATGGTGACCTCGGCCTTCTTGAAGGTCAGCTGCTGCTGATTGGCGCCGCCCTTCTCGACAAGGGTGATGAGAAACATGCCGCGAAGATTAGCAGGTTCGCTTCGGAGCGTTCACTTGTCCGAGGGAGCGGGCGTTCAGCGGTCCTACACGTGCGGCGACTGCTCGGCCGCCTCGAAGATCACCCGGCTTCACGGTGGGCCGAGAGGCACGCCATGAGGTGGTCTTCGAGCTCGAAGGCGAGCGCGAAGCCGGCAGGCGCGGGTTGGGGGCCAGACCTGCGCGCTGACTTCGCCCCGTTCGCCCCCGCCCACGCCCCGAGGGTCTCGAGGTCGAGGAGCGGAGGGGCGAGTCAGCACGAGGGCCGTCGGCGGCTCAGGCGCGACGCGGGGCTGCCGAGTCAGTCGAAGATGCCGAAGTTCACTTCGCCGCGGGCCTGCTTGTAGCGACCCTTCACGTCTTCGATGATCGTGCGGATCTTGTCGCTGTCGGGGTTCACGATGCGCGGCGTGACGAAGATCACGAGCTCGCGCTTGGTCGAGTCGAACGCGCGGTTCTTGAAGAGCTCGCCGATGATCGGAATGTGACCCAGGCCGGGCAGCTTGCTGACGGACTTCTGCTCGTCGTGAGTGAACACGCCCGAGAGCACGATCGTCTCGCCGTGGCGCACCGTGACGTTCGTCTTCACCTTGCGGGTGCGGAAGCCGGGCACCGACACCGAGGAGCCGATCGCGACGGCCACCGACTGGTCGATCTCGCTGACCTCGGCCTCGATCTCGGTCTGGATGTTGCCGTTGCGGTCGGCCGTCGGGCGGAGCTTCAAGATGACGCCGTACGGCTTGAACTCGACGGTGAACTGGTTGTTCGTGATGAGGGGAATCGGCACCTCGCCGCCCGCCGTGAACTCGGCCTTCTCACCGCTGGCGCAGACCAGCTTCGGCTGCGCGAGCAGACGGCCGTAGCCGTCGTTGTTCTGAAAGCCGATGTTGAAGCCCGAGCTGCCCGACGAGGTCGAGCGGAAGGTGCCCTCTGAGAAGTTGCCCGGGAAGATGTCGCCGGTGATGTTGATCGCGGCGTTCGCGCTGCCGGTGATGTCGGTCGGGTACTTGATGCCGTAGCGATCTTTGCTGTCGCGGCGGATCTCGACGAACTGCACCTCGCTCAAGATCATGCGCTTGATGCCGACGACGAGCAGGTTCTCGACCTTCTCGCCGAGCGCCTTCGTGATGAGCTCGGCCTTCTGCAGATCCTGCTGCGACTCGACCGAGCCCTCGAGGAAGATGGTGGCGCCCACGACGTTCGCCTGCACGTTCTTGAGGCCCGCCTTCTGAAACGAGGCGTTCAGGTTCTGCGCGACCAGCTTCTTCGCGTTCGGCGCGATCTTCACGAAGCTCTTCACGTTCGGGTAGAGGCCGACGACCTGGTCGATGCGCTCGGCGTCTTGCGAGGTGTACGCCTGGCCGTCGAGGTAGATGCGGTCGCCGACCATGCGCACCGTCACGCCTTCGATCTCGCCGAGCAGCTTCTTGATCTCCGAGATGACCTCGTTCGGATCCTGCTTGCGGACGCTGACGGTGTAGCTGACGCGCTGGCCCGACGACTTCCAGATGAGCAGCGTCGTCTTGCCTTCGCCCGCACCGATGATGAGGACCTGATTGTTGCCGATGGTCTTCACGTCGGCGATCGACGCGTCGCCGACGGCGATGCGCTGAATCCCGGGAATGTTCATCACCTTCTGCGTGCCGACGCCGAGGGCGATGTTGCCGCCTTCCTGGGCGTAAGCCGACCCTGAAACGACGACAGCCGAAACGACGAGCAGTACGGCGGCGCAGTGTCTCATCCCGAACGATCCCACCACATTGCCCACAAGCAGCCCAGCGCAATCGCAATGCCATAGGGAATGTAGTGGCCCTCCTGCTCGGCGCCGCGCTGCCCCTTGACGAGCTTCAGGCGCTCACCGGCCCTCCGAACCGAGCCGCTGAGCGTCGTCCACACCGACCCCTTCCAGATGAGCGTCACGATCGCCTGGAGCGCTCCCGCGAGCGACACGAACACCAGCGCCGCCATGACGAGCGGGTAGCCGAACACGCACGCCGCGGCCACCAGCAGCTTCACGTCGCCCCACCCCAGCCCCTTTCCCTTGCGCAGCGCCCACGGCACCATGATCACCGCCGTGCCGAGCCCCGCTGCGAGCCCCGACACGAGCCCGCGCTCGAGGTCGCCGACGCCCTCGCTGAACGCCCGATAGCCGAGCGCGAGCAGCATCGTCGGGTACGTGACGAGGTCGGGAATGCGCCGGCTCGCGAGATCGGTCACGACCGACACGAGCAGCGCGACGCCCAGCAGCCCCCAGAGGACGTATCGATCGGCCAAGTCAGGCCCAACCGCCTCAGCGGAAGACGAGCTTCACCTTCTCGGAGCAGATGAAGTACTCGTCGCCGTCTTCGATCTTGCGGCGCTTGATGCGCTGCTTGTTGAACCAGGTGCCGTTCGACGAGCCCAGGTCTTCGATGAAGTACTCGCCGCCGTCGCGAATGATGACGGCGTGCTCGCGGCTGACCTTGCCGGAGTTGATGACGAAGTCGCAGTGCTTGCCGCGGCCGATGACGAAGCGGTCTTTCGCGATGCGATCGAGCTCACCGCCCTCGGCCATCAGGTACAGGGCGTTGCCGGCGCCGCCGTCGCTCTGCGGCTCCTCGACGTCGACCCCGTCCATGCCGGAGCTCTCTTCGCCCTCGGCGCTGCTGTCTTGGTTCTGGTTCTTGCCCTTGATGAGCCGCTCGAGCTCGGCCGCCGTCTCGAGCACGCGCTCGGCGACCTCGCGGCGAACCGGGTCATCGTCGAGCTTCTGCGGCGGAGGCTCGGGCCGCGACGGGCCCTTCGAGGGTGCCAGCACGGGCGGCGCCCCACCCCCGCTCCTCGCAGGAGCCGGCGCAGGAGCCGAACGCCCGTTCGCAGGCGCGGGGCTGGCTCCGTTCTTGGCGTGACCGTTCTGCGACTCGCTGAAGCCGTTCAGCCGGGCGAACATGAACATCGCCTGGTTGATGAGCGCATCGCGGTCGGACCCCATCTCTGAGGCCATGGCCTCAAAGAGATCCCAAATGTGGTCGGCGATGCCAACCTTACGAGGTGGCCGGGAACTCGGATCCATCAGTTCGTTCGTCCCCCGAAAGTGGAGACGCGGGCGAAGATAGCACCGGATTTCGACACGTCCAACCTATCGCCAACACAAAAGTCCACCGGCTTCCAGCAACGAAGCCCTGCGGACCACCGAATAGGGCACCTCGACCACCGCGTTCGCCGACGGGTACCCGACGAAGTACACCGGCGTGCCGATGGCCCGATCCGACACTGCGACCATCGTGCCCGGCAGCGACGTGAAGCCCGCCGCACACAGCGTCTGGCTCAGCGTGAGCTCGAGCGGCAGGTAGTTGGGCGAGATCGAGATCTGGTACTGCTCGCCCGGCGCCATCGCCTGCTTCGGCATCGACAACGTCAGCGCCGGCACCCGCGGGTCATAGTCCCCCGAGTGAAAGTAGTACGAGCCCGCAAACGTGAACTGCTGGTCCGGCCCCGTCCTGCCGATGTCGCCGCTTAGAGCACTTGTGACGACATACGCGCCCGTGCCCCCGTCGGGCAGCGCCTCGGCCCTGACCGTGACCACGTCGTCGGCGGGGAACGTGCCGTTGCGAAGCGAGACCTCAGGGCCGACGATGCCGGCGTCATTCTCACCCGCCACGTAGAAGCCCGCATCGGTCGCGACCACGGCGAGCGGCCCCGTCGTGGTGAGCAGCGGGCGCAGCTCTGCGGCGCGCACGAGGGTGACGCGGCCGTTCGACAGCGAGACCACGGCGATCATCGAGAGCTCCACCTCGTCTTGCGGCTCGCCCGCAGGCGGCACGATCGGCATGTTCGACGCGAAGCTCACCGACTGGACGAGCGAGTCACCGAACGTGAGCACTGGAGCGATGCGCTGCGCGAGCGGCACCGACGGGCCCAGGCGCTCGCCGGCCCGGCTGAGCGAGCGCTGGCCGGTGGCCGCGTCGACCGCGACCAGGCCTCCGCAGGCGCTGCTGCCGCAGGCGGCCTCGTCGAGCACCCCGTAGACCCGGGTGCCCGCGGCGAAGGTCTCGAGGAAGCCGCGATCGTCGAGGTCGAACTCGGGGTGCGTGTAGAGCATGCGCACCGGGCCGGGGAACTGCAGCGGCACGATCGTGCGCCCCGTCGTGCCGTCGATGACCTCGGCGACGCCTGCGCCCGAGGCCTTGCGCGTGGTGATCGCGAGCCGATCGTTCGGGAGCGCCACCATGTCGATCACGGTCTCGCCGGCGCGCGTCGCGATCGGCGCGACGAGCGGCTCGATGCGCTGACCGGTCTTCAGATCTGCGGGCTGCGGCAGCACGACGCGGAACAGCGTCGACGACGTCTCGCCCGACGTCGCGAAGTACAGCGTGCCGTGCTCGGGCCTCGCAGGGTCTGCGGGGGCGCGCCCGGCCGCGGCGATCGCGCTGACCGGGCCGATGGTGTTGAGCCGCGTGAGCTCGGTGTAGCCGCGGACCTTGTCGCTGTTCTCGGCCCACACGATCGAGATCTGCGCGACGGCCGGGTCGGTCGCGTAGACGTACGGCCCCGCAAGCTCGGTCTTGCTGCCCGGCGGGTAGTAGACGTCGGCGGTGACGACCGTGGGCCTGCGAATGACCGGAATCGAGAGCGCCTGAATCGGGTTCGGCGCGCGCACGAAGCGGCGCGGCGAGGCCGTGTCGCCGGTGACGAGATCGAGCACGCGCAGCTCGTCGCGCTCGGCCGACGTGATGAAGAGGAACTCGCCGACGCGCACCATGTCGCGCAGGCCGACGATCTGCGCCGACGGTGAGGTCGCGGCCTGCTGGCACGCAACCAGGCCCAGCGCGAGCAGCGCAGCCAGACGCTTCATGGAGGCACCCCGCCGTCGCAGATGACGTCGCGCCGCGTGAGGCAGACCTGCGAGACGCCGAGGCTCGCCACGATGCGCGCGTCTTCGGGCTGGTCGAGGTTCGGCACGTCGATCACCGAGACGCGGCCGTCGGTGAACGCCGTGACGTAGACGCGGGCCCCGGTGAAGGCTCCGTTCTGGCGCACGTCGACGGCGATGCTCGACGCCTGGGGGCCGACGCCGTCGAGCTGGGCCGCGCGATCGCCGCGCTCGTCGTCGTAGATGACGAGCGAGCCGAAGCCGAAGCCGCAAGCGATGAAGACGAGATCGCCCCGGCCGACGCCGCGGGGCACGACCTTCACCATGAGGGGCTCGGCCGGCACCGGCACGGTGCGCAGCAACGTGATGCCGGGGTCGTCTGCGAGCGGGTTCGCGATCTTCGCCACGACGAGGAGGTCGGAGCCCATCGCTCCGGTCGACTGCCTCCCCGCGAGGTACAGGCGATGCTCGTCGCTCGAGAGCGCGATGCCGCGGGCCTCGGCGAGGTTGATCTCGCGCTCGAGCACCGGGTTGAAGATGGCGAACCCGAAGCCGCCGTCGAGCGCGGTCGGAGCGCCGCCGTCGGCCGCGGGCTCGGTGCCGCCATCGCGCGGAGAGAGGAGACGGTCGACCAGGCGTACGAGGGGCGGGTTCACCACGGAGGTCGGGAAGCGCCCCGAGAAGTAGACCCAGCGCCGGCCAGCGGCGACCGCGTGGGTGCTGCCGACGCCCAGACCGATGAAGTTGTCGAACCCCACGCGCAGGTCGTCGCCCCGCATCCGAACGATGAAGTCGTTGAAGCCCATCAAGCTGAAGCGAGGCGTGTCGGACTGCTTGCCCGAGGTGACCCAGACGACGCCGTCGCTGTCGACGGTGGCGCTCAGCGGCGAGTCGGCGCGGGGGATGCCGGTGCCGAAGCGCTCGTACTCGACGAGCGACGCGCCGACTTCGCCGCAGTCGCGCTCGTCGAGCGGCATGCCGCGCGAGCCGCCGTCGGCCCAGAGTGTCTGCACGCAGCTCAAGTTCGTGCCCCGGGCGTCGACCACCATCAGCTTCTGCCCCTCGGCGCGAGACGGCACGAACATGCGAACGGTGCCGTCGGGCAGCGTCGTCGTACCGAGGTCGCCGCCGAAGTTCGCGAGCTCGACGACCATCGGGCCGCCGTCGACGGCCAGGTTCATGATCGAGACCGGAGCCGACCCGGCCGGCTGCCCGAACGGCGGCAGGCCGACGGCGTCGAGGTCGACCGCGGTCATCGTGCCCGTGTCATAGCGGCGGTCGAAGTTCGCGTTGACGACGTAGAGCACGCCCTCCGAGCCGGGCCCCTTGTCGGCGTGGTGAATGCCCGAGGGGAAGTAGAAGCGCTCGGGCGGCGGCAGGTTCTTCTTCTTGCCGCTGCACGTGGTGGCGGCGAGGCACACTGCGAGGAGGAAGAGGACGTGCCGCATCGAAGGGGCGCGCAACCTAGAACGTGTGAGGCCCCTTGTCATTGCCGACAGCCAGTCATTGCCCGCTCAGCCCTGCAGCTTCGAGAAGTCGGCCACGGTGTTGAACAGCTCGCCGATCTCCATCAGCAGACGAACGCGGTTCTCTTTGACGGCCACGTCCTTGTCCATCACGAGCACCTTGTCGAAGAACAGGTCGACGGCCGGCTTGAGCGTCACGACGCGCGAGAGCGCCTTCGCGTAGTCGTCGGCCTTCGCGGCGCTGAAGACCTCGTCGCGCACCTTCGCGACGGCGGCGTGCAGCGCCTTCTCGGCGTCGTCTTTCAAGAGCCCCGCGTCGACGGGCGCCTTCTTCACGTCCTTCGCCTGCTTCTCGACGATGTTGGCGACGCGCTTGAAGGCGACGGCGAGGTCTGAGAAGCCCGGCTTCGTCACCTCGGCCGAGAGCGCCTGCAGGCGCTTCTGGGCGGCGACGAGATCGTCGAAGCCGGCTGCGAGCACGGCGTCGACGGCGTCGGGCCGGTGACCGTCGCGCCACTGGGCCTCGAGGCGCCCGCGGAAGAACTCGAGCACCTCGGCGGCGGGCACGTTCTTGAACGCCTTGCCGGCCTCTGCGATCGCCTTGCTCAGCGAGTACCGGTAGCCCTTCGCGAGCGTGAGGTTGATGACGGCGAGGCAGGCGCGGCGCAGGCCGAACTGGTCCTTCGCGCCGGTCGGCTTCTTCCCGACCGAGAAGAGCCCCACGATGCTGTCGAGCCGGTCGGCGAGGCCGATGTACGCGCCGGCGTCTTGCGTCGGCAGTGCGTCGCTCGCGTGCCGCGGCAGGTAGTGCTCGAAGATCGCAAGGGCGACCTCCTTCGGCTCGCCGTCGTGCAGCGCGTACTCGCGGCCCATCACGCCCTGCAATTCGGGGAACTCGCCGACCATGCCGGTCTCGAGGTCGGCCTTGCACAGCGTGGCGGCGCGCTCGATGGTGGCGTCGGGCTTGCCGTTGAGCCACACGGCGAGCGCGCGAATGCGGTTCACCTTGTCGGCGACCGAGCCCAAGGCCTCGAACCACTGCCGCTTCTGCAGCTTCTCGAGGCGGCCCAGCAGCTTCGTCTTGCGGTCTTCGTCGAAGAAGAAGCGGCCGTCCGACAGGCGGGCCTTGAGCACGCTCTCGTAGCCCGAGATCGACAGCTTCTCGTCTTTCACCGGCGTGTTCGAGACGGCGATGAATGCGGGCAACAGCTTCCCGTCGGGCTTCTTCAGGCTGAAGTAGCGCTGGTGGCTCTTCATCTCTTGAATGAGCACCTCGGGCGGCAGATCGAGGTGGCGCTCGTCGAAGCGGCCGAGCACGGGGCACGGCAGCTCGATGAGGTTCACGACCTGCTCGACGAGGTCGGGGTCGTCGATGATGGCGCCGCCCGCCTGCTTCGCGAGGCCGGCCATCTTCTCGAGCATCTGCGCCTTGCGCTTGTCGAGGTCGGCGATGACGTTCGCCTTCTCGAGGGCGGCCTCGTAGTCCTTCGGGGCCTTGAGCTCGATGGCGCCGGGCGAGAGGAAGCGGTGGCCCTTCGTGACGCGGCCGCTCTTGATGTCGGAGAAGACGACCGGCACGACCTCGGCGTCTAGCAGCGCCACGATCCAGTGCGGAGGGCGGCCGAAGCTCTGCGGCACGTCGCCCCAGCGCATCGACTTCGCGAAGTTGATCTTGCGAACGCACGCTCCGAGCACGTCGGGCAGCAGCTCGATGGCGCGCTTGCCCTTCACCTCGACGGTGGCGGCGAGGTACTCGCCCTTCGGCGTCGTGACGCGCTCGAGCTTCTCGACGGGCAGGCCGACGCTCTCGGCGAACTTGATCGCCGGCGTCTTCGGCTTGCCGTCGGCCTCGAAGGCGGCCTTCACGCCGGGGCCGGTCTTCTGCTCTTTGAGGTCGGGCGTCTTGTCGATGAGGCCCGAGACGAGCAGCGCGAGGCGGCGCGGCGTGCCGAAGCGGCGAATGGCGCCATGGGTGAGGCCGAGCGCGGCCGCCTGCTCCTTGAAGGTGCGCTCGAGGTCGTCGAGCGCGGGCACCACGAAGCGGGCGGGCAGCTCTTCCGTGCCGATCTCGAAGAGGAGCTCAGCCACGGGCGGCCTCCTTCTTCTGGTCGTCCTTCTTGGGCTCGAACCACGTGCCGCTCGCGGGCTTGCCCTCGAGCAGCGCGGGCTGGTCGCCGACCGTCCACTTCGTCTTGCAGAGGGGGAAGCCGAGCTTCTCGCGCATCTTGATGTAGCCCTCGGCGCAGAGCTTCGCGTTGTCGCGCACCTTCTTGATGAAGCCCTCGCGCTCAGTGACCGAGATCGCGCCGCGGGCGTCGAGCAGGTTGAAGGTGTGGCTGCACTTGAGCGCGAAGTCGTAAGCGGGCAGCGGCAGCTCGCGGTCGATGAGGCGCTTGCACTCCTTCGCGTAGCTCTCGAACAGCATGAACAGCTGATCCTTGTCGGCCTCGCGCTGGGCGTAGGTCGACATCTCGACCTCGTTCGCGTGGAACACCTCGCGGTACTTCACGCCCTTGACCCACTCGAGGTCGAAGACGTTGCCGACGCCCTGCAGGTACGTGCAGAGCCGCTCGAGGCCGTAGGTGAGCTCGGCCGAGACGGGCTTGCACTCGAAGCCGCCGCACTGCTGGAAGTAGGTGAACTGGGTGATCTCTTGCCCGTCGCACCAGACCTCCCAGCCCAAGCCTGCGGCGCCGAGCGTGGGCGAGGCCCAGTCGTCTTCGACGAAGCGCAGGTCGTGCTCGTTCGAGCGAATGCCGACCCTGGCGATCGACTCGAGGTAGAGCTCCTGGGTGTTCTTGGGCGCCGGCTTCAAGATCACCTGGAACTGGTGGTGCTGGAACAGGCGGTTCGGGTTCTCGCCGAAGCGGCCGTCGGCGGGGCGCCGCGACGGCTGCACGTACGCCACGTTCCACGGCTCGGGGCCGAGCGCGCGCAGGAAGGTCGAAGGAGCCATCGTGCCGGCGCCGACCTCGACGTCGTACGGCTGCGCGATGATGCAGCCGAGCTTCGCCCAGTGGTCCTGCAGCGTGAGGATGAGCTCTTGGAAGTACATGGCGCGGGCACCTATAGCCCCGCACCCGCCTTCACTTCATCAAGTTCATCGTCGAGACGTCGATGCCCTTGAGCTCGGTCGTCTGCCCCGCCTTCACCGTCACCGTGAAGCTGCGGTTCTGCGAGTCGGAGTCGACGATGCGGAGGAAGTGCGTGCCCTCGTCGAGGGGGATCTTGCTGAGCGGCGTGCTGCCCAGCGCGTTGCCGCCCTCGAAGACCGCCGCTTTCGACGGGTTCACGGTGAACAGCGTCAGGTAGCCGATGTCGGCCGCCTTCGCCGACTTCGCGTCGCGCACGATCTGAACGCCGTCGCCGCCCTGCTTCTTCTTCTTCAGCTTGTCCTGCTTCTCGTCGATCGACGCCTGCAGCGCCGAGAGCTTCTTCTCGAGCTCCTGAATCTTCTTCGAGTTCTCGGCGCCCTGGGCTCCTTGCGCCTTCGCGGCCAGCTTCAGCTCGCGCAGCTCCTGATCCTGCCGGTCGAGCTCTTTGAGCTGCGAGTCGATCTCTTCGAGGATCTTCTTGTTCTCGGGGTCGTTCGCCGCCGCCTCGATCTCTTTCTGGCGGTCGGCCTCGGCCTTGAGCTTGGCGTCGGCGGCCTCTTTCTCGACGAGCCACTGCGGCTTGGGGCCGTTCTGCTCTTTCGCGATCTCGCGCAGGTCTTTCGGAGGCGGCGGAGGCGGCTCGTCGCTCAGCGCCCTGTGGAGCGCGAGCCCGATGGCCGACTCTCTCAGCGGGCCGGCCCACGCCGCCCAGAAGCCGCCGCCCAGCGCCGCGAAGACGAGCAGCACGACGAACACGCCGATGATGCTGCCGCCTCCGCCGGTCTTGGGCGTCTCGGCGGGCGGCGCAGGCTTCTTCGCGCGCGGGCTGCCGATGGGGGGCGTGTCCAGCCGCTTGTCGGCCTTCGTGGCCTTCGGCGGGGCCTGCTCGGTCGCGGCGTCGGACTCGTCGTACATCGCGTAGTCGCGGTTCACCGACGACTGGTAGCGGTTCGCACCGCCCGCGGGCTTCTTGCCGCGCGAGCTCGGAGGCATCGTCGCGTCGAGATCGGGGTCGCTCTGCTTCGGCAGCTTGCCCGACGAGCGGCCCTTCGCCGTGAGCGCCTCGCGCGGCGCCGGAGTGGCCTTCACGCGCGCGACGGCTCCCGCGGTCGCCTTGCGCGACCCGGGTGGGCGCGGCGTGCCGTCGGGCGACTCGTCGGCCGTGTTCAGCGCCTCGACCGCCTTCGTCATGTTGCTGGTGTCGTCGGTGTTCGCGAGCTCGAGCAGCGCGCGCGTCGTCTGGATCTTGTCGTCGAACAGCGAGCTCATCAGCTCGGCGCACTGCTCTTCTTCCCAGAGGTCGGGCACGGCCTGCTCGATGGCCCGGGCGAACTCCTTGCCGCTGCCGAAGCGGTTCTCGCGCTTGCGCGAGAGGCCCTTCATGATGACGTCCGAGAGCTGCTTCGAGACCTCGGGGTTCAGGTTGCGGGGCTGCTGCACCTCGCCCTCGACGATCTTCATCATCATCGCGGCGTCGGAGGGCGCGGTGAACAGGCGCGAGCTCGTGACGAGCTCGTGCAGCATCACCGCGGCGGCGAAGAGATCGGTGCGGCCGTCGAGCGTCTCGTTGCGCACCTGCTCGGGGCTCATGTAGCCGCTCGTGCCCTTCACGATGCCGACCTGGGTGCGGTTCAGGCGGCCCTTCGCCTTGGCGATGCCGAAGTCGATCATCTTCACGTCGCCCGAGTACGTGATCATGACGTTCTTCGGGCTGACGTCGCGGTGAACGACGGGAGCGGGCTTGCCCGAGGCGTCGGTGAAGTGGTGCGCGTAGTGGAGCCCGAGGCAGGCGTCGCGAACCACGCGCGCGCTGAACCCGATGGGAATCGGCACGTCGCGCTTCTTCGCGCGCTTCACGAACTGCTCGAGGTTCTGGCCCGAGATGAACTCCATCGCGAGGTAGAGCTCGCCCTCTTCCTCGCCGAGATCGAAGACCTGGCCGATGTTGGCGTGGCTGAAGGCGGCGGTGATGCGCGCCTCGTCGAGGAACATCTTGACGAACTGATCGTCCTTCTTGATGTCGGGGAGAATCTGCTTCACCGCGACGAACTTGCGGAAGCCGCCGGGGCCTGCGGTGTAGGCGAGGAACAGCTCCGCCATGCCTCCCATCGAGAGGCGGGTCAGGATCTCGTACTTACCGATGCGCCGCCCGCGATCGAGGTCGGGGGCCACGGTTCGCGGTGAAGCAGGGCCCGACGGCATAAGTGGCCGCCGATGCTACCAGGAACTTCAGCCGCCCGGCGGTTTGTCGCGCCAGATGATGTAGGGACGAATCACCTTCGTCTCACATGACCCCGTCGCGGGGTATTCGGCGCCGAAGACGTTCAGCGCCCGGTACGTGCCCGCGGTGTTGACGATGTTCGCGCTCTGGCCCGGGCCGAGGTCGACCGTCTTGGTGCCGTCGCTGAACCCGGCCTCGTGGAACATCTCTTTCCCGCAGCCGGTCATGCGGCAGCCGACGGGCGCTCCGCCGAAGTTGACGCTGAACGGAGCGAGGTCGGCGACGGTGAGGTTGGCTCCGTCGAGACCCGAGTCGGCGATGAGCAGCACCGAGCCGGTCTCGTCGCGCAGCACGAGGCCCGTGTTCGAGGCCGGCCGGCTCGTCGGCGACGCGTCGATGACGCGAACGTTCACCTTCTGGCCGCTGGCGAGGGGGCCCAGGTGCGACGACTTCGGCACGTCGAGGTCGATGGTGCCCGTGAGCGTCTCGCCGGCGGTGCCCTGCCGCGTGAGGAAGATGCGCAGCGAGCTCGCGTTGTAGCTCGCCGAGCCCACGGTGCCCGTGCCGACGTACGTGGTCTTCGAGCCCATCGTGGTCGCCGTGAAGAAGCCGCGATCGTCGATGGCGATGCGCACGCTCGACTCGGCCTCTGAGGGAAACGTGTTCGCCGGGCAGCCTGCGGTGCACGCGCCCGAGAAGCACCTCTCGCCGTCGCCCTTGCAGTCGGCGGTGGTGACGCAGTCGGCGCCGCGCATGGGGCCGATCTCGGCGATGCCGTCGTCGATGCGGAAGGTGCGGTCGACGCAGCTGCGATCGGTCGGCAGCGAGCCCTCTTCGACGCCGCCGTCGAAGTTGGGCCCGCTCGTGATGGTGGCCGTCAGGGCGTAGCAGAGGTGCAGGTTGAACAGCTCGTTGTACGGAGCGTTCTCGGGGGCGAGGCACGGCGTCGCGTTGCCGAAGCCGCCGCAGCCGCGCGTCGACTCGAGCTGCACGACGCCGGCCCACTGGCGCTCGAAGGTGCTGTCGGGCGGCACGCGCTGCACGAGCAGCTTCTCGGGCTCGGCGCAGGTGCAGCCTCCGCAGACGGCGTCGCAGGTGAGGCAGCTGCAGCGCGGGCTCTCGGTGAAGGTGAGCCACTCGCCCGAGACGTTGCGCTGCACCACCATGCCGAGCTGGCCCACGGTCGTGTCGACGAAGAGCGTGTCACGCGAGGTGTTCTTGAGGCGCAGCGTCATCGTCTTCGGCGATGACGGAGTACAGACGCAGCCCCCAATGGTGAGGGAAAAGATGACGAAGGCCAGCCGCATTCGGACTTTCATGTCGTATCCCGGTTGCCTTTGTTCAACAACCGCACGAATCTTCGCACGGGTTTGATCGATCGGGCTCTGACTTGCATCAAAAGGACCACATGCCTGCGCTTCGCTTCAGACGCGTGCTCATCGTACTGAGCGTGCTCGTTGCCGGGCTGGCGGCGTGTGATCGAATCGGCCGCGAGAACGGCCGGAGCACCGCGGTTCCCGACGTGGCGAAGCCCCGCGTGTACCCGGTCGAGATTCTGCCGCCGACGATCGACCGGTCGAATACCGGCCAGGTGCGGGTGATTCCGCCGCCGGCGATCGACGCGGTGCAGGTCGACGTGCTCAAGCAGTCTGACGGCGTGGTCGACATCTTGTGGGTGATCGACGACTCGGGCTCGATGGCGAACCAGCGGCGCACGCTGGGTCGGAACTTCAACGGCTTTCTCGCGAAGCTTCAGCAGCTGAAGGTGAACTACCAGATCGGGGTGACGTCGACGAACTTCACCGACCGCGGGGCCCTGCGCGGCGGGCCGAAGATCATCACGAACATGACCCCCGACGCGGGCGCGGTGTTCACGGCGAACACGACGTTTCCTGCGTCGCGCACGCGCTGGGAGCAGGGTCTGCGCATGGCGCAGTTCGCGGTCGGCACGGGCGCCGACGGCGGCATGACGAACCCGGGCTTCCTCCGGCCGAACGCGGCGCTGGCGATCATCGTCGTGAGCGATGAAGACGACTCGAGCTACGGCCCGACCGACTACTTCGCGCGCGCGTTTCAGGCGGCGAAGGGCAAGGGCAACGAGTCGCTCGTGAGCTTCTCGACGATCGCGGGCACGACGCCGGTCGGCTGCACGCCCGCGGGTGAAGAGAGCTTCTACGGCTCGCTCGCCGACCCGGCCTTTCGCTACGCGGCGGTGTCGACGCGCACGGGCGGCATCGTGGGCAGCATCTGCGACGCGAGCTTCGAGAACACGCTGCTGCAGATCGCCGAGGCGCTGAACACGCTGCGGCGCGTCTTCCCGCTGACGCTGTTGCCGGTGAACGGCACGCTGACGGTGAAGGTGAACGGCGTGGTGATACCCGCCGACCCGGTGAACGGCTGGCAGTACCGGGCCGAGACGAACAGCGTGGTCTTCCTCGGCACGTACGTGCCGCCCCCAGGCGCCGAGATCCGGCTGGAGTACGCCTTCGACAAATGAGACGGGCACTGCACATCTTCGCGTTGCTCGGCGCCGCGGCCTGCTCGCGCACCGCGCTCATCCCCGAGTGCCCGAACGGCTACACGTTCGACGGCGATCGCTGCGTGTGCTCGACCGACGAGGGCTGCCCCGACGGCATGAGCTGCGAAGACAGCATCTGCGTCTGCCGCAGCACCACGTGCTGCCCCGACGGCTACGAGTACTCGACCGACGCCGAGAGCTGCGTCTGCCGCGCCTCGAAGTGCTGCCCGATGGACCACGTCTGGCTCGAAGACGTGCGCAAGTGCACGTGCGGCGCTCAAGACTGCTGCCCCGACGGCTACACGTTCGACGAGACGAAGAAGGCGTGCGTCTGCGCCTCCGACGTCTGCTGCCCGAACGGCTACGGCTTCGTGCCCGACAAGATGGTGTGCCAGTGCCGGAGCGACAACTGCTGCCCCATCGACCACAAGTACGACCCGATCTCGAAGAACTGCGTCTGCGCGAAAGACGAGTGCTGCCCCGCGAACCACAAGTACTCGAACACGGTGCGCGCGTGCGTGTGCATCGGCGATGCGTGCTGCCCGATGGGCTACAAGAAAGACCCCAACGGCGAGCGCTGCATCTGCATCGACGATGCGTCGTGTGGGGCCGGCAACCGCTGCGACGCAGAGAGCGGCTCGTGCAAGTGCACCTCGAACGCGGGCTGCACGAAGCCGGGCACCTACTGCAACGCGCTGGGCTTCTGCCAGTCGATCGCGGCGTGCACGTCGAACGCCGACTGCCCGGCGGGGCTGTTCTGCGACGTGACGTCGAACCGGTGCATCGCCGCGGGGCCGTGCACGCTCGACAGCCAGTGCCCGTTCGATCAGATCTGCCGCACGGCGACGGCCTCGTGCGGGCCGGGGTGCCGCAAAGACGGCGACTGCGCTCCGAAGAAGGCGTGCGTGGCGGGCCAGTGCACGAACTTCTGCCGCACGAACCAGAGCTGCCCGGTGAACCAGTTCTGCAGCGAGATGGCGGGCACCTGCTCGACGACCTCGGGGCGCCGCGACTGCAACGACTGCAGCGGCGGTCAGAGCTGCGGCACGAACGGGCACTGCCTCACGTTCATCGGCGAAGGCCAGACGGGCTCGTTCTGCGGCATCGAGTGCGCCACGGCCGCCGACTGCCCGAGCGGGTTCGACTGCGGCTCGGTCATCTTCAGCTGCGGCAGCTCGCTCGCGACCTGCCCCGCGGCCGCAGGTGAGAACATCAGCTGCAAGGGCTTCACGGTCGAGAACGAGGCCGACCAGCAGTTCTTCTGCTCCGACAGCACCGGCAACCCGCACGAGTACTTCAAGTCGTGCGCGCCGAGCAGCGGGTTCTGCCCGCCGACCGCCGCGCCCTGAGGGCTCACGCCTTCAGCGACAGCCCCAGCCGGTACACCTCTCGGCTGGCCCACCCTGCCCGCTCGGCGATCTCGGCGCTCAGCTCTTTGAGGCGGTCGCCGCGCGACAGGCCGGCCTGCAGCGCCGCCCTCACCTCGGCCTCACCCCAGCGCTCGCCGCCCGTGCGGCCCTCGACGACGATGACGACCTCGCCCTTCTCTTCGATCGTGAGCTCGCCGAGGCGACCCCGCACGAGCTCCTCGTGCACCTTCGTGAGCTCGCGCGCCACCGCGGCGCGGCGCGGCCCCAACGCCTCGAAGAGCAGCGCGAGCGTCGCTGCCGTGCGGTTCGCCGCCTCGTACAGCACGAGCGTCGCGCGCAGCCCCTTCACCTCGTCGAGCATCGCGCGGGCCTCGCCCTTCTCGCGCGGCAGAAAGCCGAGGAAGTGGAAGCGCCCGGTCGGCAGCGCGCTCGCCGACAGCGCTGCGATGAGCGCCGCGGGCCCGGGAATCGGCACGACCTCGACGCCCGCCGCCACGGCCTCGGCGACCAGCCGCTCGCCGGGGTCACAGATGCCGGGGCTGCCGGCGTCGGTCACGAGCGACGCCGTCTCGCCGGCCGCCAGTCGCTCGACGATCGCCTTCGCCCGCGCCGCCTCGTCGAACGCGGGCAGGCTCACGCGCGGCTTGTCGATGCCATGGGGCGCGAGGAGCTTCAGGCTGTGCCGCGTGTCTTCGCAGACGATGAAGTCCGACGACTTCAGGGTCTCGAGCGCGCGGGCCGAGACGTCGGCGAGGTTGCCGATCGGCGTGGCGACGAGGAACAGGCGGCCGGGCACGTGCCAGCCGCTTGTAGCTCAGAAGCCGGCGTCGAACGCGTTCACGATGTGCTCGATGGTCGCCGCTTTGCCGCGGCCCACCACCGAGATGACGTCGAAGCGCACGGCCACCTCGAGGCGCTCGGCGTACAGGTAGTACTGCGTCGCGAGCGCGACCTTGCGCTGCTTCTCGAACATCACGGTCTCGGCGGGGTCGCCCATGGCGTCGTTCGACTTCATGCGCACCTCGACGACGACGAGCACGTCGTCTTTCTCGGCGACGACGTCGAGCTCGCCGACGCGGCAGGGCACGTTGCGGTCGCGAATGCGGTAGCCGGAGCGTTCGAGGTACTCGACGGCGAGCGACTCGGCTTCGCCTCCAAAGGCCCTTCGGTCGGGTTGAGACATGCGGGGTGGTCGGGACATGGCTTTCAGTAGCTCCACTTGTGAAGACCGAACCGACCGCGGCGAGAGCATAGCGGCGGGGGCTGACATCGCCGACTCGGCGCTGGCACACTCGAGCCCGTCGTGAAGCACGCTCTGCTCGCCGTCGCCGTCGCCGTCGCCGTCGCGCTCGCAGGCTGCGGGTCGGGCCCGCAGCCGAGCGCCGACGCCGGCACGCCGCCCGGGAGGCACCAGGCGAGCGAGGCCCTGCGCGCGTGCCGCGAGCTCGCGGCGACCTCGGTGTCGACCGCGCCCGAGCTCATCGCGCTCATCAACGCGCTGCCGAAGCCGGTGACCGTGCCGTGCGTCGTGGCCGCCCTGCCCCGGCCGCTGCCGCTCGTCGCGACGACGAGCATGATGAGCGCACAGCCGGCGGGCGGCCCCGACAGCCCGCGCATCTTCATCATGGGCACCTCGCTCGTGATCTCGGTGGTGGCCGCGGGCTCGGGCGTGAACCTCATCGAGACCGGCGAGTGGGTGACGGCGACGCGCACGCTCAAGGGCGAGCTCGAGCTGCCGGCGACCCAGCCGCTCGCGGCGGCGGCGGCGTACTCGCGCGTCGATCAGTCGACGCAGCGCACGACGTGCAGCCTCTGCCACCGCGACGAGGCGCCGTGGCCCGACGTGGCGGGCTCGTACGCCTCGACCGCGTACCGCCCGAACCCGGGCGAAGAGGTGGCGCTGCGCGACGTGACCGCGCTGCACGAGCAGTGCGTGCGAACCGAAGAGGCGAGCGCCCGGTGCGAGCTCTTCCACGCGCTCTACGACTTCGGAGCCGTGCAGCAGGGCGCGTTTCGCCGTCAGGTCGAGCTGTTCATACAGTGAAGCTCTGGCCCTCGTCGGCCTGCGACTCGCGCCGGGCTCCGACGACGTGCACGACCTGGGTCAGCGTGCCCAGGTGCTTCAGCATGCGGTTCAAGAGCGGCAGCTTCGGCTCGTCGACGATGCCCGCGAGGCCGTCTTCGATGATCACGGGAATTCGAGCGCGGGCGCTGTACTTCTCGGCGAGCGTGAGGCGCAGCGACAGGTACCAGAGGTCGAGGTCCTTGCCGACGAGCTCGGTCACCGGCACCTTGCGGCCGGGAGCGTGAACGAAGGCCTTGCCGTCTTTCTCGATCTCGGCGCCGTGGTAGCGGCGATCGGCGAGCGCCGTGAGGTACTGCACGGTGCGGTCTTTGAGCTGGGCCCACAGCGCGGTCGTGTCGAGGCCGAACAGATCGCGCGCGATGGTCATCAGCGCCGGCGTCGGGTCTTCGTGGAGCTCGGCTGGGTTCGACGCGAGCCCGAAGGCCTCTTCGGGGTTCTTCGCGCGCTCGAGCACCTCTTCCGCGCGCTGAATGTCTTTCTGAATCTCCAGCTCGCTGCGGGCGTAGCCGCTGCCGCCGCCCTCATCGAGCAGGCGCTGGTTCAGCTGCTCGGCCTCGGCCTTCAGCGCGGCGACGCGTGCGGGCAGGTCGGCGTTCTCGGGGTCGACCTGCGCCTCGGCGTACTGCACCTCGAGCTCGGCCACCTTCGCCTTCAGGGTCTCGGGCTTCTCCATCGCGGCGTAGAAGTCGTCGCGGGTGGCGGCGCCGACGGCCTCCATCGCAGCGTTGACCTGCGCCTCGTAGAGCGCGAACTCGTCTTGCAGCTTCTTGATGCGCAGCTCGTAGATGTCGCCCTTGCTGCCGCGGCGCGCCTCGCCCTGCAGCTCCTCGATGTAGCGGAGCGCGAGCAGCGCGCCGAACGTGAAGGGCGCGATCGCGAACAGCGCGAGGTAGTGCAGCGCCCCCTCGGTGAGCGCCCCGATCGCCACCATCGCGAGGCCGCCGAGCACCGACGCGAGGAAGCGGGCGTCCGTCCACACGGGGGGGACCTTCGAGCGGTCGGCGCCGGCGCCGGCCTCGTCGCGCTCGTCCATCACGCGGCGCACGGCCTCGGCGTTCTTCTTCTTCTCGTCGGGCAGCCGCTTCACGCGCTCGACGATGTCTTGCGGCACCCCGAGCCTCTCGGGCGTCGGCGCGCTCGCGAGCTCGGCGCGCGCGGCGTCGAGCTGACCGTGCAGCTCCTCGAGCGCCTTCTGCTTCGCCTCGAGGCGGTAGGCGTCTGAGGTCAGCCCGTCGAGGCGGTACTGCAGCTCACCCGCCTCTTTCGCCTTCGCGAGCTCCTGGCGCAGGCCCTTGAGCTTCGACTCTTCGACGGCGGCGTCCATGCCCGCCTTCTTCTTGATGCGCTCGGCCTTGCCCGAGGCGCGCTTCGTCGGGAACTGCGACGGCGTCAGCGTGAAGATCGCCTCGAACGTCGCGCGCGCCGGCAGGCCGACCTGCTGCCGCAGCGTCGACTGCATCTCGGTCGCGTCTTGCGTCACCACCTCGTAGGCGCGCGTCGCGAGGTTGAGCTTGTGGAGCGAGCCCTGGCCCCCGAGCTCCTTCACCAGGCGCCAGACGCCGTTGTCGTTGGCCTGAAAGCTCGCCCCCGCCTTGCCGGTCTTCTGGCCGGGCGCGAGCAGCGCCGCGTCTTGCCCGCGGCCGTCGGGGTAGCACAGCGAGAGCACGAGGCTCGCGACGGGCGCCGGCGTCTCGGTCGGGCTCTTGAGCACCACGAACCCGGGCTTGAGCGCCACGCGGACAGAGGGTGAAAACCCCCGCACCGATTGCACCGCAAGCTCGAGCAAGAGCATGGTGGAGCCGCCTTCTTACGAGGCCGCCGCTCTCTTGCGAAGCGCTCTTTTCGAAGGAAGCGAGAGCTACTTCTTCTCGGCCTTCGGAGCCTTCTCGGCCTTGGGCTTCTTCTCGGCCTTGGCCTTGGGGGCCTTGGCAGGCTTCGCGGCGGGCGCCGAGCCATCGGCGGCAACAGCCGCAGCGGCGGCCGGGGCGGCCTCCTCGAGCTGCTCTTCCTGCTGATCGACCTTCGAGGCCTTGCCGCGCAGGGCGCGGAGGTAGAAGAGCCGGTTGCGGCGCACGTCGCCGTGCTGGAGCACGTCGATCGTCGAGTACTGGGGGCTGTGGAGCGGGAAGATGCGCTCGACGCCGACGCCGTAGCTGACCTTGCGAACGGTGAACGACGCGGTGACGCCGCCCCGCTTCTTGCGAATGACGACGCCTTCGAACGCCTGCTCGCGCGCCTTGTCGCCCTCCTTCACCTTCCAGTTCACACGAACGGTGTCACCGGTGCGGAAGTCAGGGACGTCTTTGCGGCGCTGGGTGGATTCGACGTATTCGAGAGCGCTGTTGCGCATTTGCGGGACTCCAAAGGAATTGAGCGGCTGCGCCTAGCAGACTTGACTCGGGGCCGTCAACGCTGGCACAAGCCGCGCTCCCACTTCGGGGCCCAGCATTCGGCTGGGATGCCGGGTTGGGCCACAAGGAAGGTTTGCACATCATGGCGTCTTCAAACAGCCAGTCGCAGCTCGAGGCGAAGTCCCGTGAAGGTTCTGGCAAGGGCTCGGCCCGTAAGACCCGCGCGGCGGGCATGATCCCCGCGATCGTCTACGGCCGGCACCTCGCAAAGCCGCTCAACGTGGCGGTCGACCCGAAGGCCCTCAAGGTCGCGGTGAACACGAACAAGCGCCTGAACACGCTGATCGGCCTCAAGATCGGTTCGGCGAGCCACCTCGTGCTGCTGAAGGAGTACCAGCAGGATCCGGTGACGCGCGAGCTGTTGCACGCCGACTTCATCGAGGTGAAAGAGACCGAGCAGGTCAAGGTGAAGGTTCCCGTCGCGCTGGTCGGCAAGTCCGAAGGCCAGGGCCAGGGCGGCATCCTCACGCAGATGCGCCGCGAGCTCGAGGTGTGGGCGCTGCCGGCCGCGATCCCCGAGAAGATCGACGTCGACGTGACGCCGCTGAAGATCGGCCACTCGCTCCACGTGAACGAGGTGAAGCTGCCTCCCGGCATCACGGTGAAGTCGCAGGTCAACTACACGATCGCGGTCGTGACGGCGCCCGAGGCCGAGGTCGTGGCGACTCCGGTGGCGGCGGCGGCGGCTCCTGGCGCCGAAGGTGCGGCTCCGGCGGCGGGCGCGGCTCCTGCGGCGGGCGCGAAGGCGGGCGACGCGAAGGCCGGCGACGCCAAGGCGGGCGACGCGAAGGCGGCGGCTCCTGCGGCAGGCGCGAAGAAGGACGACAAGAAGAAGTAGGCCGCTGCAACACCCGCCGGGGGTCGGGGCCGGGGCCAGGTGCGGCTCCGGCTCTCAGGCCCGGCGATCGGCGAGCGGCTTGGGCGCCCGAGATCGGCTCATGAAGATCATCTGCGGCCTCGGCAACCCGGGCTCCGAGTACTCGCGCCACCGGCACAACGTCGGCTTCATGGTGTGCGACCTGCTCGCCGCTCGCGCGAAGACGTCGTTCACTCAACAGAAGTTCGACGCCGAGCTCGCGCAGGCCACCGTCGGCGGCGAGCGATCGCTGCTCGTGAAGCCGCAGACGTTCATGAACCTGTCGGGCCGGTCGTTGGGCGGCGCGGCGCGCTTCTACAAGGTCGAGGCGGCCGACGTTCTGGTCGTGCACGACGAGCTCGACCTGCCGTTCGGGAAGCTGCAGCTCAAGGCCGGGGGAGGCACCGGCGGCCACAACGGCCTCGAGTCGATCGCCGAGTCGTGGGGCGAAGGCGGCTACGGGCGGCTGCGGTTCGGCATCGGCAAGCCGCAGGGCCCGAACGCGAAAGAGCGCGTGGTCGGCCACGTGCTCGGCAACTTCTCGAGCGAAGAGGTGCCCCAGCTCGACGGGCTGTTGGCAGCGGCCGCCGAGATGGCCGAGGGCTGGGCGCGCGACGGCATGCAGAGGGCGATGAACCGGTACAACCGCCGCTGACCCGGGACGGTTTCGGGCGGGCGGAAGACCCCTGAGCGTTGACGCTGGCAGCGGGGGGCGCTACCTGAGTGCTCCGCATGCGTAAGACACTGCACGTCGACCAGCAGAAGCTCGAAGGCATCACGCGAACGCCCTTCCCCGCCTCGAAGAAGGTGTACGTGCAGGGCCGCCGCTTTCCCGAGCTGCGGGTGCCGCTGCGCGAGATCGCGCTCGGCGACACGCGCCACGCCGACGGCCGCGTGACGCACAACGCGGCGCTGCAGATCTACGACACGACGGGGCCGTACACCGACCCCTCGGCGGCGATCGATCTGAAGAAGGGGCTGGCCACGGCTCGAGAGGCGTGGGTGAAGGCGCGCGGCGACGTCGAGCAGCTGCCGGCGCTGTCGAGCGAGTACGGGCGGGCGCGGCTCGCCGACACGCGCCTCGACGGGCTGCGCTTCCACGCGCGCAACCGGCCCTACCGCGCGCGCAGCGGGAAGAACGTGTCGCAGATGGCGTACGCGCGGCGCGGCGAGATCACCGCCGAGATGGAGTTCGTCGCCCTGCGCGAGCAGCAGCGCCTCGAGTCGGGCCAGCACCCCGGCCAGTCGTTCGGCGCCGCGATCCCCCGCGAGATCACGCCCGAGTTCGTGCGCGACGAGATCGCGAAGGGGCGCGCGATCATCCCCGCGAACGTGAACCACCTCGAGCTCGAGCCGATGATCATCGGCCGCAACTTCCTGGTGAAGATCAACGCGAACCTCGGCAACTCGGCCGTGACGTCTTCGATCGAAGAAGAGGTCGAGAAGATGGTCTGGGCCATTCGCTGGGGCGCCGACACGGTGATGGATCTCTCGACCGGCTCGGACATTCACGAGACCCGCGAGTGGATCTTGCGAAACAGCCCGGTGCCCATCGGCACGGTGCCCATCTACCAGGCGCTCGAGAAGGTCTCGGGCAAGGCCGAGGAGCTCACCTGGGAGCTCTACCGCGACACCCTCATCGAGCAGTGCGAGCAGGGCGTCGACTACTTCACGGTGCACGCCGGCGTGCGCCTCGCCTACGTGCCGCTGACGGCGAAGCGCGTGACGGGCATCGTCTCGCGCGGCGGCTCGATCATGGCGAAGTGGTGTCTCGCGCACCACCGCGAGAGCTTCCTGTACACGCACTTCGAAGAGATCTGCGAGATCATGAAGGCGTACGACGTGAGCTTCTCGCTCGGCGACGGCCTGCGGCCCGGCTCGATCGCCGACGCGAACGACGAGGCGCAGTTCGCCGAGCTCCAGACGCTCGGAGAGCTCACGAAGATCGCGTGGAAGCACGACGTGCAGACCATGATCGAGGGGCCCGGCCACGTGCCGATGCAGCTCATCAAAGAGAACATGACGAAGCAGCTCGAGCTGTGCGCCGAGGCCCCCTTCTACACGCTCGGGCCGCTCACCACCGACATCGCACCGGGCTACGACCACTTCACGTCCGGCATCGGCGCGGCGCTCATCGGTTGGTACGGCACGGCGATGCTCTGCTACGTGACTCCGAAAGAGCACCTCGGGCTGCCCGATCGCGACGACGTGAAAGAGGGCGTCATCACGTACAAGATCGCCGCGCACGCCGCCGACCTCGCCAAGGGGCACCCGGGCGCCCAGGCGCGCGACAACGCGCTGTCTCGCGCGCGCTTCGAGTTCCGCTGGGAAGATCAGTTCAACCTGTCGCTCGACCCCGAGCGGGCGCGGGCCTTTCACGACGAGACGCTCCCGAAAGACGCGGCGAAGACGGCGCACTTCTGCTCGATGTGCGGGCCGCACTTCTGCTCGATGAAGATCACCGAAGAGGTGCGCGCCGCGGGGCTCGCCGAGAAGGCCGCCGAGTTCAAGAAGAGCGGCTCGGAGCTCTACGGGGCGAAGTAGTCGACGATCGGCGGGGGCTCTGCCGGTGCCTCGCCGGCCGGCTTCTCGAGCCCCACCGCCGCGCGCAGCATGCGCCTGACCCGCTGCGCGTCTGAGAGCTGCGCGGTCGGGATGCTCGCGACGAGCACCTCGCGGAACAGGGCGTCGCGGGCCTCGAAGTCGATGGTGAGCACCTGCAGGTCGGAGCCCTGCTCGTGCAGCTCGACGTCGTGCACGCGCTCGAAGGCGATGCGCAGCGTGCGCGGCATGCCGGTGAGCGGGGTCGAGAAGTCGAGGCGCACGAAGTGATCGTGAAAGTCGACGGCGAAGGCGCGCTGGCGGCGCTCGCGCTGCTCGAGCCAGGCGGCGGCCCCGAAGCCGGCGATCGACGGCAAGAGGCAGCTCGCCAGCGTCTCGTGGTCGGCGCGCCTCGCGATGCACACCAGCGTCGCGAGGCCGAACGCCGTGCCCGCGATCAGCGCCGCCTTCGACAGCACGCCGCGCTCGGGTCGATCTGCGCGGCCCACCCACATGCTGGGCTCGTACGTGAGCTTCACGTCGCCGAGCCTCACCGGCAGGGGGTTCGCCTTCAGCGCCTGGTCGAACTTCGCGGCCACCGCGCTATTCCGCGGCTGAGTCGCACCGAACGCAAGTGCTCTGGTCGCCACGCGCTTTCAACCGGGGCGCCGGGTTCGGCCCTGGGGTCGGCGCGTGTGGGGCGGGGAGCTCGGCGCAAGGTCTGCGCAGCTCTTAAGGGCCCCCCCTAGACGTGCCGATGATCGGGCGTGCACCCGAAGCTGAAGGACCTGCTCGAGCGTCATTTCCCTGACGGCGCGCCCCAAGCCCTGACGGACGAGCTGGAGACCGACTACCAGAAGGCCGAGTTCGACCGCGCCCTTGCCGAGAAGGAGCTCGAGCTCGTCTCGCAGGAGCTCATGGCGCGCGACGAGGAGCTGCGCACCCGGGCCACCCGCGTCTCGAACCTGCAGAAGGCGCTCGCCCGCACCGCGCAGGCGATCTCGGTCGACCCGGGAGATCTGGCGGCGTCGCTGCGAAAGGTCACCGAAGCGGCCTGCGAGACCTTGCGGCTCGATCAGGCGAGCGTCTGGGCGCTGAACGACGCGCGCAGCGAGCTGCTCTGCCTCGACCGGTTCGCGCCGGTGACCGCGGCGCACGAGTTCGGCGCCGCGCTCGTGCTCTACGACTACCCCGCCTACGCCGAGGCGATTCAGACCAACCGCACCGTCGTCGCGCCCGACGCCCACGCGCACCCCGCCACCCGGCCGTTCGGCGAGACCTGGCTCGGCAACGGCCCGGCCGCGCTGCTCGCCGCGTCGGTGCGCGCGCAAGACCGCGTCGTGGCCGTGCTGAGCTTCCAGATGAGGGGCAGCACGCGCGACTGGAGCCCCGACGAGATCACCTTCGCGGCCTCGATGGCCGACCTCGTCTCGCTGCTGTTCGAGACCGCCGCCCGACACCGCGCCGAGGCCGAGATCGAGCGCCAGCGCACGTACCTGCGCGAGATCGTCGACGTCGACCCGAACATCATCTACGCGAAAGACAGCGGCGGAGCCTTCACGCTCGTGAACCGCTCGGCCGCCGAGGTCTTCGGTCGGCCCGCCGAGGAGCTGCTCGGCCTCACCGAAGACGAGCTGGGCCTCAGGGAGCACACGTCGCGCGAGCTCGATGGCCGCGTGCTGGCGTCGGGCAACGAGGTGTTCATCGCCGAAGAGTCGATGATCGACGCGAAGGGGCGGCGGCGCTGGTTTCAGACGGTGAAGCGGCCGCTGCTCGACGCCGACGGGCGGCCGAGGCAGGTGCTCTCGGTCTCGGCCGACATCACCGAGCGCAAGCGCGTCGAAGAAGATCACCAGCGGCTCGAGGCCGAGCTGCGCCAGGCTCAGAAGATGGACTCGGTCGGCCTGCTCGCCGGCGGCATCGCGCACGACTTCAACAACCTGCTGACGCCGATTCTCGTCGGAGCGCAGATGACGCTCGACGAGCTGCCGCAGGGCGGCGACCTCGCCGAGGCGCAGCAAGACGTGATCACGGCCGCGCGCCGCGCGAAAGACCTGACGAGCCAGCTGCTCGCGTTCGGGCGCAAGCAGGTGCTCGAGCTGAAAGACGTCGACCTGAACCGCGAGATCGAGCAGGCGCAGCGCATGTTCCGGCGCCTGTTGCCCGAGGACATCGAGCTCAAGCTCGAGCTGTCGAAGCACCGCGAGATCGTCGAGGCCGACCCGGTGCAGCTGCAGCAGGTGCTGCTCAACCTCGTGATCAACGCGCGCGACGCCCTGCCGAACGGCGGCGCCGTGGTGCTGTCGACGCACGGGCGCGTCACGGGGCCGGCCGGCACTCCGCAGGCGGTGTTCAAGGTGCGCGACAACGGCACGGGCATCAAGGCCGAGGTGCTGCCCAAGATCTTCGAGCCGTTCTTCACGACGAAAGACCGCGGCCGGGGCACGGGCCTGGGCCTGTCGACGGTGTACGGCATCGTGAAGCAGCACAAGGGCGGCATTCACGTGCACAGCGCGCCCGGCGAAGGCACGACGTTCGAGATTCAGCTGCCGGCCGTCGGTGGGAAGGTCGTCGAGCTCGAGACACCCGAGGCACGCTCGGCGGCGTCGGCCGCGTCGACGATTCTCGTGGTGGAGGACGAAGATCTCGTTCGCAAGCTGGTGCGCTCGCTGCTCGAGCGCGCCGGGCACCGCGTGCTCTCGGCGCGCGACGGCCGCGAGGCGCTCGAGCTCGCCCGGAAGCACGAGGGCCGCATCGCGCTCGTGCTGTCGGACGTCGTGATGCCCGGCATGACCGGCATTCAGCTGCGCGCCGAGTTCCTCGAGGTGCGGCCCGACACCCAGTTCCTGTTCATGTCGGGGCACGCGCAAGACGCGCTCGGTGAAGACGCCCAGCGGTTCTCGAACGTGCTGCTGCGAAAGCCGTTCACACCGAAGGAGCTGCTCGCCCGCATCAGCGACGTGCTGCGCCCTGCGGCGTAGGGCTGCGAGCCGGCCTGGCGGTCAGCGCGCGTTCGAGACGAAGAGCGTGTACGTGGTGCAGGTGGCGGGGCTCTGCGGGTCGCGGAACACCTTCACGATGTAGTCCGAGCCGTCTTCGGGGCCGAGCGAGCCCTCGTGGCGATAGAAGCGGTTCGTCGGGCAGACCTCGCCGCTGAAGAAGCAGTTGCCGGGCAGGTTGTGACCGCCGTTGCGGTAGACGCACATGCGGATGCCGGGGTCGGCGCTGTCGAGGCGAATCTTCACGTCGTAGTCGTCGCTGAAGAACTGGGTCTTGTCGATTCCAGAGAACGAGACGAGATCGACGTCGCTCGCGAGGGCGACGATGCCCGTGTACTGGGTGCCCGAGCCTTCGTCGTCGAAGTCGCCGAGGTGGTTCTTGCTCATGCAGAACTCGCCGGGGTCGTTGCCCGAGCCCGGCGGCTCGCGGCACTCGCAGCCCGTCGACGCCTGCCCGTCGGTGTCGTACCAGCCCATGTTGCAGGCGCCGATGCCGCACGTGCCGCTGGCGCAGCTCGCGGTGCCGTTCACGATCGGGCAGCTCGAGGCGCACGAGCCGACGAATGCCCGCAGCGACGACTCGGCGAACGGCTTCATCGCGTCGTCGGTCTCGACCGACACGAAGCCGTTCGCGGTGACCATGCTCTCGGCGCGGAACTGCACGTCGATGGCGATGCGGGCGTCGCGCTCGAGGGTGGTCGGCAGGGTCGGCACCTTCTGCAGCGTGAAGAGGTTGCTCGAGCCCGCGACCATCGTGATGTTCTTCACCGTGAGCGGGCCGTAGCCGACGTTCTTGATCTCGAGCGGCTTCGTGACGGCCCAGCCGATCGGCACGTTGCCGGCGCCGCCGTCGGGCAGCGCGTTGCCGAAGTCGATGTGCACCGGCGTGACCTGAACGCGCGGGTCGGTGACCGTGCCGAACAGGTGCCAGACGAGCATGGGGTTCGTGGGATCATTCGACGCGAAGGTGATGGTGGCGTCGACGTCGCCGGGCACGAGCCCGTCGATGAGCACCGACAGCGGCACGCGCTGCAGCGGCCGCAGCGTGAAGGGGCCGGGGCCCATCGGCATCATGAGCTTCACGTCACCCAGCGCGTCGGCGACGGTGATCGAGGCGATGACGAGATCGACGCCGCCCTGGTTGACCAGCTGGCGGTCGATGAGGCGGGTCTTGGTCTTGCCGACCAGGCCGAAGTCGACGTCACCGGGGGCCTCGATCGCGAGCTTCGGGTAGCTGAGGCTCGTGCCCTCGACCGTGACGAACGCCGGCGGCACCTCGTGCGCGGTCGCGACCACGCTGACCGTCGCCTTCATGTACGACTCGGTGAGCGGCTTGTAGGCGATCGGCATCTCGAAGCCGGCGTCGGGGCCCATCGCGGCGAGCGCTGGCAGCGTGGCGGTCACCTCGGGGTGGCCGGCGTCGGTCGACGCGATCTGCAGCACGAGGTTGCCGAAGCCCTCGTTCGCGACCCGAACCGGCAGCGACTTGTTCATCATCACCGGCACCACGCCGAAGCTCAGGGTGCCGGGCCTCACGGTCAGCAAGGGCTCGCCGACGATGCGCCGCACGAGGGGAATCGCGATCTCGCCAGGCTCGAGCCGGTCGGCGCTCTCGTCGGGCGACGCGTCGGTGTACGTGACGAGCACCTTCGCTTCGCCCGGGGCCGGCGCCCCCTTCGGCGTGTACTTCACGTCGATCGTGAACGAGCTGCCTCCGCCGACGATGAACGGCGGGGTCTCGGACGAGTCGAAGCTGAAGTCGGTCGAGCCCGCCCCCGCGAGGAGCACGCGCTTGATCGCCACGCGGCGGCTGCCGCGCACGTTGATCTCGGCGGTCTGCGTCTCTTCACAGCCGGGGGTCACGCAGAGGTAGGCGAGGCGCGGCGGCACGGCGGCGAGGCCGGGCGGCACGGTGGGCTGCGCAGGCGGCTTCGTGGTGCAGGCGGCAGCCGCCAGCGACATCAGAACGAGGAGCGTGCGCTTCATGTCAGTACGCCTCGAACGTGCCGCCGTCGCGGACGATGTCCATCGCGTACGTCGTGTCGCCCTTGCGGCCGACGCTGACGGTCTTCTCTTTGATCAGCATGCCGTTCTTGAAGGCACGCACGGTGACGTTGCTCGACGACTTGTCGAGGCAGATGTTCGAGATGAGCTGCGACACCATCGTCGGGTCGAGGGGGATGACGCCGCCCGAGAGGTAGTCGAGCAGCACGTCGACCGAGATGCCGAGCAGGCCGGCGAGCAGCTCGCTCGGCAGCGACTTGCAGTCTTCCATGTACGAGAGCTGCACGCGGTACGTGGCGTCGAGGGTGGCTCCGGCGAGCACGATGCGCTCGGGCTCTTCTTTCGGCGGGAAGGCGAGCCACGAGGGGTTGCCGTACATGCCCCAGGTCGTCGGGTTCGGGTGCGCCTTGTCGCAGACGTAGCCGTACGGGTGCTCGAGGCGAAGGTCGACGTTGCGCACGTCTTTGTCGAACAGGCCGTCGCTGCCGTTGTCGAACACCATCTCGACCTTCACGACCTCGGGGCCGGTGGCCGGCAGGCCGTTCGCGCTGACGGGAATGGTGACCGACGGCTTCGAAGGGTCATTCGTCGACAGCACGAGCAGCCCGGTGACGGGCCCGGTGCCGGTCGTGTTGGTGTACGCGACCTGCAGCTCGACGTAGGTGCCGCCCATCACGTTCGGCAGCACGGCGGGAGCGGCTGAGAGATCGGTGTTCGGGTTCGCCCCGCCCCACATGTACGTGACCTTGAGCGGCGCCCCACCCTCGTTCTGGATGGTGAGCGGCAGCACGTTGGTGGCGCCGTACGGCACGTTGCCCAGGTTCAGCATCATCGGGTTCACGAGGAACTTGGGCGGGGTCTCGGCGTTGCCCTTCAGCGGCACGCGCATCTCGCCCTTGCTGGTGGTGATGACGAGCTCGACCGCGTGCATCGCGTTGCTGCGCGGGGTGTAGCGGAGCACGAAGGTCTTCAGCGCCTTGTTGTCTCTCGCGATCGGGGCGAGCTGGAAGGGGAAGGTCTGGTCGCCGAGGTCGAGCCCGAAGTCCATCGTGTCGATCGGAGCGAGGGCCATGCTCTTCACCTCGATCGGCGCCACGCCCGTGCCCTGGTTCGTGAGCGTGAGGTTGCGAGTGCCCTGGCGGCCCATCGCGACGTACCCGAAGTCGACGGGGTTCGGAGTCGCCTTCAAGCTCGGCACGCCGAGGAAGTTGGCGTGAATGGGGATGCGCATCTCGGGGAACTCGCGATCGTCCGAGAGGATCTTGAGCTCGTCGTCGGCCTTGCCGACGTCCTTCGCCTTGAACGTGACGGTCACGGGCACGTTGCGGTTGGGGAAGATCTCGATGGGGAACTTGCCGCTGCAGAACTCGCCACAGCCGAACGACGACATCGGCTTGGTGAGGCCGGCCTCGAACAGCGTCAGGGTGCAGTTGCCGATGCTGTGCAGCTCGAGCGTCGAGCTGGCCTCGGCGACGTCGAGATCGCCGAACGCCACCGTGTAGGGCGAGGGCTGCAGAATCGGGTTGCCGTCGATGACGACGCCGCACGCCTTCGTCTTCTGCTCGACGCAGCGGAAGTCCTCACACAGGAGGCCACCCTCGCAGTCTTGATCTTCCCGGCAGAGCGTCTTGACGACTTTCGGGCTGTCGCACGCGGAACAGAGGGCAATCGCCGCGAGGATTACTGCTCGGTGGGTCATGGGCGGACCTCCGCGTACTGCACGGCCTTCTGACAGGCTGAGGCTACTGCCAGACTGAGTCTTCTGACAGACCGCGCATTATCGCCCCAAGCCGCCTTGAGTTTCGAGAACTTAACAAAAAAAGAGCGGCCCGAAGGAGACCCTCGGGCCGCTCGAACTGATCTCGAAGAGTTTACAGCGCTTACCGCTAGTAGATGCCCTTCATCGACGGGTCGGCGAGGCCGTAGTCACGCATCGCCTGGCGCATGAAGAACGGCACCTCTTCGTACTTGCCGAGCTCGAGGCACGCCTTGTTCGACGAGCACGTGCACTGGCTGTTGTCGGTGGCGTTGCAGCCGGGGCGGCCCGTCTGGTTGCCGCCCGAGGGAGACACGGTCGCCACGTTGGGGTCGTACTTCACGACCGGGCGGCCCTGCGTGACGGTCGGCACGAACCAGTCGGGGGTGCCATCCATGTCGGTGTCGACCGGGGTGGTGACGTAGGCGCGGTTGAGCAGCTCGTTGCCCCACTCGAGCATGCGTGCGGCGACGCCCTTCTGCACGGTCTTGCCGAGAATGGTCTCTTTGCCGAAGGTCTTCGCGATGTACGTCTTGCCGTTCGGGAGGTGGAGCTCGATGCGGTTCGTGAAGTCGGGGTCGCTGTCGGCGCCCTTCTCCCAGATGCCCATCATGTTGAGCCAGTTCTGCTGCTGGTTCTCAGGCAGGTAGAGCAGCGTCCACGCGATGAGGAACTTCTGCTGCTCCCAGCCGACCTGCGGCTCGACGGGCAGCGTGTTCGCAGGCAGCGCGTCGCAGTCGAGCGAGGCCTGGTTCTGGAAGCAGACCTGCGGGGTCGGCCGCCACCACTGGGTGTAGCCGAGGCCCTTCGTCGGGTAGCGCTCGGTGTCGACGAGTACGGCGTTCGTCGGCGTGGCCGCGATGCGCGAGCCGCGAATGGTGTCATCGCCCGTGAGGTTGTTGCCGAGCCAGCGGCGGTAGCCGTCGGGGAACAGGTCGGCGAGCGAGACGGCGCGGTAGCGCGCGTCGAGGAAGTCGCGCCGCGAGTCGCTGATGAAGTTGTCGACCGACTCGGTCATCAGCATCGTGGCGAACGCCTTCTCGTAGTAGCTGCCGGCGTTGATCGTGTACTCGGAGTCGTACTCGCCCTTGGTGTCGGCGAGCGCGTTCTCGAGCGGGCGGCCGCCGCGCGCGACGTTCTGGTAGTAGCCGGTCGCGCCGTTGGGGATGATGAGGCGCGTCGTCGTCGGGTTGCCGGCCGTGTCGATCGCCGAGCGCAGGATGCGGGCGCCCGAGGAGTCGGTGCCGTACATGTGCTCACCGGCCTGCGGGCGCGCCATCTCGCTCGCGAAGTGGTCGAACGCGATGCCCGACGCGAACAGGTTGTCGGGGTAGAACGCGTTGCTGATGTACGGCCAGAGCGACTCGTAGTCCCAGCCCTGGTCGTTCGCGAAGTCGCGGTAGACGTTCGCCATGAGGCCGAGGCCCTTGGCGCCGTCGCGCACCTTCTCGTTGTAGCGGGTCAGCTGACGGTTGACCGCGCCGCGCACGGTGAACGTCTGGCGGTTGCGGCGGTAGTTGTCGAAGATGTGACCGACTTCCTGCTGCGTGATGAGGAAGTCGAAGATCTCGTACGCGTCGGCGCCGTTGTCGTGGCGGTAGACCGAGAGGTTGCCGAGGTCGGCCCAGCGGTCGGTCGCGAAGCCGTGCGGCCAGCGAACGCGGCTGGTCGAGGGCTCGACGGCCGGCGGGTTTCTGTAGTTGTTGCCTTCACCCGCGGTGGCGACGCGCAGCGTGCTCCAGGGGATGTAGTCGACCGGGAGCGTCTTGCAGCGGCTGGTCTTGCCGTTGACGGTGACGATGAGGCCGTCGAAGAGCGGGCTCCAGACGCCGTTCTTCGACTCGTCCCAGGTCGAGGGCTTGAACTTCGAGGCGTCGACGTCGGCGCAGCCGTGAATCAGGCCGTACTCTTTCTGCATCGCCGAGTAGTGAATGTTCGACGTCGGGTCCATCGGGTCGCCCGTGCCGATCACCGGCGAGAAGCCGAGGATGCCGCCGAAGCTGTCCATCTTGTCGGCGGCCGCCATGCCGACCTTCGAGCCGGCCTTCTTGTCGTCGTCGGCCATCACGCTGACGACGTCACCGTAGAACATGCGCGCCGCGGCGAAGTCGTACGAGCCGAGGCCGACGGTGTCCTGCGTGGCCTCGCCGGCGTAGTCCATCGTGGTCGACTGCATGAACATGCCGATGAGGTTCTGCTTCTCGTTGTCGTTGACGGGGTCGAGCCAGCGCGGGCCGACGCAGGCGCCGGTGGTGTCGAGCGTGGCGCAGAGGTTGTTGTTCGTGCCGTTGTCGGTGCGCAGCTGCCAGTACTGCGGCCGGAAGTTCATCGCGTCGGAGCTCGACACGAAGTTGTGGCGCAGGCCGACGCTGTGACCCATCTCGTGCGTGATGACGGCGTAGTGCGCGCGCTGCGCGAGGTACTTGCGCATGCGCTCGGCGCGAACGAGCTGCTCGGCGCGGCCCTGGTTCTTGTCGAAGTTGCCGAACTTCTGCTCGAGCACGTTCGCCAGGTCGGCGATCGCGAACGGCGCGGGGTGCTCGTTCATGACGCAGGCGCCGCGGTCGGCGAGCGCGAGCTCCTTCATGGTGCGGAAGTTGCGATCGACCGAGGGGTTCGCGCGGCGCAGGGGCGAGGTGAGCTCGGTGAGCTGGCTCACGTCGATCTTGCTGTTGCCGTTGGTGGCGGCCTGCTGGAACGCCTTGGTGATGAGGGCGGCCTCGGTCGGGCTGTTCAAGGCGCGCTGGCGGCGCGACTCGTAGATCGGGCGGGTCGTCGAGGGCGCGGTGGCGTCGGCGGCGATCTCACGCACCTGCTTGAGGTGCTGCTTCACCTGCAGGCCCATGCCGCTCTTCTTGAAGTTCTCGAGGTTCGCCTTGAGCTCGTCTTTGTTCTTGCCGACGAGGTCCGCGAGCTTCTGGTCGCGCTGGTCCTTCGTGAGGCGCTCGAGCACGCCGGTGCGGCTCATGTTCTCGGCGGTGCCGGCCCAGTCGCGAACGTAGGTGCCTTCGGTCACGTCCTTGGTGGTGAGCTCGCCCTTGATGTAGCGGGCGGTGTCGACGACGCCCTGGCTCCAGAGGTCGTTGACGTGCGTCCACACGTTGATGCTGGCGGCGACGACCTCACCCGTGAGGGGGTCGTTCGAGTCGACCATGATGCCCCACGGCGACGGGGTCTGCGGAGCGCGAATGCCGTTGACCTGGTGGAAGCGCAGGTCACCGCGACGAACGCGGCGGGCCTTGTAGCAGGTGTTGACGGTCTCGGTGTCGCCCTTGAGCTCGGCCTCGTTGCAGGCGGCGGCGGTGAGGGTCGCGGGCAGGCGCTGCTCGGCGGAGCCGCAGGCGCTGTGATCGTAGAGCTCGACGGGGCTGTGGCACAGCACGACGACCGGCTGCATCTTCGCGGTCGCGATGACGGCCGGCGAGTAGCCGCGGTCGTTGCCGAGGGTGTCGGCGAAGGCCTCGCAGTCGGTGCCGCCGTTGGCCTTGCCGGCGCGGCAGGACTCGACCTCTTGAGCGAGGTCGATGAGATCCTGCTCGTCGTCGGCCTGACCGGCGTACACGGGGAACTTGGTGGCGCAGTCACCGGCGCCCGTGCGGTTGCACTCGGCGTAGCGGGCCGAGACGACGGCGCTGCGGAGCGCGACGTCCCACTCGAGGGTGGCTTCGCGGGTCGCGTCGAAGAACTCGGGGTTCGAGCCCTCGGCGTAGTACCAGACCACCGGCTTCACGACGCGATCCTTGTAGGGGAGCGTGCAGCGCTGCTTGAAGGTGTCGCAGCGGCTGCCGTAGCCGACGCCCTGGCACTCGTCTTCGGTGCCATCGGAGCCCGGCGTGCCGTCGGCCTTCACGATGTCGCGGTGCGGGTCGGAGCCGGCGGGGGTGGTGGCCGGGGTGAAGCAGGCGGTCTCGCCCGTCATGTCGGTCGGGTTGCTGTACGCGTGGCTGCGCTCCCAGAGGTTGTAGCGGTTGATGAAGCGGTGCCACTGCGTGTCGGTCATGCCGTAGTTGCGGTTGTAGCCGTAGCGATCGGTGGTGAAGGCGCCGTAGGCCTGGAAGCGGAAGCCGTCCCAGTCTTGCGGCTCGTAGTCGGTGTCGACGACCTTCTTGAACGACTGGCGAATGGTGAGCTCGACCGGCGCGCAGCCCGTCGCGGGAGCCGTGCCGCCGCCGAAGTCGCCGTCGAGCCAGCAGGCGGGAATCGAGCCGAGGCCCCACATGCCGATCCACACCATCTGGGGAGCGGCCCACGCCTTGTTGGTGATGTCGAGGTAGCCCTTCGCCGCGTCGATCTGCGGAGCGTCGGCCGACGTCGGGTCATTCACGTAGTACGCGAGCGGCTCGTACGAGACGCCGCCGTAGATGCCGACCATCGAGAGGGTGTCGTAGTCGTAGTTGTCGGTCGAGAGGTTCTTCGACCAGTCGACGCGAATGTACTGGCGCTTGAACCACGGGCGGTCGGTGTCGTTCTCGACGAGCACGTTGTTCAGCTCGCCCGTCGCCGCGTTGTACGTGCGCATCACGTCGAAGTGGCGCTTGATCTTGTAGGCGGCGACGACGGTGCCGTCGTTCGTCGACTTGCCGACGCCCTTGCCGTCGGAGCTCGAGATGCGCTCGTAGGCGAGGCGCGCGATGAGGAGGTCTTCGGTCACCGACCACTTCACGCGGGTGAGCGGCTGCGCGTAGGTCGAGGTGAAGAGGCCGTCCTGGCCGGCGCCGTAGCCGACGTCGACGAGCGTGCCCTGCGAGTAGAACTCGGGGTCGTCGGCGTTGTTGAGGTAGTCCTCGCCGACGAAGAACGACTTGTCGAGGTAGTCCGGCTGAACCTGATTGACGAGGGGCTGCTCCTGCGCGCACGCCGCGAGCAGCGCGAGACCGACCAACCAGGTGGAGTTGATTTGACGCTTCATGGTGTTGGGCTCCTTGGACATCACGACTGCGACGGCTTGTAGAACAGCGAGGTGACCGCCTCGACGTTGAGGATCAGGTCGAGATAAAGGGTGGTGTTTCGGTTGAAGAACGGCTGCTGGTACTTGCCGTCGGAGCCGAGCTGGTTGCCGAGGGTGAACGCGGTGAGCGCGACGCCGACCGGCTTGCTGAACTGCCACGAGAGGGCGGCGATGAACCAGGTGGTGTCGCGCACGTTGACGGCGTTCTTGAACTGCAGATCTTCGAGCTGGTTGCCCTGACCCGACGACATTCCCGGGTGGAGCCACATGCGCGTCCACAGCATGGTGAGGTCGAGCGAGACGGTCTCGTGGGGCGCGAAGCTGATGGTCGCGCCGTGGGTGAGATCCATGAAGGGTGAGTGCACGCCGGTGTTCGTCGACGAGATGCAGTCGGCGTCGGCGGTCAGCGGGTCACGGCAAGCGCCGCTGACCTGACCGGCCGGCGTGGCGTACGTGGGGGCGTTCGTGGTGCCCGTGGTGCGCGAGGTGAAGCGGCCCGTGAGGCGGCCGACGTAGGCCACCGTGAGGCCCGCCATGACGGGGAAGGTGCGCGACAGCACGGCGGCGGGGCCGATCGAGAGGAACTGCGTGCGCAGCTGAGAGAGCTTCGAGGTCGGGAAGCCGAAGCGAACGTTGCCGCTGACGCGAAGGCCGCTGTACTTCTCTTGCCAGCCCGTGGTGCCGAGGTCGATGATCGCGTCGGACATCTCGACCTCGTACCGCTTGTTCAGCTGGTCGGGCTGCGTGAACTCCTGGGTGATCCACAGGCGGCCGCGCGCGAAGAAGAGATCGTTGAAGTGCCACTCGGGCAGGAGCAGGAGGTTCTGCGCCCAGGTGGGGTTGTACTGGTACATCTGGCGGCCGTCGGAGTCGAACGACGACGGGAAGGGGTCACCGTTCGGTGCGAACGTGAGCGCCGAGAGCGACTGCCCGTAGCTGATCGACGAGCCGCGCCAGGGGACCTTGGTCACGCCTCCCTCGGCTCCGGTGCCCGCGATGTTGCCGCCGGCCTGAGCGTTCGCCACGAAACTAACGCCAAACGTGATCAGTGCGATCGCCGCGACGTGGTTTCGTCTTACATGTCGGGGAACTTGGACCATGGGGCGCGGGCGTATGCACGACCTGCGCCGAAATGGCAAATGCGTCACGAAGAGCCCCGCTGATCAGGGGCTTGGAACTGCTGGCTGCAATGCAAACTGACACAACTGCAGGGTGCAGCGGAGTAACGAAACGCGGCGCTCGAGTCAGGAGAGGTAGGCGCCTCCCCCGAATTGAAACGTGAGAAAGACGAGTAAGCCGGCGCTCACCGGCCACACGAAACGCCGGAGGGGGGGTCGTTCTTCCAACAAAAACGCGACGGTGAGGAAGAACGGGAACGCGGCGAAGGCGTATCGGCCGAAGCCGATGAAGTCTTTGCTGGCGAGAATCGGCAGCGCGATCGCGATGGCGGCATAGAGGGCATAGGAGCGCGGGAGTCTCTTCCACGTTGGCCACAGGAGCAGCACGGCGGTGGCGGCGGCGGCGGCGTGACCGAGCAAGCGCAGCAGCTCGGGCAGTGAGAGGCGGCCGGAGCGGAGGGCGTCGATGAGGGTGATCTTGAAGGCGGTGTGGAAGCCGAACGGCTGGTCCCACCCGGGGGCCGACTGAACGGTGGCGAAGGCCTTGGGGTCGCCGAACTCGAGGCCGAGGTAGAGCATGTACGCGGCGGCGCCGGCGCCGGCGAGGGCGGGCAGCAGATCTCGCGCGCGAACGGGGAGCTTCGCGGCGCGGCGGCGCTCGATCGCTCGGGCGAGGAGGCCGAGCACGACGGCGGGCGCGGCGGGCCGAGAGAAGGTGGCGAGGGCGCCGATGAGCGCGGCGGCGGCAGGCAGATCTTCCTCGAGGCAGAGGAAGGCGCTGCAGACGAGCAGAAGAAACAGAGAGTCGGCGTAGCCCACGCCGAAGAGAAAGAAGGCGAGCGGGTAGAGGGCGAGGGCCCAGGTCGCGGTGGCGGCGGTGGACTCGGGGGCGAGGTGGCGGGCCCAGCGGCGGAAGACGAAGAGGGCCGAGAGGCCGCAGGCGAGCGAGAGCAGGGCCTCGGAGGCCCAGACGCCGAGCCCGGTGAAGGTGAGCGCGCGAACGGTGAGCGGGAAGCCGGGGAAGAAGGCGACGGGGCTCTGCTCGCCCGGGCGGTACCAGTACCCGTTGAGGGCGATCTCGCGGTACCAGTTCGAGTCCCAGTGCATGAGGCCGCAGAGGGGGAGCTGGTACCAGGCGGGGTCGTCGAGGCCTGCGGGCGGCGGGGGGCGCTGAACGGCGAACCCGAGCGTCGCAGCCGCGACGGTCACGAGCGGGACGACGGCGTAGGGGAAGCGGCGCACCAGAAGCCGGGTGGATACCGCGAAAACAAAAAAGGCTCCCGGGTTTCCCCAGGAGCCTTTCGCTCGGACGAGAGCATTTTGACCCCGCCGGGATTCGAACCCGGGTTTGTGCCGTGAGAGGGCACCGTCCTAGGCCGCTAGACGACGGGGCCGAGACGCGCGCGCTCTTACGAAGAGCGTGCGCACAAGTCAACAACGCGTCCGACGGGGCGACGGCTAGAGTCTGACGCGTGCTCGGCCCGATGCTCGCGCTCATCGCGGTGGCGGCGCCGGATCTGCCGGAGCTCAAGGCGCGCGGCACGCTGCGGGTGCTGGTGTTCGGCGAAGACGAGGACATTCTGCCGCGCGCGGGCAGCCCGAAGGCGCGCGACCGGGAGTTGCTCGAGGAGCTCGCCGAGCGCGAAGACCTGAAGCTCGACGTCGTCGCCGAGCCCGACTTCGAGAAGCTGTTCACGCGGCTGCTCGCGGGTGACGGCGACGTGCTGGCGCACGGCCTCACGGTGACCGAAGAGCGCAAGGCGCGGGTGGCGTTCACCCAGCCGGTCGCGGTGGTGAAGCAGCTGCTCATCGGCAAGCGCGGCGCGAAGGGGCTGCCGTCGAGCGTGGGCCAGCTCAAGGGCCGGGCCGTGACGGTGCACGAGGGGTCGGCGTACGCGGCGACGCTGGCGGAGCTCGGCGCGAGGGTGGCGGCGGCCGACGAGCGGCTCGACTCGGAGGGCGTGGTCTACGAGGTCGGGCGCGGCAAGCTCGGGCTCACGGTCACCGACAGCAACCTGTTCGCGTCGATCGCGACGTACAACCACGACGTCGAGGCGCTGTTTCCGATCGCCGAGGGCAAGGAGCTCGCGTGGGCGGTGCGACCCGATGCGAAGCAGCTCAAGGCGGCGCTCGACGCGTTTCTGGTCGAGAAGGCGCTGACGGCCTACGCCGAGCGGCTGTTCGCGGGCGATCTCGACGCGATCAAGAAGCGCGGAGCGCTGAGGCTGCTCACGTGGAACGACCCGATCAGCTACTTCTCGCACCAGGGCCGGCTGTTCGGCTTCGACTACGAGCTCGCGAAGCTGCTCGCGGCGCGCCTCAAGGTCCGCCTCGAGGTGGTGGTGCCGCCCGAGCGCAGCCTGCTCGTGCCGTGGCTGCTCGACGGCCACGGCGACCTCATCGCTGCGGCGCTGCACCCGGTGAGCGAGGTGAAGGGAGTGGCGTTCAGCCAGCCGTACCTCTTCACCGACGAGGTGCGCATCGGGAAGGCGGCGGTGGTGCCGCACCGGCCCGATCTGACCGACGACGTCGAGCTGTTGCAGGAGGGCAAGGCGAAGGTGGTCGACCGCATTCTGATCGACACCCTGCCCGACGCTCCGCGCGACTTCACGGTGGTCGCGACGGAGCTGCCGATCGCGTACGCGGTGCGCGCCGACTCGAAGAAGCTGCTCGAGGCGGTCGACGGCTTCATCGCGGCGACGTACCGGGGGCTCGACTACAACCTCTTGCGCAAGCGCTACTTCGAGCGCAACGCGGCGATCGAGATCGCGCGGGCGGCCGAGTCGGGGCAGACAGGCACGCTGAGCCAGTTCGATGCCTTGTTCAAGCGGCACGCGTCGCGCGTGGGGCTCGACTGGCGGCTGCTCGCGGCGCAGTGCTTTCAAGAGAGCCGGTTCGACCCGCTGGCGAAGAGCTGGGCCGGGGCGCTGGGGCTCTTTCAGCTGATGCCGACGACGGCGCTGGAGCTCGGGGTGAAGCGCCGCGAAGACCCGGAAGAGAGCGTGCGGGCGGGCAGCGACTACGTGGCGCGCATGCTGAGCCGCTTCGACAGTCGCATCGAGCTGAAGCACCGGCTGCGGTTCGCGCTGGCGGCGTACAACGCGGGGCCGAGCCACGTGGAGGACGCGCGACGGCTGGCGGCCGAGCGCGGGCTCGACCCGATGCGGTGGTTCGGGCACGTCGAGAAGGCGATGCTGCTGCTCGAGAAGCCGCAGTTCTACCGGCGGGCGAAGGCGGGCTATTGCCGGGGCTCGCAGCCGGTGAAGTACGTGTCGGAGATTCAGTCGCGGTACGACGGCTACGTGAAGCTGGTGCAGTGATCAGCGGCGCGTGGTCGCGACGAAGCCGCTGCGGCCGGTGACCCAGAGGTCGCACTCGTTCTCGCCGCGGATCTGCTCGAGCTCGGTGCCCGGAGGGATTGCGTCGCCGACCTTGATCCAGGCCGAGCCGTCCCACTTCATGATGCGGTCGGCGTTGCCGACGACGTAGATGGCGCTCGCAGAGAACGCCTTGATGCCGCGGACGACGGTGAACCCGGAGGGCACGGCCATGTCGGTCGTCCAGCTCGCCCCGTTCCACCGCATGAGGGCGCCCTTGTCGCCGGCGGCCCAGCCGAGCGTGGGCGAGACGAAGCTCAAGGCGAAGAACGTCGTGCCGTTCGAGCCGTCAGAGTAAGAGGACTCCCAGGTGCCGCCGTCGAAGTGGAAGATGGCGCCCTTGCTCGAGCCGCCCGAGGCGCCGGCGGCGAAGAGGTCGACGCTCGAGAAGCCGTCGATGGCGTGCAGATCGTCGGCGATGTGCTCGTCGGCGCGGCTGACGGTGACGCCGTCGCCCATGTAGCCGACGTGGCCGGTGGTGGTGACCGCGAAGAGCTGCTGCTGCGTGCCGGTCAGCGGCGCGCCCCAGAGGCCCTCGACGTTGCCGCTGGTGACCGAGTCGAGCACGGTGCACATGCCGGCGACGCCGTCGAGGCGGTACACCGCGGAGGCAGCGCCGAGATAGACGCGGCCGTCGGAGCGGGCCCACGCAGAGTAGAACGTCGCGCCGCAGCCGGTCGGGCCGGGTGAGACGGCTCCGGCGTCGGTGACGCGGGCGACGTAGGGCTGCGAGGCGCCGGTGATCCACACGTCGCCGGGGCCGACGATCGCGACGTCGTGGTTGACGCCGGTGAACGGTGTGGTGATGCGCACGAAGCCTCCGTCGCAGGGGGCCGGCATGGGTGCGCCTCCCGCGGTGCCGCCGCCCGCGGTGCCGCCGCCCGCGGTGCCGCCGCCTGCGGTCGCGCCGCCTGCAGTCGCGCCGCCTGCAGTCGCGCCGCCGGCCGTGCTGCCTCCCGCGGTGCCGCCACCGGCGTTCGCGCCACCGGCAGTCGCGCCGCCGGCGGTGCCGCCTCCGGCTGTCGCCGAGCCTCCACCGGCCCCGCCCGCGGTGGCGCGCTGCTCGAGATCCATGACGACGGTGTCGACGCGGCCTGTGGGGAAGTCGCGGGTCAAGCTCGCCTGAGCGACCGGAGCGCCGGTGCACGTGGCCTCGAAGAGCGAAGCGAAGAGCGTGACCTCGGAGGAGGGCCAGTCGGCGGAGCGGCCGACGCCGAAGCGCAGGGTGGCCTGGCGCGGCTCGCCGTCGAGCGCCTTGGTCGCCTCGCGGGTGGGGCCTTCGAACGGCGCGGCGCTGAGCTTCACGCAGCCCGAGCTGCCGCCGAGGAGCGTGTAGTTGACCTCGACCAGCAGGCCGCCGCTGGCGCCGGTGGGCTTGCCGCACGCGAGCAGGAGGACGAGGGCGAGAGCGACGGAGCGCACGGGCGCGCGAGAGTCTACAGCCCGAGCACACGCACGGCGTTGTCGCGATAGATCTTTTTCAGCACGTCGGCCGGGAGACCGATGCCGTCGATCGTCCAGCGACCCTGAATCGGCGTGGGATGCTCGAACGCGCGCTCGTTCGTCTCGAAGAAGCGCCACGTCGACGACCAGAAGCGTGAGACCTCGAGCTCGGTCGGCAGCCGCGGGCCCGGTGAGCCGAGCACGAGCTGGCCGGGGCGGTCGCCGGCGGCGAGATCGGTGCCGAAGAGAATGCGGTCTTGCCGGCGCAGGAAGATCTCGCGGAGCTTGGCGCTCGGCGCGCGGCCGAGCTCGGGGATGCGCGCGGCGGTGTCGACGACGAGGTTGGGGTTTCGCTCGAGCATCGCGTCGACGGCCGCGGGATCTTCGGCGTCGTTGCCGAAGTGCAGCCCGATGAACGTGGTGCCCTTGTGGCGCGCGACGCGGCGCTCGAACTGCGCGAGCAGCTCGTCGAAGGTGGGCACGCGCTTGCCGTAGAGCGCCCAGTCGGGGTGAACGGTGAGCTCCTCGTAGCGCTCGTTGTCGGGCGTGACCGGGAGCCAGAACGCCTTCGGGTCGCCGGTGTGAATCGCGACGGGGAGCTTGAGCTCACCGGCCTTCTCGAAGAGCGCGTCGAGCGAGGGGTCGTCAGCTGCGAGCAGCGCGCCGTCGGCGCGGCGCAGACCGAGGCCGAGCGCCTTGTAGACCTTCACGCCGCGACAGCCCCGCCGCTGCATGAGCTCGAGCTGAGCGGGGTCGGGGTTCGTGAAGTCGGGGGTGCAGAAGACGACGACGCGGCCGGGGAACTGGCGGGCGGCCTGGAGCTGCACCTCGAGCTGCTCGCCGCTGCCACCCGAGAGGTTCACGACGGTGCGAATGCCCTGGGCCTCGAGCGTCGGCAGCAGGTGACCGAGCGAGCCGGGGCTCAGGTGCGTGTGCACGTCGATCTTGTCGACGATGGCGGGCGCAGGAGCCGAGCTCGTCGGCGCCGGCGTCTTGCACGTGCAGCCGCAAAGAAGCGCGAGTCCGGCGAGCGAGACGGTGCGCATGGGCTCGCACCGTGTCCCTCAAGGTGGTTGCGAAGGCAACGCCGCATGCATCGCCGGCCCGAGGGGCCAATTCAGGTCTCTCATTTTCCAAGGAGCAGCACATGCGGTGGTCCGTGTTGGTGGTGGCGTTCAGCGGGTGTGGCGTGGGCGAGGTGACGGTGCTGGAGGTGAGCGCCGAGCGAGACGAGGCGACGCAGAAGGAAGAGTGGTCGGCGGCCGACTCGCCGGAGCTGTTCTCGAGCGGGCTCGAGCGCAGATTCGATGTGCTGCCGACGTCGGGCGAGGCGGCGCAGGTGCCGTGGCCGGGCTCGTACTGGCCGGTGAGCCACGACACGATCAACGCGCGGTGGGCGGGGGCGTCGAGCGACTCGGCGGCGAAGAAGTACGAGCGGGCGTTCGGGCTCAGCGGCGTGGAGGACGCGGTGTCGCGCGATCACGGCATCGACGGAGCGACGGGGCAGCGCGCGTGCTCGCGCGACGCCGACTGTGACTCGGGCCGGGGCGAGGTGTGCGGCAAGCGCGCGGGGCGCACGAGCGGGCGGTGCATTCCCTCGTGGTGGGGCATCTGCCACGCGTGGTCGCCAGCGGCGATTCTGCTGCCCGAGCCGCGGGGCGCGGTGACGAAGAACGGCGTTCGCTTCGAGGTGCAGGATCTGAAGGCGCTCGCGTCGCTGGTGCACGACCGCACGCGAACGCGCTTCGCGGCGCTGCGGTGCGACGCTGACGCGGCGGACTTCGCGACGGATCACTATGGGCGGCCGCTCGACGGCGCGTGCCGCGACACGAACGCGGGCACGTTTCACGTGCTGCTGGCGAACTACCTGGGGCGCATGCGGCAGTCGTTCGTGGAGGACCGGACGATCGACTCGGAGGTGTGGAACCAGCCGCTGCGCTCGTATCGCGTGGTGTCGAAGCGCGAGCTGACGGCGGCCGAGGTGGCGCAGTACCCGTTCAACGCGGCGGCGAAGCGGCTCGTCTCGGTGGTGACCGACGTGCGGTACATCACCGAGACCGCGCCGAACGTCGGGTTCGTCGGCTCAGGCGTCGACGCGTACACGGCGACCGACCGGTACCAGTACGTGCTGGAGCTCGACGCGGCGGGGAAGATCATCGGCGGCGAGTGGACGGGCGCGAGCGTGACGGCGCACCCGGACTTTCTGTGGCTGCCGATCGCGGCGCGCGACGCAGCGGTGGCGGAAGGGAAGATCGCGTACGAGCGCGTGAAGGAGCTCGTGATGGAGTCGGCGGCGTCGGGGGCTCCGGCGGGTGGGCGGCAGTCGTTCTCACTGGCGAAGGGGGCGTGGCGCACGTTCGGGCCGTTCGCGTCGGGGGCGGTTGCGGTCGAGCTGACGGGCACCGGCGACGCGGACCTGTACGTGCGCACCGGAGGGCCGGCGTCGGCGGCGCTGTTCGACTGCCGGCCGTACCTGGCGACGAGCCGCGAGCGGTGCACGGTGACCGAGGCCGGGCCGCTGTACGTGGCGGTGCACGCCGACGAGGCGTCGACGCTGACGCTCGAGGTGGTGAGGGCGACGGCGCTGAGCGTGGCGTCATCGGTGAGCGCGCAGCAGCTGAAGGTGTTCTCGCTGGCGGTGCGCGGCGGGCGGCCGGTGCTGGTGCGGACGACGTCGTCGCGTGACGTGGATCTGTACGTGCGGTTGGGGGCGGCTCCGACGACGTCGGTGTTCGACGGGCGCGCGGCGACGTCGTCGGGCAACGAGGCGGTGCGCGTGGTGCCGGCGGCGGCGGGCACGCTGATGATCGGCGTGTATGGCGCGGTGGCCGGGTCGTTCACGCTGACGGCGGCCGAGGAGTGACGGCCATGCGCATCGTGCCCTTCGAGAAGATCCGCGCGCGGGTGGTGGTGCTGCGCGACGTGCGGGTGATGCTGAGCCGTGACCTGGCCGAGCTGTACGGCGTCGAGCACCGCGCGTTGATTCAAGCGGTGCAGCGCAATCGCGATCGGTTCCCGGACGACTTCATGTTCCGGCTCAAGCCGGCCGAGAGCGTCGGTTTGAGATCACAAATTGTGATCTCAAACGTGGGGCGCGGCGGCGCGCGCTACCCGCCGTACGCGTTCACCGAGCAGGGCGTGGCGATGCTGTCGAGCGTGCTGAAGAGCGCTCGAGCCGTGCAGGTGAACATCGAGATCATGCGCGCGTTCGTGAGCCTGCGGCAGTTCGTGATCGACAACCGCGAGCTCGCGAGGCAGGTCGCCGAGCTCAGGCGCAGCACCGATGGCCAGTTCAAGATCGTGTTCGAGGTGCTCGATCAGCTGACGGCGCCTCCGAAGACCCCCCCACGGAAGGCGATCGGGTTCGCCCGGTGACGCGCTCTTCGCCGTCGCACGGCGTCAGGAGCGCTTGACGCCGTGCGACGTTGCGAGGCAGAACGAGTGCCGCAGCACGCGGTGGTAGCTCAGTTGGTAGAGCACGAGCTTCCCAAGCTCGGGGTCGAGGGTTCGAATCCCTTCCGCCGCTCATTGGAAGTGCCGAAGGGGTTGAGGTTTTTCCCGCTCCCCTCCCCCTTCGGCTTCGCGCTCGAAATGCTCCGCACCACGGGCGCACCATGCGGGCCGCTTCCAGTCGCCTCGAACGGCTCGATCGCAGGGACGGTTGGGCCCGCGGGAAGCGCGTTGATCGCATCGCGGAGATCCTCGACGACGAGGTGACCGTAGACGCCGGTCGTCACGTTGACGTTGCTGTGCCGCATGATGCGCTGAACGCGGTACGGGTCGATCTTCGCCCGCAGTAACAGGGTCGCCGTCGAGTGCCTCAGATCGTGAAACCTGAGCGGTCGCGGCATCGCCCGCGGCCAGAGCGCCATGCCGCAGGGCTTGCCGTCGATCTCGTTCTCGCAGCGGCGGCGCTCGGCGTCACTGAATCGCTTCGTGTGCTCGGCCTCGGGACGACCCGCTGACTTGCACCGGCGGCACACGTGCTGCCAACCGTCGATCAGTCCGCGCGCGATGGCAGCGCGTTCATCGCTCGACTCTCCGCCGAGCGCTGCGCGGATCGCAGCGTCAGGCGGGTTCAGCTGCGCAGCACGGATCAGCGCGCTACGCAGCACCTTCTGAGGATCGCTCTCGTTCGTACGCATCGCGCCATTGGTCCCAGGGAAGACGAATGCGCTG
>JBGALX010000034.1:0-119203 GCA_044223505.1 Myxococcaceae bacterium
GCAGCTGCAGCTCGCCGATCGGCGAAAGGACGAGTACATCGCCATGCTCGGGCACGAGCTGCGAAACCCGCTCGCGGCGATCGCCACCGCCAGCGAGGTGCTGAACTCGCGAGGGCCCAGCGACCCGCTCACCGAGCGCGCGCGAGACGCCATCTCTCGGCAGGTTCAGCACATGCGGCGCATGATCAACGACCTGCTCGACGTCGCCCGAATCACGCAGAACAAGCTGACCCTCGAGCGCCTCCCGGTCGAGCTCGGCGCGCTCGTCGCCGAGGTGGTGCAAGACAAGCGCCCCCTGCTCGAGCAGGCGGGGCTCCAGCTCGAGCTGCGTGGCGCCACCGAGCCCTGCTTCGTCGACGGAGACCCCACGCGGCTCACCCAGGTGCTGGCGAACCTGCTGCAGAACGCCCGCAAGTTCACTCCGCGCGGCGGCCATGTGGCGCTGCACGTCGACGCGACCGAACGCGAGGTCCGGGTCGAGGTGCGCGATGACGGCGTCGGCATCGCGCCAGCCTCGCTCGCACACCTCTTCGAGCCCTTCATGCAGGAGCGACGCGTCTTCGACCGCGCCGAGGGCGGCCTGGGCCTGGGGCTCGCGCTCTCGCGCGGCCTCGTCGTTCAGCACGGCGGCACCCTGACCGCGGCGAGCGACGGCGTGGGCCGCGGCTCGACGTTCACCGTGTCACTGCCGCGCCGCGCCGCCCCGCAGTTGCCCGTCGTGACCTCGAGCGCCGCCTCCGCGAGCCGGCTTCGGGTGCTCGTCGTCGAAGACGACCCCGACGGCGGCGAGCTGATGCAGCTGCTCATCGAGTCGCTCGGCCACGACGTCGACCTCGTGCGCGACGGTCGCAGCGCGCTGGCCCGGGCGCTCGCTTCGCCACCGGCGATCGTGCTGTGCGACATCGGGCTGCCCGGCGACCTCGATGGCTATGCCGTCGCGCGCGGGCTGCGGGCGCTCACGCTGCCGGCGCCTCCGCTGCTCGTCGCGGTCACCGGCTTCAGCGGCGGCGAGCACCGGCGCCTCGCCCTCGAAGCGGGGTTCGACCGGTTCTTCGCGAAGCCGATTCAAGCAGAGGCGCTCGATGACGCGCTCGCTGCGGCCGCGGGCCACCAGACTCCGTCGTGACACCTGAGACTCTCACGCGGCCTGCTGGGGCGGCGGCACGATGCGCAGCGCTCGAACGCGGCGCCGGGACGCCGCGATCACCTGCAGCGTGAAGCCGTTCACGGTCTGCACGACCTCACCCGGAGCGGGGATGTGCTGCGCGAGCGTGAGGAAGAGGCCCGCCACGGTGCTGAACTCGCCCTCGTCGGGCAGGTGAAAGCCGAGCTCGCGGTTCACCTGCCGCACCGGCACGGTGCCGAGCACGAGGGCCGAGCCGTCGGCCTGCGGCCGAATCGGAGCGGCCGCGGGCTTGAGCCGCTCGCCGAGCAGCTCGCGCATGAGGTCGTCGCGCGTGACCATGCCGGCGACGAGCCCATGCGCGTCGATCACCACCGCGAGCCGCGCTTCGCGGCGGTGCAGCTCGGACAGCACGTCGACCGCCTTGCGGACGTCGGTCACCGACAGCACGGGCTCGACGACGTTGCGCAGCGGGCGGCCGCTCTTCAGCACGGCGTCGCAGAGGCTGAGCTGGCCGATGAGGCGATCGAGATCGCCGTCGTGCACGAGCACGCGCCGGTGCCCGCTCTCGGCGATCTTCAGGGCTGCCTCCGACAGCGGCAGCGACGCGTGCACCGACACGATGCGCGTGCGCGGCACCATGACGTCGGCGGCCGTCAGCTCGGCGAGCTCGAGCGCGCGCGACGCGATCTCGCCGATGTGGGGGTCGACGCTGCCCGCCGCGGCGGCGGCTTCGACGTCGGCCCTCAGCTCGTCGGCCGAGAGCCGGGTCTCGGTGAACGTGGTCTGGTCGCGAAACGGCTTCAGCACCAGGTTCGAGCTCGCAGTGAGGAACCAGACGATCGGCCGCGCCGCGACCGAGAGCCACAGCAGCGGGCGGCCCATCAGCAGCGCGTAGGGCTCGGCCGAGCGCAGCGCGAGCGACTTCGGCACGAGCTCGCCGATGACGAGCGAGAGGTACGAGACGACGACGACGGCCGCAGCGAACGAGATGCCCCAGGCGTGCTCGGCGAGCACCGGCACTTTGGCGACGAGGCGCGAGAGATCGTCGGCGAACGCGGCGCCACCGAACGCTCCGGCGCTGGCGCCGATGACGGTGATGCCGACCTGCACGGTGGCGAGGAAGCGCTCGGGCTGCGCGCGCAAGGCGAGCACGGCCTTGGCGGTGCGGCGCCCGTCGCGGGCGAGCTGCTCGAGGCGCGACTTGCGCACGGCGACGATCGCGATCTCGGCGCCCGCGAGCACGCCGTTGAGCACGGCGAGGCCGACGACGACGGCGAGCTCGGCGCCGGTGCTCATCCCGGTCTCGGCTTGCCGTGCGGAGGGAACACGAGCGAGGCGGCGATGGAGCCGCCGATCACGAGCACGATCACCGCGAGCGAGACGACGACGGGCACCGTCACGACGCCCGAGATGAGCATCTTGACGCCGACGAACCCGAGCACGAGCGCGAGGCCGAGCTTGATGTAGTGGAAGCGGCCCATCATGCCGGCGAGCGCGAAGTACAGCGAGCGCAGGCCCATGATCGCGAAGATGTTCGAGGTGTAGACGATGAACGGGTCGGTCGTGACCGCGAAGATGGCGGGAATCGAGTCGACCGCGAAGATGAGGTCGGTCGTCTCGACCACGATCAGCACGACGGCGAGCTTCGGCAGGTTCGGGGCGAGCTTGCGCACCGCCCGCAGAATGAGGCTGCGCTCGGGGTCGGGCTCTTCGTCGCGCTGCCACACGAGCCGAACGCCGGTGATGACGAGGAAGGCGCCGAACACGTACGCCACCCAGTGAAAGTGCTCGAGCAGGGTCGCGCCGAGCCCGATGAAGACGGCGCGCATGACGAGGGCTCCGAGCACGCCCCAGAACAGCACGTGGTGCTGGTCCTTCTGGCGCACTCCGAAGTGCGCGAACACGACCATGAAGACGAAGAGGTTGTCGATCGAGAGCGACTTCTCGATGACGTAGCCGGTCAGGTACTCGAGGGCGTGCTGGGAGCCGAAGCGAAGCCACACGTAGCCGCTGAACGTCACGGCGAGCGAGATCCACACGGCCGTCCAGATGAGCGCCTCGCGCACCTTCACCGTGTGCGCCTTGCGGTGGAAGACGAAGAGATCGACGGCGAGCAGAACGAGGACGACGACCGAGAAGACCGCCCAGGCGAGGGGCGTGCCGATGCTGTGCGCCATTGGCGTTGAGTAACGACGCCGCCCGCTTGCGGGGCTTCGGAAAATCGGAAGACGAACGTCGAAAAACCCTGTTACCAACCGCTCCCATGGAACATCGCGTGCTGGGAGGCTCGGGGTTGAAGGTTCCGGTGCTGAGCTACGGAACAGGGACGTTCGGTGGCAAGGGCGCGTTCTTCGAGCGCTGGGGGTCGAGCGACGTCGCCGACGCGAAGCGGCTCGTCGACATCTGCCTCGAAGCGGGAGCGAACTTCTTCGACACCGCCGACATCTACTCGCGCGGAGCGTCGGAGGAGATTCTGGGCGCGGCGCTCGAGGGCCGCCGGCACGGTTCGCTCATCGCGACGAAGGCGACGTTCTCGATGGGCGACGGGCCGAACGAGAAGGGCTCGTCGCGGTGGCACCTGATCCGCGCGTGCGAGGCGAGCCTCAAGCGCCTGCGCACCGACTACATCGACGTGTACTTCATGCACGGCTTCGACGCGCTGACGCCGGTCGAAGAGACGCTGCGCGCGCTCGACGATCTCGTGCGGGCGGGGAAGATCCGCTACATCGGCTGCTCGAACTTCTCGGGCTGGCACGTGATGAAGTCGCTCGCGTTCAGCGAGCAGCACGCGCTCTCTCGCTACGTCGTGTACCAGGGCTACTACTCGCTCGTGGGCCGCGAGTACGAGCACGAGCTCATGCCGCTCGGGGTCGATCAGAAGGTCGGCCTCATGGTGTGGAGCCCGCTCGGCTGGGGCCGCCTCACCGGCAAGATTCGCCGCGGCACGAAGGGCGACGGCCGCATCGCGAAGGGCGGCGCCGTCGGCGGGCCCGAGGTCGACGACGAGTACCTGTATCGCGTCGTCGACGCGCTCGACGCGGTCGCCGCCGAGACCGGCAAGTCGGTGCCGCAGATCGCGCTGGCGTGGCTGCTGACGCGCCCGACGGTGTGCAACGTGGTGATGGGCGCGCGCGACGAGGCGCAGCTGCGCATGAACCTCGGAGCGCTCGAGGTGAAGCTGAGCGACGGGCAGCTGCAGAGGCTCGACGCGGCGAGCGCGCGCACGCCGGCGTACCCGTACTGGCACCAGATGGACTTCGACGAGCGGAACCCGAAGCCCGTGAAGTGGAAGTGAGGTTCAGCCGCCGGCGTGGGCCGTCTTGGGGAACCAGGGGAAGCGGAGCGCGAAGCGAAACGAGTCGGGGTACGGCAGCGGGTAGAAGGCGCGCCCGCGCTCGAGCTCGCGCTTCACGTCGGCCCACCAGCGGGCGGTGAAGAGGTCGGGGTGGTGCTTGCGCAGCGCCGCTTCGACCTTGGGTGAGGTGTAGAGGAAGCGGGCCCACTCTTCGGGGAAGACGTCTTGCGGCCCGACCGAGAACCAGGGCTCGGCGCGCAGCTCGTCTTCGGGGTGCAGCGGCATCGGCATCGTGCGGAAGTTCATGTGGGTCAGCGGCTCGACCTCGTCGTAGTCGTAGAAGACGACGCGGCCGAGGCGCGTGACGCCGAAGTTCTTGTAGAGCAGATCGCCGGCGAAGATGTTGGCCATGGCGAGCTCCTTGAGGCAGGCGCCGAAGTCGTCCATGGCCTGGTCGATCTCTTCGTCCGACGCGGTCTGCAGGAAGAGGTCGAGCGGGCGGAGGCGGCGCTCGACATAGAGGTGCTTCACGAAGACGGTGTCGCCCTTCACGTCGAGCAGTGACGGCACCGACTGCTGCAGCTCGGCGAGCAGCGCCGGAGCGAACCGCTCCCTGGGGAAGGCGACGTCCGAGTACTCGAGGGTGTCGACCATGCGGCCGGCGCGGTCGGCGCGCTTGACGGCCTGGTACTTGTCGACGACCGAGCGGCGGTCGACGTCTTTCGGAGGCAGCGCGCGATCGCGGATCACCTTGAACACGTACGGGAAGCTGCGGAGCGTGAAGACCACCATCACGAGGCCGCGCGTGCCCTCGGCGAGCTCGAGCGGGTCGCTCGAGTGGCGCAGGTGGTGCAGCAGGTCGCGGTAGAAGAGGGCCTTCGACATCTTGCCGAGGCCGAGCAGCGAGTAGATCTCCCACGCGGGCTTCGAGGGGATCATGAGCTGCAGGAAGCGCACGTAGGTTGCGGGCACGTCGGCGTCGACGAGAAACGAAGCGCGCGTCGACGAGAACAGCACCGACAGCGCCTTCGGGTCGAGGATGACCGCGTCGAGCACCAGGTTGCCCGCGCCGTCGTGAAGAATCGGCACCACGAACGGCCACCGGTCGATGCCGTTCAGCGCGCGGCCCACGAGGTAGGCGACGTTGCCGCGAAAGAAGAGCGACTCGAGCACCTGAATCTGGTGGTTCGCCTCGGCCTTGAGCGGGCGGCTGAGGGCGAGCCTGAGCGTTCGCACGACGCGGGCGACGTCGCGCTTGAGATCGGCGAACGGCACGGCGAGGCGGAAGTCGCGCACGACCTTCTCGATGGTCGAGCGCAGGCCGCTGCGGCTCGGGTAGTAGCAGCGGTAGGAGGGCTCCTCGAGGTCGAGGTACTCGGTCGAGATGCTCGGCCGCACGAAGATGAAGCGGTTCAGGTAGTACGTGCGATCGAGGATGCGGCACGACACCGAGTTGAAGAACACCTCGGCGAGCTCGGGCTGGCGGTGGTCGAGCAGCAGCGCGATGTACGCGAGCTTCACCTGGCCCCATGCGTGCTCCGAGAGCAGCTCGGCGGGGAACTCGCGGCGCAGCCGCTCGACGCAGGCGGTGACGCGCGCATCGTAGAAGTCGACGCGGGCCGCCAGCATCGTCTGTATGCGCCGCCACTCGCCGCGCTCGAACCAGAGCTTCGCCTGTTGGCCGACGTGGCGCATCGCCGCGTAGTGCTGCTCGAAGCCGTCGAGCATGCAGCGCGCGATGCGTGCCTCGTCGCTCACCTGACCGACGGTAACACCCTATTTCTTCGCGACGTCGGTGCTCTTCTTCTTCTTCGCCGGCAGCGGCGGCAGCTCGTCGGACGAGGCCGCCTGGAGCTCCTGCTCGAACTGCGGCTCGCTCGGCTCAGGCTCGGGCACGTTCGGGCCGCGCACCACCGGCTTCGAGTCGGCCTTCGGGCGGAACATCTCGTCGCCGGTCACCGCGTGCATCGCGGCGCAGCCCGTAAGCGACCAGAAACACAGCAGCGATGCGACGGCGAGCCGGGCCATGTCGGCCTGACCCGCGAGTGGAGGCGCTGTGTGCAAGTTCGTTGCGACGGGTTGAAGAGATGTAACGGCTTGGGAACGTGCCATGCCTCGCGAGACAGGGCGTTTCCCCCGATTGGCTCGAACCACGTGGGAAGGTAGAACCGCGCTCGATGGACGATCCACGCCGTCGGCCCGGTGTGTCCGCACCCGGTGAGCCGACCTTTCGCCTGGGGTGAGCATGAGCCTGCTCACTGAAGATCGGCAGCTGCTGTCACGCTTCCGGGCCGGTGAGAGGCAGAGCATGGAGCTCGTCTTCAGACATTACGCACCCCAGCTCTCGGCGCTCGTCGCTCGCGGCCTGTCGACGCGCGGCGGCAGAATTCGCCCGTCGTCACCGTTCGAGGTCGGCGCCGTCGTTCAAGAGGCCTTCGCCCGCGCGTTCACCGACAAGGCGCGCGGCGCCTACGACGGCGCCTCCGACTACCTGCAGTACCTCGCGGCGATCGCGCGCAACGAGCTGCTCAACCAGCAGCGCGGCCGTGAAGACCTCACCGATCACGAGACGCTCGAGTCGCAGCTCGGCAGCTCGGTGAACGCCGGCTCGGCGGTCGCCGCCCCGCCCCCGTCGCCCGAGCAGGTCGCCGAAGAGAAAGAGCTGCACGGGCTGGTGAGCACCTTCCTCGCGGGCCGCGACGCGCGCGAGCAAGACGTCTACCGCGTGCGCTTCGAGCAGCACCTCACGCAGGAAGACGCGGCGGCCGTGCTCGGCCTCACGCGCATTCAGGTGCGCAGGCTCGAGGCGAAGCTGCGGCGCGATCTCTTCGCGCACCTGCGCGCGAGCGGCTACCTCGACCGCGCGCGCCCCGTCGAGAGCTCGCTCGTCTCGAGCGTGCCGGAAGGAGCGGTGGCGAAGTGACGCATGACGACGCCAAGGCCCAGATCGCCCAGCTCTTCGAGGGCAACGAGGGCGCCGTTCACCGCGACGAGCTGCGCGCGCACCTGAAGTCGTGCGACGGCTGCCGGTCGACGTACGACCAGACGGCGCTCGCGATGCGGCGCATGCTCGGAGCCCCCGACGAGATGACGCCGGAAGAGCTGTGGCTGTTCGAGCCTCCGCTGCCGGCCGCGAAGGTCGTGCCGCTCTTCCGGCCCGCGCCCGCGGCGATGGTCGCGCTCGCGGCCGGGCTCATCGGCATCGTCATCTATTACGGCGCGTCGCGGCCCAGCGACGACTTCGGCGCGCGCGGCGGAGCGGCCGGCGGCGGCACGACCCTGCAAGAGCCCGCACCCTCGGTGCGCGCCGTCTGCCTGCGCGGCGAGACGGTCACGAAGAGCTGCGCCGACGGCGACACGGTGCTCTTCGCCGCGACGCCGCTCGGCCTTCAGCACGTGAAGGTCTACTCGGGCACGCAGCTCGTCGGTGAGGGCGACGTGAGCGACGGGCCCGAGACTCCGCTGCCGTGGTCGGTGCCGTGGAAGCCGAACCTCGAGCTGCGCGCCGTGTTCTCGAAGTGCGCCACGTGCGAAGCGGCGGCGACGATCGGGTTCAAGCCGTGACGTGGGCCGTCGCCGTCGCGCCGCTCTTGTGCGCGGCGGCCTCGGGGCCTGGCGCTGCGACCCAGCCGCGGCTGCTCGCGCTCGTCGTGGGCTTGAACTCGAGCCGCGACCCGGGCGTGGCGCCGCTGCGCTTCGCCGACGACGACGCCGCGCGGTACTTCGAGCTGTTCGAGGCGCTGGGCGCTCAACCGAAGCTGCTCGCGGTGCTCGACGCCGACACACAGCGCCGGCACCCGAGCCTGGCGGCGGTGGCGAGGCCTCCGACGCGGGCCGAGCTCGAGCGCGCCGTGAAGGAGCTCGCCGACGAGGCGCGCGCCGCGGCGCAGGCCGGCCAGCAGGTCGAGCTGCTGTTCGCGTACGCGGGGCACGGCAACCTGACGGCCGACCGCGAGGGCTACGTGAACCTGCTCGACTCGGTGCTGCTGCGGCGCGACCTGTTCCGCGTCGTCATCGAGCCGGTGCCGGCCACGTACAAGCACGTCATCATCGACGCGTGCAACGCGTACTTCCTCGTCGCGAAGCGCGGAGCGGCCAGCCAGGCGCAGCTCGAGGCGGTGAAGGCGTTTCTCGACAAAGAGGCGCTCGACGGCCACCCCGAGGTCGGCGTGCTGGTGTCGGGCACGAAAGAGGTCGAGACGCACGAGTGGGCGGCGCTCGAGTCGGGCGTGTTCTCGCACGAGATTCGCTCGGCGCTGCTCGGCGCGGCCGACGCCGATGGCGACGGCTACGTGCGCTACGCCGAGATCGCGGCGTTCGTGGCGGCGGCGAACGACGGCCTGTCCGACCCGCGCGCGCGCGTCGACGTGTTCGCGAAGCCGCCGGCGATCGATCTCTCGCGACCGGTGCTCGACCTGCGGCGGGGCAACGCGCGGTACCTCGAGGTGCCGCCGCAGCTCAAAGGGCGGTGGCGGGTCGAAGACTCACGCGGCGCGCGGTACGCCGACTTCAACGCGTCGGGCGAGAGCTCGGTGTTCCTGAAGCTCGTCGGCGACGGCGAGTACTTCGCGTTCTTCGAAGACGACCGCGAGGCGAAGGTGCGGGCGTCGAAGGGCGGCATCTCGCAGCTGGCGCTGGGCTCGCTCAAGCCGAAGCGCTCGGCGACGCGCGGCGCGGTCGAAGACGATCTGCGCAAGGGCCTGTTCAGCATTCCGTACGGGGCGGGCTTCATGCGCGGCTTCGTGTCGAGCAACCCGAGCGCGGGCGTGGTGCCGCCGCCGTCGGCGCCGTTCGCTCCGTTTCCGGACGTGGGCATCGAGCGCAGCGAGATCGCGCCGCCGACGATGCCGATTCCCCGCCGGCTCGCGTGGGCGTCGCTGGGCCTGGGCGTCGCGTTCGGCGCGGCGTCGGCGGTGTCGGCGGTGCAGGCGCGCGCGGGCTACGACACGTTCCTCACGCAGCTCGCCGAGCAGGGCACGTACTCGGGCGCCGACGTGCGCGCGGTCGAGAACTGGCGGCTCGCCACGAACCTGACGCTGGTGGGCGCGGTCGTCACGGCCGCGCTCGGGGTGCTGTTGCTCTTCTTCACGGACGGGACTCCGCAATGAGGCGCGTGGCGCTGGTGATGGCGTTGGCGGCGTGCACGCTCGACCCGCAGAGCGTGCTGAGCCGCGTCGCGCTGCGCGTGCACGCGTTCGATCTGCCGGAGGGCGGCGAGCTGCGGCTCAACACCACCGACTCGCGGCCGCAGACGCGCACGAAGAAGACGAAGGTGCGCTCGCCGATGATGGAAATTCTGTACGAGGAGGGCTCGCTTCTGCCCGGCCCGGTGACGCTCTCGGCAGAGGTCTTCGACGAGGCCGGCACGCTGGTCGGGTGCGGCACGGCGCGTGGCGTCGCGGGCGAAGACATGACCGTCATCATCGGCTTCGCGTCGCCGTCGACGAGCGCGCTGAACTGCGGCGCCTGCGGCAACCGCTGCGAGACCGAGCTGGCCTCGGGCGTGTGCACCGGCGGCCTGTGCACCGGCTGGGAGTGCCCGCCGGGCCTCGTCGCCGAGGCCGACGGCGGCTGCCACGACCCGGTGGTGGTGATTCCCGATTCGGGGACGCCCGATGCGGGCAGCGGCGACGGTGGCGTGCCTGACGGCGGCGGGCCCGACGGCGGCATGATGATGATGACGGACGGCGGCGTCGACGGCGGCACCGACGGCGGCCCGCCGATGTGCATGCCGGTGAACGAGAACACCGACGTCACGTGCAGCGACGGCCTCGACAACGACTGCGACATGATGACCGACTGCGCCGACCTGGCGTGCCGAACGCTGTCGCGCACGTGCACGACGACGTGCGGCACCGCCGGCACCCAGACGTGGGACTGCACGACCCGCACGTGGAGCGCCTGCGCCGGCGACCCGTTCAGCGAAGCGACGATGGCGACGTGCAAGGACAACATCGACAACGACTGCGACGGGAAGAAGGACTGCGCCGACGACGCCTGCGGCAACATCGAGGTGCCGTGCGGAGTCGACATCTGCGCCGCGGGCGTGAAGCTGTGGAACTGCTCGCTGAACCTGCTGGGGCTCACGTGCCTGCCGCACATTCCGCTGCCCGAGAACAACGCCCTGCTGCCGCTGTGCAACAACGGCCTCGACGACGACTGCGACAACAAGACCGACTGCGCCGACACGCAGTGCCTCGGGCGCGCGTGCGGGGGCGGGAAGATCTGCTGCGCCGACGGCGGCTGCGCGACCGGCTGCTGAGGGCGGCTGGGCCAATTGCACGCCCGCATTTCTGCGCATAAGTTCTACGCATGAAACGTGCGCACGCCAAGCGGCCCACGAACGTCTCGCTCGACGCCGCACTCGTCGACGAGGCGCGAGCGCTGGACATCAACCTCTCACGAGAGTTCGAACAGCACCTCGCCGAGCTGGTGCGCGAACGCCGCGCCGACAAGTGGCGTGCGGAGAACAAGAAGGCGATCGAAGCGTATCGGAGGTTCTTCGAGCGTCACGGCATCTGGAATGAAGACGAGCGGGGCTGGTGATGAAGCAATTCGACGTCTACCCGAACCCAAACCACGGTTCGGCCAAGACGGTCCCCTTCCTGCTTCTCATTCAGTCTGATCTGCTCGATGAGTTTCCGACGAGAATGGTGGCTCCACTCGTGCGCCCATCGTCACTCTCACTCCCAGCGACGAGGTTGAACCCGACGTTCAAGATCGATGGAGAGCCGGTCGTGATGCTCACGCAGCAACTCGGCGCCGTTTCCAAGAAGTCGCTCAAGCACCCCCGCTCTTCGTTGAAGCGACACCGCGTCGAGATCATTGCGGCCATCGACTTTCTGTTGGGCGGCGTCTGATGCTCGACGCCGTGCTGGTCGGAGGCGGCATCATGAGCGCCACGCTCGCCGCGCTCTTGCGCAAGCTCGAGCCCGGCTTCAGCGTCGAGGTGTTCGAGCGGCTCGACCGCGCCGCGGCCGAGAGCTCTGACGCATGGAACAACGCGGGCACGGGCCACTCGGGCTTCTGCGAGCTCAATTACACGCCGCAGGCCGAAGACGGCTCGGTCGACGTCTCGAAGGCGATACGCATCGCCGAGCAGTACGAGCTGTCGAAGCAGTTCTGGCTCTCGCTGGTCGAGGCCGGCGAGCTGCCCGCGCGCGACACGTTCGTGCGCAACGTGCCGCACCTGAGCTTCGTGCGCGGGGAAGACGACGTCGCGTACCTCGAGCAGCGGTGGGCGAAGCTCTCGCGGTCGCCCCTGTTCGCGGGCTTCGAGCTCAGCGAAGACGCGAGCCAGATCGCCGAGTGGGCGCCGCTCATCATGGAGGGCCGCGCCCGCGAGCCCATCGCCGCCACGCGCATGCCCGCGGGCACCGACGTGAACTTCGGCGCGCTCGCGCGAGCGCTGCTCGAGGGCCACACGCTGCACTGCGGCCACGAGGTGCTCGACGTGCGCCGCGTCGACGGCGGCTGGGAGCTCGACGTGCGCGACCTCGCGACCGGCGCAGAGCGCAGCGTGCGCGCGCGCTTCGTCTTCATCGGGGCGGGCGGCTACTCGCTGTCGCTGCTCGAGAAGAGCGGCATCGCCGAGGCGAAGGGCTACGGCGCCTTCCCCGTGAGCGGCCAATGGCTGCGCTGCACGAACAAAGACGTCATCGCGCGGCACCACGCGAAGGTCTACGGCAAGGCCGAGGTCGGCACGCCGCCGATGTCGGTGCCGCACCTCGACACGCGGTGGATCGACGGCGAGCGGCACCTGCTGTTCGGGCCGTACGCGGGCATCACGACGAAGTTCTTGAAGGCGGGCTCGTGGCTCGACCTGCTCAAGTCGATCGGCATCGACAACATCGTGCCCGTGCTGCGCGCCGGGCTGTCGAGCTTCGACCTGACGCAGTACCTGGTGGGCCAGGCGCTGCTCTCGGTGGAAGACCGGCTCGACCTGCTGCGCGCGTTCTGCCCGTCGGCATACGAAGACGACTGGGAGGTGCAGGTCGCCGGCCTGCGCGTGCAGGTGATTCAGCGCGACGCCAGCGGCGGCGGAGTGCTCAAGTTCGGCACCGAGGTGGTGACGAGCGCCGACGGCTCGATCGCCGCGCTGCTCGGCGCTTCACCCGGCGCCTCGACCGCGGTCGCGATCATGCTCGAGCTGCTCGAGCGCTGCTTCCCCGAGCGGTTCAAGTCGCCGGGCTGGCGCTCGCGCTGCACGGCGCTGATGCCGTCGTTCGGCAGCTCGCTGCACGACGACCCGGCGCTGTGCCGGTCGCTGCGCGCACGGTGGAACGCGCCTTTGCGCGCTCACGTGTGACCGTGGGGGTGACATCGGTCTGCCGGCCGATGAACGCAGGGGGCGCGCTACCGACAATCTCGAGCATGTCCTCTCTGGTGGCCCTGCTGCTCTCGTGCGCGCTCTCGGGCACGTCGTTCGAAGAAGGGTGGCAAGAGGCGCAGGTGGTCGCCGAGGTCCGCGAGGTCGCGCGCCTGTCGCTGCTGCCGGCGCTCCTGGACATGCCGCACCGCAGCTACACGCTGGTCGAGGTGCGACGCATCTGGAAGGGCGATGCGCCGCGCTTCTTCATCGCGGCAGAGGACGAGTGCACGGGTGGGTGGCTGGGCCGCGGCGAGCAGCGCTACGCCTCGTTCGAGAATCACGGCGGCACGCTCGTGGCGGGAGGCATCGCTGGCCGGGCTCCGCTGTTCGAGGGAGAGCCGGTCGAAGACAGCTGGGACGCCGAGCTGGCCGACCGGCTCGCTGCGCTTCCGTCGCACGAGCCGGCGGAGCGGATACCGCTGTGGGCCGGGCGGTCGATCGTCGGTGGCTTCGCCGTCGTGCTCCCGCTGGGCGGCCTGCTCCTGAGGCGGCGCCTCAGGGCGGGGCGCTGATCGCGCCGTCGTCGATGAGGAGCGAAGCAGCCCGAGTCAGCGCGCGCGCCGGTAGTGCATGGCGACCGCGCCGCACCGCAGCGGCTTCGCCGACACCAGCTCGAGGCGTCGAGTGCCGGGCAGCCCGCTCTGGAACAGAGTCGGGCCGTGGCCGGCGATCCTCGGGTGGACGAGGAACCTGTACTCGTCGATCAGGTCCAGCCGGTCGAGCTCGGTCGCGAGCTTGCCGCTGCCGAGGAGCACACCCGCCGGCGTCGCGTCTTTGAGCTTCTGCACGCCGGTGCGCAGGTCGCCGGCGAGGTGGTGGCTGTTGGTCCACGAGAAGCTCTTTCGCGTCGACGACACCACGTACTTCGGCTTGGCCTCGAGCTTGATCGCCCACTCGCGCATCGCCGGCGGCGCCTGCTGGTCTCCGCGGGCGACGGCAGGCCAGTAGCTCTCCATCATCTCGTAGGTGACGCGGCCCCAGAGCATCGCGCCGCCTTCGTCCATGAGGCGCGTGAAGAAGGCGTGTGTCTCGTCGTCGACGATTCCCTCCTGGTGGTCGACGCAGCCGTCCAGGGTGACGTTGAGGCCGAAGGTCAGAAGTCCCATGCGGGCCAATTTAAGTCACACGGTCGCTCGCCGACGTCCTCGCGCGGGCGCTCGCCGGTCGGCGCTCTCGAGATCGACGAAGCTCCGAGTCGGGCGACCCGGCCCGCGTGGTCGTCCCTGCTCACAGGCCGGTGATCACGACGTCGTCGATGAACAACGGCGCCGCGACACCGCCGCCCGTCTGCAGCTGGCTCCACGAGTCGATCGCGAAGCCGCCCGCGAGGTTCTGCAGGCTCGCCGTCGTGTCGGTGAGATCGACCTGCCACGTCGAGGGCTCGGCCGTCGCGACCGGCCAGAAGCGGCCCTGCAGGCGCGTCGTCGTCGCGTTCTGCTGCGTGACGCGGAACCGCACGCGGTAGAGCGTGCCCGCACTCACCGCCACGTTCGCGTGCGGCTGAATCTCCTGCTCCTGACCGTTGAGCTCGCGCCACGCTCCGATGCCGGGCGGGCTGCGAAAGGCCTCGATGAAGATCGCGTAACCCGTGCCGGTCGGGTTCGTCTGCGTCAGGTAGCCCCCGTTCTGCCGCACGTAGAAGCCGACGCCCTGGTTCTGCGGCGTGCTCGGCTGCTCGAACGTGAACTGCACCTCGACGTTGACGAGCGTGCCCGGCGCCTTCATGCGGCCCAGCGAGTAGCCGCTCAGCGTGGGGACGAGCCGCGCGCGCCCCGCCTGCACGTCGGCTGTCGCGACGCCACCCGCGACTGTCCACGGTGCGGGCCAGGCGCCGCCATCGGCGATGGAGAACGACTCGGAGTAGGTGAACGTCGAGCCGCCTGCCGTTGCGCCTCCTGCCGTCGCGCCTCCAGCCGTCGCGCCTCCAGCCGTCGCGCCTCCAGCCGTCGCGCCTCCAGCCGTCGCGCCTCCAGCCGTCGCGCCTCCAGCCGTCGCGCCTCCTGCCGTCGCGCCTCCTGCAGTCGCGCCTCCCGCGGTCGCGCCTCCTGCAGTCGCGCCTCCCGCGTTCGCGCCTCCTGCAGTGGCGCCTCCCGCGCTCGCACCTCCGGCACTTCCACCTCCGGCTGTGCCGCCGCCGCCCGGCCCCGAGCACGCCGCGACCACGACCAACAGCGCGAGCCGACGCACGCTCAGATGAACCGGTGCAGCAGCTTCGAGAGCCGCCGGCCCACGTCGGCGTCTTCGATGCGATCGCGCCACGTCTGCTCGCGGCGCAACAGCGCATAGCCGACCGCGCCCGCGACCACGCCCGCTCCGAACGCGAGGCCGACGGCGGCGAGCGGAAACTCACGCACCTTCGCCTCGGTGACGTCGGCGGCGTTGCTGAGCTGCTCCTTGGCCGTGTTGATCGCCTCGGTCGCCGCAGCGATCGGCTTCGAAGACTCTTGCGTTCCGTTGGGCATGATCAGGAACCTCGCACGAAAACTGCTGCGCGGCGAGCAGCGCCGGCACTAAACACGGGACATGAAAATCGGCGTCCTCGGAACCGGAATCGTCGGGCAGACCATCGCCGCCCGCCTCGTGCAGCTCAACCACGAGGTCTGCATGGGGGCCCGCACCTCGGACAACGAGAAGGCTGCGGCGTTCGCGAAGACCCACGCGCCCAAGGGCACGTCCGGCACCTTCGGCGACGCCGCGAAGTTCGGCGAGCTCCTCGTCAACTGCACCAACGGAGCCGGCGCCCTCGACGCGTTGAAGGCCGCCGGCGCCGACGCCCTCGCCGGCAAGGTGCTCATCGACGTCTCCAACCCGCTCGACTTCTCGAAGGGCATGCCGCCCTCGCTGCTGACGCCGAGCACCGACTCGCTCGGCGAACAGATTCAGCGCGCCTTCCCGCAGACCCACGTCGTGAAGTCGCTCAACACCGTCAACGCCAAGCTCATGGTCGAGCCGGCCTCGCTCGCCTCCGCGAACCACGACATGTTCATGGCCGGCAACGACGCCGCCGCCAAGGGCAAGGTGAAGGAGCTGCTCCAGTCGTTCGGCTGGCGCCACATCGTCGACGTCGGCGACATCACCGGCGCCCGCGGCCTCGAGATGTACCTGCCGCTCTGGGTGCGCCTCTACGGGACGTTTCAGACCGCTACCTTCAACGTGAAGGTCGTTCGGTAGCCGGCTGCCGGTCGTCGAACCGCCCCTCACCCTGTCCCTCTCCCCTACGAGGGGAGAGGGGACGCTCTTCTGACCTTTGCACTAGAGCTTCACGCTGCCCCAGGTCTCGGTGCCGTTCGTCACCGAGCGCGACGTCGAGCCCGTGCCCACGCCCGACTTGGTCGCGGTGATCGTGTACGTGCCCGGCGACAGCCCGGTGAACGTGTACACGCCGCTCGCGTTCGTCGTCGTCGACCGCCCGTTCGACAGGCGCACCGTCGCGCCTGACACCCGCGTCGAGGTGCCCTTCGTCACGACGCCGATCAGCTTCGCCGTGCCCGCCGGAGGCGCCGCCTTCAGCCCCACGCTGCCCCAGGTCTCGGAGCCCGACACCGCCCGCGAGAGGCTCGCCGTCACGTAGCCCGGTGCCGACACGGTGATCGTCTTCGTGCCCGCGGGGATCTTGGTGAACTGGTAGTAGCCCGTCGCATCGGTGCGCGTCGTCAGCGTGCCGAGACGCACGGTCGCTCCGGCGATGCGCGCGGTCGTGGTCGTGCCCTTGTAAACGAGGCCCTTCACCGTCGTGCCGCCCGCAGCAGGCGGAGGCGGCTTCGTCGGCGGAGGCGCCGGCTTGAACGACACGCAGCGCGCGATCAGCCGCATGTACGTCGTCCAGTCCCAGTACTTGCCGGGGTCGTGGTGGTGCGAGGCGCCGCCGCAGGCTCCGGCGTTCGCGCGCGTGTCGGAGCACAGCGTCGTGCTCGAGTTGTTCGACGGCACGTTGCCGTGACCGAAGATGTGCTTCCGGTCGACGGGGATCTTGTACTTCTTCGCGATCGCGCAGACGAGGTTCGCCGACGCGTTGTACTGCGTCGCGTTGTAGTAGCCGCCGCCCTTCACCTTGTTGGCGAAGCCTTCGTGCTCGATGCCGATCGAGTTCGCGTTGAACCAGCCGTGCCCGCAGTGCCACGCCTTCTTCGACTCGCTCACCATCTGCACGATCTTCCCGTCGCTCGCGCGCAGCACGTAGTGCGCCGACGCGCCGCGGTTCGGGTTCTTGAAAACGCTGATCGTGCCCGCCATCGTGCCTTCCATGTCGTGGATGACGACGAAGCGAACCTTGCCGCCGTTGCGGCTCGAGTAGTTCGAGCTCGACGCGGCGATGAACTGAATCGGCGGGTACTGGCCGGGCGTGAGCTCCTGCCGGGCGACCGCGACGTCGCGCCCGATGCCCGTCATCGCGAGGCGCTCACCGTCGGAGGTCACGACCTCGAAGCCGTCGAGGTACAGGTCCTTCACCGCCGCCAGCGCGAGCGCCGAGACCTCGACGTCGCCGTCGGCGCCCACGAACTGCGCGATCACCACCGCCCACGCCTCGACGTCTTCGTTCGACGTGTCGACGCCGTTCTTCGCCGCGAGGTCGGCCATGAGAGCGGCCGCCGCGTCGACGTTCGTGGCGAGATCGCCGCGAATCGCCTCTTCGGTGGCGCCGGTGAGCTCGGCCGCGCGCGCGACCTGCTCGGGCGTCAGGTACATGAGCCCGAACACCTCGAGGCCCGAGTGAGCGTCGCCTTCCTGCATCGCCTCGACCTCGCCCATCGGGTCGATGCCCGTCTCGGGGTCATCGGCGACGGCGTCTTCGGCGAGCGACGTCTGCAGCCCGAGGTCCGTCTCGTCGGGGGCGAGCTCGATCTCAGGCTCGAGCTCGGCCGGAGCCTCGGGGTCGACCTCGGCGAGCTCCGGCACCGCTTCGACTTCGGCGGCAGGAGGCGTCGCGTCGAGGCTCGTCATCGGGTCTGCCGGCGGCGCGTCGAGGTGCTGCTCGGCGTCGGGCGGGAGCTCGAAGCGCCCCTGGTGGTGAGCGATCGACATCAAGAGCTCGAGCGGAACTCCGCGCTTCGTGGCTGCGGCGCGGAACGCCTCGTTGCGCGCGCCCTCGAGCGCCTGTGCCTGCGCGCGGCCCTGTGCGGGCCGGTTCGGCTCTCCGCACGCCAGCAGCGCGGTGCACAGCATTGCGACTCCCCGTTTCATGGTGTCTCCCCTGTGTTTCGGTTGGGTTGCTTGCGACGGGGCGACGCACAGCAACGCGCGGACCACCCCCCTCGGGTGCCCGACCCGAAACCCGCGTGCGACGGATCGCGCCCCGCGGCCCACTCAAGCTCTTGGCTCGAGACGCACGGGTTTCACCGCTGTCGCACGCGAGCGTCCCCTTCGACGCGACGCGTGCGCTCCACTGTCTTCACTTGTTGGTCAAGGAGGTTGACGGCAGCGCAGGCTGCCACGCGCGCTGCAGCTTGCCGGCGAGGTACCTCAGCGCCCCGTCGTAGAGCACCAGGTTCTTCGGCCACCGCGCGACGGCGCGCAGCCGAGACCGCCACAGCAGACGGCTCAGCGCGCGGCGCTCGAGCGCTCGCACGGCATCGGTGCGGTCATCGATGACGACGTCGCCGTGCGCGCGGTGCGCGAGCAGCGGCGCGTACTGCTCGCGGTACCAGGGCGCGAACGCGTCGAAGAGCGCGACGATCTTCTCGGGCCGCTCGGGCCGCACCTCGGCGTCGTACGACAGCGAGATGCAGCGGCGCAGCACGTGCTCGAGCGGCACCTGCCGCGGCAGGCCCCACAGCGCCACCTCGGCCATCGTCGCGCGCGCCGTCGCCGTCGCGGCGTCGAGCTGGGCGGCGCAGAGCGCGTCGCGAGCCCAGACGAGCTCGGTCTTCTTGCCGAGGCGGCCCGCGAAGTAGAGGTCGTAGCGAACGGCGAGCTGCTCTGCGAGCTGCTGCGGCGAGACGAGGTTCAGCTTGGGCACGACGACCGCCGGCGGCAGCACCCGGGCGACGGCGCGCGCGAACGCGCCGTGACCGAGCGCGCGCAGGGCCTCGCCGACGTCGTCGACCACCGCGAACCAGTCGGGGATGCTCGTCGGAGTCTTCGTCAGCGGAGACAGGCAGCTGCCGAACATCGTCAGCGAGCGCAGGCCGGGCAGATCGAGGAACGGGGTCATGACGCCTTTCTGTCTTTCCAGTCGGGCTCGCTGCTCGCCTTACGCGTCGCGACGTGGCCCCAGATCTCGCGCTGCACCCACTTGCCCACCGGCGTGCGGCCGAACGCGAAGACGTGCCGCTTCACCGAGTCGGCGATCGGGCCCGACATCGCGAAGAAGCGGCCCATCCAATGTGACCAGCGCACGAGCTCGAGGTTCGCGGGCCTTCGCTCGGCCTGGTACGCCGCGAGCGCCGCGTCGACGTCGGCCTCGGCCGCGCGCGCTTCGAGCAGCGGTGCGGCGTGCCGCGCCAGGGCCGCTCCGTCTTCGATCGCCATCGTCATGCCCTGCCCTGCCGTCGGGTTGGTCAGGTGCACCGCGTCGCCGATCAGCGCCGCGCCGCGAGCGACGTACCGCGCCGCGTGCCCGCGGTGCAGCCGGTAGAGGTGCGCGGTCGTGCCCACCGGCGTCATGCCCGCGAGCAGCGACGACCGCTGCCAGATGAGCCGCAGGCGCTGCTGCATCGTGCCCGCCTGAAACACCTGCAGCTGGTGCGGCAGCACGAGCACCGCGACGCCGACGACGCCGTCGCGATGCGGCATCGTCATGACGCCGCCGTCCGCGTGCAGATCGAGGCGCATCGCGTCGCGGTACCGCGCGGGCCGCTGCAGATCGACGATGTAGTAGCCGGTCTCGTACGGCGTCGAGAAGAACGGCACGTCGAGCAGCTCGCGCACCTTCGAGGCGCTGCCGTCGGCTCCGATGACGAGCTGCGCGGCGAGGTCGTGCTCCTTGCCGCGCTCGTCGACGACGGTGGCTCCGCAGACGCGGCCGTCGCGCTCGTGCAGCCGCCGCAGGCTGGTGCGAAACGAGACCTCGACGCGGCCCGTCGCGCGCCCGGCCTCGGCGAGCACGCGCTCGATCTCGGGGTGCGGCAGCACGACGTACGGCGAGCCGTCGGGGTCGGTCAGCGCGCCCTCGAACAGGAGCCCATCCTCCGCGTGAAAGACCTGCATGCGATCGACCGGGTTGGCGCCGGCCGCCATCACGCGCTCCATCGCGCCCCAGCGCACGAGGTGACGGGTGACGGCCGGCAGCATGCTGTCGCCGCGGTTGATGTTGCCGGGGCCGGCGCGCCGCTCGACGACCTGCACGGTGAGCCCGCGGTGCTGCGCGAAGGCGAGCGCGGTGGCGAGGCCTCCGACTCCGCCTCCGATGACGAGAACGTCGACGTGCTTCATTTCCGGGCCTCCAGTTTGTCCATCAGAGACATCGCGCCGACCGCGGCGCGGAACGACAGCCACCGCACGGCCTCGAACGGCACCCGCGGAGGCGACGCGCGGAACCACGGCAGGTCCTGAGGGGCCGCGCCGTCGCACAGGAGCTTCGTGACCCACGCGCCGGACGCGAGCGAGAGCGCGACGCCGTGACCGCACCAGCCGACGGCGTGCACGACGCTCGGGTTCTTCGTCCACCGGTGGATGGCGGGCAGCGCGTCGGCGACGTAGCCGATGACGCCGCTCCAGCCGCCGCTCACGCGGGCGTCGGGGAAGTTGCGGTGCAGCTCGCGCTCGAGCGCGCCGCGTGGCGCGAGCGGTTCGGTGCTGCCGCCCCACCGGTAGCGCGGCCGGCCGCCGCCGAAGACGAGGCGATCGTCCTTCGTGAGCCGCCAGTAGCTGAACACGCGCCGCGCATCGAGCACGCCCTCGCGGCCGGGCCACGGCGTCGAGATGGGCTCGGTGACGAGCACCTGCAGGTGCACCGGCAGCACGCGCCCGGTGAGCACGCCGAGCTCCGGCGTGAACCCCGCGGTCGCGACGACGACCTCGCTCGCGACGACCGCGCCGCCGTGGTTCACCTCGAGCCTCACGGGCTGCGTCGTGCTCACCGAGCGAACGCGCGCGCCTTCGAGAATGGTGCCGCCGCGGCGAACGACGCGCTCGGCGAGGCCCGCGAGCAGCTTGCCCGGGTGCAGCGTGCCTGCGACGGGGAGCCGCACGGCTCCGGGCCTGGGCTCATACGGCAGATCGAGGCTCGCGAGCGCGGTGGTGAGGCGCTCGAGGCGACGAGAGGCGCGCCCGGCGACGACGAGCTGGCCGCAGAGCTCGAGCTCGCAGTCGATGCCGTGCGCGCGCGTGAGGCGCTCGACGTCGCGCACGGCGTCGAGCGTCGCGAGGTAGAGCGAGCGCGCGCCGCGCGACCCGAGGCGCGCGATGAGGCCGGGCAGATCTTGCCCGACGCCCGGGCTCAGCATGCCGGTCGTAGCGCCCGACGCGCCGGCGCCGATGCGATCGGCCTCGAGCACGACGACGCTCGCGCCCGGCCGACGCTGCAGCAGGTGCAGCGCCGCCGAGAGCCCCGCGAAGCCCGCGCCGATGACCGCGACGTCGCAGCGCAGCGTGCCGCCCGGGTGCGAAGGGAACGGCGGCGGCAGGGCCTCGGCCCAGATGGGAGCGATTCGGTTCATGCGGGTTGGGCCTCCAGGACCTGCGCGAGCTTCGGGTCACGCCGCACCTTCCAGATCTGGCCGTCGACCCAGTAGTGCTGAAACGCCACGCCCCAGCCGAGGCCGAGCAGCACGTCGCGCATGAGCTGCGTGGGGGCGAACGTGGCCCCGAGAACGCGCGCGCCGTACCACGCCGCGCCGAGCGCCATGCCGAGCGCGAGGTAGCGGACGAGACCGCCGGCGGGCACGCGGCCCTGCCGCTGCTCGTACTGCCAGACGATGCGGTGGTACTGCAGGTTGTGGAAGAGGGTGAGCGTCGCCGTGATCGCGAGCAGATCGTTCAGCAGCGCGAAGACGGCGATGTGGAAGAGCGTGACGATGGCGATGAGCAGGTGCCGCGGCCCGAGCTTTCCGCGCGCCGCGACCGCGATCGCGAGCGCGATGACGAGCGGCCCCATGAGGACGTCGACGTGCCAGGGCTGCAGCCAGTGCGGCGCGAGCACCGGCAGCCCCGAGCGCGCGAACGCCGGCGTGAGCGAGAAGCGCAGGTACGGGTAGAGGCTGCCCGCCCAGAGCAGCGCCGTCTCGAGGCGCCCGCTCGCGGCGTCGGTGACGTTGGCCTTGCGGCGGTAGAGCGCGAGGAAGCCGTAGTGCTGGCGGATGAGGTGCCAGAACGCCCAGACGTACGCGAACAGCAGGAACCACGAGAACGCCGCGTGCCCGCCCATCGCGAACGCCGGACCGAAGAGCAGCAGCGACCAGCTGCGTGAGTCGGTGACCTTGCCGGCACGCACGTGCGTGCCCATCACGTGCGTGCCGTCGAAGAGCACGCCCCACAGGAAGAGGCCGCCGATGGCGAGCGGGCTCGCGGGGCCGACCGCGAGGAAGAAGAGCATCAGCGCGACGCCGGCGAGCACCGAGCCCTGGAACCAGAGGAGATCCTGTGAACGTGAGATCAGCCACGAGGACGTGGCCCCCTCTCCCCTCGTAGGGGAGAGGGACGGGGTGGGGGGGCCGTTGAGCGCCGCGGAGGAGTCGCCCTCACCCCGGCCCTCTCCCCTACGGAGGAGAGGGAGTCCTGTGACGATCTCACGCAGCATTCGCGAGCGCCTCCCGTCTTTCCGGCACCAACAACCTCAGCGCTCCACCGCGGCACGAGAGCTCGAGCGGCGTCTCGACGAGGCCGAGCTCGCCATCGAGCGGCACGGGCAGCGGCTCGTCGCTCTCGATGCGCACCCACGGGCTCTTCACCAGCAGCACCTCGTCGAGCTCGCCGTGCGTGCCCTTCATGATGCGCGGGAAGCTCGCGAGCAGCTTCAGCCGCCCGGTGCGCCGCACGATGCAGAGGTCGAGGCAGCCGTCGTCGACCTCGGCCGCCGGAGCCACCATGAACCCGCCGCCGTACGAGCGCGTGTTCGCGACCGCGGCGAACATGATCTCGCCGTCGAACGAGCCCCCCTCCCACGCGATGCGCACGCGCCGCGGGCGGTACACCGCCAGCGCCCGCAGCGCCGCGAGCACGTTCAGCACCTTCGAGCGCGGAAGCCACGACGAGTAGATGATGCGCAGCGCGAGCTCGTCGAGACCGACGCCGGCCACACAGCAGAACCGCCGGCCGGCGCGAGAGGCCCCGAGATCCACCCGGCGCGGCACGCCCCAGATGAGCGTCTCCATCGCGGCGCCGACCTGGCGCGGCACGCCGCAGCCGACCGCGAAGTCGTTGCCCGAGCCGACCGGCAGCACGCCGATGGGCACCCGGTTCGTCACGCCCGGCTCGAGACCCGCGAGCGCGTGCTGCACCGTGCCGTCGCCGCCCGCGAGCCCGACCGCGTGCAGCTCTTCGCGCTGCGCGGCGTTCATGAGCTCGGCGAGGTGAGCGGCCGAGCGGCTCTGCACCCACTCGAGCTCGACGCCGGTGGGCGGTCGCAGCGAACGGCTGAGGCGCTCCATCGCGTGGCCGCCGCCGGCGCCGGGGTTCACGATGACTCGTACCCGTTTCATCAGAGCGACCTCGTGAGCACCAAGAGGTCCCAGATCGCGCGCAGCGACAGCGGCCGGCACGCGACGAGCTCGGGCTCGACCACCTGCGGCAGCCACTTCTTCTTGTACTCGCGCTGCTTCTGCGCCGGGTAGATCGCCGCGCCGAACCGCCCCAGCATGCGCAGGGCCCACGCGAGCAGCTGGCTCGAGCCCTCGCCTTCGCCCGGCTCGACCAGAAACGGCGTGAAGCCGAAGTGCAGCCACTGGGCGCCCTCGCTGGCGAGGCGCTCCATCGCGAACTGGTTGCAGAGCTCCATGCAGCCGACGGGCGCGTCGGGCACGCGGCGCGTCAGGTCGTGCAGCCAGCCGCGGCGCCGGCCGAACGCCGGCACGTAGGTGATGAACGCGATCGCGCGGCCCGCGGCGTCCTGCACCACGAAGATGCGCCGGTCGGGGTGCCCGGGCCCGCCGAGCTCGCCGATCATGAAGTCGAGCTCCTTCTTCTTCTTCGCGCCGAGCCACGCGTCGCTGACCGCGTGCAGCTTCGCGAACGTCTCGTCGTTCGACGGCAGCTCGCGACCGACCTCGTGCACCGTGAGCCCCGCGGTGCGCGCGCGCTTGACCTTGTTCCGCAGGTTCACCTTGCGGTGCCCGCCGAACGAGTAGCCCTGCAGCTCGAGGCCGTACGTGGCGCCGAAGCGGTTCACCGTGAAGCCGCGCGCGCGGAACAGGTCGCCCTGCTCTTCCCGCACCTGCACCGCGAGCACGCGCCGGCCGCGGCCCTCGGCCTCGGCGATGAACGCGTCGAGCAGCGGGCCTCGCGCCGCCTCGGGAGCGTGCACTCCGCCGAACGCGACGAGGTGCTTGCCCTGCTCGCGGTACGAGATGAAGCCCGGCAGCCCGTCGCGCGTGAAGATCGCGTTGCGCGGCGTGAGCGCGAGGTAGCCCGACGGGTGATCGATCGTCGCGACGTCCGTGCGAGCGAGCGCGGTCATTCGGTCACCGCCTCGAACGGCATCGACGCCGGCTTCTCGGCGTTGCCGAACAGCCCGCGGTCGCCCGAGAGGTGAATCGGAATCGCGAGCATCGCCCACTCGAGGCGGCCCAGCGCGAGCGCCCAGACGGCGATCACCACGCCGGCCGTCAGGTAGCTGTGCGTCAGGTTGTAGAGGTGGTGAAAGACCGGAGCGATCGCGCCGCCCCGGGCCCGCCGCGCCGCGATCGCTCCCGGCACGTAGCCGAGCAGATCGATCGCAACGAACGCCGCGAGGAACCGCGGCCACGACAGCTCGCCGAGGTGAACCATCAAGAGGCCGAGCGCGACGACGACCAGGGCGAGGTGCTCGGCGCGAACGTAGGGCGAGTTCTTCATTGCAGCCCCGCCTTCGCCATGAGCCGCGCGTGCTCGGTGTCGATGCTGTGGTGGATCATGCGGACCTGCTCCTCGTAGGGGGTTTCAGCGATGAGGCGGCCGGGCACGAGCTCGGCCCCGGCGAACAGCTCGCGGTGCCGGCGAGCGACGGCGTCGAAGAGACCGACGAACTTGCGCACGTAGTAGCGGAAGACCTCGGCCATCGCGGTGCGCGCCTCGGCGCACAGCTTCGCCACGCGCGAGCGCCGCTCGGGGTCGCCCGAGAGCAGCTCGCGCACCGTGCGCGCTCCGAACGCGCAGTGCCGGGTCTCGTCTGCGAACGCGCTGCCCACGAGCGCCGCGAGCGCCGGGTCGACCGGAGCCCAGTACCGCTGCTCGTACGCGTAGAGCGGAAACGCCATGCCCTCGAGCACGAGGTTCATGAGCGCCAGCGCCTCGACGAACGAGCCCGCGTCGGCGACCTCGTAGCAGTGGTCGAGGAACTTCTTCAGCGGAGGGATCAGGATGGCCGTCGTCGCGCCCTCGGCCGACAGCCCCGCCGCCGCCCGCGCGAGCAGGTGCCGCTCGCGGAACAGCTCGTGGTGCCGCGCCTCGTCGAGCGTCTGCTGCGCCGCGAACGCGAGCGCCTCGGCGGTCGGCGCTCTTCGAACCAGCGCGCCCGAGACGCGCAGCGCCGCCTCTTCGAAGACCTCGAACAGCGCCAGGTCGAGGCGGTGCACCTCGGCCAGCGGCTTCGACGCCAGCACGATCTCGGGCAGCTCGCGCGGGTGCCGCTCGAGCGCCGCGTCCTCGCGCGCCCACTGCAGCGTGGGCACGCGCCGCACCCAGCCTGAGATCGAGTAGTCGATCGTCATCGCTCGGCCCTCCTCCACAGGTTCAGGCTGAAGACGCCGGCCAGCGCCCACGCCGACGCCAGCAGCACGAGCGCCCCGATGCCCGCGCCGGCGAGCACGCCGGCCGCCAGCGCTGCGAGGCCCACGGCGAGGCCTCGCCCCGCGAGCCGCTTGTGCAGCGGGCGACCGTCTTCTGCGAACGGCTTGCCCTCACGCACCCACGCGGCCCCCGCGTACAGCAGCGACGCCGCAGCGGCCGCCGCGAGGATCGCCGGCTCGAGCGCGCGCCCCCACTGCACCAGCGCCGTCGCCGCGATCGCCAGCGCCAGCAGCGCGCTCAGCGCGTTCTTCGGCACGAGCCTCGGCGGAGCCGCCACGCCCAGCGATCTCGGCAGCGCCCCCTGCGCCGCCAGCGCCGCCGTGAAGCGTGAGAGCCCCAGCAGCGCCCCGTTGAACGACGTGAACGACGCCAGCAGGCAGATGACGACTCCGAGCGGCAACAGCGGCCCGTGGGCCCGCGCGAGCAGCTCGAACGGATCTCCCGGCGGCAGGCTCGCCACGCCCAGCGCGACGAGCGCGTAGAACGGCACGAGCAGCGCCACCGTGCCCGTGAGGCTCTTCGACAGCGTCCGCGGCTCGGTGCGCTCGGCCTGCGCGGTGAGGAGCTCGAAGCCCATGAAGAGGAACAGCGCCTGCCCCGTCGCCAGCGCCAGGCCCGCCGCGCTCGGCGCCGCCGGCAGCAGCGTCGCCGGCCCCGCGTGCAGCACCGCCCACAGCGAGAGCCCGCCCAGCAGCGCCACCAGCGCCACCGTCGCCGCCAGCTGCGCCTTGAAGCCGAGCTGCAGCCCCGCCCGGCAGAACGCCCACGTGCCGACGAGGAAGGCCAGCGCTCCGGCTGCAGTCGGAAGTGCGGGCGCCAGCCGGTGAAGCAGCGTGCCCGCGATCGTCGCTTCCACGCCGACCAGGAAGAGCGTCAGCAGCAGGTAGGGGACTGCGATCAGCACTCCCGCTCGCCGCCCCAGGCCCCTCGACACGTACGCGAGCAGGCCCGCTCCGCTGGGGACGACCGACGACAGGCGGCCGAAGACTCTCGAGAGCGCCAGGCAGATCGCCCCTGCCGCGAGCACCGGCAGCAGCGACCACACGCCCGGCGCCGTGTGCTGGATCTGAACGACTCCGAACGCACACACGCTCGCTATCGCCGTGCCACAGCCTGTCGCCGTCAGCGTCATCGCGCCTCGGCGCCCCTCACCCTGTCCCTCTCCCCGACCGGGGAAGAGGGGACGCGTGGTCGGCGGGGGGTTCATGATTCGGGCCCCAGCACCGACGTGATGTAGTCGAGCTTCAGGAAGTCCTCTTCCGCGCCTCGCACGAGGAGCTCGCCGTAGAGGTACGGCTCGTTCGCTCCGCGCTTGAGCTCGAGCACCTCGCTCAGCGTCTGCGCGTTCGACGTGATCACCACGTCGCCACGCCCCACCCCGCTCTCACAGCCCAGCACCCGCCCGTCGCGGATCATCACCACCACCGACTCGCCCGTGTCCGACGCCACCAGCGCGATCGCCTTCGTCCAGCCTCGAAAGCCCTGCGCCAGGTCTTCGCGCGCCGCGTACGCCGCGCAGAACGCCTTCGCCGACGCTGCGAGCGTCATCGCGCGGCCTCCCACGCCGGCGCCGCGTCGAGGCCGTCGAGCGCCGGCTCCGCGAGCTTGAAGCCGTGCTGCGCCGCCAGCGCCATCACCTCGTCGACCTCGCAGACGTCGACGTCGTCGCCGATGCCGCGGTCGCGCCGCTCGCCGCTCAGCGCGAGCAGAATCGTCTCTGACAGGCAGGCCAGCGCCACGCCGGGAGGCAGCCCCTGGAGCGAGCCGGGCCCGAACCGCGTCGACGCGTCGGGCAGCGCCACCAGCCCGCCGTCGATCACCGTCACGTCGCGCCGCGCCCTCAGCCTGGCCGACGCGTCGGGCGGCCGCGCCACGTCGCAGATGATCGTGCCGCTCGCGATCGGGGCCTTGTCGAGCACCGGCCGCATCGCGCCCGTCGCGGAGACGACGACGCGGCAGCGCGCCACGCGGTCGAGCTCCGTCGTCACTTCGATCTCCCTCGTGTCGAGCCTCGCCGCGAGCTCTTTCAGCGCCTTCGTGCCGCTCACCGGGTTTCCGATCAGCACGAGCCGCCGCGGCTTCAGCCGCGCGACGAGCTGCGTGCACAGCGCTCCGACCGAGCCGCGCGCGCCGACGACCGCCACCTCGAGCTCGCCGAACGACAGGCCGCGACGCTCGGCCACCCGCCGCGTCGCCGCCACCGCCATGCCCGCGGTCAGCGCGCTGCCCGTCGTGATCGCAGGCCCTCGCCCCGTCACCGCCGAGCCTCGCCGGCTGTACGGCGTCGTGAAGCCGCCGAGCCCGACCACCTGAGCACCGAGCGACGCCGCGAGATCGACGGCGCGCGCGATCTCGGCCTCGACGCGGCGGCGCCCCACCTCGAACATGCGCTGCGGCGTCAGGCCCGCCGACAAGATGAAGCCCTGCGGCGCGCGCACCGTGACGCCGAACGGCAGCGCCGCGGCGAAGTCGGTGAATCGCTGGAGCTCCTTCGCAGGCAGGTGCGCGAGCGCGGGCTCGGTCGTGCGCACGTCCTCTGCGCGCGTGTAGTGCGAGAGAAAGGCCCAGACCCGGCCGCTGCGCGCGGGCTCGGGCTGCGGCAGTCGAACCGGCTCGACCGCCACGCGCTCGCGCTCGTCGAACGCGCCCAGCGCCCGCGGCAACAGCTCGAGCTCGCCGCGCTCGAGCCGCTCGAGCACCGCCGCGATTCCCGCGAACCCCTCGTCGAGCTGCCCGTCGCTGACGGTCAGCGGCGGAGCGACCCGCAGCACGTTGCTCGCACCCAGCGCCGGCAGCACGAGCACACCCGATCGCGACGCGATCGCGGAGGCGACGGCGTACGCGTAGACCGACTGCTCCTGCAGGTACGTGAAGAACAGCCCGGCGTCAGCGGGCGGCGGGCGCAGCTCGATCGCGCCGAGCAGGCCGCGGCAGCGCACGGCTCCGACGGTGCGCGGGAAGCGGTGCGCCAGCGCCTCGAGGCCCGCCTGCATGCGCTCGGCGCGCGCGGGAAGCGACGGCTCGAGCTCGCGCAGCACGGCGAGCACCTCGAGACCGACGCGGCAGGCGAGGTCGTTGTTCGCGAACGTCGACGAGTGGCTGAGGCCGAAGTGATCGTCCCAGAGCTCCGCGGTCGAGAGCACGGCGCCGAGGGGCATGAGCCCGCCGCCGAGCGCCTTCGCGACCAGCAGAACGTCGGGCGCGACGCCCTCGGCGGCGCACGCGAACATCGGCCCCGTGCGGCACAGGCCCGTCTGCACCTCGTCGAGCACGAGCGCCGCGCCGTGTCGCGTGCACAGCGCGCGCACCTCGGCGAGCCAGCCCGGCGGCGAGGGGAAGACGCCGCGCTCGCCCTGCACGGGCTCGAGCAGCACGGCCGCGATCTCACCGGCGCGCTCGAAGAAGAGCCGCTCGAGGGCGGCGGTGTCGCCGAACGGCACGTAGCAGAAGCCTGGAGGCCCATCGCCGAAGCCGCGCGCGTGGTGCCGCTGCCCGGTGGCCGCGAGCGCCCCCATCGTCTTGCCGTGGTACGAGCCCTCGGCCGAGACGATCAGCGGCCGCCGCGTGCGCGCGCGCACGAGCTTGATGGCGGCCTCGACGGCCTCGGCGCCCGAGGTCGTGAACACGCAGCGCGAGAGCCCGGGAGGCGCCGCGCCGCACAGCTCGGCCGCCAGCACCTCGGCGTGAGGCGCGCGGTAGGGCTGCACCATCACCGGCGCCTGCGCCTCGAGCGCCTCTCGCAGCGCCCGAACGAGCCGCGGAGCGTTGTGCCCGAGCGCGACGGCGCCGTACTGCGCGTAGAAGTCGAGGAAGCGCCGGTCCTGCTCGTCCCACAGGTGAACGCCGCTCGCGCGCGCCCACCGGCGGTCCATTCCGCACATCGACAGCAGCCGCTTCAGCGTCGGGTTCAGCGTGTGGTCCGGCCCCATGAAGCGGTGCGTTGAGCAGGCGGCGTGCCCGGCCGCCCGGCGATGGAAACCAGCGCAACCGGTCGCTGCGCTGCGCACCGTTCTGCTCAAGCCGTGTCGCGAACCCGTCGGGGTTGCGCAGCGCCGCGCACGGCACCGCGGCTGCAGCGCGAGGGGGAATATGACCACCCTGCACACGTTTCTCTCGTCGTCGTGGTTCGCCGAGGAGTCGGCGTCTCCGATGGTCGAACGCCTGCTCGCGCGCACCGACGACGCGCACGAGCGCCGCGTGCTCGCCGCCTACGCGAGAGAGGAAGACGAGCACGCGCGGCTCATCGGCGAGTTCTTCGTGAAGCACGGCATCGCGCGCGGCAAGCCGTTCTGGATTCAGCCGGCGCTCGATCGCATCGACGGCCGCACGACGCTCGTCGTGCTCATGTTCCACATGGAGCTCATGGCGGCGCTCTTCTACGGCGCGGTCGCGGCGAGCATCGAAGACGGCGAGGCGCGCGTGCTGATTCGCAGGCTGCTGCGAGACGAGGCCCGGCACATCAAGCTGTTCCGCTCGCTCGCGCGCCGGGAGCTGCAGCAGAAGACCGGGCTCGAGCGGCTGACGTCGCGCACGCTGGTGTCGAGCATTCAGCTCGCGGCGTACACGACGGCGCAGTACCAGGCGCGGCAGCTGGCGCCGCTGCTCGGGCCGCGAGCGCAGGCGCTGCCCAAGCGCGTGTGGGCGCAGTTTCAGGCAGAGAAGGAAGGCCTGCTGGAGACGATGCAGGGAGCCGTCGAAGCGTCCCCTCTCCCCTCGTAGGGGAGAGGGACAGGGTGAGGGGAGGTCGGCTTCGACGCGCGCTCAACTGCCCCCTCACCCCGACCCTCTCCCCTACGGGGGAGAGGGGGGTTCAGTCAGCGCTTTGGTCGCAGCGCGCAGCACGGCGTCGAGCTCGCGCGCGGTGTACGGCTTGGCGAGGTGCAAGAGCCCGTCGCGCGACGGCAGCGGAGCCTCGCTGAACCCGCTCGAGAGCACGACCGGCAGGCCGGGGACGACCTTCCGCAGCGTCTCGGCGGCCTCGATGCCGCCGATGTCGGGCATCATCACGTCCATCAGCACGACGTCGAAGGCAGCGGGGTCGGCCTTCACCTTCTCGATGGCGGCGCGGCCGTCGGCGGCCTCCTCGAGCTTGCAGCCGAGGCTCTCGAGCAGGCGCCGCGCCGCCTTGCGCAGCACCGGCTCGTCGTCGACGAGCAGCACGCGCAGCCCGAGCCGCGTCGGCTTCGCGCTCGGCTGTGAGACCGGCACGGGCGCAGGCGCAGGCGCGAGCGCGGGCGCTTCGATCGCAGGCAGGTCGACGTGCGCGATGGTGCCCTGCCCCGGAGCGCTCTGCAGCGCGACGGTGCCGCGGTGGCCCTTCACGATGCCCGACACGGCGGCGAGGCCGAGGCCGCGGCCGAGCGCCTTCGTGCTGAAGAACGGCTCGTAGATGCGCGCGACGATCTCGGGCGGCATGCCGGCGCCGGAGTCCTTCACGCTCAGCCGCACCCGCGCCGGAGCCTCGGGCAGCCGCTGCGTCGACACCACGATCTCGCCGTCGCGATCGCCGATCGCCTCGGCGGCGTTCGTGACGAGGTTCATGACGACCTGCTGCAGCTGCGTCGGGTCGCCGCGCACTGCCGGCAGCCCGGCCTGGAGGTCGCGTCGCAGCGTCACGGGGCGGCGCACGCAGACGGCGAGCAGCGGCTCCATCGAGCCGAGCAGCTGGTTGAGATCGATGGCGCGGTGCTCGGCGTGCGTGTAGCCCGAGTAGGCGAGCAGCTGCCGCGTGAGCTCGGCCGCTCGGGCCACCGCACGGGAGGCGCCCTCCAACGACTCGGTCAGCGCAGCGTCGGTGGGCGAGCGGCGCGTGGCGAGCTCGAGGCTCGCGGCGATCACGGTCAGCAGGTTGTTGAAGTCGTGCGCGACGCCGCGGGCGAGCACGCCGACGCTCTCGAGCTTCTTCGCCTCGAGCCGCCGCGCCTCCTCTTCGACCTCGGGCGTGATGTCGCGAACGAACCCGACGAAGCGCATCGGCCGGCCCGAGGGCTCGCGCACGACGACTCCGGTCGACAGCGCGTGCAGCACCTTCCCGTCTTTGCGGCGCAGGCGGTGGCGAATGCGGTACGTCGGCGTCTCGCCGCGCAGCGTCTTGCGAATGGCGTCGTTGACGGCCGCGCGATCGTCTTCGTGCACGATGGTGTCCCACGGCTTCGGAGGCCACTCCGACGGCGGGTAGCCCAGCCAGTCGCCGGCCTGCTGCGAGCCCACGATCTGGCCCGTCTTCAGGTCGCCGTCCCACAGGTACTCCGACGCGGCCTCGAGCGCATACCGCAAGGTCTCTTCGTTCAGCCGCGCCTGGTCGAGCGCGAGCTCGAGCTGCTTGCGCTGCAGCTGCGAGCGCCGGAACAGCACCCACGCCACGATGGCGAGTGCGGTGCTACCGGCGGCGAGGGCGACGTAGGCGAGCACTGGCGCTCGGGTGGATTACCACACGGGGTTCGCGCTGCTCAGACGCAGCGTTGGCATCGGGCGCAGACCGGGTGGCGGTCATACTGACCCATCTTGACGGCGTCGCGGAGGTCGCTCCAACGAGGCGACTTCCACACGCTCTCGAAGCTCGCGTGGTGAATGTTGCCCATCACCATCGCGGGGTGATCGCAGAAGCCCTGGGTCGTGCACGCCTGCAGCTCGCCGTTGATGCCGACGTGGCAGCGGTACCAGGGCGACATGCACTCGACCCGGTACGCTTCGACCATCGGCACCGAGCGCGGCAGGTGCGTCGGCAGGGCGCCGGTGTCGAGGGTCGCGGCCGACTTGCGGCCCTTGCCGTACGTCTCGGAGAACCGATCGTCCATCACCGAGAAGACGTTCTTGTACGGGTAGATCTTGATGCCGCCGTCGGCGAGCGGGCGCCAGCGCGCGAGGAAGGTGTCGAGCTCGGTGTGGCTCTCTTCCGAGAGCACGAAGCTGAGCGACAAGAGCGGCAGCACCGAGCCGCGCTGCGCCCGTCGCGCGAGGAAGCGCTCGATGCCCGCGACCACCTTCGCGTAGTGGTCGATGCCGTGCGCCGCGCGAAACGCCTCGGGCGTCGCAGCGTCGAGGCTGACGTTGATGCGCGTGACGCCGCAGTCGATGAGGTGGTCGATGAGGGCGTCGGTGAGCCGCGAGCCGTTCGTCACCATCGAGATGTCGGGGAACCGGTGCTTCGCGGCCAGCGAGAGGAACTCGAAGAGGTGCGCGTGCAGCGTCGGCTCACCGCCGGTGAAGACGACGCTCTGCAGCCCCTTCTCGGCGCCTTCGTCGAGCACCTTCGCGACGGTCTCGAGCTTCATGTTGAACTTCGGGCCCGTCGGGAACACGCCCATGCCGTGCAGGCACTTCGAGCAGAGGTGGTTGCAGTTCAGCGTCGTCTTGAGCAGCACCTCGACGGGGAAGTCGGTGAGCACCTCGCCCCGCTCGGCGCGCGCGAGCAGCTGCCGGTAGCTCTTGAAGCGCTCGCCCTTCACCGCCTCGATGCGCGCCCACGGCTCGGGGTTCGCGAGCGTGAACTTGCTGCGGTCGTACGGCGTGTCGAGCGCTGAGGTCGTGACCATGCGTCACCCCCACAGCAATTCGCGCGCCCGCGCCGAGCGTCAGACCCATGACGCGGCGGCTTGATCGAGATCAAACCCCGCGCGTCAGTTCGGCAGCACCACCGCCACGTTCGACAGCGGCGACGCGTTGCCGGCCTCGTCGAGCGCCACGACACCGAACCAGTAGGTCGTACCCGGCGACAGCCCGGACACCGTCATCGCCTCGGGTGAGCCCGGCGCTCCGGGCGAGGGCGCTCCCGTCGCCGGCGCCGCGGTGGCCCAGCCGGCCGCGTCGAGCGGCGCCGTGGCGTAGCGCACCTGGTACGACGTCGCCGAGCCGAGCGCGCCGTCGTCGCCGGTCGCGACCCACGTGAGGCTCACCGCGCCCGAAGGTGCCGTGCGCTCGACCGAGAGCTCGGCCGCCGCGCAGTAGAACCAGCCGTTCGAGCTCTGCGCGAGGCGCGAGATCGACAGCCGCACCCAGCGCACCGGCCGCGACGAGAACGCGTGACGCACCGCCTCACCCGGCGCGGCCACCCGGCCCTGCACCGTCGCGGCGGTCGCGTACGTCGTGCCGTCGGTGCTCGTCTCGATCACGTAGTCGACCGGGAAGAGCCCGGGGAACGCGCGGCTCGCCTGCACCGTCACCGCCCCGACGGCGAGCACCTGGCCCAGGTCGAGCACCACCTGCTCGGCCTGCGAGCTCGCGCGCGCGGGCGTCGCCCAGTCGGTGTCGCCGTCGCCGTCGACGAGGTTCGCCGCCGCGCCCGCCGGGAACTGCGCGCCCGACGCGGTCGTGATGGTGCCGCGCGGTGTCGGCCCCGCCTGCAGCGGCGAGGCCGCCAGCGTGACGATGCGCGCCGGAGCGGTCGAGTCGGGGCCGCCAGCCGTCGACGCCACCAGCACGTTCGAGATGGGCCCAACGTTGCCGCGCGCGTCGATCGCCCGCACCGCCACGTAGTACCGCGTGCCCGCGACGAGCCCGCTCACCGTCATCTGCTCGGCCGAGCCGGCCGGCGAAGGCACCGGAGCCCCCGCGACGCCTTGAGCCTGCGCGAACGTCTCGGCGGTCAGCGAGCTGCTGCTCCAGCGCACGTCGTAGCTCGCGGCGGTGCCCACGTTTCCGTCTTCGCCCGGCGCGGTCCAGCTCACGCGCAGCGTCGTCTGCGTCGACGCCACGAGCTGCAGGTCGCGGATCTGCGCGGGCGGCGAGGCGCCCGTCGTCGCGCTCGCGACGTTCGACACGGGCGAGCGGTTACCCGCCTCGTCCAGCGCCACCAGCGCGAGCGCGTAACGCGTCTCGGGCTGCAGGCCCGTCAGCGCGTACGTCTCGACGCTGCCGCTCGCAGAGGGCGCGCTCGGCGTGGCCGCGAGGGTGCCCGTCGCGAAGCTGCCGCCGTCGAGCCAGTAGCGCAGCTCGTACGAGGTCGCGCGGCCGTTGAGGCCGTCGTCGCCCGGAGCGAGCCAGCGCACGGTGAGCCGGCGCGGGTCGGGCGGGCTCTCGAGCACCTGCACCTCGGCCAGCATCGCGAGGTGCTGGCCCGCGAGCGTGCCGGTCGACGAGATCGCGACGCGCAGGTACTGGGCCGTCACCGCCTCGAACGCCCACGTGTTCGTGCCGGGCTGCGCCGTGTACGCGATCTCGCGGGCCACCGCCGTCCACTGCACGCCGTCTTCGCTGAGCTGCAGCTCGAAGTCGCGCGGAAACAGCGCGAGGTAGTCGGCCGCGCCCGTGAGCTTCACCGAGCCGATCGAGCGAAGGCTGCCCCAGCCGACCGTGAGCGTCTCGGGCCGATCGTACGGCTGCTGGCTGCTCGCCCACGCCGAGCCGGTGTTGCCGTCGACGGCGTTCGCGACGCCCCACGCGGCGGTGTGCGTGCTCGACGCCGCGCTGCTCGTGAACGCGACGGCGCTGCCGGTGCCGAGCGGCGACCACGCGACGAGGCTCGTCACCTGGCCCGGCGCCGTCACGTCGGGCGTGCGCACCGACAGCGGGTTCGAGAGCGCGCCCACGAGCTGGCAGCCGTCGACGGCGCGCACCGCGAAGTACCAGGTCGTGTCGTCGGTGAGCCCCGAGACCACGACGCTCTCGGCCTGGCCGGCGGGCTTCGGCGATGGGGGCGAAGCGAGCGGCGTCGCGAGGGCCCAGCTCGACAGGTCGATGGGGAACGTGGCGTACCGCACCTGGTACGCGGCCGCGGTGCCGCTCGCGCCGTTGTTGCCCGGCGCCGTGAAGCTGAGCGAGACGCTCGTGGGCGAGGCGACGGCGCCGCGCAGGTCGGCGATCGCCGACGGGGCCACGCACGCCGTCGAGGTCGTCGCCACGTTGCTCATCGCCGACGTCAGCGGCACCTCGTCGAGCACCTTCACCGCGAACCAGTACGCCGTCTCGGGCTGCAGGCCGCTCACGGTCACCGTCTCGGTCGCGCCCGCAGGCTTCGCCGCGAGGCTCACCGCGAACCGCGGCGCCGCGTCGAACGAGGCCGCCGTGAGCGCAGACGTCGAATAGCGAACGTCGTAGGTGCGCGCCTGGCCCGAGGTCCCGTTGTCGCCGACCGCGACCCAGGTCAGCACCACCGTCGTCGTCGAGCTGCCGCTCGCGGCGCTCAGGGTCGACACGGCCGCAGGCGGCACGACGTCGAGGGTGGTGGCGGTCGCCACGTTCGAGACGCTGCTCCAGTTGCCCCGCTCGTCGATGGCGCGCAGCGCGACATAGAAAGATGTGTCGCCCGTGAGGCCGGCGAACGCGAACGTCTGCACCGAGCCGCCCGGCCCGGGGGCCGGCACGCCGGTCGCGAGCGTGGCCGCGGCGAAGTTGGCGGCGGTGATGGGCGCGGGGCTCCAGCGCACCTCGTAGGCGGTCGCAGTGCCGGTCGTGCCTGAGGCGCCGGGCGCGGTGAACGTCAGGCGCAGCGAGGTGTCCGACACGGCCGTGGCCGCGAGATCGGTCACGCGCGCGGGCGGCGACTCGGCCGTCGAGAACGTCGGCACGTTCGAGAGCGCGGCGGCGTTGCCGGCGGCGTCGTACGTCACGAGCGCGAACCAGTACTTCGTCTCGAGCTGCAGCCCCGAGAGCGTGACCGTGGTGAGCGTGCCTCCGGGCCCCGGCACCGGCGACGGCGAGACGAGCGTCGCGGCGGGGAAGCTGGCGGCGTCGATCGGCGAAGTCGCGTAGCGCAGCTCGACGCGCGCGGCCGTGCCGCTCGTGCCGTTGTCGCCCGCCTGCGTCCACCGCAGCTGCACCTGGGTCTGCACGGCGGTGGCGAGGGCGCTCAAGTCGGTGACGGTCGCCGGAGCGACCGCGTCGGCGGTGCGCACCGAGACGACGTTCGACAGCGCGCCGCCGAGCCCCTTGTCGTCGAACGCCTTGACCGCGAACCAGTAGGTGGTCGCGCCCGCGAGCCCGCTCACGGCGAAGGCCTCGGCCGAGCCCGAGACGCGCGGTGCCGGAGCACCGGCGGCGAGCGTCGCGGCGGGCCACGTGCTGTCGGTGATGGCCGACGTGGCGTAGCGCACCTCGTAGCGCGTCGCGGTGCCGCTCGCGCCGTCGTCGCCCGGCGCCGTCCAGAAGAGGCCGACGACCGAGCCGGTGACGCTGCCCGTGCGCAGATCGGCCACGCGCGAGGGCGCCGACCAGCCGGACTCCGAGCAGGCGACGTTCGAGAGCGCCGACTTGAGGCCGCGGTCGTCGACGGTCTTGAGCGCGAAGCAGTAATACGACTCGGCCGCGAGCGTGACGTTGAGCATCTGCACGACTCCGCCGGGCTGCGGCGTGATGGCGCCCGGCACGAGCGGCAGCGACGCGAAGCTCGCGTCGTCGATCGGCCCCGGCCCGTAGCGCAGCTCGACCGAGGCCGCGGTGCCCGACGCGCCGTCGTCGCCCGCGGCCGTCCAGCTCAGCTGCACCTGCCCCACGACCGCGGTGCGCAGCGCGGCGAGGTTCGCCGTGCGCGCCGGCGGCACGTCGTCGGCCGTCGTCACCGAGATGCGGTTCGACACGCTCGAGTTGTCGCGGTCGTCGTAGGCGCGCACCTCGAACCAGTACGTCGTGAGCCCGGTGAGGCCCGTCACCGTGAAGCGCTCGGCGGCGTTCGGAGCCGACGGCGGCGGCGCGCCGATGACGGTGCCCTGGCCCGCCTGCAGCGCCGTGAGCGAGCTCGCGCGGCGCACCTCGTAGCGCGTGAGGGGGCCCGCGCTGCCGTCGTCGCCCGGCGCCGTCCACCCGAGCACGAGCGAGGTCGGCTGAACGCTGCTCGCGGCGAGATCGGCGATCGGCGTCGGCGGAACCATCGTCGTCCACAGCGAGGCCGGGGCGCTCCACGCCGACGCGTTCGGCCGCTCGTCGAGCGCGCGCACCGACACGAACCACTGCGTCTCGCGAGCGAGGCCGCTCAGCACCACCGAGCGCGCGCTGCCGGGCAGCGCCTGCACCTGCGCCGAGGCGAAGCTGGCCGCGACGTCCCACCGCACCTCGTACGAGGCGGCCGAGCCGGTGAGCCCGTCGTCGCCCGAGGCCGCGAAGTCGACGCGCAGCTGATCGACCGACGTGCCCGGCACGAGCGTCAGCGTCACCGACGGCACGGCCGCGGGCGGCACGGTGTCGAGCGAGGTCGCCGTCGCGACGTTCGACAGCAGCGATGTGTTGCCGGCGGCGTCGCGAACCTTGAGCGCGAACCACCGCTGCACCTGGTTCGGCACGGGCGCGAGCACGACCTGCTCGAGCGCTCCCGACGGCGCGGGCACCGGCGCGGCGGTCACGCGCGTCGCCTGGTCGAAGCTCGAGACGTCGATGGGCTGATCGGACCAGCGCAGGTCGTACTCGGCCGCCTGGCCCTGAAGGCCGTCACCGCCGGTCGCGTGCCAGCTCAAGGTGAAGGCCGCGTCGCCGCCGGTGGCGACGAGATCGCTGACGGCGCCGGGCGGCACCGCAGGCGTGGCGAGGGTCGCGACGTTCGAGAGCGCCGACACGTTGCCGAGATCGTCGGCGCTCGTGAGCGCGAGGTAGACGGTGCGCTCGCCCGGCAGCCCGCGCACGCGCAGCGCCTCGAGGCTGCCCGCAGGGCGAGGCGCAGGCAGGCCCGACACGCGGTTCGCGGCGGCGAACCCCGCGGCGTCGAGCGGAGCCTCGGACCACCGCAGGTCGTACGCGGCGGCGACTCCGACGAGCCCGTCGTCACCGGGCGCGGTGAAGCGCGCGAGCGCCTCGAGGCCCTGCGCGCCCGGCCCACGCACCTGCACCTCGGCGAGCACGGCGTGCTCGACGCCGAACACGCTCTTCGCGGCGACCACCTCGAGCCGCAGGTACCGGGCGGTCGCGGGCGCGAGCGTCACGGTGAGCGGCCCCGAAGGAGGAGGCTGGCCGACGCGCTCGGCGAGCCGCACCTCGGCGCCGCCGTCGACGCTGCCGAGCACCGAGAACGCCGAGGGGAAGAGATCGACGAGGCCGGGGTGCGGCGTGAGCACGACCGAGCCGACCGCGACGGGCGCTCCGAGGTCGAGCACGAGTGACGCCGACGGCGTGGTGGCGAGATCGAGCGTCGACCACGCGGTCGAGAGGTCGCCGTCGTTCGCGTTCGCGGGCGCCCACGCGGCGTTGTACGAGGCGCTCGCGCTCACGGCGACGGGCGGCAACAGCGCACCCGGCGGAGCGTCGACGACGGCGCCGAGGTCGCCGACGGCGGCCGGCGGCGTGACGTCGGCCGGGTCGACGGTGTCGGCGCGCGCGACGTTCGACAGCACCGAGGCGTTGCCGGCCTCGTCGAGCGTGCGCAGCGCGAAGTAGTACGTCTGGCCCTGCAGCAGGCCCGTCACCTGGAAGGTCTCGGCCGAGCCCGGCGCCGCCGGAGCCGGCACCAGCGCCACGGCTGAGGCCTGCAGGAAGTTGCCCGAGTGAATCGGCGCGGCGCTCTTGCGCAGGTCGTAGCGCGTCGCGCGGCCCATCACGCCGTCGTCGCCCGGGCTCGTCCACGCGAGCGTCACCGACGAAGCCGCGGCCGAGGCCACGTGCAGGTCCGAGACTCCGCCGGGCGCGACGCCTGCGGTGACGACGCTCGCGACGTTCGACATCGGCGAGCGCTGGCCGACGTCGTCGATCACCTCGAGCGCGAAGTAGTACGTCGCCTCGGCGTCGAGCCCGTCGACGCGCAGGCGCTCGAGCCCGCCGGCCTCGAGCGGCGCGGGCACCGGGGTCACGGCGGTGCCGAGCGCGAACGTCTCGGGCGTCAGCGGCTGCTGCGACCAGCGCAACTCGTAGCGAGCCGCGCGGCCCCGGGCGCCGTCGTCTCCCGACGCGACCCAGTCGAGCTCGACGCCGCTGCCGGTGCCGCTGCGCTCGAACGCCTGCAGCTCCGAGACGACCGCGTAGAACAGGCCGTTGTTCGCCTGGCGCATGCCGGTGACGCGCAGCCTCAGCCGCTCGGCCGCGACGGCGGCGAACGTCCACTCGCCCCAGGTGCCCGGCGTGGCGACGTAGCCGACCTCCGAGACGACCGAGGTCCACGAGCGGCCTTCGTCGGCGCTGACCTCGAGCTCGAACGCCTCGGGGAAGAGCCGGGCGAGGTCGGTGCCGTGGTACAGCCGCAGCTGCCCGAGCTGGCGCGTGCGGTCGAAGCGCAGCTCGACGAGCTGCTCGCGCGACGCGAGCGCGAAGGGGCTCGCCCACGCGGTGTTGGCGTCGCCGTCGGCGAGCTTGTCGAACGACCACGCCGGGTCGTAGTCGCCGGTGCTCGTCGACGGCGTCAGCGGCAGCTGAACGCCGCGGGGCAGGTGCGCGTTCAACGTCAGCACTCCGGCGGGAGCGACCGTGTCTCTCGGCAGCACCGTCACGGGCGCCGACGCCGCCGAGGCGTTCTTCAGCCGATCGACGGCCGCGAGGCGCAGCGTGTACGTCGCGCCGCTCTGCACCGGAGCGAGGCGGTGCTCGGTGACGCCGGCGTCGAGCTCGACGGCGTCGAGCGCGGCGGGGTCGACGCCCCAGAAGAGGCGGTAGCCGGCGAGGTCGGGCTCGGTGTTCGCGCTCCACCGCGCGACGATGCCCGAGTACGCGTCGGCCTCGGCGGTGAGGCCCCGCGGCACGGCGGGCGGCACGCGGTCGAGCAGGCCGAGCGCCGCGTTGGCGTCGAGCCGGCCGCCGGTGACGCAGAGGCCCGAGAGCGCCGCGACCTTCGGAGCCGAGTCGAGCAGCGCGCTCTTGAGCTCGCGGTACGTCGCGTTGGGGCCGAGCGTCGAGCGGAGCATCGCCGCGACGCCGGTGACGTGCGGAGCCGCCATCGAGGTACCCGAGGCCGACGTGTAGCCGCCGTTGAGGCTCAGCGAGTAGATCGACTGGCCGGGCGCGAAGAGGTCGACGGTGGTCGCGCCCCAGTTCGAGAACGAGGCGCGGTCGTCGGTCGAGGTGCTGGCGCCCACCGAGATGACGTTCTCGACCGGGTAGTTGGCGGGGTAGGCGGCGACGGCGTCGTTGTCGCTCGAGGCGTTGCCGGCGGCGGCGATGAAGAGGTGCTGCGCGGCCTCGGCGGCGATGAGCGACGCGTGCATCGACGCCGAGTAGCCACCGCCGCCCCACGAGTTGTTCGAGATCTTCGCGCCCTTCGCGACGGCGAAGTCGAGCGCGCGCACCGCGTTCGAGATCGCCCCGCTGCCGTTCGCGGCGAGGAACTTGAGCGCCATGAAGCGGACGTGGCGGCTCAGGCCCGCGATGCCGATGCCGTTGTGCTCGGCGCCGATGATGCCGGCGCAGTGCGAGCCGTGAAAGTGATCGTCGAGCGGGTCGCCGTCGTCGTTGGCGAAGTCGTAGCCGTAGACGTCGTCGATGTAGCCGTCGTGATCGTCGTCGACGCCGTTGCCGGGCACCTCGCCCGGGTTGCGCCACATGAGGTTCTGCAGCTCGGGGTGCGTGTACGAGATGCCGGTGTCGATGACGGCGACGACGACGTCGTCGGTGCCCTCGAGCTGCCACGCCTTCGGAGCGTTGATCTTCTGCGGGCCCCACTGCTGGCTCCAACTCGGGTCGGTGGGCACGACGTCGAGCGCCTCGACGAGCAGGTTCGGCTCGACGAACTCGACGTCGCCGCTGTGCACGAGCGCTTCGAAGGCCTCGGCGAGGTGGCGGCCGTCGGTGAACGTGAGCTCGCGCAGGTGCGCCTGGTCGCCGCCGATGCGCGCGGCGCCGACGTAGCCGTAGTCGACGAGGCGCAGCTCGAGCAGCTCGAAGTCGGTCGTCGGCCACAGGCGAACGAGCAGCTGGTTCGGCACGTACGACGTCGGCTCGTAGTCCTTCAGGTGCGGCTTGAGGCCCGGCCACGCGGCGACGCTGTCGACCCGCGGCGGCACGGTGGGAGTGCAGGCGCAGACCACCGCCATCGCGCACAGCGCCAGGTGAGAGGTTCGAGCTTTCCGGCGGGCAGGCATGGCGGGCGCCCACCGTGCGGTGCAGCGCGCGCGCCGCCGGGCAGCGCAGCAACGACGGGAAGTTCGCGCTCCGCTGCAGGGTCAACCCCTGCGCCGGAGCGCAACTGACCCTGGAGCGCCCTACTTCTCGAACGGGGTGAACTCGAACTTCTGACCGCCGACCGAGGCCTCGGCCATCGCGCCGCCGCGCACCATCGTCACGACCGCGACGCCGTTGTGGTACTCGAGGTTCTTCGTGGTGCCGACGTTGCCCGCGACCGCGCTGGTGCCGCCGGCCTCGAGCTCGCTCTCTTTCGCCTTGAACGCCTTCAGCGCCTCGGCCGTCTTGAAGAGGACCAGCTCGCTGAACGACTGCCCGCCGACCTGCGCACCGAACGTCACCTGGCTCATCTTCACGCTGCCGACCGCGACGCCCTTCTCGAAGAGAACGCCCTCGCCGCCGCCGCCGGCCACGAGGAAGCCGCCCTTCTGCACGCGCGGCAGCACGACGTAGCCGACCGCCTTCTCGACGTGCTTCTTGAGGCCCGAGTCGACCTTGTTGAAGGCCTCGAGGGTCTCTTTCGCCTCTTTGACGGCTTCCTTGTCGTCGGCCGATGCGATCGAGGCGACGACGACGGCGACCGCGGAGATTCGAGCTGCGAGCTTGAGCGTGGGGTTCATGGAGTCGCTCCTTTGTGCGGTGGTCTTAGATCGCCTCTGCGGAGTTTGCCCGCGTGATCAGCGCCTCACGCGGGCAGCCTCACGACGCCGCGTCAGTTCTGAATGCAGTACTTGCCGGCCGCGTTCGCGATGTTGTCGCAGTCCCAGAAGCTCGGGCACTCGCTGAAGCTCTCGCAGCGCTTGCTGCAGTAGCCCGCGACGTCGTTCTGATTGCGGTAGAGGCATGCGCCGCCCGCGCAGTCGGTGTTGTTGGTGCACATCTCGCTGACGCGCGCCTTCGTCGTGGCGACGCACTGCTTCATGTTGCACCACGAGCCGTTCGGGCACTCGCTGTCCTTGCCGGTGAAGCACTGCGTGTTGCCACCGGTGCCCGAGCCGCCCGCCGTGCCGAAGCCGCCCAAGCCGCCTGCCGTGCCCCCGTGGCTGCCGCTGCCGCCAGCGGTGCCGTTGTTCGTCGCTCCGCCACCGGCGCTGCCGCCGCCGGCCGGGTCGACGCACGCTCCGTTGCTGCACACGCGCGACCCTTTGCAGTCGGTGTCCTTCGAGCACTCCGACCCCGACGTGCCCTGCATCCCGCCACCACAGCCCACGATCAACAGCGCGATAACCACCCGTTTCATTTTCCGTTTCTCCCGATTGTTGTGACCGATTGGTCGGTCTTGTCGGGCGGTGGACGGAGCGAGCCGTCGCAGGTCTCACGAAAAGTGCGTGACGCGACCAAGGCGGCTTGGCCGTTGAACAAGGGCGAGCGCACCCGCAGGCACCACCGGCAGCACCACCGTGAAGGGCGTCAGAACTGCTGCCGTCAGAGGTCGGGCACGTTCGCGTACAGCGGCGACCACGACGGCGCGGGGAAGAACGCCGGCCGCGACGCGCCGATGACGTCGCGGCCTCCTTCGGTGCAGGGGTCGCGGGTGCACGACAGCGACATCGGCACGGCGGCGACGGCGAGCACGAGGCGCATGCCGCCGTCTTACCGTGTTTCGGTCAGCGAAAGCCCTCGTACCCGGGCAGGTCGTTCCACCTCGGCAGCTTCGGCACGACGCCGAGCTGCTGCAACAGGCCCAGGCGATCGGCCGCGTCCCAGTGCTCGACGCAGCGCCCGTTCACGAAGCGGAAGATGTCCATCTTCAGCAGGTGAATCGCCTTGCCCGTCGGAGGAATGCCGAGGAACTCGCCCTTGTGCGTGTACCGGCCGGTCATGCGCACGGCGACCTGGTTGCCCTCGGCGATCAGCTCGTCGAGCGCGAAGTTGAAGTCGGGAAACGCGACCGCCAGCTCGCGGTAGAGCGCCGCCACGCCTTCTCGGCCCGGGCTCGCCGCCACCATGCTGTGCTGCACGAACGACGGCAGCAGCACCTCATCGACCACGGCGAAGTTCTTCTTGTTCACCTCGTCGTAGTAGCGCCGCACGACCGCCTTGTTCTGCTCGGGCAGGGCCGCCACCGCGCGCGCCGCGTCTTCGGGCGAGAGCGCGAGCCGCAAGGTCGCGATGCGCCCGTCGGAGCCGAACCCCACCTCGACGCTCGCCTGCGCCTGCTCGAGCCCGAGGCGCTTGAGCCACGGGTACGCGATGCGCGCGGGATACGTGAGCCGCGCTCCGTTCGTGGCGCGCTCGCCCGGCTCGAGCACGAGCCCGGGCAGGTAGCTCGCGAGCAGCCCGCCGAGCTCGACCTTGCCCTCGAACGTCTGATCCGGCACGCGCTTCGACAGCGGGTCCGACGGGTCCATCACGAGCGTGAAGCGCGCGTTGTCGGAGACCTGCTCCAGCGCCTTCGCGACGTCGCCCGAGGCCCACGCGCGCTCGAACCGCTGGGCGGTGTCGGCGTGCGACGCGGCGGTCATCAACGACAGAACGAGCAGGGTCATCGTGTCCTCACAGAATGAGCTGCGCGCCGAGCCGCGCGCCCCAGCCCGGGCCCGGGAGGTCGCCGTAGCCGGTGGCCGCGATGCGCATGAAGTGGGCGTTCACGAGCACGTTCAGCGTGCCCTCGAAGCGATCTCCGCGCCCGCTGAACAGGTGCTGGTGGCGCGCGGTGAGCTGCAGCCGCGCGCTGCCGACGTAGAACGGCGGAATCCACGAGAGGGTCTCGTACGTCGCGGTGCCCGACGGCACGAGCGCCGAGGCCGCGAGCGTCGGGTAGTAGCGAAACAGCCCGGCCTCGGCGGTGAGCACGCCCGCCGCTCCGAGCGTCGACTCGAAGAAGGCGTCGACGTTCCACCCCCAGAGGTCTCCGCGCCCGTCGACCGGTCCGATGCTGTTCGGAGCCACCCGGGCGCCCGCAGCGATCGTGAGCACGCGCTTCGAGCCGAAGAACGTGCCGTTCGCGTAGTAGCTGGGCTCGCTGCCGATGGGCGACCACGCGAGGCGCACCGTGCCCATCAGATCGCGCACACTCGTCGGCAGCACGTCGGGCCGGCGAAACGCTCCGGCGTAGTACTTGAGGCCGATCGCGGTGAGGTGACCCCAGATCGTGAAGCCCTCCGAGCGGCCCGCGACCGCGGCGGGGTACGCGGCGACGAGCGGAAAGTCCCACGAGGTCGAGAAGAACGGCCCGGTGAGCGTCGCGCGATCGGTGGGCACCAGGAAGCGGCCGACCCAGAGGCGAAACCACTCCTTCGGCTCCCACGCGCCGATCGCGTCGAGCACCGTGAGCTCGCCGCCGCGCGCGCGGCCGCCGTTGAGCGTGAGCTTCAGCGTCGGGTCGAACTGCCCCCCGATCGAGAGGATCGCGGCGTCGAGCGCGAGATCGTACGTGGTGGGGCTCGCGGAGCCGGCCGCTCCGGCGCTGGCCCTGAGGCCCACCGCGAGGAAGATCGACTTCTCGTCGTCGATGCGCAGCGCGGCCCCCGCCCACGCCGCCGCGGGCAGCAGCAACACGAGCGCGACGGCGCGGTGGGAGCCCATGACCCTCATGCCCTCACTTCTTCTCGTCCGTCTTCGGCGGCGTCTTCCCGTCGGCCGTCTTCGGGTTGTACGTGACGCACTTCTCGGCCCAGTTCATGACGATGCACTCGCCGTCGGCGCTGCACGTGTTCTTGTGGTTCTTCTTCGCGGGCTCGCTGAAGAACGAGCCCGGCGGCAGCGTGACCGGCGCGGCGTCGCCCTGACCCTGCGAGGTCGCCGTGCCCTTGATGACGGTGCCGACGTACCAGCCGTCGTGCGTGTGCCAGCCCGAGTCGGCGCCGGCGGCCATCTTGAAGAAGATGGCGCACGGCCCCTTCTTGTCGCCGACGACGGCGATCGACGGGCCCTGATCTCCGAACGGCTTCTCCCACTTCAAGTCGCCGGCGGGCACGGCGATCGACTCCTTCTTGAAGTCCTTCGGCTTGTCTTGCGCGAAGGCGGTGGCGGCAGCGAGGAACAGCAGTGAGGCGGCGACGTTCTTCATGGTGGGTGAGCTCCGTGTCGGGTGGCGGGCGCAGCGTGCCCGTGCGCTCACGATTCACACCGAACACGCTCTCTCGGAAGGCGCGCCCCGTGGGACGCGCCGGCATCAGAAGCGGGACGGCGCGACGCTCGAGGCGTGGCCTCCGGCCAGGGGCGCCGGCGCTCGCTCCGTCGAGCGCGACTCGCGCGAGGCGAGCGGGCCTGCGCCGTCGGCGACGTCCGGTCGTCCGCGCGACGGCCAACGCGGAAGCGGCGGTCTCTCACGCACGCCTTGCCCAAACGACACGGGATGTCTCGGCCGAAATCTCCATGAGACATCCCGTGGGATGTCCCGGGAATCACACTCGTCCCCCCAAGAGAGACATCCCATGACTTCTCGTCGCGGCCGGTGTTCGCGTCGTGGTGAGGAGCGCCGGCTGACGCCTGACGGCCGGCGGTCGTGCGCGGCCCCTGCGCAGCCCGTAGGGCGACCGGAGGTCGCGCCGTCAGGCGCTGCGCGGAGCGGGCCGCCGGTCGAAGGAGCAGCTCGCCGTCGAGCTCGCGCAGCCGAGCCACTCAGGGAGGCGGGGGAGCCAGCTCGGTCGCGGGCGTCGTCGCCTGCGGGTCGGCGCGCTCGATCTGTTCGTCGAGCACCGCGAGCGTCGGCTCGTACTCCTGCCGCTTCGCGGTGATCGACCTCAATAGGATGAGGCCCGTCACCGCTGAGGCGATGCCCGTGATGCCGAGCGCGACGAACGTCACGAGGTACGGAGTGCTCACCTCGTGCTGCGCGCCTCCTCCGAAGAGCGACGAGTTGTTCAGAAACCACGCGTTCGCGTACGCGAGCAGAATCGCGACGACCGACACCCCGAAGGCGGGCGCACCCGCCGAGATCAGCCCGATCGGCAGCCCCAGGCCCGGCCTCTCGCCTTGCAAGCGGTCGCGCTCGGCGACGAGCTGCTCCCTCGACCAACCTTCGTACGTGCGCGCAACCGTCTCTTCCGGCGGCAACAGCTGCGGGCTCGCGGGTTCGGAGGCCAGCAGCAGCGCGGTGAGCACCAGCATGCGCGTCAGTCTTTCACGTTTCCGTGCTGGTCCCGCCGCATGAAACCCGTCGCGCGGCGAAGCGCGCCGCGTTAGCCACAGACGCCAAGGGAGGAACACACATGCCGTTGAACCACTACGTGACGCTGGGCCGGTCGGGGCTGCGCGTGAGCCCGCTGTGCCTCGGTGCGATGACGTTCGGCGAGGACCTCGGCTGGGGCAGCAGCGAGAAAGAGTCGCAGGCGATCATCGACCGCTATCTCGAGCGCGGCGGCAACTTCATCGACACCGCGAACATCTACACGCTGGGGCACTCCGAGACGATCATCGGCGAGCACCTGGGCCGGCACGCGGCGAAGCGGCAGCGCACGGTCATCGCGACCAAGTGGTACGGCAACCTCGTCTCGAACGACCCCAACTCGGGCGGCGCGGGCCGCAAGGCGATGATGGCCGCGTGCAACGAGTCGCTGCGCCGCCTGCAGACCGACTACATCGACCTCTACTGGATGCACGCGTGGGATCGGCATACTCCCATCGAAGAGACGCTGCGCGGCCTCGATGACCTGGTGACCTCGGGCAAGGTCCGCTACGTCGGCTTCTCGGACGTGCCGGGCTGGAAGCTGGCGCAGGCGAGCACCATCGCGACGCTGCGCGGCTGGTCGCCGATCATCGGGCTGCAGATCGAGTACTCGCTCGCCGAACGCACCGTCGAGGGCGAGCTCATACCTGCGGCGCTCGAGCTGGGCATGGGCGTGACCCCGTGGTCGCCGCTCAAGAGCGGCCTGCTCAGCGGCAAGTACACGCGCGAGAACCACGGCAAGGTGAAGCCCGACCGCGCGTGGAACACCATGCTGCTCAACGAGAAGACCTACGCCATCGTCGACGTGCTGCTGAAGATCGCCAAGGAGCTCGACACCTCGCCCGCCCGCGTCGCGCTCGCCTGGGTGATGTCGCGCCCCGCGGTCGCGAGCACCATCATCGGCGCCCGCACCCTCGACCAGCTCGACCAGAACCTCGGAGCGCTCGACGTGAAGCTCGCGCCCCAGCACCTGCAGCAGCTCGACGCGGCCTCCACTCCGACGCTCAACTTCCCCGCGAGCATGGCGGCCCGCGCCGGCAGCTTCATGCACGGCGGCCTCACCGTGAACGGCGACACCGCGCCCTACTCGCCCTTCGTGCCCGCCGAAGGCAAGCGCTGGTGACCTGATCGAGCGCTCGCGCTCCGAAGGCGCCACGCGGCAGCCGAGCTCTCGTGTTCTCGCGCTCGGGCAGCAGCGACGCGCATCGCGCCGCCGCCTTTGCGCAAAAAAGCAGCCTGTCCCCATTTTTCTGGAGCGCGCGTGACGCACTTCGCCCGCGCTGCGTGGCGCGAACTGTCTCTGCGCACTCGAATCGCGACCTCGCGGCGGGTTCTTCCGTCAGCGCGCATCGACTAAGAAGCGCCTCGCTCGAAGATGCGGGTCGGCACCATCGAGCGCTGCAAAGAGGTGGTGGCACATGAGCATGAACACGACGCTCACCGTTCGTTCGCCGCTCGCGCCGTTGCTGCTGCAGGAATACGCCACGCGCGGCGGCGACCTCGACGCCCTGGTCTCGGACTTCGGCCTGGCCCCGGGCGCCGAGCAGCAGCGCGACCTCGAGCTCAACATCCCCGCGCTCCACCGGCTGTGCGATGTCGTCGTCGCGTTCACCGGCGACGAGTTCATCGGGCTGCACCTCGCGGCGCGCAGCGAGCGCGGCGCGTACGGCATGCTCGAGGTGATGGGCAGCTACTCGCGCAACCTGCGCGACGGCTTCGAGCGGCTCACCAAGTACGTGCGGCTCGTGAACCCGACCGCCAGCGTCAGCCTCGAAGAAGACGGCCCGCGCGTGCGCGTCGTTCACCGCATGCGCGGCGGCACCCCCTTCCTCGGTCGCCAGGGCCACGAGTACATGCTCGCCGTGATGGTGAAGAACACGCGCGCCACCACCGTGGGCGACTTTCCCGTGAGGCAGGTCTTCTTCGCCCACCCGCGGCCCTCGCAGGTCGAGCCGCTCGAGCGCTACTTCCAGACCTCCGAGCTCGTCTTCGACAGCGCGTTCAACGGCATCTCGTTTCCAGCGCAGCTGCTGGACCAGCCGATGCGAGCCTTCGACCCGGCGCTGATGCCGGTGCTCGAGGAGCAGGTCGTGCGCATGCTCGACTCCGAGCCCGATGATCTGCTCGCGCGCACCCGGCGCAGCGTGCGCATCGCGCTCGGCACGGGCGACGTCACGCTCGCCACCGTCGCGCGGCAGCTCGCCGTCAGCGAGCGCACGCTGCAGCGCCGCCTGGTCGAGCTGGGCACGCGCTTCCAAGACGTCGTCGACGAGGTGCGGCGCGACGAGGCGATCACCTTCATGAAGAACCCGCAGCACGGCCTCGCCGAGATCGCGTTTCGCCTCGGCTACTCCGAGCTGCGCGCCTTCCTCCGCGCCTTCCGCCGGTGGACGGGCACCACCCCCGGCCAGTTCCGCGTGCTGCGCGCGCGGTGACGGCGAAGACTCTGCTTCAGAGCACGTGCGAGGCGAGCTAAGTCACCCGCTCATGAACCGACTCCTCGTGCTCCTGTCGAGCGTGGTGCTGCTGGCCGCCTGCAACAAGAAGGAAGACACGAAGCCCGCCGCAGCTCCCGGCGGCGACAAGCCGGCGGCTGCTGCTCCCGAGAAGCCGAAGATCGGCCTCGAGGCTCCGGGCAATGACCCCAAGGTCGTCGAGCTCGCGAAGAAGGCGCTCGGCTGCAAGTGGGAAGACAAGGTCTTCGACCCGTTCGACACCGCGTGCCCCGAGTACAAGGCGTGGGTCGAAGAGAAGGCGCTCTTCGCTCACCTGAACGGCGCGGCGACGCTCGTCGCCATGATCGAAGACCCCGACGACAAGGTCCGCTTCCTCGGCTTGAAGCGCCTCGACGAGAGCCTGGGGCCCCCGCCCGACGTGCTCTCGGACAAGGCGCTGGTCGCCCGCGTGCTGACGGTCGCCGAGAAAGACAAGGTGGTGCACGACACGAGCAGCCTCGGCGTCATCATCGGTGACAGCAGCATGGCCGACCCCGAGATCTTCGCGCGCGTGAAGACGCTCATCACCACGCCGGGCACGAACGAGAACATCTCGAGCGCAGCGCTGCTCCGGCTCGTCCGCTCGAACCCCGACAGCGAAGAGGTCTGGAAGTTCACCGTCGACGCGATGAACGACACCAAGCTGAGCAAGAACCTCCAGCGGGCGGCGCTGGAGGCGTTCGAGCGGCTCGAGGCCGACAAGCCCGCGCGGTGCGACGTCTTCCAGCAGGCCCTCGACAGCCCGCCCGGCGACGACCTCGGCCACGCAGGCGACGCGATGAGCTGGATGTCGACCGCGAAGACCAACTGCCAGTCGCACTACGACAAGATGCTCGCGTCGTTCGAAGCGCGCTTGAAGGCGAAGAAGGCGAACAGCGCCCTCTTCCTTCAGGGCGGCAGAATGATCTGCCCTGCGAAGGGCGGCAAGGCGACGCCTGCCCAGGTGAAGAAGCTCGTCGCGCTCGCGAAGAAGGTGACCGAGGACAAGACCCTCGAGAGCAACACGCGCCAGATGGGGCTCGAGACCGTGGCGGACTGCGACCCGAAGGGCAAGAAGGCGTACATCTCCAAGTTCACGAAGGACAAGGACGAGGAAGTGAAGAAGCGCGCCGAGTTCCTCAGCAAGAAGAAGTAGTCGCTCGACCGTGCCGAGCGCGGTGACCCACTGAAGGCGTGGGCCACCGACGCGTGAGCCCTCAGCGCGTGCGCCAGATCTGGTTCGTGCCGCCGAGGCAGTCCCACAGCTGGAGCTCGGTGCCCAGGCCGCCGAAGCCCGTCACGTCGAGGCAGCGGCCCGACGCCGGGTTCCGCAGCTCGCCGCGGCTCGTCCACTCCCACTTCTGGTTCGACGTGCCGTTGCAGGTCCACCCGTGAACGCGACTGCCGTTCTCGGTGCCGAAGCCCTCGACGTCCATGCAGGTGCCCATGTCGTTCACGAGCGTGCCGCTGGGCGTGAGCGCCCACCGCTGGCGGCGGTAGAGCGGGTCGTTCGTGCAGCTCAGCATGCTGATGATCGCGCCGGGCGCCTGGTCGCGAACCTCGACGCACAGCTCGTTGTCGAACGAGCGCAGCTGCATGTCGTCGCGCGTCCACTGCTGGTTCGTGCCGCCGTGGCAGTCCCACAGCTGCAGCGCCGCGCCGTCGCTCGTGTCGAAGCCCGCGACGTCGAGGCAGCGGCCCGACGCCGGGTTTCGCAGCGCGCCCGTCGACGTGTACGCCCACCGCTGGTTCGTGCCACCGTGGCACTCCCACTGCTGAACCCGCGTGCCGTTGTCGGTGCCGAAGCTGTCGGCGTCGAGGCACTTGCCCGAGCGCGTGTTGATCATCAGGCCGTCGGCGGTGAGGGTCCACGCCTGCGCGTCGCTGCGGTTGCAGCTCCAGAGCTGAACGTTGGCGCCGTCATCCCGGTTGCCGCCGCTGACGTCGAGGCACTTGCCCGAGTTGGCGTCGACGAAGGGCGTGTCACGCGCCGCGCCGTAGTAGCGAATGATGCCCGCGGCGTCGTTGATCGAGAGGCGGCCGCCGTTATTCCACACCGCGTTGCAGTAGTTCATGATCGAGCTCGCGTCCCACGTGCCGAAGTTCTCGGTGCCGCTGCCGCCCCCGCCCGCGCTTGCGGTGCAGCTCGCCGGCTTGTCGCCGCGGTTCTGCTCGTGATCGAAGCCGATCGCGTGGCCGAACTCGTGCGCGGCCGTCGCGCGAATGCAGCGCTCGCGCTGGGTGCCGCCGCAGTTGCCGAACGGCTTGTTCATGGTGCCGTCGTTGGGCGGAATCTTGTCCATGTTGAAGCTGAGCTGCATGCCTCCGACGCGGTTGTTGAGCGCGGTGCCGACGAACGAGGCCGGCCAGAACGTGTCGCCGACCTTGATGCGCACGCCCGACTTCGTGCTCGAGTTGCACGTGCCCCAGCCGGTGAAGCGAACGCGTGAGACGTACTCCCAGGTTCGTCTCACCTGAGAGCGCACCCACTCTTTCTCTTCGTCGCTCCCAGACGACTCCCAACACACGGGAATCGACGGCGACGACCACAGGTGCGGCTTGTCGATGAAAAGATCCTGGCTCGCCGAGACGACCTCGGTGTCTTCGCCGGAGGTGGCGAGGGTCTCGCCACAGCCAGCCACGAGCGACGACGCGCACAGCAACAGCACGATTCTTCGAACCACGTACGGCCTCCTTGAGAGGGTTGACTGCGAGGCCGCGAATAGGGGCGAGGTGGGTGACCGAGCAGTGACGGGGTCTGCCAAAGAGGTGACCTTGGCTGCCAGGTCGTCAACTGCCTTGCAAAGCCGTGGGAATCCGCGGCCGCGACGCGGCGCGACAATGCGAGATGCCTGGGCTCACCCCGATCGATCGCAACCGTTTCCAGGTCCTCGACTCACGCTCGACCGCACCGGCACGCGGAGCGACGGCGACACCGGCGCCGCCGTGCGCGCGCTCGAGAACGTGCTCACCTCGCTCGGCTTCGAGCCGGGCGCGCCCGACACGACGTTCGACGCGCGCACCCGCGGCACGCTCAAGAACTTTCAGCAGGCCGTCGGCCTCGAGGCCACGGGCTCGCTCGACGCGAAGACGCTCGACGCGCTCGAGAAGGCGCTCACGAGCAAGCGCAAGCAGCCCGACTGGGTGCAGCGCGGCCAGAAGAGCGACGACATCGCCCGCGTCGAGCGCCAGCTGACCCGCCTCGGTGAGCCCCCACGAGGCATGGACGCGCTCCGAGGTGGACGCGCTCCGAGGTGGACGCGCTCGCGGGCGTGGGCGCGCTCCGACGTGGACGCGCTCGCGGACGTGGACGTGGTCGTCGCCGTGATCGTGATCGTGATCGTGATCGTGGACGGCCGGCACGAACGCTCGACCGGCCGACCACGCACACGCCCACGCCCACGCCCACGTCCACGCCCACGTCCACGCCCACGTCCACGCCCACGTCCACGCCCACGAACTCGATCACGGCTACGACCACGTTCGCGTGCGCGAGCGCGACCACGTGACGGGCTCAGTCTTGCTGCACGGTGACCGCTCTACAGTAGACGACGCTCGGCAGCTTCTTCAGAAACGCGATCTCGGCGCCGACGGCTTCACCGAACCACCGCGCTCATGCCGCCCGCCCCGTTCTGCCTCTTCGCGCAATCAGCTCGCTCTTGGGCGTCCACCCCGGTGAAGCCCGCACGCGGATGCGCGCGTAGAACCCCAGCTGCTTGTGGTTCCGGTGGCGGAAGTGGTGTGACCACCAGCCCAGCCAGCGGTCGCTGCCCATGTATTGCCAGCACTCGCCCTGGTGCTCGCCGGCGTAGTCCGAGTCTCCCGACCGGCGGGCGAGCTCCTTCCAGGCCGCGTTCCATTCCTTCGAGCGAAGCCGCAGCCACCCCGTCGTTCGCTCCCGCGTGGCACGGCTCATCTTGTCGACGTCTTCTTGTGTGTAGCGCTTCATGCGCCCCCCATTGTGGAAGCGCGCAAGGTACACGGAGGCTCTGACACTCGACCTCATCACCCCGCGCCGCTCATCGATGTCAGACACGCGGGGTAGCTTGGGCTCCGCGTGACCATCGCCGTCCTCGCCGAGAAGCCCTCCGTCGCCCGCGACATCGCGAGCGTGCTCGGCGCCCGCACGCGCCGCGGCGCCAGCCTCGAGGGCAACGGCTACGTCGTCACCTGGGCCATCGGCCACCTCGTCGGCCTCTGCGAGCCCGAGGCCATGTCGCCCACCTGGCGCGGCTGGCGCCTCGAGGCCCTGCCCATGCTGCCCAAGCAGTGGCCGCTCGCCGTCCACCAGAAGACCGCCACCCACTTCGACAGCGTCCGCCAGGTGCTCAACCGCCGCGACGTCGCCAAGGTCGTCTGCGCCACCGACGCCGGGCGCGAGGGCGAGCTCATCTTCCGCTACATCTACCGGCAGGCCGGCTGCAGCAAGCCGGTCGAGCGCCTCTGGCTGAGCTCGCTCACCCCCGACGCCATTCGCAGCGGCTTCCAGCGCCTCAAGCCCGGCCGCGACTTCGACCCGCTCGCCGACGCCGCCGAGGGCCGCGCCCGCGCCGACTGGCTCGTCGGCATGAACCTCTCGCGCGCGTACACCGTTCGCTACGGGCCCGACCTGCTCTCGGTCGGTCGCGTGCAGACCCCGACGCTCGCCATGCTCGTCGAGCGCGAGCGCGCCATCGCGTCGTTCGTGCCCGAGAAGTACTGCGAGGTGAAGGCCTCGTTCCCCGAGTACGCCGGCACCTGGTTCGACCCCGCCAAGAAAGAGCGCCCCACCTGGCTCACGCCCGAGCTCGCGAAGACCGTCGCCGACCGCTGCCGCGGCCGAACGGGAGAAGTCGTGTCGGTGAAGGGCGAAGACCGAAGGCAGCCGCCTCCGCTGCTCTACGACCTCACCGAGCTGCAGCGGCACTGCAACCGCCTCTGGGGCTTCACCGCGAAGAAGACCCTCGAGGTCGCGCAGACCCTCTACGAGCGGCACAAGCTGCTCAGCTACCCGCGCACCGACTCGCGCCACCTCACGAAGGCCGTCGCCCCCGAGGCCGCCCGCATCGCCGCCCTGCTCGGCACCGACTCGTCGCGCCCGCTCTCGCGCCGCTTCGTCGACGACGCCAAGGTCGGCGATCACCACGCCATCATCCCCACCGGCCTCCCTCGACACGCGCTCGCTGGTGTGGAGCGCGATGCGGGCGCGCGAGCCCCCGAGCTCGCGAGGGCAGGGGCGACCTCGAGCGCGGCCGCACGACGCTCCACACCAGCGAGCCCGGGGAATGGGCCTGGCCTCTCGCGCGACGAAGAGCGCGTCTACGACCTCGTCTGCCGCCGCCTCCGCATGGCCTGGTGCGACGACCTCGTCACCCGCATCACCCGCGTCGTCACGAAGGTCGACGCCGACGCGTTCGAGTCGACCGGCACCCAGGTGCTGCAGCAGGGGTGGAAGGTGCTCGACCTCGGCGGCCCCAAGAACGAGGTCACCCTGCCCGCCTCGCTCGCGCCCGGCCAGCGGCACGACGTGAAGAAGACCGAGGTCTTGAACAAGCAGACCGAGCCTCCGAAGCGCTTCACCGACGCGACCCTGCTCTCTGCGATGGAGACCGCCGGCCGCACCCTCGAAGAGAAGGAGCTCGAGGCCGCGATGCGCGAGCGCGGGCTCGGCACTCCGGCGACGCGGGCCGCGATCATCGAGACGCTCCTGCAGCGAAGGTACGTCGAGCGCGACGGCAAGTTGCTGCGCGCCACCGCCGCGGGCTGCGCCCTCATCGACCGCGTGCACGAGTCCGTCAAGAGCCCCGCCCTCACCGGCGAATGGGAGCTTGCGCTGGGTCACATCGAGCGCGGTAAGGAGTCCCTCTCTTGTTTCATCGAGCGCATCGAGAAGCTGGTGTCGAGCGTGGTGGCCCACGTGGCTGACGCGCCCGCGCCCACGCCCATGCAGCCACAAGCGCAGCTGCCGCTGTCAGACGTACCGGCGCGAAGGCCCGTCACCGGCTCGCTGCAAGAGGTGCTGAAGGCGCGCTTCGGCCACGCCGAGTTCCGCCCGTACCAGGAAGAGGTGTGCCGCACCGTCGCCGACGGCGCCGACGCCCTGCTCGTCATGCCCACCGGCAGCGGCAAGTCGCTCTGCTACCAGCTGCCCGGCGTCGCCCGCGGAGGCACCACCCTCGTCATCAGCCCGCTCATCGCGCTGATGGAAGACCAGACCGTGCGCCTGCAGGCCCTGGGCTTCGCGGCCGAGCGCATTCACTCGGGCCGCACCCGCGAGCAGTCGCGCGCCGCCTGCCGCGCCTACCTCGACGGGCAGCTCGACTTCCTCGCCATCGCGCCCGAGCGGCTCAGCGTGCCCGGCTTCCCCGAGCTGCTCGCGAAGCGCAAGCCGACGCTCATCGCGGTCGACGAGGCTCACTGCATCTCGCACTGGGGCCACGACTTCCGCCCCGACTACCGCCTGCTCGGCCAGCGCCTGCCGATGCTGCGGCCCGCTCCCGTGCTCGCGCTGACGGCGACCGCGACCCGGCGCGTGCAAGACGACATCCTCGCGCAGCTGGGCGCTCCGAAGGCGCACCGCTTCATCCACGGCTTCCGCCGCCACAACCTCGCGCTCGAGGCCGCCGAGTGCACGCAGGGCGGCGACCGGCTCGCGAAGGCGATCGAGGTCCTCGGCGGTGAGGGGCGCCTGCCGGCGCTCGTCTACGTGCCGAGCCGCAAGCTCGCCGAAGAGGTGGCCGAGGAGCTCGGCAAAGAGGGCCACCGGTCGGCGCCGTACCACGCGGGCATGAGCTCCGAGGCGCGCTCGAGAACGCAGGCGAAGTTCCTGGGCTCCGAGCTCGACGTCGTCGTCGCGACCATCGCGTTCGGCATGGGCATCGACAAGCCCGACATCCGCACCGTCATTCACCTCGGCCTGCCGGGCTCGCTCGAGGGCTATTACCAGGAGATCGGCCGCGCCGGCCGAGACGGCAAGCCGTCACGCGCGCTGCTGCTCTACGGCTGGGGCGACCGCAAGGTGCACGAGACCTTCCTCGAGCGCGACTACCCCGTCACGCGCGAGCTCGAGCGGCTGGTCGACGCCGTGCCCGAGGGCGGCATGACCCGTATGGAGCTGCTCGCCGAGTGCGGTCTGCCCCTCGAGGTCGCCGAGCCCGCGATGGACAAGCTGTGGATTCACGGCGGCCTCGTCATCGAGAGCGGAGATCGCGTGCGCCGCGGCCACGGGCGCTGGCGGCAGAGCTACGAGGCGATCCGCAACCACCGCATCGCCCAGCTCGACGAGGTGCTCGACTTCGCCCAGTCGTCCGACTGCCGCATGACACGCCTCGTGCGCCACTTCGGCGACGTGCGCGACGCCCGCGCGTGCGGCCACTGTGACGCCTGCCTGCCCGAGGGCAGCGTGGGTCGCTCGTTCCGCGCCGCCACGATGGTCGAGCGCTCGGTCGCCGGCCGCATCGTGCAGGAGCTGCAGCGTTGGGACGGTCAGTCGACCGGCACGCTCTACAAGAACCTCTACCCGAAGCAGGACGTCGAGCGCCGCCGCTTCGAGGAGCTCGTCGGCGCGATGGTGCGCGCCGGAGCCCTGCGCCTCTCGCACGACACGTTCGAGAAAGACGGCAAGACCCTCAAGTTCCAGCGCGCGCACCTGCTGCAGGGCGCGGTCGCGTCGATCTCGGGCGAGGGCTTCGTCATCGAAGAGGCGCGCGAGGGCGGCAAGAAGGGCGGCGCGAAGAAGCGCAAGCAGGCCGAGGCGGCGAAGGCCGCTCACGCAGACCCGGCGCTCGTCGAGAAGCTGCGCGCGTGGCGGCTCCAGGTCGCGCGCAACGGCTCGGTGCCGGCGTTTCGCATCATGAGCGACCGCGTGATGCTCGCGATCGCGGCGCGAAAGCCTCAGAGCGCGGGGCAGCTGCTCGAGGTCTCGGGAGTCGGGCCGAAGCTCGTCGAGAAGTACGGCAAGGCGCTGCTGATCCTGCTGCGTTAGCCCGCGCGCCGCCTCTCGAGCGAGGCCTACTCGACGGTGACGGTCACGGGAGCGCCCATGTCGGCGCCAGCCCGCTGCAGCTTGATGGTCCACTTGCCGGGCTTGGCGAGCGACGAGGCCTTCCAGGTGCGGGTGCGGCCGACGCCCTCGACCTTCACGTCGGTGGTGGTGCGGACCTGGCCGTCGAGCAGCCACTGCAGGGTGATGTCTTCGTACTTGCCGCCGCGGGGGCAGAAGAACTGCAGCCACGCGTTCACGGTGGAGCCCTTCTTCACCGGGCCGGTGATGGGCTCGATGCAGGTGAACTGCGTCGGGCTGCCCTTCGCGGTGTCGACCTTGTTGCAGGGCTGAATCACCATGAGGATCGGGCCGACGTCCTTCCCGTTGTCCTCGTAGTTGAGCACCTTGTTGATCTCTTCCGGCGTCGGCGCCGGCGGCGGAGCCGCTGCAGGCGCAGCGTCTTGAGCGAACGCAGAGACCGCGAACAGAACCGCAACGAGCGCGACGAATCGATTGTGCATGAGTCCCCTCCTCAGTGAGGCCCGCGACTCTATACCGCGGGCCGCCCGAGTTGAACGCAAGCGCAACGAGGCTTCGCTCAGTTGTTCAGAGCGCCTTGATCAATCCACGCGCGGATGAGGCTCACGTCGTTCGCCGACACACACTCGGCACCGGTGCAGTCGCGCGAGTTCATGCCGACGGGAACCTGCGGCATCTTGCCGCCGCACGTCTGCGTACCCGAGAGTTTCTTCACGACCAGGCTGTTGCCCGAGTTCCCGATGACGATGCGCGGCGTGTTCGCGCAGTCGGTGTTGCCCGGCGTCATCCCCAGCAGCCGGTTGCGAATGCTCGCGCTGGTCCCCTGCCAGTTGCCGCCGTGGCACGCCTGCTGGCACTTCGCCCGGAAGATGGGCGCCACCTGCGTGCCGAACAGTACGGTCGCTGCGCCGCCGGCGGTGCCGCCGGAGCCGCCCGCGGTGCCGCCGGAGCCGCCCGCGGTGCCGGAGCCGCCCGCGGTGCCGGAGCCGCCCGCGGTGCCGGAGCCGCCCGAGGTGCCAGAGCCGCCCGCCGTCGCAGAGCCGCCCGCCGTCGCGCTGCCACCCGCGGTGCCGTTACCGCCGGCCGTCGCAGACCCGCCCGCCGTGCCGCTGCCGCCCGCGCTGCTGCCGGAGCCGCCGGCGTTGCTGCCCGAGCCTCCTCCGGTTCCGCCCGTCTCGGGAGCACCACACGCCATCGCGAGCACTGCGACTGCCAGCAGTCGGTTCATCCCGACCGCGTATCAGACCTGGTAGTCGAGCCGATAGGCTTCGCGCACGTGGCCCTCGTCGTCGACGAGCCACTTCGGCGCGGCGCGCTTCGGCACGAGCAGCGGCGCGGCGGCGGGCGCGTGGGTGCCGAACAGCAGGTCGTACAGCGGAGTCGTCACGCCCATGTTCAGCCGCGGCGCGCGGAAGTGATGCAGCAGGTGGTGTCGCCGCAGCCACCGCCCGTACCACCCGAGCGGTGCGCTCGAGTGGATGCGCCGGTGCAGCACCTCGTACACCGCGTAGACGACGGAGAACCCGAGCGCGAAGGGCACGCCGCGCTCGAGGCCTCCGAGCAGCGACGCGACCGCGCCGACGATCGGCACTGCGACGAGCGCAGCGGTGACCTTGCGCCAGGTCGCGGCGAAGTACGACGGGTCAGCGTGGTGCGCGAGGTGCTCGAAGTTGAACTGCGCCGCGAGCCCGCGCGGCGTGAGGTTCTTCCACCACTGCTCGCTCGGCTGCAGGCGGGGGCCGTGACCGACGTACTTGTGAATGAGGTACTCGCTGAACGTCCAGCCGATGCCGCCGAGAATGAACCAGATCATATGACGACCCTCCTTGCGTGTTCGACGAGCTGGGGCTTCGCGCCCCAGCCTCTCAACAGTGTCCCCGCGGCCGAGAGGCCGACGGCCGGCGACTCGGGCAGCTGCGGCGCCCAGAGCCGCAGCTTCGAGAGCGCCGCGGCGCCGTGCAGCGCGCCCCAGAACGCGAGGGTTCGCTCGGCGGCGTCGCCCTTCGAGATCACCTTCAGCTGCGCCGCGCGGTCGAGGCCGTCGCGCACCGTCATCAGCAGCGTCGTGAGCAGCGGCAGCGTGCGCGCCGCCTCTGAGGCCGACAGGAGCGGCCTCGGCTCGGCGAGCATCAGCCCCACGAGGTGCCAGGCCTGCGGCGCCGACGCCGGCAGCGTCGAGTACGCCTGCGCGATCGCCAGCAGGCGCGCGACGCAGTCGACCGGCTCGGCCCGCTGCCCCGGCACCGCGGCCAGCGCCTGCTCGATGACAGAGGCGATCTGACCGACCGCGCGCCGCTGCAGCCCGGCGAGCAGCGCGTCCTTCGAGTCGTAGTAGCGGTAGAGCGCTCCCGGCACGAGCTGCATGGCGGCGGCGACCCGCCCGAGCGTCAGGCCGTCGAGCCCCTCGGCCTCGAGCACGGCCGTCGCCGCGTCGAGAATCGCCTCGGACTTCAGCTCGCGCTTCTTGGCGACGCGCGCGGTCGTTTCGTGAGCCATCGCCGTTTAGTGAACGTCATTCACTAAATGAAGTCAAGCCGCGACCGAGCTCACTCGCAGGCGGGGGTCTCGAAGGCGGGGTCGACGAGGTCGCCCGACGGGGCGCCGGCGCCGCCGAAGTCGCTCGGGCCCCAGGGGTCGAAGTGGAACAGCTCGGCGCGCGTCCACCCGGCGTCGGAGCTGATGAAGCCTCCGTCGGTGAGGTCTTCGACGAGGTGGGCGTTCGGCTCGCCGACGTTGAGCAGGGGCACGCCGAGCTGCTCGCCGGCGGCGCAGTCGTCGGTGCAGACCGAGAGGACCTGGCACGAGCTCTTCTGGGCGTACTTCCCGTGCTTGTTGCGGCTCGCGTACAGGCGCGGCCGCCCGCCGTCGGCGGCCTCGCAGGCGCCGAGGCCGGCGCAGGTGCCGCACGCGGTGACCTTCTGGCAGACCGTGTTCTGGTGGGCGATGGCCTTGAGCGCGGTGATGCCAGCCGGAGCGGGCTTCGCCGGGTTCACGGTGACGCCGAAGGCCTCGTTGTCGCCGACGTGGGAGCCGATGCCGCAGTCGCGCTCGTAGAGGTGGCTGTAGACGATGAGCACGAGCGCCGGGTTCTGCGGGTGGGGCCGCGCGCGGAAGATGATGCCGCCGAGGGGGCAATCTTCGCTCGGGTGCTGCGAGAGGCTGGGCAGGTACTCGACGGCGAGGCGGGCCTCGAGGGCGTCGTCGAGGCCGTCGCGATCGAGATCGACGAGGGCGGCGCCGGAGTCAGGCGCGCCGGCATCGGCGGTCGCTCCGGCGTCGAGGCCGGCATCGAAGCCGCCGTCGAAGCCGCTGTCGAAGCCGCCGTCGAGCGCGGCATCGAATCCCGCATCGACACCGGCGTCCTCGAACGAGGCGTCGGGGAGCGGCGGTGCCGGGCGGGTGCCACAAGCGACGAGAACGAGAGCGAGCCAGCGCGCCACGCGCGCACGATACGCACGGCTTCGACTCCGGAATCAAGGTCGAGCGGTTGGGCGAGAGCCAACACGAGAATCGGCGGCAGGTCTGAATCGACGTGGACAGTCCAAGACGCCGCGAACGACGCGTCCAACAACCCAACCACCAAGGATGCCGACCGACGCTCAACGAGGCCGTAAGACAACTCGACTGTCAGCGCGTGACACCCTCAAGGTGTCAGCGATGTCTCAATCAGTTCCGTGGACGCGCTCGTGGACGCGGACGTGGACGTAGCCGTGATCGTGATCGTGATCGTGATCGTGGTCGTGATCGTGATCGTGATCGTGATCGTGGCTGCGACGCCGTCACGTCGGCGCCGCTCCCGCCGTCACTTCTGCACGGTCGCGAGCTCGATGCGCACGAGCGACACCTGGTTCGCGGTGACCTGGGCCGTCTTCATCTGTGGCTTGTAGCCCTGGCGCTCGACGCGCACGTCGTGCCGGCCGGCCGGCACCTGCAGCGACATCGGAGTCGTCCCCTGCTTCCGGCCGTCGATGAACAGCGTCGCGGTGGTCGTGAGCCCCTTCAGCGTCGTGATGACGCGCAACTCGCCGCTCTCGGTGACGGTCGCCCCGGGGTCGGAGTCTTCGGGCTCGTCAGCGGCCGACTCACCCGGGTCGGTGTGCCCGCTGCCCTTCTCTTCGGTGCCGTCGTCGTCGCTGGTGTCGCTCGCGCGATCGGCCGAGGTCTGGTCGGGAGACGCGTGCTCGCCCGACAGCTCCATGCCGGCCTGGGTGTCGTTCGCGCTCTCGTTTTCCTTCGCGGCCGCCTGTGCCGCCGCGAGGCGCTGCTGCTCGCGCACGACCTCGATGGGCCCTGTCGGCGAACCGCTGAGCAGGTGCACGTCTTGCGAGCGCGCCATCGGCACCTCGCCCGACGAGCTCGACGGCTTGTTCGCCTCGACCTTGGCCGAGAGGTTCGCCGGCTTGTTCGCCTCGACCTTGCCCGACAGGCTCGGCTTCGGCGCCGGCGCCCCCGACTGTGCCTTCAGCAGCGGCACCGTCGGCGCTCGCGTCGACTTGCTCGGCTTGTTGCGCGCCTTCCTCGCCTCTTCTTCGGCGAGCTCGTCGAGGAAGGCGAAAGCGACCGCAGGGTCGACCCGCTCTTGCAGCCCGAAGAACGCCTCGAGATCGGCGGCGAACTCGGTCGCCGACAGCGGCCGGTCTTCGCGCTTCTTCGACATCGCCGTGGCCAGCGCCTTCGACACCTGCTTGTTCACCGCGCCGTTGAGCTGGGTCGCGTCGGGCACGTCGAGGTAGCGGTGCGCGTGCAGCACCTCGAAGTTCGACTGCCCCAGAAACGGCGGCCGCCCGCAGAGCAGCTCGAACGTCATCGCCGCCAGCGCATAGACGTCGGTGCGCTTGTCGATCTCATCGGTGCCCTGAATCTGCTCGGGCGACATGTAATACGGAGTGCCGACCATCGCGCCGGCCTTCGTGAGGCCCGGGTTCGACTTGTCGCGAACGACCCCCAGGTCGAGAATCGTCACCCGCCCGCCCGGCGACACGATGATGTTCTGCGGCTTGATGTCGCGGTGCACCAGGCCGTGGTGGTGAATGAACGACAGGCCCGCGGCGATCTGCTTCACGACCGCCAGCGTCTCGCCCGGCGTGAGCTTGCCGCCCTTCTTCTTGAGCACGTCGCCGAGCGTCATGCCCTCGAGGAACTGCATCACGATGTACGGCAGCGCCCCGCGCCGGCCGACACCGAACAGCTGAATGATGTTCGGGTGCCGCAGCGTCTGCATCAGCTTCGCTTCGCGCTCGAAGCGCGCCAGCACCTTCGGCTTGCGGCAGTGCTCGGGCGCCAGAATCTTGATCGCGACCTTGCGGTCGAGCTTCGAGTCCTTCCCGCGGAAGACGCTGCCCATCGCGCCCTGCCCGATGCGCGCCTCGATCAGCCACCGGTCGTCGAGGATGTCGCCGGGCGCGACGAGGAACACGACCGTGTGTTCGCTGTGGCTGTTGTAGTCCTCCGGCAAGGCCTCATGACTCTAGTGTCACCGCCCGGTGAGGGCCATGGCCCCGTTTCGCTCCAGGCCGTGACACGGCCGGCCCCTGCCGCCCGGCGCGCGCGCGAAAACCGCGGGCACGCAAGTTGAAGTGCCGCGCCATCGGTCATGCAGCCGATCGCCCTGGTCCCCGTTCCCTTCTCGACGCTGAGCCGCCTGATCGCCACGGCGTCGTGGTTCTGCGGGCACGCCTCCTCGATCCTCCGACCGTCGGTCACGCGGCGCCGGCTCTACGCGGGCGACGTCATCCGCCTGGCGCTCCTCGCGCCCGAGATCCGCTTCCCGATCGACGTGAACGCCACCGTGCTCGCCCGCACGCTGCGGCCTGCGATGCTGCAGGTCCGCTACGCGCTCGCCGACGTGTCGCAGGTCGAGTGCGCGCTCGGCACGCTCTACCGGCGGTCGCAGGCCGAGCTGCCGGTCGCGCTCGAGTTCGCGACGTTCGACCAGCACCGCCGCTGCCGGCTCTCGAGCGTCTCGCGAGAGGGCGCCACGTTCGATCTGCAGAGCGAGCTCGACGTGGGCCGCTGCCGCCCCGACTCGCCCGTGCGCGTGCAGCTGCCGCATCAGACCGGCCGCGTCGACGCGCTGGGGAAGATCGACTGGGTGACCCCTCGCAAGGGCCGCTCGCGGCTGCGCGTCAGCTTCACGAGCATGGCCGACCAGAGCCGCCGCATGCTCGACGACATCGTCTACCGCTTCCGCCTCGGCGCCGCTCCGTGGACTCCGGCGCTGGCGGGCGCGGGGCTCTGAGCCCCTACGAGCCCGCTTCGGGCTTTCAGCGGGTCGGGCACAAGACGCCCTCTACGCGCTGGCGCGCTACGCCCGCCTACGCCCTACGCTCTCCTAGACGAACCGGGCGCGGAACTGGCGGTAGTGCAAGAGGCTCGAGCACAGCGCCACCGCCGAGAAGCAGTGCCAGATGGCGTGCCCCTGGAACACGTGGTTCGAGGGGTCGCACCAGCGGCGCGAGGCGTCGGCCGCCGAGAACGTGGCCGCCACGGCGATGAGCCCGAGCGTCACGAAGAACCACCGGTGCCCGGCCGGGTCGCCCCTCGACGCCAGCGCCTCGGTCACGAGCGCGCACACGAGCAGCACGAGGACGATGCCCTGCACCGGCAGGCCCACCTTCGCCACGATGACCGTGAACACCGTGAGCCCGGCGATCGACGGCCAGAGGATCGTGAACAGCTTCTCCTTCGCGACCTTGCCCATGCGGATCAGGTTCAGCAGCACGAGCAGGACGAAGTAGAAGTACATGCCGAAGAAGTCGAACACCTGCAGCACGAAGGTGACCGTCGCGTGGTACACGAGCGACGTGAGGCCGACCCAGATCGACGCGGTCACCCAGAACCGCAAGGTCTTCGACGTCTCGCCCCGGTTGAGCGCCCACAGCACGCCCGCGCCGAGAAAGAAGGCCAGGTTCGACCACGTGTTCGCTGGCTCCGCCACCACCTGGCAGAGCGTCTCCTCGCACCACTTCACGTTCGGAAGCCCACCCCACTCGCGCAGCGGCACCCACGGGCACTGCGGGTCCATCAGCGCGGGGTATTGCGAGATGTCCATACGGGTTTGCAGCGTATACCTCGGCTCCCCATGCACGAGTCAATCTTCGACGCCGCGCTGAGCGCGCCCGACGACGACGGGCCGCGCTACGTGCTCGCCGATCTGCTGATGCACCGGGGCGACCCGCTGGCCGAGCTCGTGTCGCTGCAGTGTCGCCAGGCTGCGCTCGGAGTGCACTTCGAGCCTGCCGGCGCGACCCGCGTGCGCGAGCTATGGGCCCAGCACCGCGCCGAGCTCACGGCGCGCTTCTTCGAGCGCCCCGACCTGCTCGACCGCGTGGCGTTTCACCGCGGGCTGCCGCAGCTCGTGCGCTGCTCGGCCGACGTCTGGCTCGCGCAGCCCGAGCCGTATGCTCCGCTCGGCACGCTCGAGCTGTCGGACGTGACGCCGCGCCACCTGCCAGCGCTGCTGCAGCGCGAGAGCACGAGGCGGCTGACGGGCCTGCGGCTGCGCGCCGCCGACGGTGAGCGCTGGTCGCTCGACGAGGCGCGGCTGCTCGGCGGCGCCCAGCTGCCGCGGCTGCGGCACCTCGCGCTGTTCCACGCGTGGAAGAACCACGTCGCCGCCCACACGTTCGCGGCGTCGCCGGCGGTGACGCAGCTCTCGAGCCTCGAGCTCGGGCACTCGCTCTCGACCGACCCGCTGCGGGTGCTCGAGGCGCTCGCGGTTGCCGCCACCTCGCTCGAAGAGATCTCGCTCGACGACGACCTGCCGATCTCGGTCGCGCGCTTCGTCGGCCAGTGCCGCCTCGTCGCGTTCCCTGACTCGTTCGTGCGGCCCCAGCTGTCGGAGGCGCTCGCCCACCGCGTCGCGCTGTACCTGCCGGCGCACGTGACGGCTCCGCCGACGCGGGGCGGGCCGCGGCTCGGCCGCTGGCAGGGCCTGCAGCCGCTCGGAGTGCGCAACGGGCTCGACGCGACGTTCGCGCGTGAAGAGTCGACGGGCCTCGGCGGGCTCCTGCTGCGGGTGCGCTCGCTGACGGCCGACTTCAGCTCGCCGCGGCAGTGGCTCGAGCCGGGCATGGCGCAGGTCGACCCGGGGGGCCCGACGCTCGGGCCCATCGACGGCGGAGTGCTGCCCGGCGGCGAGTGGGCGGTCTTCTCGCTCGCGAGCGGAGAGCGGCTCGACCGGCTGGTCGATCGCGAGGCGAAGCTGCCGCTGTCGTTTCCGGCGCACGCGGCGGCCTGGTCTCGGGTGGCGCGGTGGTCGGCGGCGCAGCGGCTGACGAAGCCGGCGCCGCTGTCGGCCCTGTTCGCGGGGCGGCGAGGGCTGCAGGTTCAGCCGCTGTGCGCTGAGCTGCACAGCCGCCGGCGCGGCCCGGCGCCTTACACGCGCCGCGAGTTCATCGAGCTCTCGCCCGAGGCGGTGCGGGCGCCGCACGCGCTCGACGAGAAGAACGTGAGCTGGGGCCTCGCGATGCAGCTGTGCCTCACCGCGGGAGTGCGCGTGTTCGGCGACACTGTGCGTACGGATCACGAGCTGCTCCGGCAGATCATTCAGGGCCCGACGATCGAGCTGTACGGTCACGGGCTGCCGGCGAAGCTGCGCGAGGTGCTGAAGGCCTGCTTCAACCGCGATCGCGCGACGCGGCCGACGGTGCAGGCGCTCGCTGACGCGCTCTCGGTCTTCGACGACGTGGCGACCCGCGCCGAGCTGGCGAGGCTGCCTGAGCCCGCCGACGAGCTCGAGCGGGCGAAAGAGCAGGCCGAGGGCTGGCTCGAGGGCAGCTCAATCCACGAGCCACAACCCCTCACCTGATCACAGGTGGACGCGCTCGCACACGCGGACGCGCACACGCACACGCACACGCACGTGGACGCGCTCGCGCACGTGGACGTGGTCGTCGCCGTGATCGTGATTTGGCTCGTCACGCCTCGCTGAACTTCACGGCGTTCTGCGATGTGACCGCGCGCACCACCGCGTTCGACAGCCCCGCCTTCTCGAGCAGGTGCTCGCAGCGCGCGAGGCCGAGCAGGTCCGACGCGCCCTCGCCTGCCGCGGTGTCGAGCACGAGCCGCTCGGGGCCGAGCTTTCGCACGAGCGCCGTCGCTGTCTCGGGCGTGAGGCAGTCGGGGTGCAGCGTCAGCCCCGCGAAGTGCCCGCACTCGCGAATCAGCCGCACCGTCTTCGCATCCGCGCCGTCGACCAGCACCCGCTGTGGCTCGAGGCCCGAGCCGCGCAGCACGTTCAGCGTCTGACGGGTCACCGCCTCGCGCCCGTCGGCCGGCGTCGCCACGATGACGTTCAGCTTCAGCCGCCGCGCCAGCTGCAGCTGCTGCTCGAACGCGTCGAGCTCCGGCGGAGTGCCCCGCTTCAAGCCCACCGCCCCGACCGCGACCGCCCTCCGGTCCGACAGGTACTCGGGCAGCTTCTGCACCAGCTCGAGCAGCCCCCGCCGCGGCACCGAGAGCGGGTGCACGCCGAACGCCGCCACCGCCCGAATGCCCGCCTTCTCGAGCCTCGGCAGCTGCTTCTCGAGCACGTCGTCGAACTCGGCGAGCACGGCCTCGACGTTCGCCGCCGCCGCCCGCCACGCCGGCACCAGCGCCTGGTCGAGGCCGAAGAACTTCAGCGTCTCGAGGTCCGCGTCAGAGAGCCCCGAGGGGTGGAGGTGAACGTCGAACACGCGAGCGCTGAGTCTACGGCTGCCCCGCCGGGGCGCCCTCATTGCGGGGATCAGACCCGGCCGTCCGCACTCCGGTCACCGGGTCGACCATCACCGCCTCGCAGTCGCCCCACTTCTCCGTCTCTTTCAGCTTGTGCCCGAGCGCCTCGAGGCCCGTGCGCGTCAGCGGGTCGAGCGCCAGCGGCTCGACGCCGAGCTCGTCGGGCAGCCACTGGTGGTGCAGGCGCGGCCGGGCCAGCGCGCGCGACAGCGCCAGCTTCCCGTCGATGACGTTCGAGATGGTCTGAATCACGCTCGTCGGAATCGTCGGCCCCCCCGCAGCGCCGAGCACCAGCATCACCTCGTCGGCCCGGTCTCGCTGGAACACGACCGTCGGCGACATCGACGACAGCGGAATCTTGCCCGCAGCGATCGCGTTCGCCTCGCCCGTCACCAGCCCGTACACGTTCTTCTCGCCCGGCTGCATCGCGAAGTCGTCCATGCAGTCGTTGAGCAGAAAGCCCGCCGCCATCACGCACGAGCCGAAGTAGTAGTTCACCGTCGTCGTGATCGCCGCCGCGTTGCCGTCTTTGTCGACCACGCTGATGTGCGTCGTGTGCTTCGGAGGCAGCCCCGCCTTGATCTCGTCGATGTACGCCCCGCTCGACAGCTTCCCGAGCGGAATCTCGTTCACTGCCGGGTCGCCCAGGTACTTCGCCCGATCTTGATACGCGCGCTTCAGCGCCTCGACGTACGTGTGCACCGCCGAGACGCTGCGCACCGCGATGCCCTCGGTGCCGGCGCGCTCCATCACGCCGAGCACCTGCAGCACCGCGAGCCCGCCCGCGCTCGGCGGCGGCATCGTCAGAATCCGGTGGCCCCGGTACGAGCCCTCGAGCGGCTCGCGCTCGCGCGTCGTGAACGCCTTCAGGTCTTCGAGCGTCACCTGCGACTTCGCCGCGATCGCCTTCGCCACCGGCCCCTCGTAGAAGCCCTTCGCGCCCTCTCTCGAGATGCGCTCGAGCGTCGACGCCAGCTCGGGCTGCTTGAGCAGCGAGCCCAGCTTCGCCTCGAAGAAGAGCCGCTCGGCGTCTTTGTCGGTGCGCAGGCACGCCTCACGCCCGTCGGCGAGCGCGCGGAACTTCGGGCTCACCACGAAGCCCTCGCGCGCGAGCTTCACCGCCGGCGCCATCACCACCGCGCGCTTCAGCTTGCCCCGCTTCTCGAGCAGCTCGAGGTAGCCCTTCACCGCGCCCGGCACCGCGACCGAGAACGGCCCGTCGGTCGACTTCAGCGGTATGACCTTGCCGCCCTCGACGAACATGTCGCGCGCCGCGCTCTTCGGAGCCACCTCGCGGAAGTCGAGCACCGCGCCCGCCTTCGCCTTCGCGTCGTACGTCAGCGCGAAGCCGCCGCCCCCGATGCCCGAGTGGTACTGGCCTACCACCGCCAGCGCGAACGCCGCCGCGACCGCCGCGTCGACGGCGTTGCCGCCCTTGTCGAGCATCGACTTCGCCGCCTCGCTCGCGAGCGGGTGCGCCGTGGCGACGGCTCCGCCGCGGTAGGTCGGGTCGGCCCAGGCCGGCAAGGCACAGAGCGAGAAAAGGAGCAGTGCACGTCCACTCACGGTCAGGTGTCCCTCGATGTGGCAGCGATGGCGCGGTCGGGAGTCAGGCGTAAGCACAAGCAGCTGAAAAGTCTACAGAGGGCATATGGCACCCACTTTGCTCGAGGGCCGCGGCACGATGCGAAACGAGAACCGCGAGTTTCATCGAGTGCCGCTGAGCGCGCCGGTGAAGTTCTTCGAGTGGAATCGGGCGCAGGCGGCCGACGCCATCGAGATCAGCGCGTCGGGCATCTTCTTGAAGACCCAGGTGCTGCTCGCAGAGGGCTCGATGCTCACGCTGCGGCTCTCGCTCCCCGGCCTCAAGCACGCGTTCACGGTGCTCGGCAAGGTGGTGCGCACGGTGAAGGGCGGCCTGCTCGCGCCCGCCGGCATGGGCATTCGCTTCCTCGATCTGCGGCCGGCAGATCGCGACGTCATCCTCGCGTACGTCTCATCACGCGCTTGAAAGAAACTCCGATGAACACGACCGTCATCTTCTGGAAGCCCGAGCTGCTCATTCGCGCCGAGGCCTCGGGCCTCTACGTCGCCGTCAAGGCGGCCGCTCCCTCGAGCACGCCGCCCGCCGAGAAGCAGCAGCCGCGTCAGTACGTGAGCTGAAGGTAGCTCGACAGCGCGAAGTCTCGCGGGCCCAGCGTCCGCTCCGTTCCATCGCTCCAGCGCACGGTCAACGAGACGCGGTTCTCGCCGTCGACGCACGCGCCCGTGTCGGGCCCCAGGCCGAACAGCAGCGCCGAGCCGTCGATGCTGTCGTAGGTGCCGCGGCTCGACTTCTTCTCTTTCACGATGACGCGGTCGCCGATGCGCAGCGTGACCCGAGTGCCGAACGCGTCGCGCGGCACGTGCACGCCGTCGCCCTTCAGCGTGACGGCGAGCCACGCGGGCCCCGAGACCCGGTTCTCGTAGAGGAAGTTCGGGCGGCCGACGCCCTGGTCGCGGCCGCCGACGAGCAGGTCGGGGTCGCCGTCGTGGTCGAGGTCGGCGAACGCGAGGTTCTGCGTCGCCTTCAGCGCAACGTCAGAGCGGCTCTCGAACTTGCCGTCGGGCTTCTGCCGGAAGAGGCCGAACCAGCCCTTCTGCGCCTCTTCGGTGTAGCCGGCCTCGTACTTGTCGGTGCGCGTGACGGCGAGGTCGAGCCGGCCGTCGAGATCGAAGTCGGTCATGGCGGCGTCGATATCGCCCTCGTTGTACGGCAGGTCGCGGTCGATGAACGCGTTCTCGAACACGCCGCCGTTGTTGATGAGGAGCTCGGTGGGGTCGCTCCAGAGGCGGCTGTGATCTGCGCCGTCGGCGTGGCTGATCTGCGCGAGCCAGAGGTCGAGGTCGCCGTCGCCGTCGACGTCGCCGCAGTCGATGCCGAAGCCGTTGCCGCCGACGCGCGTGTCGCCCGGCTCGAGGTCGCGGCCGTAGCCGGTCGCCGCGTTGAAGTAGTTGCCGGTGGCGAGCGCGTGGAACCCGGCGGCCTGCGCGACGTCGATGAAGCGGCCGTCGCCCTGGTTCTGCCAGAGCTGATCCCACCCCGACGCGACCGAGACGCCGTAGGTCGCAGCGAAGACGTCTTGATCACCGTCGCCGTCGTAGTCGCACGCCACCAGCCCGTTCGTCGGCTGCATCGGCACGCTCGACGCCAGCGCCGTCGCGCTCACGTCGGTGAAGGTGCCGTCGCCGTTGCCGCGCAGCAGCGCGTTGCGCGCGAGGTAGCTCGTCTGCCCCGCCCCGATGAAGAGATCGAGCCGGCCGTCCCGGTCGAAGTCGATGAGCACCGCGTTCGCCGCGATCTGCAGCTGCTCGACGCCCGCGCCCGCCTTCGGCGTGAAGCGCCCCGCACCGTCGTTCAGCAGCACCTGGCTCGTCGACCCCGCGAGCGGAATGTCGAGGCCCGCGAACACGTCGGCGTCGCCGTCGTTGTCGAAGTCGCCGAACACGAAGAAGCCCGCCTGCACGTCCTTGAGCCCCGACGCGACGCTGACGTCTTCGAACGTGCCGTCGTGCTTGTTCCTGAACACGAGGTGCTCGAACGGCACGCCGGCCTGCGCGTTCGGGAAGAGCGAGTGCATCACCGCGTCGTCCCACCCGTCGCCGTCGACGTCGGCCAGCGCCAGCCGGCTGTGGTCGTTGATGGGTATGCGCATCGCCGGGCTCGCCACGAAGTTCCCCGCCTGAATGCCGCTCTTCTGCGAGACGTCGGCGAACGTCGCCTCGCCCGGCGCCGTCGCGCACAGCGAGCCCTTCAGCACCACCGGCGCAACCGCGGCCTCCAGCTGCTCGGGGAGCGGCGCACACGCGACCAGGCTGCACAGGACCAGTGACCTCATGGCCTGCCTGTACCGCACTCAGGGTTTGCAGCGCAAACCGGCTCGACGTTCGGCGATGAGGGCCGAAAGGCCGTCGTCGGGTACCGCCAGCGCCGCGGCCTCGGCGAGCTGCGCGCAGTCGCCGTCGACGAGCGGTCGCGCGCGGTTCGTGCAGTCGCGGGTCACGGCGCCGTTCAAGTCGGCGTTGCCGCGGAACACGGCGAAGCCCACCTTCCATGCCGCGCACGCCTGCCTCCAGTTCTGCCGCCGCGCGTGAACGGCGCCGACCTCGAAGGCCTTCGCGGCCATCGACCGTTCGGCCTCCTTCCGGGCGGCGCTCGCCTGCTCGGGCAGCACGCGGGCGTCGAGCGCGAAGGCGTCTTGCAACGCCTTGGCGGCCCGATCGAGATCGCCCTTCTCGAGGTGGCGCTCGCCGATCTTGTAGAGGGCGTCGGCGTTCTCGAGGTCCTTCTGCAGCGCGCGGGCCCGGGCGTGCAGCGGCGCGAGCCGGCCGTTCTCGAGCACCTTCTGCAGCTTCACCTTCGCGTCGCCGAAGTGGCCGCTCGACCAGTCGAGCAAGGGCTCGGCGAGCAGCTTCTCGGGCTCGCGCTTCGCGACGCGCTCGGCGAGCGAGGGGCCGGCCGCGGCCTTGGGCTCGCTCGCGGCGTACTGCTTCATGAGCCGCTCGTAGAGGTCGCAGTGTGCGGTCGCGATCGGCTTCTTGTACGTGTCGCAGCTCTTCTTCTCGGCGGCGGCGACGCGCAGCGCGACCTCGGTGGTCAGCGGCAGGGCCTTCTGCCCGATCTGCGTCGTGCGAGCGATCTGCTCGAGCTGCTCGAGCGCCTGCTCGTCGCGGCCGAGCTCGAGCAGCTCCTTGGCGCGGGCCAAGAGCGCACGGCCCTCGAGCTCCTTGGGGATGGTGCGCTTCGCCTGGTTCGCCTCGTCGTTGAGCGGGTCACAGACGAGCACGGCCTCGGCGGCCTCGAGCGCTTTCGGCCCGGGCTCGCCGCGCACGACGCGCAGCTGGGGCTCGAGGTCGGCGCACGGGTCGGTCACCGGCGCGACGACCACCGGCTCGGGGTCGCCGCCGACGCTGGCGCGCTGGTACAGACCGGCAGAGACGATCGCGACGAGCGCCACGCCGAAGACCACGAACACGAGCTTGAACGGGAAGGCCGGCGGCGCTCGCGCTGGGGCCTCTTCGAGGGTCTCGGCCTGCAGCTTGCGAACGGTGAGCTGGCGCTCGCCCGGCTTCACCTGCACCTCGTAGCCACCAATGAGCACCCGCACGCCCGGAGCGAGCCGCCTGCGCCCGCGCACCGGCTCGCCGTCGACGAGGGTCTGGGCGGCCGAGGCATCGAGGTGCTCGAGCACGACCTCGCCTCCGTCGGCGAAGAAGTTCGCGTGGCGCTTCTCGATGCCGCCGGCGCGGACGACGAGGTCGTTGTCGTCGTCGCAGCCGACGGTCAGGCGACCGACCAGCTCCTTCTCGACGAGCGTCCCGTCGGGGCCGCGGATGAGGAGGGTGGGCACGGCTCGGATGATACCGTCTGGCCGGCCAGGGCGCCGAGCCAGGCGCCGAACGTGTCGTGCTCGACGAAGCGGGCGCCGTCGAACGTGAGCAGAGGGCACTCGCAGCGCGAGCTGCGCCGCAGGTCGAGGATCAGCATGGCGTCGCACGCCGGGTCGAACGCGAGGCCGACGATGAGCCCGCTCGCGAGCAGCGGCACCTGCCTGAACTTCCGCTTGAGCTCGACCGCGCGGTCGTACGCCTCGGAGCCCATGCTCAGGTCGTCGACCGACAGGAGCCACACGCGCTTCCACAGCCACGCGATGCCGTCGCTGAGCTCGAGCGCGCGGCGATAGCTGCGCGGCAGCGGCGTGTGCAGGTTCAGCTCGAAGAGCTTCAGCTCGTCGGCACTCGCAGGCCGGTGCAGCCGCGGCGACGGCAAACCCGACGCCGCGTTCGCGCTCTCCGCCCCGGCCAGCGCGTCGTCCAGCACGTGCTCGTTCGGGAAGACCGACGTCGGAGCGAACAGCCGCGCGATGGCAGCAGAGAGTTCCATGGGTGAGGGAGACCGCGGCCACATTCTCATGAGAATGTGAGAGAAGTTGCGTCGCCGCGTTCGGTGCTGAATCCCGTGGGTTACACACCGTCTCGGCGCTCGGCCAGGTCGAATGGCGCCGGTGGGTGGGCCCCGGCCCCGCGCCCTGGGACGACCATCCCATCGAGCGGGAGACCGGCCTGCGCCGCATCGCAAGCCCGCGGGAACGACCGGCCCATCGACATGGCGCTCGCCTGCCGCACCCGTTCGCGAGTGTGGGACGACCGTCCCATCGCCATCGGGCGCGCCGCCGGGACCCAGCGGGAGCCCGCCTGCCGGACGCCATCGCGAGCCGCGGAACTGCCGTCCCACCGGAGTTGGCTCGCCTGCCGGACGCATCGCGACCGGTGGAACGATCGTCCCACCGGAGTTGGGCCGCGCTGCCGGTCCCCATCACGAACGGTGGAACGACCGTCCCACGGGAGTTTGGCCGCACTGCTGGACCCCATCGCGAACGGTGGAACGACCGTCCCACGGGAGTTTGGCCGCACTGGTGGACCCCATCACGGGCGGTGGAACGACCGTCCCACCGGAACTGGGTTCGCCTGCCGGACCCCATCGCGACTGGTGGAACAACCGTCCCACCGGAGTTGGCCCGCGCTGCCGGACCCCATCACGAAATGCCGCCAACCCGAAGGTGCTCACGCGCGCGACGCCGAGCCTGCAGGCGCTGTTCGCGCAGAAGGTGAACGTCGGCACGAGCGGCTCGGTCGAGGGCATCGTCGAGCCTGCCCTGCGTGCCCTCACGCCGCCGTTCGTCAACAACGAGAACGCCGGCTTCCTGCGCGAAGACGCGATGCTGGCGATCATCGGCGTGACCGACGAGGCCGATCAGTCGTCGGGGTCCGACGCGCTCCGCGCCGCGCAGCTGCTCGCGCTGAAGATCGGGCGCGCGCACATGATCAGCTACAACATCATCGGGCCGCGGCAGGGCTCGTGCGGCGGCGACGAAAACCCGTCGACGCACGACTTCCTCACGACGTTCTTCCACGGCGTGCGCGGCGAGATCTGCATGGCCGATTGGGCCTCGCTGCTCCGCGACGTCGCGAAGCCCGCATTCGGCTACCGAAACACCTTCTACCTGAGCAGCGCCGCCGACCTGATGCTCGCGCCCCTCGTGGTGAAGATCGACTCGGGCGCGGGCCCCGAGACCGTCGACGCGACGACGCCGGGCGGCGCCACCGTGTGGCGGTACGACCTGGGCGCCAACGCCGTGGTCTTCTCGCCGAACTACGTGCCCGAGCCCGGCACGCTGCTCAGCATCACGTACGCTCCGGTCTGCTACTGAACGGAGACATGCGCGGCGCGGGGTCGGGTGCTAAACGCTCGAGGCGATGACGCTCCCTCTCGCAGCGGTCGTGCTGTGCGCCGGCAAGGGCACCCGGATGAAGTCGGACACCGCGAAGGTGCTGCAGCCGCTGCTCGGCCGGCCCATGGCGTGGTACCCGCTGCGGCTCGCGTTCGAGCTCGAGGCGCGCAGCGTCGTCGCCGTCGTCGGGCACCAGGCCGACACCGTGAAGGCCTCGCTCTCGAAGCTGTTCGAGGGCCAGCCGCTCTCGTTCGCGCTGCAGGCCGACCAGCGCGGCACGGGCGACGCCGTGAACGCGGCGCGCGCGGCGCTCCAGGGCTTTCACGGCGGCGTCATGATCCTCTACGGTGACGTGCCCCTGCTGCAGACCTCGACGCTGAAGAAGCTCGTCGACGCCTGGCGCTCGTCGAAGTCGACGCTCGCGATGATCTCGTGCCGGCCGCCCGACGCGAAGGCGTACGGCCGCGTCGTGCGCGGAAAAGACGGCAAGGTCACGGGCATCGTCGAGCACAAAGACGCGACGCCCGAGCAGCGGGCCATCGGCGAGATCAACGCCGGCATCTACGTGGCCAACTCCGACTTCTTGTGGGAGGCCCTCGCCAAGCTCGAGCCGAAGAACGCGCAGGGCGAGCTGTACCTCACCGATATCGTCTCGGCCGCCGCGCGTTCAGGCACGGTGACGGTGATCGAGGCCGACGCCGCCGAGGTCGAGGGCGTCAACGACAAGGTCGAGCTCGCCGCCCGCGCGCGCGTGCTGCAGCAGCGCGTGAACGAGCGCCACATGCTCGCCGGCGTGACGCTGATGCACCCCGAGTCGACGTTCATCGACGACGCCGTCGAGATCGGGCCCGACACCGTCATCGGCCCGTTCGTGACGCTGGGCGCCGGCTGCGAGATCGGGGCGGGCGTCAGCATCGGCCAGGGCTCGGTGCTGAACTACACGACCATCGGCGACGGCACCGAGGTGAAGCCGTACTCGGTGCTCGACGAGGCGCAGGTCGGCCCGAAGTGCATCATCGGCCCGTTCGCGCGCTGCCGCCCCGGCACCCACCTCGAAGAGGGCGTGCACGTCGGCAACTTCGTCGAGACGAAGAAGGCGCACCTGGGCAAGGGCACCAAGGCGAACCACCTCACGTACCTCGGCGACGCCGAGATCGGCGCGGGCTGCAACGTCGGCGCCGGCACCATCACCTGCAACTACGACGGCGTGAACAAGTTCGTGACCACGATGGGCGACCGGGTCTTCATCGGCTCCGACACCCAGCTCGTCGCACCCGTGAAGATCGGCGACGGAGCCTTCATCGCCGCCGGCAGCACCATCACCGAGGACGTGCCGAAAGACGCGCTCGCCCTCTCGCGCTCCAAGCAGGTGACCAAAGAAGGCTGGGCCGAGGCCCGGCGCAAGGTCATCGGCGCCAAGAAGTGAAGTGAGGAAGACAAACGAATGTGCGGCATCGTCGGGTACGTCGGTAAAGAGCAGTCAGCACCCATTCTCGTCGCGGGCCTGAAGCGGCTCGAGTACCGCGGCTACGACTCGGCGGGCCTCGCGGTCGTCGATGGGGGCAAGCTGCACGTCGTTCGCGCGACGGGGAAGCTGAAGAACCTCGAGGCGCGGCTGCAGTCGACGCCGCTGCTCGGCTCGACGGGCATCGGGCACACGCGGTGGGCGACGCACGGCCCGCCCTCTGACGAGAACGCGCACCCGCACTCGTACGAGGGCGTCGCCGTGGTGCACAACGGCATCATCGAGAACCACCTCGAGCTGAAGGCCGAGCTGAAGGCGAAGGGGCACGTCTTCAACTCCGAGACGGACTCCGAGGTGTTCGCGCACCTGATCGCCGACGAGGTGAAGCGCGGGCAGCCGCTCGACAAGGCGGTGCGCGCGTCGGTGCGGCGCATCAAGGGCACGTACGGGCTCGTGGTGGTCTGCGAGAGAGACCCGTCGCGCATCGTCGCCACCAAAGAGTCGAGCCCGATGGTGGTGGGCGTCGCCGAGGGCCAGAACCTCGTCGCGTCAGACGTGCCGGCGCTGCTCGAGCACACGCGCGACGTTATCTTCCTCGAAGACGGCGACCTCGCCGTGCTGACCGCGACGGGCGTCGAGCTCTTCGACAAAGAGGGCAAGCCGCTGAAGCGCCCGGTGCGCCGCATCGACTGGACGGCGACGATGGCCGAGAAGGGCGGCCACAAGCACTTCATGCACAAGGAGATTCACGAGCAGCCGCGCGCGCTCGCCGACACCTTGCGCGGGCGGGTGCTGCGCAGCGAGGGCGCCGTGCACTTCGAGGGCTTCGACTTCTCGCAAGAGGCCGCCAAAGCGCTCACGCAGGTGACGGTGCTCGCGTGCGGTACGAGCTGGCACTCGGGCCTGGCCGGCCGGTGGATGATCGAGTCCCTCGCCAAGGTGCCGGTCGAGGTCGAGCTCGCGAGCGAGTTCAGGTACCGCGACCCGCTCGTGCAGCGCACCCACCTCGCCATCGCCATCTCGCAGTCGGGTGAGACGCTCGACACGCTGGCGGCGCTGAAAGAGGCGAAGGCGCGCGGCGCGACGACGCTGACGCTGTGCAACGTGGTCGGCAGCGCGATGACGCGCGAGGCGCAGCACACGGTGCTGACGAACGCCGGGCCCGAGATCGGGGTGGCCTCGACGAAGGCGTTCACGACGCAGCTGATCGCGCTCTACCTGCTCGGCATTCACCTCGGGCGGCTGCGCGGCACGCTGTCGGTGGCGCAGGCGCAAGAGCACCTCACGTACCTCGCCGAGGCGCCGAAGCTGGTCGAAGAGGTCATGAAGACCGAAGGCCAGGTGAAGCAGATCGCGAAGAAGTACCTGCACGCGCAAGACTTCCTGTTCCTCGGGCGCGCGACGAGCCACGCGGTGGCGCTCGAGGGCGCGCTGAAGCTCAAAGAGATCTCGTACATTCACGCCGAGGGCTACGCGGGCGGCGAGATGAAGCACGGCCCCATCGCGCTCATCGACGAGAAGATGCCGGTCGTCATCGTGGCGCCCAGCGAGCCTCACGTCGCGTACGAGAAGATGATCGGCAACGTGCAAGAGGCCAAGGCGCGCGGCGGCCGCATCATCGCGGTCGTCGACACGAAGGACGAGCACATCAAGACGCTCGCCGACGACGTCATTGTGATTCCCGCCGCGCCAGCGCTGATCGCCCCCATCGTGGCGACCGTGCCGCTGCAGCTGCTCGCGTACCACGTCGCCGATCTGCGCGGCTCCGACGTCGATCAGCCGAGGAACCTCGCGAAGAGCGTCACGGTCGAGTGAAGACAGTTGCCAGGGCGGCGGTGCTCGCGGTCTGCCTGCACGCCTTCGGCTGCAACCGGCCCAAGGGCGTGCACCCGGACCCCGTCGGGGCGGGCACGACCTGTCGAAGGGCGATCGCCGAGAGCGAACGGTTCGGGCCCAACGGTCGAACTCGCCACGCGCTTTCGGGCTGCAAGGCTCTCTACTCACAGCCCGATTGCCGTGACGCCGTCCAGGAGTACGCAGAGTGGCAGGGCCCCCGTTACTTCACCCAGATGCTCGAGCGGTGCGCGGCCGCCTACTGTCCCCGCCTCGAAGCGCCGCTTCCTGCGCTGTGCGACTCTCGGGGCGAAGGACCGCCGGCGGACTGGGTTCGCTTCAACGAGCGGGTCCTGAAGTACGAGCTCGGCGCCAACACGTACGCCATCGGGCAGGCCCTCGACGCCTACATGGAGCCAGGACGCAGCGCGATCGCCCCGTTCACACACGCAGCCGTGCGACCTTCGCCGCCGGTGCTCGAGGTGCGCGTGGTGACGCCCGGAGAGGCGACACGAGTGCGGCTCGTGCGTACCGACGGCGGGGAGACGACCTGGGAGACACCATGGAAACCCGATGCGAACGAGCTCGAGGCCGTTCGCGACGCACTCGCCGCCGAGCAATCCCCGTCCGTTTCGCTCCGCGCGGAACGGCAGGTGATGTTCCTCTTGGTTCGCGCGTTGATGGTGACGTCCGTCGATGCGGGAGCCGAGGACATTCTCTTCAGCACGCTCGACTGAGCGTCACGGCCGCAGCCCGCGACGGGGCGTGAGCCCTGCGCACGTCGCGACCATCACTTCTGGAGTACCCTCGAAGCACATGGACGCCGCGGACGTGCTCGACGACTTTCGCGCGCAACACCGCCGCATCGAGGAGCAGCTGTCGGCCTGCGAGCGGCTCCTCGACCAGGTGCCTCCGCTGCACGCGAAGCTGCTCGAGCTGCGCCCGCTGCTCTTGCAGCACCTCGACGCGAAAGACGCCTTCTACGGGCAGCTCGTCGAGCGCTGCACTCGCGCCGCCGACCTCGGCTCGACCAACGTCGCCAAGATGTTCGAAGAGAACATGCGCGTTCAGTCGGGCGCCGTGCGCCGCTTCTTCTCGGCCCTCGACACCCAGACCTCGCCCCTGCTCGCCCAGTCGTTCAAGACCATGGCGCTCATCATTCGCGGCCGCCTCACCCAGGAGGAGCGCGCCGTCTTCCCGCTCTACGCGAAGCACGCGCACTGACGAGCAGCGCGGCCGCCAGCGCCAGCGCCGCCTCGCCCGCCTGGCCGCAGCCGCACTGCACGGTCAGCCGCGACGCTGCCGTGCTGCCCCCGCCCGTGCTGGCTCCCGCCGCACCACCCGACCCGCCGCCGCTCGAGCCCGCGCTGCCTCCCGCCGTGCCGCCCGCCCCACCGCCGCTCATGCCCGCACTGCTGCCTCCCGACGCGCCGCCGGCCGAGCCGCCGCCGGCGCCGCTGCACACGTCGTTGACGCACGCGCCCTGCACGCACTCCGAGGGGTGCCCGCACGGCGAGCCGAGCGGCACGTTCGCGATGAGCCGGCCGAAGATGCGCCGCTCGTTCGCGGCGGGCTCGAAGCCCTGCCACGTGGCGAGCACCCGGCCCGTCGTCAGCGGCGTCAGCGAGACGCCGGCCTGGTCGTACGGGTCGCCGATCAACACCTCGGTGGGCGAGAGGCCGCCGTCGGCGGCGACGCGTCGCATGTGCAGGTCGACGCCGGCGTCGGTGAACATCTCCCACGCGACGACGTAGTCGAGCCCGTCGAACGCGACCGCGACGCTGCTGGGGAAGTGGCTCGGCCGCATCAGGGTGCTCGAGAGCACCAGCGAGGTCGCGTCGATGCCGCCGTCGGCGTCGATGCGCCGCGCGTGCACCTCGGGCGAGTCGCCGAGCTGCAGCCAGGCGACGAGGAAGTCGCGGCCGTTCGACGCCACCTTCGGGACCTCGGCGGCGCCGGGCTGCACGACCGGCGGCCCGACCGACACCTGCCCCGTCGCCGCCGAGACGCGCGCGAACCGCAGCGCCCGCGTGGCGCCGTCGTCCCACGCGACCACGAACTGGCCTCCGCCGTACGCGACGCTCGGGTCGAACTGCGAGCCTGCGACGGCGCCGGGCGTGAGCTGCGTGTCGGGCGGGTCTACGAGGCCACCGTCGGCGATGCGCACGGCGGCCACCCCGTACGAGCCGCCGGTGTCCATCGACCACACCACGAGCGCCGTGCCGTCGCCGCCGGCGATCGCGCTGTCGCGCAGGGCGTCGAGGGGCGCCATGCCCGACACCATCACGGGCGGGCCGAGCGTCGAGCTGCCCACCGGGCGTACGAAGACGCGGTCGCGGGTCGCGAACTCGTACCAAGAGACCCACGACTGCCGGCCGTCGAAGGCCACCGCCGTGCCGCCGCGCCCCGAGGCGTTGTCACCGAGGCTCGCCGTCGCGCCGAGGCGCTGCAGGTTCGTGTCGAGCCGCGCGAGCCTGCTGCCCTCGATGCCGCTGACCGAGTCCCACACGACGGTGAGCGCGGTGCCGTCGAACGCGGCCCGCGCGTGCGTCTGCGAGCTGCCGTTCGCCGCGACGAGCTGTGGCCCGAACGTCTGGGCGCCGCCCGGCGCGAGGCCGATGAGCTGCACGGGCCCGTCGATCGACGCGACGGCTCCGGCGCTGCCGGCGAACGAGACGGCCGGCGAGCCGCCGAGCCCCGGGCCGAGAGTCGTCGTCCCCGCGCCGAGGCCGGCGGCGAAGCTCAGCGTGCGCAGCTGCAGCCGCGAGCTCGTCGACTCCCAGACGACGAGGTAGCCGGTGCCGTCCCACGCGACGGTGCTGCCCGGCGCGCCGTTGATGCCGCTCTGCGTGGCGACGGTCAGCCCGCCCGGGTCGAGCACCGTGCCCGCGTCGTCGATGCGCGCGACGCTGACGGTGTCGGTCGAGCCCACCGAGTCGAACCACGTGACCGCGAAGGTGTCGCCGCCGCCGGCGGCGCGCGGGTCGTCTCCGGGCCCCAGGTTGAACGGCGCGCCGAGGGGGGCGCCCCCGGGCGACAGGCGCTGCGCGCGAACCGTGAGCGACGACGCCCACGTGACGAGAAACTCGGCCCCGTTCCACGCGACCGAGGGGACGTCGGCGGCGCCGCTCGAGTCGAGGGTGAACGTCGGGCCGCTCATCGCTCCAGAGCGGGCCCGCACGAGAATGCTGCCCTCGTCGGCCCAGGCGAAGACGAAGGTGGTGGGGCTCGCGGCGACCGCGGGCGACGCGCGAAACGCAGGGCCGGAAGCGACGACGAAGTCGGGCCCGAGGGCGACGCCGTCGAAGCCGTACGTGCGAGAGACGATGTCGAACGCGGTCACGTTGACGTAGTGCTGCGAGCTCTCGGCCGACCACGCGACGGCGCAGCTCGAGGCGCCGCACGCGACCGCGGTCGACTTGTGCACGAGGCCGTAGGGAGCGATCGCGAAGCCGCCGTCGTCGAGCACGGCCCCGGCGGCGGTGACGCGGGCGCCGTAGACCTTCGGCAGCGAGCCGTGGCGCTCGTCCGTCCAGCTGAGGAACCAGCCTCCGTCGTAGGCGCCGAGGGCCGGCGACGCGTAGCCGTAGAGGTTGCCGCCGGGCCCGGGGCCGCCGTCGAGATCGATGAGCACGACGTCACGCAGCGTCGCCCACGCATTGGCTGCGACGAGCACCACGCAGAGGGCCCACCTTCGACGGATCATCGGGCGCAGCAGCATACCCGTGCGCGCGGCGCTCAGGGCGTGCGAGCAGGCTCGGGCGACGGCACCGCCGTCGGCGCGGCGGGGGTCGGCGGCGCGGCCGGCGCGGCCGGCGCGGGCGGAGCGGTCGCTGTCGTCTCGACGAGCGGCGCCGGAGCGACCACCACCGGCGCCTCGCGCTCCCGCGAGAGCTCGTCGGCGTAGCGAATGAGCGCGACCACGAGCGTGAGAATGAGCGGGCCCACGAACATGCCGACCGTGCCGAACGCCGCGAGGCCGCCGAGCACGCCCGCGAACACGAGCAGCGTCGGCACGCCCGAGCGGCCCGAGATGAGCAGCGGCCGCAAGATGTTGTCGACCATCGACACCACCAGCACGCCCCACAGCGCCATGAAGATGGCCCAGCCGGTGCGGCCCTGGGCGAAGAGCGCGATGGTGGCGGGCACCCAGACGAGCGCCGTGCCCACCACGGGAATCGGCGAACAGATCATGGCGAGCACGCCGAACACGATCGCCGAGGGCAGCCCCGCCATGGCGAAGCCGATGCTGACGAGCATGCCCTGCACGGCCGCCGTCAGCAGCGTGCCGAGCACGACGCCCTGCGCGGTGCTCGCGAGCGTGTCGAACAGCTCCGAGCGCCGCTTCGGCGGCATGGGGATCAGGTGCGCGACGGTCGACACCGCCTTCTCGCCGTCGCGCAGGAAGAAGAAGAGGAACAGCACGACGAAGAAGAAGTTGCCGACCGCGCCGAGCGCGCCGACGAACACGTTGCCGCTCGTCTGCACGAGGAACTGAATCGTTCGCTCGGCGCCGGTGGTCGCCCACTCGATGACCTGCTCGGGCTGCACTCCGGCGAGGTCGTGCAGCTTGTCGAGCGCCGCGCTCACGGGCGGCAGCAAGAGCAGGTCCGACAGGCCCTCGATGTGGCGCTGCGTGGCCGCCATCTGAATGCGGCTCAAGAGCTGGCCGGCCTGGCGGGTGAAGAGGGTCGCGACGAGCGCCGCCGGCACCAGGATCAGAATCGCGCCCCCGAACGCGATGACCGCCGACGACGCCGTCGGCCGGTTCTTGAAGCGCGTGGTGAGCCGCCGGTGCAGCGGGTGAAGAATCGCGGCGAGCAGCGCGGCCCAGATGAGCTGCGACAGAAACGGCTGCAGAACGCGGAAGAGCAGGTAGCCGACCACCGCCGCCGTCACGAGCCCGAAGGTGCGCGCGTAAAAGCGCGAATGGACGATGGGGTGAGGGTGCTCTTTGTCCGACATCTCGCCTGTATCCTACACGACAGATCCTCGCCGCCGATTGCACGTTGAAGGCAGCATGGTCACCGCACTCATTGTCACCGCCGTGCTGAGCTGCAAGCCGTATCACCCGATGCCGCCCCCGCCCGAGACGACCCTCGCGTGCGAAGGCTCTGACCAGGTTCGCCGGCGGGCGTTCGACGGCGCCGAGCTCGGCCGGTGGCGCAACGCCCCGTCGTGCACGCGCGCCGCGTGCGAGGGCGCCGACTTCGTGCGCCGCGACGTTCAGGGTGCGCAGGTCGAGCGCTGGTCGTTCGCTCCGCAGTGCATGGTGACGCGCTGCGAGGGCGCCGACTTCGTGCGCCGCGACTCGCGCGGCGTCGAGCTCGAGCGCTGGAGCGGCGCGCCCGGCTGCCCGGTTCAGCGGCCGCTGCGGCTCAGCGCCGACCCGAAGCCCGTGCGGTTCGGCCTGACGTCGCGCGGCTGAGCCGGCGGCGGGCGAGCGCCAGCAGGGCCAGCGCGAGCGCCACCGGAGCCGACGCGCTGCTCGACGAGCAGCCCAGCTGGGGCGACGAGCTCTCGGGGTGGGTCAGCGGGTAGAGCACGTCGAGGCCCGCGACGTCGTCGGTCGAGAGCTGCCGCTTGTCGACGTCGCCGTTGTACGCGAGCGGGTACATGACGGCGTCTTCCCGCGTCTGCTCGTGCTGCAAACCCAGCGCGTGGCCGAGCTCGTGGGTGACGGTGTTCTGCACGTCGGCGAAGCGGCCGCCGCGCTTGCTGTCGGGCCCGAGCACGCGGAACTGGTTCTGCGCCGCGTTGAAGAAGACGTCGGCCTCGACGATGCGGTTGTTCGTGTAGTCGATCTTCAAGATGGCGACGCCCATCACGCCGTCGTCGTACGGCCAGTCGTGGTCGATGACGCCGATGGTGCTCGCGGCCGCGGCGGTGTCGCCCACCTCGACCGCGACGTCGACGTTCGGCATCGCGCTGGCCCACGTCTTCACCGCCGCCTTCACGGCCTCGAGCGCGCCGGGCGCGTCGAGCTTCTCGTCGAGGTCCTTGTCGACCACGAGGCGAATGGGTCCGTTCCACCTCACCACGTCGCCGTCGCGGTCTTTCTTGAGCTCGTAGGCGTGGGCGACGGTGGCAGTCAGTGCGATGACGAGCGCGGTTCGCATGCGCTCTTGCACAGCAGCGTGCGTGCCCGCGGTAAGCGCCGGAGCGCTGGGCGCGCGGGCCGGGTCAAACGCGCCTGCGGGTCAGCTCAGCTCACCGCGGCTCGCGTACCGGCCGACCTTCGGCGTCGCGACCGGCGAGCTCGGGCTCACGAGCGGCAGGCGGATCTCGAGCGACGTGCCCGCGCCCGCAGTCGACTCGATGCTGACGCGGCCGCCGAGCTGCTGAACGATGCCCCACGTCGCGGTCAGGCCGAGGCCCGTGCCCTTGCCGACGCTGCGCGTGGTGAAGAAGGGCTCAAACACGTGCGGCAGCACGTCGTCGGGAATGCCGACGCCCTTGTCTTCGATGCGCACCACGACCTCGTCGGCGTCGTCGCGCGTGGTGACGAGAATCGCCGACTCGTCGTCGACCGCCTGGCGCGCGTTGCGCACGACGTGCTCGAACGCCTGCTGCAGCCGCAGCGGCGCCGTCTCGAGCGTCTGCGTCGACTGCAGGTCGAGCGTCACGCGGTTCGTGGGGCCGACGACCGCGACGACCGCGCGCGACACCATGTCGTTCACCAGCGCGCGCTCGCGCGCGATGACGCCCGGGCTCGCGAGCACCTGCAGGTGCTTCACGATGTCGGCGATGCGGCGGGCCCCGTCGAGCGTGTCGTCGAGCATCTCGACCCACTCGTCGGCGTCTTGCCGGCTGCGCGCCTGCGCGATGGCGTCTTTCGTGTCGGCGACCTCGTCGCGCAGCGTCACCACGTTCGACATCAAGAAGGCGAGCGGGTTGTTGATCTCGTGCGCGGCGCCGCTGGCGAGCTGGCCGATGCTGACGAGCCGCTCGGTCTCTTTGAGGCGCTCCTCGAGGTTTCGCTGCTCGGTGACGTCGCGGTAGCTCAGCACGGCGCTCCACGCCTTGTTCGCGAACGACATCGGAAAGGCGCTGGCCTGCAGCCGGTGGCCGCGCACGGGGATCTCGGCGGCGCGCATCGCGCTCGACTGCAGCGGGCAGCCGACGCACGGCTCTTTGCGCCCGGCGAGCACCTCGTGGCACTTCTTGCCCACGATCTCTTGAATGCGCATGCCGGCGCGCCGCGCGTACTCGAGGTTGGCGCGGCGAATGACGAAGCCGTCTTGCAGCGAGATGGGGTCGCGAATCGCGTCGAAGGTGCGCTCCCACTCTTCTTTGGCGCGCGCGATCTGCGACGTACGCTCGGCGACGCGCCGCTCGAGCTCGGTGTTGCTGCGCCGCTGCAGGGCGTGCAGCCGCGCGTGCTGCACGGCGGCGGCGACGAACGGCGCGAGCGCCTCGAGCACCTGAAGGTCGCTCGGCCCGAACGCGGGGCGGGCGCGCGAGCGCACCGCCTCGAGCACCCCGACGAGCTCGCCCGCGACGACGAGCGGCACGGCGACGAGCGAGGCCGTCTGAAAGCCCGTCTTCTCGTCGAACGAGCGATCGACCTGCGCGCACGCGCTGGCGTCGGCCTCGAGCATGCTCTTCCCCTCGCTCGCGACGCGGCCGGCGACGCCCTCGCCCGCATCGAGCTCGCACTCGACGAGCGCGGCGCTGGCCGGCCCGCTGACCGCGTCGAACACGAGCTTCTTACGGGCGGCGTCCCACACGAAGACGGTGGCGCCTTCGGCGTCGAGCAGGGCGCTCACGCCCTCGGCGGCGGCGCGCTTGACGCCGGGCAGGCCCATCTCCGCAGCCAGCGTGGCCGCGAAGCGCAGGCGCTGATCTGAGGTCGCAGACATGGGGCCTCTTTCAAGGGGCGTCGATGAGCACCGCGCCCGACTCGTCGCGAACGACCGTGCTGATGCCGGGGTTGTCGCGCTCGAGCTTCTCGATGAGGGTGTTCTGGTGGCGCACGAGCGTCAAGAGGCGGCGGTTCTCGCGCATGAGGTCGAGCTGCTCGAAGGCCATGAACAGCGTGACCTTGAGCTCGAGGTCGTCCCACGGCTTGGTGACGAAGCGGTAGACCTCGCCCTCGTTGATGGCCTTGATGACCATCTGGGTGTCGGGCTGACCGGTGAGCATGAGGCGAATCATGTCGGGGTAGCGGTCGCGGCAGATCTTGGTGAACTCGGTGCCGGTCATGCCCGGCATGAGGTGGTCCGAGATGACGAGGTCGAAGCTCTCGGTCTTGAGCCGCTGCAGGGCCTCTTTCGGGTCGTTCGACGTGCTGATCTCGTAGCCCTCGCGGCGCAGAGAGCGGCGCAGCGCCTGGGTCACTCCTTCTTCATCGTCGACGACGAGGATTCTCCGGGGCTGGGTCGGCTTGCGAAGGTTGTCGGTAGACATGTCAGGGACCTTTCAGGTTGGACCGCACGGAGAACAGCTCAGTGGCGAGCGAGCCGTTCGGCCGCTGGCGCAGGTACTTGTCGTAGTGCGCGAGCGCCGAGCTCACGTCTTTGTCGACCTGCGCCATCGTGCCGCGCAGCACGTTCGCGAGCGGGTGCTTCGGCTCGAGCTTCAGCGCCTTCTTCACCTCGGCCTTGGCGGCGCGGTCTTTGCGCAGCTCGAAGAGCGCGAACGCGTGCGCCGCGAGCGCGTCGACGTTCTGCGGCTCGAACGAGAGCACGCCCTCGGCCTCGCGCAGCGCCGCGCGCGCCCGGCCCGCCCAGAGCGAGCTGAACGCGCGGCGAACTCCGAGCTCGGCCTCGCTGATCGGAGCCTCGTCGACCTTCTCGGCCTTCACGGCCACCATCGGCGCGGGCGGCGCCGCCGCGGGCTTCGTGACGACGACCGCGACCGGCGCGGGCTGAATCACGATGGCCGGCGGAGGCGCGCCAGGCATGAAGAAGAAGAACAGCGCCGCGACGGCGGCGATCGTCGCTGCCGAGCTGAAGGCGGCGCCGGTGAGCGCCCACGAGCGAACGTCGCGCCGCACCTGCCCGACCTGGTGCAGGTCGTTCGCGATGCCCTCGAGCGCGTGCTCGAGCCCCTCTTCCGGGGCGTCGAGCTCGATCGAGACCAGGCCTCGGGCCGCGGGGTTGAACTTCTCGTCGACCAGCTGCAGCTTTTTCGCGCCCATTTGTTCCCGGTAGAGCAAGCGGCTGGCCGGGCTGATCCGCGCGAATTCGCGATCGGGTGAGCGAGTCACCTGACGCCCGTGGGTCAGTTCGACCCCTTCACGCGACGTCGAGAGGTTCGTCGTCATCTGCGGCGACCGCCGGCTCGGCGGCCTCGGGTTGGTTCGGGCGCTTCGGCTGCACCGAGAACTGCTTGAGCAGGCGCCGGAAGTTCGAGCGGTCGAGCCCCGCCATGCTCGCCGCCGCCGTCACGTTGCCGTTCGACTTCGCGAGCAGCCCTTTGAGGTAGCTGCGGTTGAAGGCGCCGAGCGCGAGGCGCTTCGCCTGCACGTACGGCATGCCCGACAGCGTCATCGCGTCGCTCTCGGCCCCCCCGAGCGCGTTCTGCACGTGCGGCGGCAGGTCGTCGACCGAGATCTCGGTGCCCTGCGCGAGCACCACGGCGCGCTCGATCGTGTTCTCGAGCTCGCGCACGTTACCGGGCCACCGGCACGACACGAGCGCGGTCAGCGCGCGGCTGTCGATGCGATCGACGCGCTTGCCTGCCCGCGACGCCGACGCGCGAAGGAAGTGATACGCGAGCGGTGGAATGTCGCTCGGGCGCTCGCGCAGCGGCGGCACCACCAGGTTGATGACGTTCAGGCGGTAGAAGAGGTCTTCGCGGAACTTGGCCGAAGAGATGGCCTGCCGCAGATCGACGTTCGTCGCCGCGACGACCCTCACGTCGACCTTGATGGTCTCGGTCGAGCCGACCGGGCGCACCTCGCCGACCTGCAGCGCGCGCAAGAGGTGAACCTGCGTCGACATCGGCATGTCGCCGATCTCGTCGAGAAACAGCGTGCCCCCCGTCGCCGCTTCGAACAGGCCGCGCTTCGCGGTCTGCGCGCCGGTGAACGCGCCGCGCACGTGGCCGAACAGCTCGCTCTCGAGCAGCGTCTCGGTCATCGCGGCGCAGTTGACGGCGATGAACGGCTTGGTGCGGCGCTCGGAGGCCGCGTGAATCGCGCGGGCGACGAGCTCTTTGCCGGTGCCGCTCTCGCCCTGCACCAGCACGGTCGACTTCGACGGGCCGACGCGCTGAACCAGCGCCGCGATCTCGCGCATGCGCGGGCTGTCGCCGATGAAGCCGACCTCGGGCTGCCGCCCCGACACCAGCTGCTCGAGCTGGCGGTTGCGGTCGATGACCTGCTTGTGCTCCCACGCCTTGCGCACGACGTTCACCACGCCGTTCACGTCGTCGAAGGGCTTGAGCAGGTAGTCGTAGGCGCCGTTGCGAATCGACGCGAGCGCGCTCGAGACGTCGGCGTCGCCGGTCATCATCACGACCTGCAGGTCGGGGCTGCGCGCCTTCAGGTCCTTCAGCACGTCGACGCCCGAGACGTTCGGCAGCCTCAGGTCGAGCAGCACGACGTCGGGCTGGTGCTGCTGCGCGGCGAGCACGCCCTCGAGGGGCTCGCTCTCGACGATGACGTCGTAGCCGCGGCGGCTGAAGACCCGGCTCAGGCTCTGCCCCAGCGAGACCTCGTCGTCGATGACGAGCAGGCGCGGCTTGGCGGCGTCGGGCTGGGGGCGGCCGCCCTCTTTCCCCGGCACTTCACGCTGCGGCACTTCACGCTGCGCGGGCGGAGCTTCCGGCTTCTCGACGGTGACGGTGGCGGCGGTAGACATGTCAGGCGACTCCTTTGCAATGGGGGCTCCAGCGACCCGGCTCGGAAATCGAGCGCTTGGCGCCGGCGCGGAAGGTCACTTCTGACCCGTTGGTGGTGCTCATTGACCCGCAGCCTTTCGCAGGGGGCTCGACGCGACGGCCTCGACGAACATCGTGCCGTACACGCCCCCCTCTTTCGCGCTGCGGATCTCGACGTTGCGGCTGGTGCCGTCGGTCATGACGAGCACGTGGCGGCCGCCGACCTCGAGCTTCTGGTCGCAGGTGACGAGGGCGCCGTCGACGGTGACGTCTTGAACGATGACGCTCTGGCCGTCGAGCATCGCCATCGCCCCGGGCTCGCGGCGGGCGGCGGTGCGGCTGTAGGCCTCGAGGTCGGCGGGCAGCGGCGCCGGCGGCTGCTCGGTGTGCCCTTCGGCTGCCCGCTCTTCGGCGCGTCTGCGGGCGTCGCGCAGCGCGACCACGTTCAGGTTCAGCACGCGGTCGGCCATGCGGCGAAACGTGAGCGCGAAGTCGGTGCTCGACTCGTCGACGAGCAGCGGCCGGCGGCGGTTCACCGAGTCGTGGGCGCGCCGGCTCGAGCGCAGCTGGCCCAGCACCTCGCAGTCGACCGAGAGGAAGTCTTTCACCATGCGCACGAAGGCGTGAAAGACGTTGGCGTCTTTCTCTTCGAGCACGCAGTTGCCGACGACGAAGAGCTTTCGGGCGTCGAGCGCCTCGCGCAGCGCCGCCGCGAAGAAGGGCTGCGTCGCGCGCACGTGCTGCACGAGCTGCTGCAGCTTGGCGGTCTCTTTCGACAGCCGCGGGTCTTCGAGCAGCTCGAGCTGTTCTTTGCCCTGAGCGAGGCCGCGCAGCTCGCGGTACATCGCGCTCTTCGCGAACGCGTAGGCGTTCTGCAGCGCGGTGAGCTGCGGCGTGGTGACGACGACGCGAATGTCGGCGACGTTGAACAGGTCGAGCGTGTTGAAGCTGGTGCCGGCGCCGACGTCGACGATGACGACGTCGGCGTCGAGCTGCGCGATGTGGCGCAACAGCTTCTGCTTCTGCTGGTGGGGGATGTTGGCCGAGCCCACCGCGGCGGGCGAGCCGGCGACGAGCCAGAGGTTCGGCACCGCCGTCGGCATCTTCACGTCGTCGAGCGACTCGACGTCGCGGTTGAGCAGCGACTCGACCGTCTTGTGCACCTTGTCGATGCCGAGCAGCGAGTGCAGGTTCGGCGAGCCCAGGTCTGCGTCGACGAGCACCGTGCGCCGGCCGCCCTGCGCCATGGCCACGGCGAGGTTCGCGGCCACCATGCTCTTGCCGACGCCGCCTTTGCCGCCGCCGATGCCGATGAGCAAGCAGGTCATCAATCACGCTCCTTCAGCGCGGCGCCGAGCGACTCGAGCGCCTGCTTGTGGATCTGGCAGATGCGCACCTCGCTCACCTCGAGCATGCCGCCGATCTCGCGGTACGTGAGGCCCTCGACGTAGTGGAGCTGCAGCACCATCTGCGCGCGCGCGTTCAGCTGGCCGACCTCGGCCGAGAGGCGCCGCACGAGCTCTTTCTTCTGCAGCTGCTGCTCGGCTCCCGGCTCGGGGCTCTCGAGGCCGGCGGCGAGCATGTCGGTCATGGGCTCGACGGGCTTCGCGACGGTGATGAGGTTCTGCACGTCTTCGAGGCTCTTGCCGGTGGCGGCCGAGAGCTCCTCGGTGGTGGGCTCGCGCCCGAGCTCGTGCTCGAGCTTCGTGCACGCCTTCTTCACCTTGTCGGTGTCTTGCCGCAGGCGGCGGGGCAGCGGGTCCATCGCGCGCAGCTCGTCGAGCACGGCGCCGCGCACGCGGTACTCGGCGAACGTCTCGAAGCTGACGTCGCGGGCCGGGTCGAAGCGCTGGGCGGCGGCGATCAGCCCGAGCGCGCCGGCGCTGAACAGCTCTTCGGCGGTGACGGCGCCGCCGGTGCGGGCCGCGACGCGGCGAGTGACGCGGTCGATGAGCGAGCGGTGGCGCTTGATGAGCGCCGACTCGTCGTCGGGTGCTTCGCGGTAGGCGGCGGCCGAGCGGTGCATGGTGCGGTCACCCGGGCACTGGAGCGGCGATGGCCGGCTCCTGGTTCGAGTCTCTGAAGAGGCGGCTCCACAAGAGCTTCATGCCGCCGTCGAGGTTGAACGGCGGGGGCTCTGAGAACAGCTGGTGCGCGGTGACGTTGAGCGCGCGGCTCGCGGGGCTGTTGGGAAACGACATCACGATCGGCTGCTGCGCCATGACCGCGCGGTGCACGTTCTCGTCGCGCGGCACCCACCCGAGGAAGCGCAGCTTCACGTCGAGGAAGCGCGACGCCACGTTCGACAGCTTCTGGAAGATGTCCTTCGCCTGGCCGTCGTTCGGCGAGCAGTTGACGATGACGTTGAAGAAGCGCGTGCCCGCCTGCAGCGACAGCACCTTCACCATCGCGTAGGCGTCGGTGAGCGAGGTCGGCTCGGGGTTGACGACGAGCAGCGCCTCTTGCGTCGCGCCGATGAAGAAGACGACGTTGTCGCCGATGCCCGCGCCGGTGTCGACGAGCACGAGGTCGACCGAGTCTTCGAGCTGCTCGAGCGCGGTGACGAGCTTGAGCTTCTGGGCGTCGTCGAGGCGCGTCAGCGTCTGAATGCCGCTGCCCGCGGGCAGCACCTTCACGCCTTCGGGGCCGGTCGCGATGACCTCCTGAATGGGCATGCTCCACTCGAGCACGTGGCCGAGGTGGTACTGGGGCTTGATGCCGTAGAGCACCTCGACGTTCGCGAGGCCGAGGTCGGCGTCGATGATGAGCGTGCGCATGCCGGCGCGCGACGCGAGCACCGCGAGGTTCGCCGAGATGTTCGACTTGCCGACGCCGCCCTTGCCGCTCGCGACGCCGATGACGCGCAGGGGCCTCTTCTTCTTGCCCATCATCTCGCGAAGACCGATTGCCTGATCCATTGGGTTCCTTTTGCGTTTCAGAGGCGGGTGACCGGCGGAGCGCCGATGAGGAGCTCGACGAGCTCGGGGGTCGACGGCGCGCGAATGTCTTCGGGCACGCGCTGCCCGTCGGTGATGGCGACGATCGGCCGCGACAGGCGAAACGAGGCCGACAGGAAGCTCGCGGGGCACGCGGCCTCGTCGAGCTTGGTGAGAATGAGGCGCTCGGGCGCGAGCTGGCGGTAGCGCTCGACGACGGCGGCGAGGTCTCGGGGGCCCGCGGCGCACGAGGCGACGAGGTGCAGCTGCGCGCCCGCGATGCTGCGCACGAGCTCGGCCTGGCGCTGCACGGCCTTCGGGTCGTTCGACCCCGCGGTGTCGATGAGCACGAGGTCGACGCGGCTGCACTGGGCGACCGCCTGCTCGAGCTCGGCGCGGTTGCGGGCCACGAAGCTCGGCACCTTCATGATCGCGCCGTAGTGGCCGAGCTGCTCGCTCGCGCCGATGCGAAAGGTGTCGACGGTGATGAGCGCCACCTTCTGGTTCGCGGCGATCGCGTGGGCGGCGATCTTCGCGAGCGTCGTCGTCTTGCCGACGCCGGTGGGGCCGATGAGGCCGATGATGCGCCGCCGGTCGGGCAGCCACGGCGCCCGGCCCGCGAGCACGCGCTCGGTGAGCACGTCGCGAAGGCTGGCCATGATCTGGGTCGCCGTCGGCTGCGGCGCGCGCTCGACCGCCTGCGCGATGACGTCGCGCGCGAGCTCGTCTTCCATGCCGCGGTTGAGCAGGTGCTTCGTCAGCGCCTCGGCCGCCGTCGGCAGCGCCGGCGCAGGCGGGGCGGTCTTGATCGACATCAGCTCTTCGCGCAGCTTCTGGAGCTCGTCCTTGATGCCGCGCGACGGCTGCAGGTTCGGCGGCGTCTCGTGCTCGCTCTGCGGCTGCTGCTGCGGCGGCGGGGCGTACGCGCGCGCCGCCTGGGCCGGCGTGGCCTTCGGAGCGTCGTGCGGCAGCGCCGCCGTGACCTCGACCTCGGTCTTGCGGAAGAAGCCGCCCTTCACCTCGCGGGTGCCGATGATGACGGCGTCGGGGCCCATCGCCTCTTTGATGGCCTCGAGGGCCTCGCGGGCGTCGGGGGCGCGGAAGATTCGAATCGTTGCGGTCATTGCAGTTGCACCTGGCCTGCGGGTTCGAGAGTGGTGCCGGGCAGCAGCTCGCGGGCCGAGACCACGACGACGTCACCGATGAAGCGTGAAGCGAAATCGAAGAGCGGGCGGCGCAGCTCGGGCGGAGCCACGACGACGCCCGGCCGGCCGGCGCCGAGCAGGGCGGCGACCTGGGCCTCGAGGCCGGTGATGAGGCGGCGCGCGACCTCGACGTCGGGCGCGAGCACGGCTTCGCCGTCGCTCTGACCGAGCGTGCCGCGCAGCAGGTCTTCGCTCTTGCGGTCGAGCACGATGGCCTTCACCGTGCCGTTCACCGAGAGCTTCGAGGTGATCTGGCGGGCGAAGCGCTTGCGCACCTGCTCGATGAGAAACGCGGTGTCTTTGCTCTTCGGCGCCGCGTCGGCGACGGCCTCGAGCACCGTGCGCAGGTCGCGCACCGACAGGCCCTCGCGCAAGAGGCCTTTGACCACGCGCACGAGGTCGCCGAGCGCGACGACGCCGGGGATGGTGTCTTCGACGAGCTTGGGCGCCTCTTTCGCGACGAGGCCGAGCAGCTCCTGAACCTCCTGGCGGCCGACGAGCTCGTGAGCGGTCTTGCGAACGAGCTCGGACAGGTGCGTGGTGACGGCCGACGCGCAGTCGACGACGGTGTAGCCCTGGGCCTCGGCGTCGGTGCGCTGGCCGGGCTCGATCCACACGGCGGGCAGGCCGAACGCGGGGTCCTTCGACTCGATGCCGGGCAGCTGCGGCGCGGCGCCCTCGGGGTTGAGGCACAAGAGGCGGTCGGCCCACGCCTTGCCGCGCGCGAGCTCGACGCCGCGCAGCACGAGCCGGTACTCGTTGGCGTCGAGGCGCAGGTTGTCGCAGAGGTGCAGCGCGGGCAGCACGATGCCCATCTCTTTCGCGACCTGCTTGCGCAGCGCGGTGATGCGGCCCGGCACCTCGCCGCCCTTGTCGGGGTCGATGAGCGAGAGCAGCCCGTAGCCGACCTCGAGCGACAGGGCGTCGAGCGCGAGCAGGTCTTGCGGCCGCTCGGCCTTCTCGCCCTTCTTGCCCGAGGTGGCGGCGTCACCCTTCGGCTGCGGCGCCTTCTCGAGGCCTTCCGCGCGGCGCGACAGCGCGAACGCGACGCCGGCGATGCCGAGGAAGGGAATCGCGGGCAGGCCGGGCACGAACGCCATCGCGGCGAGCACGGCCGACGAGTAGCGGAGCGCGCGCGGGCTCTTCACGAGCTGGCCGCCGACCTGCGAGCCGAGGTCGGCGCCGGCGGCGCGGGTGACGAGCACGCCGGCCGCGGTCGAGACGAGCAGCGCCGGCATCTGAGAGACGAGGCCGTCGCCGACGGTGAGCAGCGTGTACGTCTCGGCCGCCTGGGCGAGCGAGTTGCCGTCGCGCACGACGCCGGCGACGAAGCCGCCGACGATGTTGATGCCGGTGATGAAGAGGCCGGCGACGGCGTCGCCGCGAACGAACTTGCTGGCGCCGTCCATCGCTCCGAAGAACTCGGTCTCGGCCTCGAGGCCCTTGCGGCGGGCCTTCGCTTCGCTGTCGGTGATGATGCCGGCGGCGAGGTCGGCGTCGATCGCCATCTGCTTGCCGGGCAGTGCATCCAACGTGAAGCGGGCGGCGACCTCGCTGATGCGGCCCGAGCCCTTGGTGATGACGCTGAAGTTGACGACCAGCAGGATCATGAAGACGACGCCGCCGACGATGAGGCTGCCGCCGACGGCGAACCGACCGAACGCCTCGATGACGTGACCGGCGGCCTGCGGGCCCTCGCTGCCCTTCAAGAGCACGAGGCGCGTGGTGGCGACGTTCAGCGCGAGGCGGAACAGCGTCGTCACGAGCAGGAGCGACGGGAAGACCGAGAACTCCTGGGCGGACTTGAGGCCGAGCGCCACGAGGAGCATGAGCACCGACAGCGCGATCGAGACCGCGAGCAGGGCGTCGAGCAGCGCCGGAGGGAGCGGAATCACCAGGATCGCGAGCACCCCGAGCACGGCCAGCGCCATGACGGCTTCGGCTGAGATGGGGGAGGTACGCGTCACGCCTGACCCGTTGTGCAAGGGCGTTGCCGTGCGCCGCCGCCAGCGCGTTGACGCGGCCTCAGGGGCGCGCCCGGCCCCCACCGCCCCTGGAAGGGGGGCGGGTCGCTCTCGGTGAGCGGGTCAGTTCTGAACCGGTGCGCCGCGCCGCGGGCGAGGGGGGCGCCAGGGGCCTGACGCCGCTTCCGCGTGTCTGGGCCGCGCGCGAGTCACACACGCGGTCGCTGGTGTGGAGCACGATGCGGGCGCGCGCACCTCCTGGCTTCGTGAGGGCGAGGTCACCTCGAGCGCGGCTGCACGATGCTCCACACGAGTGAGCCAGAGCCGCTCGCTCGTGTGGAGCACGATGCGGGCGCGCGCACCTCCTGGCTTCGTGAGGGCGAGGTCACCTCGAGCGCGGCTGCACGATGCTCCACACGAGTGAGCCAGAGCCGCTCGCTCGACGCCATGTCGGTGGCTCTGCTGAAAGAGCTCGAGAGCGCGTTCACCGACGTGCTGCATGACCCGAGCGCGAAGGCCGTGGTGGTCACGGGCGAGGGCAGCGCGTTCAGCGCGGGGCTCGCCCTGCCCGACCTCATCGGGCTCGACCGGCCGGCCATGCGCGACTTCATCGCAGCGTTCGAGCGCTCGATGCAGCGCGTGCTCACGCTGCCGAAGCCGGTGGTGGCCGCGGTGAACGGGCACGCGATCGCCGGCGGCTGCGTGCTCGCGCTGATGAGCGACGTGCGCGTCGCGGCCCAGGGCGGCGCGAAGCTCGGCCTCAACGAGGTGCAGCTCGGCATCGGCCTGCCGTCGCTCGTCATCGAGCCGCTGCGGGCGCGCCTGCCGGCGTCGTCGCTCTTGCCCATCGCGTACGAGGGCCGCCTGTTCGACGTCGCCGAAGCCCAGCGGGTCGGGCTCGTCGACGCGATCGTGCCGGCCGCCGAGCTCGAGGCGTCGGCGCTCGCTCGCGCGCGAGAGCTGTCGCGGGCGCCGGCGGCGTACGCGCAGATCAAGCAGGGGCTCTTGCGGCCGGTGCTCGAGGCCATCACGCGCAACGCCGTCGCCGAGCGCGAGGCGTGGCTCGACTCGTGGTTCAGCCCCGAGGCGCGGCGCCTGCTCGAAGACGTGGTCCAGAAGCTGAAGAGCCGCGCATGAAGGTGCTGCTGCTCGGCGCCGGCCGCGGCGAGGCGACGTGCGGAATTCTCTATCTCGCCTCGTACCTGCGGCGACACGGCGTCGAGGCGGTCGTGCGCCTGTGGGACGACGACGAAGACGCTCGCGCGATGAAGCGCTCGGTGAAGGCGCTCGTCGAGCACGTGCAGCCGGGCCTCGTCGGCATCTCGCTCAAGTGGTTCAACCACCTCTCGCGCGGCCTCGAGCTCGCGCGCGCGGTGAAGGCGGTCGATCGCGACCTGCGCGTCGTCACCGGCGGCAACAGCGCCTCGTATTACTGGCGCGAGCTGAGCCGCACCGGCTGCTTCGACGACATCGTGCTCGGCGACGGCGAGGTGCCGCTGCTCGGGCTCGCGCGCGGCGACCGCGACGTGCCCAACCTCGTGCAGGGCACGGGCCGCGCTCCGCTGCGCTACGTGCAGAGCGCGTCGAGCGCCGACGTCTTCTACTCGCACTTCGACGAGCTCTTCTTGAGCGGCCTCGACCAGAGCTCGTTCTCGGGCTGGGTGCAGCCCGGCAAGGGCTGCAGCGAGAACTGTGTCTACTGCGGCGGCACGCGCGGCATGGAGCGCGCCTCGTTCGGGCGGCCGACCTCTTTTCTGCGGCCGGTCGAGAGCGTCGCGAAGGACCACGCCGAGATCGCCGCTCGCACGTGGCAGCTGCGGTACGACTTCGCCGGCGGCACGGCCGACTTTCTCGGCCGCGCGTGGCAGGGCTTCGCGCTGAAGCGGCACGCGGCGACCTACTTCCTGTGGGGTGTGCCGCCGCGCTCGCTCATCGACGCGCTCGCCGCGACGTTCGGCCGCGTCTACCTCGTGCTCGACGTCGGCTGCTTCAGCCAGACGCAGCGCCAGGGCCTCATGGCGCGCGGCCTGCTCAAGCCCTGCCCCACCGACGACGAGCTCATCGAGGCCGTCGCCGCCTGCCGCGCGCACCCCAATCTGAAGCTCGAGGTCTGCGGCATCGCCGGGCTGCCGAGCGCCTCGGCGAAGACGCTGGCCGAGGAGCTGCCGCTGATCGATCGGCTGCTCGAGAAGGGCTGCGACGTGGGGTGCCAGCGGCTCGAGTGCCAGCCCGGAGCGCTCGTCACCCGCCACCCCGACCGCTTCGGCATGGTGGCCGACGCCTCGACGTTCGACGGCTTCGTGAAGCACTTCGCGCAGCGCGGCCACGACAGCTCGGGCGAGTTCCCCATGATCCGCTTCGCCGACGTGAAGCTCGAGCGCGCCGTGCAGCGCGGGTTCGAGCGCGTGTTCGAGGCGATTCAGAAGAGGCCCGACGCGCTGACCTCGAAGACGAAGCTCGTGAGCGCCGTCGTGTCGCGGCAGACCCCGACGCTCGGCGAGTGGCTCGGAGCGTGGCGCGTGCCTTCGAACGACGCACCCCAGCGCCTCACGGTGCTGCGCAGCGAAGACGGCGGCGGGCTCGCGTGCGCGCCAAAGCTCGAGGGGTTCGACACGCCGCTCGTCGAGACCGGCCCCGACGCGGCGCAGCTGCTCGGCGTGCTCGACGCCTTCGCGCAGCCTGCCCCGGCGAGCCGCGCGCCGCGCGAGGTGGTCGAGGGGCTGCTGTCGGCGGGGCTCTTGAAGCGGGTGACCGCGTGAGGGCGCTCGCGCTGCTGCTGCTCGCGGGCTGCGCGCCGGGCTTCCTTCCGGGCACCGCCGACGCCCAGCTCAGAGCGCTGCTCGAGGCGCACCAGCCCGCCGGCGCGGCAGCGCTGCTCGCCGAAGACGTCGAGGTGCACCGCGGCGGCCAGACGGTGCGCGGGGCGCACTCGGGCGCCGAGGCGCTCGCGGCGGTCAACGTCGAGGCGGGCGCGAAGACCGAGCTGTTCCGCCACCACGAGTTCAGCTGGATCTCGCTGGGCGACGGCCGCGGGCTGCTCGTGCAGCGGCGCGCCGACGATCGCATCACGCGCGTCGTCGAGCTGCCGGCGCCGCAGGCGAGCGACCCCGTGCCGTGGCAGGCCGTCTACTACTCGCGCGCGTGGAACGAAGACGACGACGAGCTGCGCGTGCAGCAGCTCAAGCCCGTGTGGGCCGAGGCCGGCCGCTACACCGACGCCACGAACGACTGGACGGGCGTCGAGGGCGTGAGCTTCATGATCGGCCGCTTCCGCAAGCTCGTGCAGGGCACCCACGTCAAGGCGACCACCGGCCTCGCCGACGCCGGCGGCGGGTGGATGACGTGGGACTGGGTCATCACGCAGCGGCCCGGCAGCGAGCGCGCGCTGTTCTTCGGCTTCGACATCTTCCACCTCGACGCCGACGGCCACGTCGACCTGCTCGTGGGGTTCGTCAACGGCCGGCGCGGGCCCTGAGAAGTCCGCTCAAGGCGGGCCGCTGCCCATCAGCCCGCCGGGCGCGAACATCGCGGCGTCGGTGGGCTTGAGCTCGCCCTGCCCGAAGCCGCGAAACGCGACGGTCTGCCCGGGGTGCAGCAGCACCAGCTCGTGCAGCGCCTGGAACGCGGCGAACACCTCGGGGTCCGTGCGCAGCTGCGCGTAGGCCTCGCCGACGTGCTTCGCGTACTGGCCGCGCGCGTCGCCGACCAGCCGGGCCACGTCGGCCTGCGTGCGGGCGTGGTGCAGGTGCGCCGCCTGCCGGCCCTCTTCTTCGACCCGGGCCTTCGCCTTGTCGAGGCGGGCCGCGATGGAGCCGAGGAGCTGCTCCATCGCGATCGGCGACGGCCGCAGCTGGCGGAACATCACGCGAGTGACCTCGACGCCCCAGCGCTGGGCCTCGGCGGCCACGTCGGCGCGCACCGTGTCGGCCAGCGGCCCGTTGTCGCGCAGCAGGGCCTCGAGGCTCTGGCCGCCGCAGACCGCGATGAGCGCGTGGCTGACCAGGTTCTCGAGGGCGCGGGGCAGATCTTCGATGGCGAAGGTCGCGGCGACCGGGTCGGCCACGCGGTGCTCCACGAAGACGTCGGCTCCCAGCTCGGTGCCGGCGACGTCGTGAACCTCGACGTCGCGCACCATCAGCCCCTGCATGCGCCGCGACACCTTCACCACCCTCACCCAGGGCAGCGACCGATCCCACACGAAGTGCACCCCCGGCGCGTCGACCCGCCGCGCGAGCCGGCCGAAGCGCAGCACCAGCACGGTCTCGTTCGGGAAGACGCTCACGGCGAAGCGGTTCCACAGCCAGATGACGGCCAGCGGCCCCGCGACTCCGGCCAGACCGCCGAGCAGCAACCACGCGTCCGAGTTCATCGATCGCTCCTGACGAAGACCGTCTTCGACTGATTGAGAATCTCGGCGCGCCGATGGTTGACGTAGTCGCTGAGCGTGCCCCGCGTCTTCAGCCCGCTCAAGTAGCCGGCCAGCGTCACCATTTCGTCGTGCACCGCCCGGGCCTTGGCCTCTGCCACGCCGACGCCCTCTCGGGCGGCCACCCGCTTCTGCTCGCAGGCCGCGAGCGCGTGCTCGAGCTGCGCCCGCGCCGACGCCTCGGCCTGCATCACCGCGTTGAGCGCCTCCTCGAGCTCCCGCGGCGGAGACAGCCCCGAGACGTCGACCGCGCGGAACTCGAGGCCGTAGTGGTCGGCGAGCGTCGAGGCGCAGCTCCGCTCCATCACCGAGACCAGCTGGCGGCGATCTCGGCGCAGGCGCGAGAAGGCGGTCAGGTCGCTGGGCTCGGGGGCGAAATGGGCCACCTCGCCGCGCACCACGCACTCGAGCATCTCGGCGACGTGCTCCCGCGCGTGGTCGGTGCCGAAGAGAAACGTGCCGAGCTTCTCGGGCACGAGGCGCACCCGCACCGTCGCCTCGATGCCCAGCGGAGTGCTGTCGTGGGCGAGCACGCTGGTGCTCCCGTCCCACTCGAGCGTCACGAGCTCTTCCCTGAGGGGCGCCCGGTGCACCTCGTGCCAGAAGGCCTTTCGGTGCAGCCCGGGCCCGAAGCTCTTCGCGGTGTCGCCTCCCACCGGCCTGCCGAAGCTGGTGAGCAGCGCCACCTCGCCCTCGTGGACGACGAAGAAGCTCCGGCGGAACACCACCGCGGCCACCAGCGAAAGACCAATCGCGACTCCAATCACGAACATTCGATGCTCCTGTGTGAAAGACCTCGATGAACGCTCAGAACCACTCGCCCTTGAGCGGGGTCGACTCGTGGCCCGCCGGGCCCGACGGCGTCCCGGGGGCAGCCGCGACCGCGGGCCGCAACAGCTCGCGGTAGGCGCGCGCCAGGCCGCGGTTGACGTCGACCACGTCATCGTTGAAGTGCCGGTGCGCCTCGGTGGCGGGCCCGAGCGCGTCGGCCTTCTCTTGGGTGTCGATGACCTCGCCGTGAGGCACGAAGCGCCCGGCCGCGACCTTCACGCCCACCACGGTCGCGCCGATGCCCACGTACGTGCCTGCGCCCAGCACCGCGTCGTGCACCACCGCCTTGAAGCCGACGAAGCAGTCGTCGCCGATGGCGGTGGGCCCGTGCACCAGCGCCTGGTGGGCGAGCGACACGCGCGCGCCGAGGTGAATCGCCCAGCGCTCTGCGTTCACCTCGACGTGCCGGTCTTTCAGCGCGTGCAGCACCGCCCCGTCTTGAATGTTGCAGTTGGGGCCGATGTAGAACGGCGTACCCTCGTCGGCGCGAACCGCGGCCGACGCCGCGATGTGCACGTTGGGGCCCAGCACCACCCGGCCGATGACCGTGGCCTGCGGGTGAACGAACGCCGTGCGGTGCATCGAGGGTCGCTGGCCGATGTGCATCGCCCAGGCCTCGCTCGAGGGGCGGGCCGGCGCGCCGTGCGCCCGCACGTGGCGGGGGCGCTGCTTCGCCGCGGCCTGCGCCTTCTGCCAGCGGTCGACGAGCACCGCGACCGCGTAGAGCGCGAGCGCCGAGAGCACGCCGCGCAAGAAGTCGGTCACCACGACCGCCACGGCCGTGTACACCATGAGGTAGACGTGGCCCTTGCCGTGCGCGAGCACCTCGTCGACCTCTTCGCGCTTGACCATGTTCATGGCCACGTAGAGGAGGATTCCGCCGATGGCGGCCAGCGGCACCATGCCCAGGTAGCGGGCCAGGTAGTACGCGAGCACGAGCTTGAGCACCGCCTTGAAGATGCCCGCGAGCGGGCTCATGGCGCCCAGCTTGATGTTGGTCGCGGTGCGGGCGAGCGCCCCGGTGTGGGGGAAGCCGTTGATGAGCGGCACGAGCGCCATCACCCAGCCCTGGCCCCACAGCTCTTTGTCGGCGTCGTAGGGCTTGCGGGTGTTGCCGGCCAGGCGGTCGGCCATGCGTGAACACAAGAGGCTCTCGATCGCCGACACGAACACGATCGCCACGGCGGCGTAGACGAGGTCGCCGAGCACCTTCGACGTCAGGGGTGGCAGGCGGGGAGGCGTGAGCATCACCGCGATCTCGGGGATCTCGCCGTACCGGCTCGACACGATCGGCAGCGGCACGTCTGCGAAGACGGTGCGAGCCACCACGATGGCGATGCCGAGCGACACGAGCGGCGCAGGGATGAAGGGCGACACCTTCGCGAGCAGCCGGGTCAGCAGCAGCGTGCCGAGCGCCAGCGCCACCGCCTCGATCTCGAGCACGCCGAAGTGCTCGTGAATGCCCTTCACCTTGTCGAAGAAGCCGTAGCCCAGCTTCGCGTGCAGGCCGAGGGCCTCACCGGCCTGCGACAGCGCGATGGTGATGGCGATGCCGATGGTGAAGCCCACCACGATCGAGTGGGGCACCAGCCGCACCAGCCGGCCCGCGCCGAACAGCCCCATCAAGGCGAGCATCGCGGCGGCGATGAGCGACGCCGCGACGAGGAAGGCGTGGTCGTAGGCGAGCACGATGCTCGCGATGATGGGAATGAAGGCCGCCGTCGGGCCGTACACCTGGTACTTCGAGCCCCCGAAGAGCGCGCCGACCAGGCCCGCCACGGCGCCGCCGACGATGCCCTGCTCGGGGCGCAGGCCGCTCGCGATGGCGAACCCCATCGCGAGCGGAATCGCCACCAGCGCGACCACCAGGCCGGCGCCCAGATCGCGCATCACGTTCGAGACGACGTTGCCCTGCTTCAGGTCTTCGTAGCGACCATCGAAGGGGTTCAGGAACTGCTTGAGACGATGCAAGACGCGCATGGTGCGAGACCTCGGGCGAAGCCGCGGGCGACGAGGGGCCCGTAGCGGCGGTGCGAACGGAACTTCGAGTCTGGGCGATGGGCGAGCCGCGGGCGCGGCTCAGGCGGCTCGCGGCGGGCGGCGCGGTGGCTTCTGCGGCTGCGGCGCGGGGCCTGCGTCTTCGGACCCGAGCGGGTTCGACAGCTCCCACGACACCCGGACCGCCGACCCGGCCGCGACGCGCTGCACGCCGAGCGTGCCCTCGCCGTCGCCGTCGACGTCTTCTTCTTCCCACTGCTCTACCGCTTCGTCGTCGAGCGAGGCGTCGAGCCCGACGACGACGAGCGAAGAGGTCACCACCACGGCGACCCCGAGGAACAGCGCGCAGAGAGTGCGAAAGATCGACACCAGCCGGCGCGGCCTCTAGCCGAGAACGACTGCCGCGGCAATCTTCGACCGAGATCGTCGGCGCGCAACGCTTGCGCACCGCGCGCGACGCCACACGGCGAGCCCGAGCGCGTTGCTGATCAGCGCGGAGCCCCGCTGGCAGGCCCACGAGGTGCGTGTTACAGGCCAGAGTCGCAATGGCATTCGATGAGCGTCCCGCAAAGCTGCGTTGGCCCCGATCTCAGAAGTTCGTGCTCTCTCAGAGAGGCGTCGAGGCAGAGAGCTCGTACCGCGAGCTGATCGTCGCGTCTCGCAGCGGCGACGGCCGCGCGTCGTTCGACCAGGCGCGCGCCACGTGGGCCGGCAACTACCAGCTCGAGGCCGACGACGGGCTGTACCTCGGCGAAGTCAAGGCCGGCACCGCCACCATGCCGAAGCTGATCGCCGCGCTCGAGAGCTGCGGCAAGCGCAGGCCCGACGCCATCGCCGCGATCGAGCGACTGGTCGACGCAGGCTTCATCTCGCCCGCGACCTGACGGCCGCTTCACCGCTGCAGGCTCGAGCCTGCAGGCGGCAGCCGACGTGACGCGCGGTCGCATGACAGCGCTCGCGCGCCGGCCGCAGCCGTCGAGATCCGCTCGCGCCGACTCGGGCACCGCGCTTGCGATGAAGGTGCGGCATGAGCGTGAAACCTTCGAACCGCTGGCAGCGCCCCGCCGTCCGTGAACACCGGTCGCATGAGCACGTGCGCCACCACCGCGATCACCGCGCCGAGCACCGGCCGCGCACGGTCGCCGAGCTGCTCGAGCGGTTCCGTCACCACCGCCATGAGTCGAGCTTCGAGTCACGCCCAATGGAGCGCGACCACCGCCGCCCGAGCCTCGACGGCAACTACCCGCAGCAGCCTCGCCCGATCGAGGACTACCCGGGCTACACCGGCCCGAGCCAGTACCCGCCCGTCGGCGACCCCGGCTTCACTCCGCCCGCCAACTACGGCCCCGGGCAGTACCCCGACGTCGGAGACCCCGGCTTCACGCTGCCGAACGCGAGCGACCCGGGCTACACCGCTCCGGCGTACGGCCCCCAGCTGCCGCCCAACGGCGTCGACGCGGCGCCCGTCTACGGCCCCCAGCTGCCCGGCGCGTACGTGAAGGACCAGAGCATGTACGACGCGCTCGGCGCCCTCGATGCGTCGAAGGGCCCGGTCAGCGGCAAGCAGATGGGCGAGGCGATCTGGCGCGGCGTCAGCGACGCCGACGGCAAGGGCAACAGCACCGAGCTGCAGCAGCTCAAAGACTGGCTGCAGCAGAACGCCGGCCGGCTCACCCCCGCCGCCAAGATGGCCGTGAAGTCGTACGTCGACATCGCCGAGGCGTCGGCCGCCCGCGGAGCCCCGGGGCTCACCGGCGCCGAGATGAACCTGCTCCGCAAGCGGCTGCGCGGCGCCGACCTCGCCGACGGGCTCGAGTAGCGCGGCAGCTCGAACCGACACGCGGCGACGACTGCACCTGCGCCGAGCGACCGCACACCGAGAGACGCCTGGCCGTAGAGACCGGGCTCGCTCGGGTCGCGGCCAGGCCGGCCCCGCTCGACTCCAACCCGGGCTCGGCGTCAGCGCCGCGCTTGCAGCTTGTAGACGTGTGCGAGCACGGTCGCGACGGCCTTGAACGTGTCCTTCGGCACGAAGCCGCCGATGCGCACGCGCTTGTGCAGCAGCCGCGCGAGGGGGATGTCCTGCACGATCGCGATGCCGTTGGCGCGCGCGATGTCGCGAATGATCTCGGCGAGCGCGCCCTTGCCCTTCGCGAGCACGCGCGGCGCTCCGCCTTCGTCGCGGCGGTAGCGAATCGCGATCGCGATGTGCGTCGGGTTCACGATGATGGCGTCGGCGCGCGGCACGTCGATCGCCACGCGGTGCTTCACGAGCTCGCGCGCCTTCTTCTTGCGCCGCGACTTCAGCATCGGGTCGCCTTCGTCTTCCTTGTGCTCGCGCCGCGCCTCGTCGCGCGTCATGCGCGCGTCGCGGGCGAACTTCCACCGCTGGACCATCAGATCGACCGCGGCGACCGCCGCCACCGCGCCCAAGAGCTTGAGCGCCACCGGCACGAGCGCGCGCAGCCACCCCGACGCCAGCTCTTCGGTCGGAGCGTCGAGCAGGTTCGCCAGCGCGGGGAACGCGCCTTCGAACGCCGACCGGGCCGCGAGCGCGAAGAACACGACCTTGAGCAGCGACGCGCCGAGGTCGGTCAGCCCTTCGCGCTTGAACAGCCGCGTGAGGCGCTCGACCTTCCACAGCCGCGACAGGTCGGGCAGCGCGAGGTTCGTCCACACGCGGCCCTTCGTCTGCACGACCATCGGAAGCGCGCCGCCCGCCGCCGCCGCCGCGAGCACCGCGAAGCCGAGCCCGATCACCGGCAACCACGCGTCGAGCGACGGAGCTGCCTCGAGATCCGTGACCGACGACACGATGCGGTCGACGAGCAGCGGCCCGAGCCGGCTTGCGAGCGCGATGAGCGCGGTCAGACCCGCAGCCATCGCTCCCGCCGCCGCCACGTCGCGCCCGACGGGGATGTTGCCCTCTTCAGCGAGCTGCTGGAGCCGCCGTTCGCTCGCGGCTTCCGTCTTCGAATCCTGGTCGCTGTCGTCGCTCATTCAGCGCACCCAGAACGCCTGCGCGGCGATGGCTCCGACGCGGTGCGCCGCCTCGGGCGCCATGCCCCAGACCGCCGCGCCCCCGACGAGCACCGCGATCGAGAAGCCGAGGTTCTGCAGGCCCAGCTGCGGCACCACGCGGCCGACCGCGCCCAGCGCCAGGTAGCTGCAGCCCACGAGCGCGAGCACGGGAAACGCGATGCGCACCGCGAGCGCCGCGCAGTACACCGCCTGCGTGAACGCCCGCACCAGCGCGTCTTCGATGCCGAGCGGGCCTCCGACCGGAGCCGTGCGCACCGACTCGAGCAGCCACGTCACCGCCTCGCGGTGCAGGCCGACCTCGATCGCGAACGCGAGCGCCGCCAGCCGCATGAGCTGCCCCAGCGCGTTCGACTCGGCGCCGTTCAGCGGGTCGACGAGCGCGCCGTACGAGAGCCCCGTCGCCGTCGAGATCATGCTGCCCGCTGCCGCCGCCGCCTCGAGCGTGAAGCGGGCCGCGAGCCCTCCGATGAGGCCGATGACCGTCTCGGCGAGCGAGGCGCCGATCAGCTGCCCGAGCGTGTCGGGCACGGCGAGCTCTTGCGCTCCTGCCGCCTGGTAGACCGCGAACGAGAGCACGAACACCAGGCCCAGCCGCACCCGCATCGGCACCTGCCGGCTGCCCCACGAGGGTATCGAGATCGCGAGCCCCGCCGTGCGCAGGAGCGTCAACAGAAAGGCGTAGAGGGTTCCCAGCGCGATCGTCATCTCGACCCACCCTCACCCTGTCCCTCTCCCCTACGGGGGAGAGGGGACGTTCTTCGCCCCGTGGTGCTCATGGGCCGCCCGCGATGCTCCCGATGCTCGTCGAGAGAAAGCCGGCGAGCCGCTCGGCCACCCAGCCCCCGAGCGAGACCGCGAGCCCGACCGCGACCGCGAGGCGCGGCACCGCGCCCAGCGCCGGGTCGTTCACCTGCGTCGCCGCCTGCAGCACACCGACCGTCGTGCCGACGCCGAGCAGCGCGAACACGAACGGAGCTCCGACCGTCGCCAGCACCTGCGCGCCCTCTTGAACGAGCCAGTCCATGTCAGAAGCTCCTCAGCAGTGAGCCGACGAGCAGGTGCCAGCCGTCGGCGAGCAGGAAGACGCCGATCTTCAGCGGCAGCGAGATGAGGTTCGGCGGCACCATCATCATGCCGAGCGCCATCAAGATGGTGCTCACCAGCAGGTCGATGACGAGCATCGGCACGAAGATCGACAGCCCCATGCGAAACGCGGTGGTGAGCTCGCTCACCATGAACGCGGGAATGGCGACGGTCAGCGGCACCTCGTCGGCCCGCGACGGGCGCGGCAGGTCTGACGCCTCGTAGAACATGCGCAGGTCGTCGGGCCGCGTCTGGCGCAGCAGGAACTCGCGAATCGGGCCGCTCGCCGCCGCGATGGCGTCGTTCGCCGACAGCTTCTCGTCGAAGTACGGCGTCAGCGCCGCCTCGTTCACCTTCGCCGCCGTCGGCGCCATGACGAACCCGCTCATCGCCAGCGCCAGCGCCAGAATGACCTGGTTCGGCGGCAGCTGCGGAGTGCCCAGCGCCTGGCGCGCGAACGACAGCACCACGATGATGCGCGTGAACGACGTGATGCTCACGAGCAGCGCCGTGGCGAACGACAGCACCGTGAGCAGGAGGAAGAGCTTCACCGCCGACGAGCCGCCGCCGAGGGTCAGCGAGAGCGGCGCGGCGTCGGCGGCGAAGAGCAGCGGCGTCACGGCTGGGCCTCTTTCACCAGCGCTTCGAACTCGGTGACGCCGAGGGGCTGCGACGACAGCACGGTGAAGCCGGCGTCGGTCGCTCCGACGAGCAGGCGCTGGCCGGCGAAGTTCACGACGAGCAGCGAGCGCTTGGGGCCCACCGACAGGTTCTGCGCGACCTCGGCGAAGCCGGCCTCGGGCTTCTGGGCGCGGCGGCGGGCGGCCATGGCGATGACGGCTCCGACGGTGGCGAGCGCGAGGCCCCAGCCGACGACGCGACCGAGCCCCGACGGCTCGGGGGCGGGGCGCGCCGCGGTGGGCGCCGAGCCCTCGGCGAAGGCCTTCGACACCACCTCGTCGGCAGACGACGGCTGTGCGCTCAGCGCGAGCGCGAGGATCAACGCGTTCATGGTTCTTCGGTTCCCTTCAGCGCAGCCGCGCGAGCCGCTCGGACTTGCTGACGATGTCGGTGATGCGAATGCCGAACTTGTCGTTGACGACGACGGCCTCGCCGCGCGCGACGAGCCGATCGTTGACGACGATGTCGAGCGGCTCACCCGCGACCTTGTCGAGCTCGACGACCGAGCCGGGCCCGAGCGAGAGCAGCTCCTGAATGGTCATGCGGGTGCGGCCGAGCTCGACCGTCACCGAGAGGGGGACGTCGAGCAGCAAGTCGAGCCGTCGATCGTTGGGGGTTCCTTGTGCGGCGCCGTTCTCACTCATGATGCCTTCTTTCGGGTAGCGGGAGCCGTCTCTGCGCTGGCGCCCTGATCGATGACCAGCGCGAGCGCGCCGGAGGAAACGGTGGGCCGCCCCGTGAGCTTCAGGCGGCCTTCGACGTAGACGCCGAGCGCCGAGGTCTCTGCGGTGTCGAGCGTCAGCACGTCGCCGGCCTCGAGCTCGAGAATGCGCGACACCGGCACCTCGGCCTTGCCGAGCACCGCGCGCAGGTTCACGGTCACGTGCTCGAGCTCGCGCGCGAAGTTCGCGGCGAAGCGCGCGTCGGCCATCGCCCCCATGCGCGGCGTCGCGACGAGCAGCTTCCGCGCCGGCTCGACGACCGAGTACGGCAGCGCGAGCTGCAGGCGGCCGGTGAAGCTGCCGCTGATCTCGAAGCCCGACAGAATCGCAGCCTCGTTCGCCGGAGCGACGTGCGCGAGCCGCGGGTCGCTCTCGAACCGCACGACCTCGGGCTTGAACGGCAGCACCTGCGACCACGCCTTCTCCATGCCGTCGGTGAAGAGCGTGAGCAGGCGCTTGAGCACGGCGCGCTCGACGGTGGTGAGCTCGCGGCGATCGGCCGGGGGCGCGTCGTCGACGCTGACCTTGCGATCTCCCAGCGCGGCGGCGAGCAGCGCGTCGACCAGGCCCGGCTCGAGAATCAGAATCGCCTGACCGTGGCCGGGCCCGAGGGCCAGAATCGCGACGAGCGCGGGCGGAGCGAGCAGCGCGTGAACGTCGGCGAACTTGAGCAGCGCCGCGGGCGACGACGCGACCTCGATGTTGAGGCGAGTGCGGCCGGCGAGGCCCATGCCGAACGCCGACGCGACGGTCTCGTGAATCGCGTCGAGGGTCGGCATCTGACCGCGAATGACGCGGTCCTGGCTGGTGAGGTCGTAGGGGACGACGGCGGGGGTCTTCTCGGCCGCCTGCTCGACGCGCCCGTCTTCGATCGCGCTCATCAGCGCGTTCACTTCTTCGCTGTTGAGCGTCTCGGGCATGGGCTCTTACTGAACGATGAAGTCGGTGACGTAGAGGCCGCGCACGTGGCACGCGGGCACGAGCTCTTTCAGCTTGTGCGTGAGCGTCGTCTTGATGGTGTTGAGGCCTTCGGTGCCGCGCAGCTCCTCGACGGTGCGGTCGGTGAGCTCGCCGATGAAGCCGTCGCGCACGCGGGCCATCGAGCCCATGAGGCGCTCCTTGTCTTTCTCGCTGCCGACCTCGACCTCGAAGCTGACGCGCGCGAAGCGGTCGGCCTCGGGGTTGCGCAGGCGCACGACGAAGTCGTCGAGCTTCACGGTCGGGCCGCCGAACTTCTTGCCCTCGCCCTCTGCTTTTTCCTCGTGCTCTTCGGGCGCCGGGGCCTCTTCGGCTTCGGCGGCCTCGCCGGCCTCGGCGTGCTTCTTCGGAGCGGCCTGCGCCTCCGAGTGCCCCATCTTCAAGAGCACCACCGCCAGCACGCCGGCCATCATCAGCGTGTTGACGCCGACGAGAATGGGCAGCAGCTTGCTCTTCGCCGGGGGCTGCACCAGGGCGAGCTCGGCGGCCGAGGGCTCCTTGGCGTCTTTGGCGGCTTCGGGTTTATCGCTCATGACGGTGTGCCGATTGAGCAAGCGATGTGCCTTCTGCGGCGGGCCAACCGCGCGGACGCGGCCCGCCATTTCGCTGACGGTGGGTCAGACGCGCGTCACCGGCCTGTCGAAAACCCAGGCGTGGTGTGCGGCCGAGGGTCTCGATGTGGGTCTGAGGCGAGGGCGACGGTCGGCCCGGCGGCTGCAACGGCGCAGGGCATGCGTCTGCTGAAGCTGGTGCCGTGGTTGTTCGCCGTCGCCGCGGTCGCGGTGGCGGGAGCGCTGTTGCGGGTCGAGCGACTCGCGGCCGCCGAGCCGCCAGCGGTGATCGAGCGGATCCGCGACGTTCAGCGGCTCGAGGTGCTCGAGGTGACGGTGCACAAGAAGGTGACGTTCGCGCCCGACCCGAAGCCCGAGCCGACGCTGCTCGCGGGGGTGTGGGCGTACGCACGCGAGACCGTGGCTCCGCGGCGGGGCAAGGCGCTGGTGTTCGCGAACGCGCGCTTCTTCGTCGACCTGCGGCGGCTCAAGCCCGAGCAGGTGCAGGTGCGTGGCGACGCGGTGACGATCGAGCTGCCCGAGCCCGAGGTCGAGGCGAACGTGCTGCCGGGCGAGACCGAGATCATCGCGTCGAACCTCGACAGCGAAGGCACGGCGGCGCTGCTCGAGACGGCGGAGCTCGAGCTGAAGGCCTCGGTGCAGCACGACGCGAAGCTGCGCACGCGGGCTCGCGACGCGGCGGCGCGCACGCTCACCGGGCTGCTGAAGGGCCTCGGGTTCCGAAAGGTGACGATCAGCGGGCGAGACGGGCCGCCGCGGGCGTGAGGCTCACGACGGCAGGGTGGCGGCGCGGAGGCGCTGAGCGAACTCCTCGCGGCTCATGCTCTCTTCCTGGCCCCAGGGGTTCTGGTAGTAGACGCGGTCGCCGTCGACGCGCGTGACGTTGACCCAGTGGCAGCCGGTGCTGCCGTCGGTCGCGGCGCCGGCGCCGATCGCGACGGGCACCGAGTCGCCGCGGCGGGTGGCGGCCTCGATGACGTTGGTGCGCCTGTGGGTTGCCTCGGTCGAGCGCGCGGTGTCGAAGCCGTGTTCGTTGGGCTCGGGCCGGCGGGATCATCTCTTCGGGCCGAAACGCCTTCGGCTGAGGTGTTCACGGCGCGTCGAGCCGGGCCTTGAGCCAGGCGATCGACTGCGTCGTACGCAGCTGTGGGTACGCGACGAAGCCGAACGCGACGTCGACGTGGCCGCCGTCGGGCACGAGCTCGTAGTCGACGGTGACGCCGCCGTCGCGCAGGCCAGCGACCATCGCGGTGGTGGCCCACTCGGGGACGGTGTCGTCGGCGGTGCCCTGGTAGATCTTGAGCGGCGCGCTCTGCGCCCACGGCCCGATGCGGTTCTGCGTGAACGCGTCGTGGAAGACGAAGTACGGGCCCCACGAGGCCGTGCGGTACGCGCTCAGGAACGCGGAGTCGAAGATGCCCGCGGCGCTGCTGCCGAGCTGGTCGCCGATCGAGGGCACGCTCGCCGCGCAGGAGTCATTCATCACCATGTCGATCTTCGCGGCGGTCGCTGGCGTCCACACCGTCGGGCCCGAGTACGCGTAGTGCTTCGACCACGAGTAGATGAGCATCGCGTGGAGCGGGATGTGAGCGCCGTCGACCGAGACGCCCAGCCGCCACTGCTCTTCCCACATCGACGCCGGCCCCGACGCGGCGAAGCCGCGAATGTCGAGCTCGGGCGCGTAGCCCATGTGCTCGGCGGCGGCCGCGAGCGTCGCGTGCCCGCCCTGGCTCAGGCCAGCGACCGCGAAGCGACCGCTCAACGGCACCGCGAGCTGCCTCGCCAGCCACCGGGTCGCGCGCAGCGCATCGAGCGAGGCGCGGCCCTCGGACTTCTTCACGAGGTACGGGTGGACTCCGGGCTCGCCGAGGCCGGGGTAGTCGGGAGCGACTCCGATGAGCCCGTGCGCGCCGAACAGCCCCGCGAGGCCGGCGCCCGCCACGGTGCCCGCGACCGCGCAGGCGTCGCCGAGGCCCGTCGTGCCGTGGTTGTTCGCCACGATGTGCCAGCCGGTCGTCGGAGCGGTCGCCGCGAAGGGAATCGTCACGGTCGCCTTCGTCGGCACGCCGTCGCTGAACAGCTCGAGCGTGTAGACCGAGTAGCCGTTGTCGAGCGTCGCGCCCGGCGCGATGAACGGCAGCAGGTCGGCCACGGTGTAGTCACCGATCTTGGTGATGGCGCGCAGGCAGCCCGGGACGGTGCAGCTCGGGTCGGTGCCTCCGTCGTAGGAGCCGACGCTGCCGCCCGCGGTGCCGGTGCCCCCTGCGCTCGCCGAGCCCCCTGCGGTGGCTGAGCCGCCTGCGCCTCCACCGCCGCCGTCGAAGACCACGACGGGCGGTGGAGTACAGGCGAACGTGGCGATCGTGAGAATGAACCAGCGCATGGGCTCGCACTCAATCACGGGAATGGCGGCGGGCACGACGGGTTGAGAGCGCGTGCGACGCCGGGTCGGGGTGGTGCTCGTGGCCGTGCTGGTGCTCACCGCGTGGGCCGTGCGCCGCCGCGGCATTCCCGAGCGCGGCACGCTCGTGCTGATGCGCGACGAGGGAGGCTGCCTCGTCATGGACACCGACGGCGTGAAGCTCGAGTGGAGCGAGCGAGGCGCCACGCTCGCTCGCGTGCACCAGACGTGGCAGACGGCCGAGCGAACCGTCGGCGAGGCGCGGCCGTTTCCGCTCGAGCGGGCCCGGGCGATCGCGCGCAGGTTCGAAGACGCGGCGACCTCCGAGGAGCCAGAGCTCCGCGTGTTTCGCAGCCGCACCCTCGGCGTCGAGCTCGCGACGGCGGAAGAGACGGTGGGCGCCCGGCTCGACTGTCGCGGCGACTACTCCGACGCGCTCGAGCTCGACGCGAGCTGGCTGAGGCTCGCCGCGTACCGCGTGCACCTGTGGCGGCCGCCGTGCGAGGGGGTCGACCCGCTGTACGACGAGCTGGCGGCGGCTGCGCTGCACCCGTAGCGTGTCGACATGACCAGAGAGCTGCTGTTCGTTCACGGGATGTTCATGAACCCCATGAGCTGGAGCAGCTGGGTGAAGTACTTCGAGGCCGAGGGTTACCGCTGCCACACGCTCGCGTGGCCGGGTCACGACGGCGAGCCGAGGGAGCTGCGCAAGGCGCCTCCCGAGGTGCTGCGAACGCTGAAGCTGGGGGACGTCGTGCAGAAGCACCGCGAGCTGATCGACGGGCTGGGCGAGAAGCCGTTCGTGGTGGGCCACTCGGTCGGAGGCCTCATCTCTCAGATCCTGCTCAACGAGGGCCGCGTGCGGGCAGCGGTCGCGCTCGACAGCGCGCCTCCGCAGCACATCGCGGTGATCAGCTGGAGCTTCTTGAAGACCAACCTGCCGGTCGTGAACCCGTTCGCGGGCGACGCTCCGTTTCAGTTCACGGTCGAGCAGTTTCAGTACGCGTTCTGCAACACGATGACGCTCGACGAGGCGCGCGCCGTGTACGAAGCGTTCGTGGTGCCCGAGAGCCGCAACGTCGCGCGCAGCGTCGCCGGCAGCGACGCGCACATCGACTTCAAGAAGCCGCACGCGCCGCTGCTGCTCATCGGCGGCGAGCTCGACAACATCGTGCCGTGGAAGATCAACGAGAAGACGTTCAAGGCGTACTCCGACGCGTCGAGCACGACGGAGTTCAAGCTGCTGCCGGGCCGCACCCACTACCTATGCGGCCAGCCCGGCTGGGAAGAGACCGCGGGCATCGTGCGCGACTGGCTGAAGCGCTGGTGAGCTGCGGCGCGCGGCAGTGAAAGGCCCCCCTTCAAGCCCTCCACCGCCGCGCGCGAGGCAGGCGAGTAGCAAGGCGGCTCCGGTGGCGTCAGTGACCGATCGCGACGAAGTGCCTGCCCGTTCGCGCCACAACCGGTGACGCCGCCGTGACCGGCTGCGGGCGCACGTGGCGCTCGCCGCAGACACGTTCGAGTCGCCTGCTTCGCTCCTACCAGCGCTACTACAACGAATCGCGGTGTCACCTCTCACTCAACACGGACTTGCCCGTCCCCCGCCCGGTGCACGGCTCCGAGCGCGGCCCGCGCATCGTTGCCCTCCCGGCGCCCGTGGCCTTCACCATGGCTTCGAGCGCCGCGCTTGAGTCGTTCACAGGCCCACCGGCGTCTCGGCGCTTCCTCGCCGCTGGCACTCGTGTCTTCTCGTCCGCAGTTCCTTGTGCCGAGCGCGACTTGCGACGTCGCCGTTCTCCTCTGCTGTCCCTCCGCGAACACGCGTTCTGATTTTCGGAAGGGACAGCATCACTCCCGATGAGGTGTTCCGCGGCGAGGTGTCTGCCCAGCCGCTCGGGCAGGTCGAGCTGTTCGACGGCCTGCTGCTCGCCCACCGCTTCGGCTGATGGTGGGCGCCGGAGCGCCTCCGGTCGAGCGCCCGCATCACTTTCCCAGCCCGCGATGACGAGCAACGCCCCTGCGGTGATCGCGATCAGTGTGCTTAGCGCGCGACCTGGGGAGCGCTTTCTCATCGCTGGCGGCTTCATCGTCTCACTTCTTTCGGCCCGCGTTTGGTCGATCACTACACTCGGCGCCTGCTCGCCGTCGGCACTCGTGTGCCCTCGCTTGCTCTCCTCGCCGCTGCGCGCGACCTGCGACGTCGCCGTTCTCCTCGTGAGCTCCTCCTCGAACACGCGATCTGATTTTCGGAAGGGACATACGCCGAGCCGGCCGTCGCTTTCACGCACGCCCGCCGGAAGAACACACGCGATCTGATTTTGGAACGGACACGAGTCAGGCTTCTGGCCTCGCGTAAAACGGATTGCCAACCCTGAGATTCCCGTCGACAACAGTGAAGGAGACGTCTGCCTCGACTAGCGCCTGCGTAATCGACGCGGTGCGATCGACCCATTGAGTCACTTCGCCGTTGACCCAGTCAACTGCGACTCTTGGGTCGATTTCGTACCAAGCGGTTTCCCGAATTAGCTGCGGGCCGATTTGCGCGGCTTCGACGTAACCGTCGACAGGGCAAATCAGCCAACGCCCCCAACCCGACAGGCCTGGTTCCCCATCAACGAGGATCCTGACCCGTGCTTTGTGAGCGTGGGCGATAGCAGTCCCTTTGCGAAAGAACTCCTCAGCAAGACCCATAGGTAAAATGTTCGCCTCTTGGGACGTGAAAATGAAAGAGTTCGAAGGTGTGGGTCTGATCACCGAACACGTGTCCGAACTTGTGATGCTCGATTTCGAACAGTTCGCCGTGAGGGTTTAGGCTCTTCACAATTTCATACGTATCTCACTGACCGGTTAGTTATCGCGGAGAAGAGCTGCGCGTGTTATCTTGGTGTTCCGTGCTCGCGGGAGGCACTCCGAAATACATCACTCTCACCGGATAGTCCTCCTCCTCGAGCATCCGAATGTACGAGCGCAGCGTTCGGTGTTCCTCGACCTGCGAGGCGGGTGCAATCTTGAGGAGCCCGAGCAAGTCTGCTCTCTCGGTGGGCGTTAGCATATGCGTCTCGACCAAACCGCCAGTATCGGGGTGAGGCGGTTGCACTTCGCGCGGCTGTAATTGCACCAGGGATTGAAACAGCGTCCCCCACCAAGAGTGTCATTTCTTCGCATAGCCGCGCTCGACATAGAAGTATCGCGCTCCGCCATCTGAGTATAGACAATCGATTCGTACGCTCGCAACGCATTCTGAGGGAATCACGGCAAGAAGCCCTCCGGCAGAGCTTCAATAATTCCACGTTTCTTGATTGTTTCAAGCGCCCCTGGCTCGAAGACCGTCTGCATGAGGGGCCAACACCCTCGGGCAATCCTGGCACCTGTTCAACACGGACAAGGCGCGACCTCTGGAGGTCTTGGTAGACGGATCGAGGTATTGCGATGACTGCCGACCGACTTCGCCGCCTTCACGACCAACCTTCCGCTCGGCGAAATACGAAGCCCCTTCCAGCTGTGTCGTCGTGAAGAGTTCACCTGACGGCTCAAAGCTCCGGGCCTTCGCGCTCGTAGTGCCGTGAATGAAGAATTCGAATGGCTCGTCGAACTCTGGCACCGCGCGGCCTTCCGCCTCTGGTGGTGGCGCAACTGGCGCGGGCCGCCCGCCCGAAGACGCGCGCGTTTGTGCCCTCATCATTCGCCTCGCCAACGAAAACCCCACCTGGGGCGCGCCCCGCATCCACGGTGAGCTGCTCAAGCTCGGCTTCGCGGTGGCCCAATCGACCGTCTCCAAGTACCTGCCGCGCCGCCGTCGTTCGCCCGGTGAGGCTGTGCGTCAGCGCTGGCGGAGCTTCCTCGAAAACCATCTCGCCGAAGCTGCGAGCATCGACTTCTTCGTCATCCCCACGCTGAGCTTCCGGCTCTTGTTCGGCTTCGTCGTGCTGAGCCACGCGCGCCGGCGGCTCCTGCACGTCGCCGTCACCGCGCACCCCACCGCCGAGTGGACTCGCCAGCAGCTGCGCCAGGCCTTTCCCTTCGACTCGGCCCCGCGGTTTCTCCATCGCGACCGCGACGCCGCCTATGGCGGAGACTTCGCTGCCTTCGCGACGTCGCTTGGCTGTGAGGACGTCCCCTCCGCGCCGCGCTCTCCCTGGCAGAATCCATTCGCCGAGCGCGTCATCGGCTCCATTCGCCGCGACTTGTTCGACTTCGTCATCGTCCTGGGCGAGTCGCATGCGCGTCGGCTGCTTCGCTCCTACCAGCGCTACTACAACGAGTCGCGGTGTCACCTCTCGCTGGGGAAGGACCCGCCCGTCCCCCGCCTGGTGCACGGCCCCGAGCGCGGCCCGCGCATCGTTGCCCTCCCCGTGCTCGGCGGCCTTCACCATCGCTACGAGCGCCGCGCTTGAGTCGTTCACAGCCCCGCCGTCGTCTCGGCGCCTGCTCGCGCTGGCACTCGTGTGTCCTCGCTTGTTCTCCTCCCCGCTGCGCGCGACCTGCGACGTCGCCGTCCTCCTCCTGAGCTCCTCCTTGAACACGCGATCTGATTTTCGGAAGGGACACAGCTCACTGCTGTTCGAAGTGCGACCGTTATGACTTCGAAAACGACACCACGCCTTGTTCTGCGTCGACCGTCAGCCTCTCCGCGAAGTGCAGTGCGTCCATGACCGCTTGTGCGGTCGTCAATGCCACCAGCTCGACGCTTGTGTCGATAGCGTGGCTCTCGAAGCTAGTGACTGTTGCTTCCCAGCCGCCGTGGTAACGAGCCCTGGCCAACGCATAGTCGATTCCAAAGATTGCAGCCGCACGGAAGCGAGCAGGAATCTCGACGCCGGTCAGACGTCTCTCATCAGTCTCGAGCTGCCGAAGCTCCATGGCGATTCCGCAGAAAAAGCCAAACCGGTCTGAGAAGCGGCGGACTCGCGCTTCAGGGTGAATGAGGTTTCCATTCCAGACCATCAGAAGCTTTCCAACTGCGAACGAGTCAAGGGGCCCAATCGTCTCCCGTTCAACCAGAACTCGGTTCGACTCAAGGCCGCGGGATCCTCGGCGAGGTAGAGCAGCTCCCACTCCGTGTAGTTCAACGTCTCAAGTGCTTTGGGCGTGGCCCGCATCCCGCTGCCCAACGTCCCCCGTACATCGACGGTACTGAGATCGAACACGAACTCCCCGCGCCCAGCTCCAACATTCCTTGCCGCTTCAGCGAAGGCTGACGGCCACGACTGATGGCCGGGAGAAATGATCCCTTGAGCTTCCCAATCTTCGTGGAAGACGGCGCCAACGTTCTTGGCGAACTCCCGCCCTGCTTGAAGGTTGCCATCGATCTTCTTGCGGCCAAGTGCCAATCGGTAGGCCGAGGAGCCTGGGTAGAAACTGCGGCCGCCACTTGGAGGCCCGGCACTCGACGTCCCAAGCGGTGCGCCGTACGAAATCGAGGAACTCGGCGCAATCGGCGTTGGCGGCCCCACCGCCCCCAACCGGTTCCCGTACCAGTCGGTACCACCCTGCACGAGCGGTGCACCCCACGCCATTTCGGGCGCACGCGGCATCGCGCCGGCGGTCATTCCCGCGACCATCGCGAATTCCCACACCGCCCCGCCGAACATCGCCGCCGATTGCTGCGCGGCGCGGTCTTCGGTCGCCACCATCGCAATACCACCGAAGACGGCCGCCAGCGGCGAGAACGCCCCCGCTTGAAGCGCCGCAATCTCGTTCGCGCGAAACGCCTCGCCAGCCGTCACGTACCTCGGCCGCGTCGGCAGCTCCGCCACCACGTTGCCTTCATTGCCGTAGATGAACCGCGTCCCCGTTTTGCCGTACGCATCCTCCGGCCCGCCGAACACCGCCTCGCCCTCCGCCGCTCGCTCGATGGCGGCGGAACGTGCGGCGACATTCAACCGGATGACCTCGGCCTCCCGAGTCCGGCCTCCACCGAGCGCCTGCTGCCACCACGACAGCTGACTGAAGCGCGCCTCCTTCTTCGCCGCGAGCTCCTCGAGGTAGATGCGCTCGACACCCTCCGCGAGCGTCTCACCGCGAAGGCCCATCGGGTCGACGAAGCGCATCGGGTTGCCGTTCGCGTATGCCCACGGCCCGAGGGTGTTCGGGCTCTCGAGCTCACCGAACACCGGGTCGTTTGTCATCCACTCACAGGACCCCACCGCGTTCCGCACCCTCACTGCGGAAATTTCGCAGTGACGACTTCGGCTTGAAGTCACTCGCAGCCCAATGCGCACCGCACCGGACTTCTCAGACCCCATGACGCGAGTTTTCGAGCCCTCGAGTTCGCCCGGCGGCGCGTCGGCCGCGCGCATCGCGTTCGCCGGGAGCGCGGCGAGCAGTGCGACTGCGAGGGCGGCGGTGCGCAGCACGAGCCGCAGTCTACTGGCGACTAAGAGAAGAAGCGCGGCTTCACGCCGGCGACACGAGCGCGGCGTCGACGGTGAGCTCGAGCTCGTCATCGAGCTGCGCGACGTCGACGACGAGCTCGACCTGGTCGGCGATCGCGAGCAGCTCGGCGACGAGGTCGACCTTGGTGCTCGAGGTCGAGCACCTCGACGATTTTGGGGTACCTCTGCCCTGGTCGGGGTGGAGATCGTTCGTCCTGAGCCAAATACGGACGTCCGAAATCGAGGTCGACGCCTCGAAAACCGCGAGTCGCCGATTCGAGCACCAGGTCGAGGTCGCTGCCGCCGTCGAGTTCGCCAGCGAGCGGCTCGGAGCCGGCGCGGCTACAATGCTCTCGTATGGGCGTTGCAATCGGAGTCGTTCGAGACGGTCAGCTGGTGCTTGAGGGCGACGGCGAGCCTCTGCCGGAGGGCCGGCGCTTCACCGTGCTCATCGAAGACGAGCAGGCGGGTTTCCACCTCACCGCCGAGCAGCTGAAGCTGTTGCGTGAGGCGCAGGCAGAAATCCGCCGAGGGAACTTCGTCACCGAAGAAGAGATGCTCAAAGAGCTCGACGAAGACTGAAGCGCTCGGGAGGGGCAGCAGCTTGATGAAGCTCAAGTACGCGCCGCAGGCTCGCGAGGACGTCCGCGTCGCGCGCGCCTGGTGGAAGCGAAACCGCGACAAGGCTCCGCAGCTGCTGCGCGACGAGTTGAAGCGAGCGTTCGCGTTGCTCAAGTCGACTCCGCTTGTCGGGGAGCGCGCGCTCGACGAGGGCGCCGAGGGACTTCGCCGCTTCTACCTCGCCGGCACGCGGTATTTCGTCTACTACGAGGTGCACGGGGACGACGTCGAGGTGCTCAGGCTCTGGCACGCGAGCCGTGGCGCGCCGCCCGAGCTGCGGCCTCGGCGATGAAGCGCTCCTCTCCTTCAGCTGCTCGCCGTTGTCGTGAGCGCATCCGCTCCCCGGCAGCGAGCACGAGCTGCGCGAAGCGCAGCCTGCGCAGCGGTGCGCCCGGCAGTGCGTTCGAGCTCGGCGCTTCGTTCCAGTGAGGCACATCGCTCCCCCGTTCGCAGCGAGGACGGGCCGGGCCCGCGGCCCGGCCTCCGCAGCGGTGAGCCTTCGCGTCCGCGACGAGCTGGGCGCTGAGCGGCGAGCGGCACCGCCTGCCCGCGCAGCGAGCACAGGCGCGGCGACGGGCCGCGCCGGCGCAGCGGTGAAGTCGACGTCGCCGGCGAGCTCGGCGGTGTCTTCGCAGGTTGCATCGTTGCCCACGCGAGCGAGCACGGCCGCACCGCGGCCGCGCAGCGGCGACCTTGCAGAGCGGGGCGATGCCCGCGCACTTGAGAGGTCGCGCGCTCAAGCGCGACCGAGACGGCAAGCATCAGCAGGCCCAGCCTCGTGCACAGCTCGTGACCGCCAGGCGCGGCCGGCCGGAGGCCGCGCGCTCGCCCCCCTTGGGGCCCCAGGCCCGCCCGCTGTTGAAGCGGGCCTGGGGAGAGGGGTGCCCCCCCTTAAAGGACCTGCCTTATTCGGGGGTGCCCGGAGGGGGGGATTTTTAAGGGGGGGCACCGCGGCGGGGGGCGAGCGGCACGAGCTGTGCCCGAGGCGGGTCGGCCTCGCCTCTCTCGATCTTGCCTCTTGTAGAGGCCCTCAGGCCGAGAGAGCCGCGGC
>JBGALX010000008.1:0-404939 GCA_044223505.1 Myxococcaceae bacterium
AAGACGCTGTTCACCGAGCTGTGCGCCGAGGAGCTCGAGCACATCCGGCTTGTCCAGGGCGAGCTCGCTCGCCTTCCCGAGCCGGGGCCGCTCGAGGCCACCGACGTCTCGGACGACCCGGCGCCCCAGTGACGGAGCTCGACCTCGCGCTCTTCCAGTCGTTCGGCTCGCTCGCCGAGCGGCTCGCCGTGTTCGTCAACCCGGTGAAGAGGCTGTACCTGCCCTTCCTGCTCGGCTCGCTCGTCCTCGCCTGCGGGGTCTGGTTCACCCGGTACCGGAGGCGGTGGTCCCTCTGGCGGTACCTCTTCCCCCGGCGCATCTGGCTGCACCCGTCGACGCTCCTCGACGTGCGCCTGATGCTCTTTCGAACCGCGCTCGAGGGCGTGCTCATCGCTCCCTTCGCGATCCCCGTCACGGCCGGGGCGATGGGCATCGCGCGCCTGGGGTGGCACCACCTCGGGCCCGTGCCCGACTGGTTCACGCTGCCTCGCGCGGCGGTCACGGTGCTCTTCAGCGTGGCGGCGTTCTGCGCCGAGGACTTCGGCCGCTACTTCATTCACATGCTCGCGCACCGGGTGCCCGCGCTGTGGGAGCTGCACAAGGTCCACCACTCGGCCGAGGTCTTGACCCCGCTCACGGTCTACCGCACCCACCCGATCGAGAGCGTCGTGATGCGCGCCGGTGCCGCGGGGTCGCTGACGCTCGTGGCCGGGCTGTTCATCTGGCTGTTCCCGGGCCGCGTCGGGGCGTGGCAGATCGGCGGCGTCTACGCGCTGTCGTTCATCTGGAACACCCTGGGCTCGAACCTGCGGCACAGCCACGTGTGGCTGTCGTACCCGCCGTGGCTCGAGCGCTTCTTGCTGAGCCCCGCGCAGCACCAGCTGCACCACAGCACCGACCCGCACTTTCACCACGGGAACTACGGCTCGGCGCTCGCGATCTGGGACCGGCTCGCCGGCTCGCTCAGGCTCTCGGGCCGCCGCCGCCGGCACCTCTCGTTCGGGCTGCCTGACGACGTGCAGAACCACCGGCGCACCGTGCGCTCGGCGCTGTGGCACCCGCTCGTGGCGGCCGTCGGCCGCCTCGTGCCCCGATGACGCCCGTGCGTCTCGTGCCGCGCACTGCGCGTCGTTGATCTCGATCAAGCCCGCCTTCCCTGCTGCTTTTCGGCTCCGCCCACGTTGACCCGCCAATCGGCACGTGCGTTCCTGCCGGCCGTGCTCGCCCTCACGCTCGCCGCGCTGCTCGGCGCCGGCTACGTCAACGACCCCCTGACGGCGCCGGCGCACCCGCAGCGCACCGGCTCGCGCGGCGGCACGTTCGCCGCCGACGGCTGGACGGTGACGGGGGAGCCCGACGCCGTCTGGTACCGCATCGACGACGCGCTGGCGGAGGCGCGCATCGAGTTCACGGTCTCGGGCCTCGAGGTCGGCACCAGCCTCGACGGCGTCGACCACGACATCGTCACCGTGTACCAGGAGGTGACCGATCGCACGGAGCCGATTCCCTACTCGCCGTGGTTCCGCAACAACGACTTCAAGCTGTTCTTCCGCATCTTCGGCTCGCAGGAGGCGCCCCCGCGCCCCGGCGCGTGGAAGGTCGAGCTCGCCTCCTGCCCGCGCGGAGCGCCCTGGCACCACGACACGCCGTGCCCGCCGGGCTGCGGCATGTCGGGCATCGGCTACGCGAACGGCGCGGCGGCCGACGTCGGCTGGGACCCGGCGCGCGCGTACCGCATCGCGATGTGGTGGGGAAACGGCGTGATGGCGTACTCGCGCGACGGCGTGATGCTGGGGTCGATCTCGTACCCGGGAACGTACGCGCCGCAGCCGCTGATCGTGCGCTTCGGCTCGCCGCGCCACGACGGCGTCTTCCCCGGCCAAGCGAAGATGCCGCTCGGCATCAAGCTGAAAGATGTCGTCGTCACCGGCACGGCCGGCATGCGCACGCCGGTCTGCGGAGCTGCGCCGCCGGATGCCGGCACTCCACCGGCCGACGCGGGCATCACCGGCCCCGGCACGATCGAGCTCGCGGTGCTGCACGACGTGACCGCCGCCGCGTGGGAGCCCGGCGTCTTTCCCGACCCGATGGATCTCAACGTCGAGGGCCCCGCGACGCCGCAGGCGGTCGCCTACCTGCGCTTCGCACCGATCGCCGGCTCCGTTCGCCGCGCTGTGCTCAAGCTCCGCTCGCACGCGTACCCCTCCGCCGCCGGCGGCTCCGGCGAGGTGTGCGCCGCCGCGGACGCGAGCTGGAGCGAGAGCACGATGACGTGGGCGAGCCGCCCCGCGTTCGGCGCCTGCGCCGGTGCCGTCACCGCCGTCGACCCCGACGCCGAGGTGTCGTGGGACATCACCGCGCTCTACCTCTCGGCGGCGCCCGCCAGCCTCGCGATCGTGTCGCGCGACCCGAACGGCGCGCACTTCCTCTCGAAGGAGGCCGGAGGCCTGGCGCGCGGGCCGAGGCTCCTCGTCGACGTCGTCGACGCGACCGCCGGGGGGAGCGGCGGAGGCTCCGGCGGCGGTTCGGCAGGCGGCCCAGCCGCAGGCGGAGGCAGCAGCCCGGCCGGCGGAGCAGGAGGCGGCGCGGCAGGCGGCGCCTCCGCGAGCATGTCGGCCACCAGCGGCTGCGGCTGCAGCAGCCAGAGCGGCAGCTTCGCGCTCTGGCTGCCGCTCATCGCCGCGGCGCTACGCCGAGCGCGTCAGCGCCGGTGATTGCAGGTCGTGCCGCCCGCGCACTCGCACTTCTTGCACGCGCACGGCTCTTCCCCGCAGCTGCAGGCCTTGACCTGGCACGCGCGGCCACAGGCGCACTTCCCGTCAACGTCCTTCTTGCACGCGTCGCACTTCCCCCCTGCGCAGTCGCAGGTGGGCTGCGCCTTGGCGGACGAGGTCTGACCAAACGCGGCAGGGCCGAACAGACAGACGCACAACGACAGCACTCGAAGCATGACTCTTCTCCTTGAAAGGGGGTGAAGCGGAACGACGTGAACGTCCTCGAAGCTGCGCGCGGCGCCTCGCGCGCCGGGCTCAGATGACGAGCGTTCGCAGCCTCAAGAACAGCCGCCCCGGGTGGGGCGGGTCGCCGTCGTGAACCGGGCTTGCTCGCGCGGGCGCTCGCTGCTGCAGGGGCGAGCTGCCGGGGACGATGGCCACGAGCACCCGGCGCGGGGCCTCCTCGCGGCTGCGGCGAACTACACCTTCGCCGGGCCGGCTCGACTCGACGTGCACGCAGCAGTCGATCGGCTCGAGCGCCGCCGTCTCGGGTCCCGGGCAGTCGCACCCCGGCACGAGCTCGCCGGTCACGCCGCAGAACGTGAGCGTGCCGTCGAACGCCGCCTGCGTCGCGAACGCGACGACGATGCTGCCGATGAGCGCGCTGCGTGGCACGGATGCGAGGCTACCTGCGCCGCCGCGGGCGACCTTGACCCTGGTCAAGACGGCTCGACGTGCACGATGACCTCGGCCACCTCGGGGAAGCGCCTCATCAGCGCGGCCTCGAGCTCATGGGCGATCGCGTGCGCCGCCTCGAGCGCCGTCTCGGCCGCCACCACTACGGTAAGGTCGACGAACACCGCGCCGCCGTGCCCGCGGCTGCGCACCTGCCGCACCGCGAGCACGCCCGCGACCGCGGCGCCCGCGGCTTCGACCTCGCGTGCGTCGAGGCGGGCTGCGTCGACCAGCGCCCCGATCGCCTCGCGCACGATGCGCCACGCCACCAGCGTCACCACGACCATGATGCCGAGCGCCACCACCCCGTCGGCCCTCGTCACGCCGAAGCGCACGAGCACCAGCGACGCGAGCACTGCGAGCGACACCAGTGCATCCGACAGCGTGTGCTGCGCGTCGGCCGCCAGCAGCGGGCTGTTCAGCTCGCGGCCGAAGCGTCGCTCGACCGCGCTCACCGCGAGGTTGACCGCCAGCGTGCCCCCGGTCACCGCGATCATCGCGGGGGTCGCCTGCGGCCGCGCCTCGCCGGTGAGCGCCCCGTACGCCATGTGCCCGAGCCCGACGGCGGCGGCCCCGACCATGCCGCCGATCGCCAGCGACGCGACGGCCTCGAACTTGCCGTGCCCGTAGGGATGCTCGGCGTCGGGCGGGCTCGCCGCTACCGTCATCGCCACCAGCCCCACGACATTCGATGCGCCGTCGAGAAGCGAGTGCAGGCCGTCGGCGGTCAGCGACGCCGAGCCGCCCCAGACGCCCAGCGCGAGCTTCGCGGCGGCGACGCTCCAATTCGCGGCGAGGATCCACAGCAGCACCCGGCGCACCTTCGCGGCGCGCCGGGCCACGCGATCACGCATGCAGGTACTGCCCTCCGTCGACGCGCAGCACCTCGCCCGTGATGCTCCTCGCGGCGTCCGACAGCAGGAACAGCACCGCGTGCGCGACGTCGCCGGCCTCGGCGAGCCGACCCAGCACCGCCTGGTCGCGCGCCGCGCCCACCGCCTCGGCCGGCAACGAGCGCGTGAGCTCGGTCATGACCATGCCGGGCGCGACGGCGTTCACGGTGATGCCCTTCGGCCCGAGCTCGCGCGCCGCCGTCTTCGTGAGCCCGACCAACCCGGCCTTCGCCGCCGTGTAGTTCGCCTGGCCGAACTTCCCGCGCAGCGCGTTGATGCTGCTGATGTTCACGATCCGCCCGTGCCGCGCCCTCGCCATCAACCCCGCCACTTCGCGGAGCACGTAGAACGCGCCGCTCAGGTTCACGTCGAGAACCTCGCTCCACTCAGCGTCGGACATCTTCAGCAGCGACCGGTCGCGGGCGATGCCCGCATTGTTGACGAGCAGCGACGTGGCCGGCGGCAGCGCCGCGATGCCCGCCCGCACCTGCGCCGCGTCCGAGACGTCGACCCGTCGAAACGAGAAGGCCGCACGCGGGTCGTCGCCGACGTCGAACACGTGCACGCGCGCGCCGGCGTCGACGAGCGCGTCCGCGATGCACCGCCCGATGCCCCGCGCCCCACCGGTGACCAGGGCGGTGCGGCCCTTGAAGCTCACGCCAGCATCCAGGGCCAGTTGCCGCTGATCGCGCAGTACGTCAGCCGCGCCGACGCCATCGAGCCCGCGAAGCCGGCCGAGAACGAGTCGCAGCCGGTGAGGTAGAGCCCCGCGATCTTCGTCTGCGGCCGCAGCCAGTGGGTGTGCTTCACGAACCGGTCGCCCGAGGGCTCGAGCCCCAGCGAGCAGCCGTGCCACGCGCGCGGGTTGCACCCCATCGGCACGCCCGACAGCACGTACGCCGGCGTCTTCCCTTTCAGCTGCGGCATGTACCGATGCACGATCTTGAGCAGGTTGTCGCGCACCGCGGCCTTCAGCTCGGCGTCGAACGCCTTGTCGGTGCGCGAGCGGCTCACCCAGTCGGCCGGCGCCTCGGCGAGCGCGATCACCGTCGACTTGTTCGGGTAGCGCTGCGCGTAGACCGGGTCGCGGGCCGACGGAGACAGCACGTAGCCGCCCATGCCCTCGAACCTCATCTTACCCTTGTACTGCTCGTCGGCGAGGCTCAGGTCGTACGGGTCGACGCCGTCGTACGTCGGTATGTGCCAGATGATCTCTTTCGGCAGATCGATCGCCTCGGAGTAGCCGAGGAACAGGTACAGGTGCGCGGGGCTCGGCTGGATCTGCTCCAGCCTCTCCGCGTAGCCGTGGCGCACCGCAACCTCGGGGTCGACGAGCTGGGTCCACGTCGTCCACGCCGAGGCGTCGCTCACCACCAGCTTCGAGCGCACCTCCTCGCCGTTCTGCAGCTTGACGCCCACGGCGCGATCGTTCTCAACGAGGATGCGCTCGACCGGCGAGCTCACCGCGAGCTGCCCGCCGCGGGACTCGACGACGGGCACGATGCACTCGGCGATCTGCCCTGGCCCGCCCACCGGGTAATAGGCGCCGTTGCGGTAGTGGTAGAGGTTCGCCGAGTGGAACGCGAACGGCGCGAAGCGCGGCGTGCGCCCGTGGTTCCCGTACATATACGAGTAGACGGCCGCGAGCCTCGCCGAGAAGCCGAGCTCGCCGCGCAACACCTCGTCCGTGGTGCGGCCCATGTAGGTGCGCCACTTGCCGCCCGTCGTCTTGTAGATCGACTCGCGCACGCCCTCGGGCATCCACTCGGGGAGGAGCTTCGACAGCCCCCAGCCCCAGGCCGACCGCTCGATCTCCTCCTCGAGCGAGTAGTAGCGGCGCACGTCGCCCTCGCCCTTGAAGCTCTTCTCGACCCACTCGATGTTCCTCTCGGCCGAGCTGTACCAGCTGTACACGTCGTCGCCGAACGCGCACAGCTCGTGGACGTCGGGCATCTTCGCCCACTGCAGCTTACCCTCGGTGATGTAGTCGATGGTCGGCCGGAACAAGCCGCGGCCGACGCGCGGATCCATGTCGCCGATGCTGTCGATGCCGCTGTTGAACTCGAAGCCCTCCAGCTCGTGGCAGTGAGTGCACCCGCCGGGCGTCTTCTGCGCCTCGAGCAGCAGCACCCGCGCGCCCCGCCGCTGCGCGAGGATGCTCGCGATGCCCAGGCCGCCGATGCCCGAGCCGATGACGATCGCGTCAGGGTCTTTGAGCAGCGAGCGGGGCGGCTGGTACTTCGCCTTCGCGGGCCGCTCGGCGGTCAAGAGGGGCGGGCCCTGGTACGGCCGGGAAGCATCGAAGAAGAGGTCGGTCGAGGGGATCATGGCGGAAAGCACAGATGCGCCGGGTGTCCCAGGGCGGCCTTGACCGGGATCAAGGCCGCCCCGGGCCCTCGTGGACGACAAGGCAGGTGGCATGTTCAAGCAGCTCCCGCGCCACCGGCGGCCCCGGGTGAAGCTCATCACCCTCCCGTGGGAGCTCGAGGTCCCCACACTCTCGCTCGCCTCGATCGCCGCGGTGACGCCGCACGAGTTCGACATCGCCATCGTCGACCTGCTGCGCGAGCACCTCTTCTTCGACGAGGAGGTCGACCTCGTCGGCATCACCGCCTCGACGCCGCAGATCGACGCGGCGTACGCGCTCGCCGACCTGTACCGCGCGCGCGGGGTCACGGTCGTCATCGGCGGCCACCACGTCACCGCGCTACCGCAAGAGGGGCTCGCCCACGCCGACGCCGTGGTGCTCGGCGAGGGCGAGACGTCGTGGCAGCGCATCTGCGAGCAGTGGCTCACGAACCCGTCGAGCGTGGGCGGCGTCTACAAAGATCCCGCCCCCGACCCGGGCACGCTGCCGCAGCCGCGCGTCGACCTGATGAAGATCGAGCGCTACGGGGCCTTCTACTACCCGATCGTCGGCAGCCGCGGCTGCCCCGAGGCGTGCTCGTTCTGCTTCGCGAAGCGCATGACCCTGGGGTACCGCACGTACCCGATCGCCCACGTGCTCGAGCAGATCCGCCGCCGGCCGAAGTGGGTTCGCTCGCTGTACTTCGTCGACGACAACCTGGCCGGCGACCCCGAGTGGACGAAGGAGTTCTTCACCGCCCTCGCGAAGGACCCGGTGCCGTTCGGCATGCAGGTGCGGCACGAGTTCAACGGCGAGCCTGCGAACCTCGAGCGCGCCGCGGCCGCGGGGTGCGCGCTCATCTCGACCGGGTACGAGTCGGTGAACCAGCGCACGCTCGACCGCACCGGCAAGCGGGCGCTCAAAGACGAGTACCGCGAGACGATCGGCAACGTGTTCCGCGCCGGCATCCTGCCGAGCGGTAACTGGATGTTCGGCTTCGACTGGGACGGGCCCGAGATCTTCGATGAGACGCTCGAGTTCCTCCACTCCACCGACCTGATGCACTCGAGCTTCACCACCGAGATCCCCTTCCCCGGCACGCCGGCCCATCGGCGCTACCGGGCCGAAGGCAGGCTCCTCACCGAGGACTACCGCCGCTACCTCGGCAAGGACTCGGTGGTGGTCCGCCCGCTGAACATGACCCCGGAGCAGCTCCGCGCCGGCGTCCGCAAGGTCGCGCTCGGCTTCCACTCACCAGCCGCGGCCCTGCGCCGCTCGAAGCGGGGCTTGTCGAACCCCCGGCTGGCCGCCGCCTGGCCGAGGTGGGTGCGCGCGCCCGCGCTGCTCGCGCTGAACGGGTTTCAGGTGTGGCAGTGGCACTACCGCATGGTCGACCCGCTCGTCTGGCTCTACCAGCGCCTCGTCTCGGTGAACCGCTACCGCTACGTGCGCGACCTCGTGGCGCGCACGAACTTCCGTACGAGCGAGCACGCTCCCGCGGAGGCGGCGCCGAGGAGGCACGAGAGCGACAGCCCGTTTCTCTGGCGCGGCGGCCACAAGCGCTCGCGCGAGGCCGACCTCGTGCCGCTGGGCGTCGCGCCGGGCGTCGCGGCGCCAGTCCCCGCGGACCTCCCACCGCACGGGAGCGTCGCAGCCGAGGTCGGCTGCACGGAGCCCTGGCAGTGACCTTCGACGCCGTCGTCGCGGGCGGCAGCTTCGCCGGCGCGTGCGCCGCGGCCGCGCTGAGCCGCCTCGGCATGCGCGTGCTGGTGTGCGAGCCCGGGCTCGCGGACGCCCGCCGCCTCGCTGGAGAGCTGATCAGGCGCCGGGCGCGTACGCCCTTCGCGAGCTCGGCCTGCTCGACGCCGCCTGGGAGGCCGGCGCCGTGCCGGCGTGCGGCTTCGCCGTGCTCCCCGCCCCGGGCACAGCGCCGATCATCCTCTCGTACGGCGAGACGGCGGGCGGCCACCCGACGGGCATCGCGCTCGAGCACTCGGCCCTCGCCGCGGCGCTGCTGCAGCGCGCCGGCGCCCTGCGAGGAGTCACCGTGCGCCGCGCACGCGTGACGGCTGCGGTCGGCTTCGACGGCCCGTCCGTGCACGTCGAGACCAGCGACGGCGAGAGGGTCGAAGCGACGGTGCTGGTCGCTGCCGACGGACGCGGCTCGAAGCTGCGCGAAGCCGCCGGCATCGTCGCCGACCTCGGGGAGAGGGTCCGCATGTCCGGGGTCGTGGTGAAGGGCGCCCTGCCGTACGCGGGCTACGGCCACGTCGTGCTCGGCGGCAGGGCGCCGGTGCTCGCCTACCGCATCGGCAGGTCGAGCGTGCGCGTGCTCTTCACACAGGCGGGCGACGACGGCCGCCCGCATCCGGACGACGTGCGCGGCCTGCCCGAGCCGCTGGCGGCGCAGGTCATGGTGGCGGTCGAGACGGGCGACCTCGCCTCGGCGATCGTCTACTCGCTGACGCCGCGGCGCTCGTCTCGCGGGCGGCTCTTCCTCGCGGGCGACTCCGGCGGCTGCGTGCACCCGGTGACGGCCACGGGCGTATCGTTCTGCGCGACCGACGCGGTCAGGCTCGGGCGCGCGCTGCACAACTCCCGCGGCGACGTGCACGCCGCGTCGAAGGCGTACACGTCGGAGCGGGCGGCTCCGCTACGCACGCGCGTCGCGTTGGGCCCGCTGCTCGCAGAGACGCTCGCGAGCGGCGAGCCGGAGGCGCGCGCGCTGCGGCGCGGCCTCGTGGAGTATTGGCGCAGCGACCGCGAGGGCCGTGGCGCCTCGCTCGGCCTGCTGTCGACGCACGAGCCGCGGTTCGGCGTGCTCGCGCGCGAGTACGTGAAGGTGCTGGCCCACGCGCTGGCCGGCGCGGCGAGAGAGAGGGTGCCTCTCTCGGAGCGCCTCGGGCTGTGCGCGCGGCTCGTCGGGAGCACCGGCCGCCTCGCCGCGCACGCGCTCGGGGCCTGACCGGCTCGTGTCAGTCGGCCATGGCGCGCTGGTACGCGGGCCGCGCCTCGACGCCGGCCACGAACGCTCTCGCGTGCGGGAGCCCGTCCAGCAGCTCGAGGCGGTTCGCCCACACCAGCAGCGCCCCACACACCAGATCGGCAACCGTGAAGCTGCGCCCGACGAGCGACTGCCGGCCGGCGAGCGCGTGGTCGAGCGCCGCGAGCGGCCGCGCGAGCTTGCTGGTGATGCTCTCGATGCGCTTCGGGTCGGGCGGCGCCCGCTTCTTCTCTGCGGCCAGCCGCCCGAGCAGCCCCTCGAGCTCGGTCAAGCCGAAGAAGACCCACTGGTAGACGAGCCCGCGCTCGTACGAGCCGTCGGGAGGAAGCAGCGGCGTGCCCGCCGCCAGGTGCAGGCAGATCGCGCACGACTCGAACAAGGTCCCGTGGAGCGTCTCGAGCACCGGCACGTGCTGCAGCGGGTGCCGGCGCGTGTGCTCCTCGGTCCGGGTCTCGCCCTTCGCAGGGTCGAGGCGGGCGAGGCAGTAGGGGCCGCCGAGCTCCTCGAGCAGCCAGCGCACCCGCATCGCGCGCGTCTTCGGCACGTAATAGAGCGTCGGAGCGGTCATGGCGGGCACGGTCCCCCGCCCGGCCGCGAGCCCACCTTGATCCCGCTCAAGGGCGTGCGCCCGTGGGCGTCCGTACGGTGCGGCCGCGATGGCCCAGCTCGACAGCGCCGCGGCTCGGGCCCTGCGGGTGCAGCGCGCCATCGGCTGGACCCTCTTCCCTCTGGTGGGCCTGGGGTCGGTGCTCACCATGCGCGTGCTTCGCAACAACCGCATCGAAGGAGTGCCGCGGGCTCGCCGCGTCTATCGCGAGGCGCTCGCCACCGGCCGGCCGCTGCTCATCTGCGCCAACCACCTCACCATGGTCGACTCGGCGTACCTCTCGTGGGCGCTCGCTCCGCTGGCCGAGTACCTCGTGTGGTTCCGGCGCTTCCCGTGGAACGTGGCGGCGCTCGAGCACTTCGAGCGGAACGCGGCGCTCGGGGCGATCGTGTACCTCGGCAAGGTCGTGCCGCTCGACCGCGGCGGCGACGACGCCCACCGTCGGCAGGTGGTCGAGAAGCTGCGCTGGCTCCTCTCGCGGGGCGAGGTGCTGATGCTGTTTCCCGAGGGCTCGCGCAGCCGCACCGGCCGCATCGATCCGGCGAGCGTCACGTACGGCGTGGGCCAGATCCTCGCCGGGCTCGACCGGCCGCTGGTGCTCTGCGCCTACCTGCGCGGCCGCAGGCAGCAGGGTGCCACCGGAGTGCCTGCGTGGGGCGACACGCTCGACCTGACCGTCGAGCTGCTCGAGCCCGCCAGCACCGAGCGCGGCCTGCGCGGCGCGCGCGACCTGTCGCGCCAGGTCATCGGCCGCCTCAAGGCGATGGAGGACGCGTGGCTCGACTCATCGTAGGTCGCGGAGGAGGCTGTCGAAGAGGATACAGGGACGGTCATTCTCGGCGCACCATCGCGCCAAGGGCCCATCGATCGTAAGCAGTTGAGGCTCCTGTCTCGTCGTCACGAGTTCGTCGAGCAGCGCCACCAGGGTCGCATCGGCGAATCCGAACTGAGCCCGCACCGCGCGGATGGGCTCGTCTCTCGGTTGTCGCACCTGCACTTTCCAATCGCGGCGAATCTCATCCAGCGCGGCAAGGAAGTGCCTCCCATTGCGGCGCTCGGCCTTCGGTCGCGCTACCCAGCCAACTTCGGCGAGCGTGATGGGTGGCGTGATGACCTCACGCGTGCCGACGGCCTCATTCAACGCCTTCTCGGCGATCGTGGTCGTCAGCGCCCGGAGCTCGCGCTGCAGTGCCGCAGCAATCGCCGGAGGACTGAGCCGGGCCAGGCGCACGAGACCCGCATCGACCAGAAGCCCTGAGTCAACCACCCAGAGCTTCGCCATACGCTCCTGACGGAGGCACATCGAACTCATCGACGATGCGCCACCGAAGCTCTTTGAGTCTCTCGATCGTCGCTGAGTTCACTTGCTGCAGATTCTCGCGGGCTCGATCCACTTCATCGAAGACCGCCCCCTGACGAAACCGCAAGAGCCGATCTCGCCATGCGTTCCAGAACGCCGCATCGGAGTACCGAGCGCTGCTCAGCTCGCCCTGCGCATTGACGATGTTCTCAGCCATCTGCAGCACCAATTCCCGATCATCGCTCGCCGCCTGCTCGGCCTCCTTCGCGAACAGACCGCGCCCCGCGTCAACCTCACGAGCCAGGGCCTGAAAGCCATCGCTCGAGCGGGTCAGGGAATCGAACGCAGCGATCGCCTTGCCGGCGAGCTCGCGTACTGCATCGTCGTGAGAGCTCTCCCACTCCGCCGCCGGTTTCTCGAACCGCTGAAGATCTTCGAGGACGAGCCGCCCTCCCGGGGGCAGCTGTTCGCGAATGGGACGGAGATGTTCGAGCTCGCGCCGGCGATGCCGAAACGACACCGATCCTCCGCTCGTGTAGCGGTTCTCGAACTCGGCGACGTCGATCCACGGGTTGATCGCGCCGGTCAGCCACGCCAGCACGCGCGGCGAATGCTTCTCGGGACGCTTGGGCTTCTTGCTCACAGTCATCCCGTACTTAGCTCACGCGGCCGGCACTGGCGACCGCCCGCGCCAGCACTCCCTCACCGCGCGAGCGCGTCGATCGCCGCCAGCGGCCCCGGGCAGCTCTGCTCGTGACAGGCGCGGCAGCCCCCGAGCACTGCTGCGTAAGCCTGGTCTTTCTCCGGCGCCGCGTCGAAGCCCTTCACCCGCTCGAGGTACCCGACCGCGAGCGCGTCGAACGCACCCTCGCGATCCGCCGGGCTCGTCGGCCAGGAACACCGGATGCGGCGATGCTTCGGGTACAGGGCCGGAACCGCCTCGGCGCGGGCGAGCGACGCGCGCGCGGCTTTGAGGTCGGCCTCCATCGCGCGCATCAGGGTGGCGAGCTCGCTCGCTCCCTCGGGGTGCAGGTCGGAGCGGATCAGGTGGCCCGGGCTGCCCGCCGCTCCGGGAGCGAGAGGTGTGCTCCCCGTGCAGTCGTCGGTCTCAGCGGACAGCTCGCGGCGCGCGCAGGCCGCAGCGCCCAGCATCGCGCAGAGGAAGAGGCGTCTCACCCGGCCGAACGTAGCTCGCAACGTCATCGCCGTGTCAGCGCCGGCTCATTCGCGGTGCGGCTCTTGATCTCGATCAACTTCGCCGCCGCGCCCTGGCGCGTAGACGACCTGCCATGGCCAACGCGGTGGTGTTCCCCGGGCAGGGCAGTCAGAGACCAGGCATGGCGAAGGATTTCTACGCGTGCTTCGCGGCGTCGCGCGAGGTCTTCACCGAGGCCAGCGACGCCGTCGGCTTCGACCTGAAGTCCCTGTGCTTCGAAGGGGGCGAGCGGCTCGATCGCACCGAGTACACCCAACCCGCCCTCCTCACCGCGGAGCTCGCGATGTTCCGCGCGCTCGAGCGCGAGCTCGGCTTCGCCGCCGCCTGGTTCGGTGGCCACAGCCTCGGCGAGTACACCGCGCTCTGCGCCGCCGGCGCGCTGCCGCTCGCGGTGGCGGTGCGGCTCGTGCGCCGCCGCGGCGCATTGATGCAGCAGGCGGTGCCGGTGGGTCGCGGCGCGATGGCTGCGGTCATCGCGGAGGGCGTCGCCGAGCGCGACCTCACCCCCGTGCTCGAGGGCCTCGAGGTCGACGTCGCGAACCTGAACGCCCCCGATCAGCTCGTGCTCTCGGGAGCCGCATCGGACCTGGAGGTCGCGTTGCGGCGCCTGAGCCCCGGGCACCGCGCGGTGCCGCTCAACGTGAGCGCGCCGTTCCACTCGAGGCTGATGCGGAAGATCGTGGACGACTTCCGCGCCGAGCTCGAGGCCGCCGCGCCGTCGTTCGACCCGGCGAAAGCGGCCGCCGTCACCTCGAACTTCACCGGCGGCTTCCACGCTCCGGCGCGCGAGGCGCTCGTCGACGCACTGGCGCGGCAGCTCAGCGGCAGCGTCGACTGGGTCGCCAACATGCGCGCGATCGCCGGCCGCGCCGCGCGCATCTTCGAGGTCGGCCCGAACCGGCCGCTGCGCGGCTTCTTCAAGGCGCTCGGCTACGACGTGACCGCGATCGTCTCCGAGCGCCAGGCGGTGGCGGCGTTCGCGGCGTTCTGCCCGCCGCTCGCCGCCGAGAGCTTGAGAGAGGCGAGCGTGCGGTGAGCTGCCGCTTCGACGATCGGCACTGGGCGCTCATTCTGGGCGGCTCCAGCGGCTTCGGCCTCGCCACGGCGGCCAAGCTCGCGCGCCACGGCATGAACCTGGCGATCGTCCACCGCGACCGCAAGGGCGCCATGCCGGAGATCGAGCCGAGGTTCGCCGAGCTTCGCGCCACGGGCGCTCGCGTGCTCACCTTCAACCTCGACGCGCTCAGCACCGAGGGCCGCAAACAGACGCTCGACGTGCTCGCCGCGGAGGCCGGGCGCGACGGCCGCGTGCGCCTGCTGCTGCACTCGATCGCCTACGGGAACCTGAAGCCGCTGCTGCCGGCCGACGAGGCGGGCGTGGTCCTCGAGGACGAGGACTTCGCTCGCACCGTCTACAGCATGGGCACGAGCCTGGTGACCTGGGTGCAAGACGTCTTCGGCCGGCGCCTGTTCGCCTCCGACGCGCGGGTCATCGGGCTCACCAGCGAGGGCAACCAGGTGGCGTGGCCGGGCTACGCGGCGGTCTCGGCCGCCAAGTGCGCGCTCGAGTCCGTGGCGCGGGCCCTCGCCGTCGAGCTGGGCCCGTTCGGCGTTCGCTGCAACATCGTGCAGCCCGGCGTCACCGACACGCCGGCGCTGCGCCTCATCCCGGGCAGCGAGCGCATGAAGGCGGCCGCCCTCGCGAAGAACCCGCTGGGCCGGCTTACCACTCCGGCCGACGTCGCCGACGTCATCTGCCTGCTCTCGACCGACGAGGCGCGCTGGGTGAACGGCGCGCTGATCCGCGTCGACGGCGGCGAGCGGGTGGCCGGATGAGCCCGCCCGGCATGGCCCAGCTCTACCTGCACGGAGTCGGGCACTTCCACCCCGACACGGTGATCGACAACCGCTTCCTCCAGGAGCTCGACATCGGCACGACCGACACGTGGATCCTCGAGCGCACCGGCATTCGTGAGCGGCGAACCGTGCTGCCGCTCGACTACCTGCGAAAGACACGCAACGCCGACGTGCGCGCCGGCCAGGAGGCCGCGCTGCTCTCGAACGTCGAGACCGGGCGCCGCGCGGGCCTGCACGCGCTCGAGCGGGCCGGGCTGAAGCCTTCGGACATCGGCCTCGTCGTGGCCGGCGGCTGCACCCCCGAGCTGGGCATCCCCGCCGAGGCGTGCCGCATCGCCGCTGCCCTCGGCATCGACGCCCCCGGACTCGACGTCAACTCGGCGTGCTCGAGCTTCGGCGCGCAGCTGCACGTGCTCGCGCTGATGCGGGACCTGCCCGGCTTCGTGCTCGTGGTGAACGCCGAGAACACGACCCGGGTCGTCGACTACCGCGACCGCTCCACGGCCGTGCTGTGGGGCGACGGCACCAGCGCCGCGGTGCTCTCGGGCTTCGAGCCGTCGCGGGTCCGCGTCACGCACACCACGCTCGACTCGTCTCCCCAAGGCTGCGGCCTCGTCACGATTCCCCGCTTCGGGCACTTCGCGCAGGAGGGCAGCGCGGTGCAGCGCTTCGCCATCAAGACCACCCAGGCATGCCTCGAGGCGATGCTCCCGGCTGCACGCGAGCGCGCCGCCGCCACGAAGGGCCGCGTGCTCTTCATCGGCCACCAGGCCAACGCGCTGATGCTCGACGCCGTGGCGCGGCGCGCCGGCGTGCCGGCTGACTGCCACCTCCACAACGTGGAGCGCTTCGGCAACACCGGCGCCGCGGGCGCCCCGACGGTGCTCTCTCAGAGCTGGGAGCAGCTCCAGGCCGGCGACACCGTGCTCCTCGCGGTGGTCGGCTCGGGGCTGACCTGGTCCAGCGTGAGGCTCGAGGTCGCCTGATGCGCTACGCCGAGTTCCTCGAGGCGCGGAGCTTCACCCAGGCCGAGCTGCTCGCGCTGTCGCAGGGCAACCTGGTCGTCGATCCTCCCGCCGAGTTCATCCGGCTGCCTGCGCCCCCGATGCTGATGGTCGACCGGGTCGTCGACCTCGCGCGCGAGGGCCCGAAGGGCCGCATCACCGGCGAGCAGGACGTGCACCTCGACGACTGGTTCTTCCACTGCCACTTCCGCGGTGACCCGGTACAGCCGGGCTGCCTGGGCGTCGACGCCGTCTGGCAGCTCATCGGCCTGTACTGCGCGGCGGCCGGCGGGGCGGGCTCGGGCCGCGCCCTGGGGTGCAAGCAGGTCGAGTTCGCCGGGCAGATCCGCCCGTACAACACCGTGGTGCGCTACGAGGTCGAGATCCGCCGGTTCTCGCTGCTGAAGGGCTCCGGCTCCGCGGTCGCCATCGGCGACGGCCGGGTGCTCGTCGACGGCGAGCCCATCTACACGGTCGCCGGCGCGAAGGTCGGCCTGTTCCAGGGCATCGCGTACCCGGACTGGCCGGCGCGCTCCAGGAACAGCAGGGGCGGCATCATGGAGCGGGGAGCGTGATGCTCACGGCGGACGAGGTGCTGGCCCTCATTCCCCAGCAACGGCCGTTTCGCTTCGTCGATCGCCTGCTGCGCCTCGACGAGAGCGGGGCCGTGGGCGAGTACACGTTCCGCCCCGACGAGACGTTCTACCCCGGCCATTTTCCGCAGAACCCCGTGACCCCGGGCGTCATCCTCATGGAGGCGATGTGCCAGACCGGCATCGTCGCGCTCGGCATCTACCTGCTCGCGCTCGATCAGCCGCGCGAGCTCGTGCAGCGCACCACCACCCTGCTCACCGAGTGCGCGGTGGAGCTCGAGCGCGTGGTGCGCCCGGGTGAGACCGTGCGGGTCACGGCCGAGAAGGTCTACTGGCGGCGGCGCAAGCTGAAGTCGAACGTGGTGCTCACCGTGCCCGACGGCACCCGCGTCGCGAGCGGCACGGTGGCCGGCATGGGGGTGCTGCCATGACCCGAAGGCGCGTCGTCGTCACCGGGCTCGGCGTGCTCGCCCCAAACGCGCACGGCGCCCCGGCGTTCGCCGGCGCGCTCAGAGAGGGCAAGAGCGGCATCGCGTTCCACCCGCACCTGGCCTCGGCGAAGTTCGGCTGCCAGGTGGGCGGCATCCCCGAAGGCGTCGAGGCGCTGCAGCGGCGCTACCTGAGCGAGGAGGAGCTCCTCGCGATGAACACGAACATGGTCTACGCCGCGATCGCCGCGATCGACGCGTGGTCCGACGCGGGCTTTCAGCGCCCGGCCGCCGGAGACGACCGGGTCGACTGGGACACGGGAGCGATCATCGGCACCGGCATCGGCGGCATCGACACCGTCGCCGAGAAGCTCGTGCCGAAGGTCGAGGCCGGCAAGGTCTCGCGACTCGGCAGCACGATGCCCGAGCAGATCATGTCGAGCGGGAACACCGCGCGCGTCGCGGGGCTGCTCGGGCTGGGCAACCAGGTGTCGACGAACTCCGCCGCCTGCAGCACCGGCACCGAGGCCGTGATCGACGCGTTCCTGCGCATCCGCGAGGGGCGGGCCGAGCGCATGCTCGCGGGCGGCTCCGAGGGCTCGTCGAAGTACATCTGGGCGGGCTTCGACGCGATGAAGGTGCTGAACCGCACGCGGAACGAGGCGCCCGCCGAGGCGTCGCGGCCGATGAGCGCGACCGCCGCCGGCTTCGTGCCGGGCTCCGGCGCGGGAGTGCTGATGCTCGAGAGCCTCGAGAGCGCCCGGGCGCGCGGCGCGCGCATCTATGCCGAGGTGCTCGGCGGCTCCGTCAACTGCGGGGGTCACCGCATGGGCGGCAGCATGACCGCGCCGAACCCGCACGCGGTGCAGCGCTGCATCCGCGCCGCGGTCGAGATGGCGATGGTGCGGCCGGTGGACATCGGCGCGATCAACGGCCACCTCACCGCGACGTTCGCCGACCCGCACGAGGTGAGGAGCTGGCAGTCGGCCCTCGGCCTCGCGCCCGAGGCGATGCCGCTCATCCACTCGACGAAGTCGCTCGTCGGCCACTGCCTGGGCGCCGCCGGCGGCGTCGAGTGCGTCGCAGCGGTGCTCGAGCTCCACCACGGCTTCGTGCACGGCTCGCTGAACTGCGACGACCTGCACCCCGAGCTCGGGGCGTTCGCCTCGAGAATCCCCCACCGCACCGTCGACGTCCCTCGGCTGAACGTCATCGCGAAGGCGAGCTTCGGCTTCGGCGACGTCAACGCCTGCGTCGTCTTCGGCAGGCACGCGTAACGAAGGAGGCAGCACCATGGCGCAGCAGCAGGAAGTGATGCAGAAGGTCGTCGACATCTTGAGGCCGTTCGTGAAGAGCCCCGAGGCCCTGTCGGCGGTGTCGATGGAGACCTCGATCTTGAAGGACCTCAAGGTGAACTCGGCGCGGCTCGTCGACATCGTGCTGGAGATCGAAGACCAGTTCGGCATCGCGGTGAGCGACGAGGCCGCGGACAAGGTGAAGACCGTGGGCGATGCGGTCAGCCTCATCATGAAGAACGCCGCGTGAGGCGCGTCGGCGACGACGTCGTCGATCTCGACGACCCCGCGATCGCCACGACGCACGTGAACGAACGTTTCGTCGCGCGCGTGTGCGCCGAGCCCGAGCGGGAAGCCCTCGCTTCGGCTCCGGATCGCAAGCTCCGGCTGTGGAGCCTCTTCGCCGCGAAGGAGGCGGCCTACAAGGCGATCGCCCGCGGAGGACCACCGCTTCCCTTCGCGCATCGCCGCTTCGTCGTCGCCGACGGGCTCACGTCGGTCGGCCACGGCGAGGTGGAGCTCTCGTTGTGCGTCACGATCGACGGCGCATGCGTCCACGCCGTCGCGTGGAGCGGTCGAGCACCGCCGCTCGCTCGCACCGGCCTCCTCCGCTCGCTCGAGACGCCGGGCGCGGCGGCACGCAGGCTCCTGACCTCGTGTCTCGGCGACGGCATCGAGGTCGTGCGGCCACCGAGCCCCGGCAGCTGGGACGGCTACGGGCCGCCGGCCGTCGAGCGCGACGGCGCGCCGCTGGACGTCATGGTGAGCCTGTCCCACGACGGTCGGTTCGCGAGCTTCGCTGCCTTGATCGGGATCATGGCCCTGCCGGCGGCTTCAGACCCATCGTCGAAGCCGCCATGACCCCCGAGCTCGAGCGCGCAGTGAGCTCGGCGTTCGCCGAGGCGCCGCTGTGTTTCCTCGCGACCTGCCGGAGCGATGAGCCGAACGTCGTGCCCGTCGGCTTCAAGTGGGTCGAGGGCGGGCGGCTGCTCATCGCCGACCTCTTCTTCGGGCACACGAGGCGGAACCTCGCCGCAACCCGGCGCGTCGCCGTCGCCGTCGCGCAGCTCGACCCCAGGCGCGGGTTCCAGGTGAAGGCGATCGCGAAGGTCCACCGCGAGGGGCCGGTCTTCGAACGGGTATGCGCGCTGCTCGGGGCCAGGGGCGTCGACGCGCGGCCGCGCGCCGCCATCGAGATCCCCTTCGACGAGATCTATGGCCTCGCCCCGGGGCCCGAGGCGGGCAAGCGCCTCGACTGAACGACGAGCGGCGCCTGTCGGCTCCCTCGGCGAGAAGCTCTACCTCGCGGCGCAGCTGTAGTTGATCTGGATCACGTTCGCGCCGCGCGACCGGTAGTACGGACACGGACGAAATGGCGCGCTCGTTCAGCGTGGCGCTGGTCTTCGCCTCCGGCGCATGCTGGACGGTGCCGAACCCCAGAGGGTCCGACTGCGCGCAAGACGGCAGGTGCCCCGAAGGCCTCGTGTGCTTCCCCGACTGGCGCTGCTGGCCCCCCGGGTCCCAGCCCACGTGCGACCCGCCCTGCTACGGCGCCGAGCCGTTCTGCGACGAGACCCGGTTGCGCTGCATCGGCTGCCGCACCGATGCCGACTGCGCGAGCGGCTCGATCTGCGCGCCCAACGTTCAGCATTGCCGGCCCGGCTGCAGCGCCGAGCACCCCGACTGCCCCGCACCGTTCACCTGCGACCTCGCCCGCGGCGTCTGCGCCGGCTGCCGGTTGGACTCGGACTGCGCGAGCGGCGCCGAGCCGCGGTGCGACGCCGACCGCGGCCGCTGCATGCCGTGCCTGCCGCAGCGCGGCGGCTGCCCGGCTGGCAGCGTCTGCGTCACCTCGGGTGACGGCTATGCGTGCGCCCCCGGCTGCCTCACGGCGGCAGAGTGCGCTCCCTCGGGGCCGGGCCAGGAGATCGCCTGCTGCGGCGGCCGGTGCGTCGACCTGTACACCTCCGCCGAGCACTGCGGCGGCTGCGGCAACCCGTGCCGCGACAATGACAGCTGCTGCGAGGGCGTGTGCTTCGATCTGACCCGGAGCCCCACCCACTGCGGCGCGTGCGGCAACAGCTGCTACCTGCCCAACGTCACCGGCGTCGCCTGCTCGAGCTCCAAGTGCAGCAACCAGGGCTGCCAGCAGTACTTCGGCGACTGCGACCGCTCGCTCGAGACCAACGGCTGCGAGGTGAACCTGTCGTTCTCGGCCGACAACTGCGCGTCGTGCGGCTACCGCTGCACCGGGGGAGCCCCGCACCGCCCCGCGCTCTGCGTGCTGCTCGGCTGCACCGTCGGCCCTTGCGAGAGCGGCTGGGGCGACTGCGACGGCCAGAGCGGCAACGGCTGCGAGACCCCGCTCACCACGAGCTCCAACTGCGGATCATGCGGCGTGCCGTGCGCCGGGAGCCAGCAGTGCGTCGGCGGGCGGTGCCAGTGAGAGCGACCTGCGCCGCCATGCTGCTGCTCGCGAGCCAGGCCGAGGCCAGCGCTCCCGGCGCCACGCCCGATCTGCTCGAGGAGATCGAGCAGGGCTTCCCGGCTGCGAAGAAGTGGTTCGGCATGGTCCAGGACCTGCACTTCGTGGAAGCCGACGACGGCTCGCTCACGCCGCGCTACGAGACGCTGCGCTCCAGGTTCGTTCTCGCGAAGGACCCCGCCGGCCAGGTCGTGATGGCCCGCCTGCCTGGCTCTTCGACCGGCGGCCTCACCGTCTGGCTGCAGGGCACCGAAGCGCTGTGGGCCCGCACGGTCGAAGACGGCCTCCCCAGGCGGCCCGCCGAGGTGATGCGCGGCGTCGTCATCTACCGGGGTGCCGTCGCCGGCGGCGACCTGCTCTACAAGCTGACGCCGACGCACGTCGACGAGTACGTCTACCTGAAGCGCCCGCCCCCCGTGCTCGAGCGCACGTTCACCGTGACCCTGGGCCCGCTCGCCGCGGCGCTGGTGCAGGCCGGAGACACCCTCGAGCTGCTCGATGCCTCCGGCGCGGCGCGGCTGCGGCTCGCCGCTCCGGTGGCGAGGGCTGCCGACGGCACGCGCCGCACCGGCACCGTGCGCCTCGATGGCCGCCGCATCATCGAGACCCTCGACCTCCGCGGGCTCCCCCCACCGATCCTCGTCGACCCCGACTGGTCGACGACGGGCACCATGACCGTCTCGCACCTGGCCGACTCGGCGTGGCGGCTGCACAGCGGGGCCGTCATGGCCGTGGGCGGCTGCGCGCTGGGAGCCTGCCCGCTCGGGCTCGGCGGCGAGGTCTGCTCGCAGGTCGTCCCCAACACCTCGCTGTGGACCGAGGCGTCGGGCACGTGGACATACGGGCCCACGCTCGCCACCGGCCGCTACTCGTACGCCTCGGTGGTGCTCGACGGCGGCGAACTCCTCGTCGCGGGTGGCTGCACCGGCTCGAGCTGCGCCACGACCACCGCGCTCGCCGAGCGCTACTCGAACGCGCGCTCGGCCTGGGTGCCTGCGGGCTCGCTGCCGAGCCGCCGCGCCCGCGTGTCGGCCGCGCTGCTGCCCGGCGGCGACGCCATCTTCCCGGGCGGCTGCGACGAGAGCCGCTGCCTCACCGACGTCGCCCGCTACGAGGCCGCGGCGAACCGGTGGAGCACGCTCGCCCCGCTGCCCGCCCCGCGCGGCTTCGCCACCGTCACGAGCCTGGCCGACGGCTCCGTGCTCGTGGCCGGCGGCTGCGCCGACCCGCAATGCGCCACCGTGCTCGCCGACGCGCTGAGGTACGTGCCGTCGCTGGACCAGTGGCAGCCCGCAGGCGTCATGCGCTCACCGAGGGCGGCCCACACGGCGTCGCTCCTGCCCGGTGGAGCCGTCTTCATCGCCGGCGGCTGCACCGCGGCCGGCTGCCGGCAGACCACGCTCGCGACCACCGAGCTGTGGCGCCTCCTGCCCGCGGGGCCTGCGTTCACCGACGGCCCTGCCCTGCGCTCGCCGAGGCACCACCACACCGCCACCGAGCTCGCGTCGGGGCAGCTGCTGCTCGCGGGCGGCACCGATCGCGTCGACTCGGCGCACGGCACCGCAGAGGTCTACCTGCCCGGCTCGAACCGTCTGGTCGAGATGCCGCGCATGGCCCAGCCGCGCGCTTACCACATCGCCGTGCTGCTCAACTCGGGCAAGGTCGTCGTCGGAGGAGGCTGCAACGCGGCCACCTGCCTGCCGTGGGCCGAGGTCTTCGACCCCACCGGGCTGCCCGACGAGCACCGCGACGCCGGCACGCTGCCCGACGGCGGTCCCCTTCCCGATGCGGGCCAGCCGCCCGTTCCCGATGCAGGCCCGGGCCCCGCGCCGGATCTGACGCCGTTCACCGCCACGGGCGGCCCCCACCCCAAGGTGCTCCGCACCGGCGCCGTCTCGTGCGCCGACGACGGCGCGCACCAGCTCCCCTGCCCGGTGAGCGGCTGGCGCGCGCAGGACGCCGACTTCCAGCCGAACGGCCACCCGGTGAGGCCGCTCGCGAACGACGAGGTGTACGACCCAGCCACCGGGCTCACCTGGCAGGCCCGCGACGACGCCATGCAGCGGACCCAGGCCGACGCGGCCGCCGCATGCGCGTCGCTGGGGGCCTGGCGTCTGCCCTCGCTGCCCGAGCTGATCACGCTGGTGAGCTACGGCCGGGCGGTGCCGTCGATCGACCCCGCCTTCCCCGACACCACTCCCTCCAACTACTGGACCTCGACCCCAGTCGCGAACGCGAACACCCTGCACTGGACGGTGCGGTTCGGCACCGGCGAGGTGATGCCGATGCTCTCGACCGGCACCGCGGTCGCCCGCTGCGTGCGCGGCGACTTCTCGGCGCACCCGCCCGACGGCCGTGTCCGCCTGGGAGGGCCGTTCAGCGTCGGGGCAGTCTCGGTGAGAGACGAGGCCCACGCGCTCGAGTGGGTGCGCGAAGACGACGGCCTCAAGCGCACGTGGCGCGAGTCGCTGGACGCGTGCGCGCACCTCTCGCTCGGCGGATACCGCGACTGGCACCTGCCGAACGTGCTCGAGCTGATGACCCTCGTGGAGTACGGCGGCACCGAGCGCGTGAAGATCGACCCCGCGTTCGAGGGGGCACGACCCGAGCTGTACTGGTCGTCCACCTTCAGCCAGCACACGGCGGGCCTCGCCTGGGGAGTCGGCTTCAACCTCGGCGTCGTCGACGCGGTCGGCGTGAGCGGCCGGGGCTTCTCCCGGTGCGTGCGGCACCTGCAGCCGGGCGGCGCCCGGGCGTGCGGCTGCAGCTCCGGGGCAGTCGGGGCGCTCGCCTGGGCGGCCGCGCTGTTCTGGCTCGCGGCGCGCCGCTCGAGGAGGGCCCGATGAGACGCGCGGCGATCGCGGTGCTGTTGGCGGCCTGCACGGTCGAGGGGCCCGAGGGGCCCATCGGCCCTGCCGGGCCGCCCGGAGTCTCGGGCAGCAAGGGGCCCGCCGGGCCTGCGGGCGACGCCGGCCCGCCGGGCACGGCGGGAGCGTTCGTCGTGGTGTCCGAGCGCGCGAAGCGCGGGCTCGACATCTCGCCGGTGCCGCTCTCGCTCGAGGGCCTCACCGACGCGCAGATCGAGCGCGTCGGGTACGGTAGCTACCTCGTCAACGCGGTCGCCGACTGCGCGGCCTGCCACGGGCGCCCGAAGCCCGCCGGCCCCACCGGCTTCCTCGCGGGGGGCGAGCGGTTTGCGCTCCCGGCCGCGCTCGGCACCGAGGTCTATGCGCGGAACCTGACGCCCGACCCGGCAACCGGCCTCACGCTCAGCGAAGACCAGTTCCTGCTCATCATGCAGACGGGCCTCGACAAGAAGAACCCGGGCTCGCGGCTCCGCGTGATGCCGTGGTTCGAGTACCGGTGGATGACGGCGCCCGACCTGCTCGCCGTCTACGCCTACCTGAAGGCGATACCAGCCGTGGCGAGCGACGTGCCGGCCGACGTCAAGAACCCGCTCGCGAGCGTGCCGTGGCCCGGCGCGTACCGCGACGGTGACGTCGAGCGCGTGCTGTTCGACGCGGGCGTGCCGGACCCCGATGGCGTCCTGCGCGGCTACGCCATCCAGCCGCTGGCCCAGCCCGATCTCGGCGCGCAGCCCCCCGCCGTGCAGCGGCTCTTCGGCCGGGGCAGCTACCTGGTGAACGCAGCCGGACGGTGCAACGAGTGCCATACGAACCCGCCGCGGGACCCTGCAACGCTGAAGATCAACACCGCGGCGTACCTCTCGGGCGGCATGGTGTTCACGCCGTCGCCGGCGCTCGCCGAGGCGCTGAAGCTCGAGCGCTCGATGAGCCGCAACCTCTCGGGCGCGGCCAACGGCTACTCCGCGTCGTTCATCGACTTCGTCGGCACGCTCGCGACCGGTAGAGACGTCACCGCCGCCGACCCCGAGGAGGTCGGCTGGCCGATGCCGGTCTGGGCGCTGAGGCACCTGACGCTGTCCGACCTCGAGGCGGTGTACACGTATCTCCGGCTCGTGCCGCGCCGCACCGGCGCCGACGACAAGGTGACGCCCGAGCCGGTCGCGTGGTGCAGCGCGACGGTGCCGTGCTCTGCGCCGCAGACGTGCGACCTCACCGCGGGCGAGTGTGTCGGAGCGCCATGTGACGCGCAGCGCCTCTGCGGCGCGTGCCAGGTGTGCAGCGGCGCCACCTGCATGGCTCCACCGGTGACGGCGACTTGCCTCACGCAAGGGCTCTGAGCACCGGTCGCTGGTGAACGGGGTCATGTCACAGCGCGCGGTCGACGTTCGTCCTCGGGGTATGAACCTCGAACCCCGCCTCAACTACTCCGAGCTCGCTCCGGCGCCCTTCAAGGCCCTGCTCGAGCTCAGCGACGTCGTGCACCGCTGCTCGCTCGGCCGCAAGCTCGTGGATCTCGTGCTGCTCCGCGTCTCACAGATCAACGGCTGCGGCTTCTGCGTCGACATGCACTGGAGCGACCTCGCGAAGCAGGACGAAGCCCCCCCCGCTTGAACGCCGTCGCGGCCTGGCGCGAAGCGCCGTTCTTCGACGAGCGCGAGCGGGCCGCGCTCCGCTGGGCCGAGCGGGTGACCGCGATTCCCCACCAGGACCCCGGCGACGAGGACTTCGCCGAGCTCCGCAAGCACTTCAGCCTCGCCGAGATCGCCGAGCTCGGCTTCGTCATCGTGACGATCAACGCCTGGAATCGGCTCAACGTCAGCTCGCGCACCCCGATCCCCCGATGAACCCGACACTGCGGCTCCTCAACCCTCTGGGACTCTACGACCCGACCCCGAACGGCTACTCGCACGTCGCGGTCCTCGACGGCCCTGGGCGCCTCGTCTTCGTCGCAGGCCAGGGAGGCGAAGACGTCTCCGGCGCTCTCGCGGCGGACTTCGCGGGTCAGGTCCGCCGGGCGATCGAGAACCTGCGCACGGCGCTCGCCGGCGCCGGTGCGTGCCTGGCCGACGTCGCGAAGCTCACGCTGCTCGTCGTCGACCACGACGCAGCGAAGCAGGCGACGCTCGCGGCCGAGCTCGCGCGAGCCTGGCTGGGCGCTGCCCCGCCCGCCTGCACGCTCATCCCCGTGGCGCGGCTGGCGCTCGATGGCATGCTCATCGAGGTCGACGCCACCGCGGCGCCGGCTGGAGCCCCTCGACCATGAGCCAGACCGACCCGGCCAGAGCCTTCGAGCACCAGCGCGAGAGGCTCCTCGGCCTCGCCTACCGCATTCTCGGTACGAGGGCGGACGCCGAGGACGCCGTGCAAGACACCTACGTGAGGTGGCAGTCGGCCGATCGCGGAGCAATCGACGACCCCGGCGCCTGGCTCACGACGACCTGCACCCGGCGCTGCATCGACCTGCTGCAGTCGGCGCACCAGAGCCGGGTCGAGTACGTCGGCGCCTGGCTGCCGGAGCCGCTCGAGACGCCCGACGACAGCCTGCCGGACAAGACCGAGCTCGCGACGTCGCTGACCACCGCCTTCCTGCTGCTGCTCGAGCGCCTCACCCCGAAGGAGCGCGCGGCATATCTGCTCCACGAGATCTTCGACGTGCCCTACCCCGAGGTCGCCCGCTCGCTCGACCTGGCAGAGCCCGCCTGCCGGAAGCTCGTCTCGAGAGCGAAGACGAACGTCGATCGAGCGAAGGTCCGTCACGTGCCGCGGCGCGAGGTCAGGACGAGCTGCTCGCGGCGTTCTCCGCGGCGGTCGTGGGCGGCGACGCGGCGGCGCTGGCGGCCGTGCTGTCGGCCGACATCCAGCTCGCCGTCGACAGCGGCGGAAAGGTCCCGGCGCTCCTCGAGGTCCTCCAGGGCAAGGAGCGCGTCCTCGACTTCGTCGCGCGGGCGCTCCGCGGCTATTGGGCGGGTGCCCGCCTCGAGGCCACGCCGCTCAACGGCCTCCGCGGCTTCGTGGTGAGGGAGAACGGAGGGATCATCGCCACCGTCTCGTTCGCGTTCGACGAGCACGACCGCGCGACGCGGGTCTTCATCGTGCGCAACCCCGAAAAGCTCGCCGGGCTCCCTGCGTCGAGGGCGGGCACGGCCTGAACGTCACTCCCACGGCGTCCGGGGCCCGAACAGCCACTGCCACGGCCCAGGGCTCCTCGAGAGCGAGCGCACGTAGTGCACGAGCGCCCACCGGTCGCTCTCCTCCGAGAGGCTCTCGGCGTAGGAGGGCATCGGCGTGCCGTCGAGACCCGTGACGAACGTGCGGTAGACGTCGGCCGGAGATGAGCCGCCCTTGAAGATCCCCAAGGTGAAGTCGAGCGGCGCAGTGGATTCACCCTTGTCGTTCACCGCGCGCGCTGCCGCCGGGCCGTCACCGCGACCGAGCGGCCCGTGGCACTGCCCGCAGCCCATGGTCTCATAGAGCTGCTTGCCGCGCTCGCGCAGCTCCGGCGTGTCGGCGGGTGGACGCAGCTCCTCCGCTGGCGCCACGAGCACTTCGACCTCGGCCGCATCCTCGGGCGGCGCGAACGCAAGCACGTACGCTGATACGGCGCGCAGGTCCTCGGCCGTGAGAATCTTGCCGAACGCCGGCATCCACGTGCCCCGAATCCCCGCGGTCACGGTGCGCACGACGTCACGCAGCAGCGGCCGCGCGCCCGACGGAGTGCTGCGGAACTTGAACGGGCCGTTCACGAAGTCGCGCGGCTTGGGCTTCAGATCGACGGCGCCCGGGCCGTCACCGCCGCCGGTGGGGCCGTGACACGAAGCGCACGCGTCGCGGTACACCGCTCGGCCGCGGGCGAGGTCGGGCTCGTCCGCCGCGGCTGATGAGGCGGCGAGCGCCGCGGCGATCATGGCGAGGCGCATCACAGGAACCCGTGCAGCTGGAGGATGAACGCGTCGCGCCGCTCCTCGACCCGCTGGGGAATGTCTTCGCGGAGCACGTACGTGGCGCTCAGCCGCATGAACGGCAGCGGGTAGACCTCGAGCGTCAGCCCCAGCCGCGAGCGGTGGTCCTCCGGCGTGTCGAGATCGGGATCGTGGAACCCGAACGCCGCGCGCACCCCGACGCCGCGCGCGATGAGGAGGTCCGCCTCGGCGTGCACCGCGAGCTGCTTCACCTGCTTCCGGTCAGCGCCCGGCGGCCGCTCGGTGTCGACGACGAGGTCGGCCTCGGTCATCACCGTGAGCCGCCCCACGTTGACGGCCACGAAGCCCCCGCCCACCTGCCGCACGAGGAGCCCCTCGGGCCCCGTCGAGTCGTTCCACGAGTACGACGCCCCCACGCGACCCCAGCGGGTGCGGAGGCCGGCTGTCGCGGTGAGCTGTTTGCGCTCGTTCGTGTCGGTACCGCCGAGCGTGCCGTTGCTCAACGCGGCTGAGATGAAGGCCGGCCCCGGCTCCGCGCCGACCTCGATTCCCAGATCCTGGTTGCCGTAGTTGAACCCGGTCACCTGGCGAATGAACGCCTCGTCGTCGGCGAGCCGGAGGCCGTACGGCAGCAAGATTCGCCCCACCTTCGCGTAGCCGCCGAGCGGCAGGCCGCGGACGAGCAGCATCAGCTCGCGCGCCGACGCCCCCTCGGGGCCCACCTTCTCGTCGAGGTACACGGACAAGTAGCCCTTCACGAGCTCGAGCTCGCCGTAGAGGTTCGCGACCGGCATGCGCAGCGTGTTCCCGCCTGGGGCGTCGAGCCACCTCCCTTCGAAGTACGACCTCGCGCCGAACGTCGTCACGTGCTGCAGGCGCAGGTCGGCGCCCACCGAGACGAAGTCGCCCAGCGTCGGCGCGACGAAGCCGAGGGGCACCGCGTCGGGCGCGGGGCGCCATGCGGGCAGCGCGACCTGCGAGTACGTCGCGCCGAACGCGTTGCGCTTCCCTCCCCCGGTGCGGTTCGTGTGGCATTGGCTGCACTGAAAGCCCTCGCGCACCGCGAGGTGGGGCTCGGCCGCCGCCCGCGCGGCGACGAGCAGCACGGCGACCGCGAGTACGCGCAGCTCAGTCTTTCGGAGCACCGCGCGCGATCCACCCTCGCACCGCCTCGATCTTCTCGGCGGACAAGTACGGTGGCTCGTCGAGCGGCATGCGCTCGCCGACGCGGCGGGCATCGGTGGGGACAATCTTCACGTACAGGTAGCTGTCAAAAGGCGCGCCGGGCTTGACCCGCATCAACCCCGGCACCTCGACCGAGGGCACGCCGACGAGCTTGTCGTAGGCCTTGCTCGCCTCGAGCTGCAGCCCCTTCGGCGCGCTCGCTCCGCGATGGCAGTAGACCGCGCAGGTCTCGGTCAAGATGTTCCGCTGGATCCAGACGAAGCGCGTGCGCTCGTCCACCACGCCCGCGTCGCGGGCGCCGCCGTCAGAACCGCCGTCCTCGCCCGCGGCCGCTCCCGCATCACCGCCCGCGTCCGGCTTCAGCGGCCGGCCGTCGAGATCGAGGCCCTCGCCCGTGCCGGCGCAGGCGCCGAGGAGCGCGCACGTCACCAGTGCGAGGGGCTTCACCAGAGGGCACGTTGCCGGGGGCCGGCGCCTGGCCACCTTGACGCGCATCAAGGCCGCCGGCGCGCCGTTCGCTCAAGGTGTCCCACCGATGAAGACGCTCTGCGCGCTGGTGCACCTGTGGGCGGGCACGGCCTTGGCGGGTGGCACCATCGCCGGCACGATCTCGTTCAGCGGCGCGGCCCCCAGGCTCGAGACGCTCGATCGCAGGTCCGACCCGTACTGCCCCGGCGCCGAGGTCACCGACCCCACCGTGACGCTGTCGAGAGACGGCAAGGCGCTCGCGAACGTCGTCGTTCGCATCACGGAAGGCGCCCCGGCAGCCGCGGCCCCCGCCGAGCCGCTCACCATCGATCAGCAGGGCTGCATGTACACGCCGCGCGTGCAGGCCGGTGTCCTCGGGCAGAGGGTGCAGGTGAAGAACGGCGACGGCACGCTGCACAACGTCCACGGCTACAGCGGCTCCAAGACGGTCTTTAACCAGGCCCAGCCGCCCGGCTCGAAGCCGCTGCTCAAGGAGCTCAAGAAGACCACGGTGCTGACCCTGAAGTGCGACGTCCACGCGTGGATGGCGGCGTACGTCGTGCTGAGCTCCAACGCGTTCTTCGCGACCACCGGCTCCGACGGCGCGTACGTCATCAACGATGTTCCACCCGGGCGCTACACGATCGAGGCGTGGCACGAGAAGCTCGGCACGCAGTCGGCCGAGATCACGGTGGAGGAAGGCAAGGCAGTCGACCCGAGGCTCGGCTTCAAGGGTTGACGCTCCTCAAGGCCCCATTGGGAACGGCTGGGGCCTTCAGGCGTGTGGCCGCGCGGCGGATCCCTCGAGACCGCCGCGCGGCCCGCGTAGTTGAGGCGTCGCCGGCTTGACGCGGATCAAGCTTCCGAGCGCGTCGCGGGTGGAGATTGCCGCCAATGACGGCAGGCGCGAGCAGGGCCCGTTCGGTCGCGCGGCGTGCGCTGGCGCGCCCGCTGTGGCTGCGGATCGAGCCCGAGTGGGCGGCAGACGTCGTGCGCCTCGCGCTCCCAAACGCGCCCGGCGCCACGGCCGAGTACCAGCTCGAGGCCGGCCCGCTCTACTGCCTGCCCCCGGGCGAGCGCCCCGGCGCCTTCGCGAGGCTCGATGCGCTGTGGGTCGAGCGCCTCGGCCTGGCCGGCGTCCTGCGCGACGCGGCGGCGCCCTTCGCCGCGGAGCTCGGCCGGCGGCCGCTCTGTGTGCTTCGCCCGGCGGCGCTGCTCGAGGAGGGCGCGGATCTCGGCCGCTACGACGATGCACCGGCGGTGAGGCTCGCGCTCTCGCCCCGGCGCATGCTCGCGCCCGAGGCGGCGCTCGCGTTCTGCACGCACGAGGTCGCGCACGTCGCCGACATGCTCGACCCCTCGTTCGGCTACGACCCGCACCGCCCGCTGCCCGGGACGACCCGGCCCGAGCGGGAGCTGGCGCGCGAGCGCTTCCGCATGCTGTGGGGAGCGAGCATCGACGGCCGCCTGCGAGAGCGGGGGCTGCCCGCACTGCTGAGCCTCGACGGCTGGCACGCGCTCGCCCGGCGCGCTTTTCCCCAAGGGCCGCCGGCGGGGCTCATCGACGCGCTCTTGCGCGGGCGACGACCTCCGCACGACGAGCTGCTCGCGCGCTGCACGTGCGAGCACGGCCCAGCCCCGGGCCAGCCTTGCCCGCTCTGCAGATTTCCGACGCACGCGTGGGGCACCCAAGCCGAGGTGGCCGCCGCGGCTGCCCGCATCGCGATCGATTTTCCGCGCTGGGCTCCTCCGCAAGGCGCCTGCGCCCAGTGCCTGGAGTGCTACCGATGAAGCGCCGCACGCTGCTCCAGTACCTCGCGGCCTCCGGGGCGCTCGCGGGCGCGCCCCAGGGCTTCGCGTTCCAGGCGCTGGGCCCCACCGTCGAGGTCGACAACCCGCTCAAGGCGTACCCGGCTCGCGAGTGGGAGAAGACGTACCTCGACCAGTACCGATACGACGCGTCGTTCGCCTGGGTCTGCTCACCGAACTGCACGCACGCCTGCCGCATGCGCGCGTTCGTGCGCAACGGCGTGATGCTGCGCTCGGAGCAGAACTACGACAGCCACAAGGTCAAGGACCTCTACGGCAACTCGGCGACCGCGGCGTGGAACCCGCGCGGCTGCTCGAACGGCTTCACGTTCCAGCGCCGCGTCTACGGCCCGAATCGGCTTCGCTACCCCATCGTTCGCAGGGGCTGGAAGCAGTGGGCCGACGACGGCTTCCCCGAGCTGACGGCAGAGAACCACGCGAAGTACAAGTTCGACGCGCGGGGGCAGGACGACTTCGTGCGCGTCACGTTCGACGAGGCCCACACCTACGTCGCGAAGGGCCTCGTGCACATCGCCGCGAAGTACTCCGGCGACGAGGGCAGGCAGCGCCTGCTCGCCCAGGGCTACGGCGAAGAGATGCTCCACCACTGGGAGGGCGCCGGCACCCGCACCATCAAGTGCCGCGGCGGCATGGGCCTGCTCGGAGTGATGGGCAAGTACGGCATGTACCGGTTCTGCAACGCGCTCGCGTACCTCGATCAGCACGTGCGCAAGGTGGCCCCGGCCGACGCGAAGGCCGGCCGGCTGTGGTCGAACTACACCTGGCACGGTGACCAGGCGCCCGGTCACCCGTTCGTTCACGGCCTGCAGACGAGCGACTGCGACCTGAGCGACTTCCGCGCCACGAAGTTCCACCTGCACATCGGCAAGAACCTCATCGAGAACAAGCGGGCCGACAACCACTTCTTCACCGAGTGCATGGAGCGCGGCGCGAAGATCTGCGTCATCGCCCCCGAGTATTCGCCGCCCGCGAGCAAGGCCGACTACTGGATCCCCATTCGCCCCAACAGCGACGCCGCGCTGCTGCTGGGCGTCACGAAGCTGATGATCGATCGCGGCGGCTACGACGCGGCGTTCGTCAAGGGCTTCACCGACTTCCCGCTGTTGGTCCGCAGGGACAACCTGCGCCGCCTGCGCGCCGCCGAGCTCTTCGAGGGCTACCACCCGGAGGACATGAGCCACGGCGCGTCTGCCCGCCTGTGGCGCTTCTCCGACGACCAGCGCAGGAAGCTCGGCGACTTCGTCGTCTTCGACGACCGCTCGAAGCGCTTCGCGCCCGTCACCCGCGACGACGTCGGAGACAAGCTCGCGCAGAAGGGCATCGACCCCGCCCTCGAAGGGAGCTGGACCGTGACGCTCGCCGGGGGCCAACGCGTCGAGCTCATCACCCTGTTCAGCGCGTACAAAGACGTGCACCTGAAAGACTACGACCTCGACGCGGTCTGCGAGATGACGTCGGCCCCGAAAGACCTCGTCCTGCGCCTCGCGGACGATCTCGCCACGATCAAGCCCGCCTGCATTCACACCGGCGAGGGCATCAACCACTGGTTCCACGCCACCGAGGTCAACCGCGCGACGTACCTGCCGCTGATGCTGACCGGGAACATCGGGCGCCCCGGCGCGGGCGGCCACACCTGGGCCGGCAACTACAAGTCGGCCCTGTTCCAGGGCAGCGCCGAGACCGGCCCGGGCCTCAAGGGCTGGGTGGCGGAAGATCCGTTCGACGTGAACCTCGACGCGACGGCCGACGGGAAGGATATTCACACGCACGCGCACACCGCCGACGAGGAGCCGGCGTACTGGAACTACGGCGACAAGCCGCTGGTGGTGAACACCCCGAAGTACGGGAAGCGGTCGTTCACCGGCAAGACGCACCTGCCCACGCCCACGAAGGCGATCTGGTTCACGAACGTGAACCTCATCAACAACGCGAAGTGGGCGTACGAGATGATCAAGAACGTCGACCCGAAGATCGAGCTCATCGTCGCGACCGACATCGAGCTGAACGCCTCGGTCGAGTACTCCGACGTCGCGTTCCCCGCCACCTCGTGGACGGAGCTCCAGACCCCCGAGATCACCGGCAGCTGCTCGAACCCCTTCCTCCAGATCTGGAAGGGCGGAATGAAGCCCGTCTACGAGGCGAAGGACGATCTGCGCATCCTCGCCGACCAGGCGAAGAAGCTCGGCGAGCTCATCGGCGACTCCCGCTTCACCGACTACTTCAAGTTCGTGCACGACGGCCGGCCCGAGGTCTACATCCAGCGGCTGCTCGACGCCTCCACCACGACGCGCGGCTACCGGTACGCCGACATCATGGCCGGCAGGTACGGCGAGCCGGGCGCCGCGCTGTTCCTCTTCCGCACCTACCCGCGCGTGCCGTTCTACGAGCAGGTGACCGAGAGCCTGCCGTTCTTCACTCCCACCGGCCGGCTGCAGGCCTACAACGACGAGCCCGAGGTCATCGAGTACGGCGAGAACTTCATCGTCCACCGCGAGGGCCCCGAAGCGACGCCGTACCTGCCCAACGTGATCGTGTCGAGCAGCCCGCTCGTCCGCCCCGACGACTACGGCATCCCCGCAGATCACCTCGGCGCCTCGGAGCGCCAGATCCGCAACCTGAAGCTCCCCTGGTCGAAGGTGAAGGCCACGAGGAACCCACTCTGGGAGAAGGGCTTCCGGTTCTTCTGCCTCACCCCGAAGACCCGGCATGCCACCCACAGCCAGTGGCAGGTCGTCGACTGGCAGCTCATCTGGAACAACCCGTTCGGCGACCCGCACCGAACCGACCAGCGCTCGCCCGGGGTCGGCGAGCACTCCTTGAGCATGAACCCCGAGGCTGCGCGCGACCTCGGCCTCGCCGAGGGCGACTACGTCTACGTCGACGCGAACCCCGCCGACCGGCCCTACGTCGGCTGGAAGCCGGCCGACCCGTTCTACCGCGTCGCCCGTCTCATGCTCCGCCTCAAGCTCAACCCGGGCTACCCGTACGACGTGGTGATGATGAAGCACGCTCCGTGGATCGCGACCGAGCGGAGCGTCAAGGCCCACGAGACCCGGCCCGACGGCCGCGCCGTCAGCGAGGGCACGAGCTACCAGGCGATGTTCCGCTACGGCTCGCAGCAGTCGGTGACCCGCGGCTGGCTCATGCCGATGCACCAGCTCGACAGCCTCTTTCACAAGGCGAAGGGCTCCATGAGCCTCATCTTCGGCGGCGAGGCCGACAACCACGCCGTCAATACGACCCCGAAGGAGACCCTCGTCCGCATCACGAAGGCCGAGAGCGGCGGCCTCGGCGGCAAGGGCCCCTGGGAACCCGCGCGCAGCGGCTTCACGCCCCGCGCCGAGTCGCTCGACATGCAGGCCTACCTCGAAGGCCGGCTCACGACGGTGAAGAGGGGCTGACTCGAATGCCGCGAGACGAAGCCGACGCAGAAGATCCGAACGAGCTCGTCGGCGTGACGCTCCCCGCGAGCGCCGCCGACGAGGCACAGATGGCGGTCTGCATCGTCGAAGAGTTCCTGCGCATGGGCATGACGCCCGAGCAGGTGCTCCGGCTCTTCCGCAGCCCGTCCTACCGGCTCACCCACGCCCTGTACGCCCGGCGCGGCGAGGCGTGGATCGTGCGCCTCGTGAGCTCGGTCGAGGCCGACTGGAGGGCGCGCACGTGCCGAACGTGAAGAACTGGCAGCTCGGGCGCGAGATGCACTACCCGTACGACGCGGCCTCGCCGAAGCGTCAGTTCGCCTTCGTCTTCAACACGAACCGCTGCATCGCCTGCCAGACCTGCACGATGGCGTGCAAGTCGACCTGGACGTTCTCGAACGGCCAGGAGCACATGTGGTGGAACAACGTCGAGACGAAGCCGTACGGCGGCTACCCGCAGGGGTGGGACGTGAAGCTCCTCGCGATGCTCGAGAAGCAGAACCCCGGCCGGCAGGTCTGGAGCGGCGGCACCTTCACCGGCAAGACGGTGTTCGAGGCGGCGCGCGACCGCGCCGGCGACCAGCCCCAGCGCGCGCTCGGGTACCTGCCCGCTGACGACGAGTGGCGCTACCCGAACGCCGGCGAAGACGTCGCGGTCGCCCCGGAGGGTGCGCCCGGTAAGGCCCACGCGACCGGCGTCGCCCTCTCGGCCCGGAGCCGCTCGCACCAGACGTGGTTCTTCTACCTCCAGCGCCTGTGCAACCACTGCAGCTACCCCGCCTGCCTCGCCGCGTGCCCGCGCAAGGCCATCTACAAGCGCCCCGAAGACGGCATCGTGCTCATCGATCAGGAGCGCTGCCGCGGCTACCGGAAGTGCATGGAGGCCTGCCCGTACAAGAAGCCGATGTACCGCAGCACCACCCGCACCGCCGAGAAGTGCATCGGCTGCTACCCGCGCGTGAACGGCAAGGAGCCGCTCACCGGGGGCGCGCCCACCGAGGCCCGCTGCATGACGAGCTGCGTGGGCAAGATCCGCCTGCAGGGGCTCGTCGAGATCGGCCCCGACGGCCGCTGGAAGGAAGATCGTCACAACCCGCTCTACTTCCTCGTACACGTCGCGAAGGTCGCGCTGCCGCTCTACCCGCAGTTCGGCACGCAACCGAACGGCTACTACATCCCCCCGCGCTGGGTGCCGCGCCCCTACCTCGAGCAGATGTTCGGGCCCGGCGTCGAGGCCGCGATCGACGCCTACCAGGCTCCTTCACGCGAGCTGCTCGCGGTGCTGTCGCTGTTCCGCGCCACGCAGAAGATCATCTTCCGGTACGAGGTGAAGGAAGGGCGGAAGGTCTACGAGACCACCGCGAACGGCAGGAAGTGGGCGCTGTTCGACGACACGGCCATCGCCTACGGCCACGACGGGCGGGAGATCGCCCGCACGCCCGTCGAGGAGCCGTTCTTCGTCCGGCCGGAGGCCCACTCGAATGGCATCTGAGGCCCGGATAGGCGCCGCCCGCTCCCGGCTCTACGGGCTCGCCTCGCGTCTCCTGCTCCCGCCCACGGCCGAGCTCTTCGAGGAGCTCGAGTCCGGGGCGCTCCTCGCCGAGGCGAGAGCCGAGGCCCGGGCCCTCGCCTCGCGAAAGGTGACCCGAGCGCTCGAAGCGGTGGCGAAGGCCTGGGCACGGCATCGCCCCGGGAGCGTGCAGGAGCTCGCGGCCCAGTTCGAGCGCGCCTACGGGCAGGCCGCCGGGCGCGATCGCCCCGTCTACGAGCTCCAGTACGGCGGCGCGTCGGACTTCGGCATGCCTCAGGCGCTCGCCGACGTGAGCGGCTACTACGCCGCCTTCTCGCTGCGGCAGCACGAGCAGGAGCGCTGCGACCACGTCGGCGTCGAGGCCGAGTTCATCGCCTACCTCTGCTACCTCGAGGCCTGGGCGCTCGCGAACGGCCTCGCCGAGCAGCGTGAGACCGCCGCGCGGGCCGTGCGCGGCTTCCTCCAGGAGCACCTCTCTGCTTTCACCGGCGCCTTCTGGCAGCGCGTACGGGCGACGGCCGAGCCCTCAGCGCAGCGCGAGGCCGCGGGGCTGCTCGCCGCGCTGGTCGACGAGCACTGCGCAGAGCTCCGCGTCGCCCGCCGCGAGCGGCGGTACGTCGAGCTCGCGGCGCTGCTGCTGCTGGTGCTCGCGCCGGCCGCCGCGCTCGCGGGCGACGCGAGGGCGCTGTTCGAGTCGCGCTGCGCGACCTGTCACGGCTCGAAGGGCGACGGCCAGGGCATCGCCGCCTACCTGCTGAACCCCAGGCCGAGGGATCTCACCCGGGGCACGTTCCGACTGCGCTCGACGCCGACCGGCACGCTGCCCACCGACGACGACCTCTTCCGCACCATCACCGAGGGCATTCCCGGCACCGCCATGCCGCCGGCCGCCGATCTGAGCGAGGCCGACCGGCGCTCGCTGGTGGCGCACGTGAAGACGCTGGCGCCCGCGTTCGGCGAAGAGGGCCCCGGCACGCCGATCCGCATCGGCGCCGCTCCCGCGCCGACGCCCGAGCGCGTGGCGGCCGGCGCCGAGCTCTACGCGAAGCTGCAGTGCTCCAAGTGCCACGGCGAGAAAGGCGGGGGCGACGGCCCCTCGGCTCCGACGCTGCGAGACGACGACGGGCTTCCGATCCGCCCTTACGACTTCACCCGCCCCGGAGGCATGAAAGGCGGCGCCTCCGCGGCCGACGTCTACCGCACCTTCACGACGGGGCTCGACGGCACTCCCATGCCCGCCTTCGGAGACGCCCTCTCGGACGACGAGCGGTGGAGCCTCGCCTTCTTCGTGCTCTCGCTCGGCGCTCGCTCGCACGCCCCGCCCCAGACCGTCACGCGCCTCGGCGTCGCGACGGTGGAGGAGCTCCCGAAGGGCCCCGGGGCCCCCGGGTGGAGCTCGGTCGCCGGCGCAGCTGTCGCCCTCCGGCCGCTCTGGGCCCGCGGTTCGGGCCCCGACATGCTGGTCGTGCGCGCTGCATCGGACGGCCGGGAGCTCGCGCTGCTGCTCGAGTGGGAAGACCTGACGGCCGACGTGCAGAGAGCGCGCGCCGAGCAGTTCGTCGACGGCGTGGCCGTGCAGTTCCCGCTCGGCGGCGGCAAGCCGTTCTTCGGCATGGGAGAGCGGGGAGGACCCGTCAACATCTGGCACTGGCGACCCGGTGAGGAGCTCGCCGAGCTCAACGCGACGGCGCCCGGCACGCTGACCCCGCAGAGGCCGGCGCAGCAGCAGGCGCGCGGTGCCGGCGTGTGGACGTACGGCCGTTGGCGCGTGGCGATCTGGCGCGCGCTGTCGACGCGGCAGCCGGACGACGTTCAGCTCGACGGCAGGCGCTCGGTGCCCATCGCGTTCGCGGTGTGGGACGGCGCCCAGGGCGACCGCAACGGCCAGAAGCGCGTGTCCTTCTGGCTCGAGCTGGACTTCGGCTCGACAAGATGAAGCACCTTCACCCCGCGGTGAGCGCCTCAGTCCAGCGACAGACGCTCGCTGCCATCGACGATCGCGTGCGCGTCGCGGCGCTCGCCGGCCTCAGCCCGGTCGTCGAGGTCGACGTCGATCTCACGAGCCTCATGCCCGACGAGCGCACCGAGACCGCGCTGCTCGCCCTCGCCCACGCGCGCCAGATCCCCGAGCTGTTCCGGCTCGCCGCGTTTCCGGTGCTGCCGGGCTACACGGCCGAGGCCTGGGCCGACTTCCTTGAGCTCACCGGGCTCGGCGCCCGGTACCCTTCTCTGCGGAACCTCCGCTCGCTCGACACGGAGGTCTTCTGGGACGAGGCCACCCTCCACACCGATCGCGTCACGCCGGGGTTCAAGAGCTTCGTCGCGCGCGTCGAAGCGCTCGGTGGGGTCGTCGTCCTCAGCTCGCACCGCTGGCAGCGCAGCGCCGAGGAGGCCACGCGCCGCGCGTTCGCGACATGCGGGCTCTCGTCTCTCGCGCTGCTCGTGGGCGAGCCGGCACTGAGCGACACCGAGAACCGGCGCCGCCACCAGGTCGAGATCCGCGCCCGGTACGGCCGCGTCGTGGCCGTCATCGACGACGAGAAGGCGCACCGCGACGCCGCGCTCGCGGCAGCGGGGCCCGGGGCGCTGGGCATTGCGGTCGCGCTGCCCACGTACAGCGCCGCACGTGAGACCGCGCAGTGCCCGCTGCGGATTTCGACGTTCGAAACGTAGCACTTTCGTGTGTGATCCAGATCAAGCTCGCACTCGCTCGCGCGCCGGCCGACCTCTACGACGCGAACGACCAGCTGCCACCGGCGATCGAGCGCCTGTACTCCGACGCCAGGGCGGCGGGCTTCCTCGGCGTGCTGATCTGGGGCGGCGAGCCGCTCCTGCACCGCGACTTCGACGAGGTCGTTCGCCACGCGCACGACCTCGGGCTCGTCACGCACCGCGTGACCAAGGGCTTCGTGCTCGAGCGGAAGTTCGACGCCGTCGTTCCGTGGCTCGATCGCATGTGCATCTCGCTCGACCACCCGTCCCCGCTCCACGACGAGCTGCCCGGCATGCCGCCGAAGGCGCCGACGCGGGCCTCGCCGCCTACGCGCCGGGCCAGGCCGAGCTCGCCGTCGCGTCCGGTGCGCTGCGCCGCCTGAAGGAGCAGGGCTACTGCGACGGCAACCTCGAGCCGCTCCGCTCGTGGAGCATGCTGCGCGAGCGCCCGAGACCCGCGCGCCCCCCGATGCCGGAAGCCGCGCGGCGGTCGATGACCGCTTCGCTGCCGGGCGCTCAATGAAACGGCAGCATCCGCCGGACGACGCCGCCGCGCCGCAGTTGCTGGAGCAGCACACCACCGACGTGAAGCGCCGTGAGCCCCAGGAGCACGAACACCAGCGCGTGGTGCACCGTCCGGGACGCGAGGGCGTCCAGCGCCGGAGCGACGGTCAGGCTGCCGCTCAGGTACTGCGGCCAGGCGCTCTGCGCGCCCGTCGCCAGGCCGCTCAGGCCGATCGCGAAGACCGCCGCATAGAGGAGCCCGTGAACCAGCCGGACTCCCCGCCGGTGCAGCGCCGACAGCGGCAGCGGCCGCACCGCCGCGCCCCGGCGCCTTGCGCCGAGCCGCACCACGGTGAGCAGCACCAGCGCCGCCCCGCCCGCCGCGTGAGCCCGCGACAGCAGCAGGCGGGCGCTCGAGTCGGCCTGGAGGTCGGTCATCACGAGCCCCGCCGCCACCAGCAGGCCGATCAGGACTGCCCCCACCCAGTGGAGCGCGATGCCCGCCTTCGGCCAGCGCTCGCTCATGTCGACCGCCCTCGGAGCACGTGCGGCAGCAGCAGCTCCTGCGCCACCCAGGACCCGGAGCGCACGGTCATCGCGACCGCCGTTCGCGCCTCGTAGGGCGCCCCCGAGAGCACGTGCAACCCGAACGCCGCGAAGACCACCACCGTCGCCAGCGCCAGCGCCCGCGCGACCCACGTGGCCCACTTGCGGCCAAGCAGCGTGGCGGCCCCACCCGCCACGTAGACGAACCCGGCGGTGAAGTTGAAGGCGAGCACGAATGGGACGACGGCGCCCGCCTCGGCCCGCGCGGCCGGACCGCCGAAGAGCACTGCGGACCCCTCGACCAGCGTGGCGAGCCCGAACGCGACGGCCGCCGCGCCGAGCCCCCAGCGCGCGAGCAGCGCCTGGGGCGCCGAGGGCAGCGCGGCGCCGTTCACGTCGCGGCCTTCCCCTCGCCCCAGTGCCGAAGCGTGAGCAAGCCGGTGAGCACGACCGACGCCGTCATCGCCACCGCTCCGAGGAGCACGAAGACGGGCGAGAGGCCAAGGTACACCTCGCCGAGGATGCCGGCCGGCATGAGCAGCCCCAACAGGCCGAGCCCCGCAGCCCCGGTGCGCGCCCTGTCGCCGGCCGAGGCCAGCCGCGCCAGCACGAAACCGAGCGCCAGGTTCAGCAGTGAGAAGAGCGCGCCGTGGACGTGCGCCAGCCGGGCCTCGAAGTGGCGGCCCGTCGAGTAGCTCGCGGCCCAGGCCTCGTGGTCAGGCGCGAAGTCGCGCAGGTAGATGAGCAGGAAGCCGTAGGCCATGAAGAGCGCCATCACCAGCAAGCCCACTCCGACGTTGTAGCGTCCGGTCTTCATCTCGGGTGCTCCTTTCTTCTTCGTTGGGGCGGCGCGAGGAGCGCGAGCAGGCTGCCGACGACCGCCCGCCCTTCGGCAGCGCGCTGCCGCGGCCTCGACCGCGAAAGCGCAAGCATCTGCACGGTGCCCATCACGATGGGCGCGAGCGTCTCCGCCTCTACGTCCGCGCGGATCGCCCCCGCCGCCTGACCCTCGCGCAGGCAGCCGGCCACGAACGCGCGCGTCTTCTCGAAGCACGCGGTGAGGCGAGTCGCTCCGCCCGCCGGGAGCGCGAGGAGGAACTGCTCCGACAGCACGAGCCGAAGGATGCCGAGCTGATTGCCCACCGCGGTGCTGCGGGCTTCGATGAAGCGCTCCAGCCGCGCGATGGGCTCGAGGCCCGGCGGCGGGTACGTCGCCTCGAGCACCGACTCGACACGGGCGACGACCGCGTCGAGGAGCGCCTCGAGCGACGCGAAGTGCCGGAAGATCGCCCCCGTCGAGATCCCCACCTCGGCGGCGAGGCTCCGGGTGGTGAGCGCCGCGATGCCCCGGGTCGCGACGATGCACAGGGCTGCGTCGGTCAGCTCGACCTGACGCAGCCCGGTGGGACGACGGAGCTCACCCATGCGGAAGAGAGTAAGCACTTACTTGCATGACCGCCACCCGATTGTCTCCGGCGCGCGACCAGCCTGGCCTCGTGGCGGCCGGTCGCCGACCACGATTCCTCGAGACGCACGATCTCGAGCCCGCGCACCAGCCCGTGGAGCTCGCCCTCCTCGAGCAGGAAGCGCGCCGAGCCTTTGGGGTTGCGCTCCAGGGTCTTGCGCGTGGGCTGCAGGAAGACGAGCAGGCCCCCCGGCGCGAGCACCTGCGCCCAGCCGTCGAACAACGAGCGCTGCAGGTAGTTGAGGCACACGACGAGCGCGAACGGGCCGGCGGGCAGCGGCTCGGACTCGAGGTCGCGCCGCTCGATGCGCAGCGCGACACCCTGCCGCGCTGCGAGGGCCGTAGCCCGGCCCGCCGCCACGTCCGAGATGTCGACGAGGGTGACGTCGAGCCCGCGGCGCGCAAGCCAGACGGCGTTGTGGCCCCCGCCGCCGGCGACGTCGAGGGCCTGGCCGCTGCGGGGCAACACCAAGGCGAGCTCGAACAGAAACTTCGTCACCGGCCAGGGCTCCGCGCTCCGGCGGTGCTGCTCGTTCCAGCGGGTGCGGTCGTCGGCGGCCACCGCGGTTCCATAGCGCACCGCGGCAGCAGGAGCGCCCGCCCGTCAGCTGAACTTCGCCAGCTTCTCGGGCGGCATGCGCGACGCGAGGTGGCCCGCGAGCGACTCGACCGAGCGGAAGTATTGGCGCGCCGAGCTCGAGTTCTCGAGCTTCACGCCGTAGGCCAGCTCTGCGCTGACCGCGATCTCGACCGCGTCGAGGCTGTTCAGCCCGACCGGCGACTCGGGGCCGAAGAGCAGCGCGTCATCGGCGATGTCTGCGGGCGTCACGTGGCTGATGCCGCAGGCGCGCACGATGAGCTCGCGCAGCTCGGCTCTCAGCTTGGGCGGCGAGGGCTGCAGGGGAGGCGGAGTCGGAGTCGTCATGTGTTCAGGCCCTCGCGCTGACGCGCCGCGTGTGCTCCAGCAGCTGGGTGGGAACGTCGGCCGACGCCGCGATCGGCAGCCCGGTGAGCAGCCCGATCGCCTTCGCGATGCGCTCGGTCGGCGGCGCGAACCCCGTCGCCCCGATCGCAGGGAGCAGCGTCTGCACCTTCTGCATGGCCCGGTTGACGGGGTGATTCAGATCGGCCCGCGCGCTCAGCCAGAACTGCAGCACCTTGAGCATCTCGAGCCGCACGCGCCCGGGATCCTTGGCCTCGGCGATCGCGCGCCGCGCGTACGCGAAGAGGCTCGCCGCATGACGCGACTCGTCTGCGGCCACGCGCTCGGCGATGGCCGCGATCAGCGGCTCCGGCCTGCCGCGCGCCGCGAACAGGTACGCCTCGGTTGCGGTCATCTCGCTGATGATGTTGACGGCCAGCACGCTCGCGGGCGAGCGCAGGAGCGGCGCGGTCTCCCGGCCCTGCGCGACGAACGCGGCGTCGACGGCGTCGTCACCGGCGAGCTCGAGCCAGCGCAGGAAGATCATCGGGTGCCGCGTCTCTTCGTAGAACCAGACCGAGACCCACTGCGAGAAGTCGGCGTCGTCGCGGAAGGCCTCGAGGAAGCGCTGGGTCGCCGTGAACGTCGCCTGCTCGAAGTACGCCATCTCGCGCACGATCGCCTTGAGCTCGGGGCTCGCCCGGGACCTGTCGAAGCTCGACCAGGGCAGCTCCCACGGGTGCCAGCGCGCCGCCTCGGCGACCTCGGCCAGCTGCGGGTACAGCTCACGGCTCGGCGCCGCCACCGGCGCCTTGGGGCTGAGCCGGCCGCCGTCCGCCGAAATCGCCGCGACCGGGCACATCGCGATCGCCGCGTCGCTCGCCGCCCTCTCGCCCGGCGTGGTCGCCCCGCGCACCACCTTGCCCGCCGCCTTGCGGACGGAGAACTGCCCCGGAGCGACTGACGCACACGCTCCGCACTTGATGCACAGCTTCTCGTCGATTCGGCAGACCTTCACCCGCACCCTCCTCGTTCGATTGCGCGCGCAACCTCCACGACTGCCGCGGCCACCGCATTGATCTACGTCAACCCGACGGCCCCGCCGGTTCGCGAGGCTGCTTGCGGCATGGAGCCCGAAGACTTCAGCCGCGTGAGCGCCGCCCTCGACGCGCTGCCGTCGCTGGGCTGGGTGCGCGCCCCCTCGCCGGTGACTCGGCTGCCGGCCTTGCAGGCCGCGACGCGCGCCGCGTGGCTGGGCGCCAAGCGAGACGACCTGCTCCCCGCGCTGTATGGGGGCACCAAGGTGCGCAAGCTCGACGCCCTGCTCGCCGCGCCACCCTTCGACGACGCGCTCGCGCTCGCGTCGTTCGGCGCCCTCGGCTCGGGCCACCTCGCGACCGCCAGCGCGGCCGCGCGAGAGCTCGCGCTCCCGTTCGACGCCTACGTCTTCCTGCAGGCCCCGACCTCGAGCGCGCTCGACAACCTCGCCCTCACCGCCGCCCACGCGCGCCGCATCACCTGCTACCGGCAGCGCCTCACGCTCGGGCTCGCGCACGCTCGCGCGCTGAGGGGTGGAGCCCTCGACGGTGCCGCGACGATTCCTCCCGGCGGCACGAGCCCGGCCGGAATGGTGGGCCTGGTGCGCGCCGCGCTCGAGCTCGCGCGGCAGATCCGCGCCGGCGAGCTGCCCTGCCCCGACCGCATCTACGTGCCGCTCGGCACCGGAGGCATCGCGGCCGGCCTCGCGGTCGGGCTCGGGCTCGCCGGCGTCCAGACGGCACTGATCGCCGTCGCTACCGTGGAGCCCCTGCTTTCGCGCCGCGCCCGCCTGGACCGCCTGATGCGGGGGCTGCGGCGGCTGCTCGAGCAGCGCGGCGTGCCCTTCATCGCCGAGCGCTCGCCGGCGCCCGTCGAGATCGAGCGCGGTCACCTCGGCGGAGGCTACGCCGTCGAGACGCCGGAGGCGCTGCAGGCGTGCGCCCTCGGGCGCGACTCGGGCCTGCCGCTCGAGCCGACCTACACCGGCAAGACCCTGGCAGCCCTGCTCGGCCGGCGCTCCGCGGGCCAGCGCGTGCTCTTCTGGCAGTCGGCCCACCGCGACGTACCCCGGCCGGCGGGCTGGGAGCGCGCGCTACCGCCCGAGCTGCGCGCGCTCCTCGACTCCCACCGCAGGCCCGGCATCTCGCGACGCCGCGTCCTGCTCGCGGGGGCGGGCGTGGCGGTGGGAGCGGTCGCCTGGCAGCGCTCGACCGGCTACTCCGGCGCGCCCGGCTGGCGGGGCGCCGTGCTCGCTGCGGCCGCCGAGGTGTTGGTGCCGTCGGGTGCGCCGGGCCCTACGCCGCTCGAGGTCGCCGCGAACGCCGACCGCTACGTCGCGACGATGAGCCCGAAGGGCCAGCGCGAGGTGCGGCTGCTGCTCATTGCGGTCGAGCAGGGCACGTCGCTGCTGGGCGGCCACCCGCACCGCTTCACGCGCCTCTCGCCCGCCGAGCGCGAGGAGTTTCTCACGTCGCTCGCGGCGCGCGGCGGGCTGCTCGCCCTGCTCTACCGCGGCCTGAGAGATCTCTGCCTGCTCGGCTACTGGCAAGACCCGCGCACGTGGCCGGCGCTGGCGTACGTGGGCCCGACCGTCCAGGCCGGCACACAGCCCGGCACCGCGCCGCACCCGCTGCGCGCCCCGGCCGGAGCGGTGCCGAAGGCGGCCGTCACGTGATCTTCGACGCGAGCACCGCGCGCCTGCCGCTCACCCTCGAGACCGATCTCTGCGTGGTCGGCTCCGGCGCGGGCGGGAGCATGGCGGCGATGGCCGCGGCGCAAGCCGGCCTGCGCGTGCTCGTGCTCGAGGCGGGCGCGCACGTCACCAGCGCGGACATGACCCAGCGCGAGGAGCAGATGTTCCCGCGCCTGTTCTGGGACAGCGGCGGCCGCACCACGGCCGACCGCGCGGTGAAGCTGCACCAGGGCCGCGGCGTCGGCGGCTCGACGCTGCACAACCTGAACCTGTGCAAGCGCATCCCCGCACCGATCCTCTCGGCCTGGCGCCGCGACGCGGGGCTGTCGAAGCTGAGCCCGGACGTCCTGGACGGGCTGTACGACGAGGTCGAGCGGCTGCTCGAGGTGACCGACGTCGAGCCCGCGCGGTGGAGCCGCCACAACCGGCTGCTGAAGGATGGCTGCGACCGCCTCGGCTGGCGCGGAGGCGGCCTCAGGCACAACCGCACCGGCTGCACCGGTAGCGGCTTCTGCGAGGTCGGCTGCGCCTTCGACGCGAAGAACAACGCCGCGAAGGTGCTCGTGCCCGCACTGGTGCGCGCCGGCGGCGAGGTGCTCGCGCACTGCCAGGCGGTGCGCCTCGTGCTCCGCCGCGGCGACGTGGCGCTCGTCGAGGCCGTCGCGCTCGACGCGGTGACGCGGCAGCCGATCGGCGAGGTGCGCGTGCGCTGCAGGCGCGTGTGCCTCTCGGCCTCGGCGACCGGCACCGCGGCGCTGCTCCTGCGCTCGGGGGTGTTCGACGCGGGCGGCGTCACGGGCAACCGCCTGCGCGTGCACCCGGCGGTGATCGCGGCCGGCGACTTCGACGAGCCGGTGCGCGCCTGGGAGGGCATCCCCCAGTCGTACGAGTGCACCGAGCTGCTCGAGCTCGACCGCAAGGGCGCCCACCGCACGTGGATCGTGCCCGCCTTCGCACACCCAATCGGCACCGCGACGCTGATCCCGGGGCACGGCGCCGCCCACCGCGCGCTCATGGAGCGCTACGCGCACCTCGGCGTCTTCACCGCCATGATCCACGATCTCACCGCCGGGAAGGTGCGGCCCGACGGCGACCTCGGCGTGTCGATCGACTACTGGCCCGGCGAGGCCGATCGCAGAGAGCTCGCGCACGGGTTGTGGGCCTGCGCGGAGCTCCTCCTCGCCGCCGGCGCGCGCGAGGTCTTCGTGCCGACGAGCCCCCCGTGGCGGTTCCGCCGCGGCGACGACCTCGAGGCGGTGAAGGGCTTCGAGCTGAAGAGGGGCGCGCTCGACGTCGTGGCGGTGCACCCGATGGGCTCGGTTCCGATGGGCGACGACCCCGAGCGCTCGGCGGTCGACGGCGAGGGCCGCCACCACGTCGTGAGGAACCTCTTCGTCGCCGACGGCTCGCTGTTCCCCACCTCGATCGGCGGGCCGCCGCAGCTGTCGATCTACGCGCTCGGGCTGCACGTGGGCCGCGCCATCGCCCGCTCGTGATGCGAGAGCCGATGCACCTGCCCTGGAACGAGCCGTTCGACCGCTTCGTGCAGCTCTTGAAGCGGGCCGAGGAGGCGCAGCCCAGGGACCCCAACCAGATGTGGCTCGCCACCGTCGATCACCGCGGCCGCCCGCAGCTGCGCGTCGTGCTGCTCAAGGGCCTCGATGCCCGCGGCTTCGTCTTCTTCACCAACTACGAGAGCCAGAAGGCGCGCGCGCTCGAGCAGCACCCGTACGCGGCGCTCGACTTTTACTGGCCGGCGCTCGAGGAGCAGGTGCGCGTCGAGGGCATGGCGACGAAGGTCACCGCGGAGGAGTCGGACGCGTACTTCGAGACCCGGCCGCGCGCCTCCCGCATCGGCGCCTGGGCGTCGGATCAGAGCCGGCCGCTCTCGTCCCGGCTCGAGCTCGAAGCGCGGGCCGCCCGGGCCACCCTCAGCCATGCCGTCGGGCACGTCCCCCGGCCGCCGCACTGGGGCGGGTACCGCGTCGAGCCCGACCGCTTCGAGTTCTGGCGCGCGCACCCCTTCCGGCTGCACTGGCGGGAGCAGTACGAGAGGTCGGGAGACGCCTGGGTGAAGTCGTTGCTCTACCCTTGAGCCAGATCAAGGCAGCCGGCGGGCCCGCAGCGTCTAGAGCCCCATGCCACTCAAGAAGCTGGGCGAGGGCCCGCTGCGCTGCCTGCTGGTGCGGCCGGAGTTCCTCGAGCACACGTTCTACAACCCGCGCGAGGTGTTCCGCCTGCTCGGCGGCCAGTCGGCCGCGCCGCCGCTGGGGCTGCTCATCACCGCCGCCCACCTGCCCGCGCACTGGGAGCTGAAGCTCGTCGACGGAGACCTCGAGCCCGTCACCGACGAGCACCTGCGCTGGGCCGACCTCTTGATGATCTCGGGCAAGGGCCCGCAGATGGTGCCGATTCAGCGGCTGGTCGACCGCGCCCACGCGCACGGGGTCGTGGTCGTCGTCGGCGGCGCGGGGCCCACGCTGCAGCCCGACGAGTACGTGTCGTTCGTCGAGTACGTCGTCTGCGGAGAGTCGGAGCCGGTGCTGCCGCGGCTGCTTGAGGACCTGAAGGCGGGCGTGTCGCAGGGCATCTACCGCTCGGCCGAGGCGCCCGCGCTGACCCACGCGCCGATCCCGCGCTATGACCTGGCGAAGCTCGATCGGTACCTGTTCGTGGGCATGAGCTTCTGCCGCGGGTGCCCGTTCAGCTGCGAGTTCTGCGCGCAGATCCAGATCTTCGGGCGAAAGCCGCGCACGACCCCGGCGGCGCGCATCATCGAGCAGCACCAGGCGCTCTACGACCTCGGCCACCGGGGCATGATCGACTTCGGCTACGACAACCTGATCGGAGACATCGGCAAGGCCGAGGAGGTGCTGCTCGCGATGCGCGAGTGGAACCGCGCCCACGGCCACCCGTTCTTCTACAGCACGGAGGCGACGATGAACCTCGCCCGCCTGCCGCGGATCCTCGAGCTGATGAGAGACAACGACTTCCGCTACGTCTTCATGGGCATCGAGAGCGGCGACGAGGCGGCGCTCGAGCGGGCCAAGAAGGGCCAGAACACCGCCATGCCCGCCGAAGAGGCCGTGGCGGCCCTCAACCGCTACGGCATGGTGGTGAACACCGGCGTCATCGTCGGGTTCGACGGCGAGGGCGAGCGGACGGCCGAGAAGGTCCTCTCGATGGTGCAGAAGACCGGAGCCTTCCCGACGCTGGTGCTGCCGCTCCACGCGCTGCCCAACACCGAGCTCTCGCGGAGGCTCGAGCGCGAGGGCCGGCTGTTCCGAGAGGGCGTGATCTCGCTCGAAGAGAAGGAGCGCTCCGACACGGCAACCACGGGCTTGAACTTCGTGACCTCGAGGCCTCGGGCCGAGGTGCTGGCCGACCTCGCCCGCGTGCTCGAGCGGCTCTACCTCCCTCAGCTGCACGAAGAGCGGCTCGAGCGCATCACGCGCCAGCTCGAGACGGCGCACAAACACATGCCCTCGCCGCGCAAGCTCTGGCAGCTCTCGGGGGCGCTCGTGCAGATCATCCGGCGGGTGGGGCTCGACCGCGAGGCGGCTGGGTACTTCTGGAGGAGCGTGGCCCGCGCCGCGCTCAAGAACCCGGGCGCGCTCGAGATCGTGCTCGGGCAGGCGGTGATGAACGCGAACTACCGCAAGCAGGCGCGCGCGTACGTCGAGGCCCTGCGCCGGCAGATCGCGCAGGTCGAGGCCGTCGGCGAGGCCGCGTTCAACCGCCGCATGGGCGCGGCGGTGGCCTCGCCGGCTCCCGCGCTCAAGGCTGATACAGCTCGACCGGATTCCCTTCGGGATCCGCCACCCGCGCGATGAGGCCCATCGGGGGTCGCCTCGGTGATCCCCGCGTCGGCGAGCTGAGCGTCTCGCCGCGCAGCTCGCACCGGCGCCGAGTCTCGCCTCGATGCACCGGCAGCACGCCTTGAGCTGGATCAATGCGCGCGAAGCCCCCCGTGACGTCAGCTGCGCCCAAGGAGGTCACACGTGCCCCTGAGAATCGGTGAAGCTCAGAAGCCCGCCGCGCCGCGGCGCGCCCACACGCGGCCGACGCGACCGCCGGCCGAGGGCAGGCGCCCGCCGATCGCCACGCGCTACGGCGTCATTCGCCCCGACCCGCCCCCCACTGCGATGCGTTGCGGCGTCGTCCGGCCGCGGCTCTGAGCGTGCGGTTCCCCGTCGCCCTCTGCGCGCTCACGCTCGGCGGCTGCGTGGCGTCCATCGTGTCTCCCGGCGACTCGGGAGCGATTCCCGAGCCTCACGGCGCGGCGGGTGGCGCTTCGGCCGGTGGAGCGGCCGGGGGCGGAGCTGCCGCGGGCGGCTCCGGCGGCGCTCCCGGGACGGTGGGCGGCGCGCTGCGCGTGAACCACCTCGGGTGGCGCCCCGCCGACCGGAAGATCGCGGTGCTGCTCGACAACAGCGGCGCGGCCGTGCAGGTGCGCCGGGCCGATCACACCGTGGCCGCCACGGTGACGGCGGGCGCCGCCGCCCCCGACGAGGACAGCCAGGACTCCGCCGCCCAGATCGACTTCAGCACCATCACCGCGCCCGGCGACTACTACCTCTACCTCCCCGCGCTCGGGCTGCGCTCCTACGGGTTCCGCATCGCCGAGGACGTCTACGACGTCGCCGGCGCGGCCGCGGCGAAGGCGTTCTACTTCCAGCGCTGCAACCACGCGAAGGCGCTCCCGTACGCGAGCGACGCGCTCCCCGGCTTGCCCGGCCGCGGCGGGCAATGGGTCGACGGCGCGTGCCACCTCGGCGACGCCGCGCTCGCGCCGGGCCCGGGCTCGGCTGCGAGCGGCACCCTCGACCTGCGCGGCGGCTGGCACGACGCCGGCGACTACCAGAAGACGCTGTGGGGCCGCGGCGTGCCCGAGCTGCTCTTCGCGTACGAGCTCAACCCCGGCGCCTGGCGCGACGGCCAGCTCAACGTTCCCGAGAGCGGCAACGGCGTGCCCGACCTCCTCGACGAGCTGCGCTGGGAGCTCGACTTCTACGTGCGCATGCAGCGGCCCGATGGGCACTTCCTGAGCTCCGCGAAGGGGCGTGACGCCACCGTCGCCTCGCCGCCGAGCGCCTCCGACGAGCGGCGGGTGTACTTCGACTCGACCTCGCCCGACGGCAACGGATGGTCGGGCGGCGGGGTGACGCTGACGCGCGCGACGGGCAATGCGGTGCTCTCGCTCGCGCACGCGGCGATCGTCTTCCGCGCCGCCGGGCAGGCGCCAGACGCCGATCGGTACGCGGCCGCTGCGGCCGCGGGCTGGTCGTGGCTGCAGACCCGCGCCGTGCCGGCCTCCGAGGCGCCGCTGAAGGCCGCGGCGGCCTCGGCGGTCTTCCGCATGAACCCCGTCGCCGCGGGCGCTCGAGCGGAGGCCGACGCGTTCGACTGGGAGACGTGGAACGGTACGGCCGGCTCCAGCGCGTCGCCCGGCGACGGCGTCATCGCGCTCGGCGCCTGGCACTACCTCGCGAACGCGAGCGGCACGCCGGTGGTGAAGTCGCAGGTGCGCGCGGGCGTCGCGCTGGCGATCGTCGAGCCCGCGTTCCGCGAGGCCGGGGTCTACGGCGGCATGCTCGGCGGCCCCGGCAACGGATGGGACTGGAGCTGGGGCAGCAACCGCAACCAGGCCGCGTACGGCGCGAACCTCATGCTCGCCGACCGCTTCGGCGCCCTAGGCAGCCGCGCGAGCGGCGAGGTTCGCTTCCTCGCCCAGAAGCACCTCCACTACCTGCTCGGCCTGAACCCGCTCAACATGCTGTACCTCACCAACATGGCCGCGTACGGCGGCGAGCACAGCTCGTTTCAGATCTACCACGCGTGGTTCAGCTACACCGGCGGCGACGGCGACCACGGCAACGCCCAGTACAACGGCAAGCCGGCGGGCGTCGACGAGCCGCTCTACCCCTACCACCCGGCCGACGCTCAGACCTCGGTGCACGGCCCGCCACCGGGCTTCGTGCCGGGCGGTCCCAACGCGTACTACAGCGGCGCGTTCTCGCTGCCCGACCGCGCCAGGCCGCCGTACGCCTACCGCGACTTCTCCGTCGGCTGCGACTGGAGTGGCTCGGCGTGCCGCGCCTCGTCCTGGGAGATCACGGAGCCCATGCAGGCCTACCAGGGCCCCTTCGTGCTGCTCGTCTCGTTCTTCATGAGCCGGCCCTGACCGCTTGATCTCGATCAAGGGTACGCAGCGATCGAGACCCGTACGGTCGCGCCGTGATGGCCCGCCTCGCGCTGCTTGCGCTCGCCCTCGCCGGCTGCTCGCGGCCCGGCGCGCCCCGCGAGCGCGTCAAGGTCGGTGTCTCGCTCCTGCGCATCAGCCAGCCCATCTTCGTCGCGCACGAGCGCGGCCTGTTCGCCGCCCGCGGCCTCGACGTCGACCTCCAGTGCTTTGATACCGCCCAGCCGTTCGCCGACGAGCTCGCTGCCGGCCGGCTCGACGCCGCCGGCTACGTCGCGCTGCCCATCCTCTTCAGCCGCGAGGGAGGCGCCCCGAAGGTCAGGCTCGCCACCGCCGTTCTCGAAGACGACGAGCACCCGCTCTCGTTCCTGCTCGTCCCGAAAGAGAGCGCCATCCAGAGCATCGCCGAGCTCGAGGGCCGCACCGTCGGCATCCTCCCCACCGTCGCCTACCGGCGCTGGCTCGTCGCCGTGCTCGAGAAGGCCGGTCTGCAGGCGGGCGACGTGAAGATCGCCAACACGGCGCCGCAGCAGCAGGTTAACGCCCTCGGGGCCGGCGGCATCGACGCCCTGTTCACCGGCGACCCGATGGCCACCGCGGCCGTGAGCCGCGGCATCGCCCGCCCCCTGCGGGCCGGCGCCGAGGTGCCGCGGGCACTCGGCGCGCCGTTCGTGTTCGGGTCGTTCGCGCTGTCTGAAGCCTTCGTTCGCGAGCGGCCGGCGGTCGCCGCCGCGCTGGTGGGCGCGCTCGACGAGGCCATCACCCAGATCGCCGCGGACCCCACCGTGGGGCGCGACGCGCTCGGCGCGCACCTGCGCGAGGGCGAGCGGAGCTTCGCCGCCCGGTACCCGCTGACCCGCTACGCGCGGTCGCGCGAGGTCGACGCCACGCGCTTCGACCCGGCTCAGGCGCTGTGGAGCCCCCCGTGACCGTCATGGCCGCCCGCCGGCTCGGCTTCGAGCGCGCCTCCGCCGTCGTGCTCGCCGACATCACCCTGACTGTCGGCGAGGGCGAGCGCGTCGCGCTCATCGGCGAGAACGGCGCCGGAAAGTCCACGCTGCTCCGGCTCCTGCTCGGGCTCGAGCGGCCTTCGCGCGGCATCGTGCAGCCCGCTCCCCGCGGGTGCGGTTACGTCCCGCAGGCCGCCGGCGAGAGCCTCTTCCCGTGGTTCACCGTGCTCAAGAACGTGGCGATGCCGCGCCTCGCCGCCAACCTGCCCGGCGCGACCGAGGTCGCCTGGGCGTGCCTGCGCGAGGTCGCCCCGGCCATCGACCCCGGGCGCCGCACCGCCGCGCTGTCGGGAGGAGAACGGCAGGCGGTCGCCCTCGCCCGCGCGCTCGCGGCAGCCGGACCGGCCGTCGTCGCGGACGAGCCGTTCGCCGCGCTCGCCGCCGAGGCGAAGCGCTCGGTGCTCGAAGGCGTCGATCGCGCGCTGTGCGGCCGCGCCCTGCTCATGGTCACGCACGACGAAGACGAAGCGCACGCGCTGGGCGCTCGCATCGTCCGCCTTTCTCACGGAGCCCTCGTCGAGGCGCGCGCGTGACTCCCGCGGCCGCCACACTCGAGCTGCGCCGGCCCTCCCCGCCACACCGGACCCGGCGCCTCGCGCCCTCCGTCGCCTTTGGCGTGGCGACCGTGGGGTTGTGGTGGGGGGTCTCGTTCGTCACGATCGCCGGCCGCCCGCTCATCGCGGACCCCCTCGAGACGCTCCTGACCATGGCCGCGCTCGCCGGCCCGCTCGCGCTCGACCTCGCCGGCACGCTCGCCCGCGCCGCGACCGGCCTGCTCCTCGGCACGGCCCTCGGGCTGCTGCTCGGGGCAGGCGCCGCCTGGGCCTCTCGAGCCACCGAAGCCCCCGAAGGGTTGCTCGAGCTGCTGAGGAGCATCCCACCCGTGGTCTGGCTCCCGCTCTTTCTGCTCGGGCTGGGTTACGGAGACGCCGCCCGCATCGCGACCGTCACGGCAGCCGTCAGCGTCATCATGGCGGTGGCAGTCACCACTGCTGCGAAGGCGCCGGTTTCGCCGCGTGCCGAGCAGCTCGGGCTGGCCGGGGCCTCGCCGCTCCAGCGGCTGCGGTGGACCCAGCCGTGGGAATCGCTGCCGGCGCTGCTCGTCGGGCTTCGCATTGCCACCGCGATGGCGATCATCGTGGCCACGGTCGCCGAGATGATCGCCGGCGCTCCTCACGGCATCGGCTCGCGCATCGTCGACGCGCAGGTCGCGCAGGACACTCCCCAGCTCACCGCCGCGATCGCGGCGCTCGGCCTCTCCGGCTTCCTGTTGGGGCGCGGCCTGCGCTGGGCCGAGCTCGCGGCACGGGCGGTGGCCTCGGGCGAGCGGCGCTCGTGAGCGACGCGCCGCTCATCGGCATCGACGCCGGCTCGACGACCGTGAAGCTCTGTGCGCTCCGCGAGGGCCACGTCGTCCGCCGCGCCTACCGCCGCCACCAGGGCCGCCCCCTCGATGAAGCGCTCGTGCTCGCGGCCGAGGCGCGGGCTGCGCTCGGCGCAGGCACCGTCGTGGTCACCGGCTCCGCGGGCGGCGCCGTGGCCGACCGGCTCGGCGCCGGCTTCGTCCACGAGGTGCACGCCGTCGCCGCCGCTGCACGCCGCGCCGACCCCCCGGCCCGTACCGTCATTGAGCTCGGCGGGCAGGACACCAAGCTGCTCCACCTCGGCGACGGCGGGGCGCTCGCCGCCGACATGAACGAGCGCTGCGCGGCCGGCACCGGCATGGTCATCGACCGCTGCCTGCTCAGGCTCGGCCTCGAAGTGAGGACCCTCGCGAGCCTCGCGGAGGTCGACGCTCCACCGCCGGCCGTCTCCGCCCGCTGCGGGGTCTTCGCCGAAGCGGACGTCGTCGCGCTGGTGAAGCGCGGCCACCGTGAGGACGACGTGCTGCGCGGCCTGCTCGACGCGGTCGTGCGCCAGAACCTGATCTCGCTCGGCCGGGGGCGCCCGCTCACCGGGCCGGTGCTGCTCCTCGGCGGCCCCGTCGCGTTCATCCCCGCGCTCGCTGCCGCGTTCGAGCGGCACCTGAAGGCGCGCTGGCGCGAGCTGGGCGTGCCCCCCGCCGAGGTACTGGTCCCCTCCGACGCGGCGCTGTTCGCCGCGATCGGAGCCGCGATCTCCGGGCCGGCGCTCGACCGCATCGCGCTCGCCCGCGGCGGCCGGGCGCGCCTCGCCCCGAAGGCCATGCCCGTCGAGCCGAAGGGAGATGCCGCCTGGCTCGCGCGTGCCGCCACGCCTCTGCCTTCCGCCCGGCCGCGGGCCGCGGCCCTCCACGAGCGGCTGGCGATTGGCCTCGACGCGGGCTCGACGACGGTGAAGGCGGTCGCGCTCGGCGAGGGCGGCGGAGTCGTCGCGACCGCGTACCGCGCGGCGACCGGCGACGTCTTCACCGACGCCGCCGCCGTCCTCGGCGAGCTCGCCGCGAGGTGCGCGCCCGGCGAACCCTGTGCGCTCGGCGTGACCGGTTACGCCGCCGATCTGCTCGGGCCGGTGCTCGGCGCCGACGTCGCCGAGCTCGAGACGCTCGCCCATGCGCGGGCTGCCCGCGCCATGGTGCCCGGTGCCCAGGTGGTCTGCGACGTCGGCGGGCAGGACATCAAGGTGCTCGTCCTCGACGAGGGCGGCGGGGTGAAGAGCTTCCGGCTCTCTCACCAGTGTGCCGCCGGCAATGGCGCGCTGCTCGCGTCGACCGCCGGCGCTCTGGGAGTCCCGCTCGACCGCATCGCCGCCGTCACCGCGGAAGCCGCCTCGGTGCCCAGGTTCAGCCTCGGCTGCGCCGTGTTCCTCGACACCGAGCGCGTCACCGCCCAGCGCGACGGAGTGCCACCCGCGGACGTGCTGGCCGGAATGACTGCCGTGCTGCCGCGCAACATCTGGGAGAACGTCGCCGGCCCCGCCGCCCTCGACTCCCTCGGCGACGTGTTCGTCCTGAGCGGCGGCGTTCAGCGCAACGCCGCAGCGGTCGCCGCGCAGGTCGACTACCTCGCCTCGAGGCACCCACGCGCCCGCGTCGCGGTGCACCCGTGGCCCGGCGAGGCCGGAGCCATCGGCGCCGCGCTCGCCGCGCGAGCGGTGGAGCGACGATCTCCGCGCGACCTGCTCCAGATCGCGCGCTCTCTCGAGGTCACGACCGAGACCGGCGTGCGCACCCGCTGCGGGCTGTGCCCCAGCCGGTGCGCCCGCACCTTCGTCACCGCGCGCCACGATGGTGAAGCGCTCACCGCCGTCACCGGCAACGCCTGCGAGCGCGGCGGCGCGACGGCTCCCGGCGCGAAGTCACCGAAGCGCGGCGTCAACCTCGTCCGTCTCGAGGCCACGCGCCTGTTCCACCGGCACCACGCCGTCGACGTCGTGAGCCGCGCGGGCGCCGGCCTGCGCATCGCGATACCGCGGGTGCTCGCGCAGTACCGTGCCGCTCCGCTCTTCACGCATTACTTCGAGGCCCTCGGCGTCCGGCGCGAGGACCTCGTGACGGGGGAGCTGACCTCCGACGCGCTGTGGCGCCGGGCGGCCGGCCGCGGCACCGCCGATGCGTGCTACCCCGCGAAAGTCGCCCAGGCACACGTCGCCGACCTGCTCGCCCGCGCAGCGGAGCGCCCCTTCGACGTCCTCTTCTTCCCAGCGGTCACGCGCGCCGTGACCGCGGTGAAGGGCTGCGCTGACACCGCCTCCTGCCCGGTCGTCGCCGGCACGCCGCTCGTGACGAAGATCGCCTTTGGCGCGAGCGCCGAAGGCGTGCTGCCCGGCGGAGCGCGGCTCCTCTCCCCCGTGCTGGAGCTGCCGGACAAGCGGCAGCTCAGCCAGGCGCTCTTCGACGCGATGCGCACCGTCTGCCCCGGCCTTGCGCGCGCGGAGCACGACGCTGCGCTGCAGCAAGGCCTCGCCGGGCAGCGGGCCTGGGACCGGCAGCTTGAGGAGCTCGGTGCGAAGGTGCTGACCGCCGCCCGGCGCGACCGCCGGTGCGCCGTCGTCATGATCGGCCGGCCGTACCACGCCGACCCCGGGCTGCATCACGAGCTCTCGAGCGAGCTCTCGGCGCGGGGCCGCAGCGTCCTGACGCTGCGCGCGCTGCCGCACTCGCCCGACGTCATCGCGGCGGCGGGCCTCGGCGGCGACCCTCACGATCTGACGGATCTGCCGTTCCTCACCAACTCCGGCGACGGCGAGCGGCTCGCGGCGGCGCGCTGCGCCGGGAGCCTGCCGTGGCTGGTCGCGATCGAGCTGTCGAGCTTCAAGTGCGGGCAGGACGCATCGCTGTACTCGCACGTCGCCGCCGCGGCGCGCAGCGCCGCGGGCAAGCCCTTCCTCGCGCTGCACGATCTCGACGAGACGCGGCCCGTCGCGTCGCTGAGGCTCCGGCTGCGCACCTTCCTCGCGGCGGTCGAGCGCTACGAACGCCACCGGGAGCGCTACGGGTGAGCCCTCGCACCCTGCTCGTCGGCGGCCTCGGCGCCGCACGCGACCGGCTCGCCGTCGCGGCGCTGCGCGCGGCGGGCCTCGACGCCGAGCCGTTGCCGCCGCCGTCCGACGCCGGCCTCGCGGCCGCCCGCTCGCTCGGCAACCACGGCCAGTGCAACCCGGCGCAGTACTCCGTCGGCGCCGTGCTCGAGCGGGCGCGCCGCTCGGGCTGCGCGGCGGCGTTCGCGCGGGCGCACACCTGGCTGGTGCCCGCCTCGTGCGGCCCGTGCCGGCTCGCCGCCTTCCCGCTCGAGTGGCAGCGCGTGCTCGAGGGCGCCGGCCTCGGCGAGCTGCAGGTCGAGCGCGTCGACCAGCTGGCCTTTCTCCCCGCGCTCGAGCGCGGCCCGGGCTTCGGCCTGCTGCTCGCGCTCATCGCCGGAGACGTGCTCGAGACCCTCGGCCACACGCTCCGCCCGCACGCCGCCGACGGCGGCGCCTTCGAGGCCGCGCTCGAGCACGAGACCGCCGCCGTCGCCGCCGCCGTGGAAGAAGGCCGGCCGCTCGTCGACGCGCTCGCCCGCGCAGCGTGCCGGCTCCGCGGGCTTCCCTCCCGCGGCGACCGGACGCTGCCGAGGGTGCTCATCACGGGCGAGCCGTGGACGACGCTCGCCGGGGGTGACCCTTCCTATGACGCAGCGGTTCGCCTCGCGGGGCTGGGAGCGGAGGTCGACGCCCCGCGCCTCGTCGACTGGCTGCGCGCCCTCGCCTGGCAGCGCTCGACCGAGGCACAGCTCGACGCTGCAGCACGGGCGCGAGCGGCGAGCGCCGTGCGCAGCCTGGGCGCCGTCTGGCGCAAGCTCGCCCGGGCGGCGGGCCTCGAACGGCGGCTCTCGCACCCGGCGCGCCTGGCGGCGCTCGCCGAGCCCTGGTACCCGCCCGCGGTGCGCGGCGGGAGCGGCTTCCTCGAGGTCGCCCGCGCGCTCGAGGCCGCCATCGAGCGCAGGGCCCACCTCGTGCTCTCGCTCAAGCCGTTCGGCTGCCTCCCCTCGTCGGCGCTCTCCGACGGCGTGCTGGCGCCCCTGCTCGCGCGCCTCCCGAACGGCCCTGCCTTCCTCTCGCTCGAGACGACGGGCGACTCGCACGCCTGCGCCGACAGTCGCCTCGAGATGGCCCTGCACGCCGCCGCCCTGCGCGCGCTCGATGAGGCCGAGGCCGCGCGCTCAGCCGGCCCCGTCACCCTCGACCGCGACGTCGCGCGCTGCTCGCGAGCGCCCGGGGTGAGGCAGCGTCGGCCTCCGCTGCGCTGACGGCCACGCGCGCCGCTGCGGACCCCTGCGCCGCCTGCTTGAGCGCGCGGCGGAAGTGCTTCACCGCGGCCGCTCCCGACGTCGCGTGCGCCAGCGTCGACCGGGTCGCCCACTGAGAGAGGGACGCCTTCAGCTCGGCCCACGCCGGGTGCAGAAGGCACGGCAGCTGCGCGTCGCACGCGCCCCACCCGAAGACGCAGCCGCCGTCCGACAGGTCGACGTCGACGGCCCGGAGCACGTCTCCGAACGTGATCCGGCCGGCAGCGCGCGAGAGGCGAAAGCCGCCTCCATGGCCCTTCTCCGAGGTCAGCAGCCCTGCCGCGGCCAGCCGCCTCAAGATCTTGGAGAGGTACGACGGCGGCACGCCCGCGGTCTCCGAGAGGTCCTTTGCGCGTACCGGCTCGTCGGGCCCTCGTGCCGCGATCTCCGCCATCGCCCTCAACGCGTACTCCGCGGTCATCGACAGGATCATCGGCAGCACACATTAGCACCGCATCAACGGACTTGACTATCCATTGAAGGCGGAGATATCTACGGACTCCGTTGTCCATTGAGACGAGGGTCCCCGTGGAGCTCGCAGGGCACAACGCGCGCAGGCAGGCCGCCCGGTGGCTCGCGCTGGCGGTCTCGAGCCTCCTCGTTGCGGGCAGCTTCTCGCTGCTCCTCGTCATCGCGCGCGTGCCGCCGTTCACGTCCCTGGTGACCGACCCGCAGTTCTTCAAGCGCTGCCTGGTCGTGCACGTCGACCTGGCGCTCGTGGTCTGGTTCTACTCGTTCCTCGCCGCCCTCTTCTCGCTGCTCGAAGCGAAGGGCAGCTCGCCCTCGCGCGGCGCAGTCGGTTTCGGCGCCGCCGCGCTCGGAGTCGCCGCGCTGCCCGCCACCCTGCTCGTGCCCGGGGTCAAGCCGGTGCTCTCGAACTACGTGCCGGCGCTCGATCACCCGCTGTTCCTCGCAGGCCTCGCCCTGTTCTTCCTCGGCCTCCTCTTCACCTTCGCCGACGCACGCCTGCTCCCGAGCCGCGAGCTGCCCGGCTCGACGCACCTGCTGCCGGGCGAGGCGCGGCCGCTCCTGCGGGGCGCCGTGCTCGCGGTGCTCCTCGCGCTGCTCACCTTCGCAGCGTCGCTCAGCTCGATGCCTTCGGGGCTTCCGCCCGAGGGCCGCTACGAGCTGCTCTTCTGGGGCGGCGGCCACGTGCTCCAGGTCGCGAGCGAGGCCGCGATGCTCTGCGTCTGGCTGATGCTGCTCACGCCGGCGCTCGGCCGGTCGCCGGTCTCGCGTCCCGCCGCGCTGGCCGTCTCGCTCGTGCTGCTGCTCCCGGCCGCGGCGGGCCCCGTGCTCGCGCTCGCGGGCGTGCAGCAGGGCTGGGTGCACGGCGCGTTCACCCAGGGCATGCGGTGGGGCATCTTCCCCGTGGTCCTCGCCTTCCTCGCGCTGTGCCTGCGGGGGCTGTGGCGCGCGCGGCGCGACGTCGACTTCTCGAACCCGAGGCTCCTCGCCTTCTTCGCGAGCGCGGCGCTGACGGTCGCCGGCTTCGTGCTGGGGGCGCTCATCACCGGCTCGAACACGATGGTACCCGCGCACTACCACGCGAACATCGGCGCGGTGACGTGCGCGTTCATGGGCGTCACGGTGCCCGTGCTGTCTGCGCTGGGCTGCGAGTGGCCGGGCGCCAGGCTGCAGCGCGCCATCCGCTGGCAGCCGGCCATCTTCGGCACGGGTCAGCTCGTCTTTGCGCTCGGGTTCGCGCTCGCCGGCTCGAGCGGCATGGCCCGCAAGGCCTTCGGCGCGGAGCAGCACATCCGCACGCCGGGCGAGTGGGCCGGCCTGGTCGTCATGGGTGCCGGCGGGCTGGTCGCGGTCGCCGGCGGTCTCCTCTTCCTCACCTACGTCGTGCGCGCGTTCGCACCCGTGCGGCGGCTTTCCAAGCTCGCAGTACTCACCCGGAGGCGAACGTGGCCCAAGCCAGTCGAAAGCACCCCGTCCAGGCACTGATGGACAACCCGTGGCTGTTGCTCCTGCTCGGGATCTTGATCCCGTGGCTCTCGTACACCGCGTGGGGCTGGCTCGAGCTCATGCGACTGCCCAAGGCGCCGCTGCCATGAGCATCTCGTTCCCCGAGCAGGGTTGGTTCAAGGCCCCGAGCGCCGGCGAGCGGCTGTGGATCGGCCTCGCGATCGCCTGGTGCATCGTGCTGACGCTGGCGATGCCGTACTGGCACTTCAAGGGCAAGCAGAACTCCACCGGCGAGGCCTATCGCGTGACGCCGGCCGAGTTCTACCAGCGCGCGCAGAAGTTCATCGAGGCCTACAAGGTCGGCGAAGATCGCTACACCGCGATCGTGCAGCCGCCGCCCGGCACCGACGTCTACCTGACGGCGCGCATGTGGCGGTGGGACCCCGTGCTCAAGCTGAAGAAAGACCAGACGTACCGCCTGCACGTGGGCTCGATGGACCTGAACCACGGCTTCTCGCTGCAGCCGGTGAACATGAACTTCCAGGTCGTGCCCGGCTACGACCACGTGCTCACCCTCACCCCGACGCGCGCCGGCGAGTACTCGATCGTCTGCAACGAGTTCTGCGGCGTCGGCCACCACACCATGGCCGGCAAGATCATCGTGGAGGAATGACATGGCGACGACAGCGAACGGACTGGCAGTTCTCGAAGGTCAGGTCTCCGACGAAGAGAAGCCCGGCTTCAAGACCGGCAACCACGCGGGCCAGGTACGCACGTGCGACACCACCGGCCTGCCGGTGTGCCTCACCGCCCAGCGCTTCATCCGCCTGAACGCGGTGGCCGCGGTGGTCTTTCTGCTCGTCGGCGGCGTCGCGGCGCTGCTGCTCGCGCTCACGCGGTGGCCGACCGTGCACCTGCTCCCGGCCGACTGGTACTACCGGGTGCTCACCGCGCACGGGCTCAACATGCTGATCCTCTGGATCATCTTCATGGAGATCGCGATCCTCTACTTCGCGGGCACGACGCTTCTGAACTCGCGCCTCGCCTCCAAGGGCACCGCGTGGGTGGCGTTCGGCCTCATGGTCGCGGGCGCCCTCGCCATCAACGGCGCCGTCTGGTCGGGCAAGGCCGACGTAATGATGACCAGCTACGTGCCGCTGCAGGCCCACTGGTCGTTCTACCTGGGCATCATCCTCTTCGCCGTCGGCGCGCTGATCGCCGTCATCAACTTCCTCGCCACGCTCTACATCGCGAAGCGCGACAAGACGTACGCCGGCTCCGTGCCGCTCGTGGTCTTCGGCGCGACCGCCGCCGCGATCATCGCGGTGGTCACCCTGCTCCACGGCGCGGTCGTCATGATCCCCACGTTTCTCTGGTCGCTGGGCCTGACCGAGGCGCCCGACGCCGCCTGGTACCGACTCGTTTGGTGGGGCCTCGGGCACCAGTCGCAGCAGATCAACGTCTGCGCAATGGTCTCGGTCTGGTACCTGCTCGGCACGCTGACGGTCGGCGCGAAGCCCCTGAACCAGGCCGTGTGCCGCGGCGCCTTCGTCCTCTACATCCTCTTCATCAACCTCGCATCGGCTCACCACCTGCTCGTCGACCCCGGCGTCGGAGCGGGCTGGAAGATCTGGAACACCTCCTACGCGATGTACCTCGCCGTGCTCGCCTCGATGATCCACGGCTTCACCGTGCCGGCGTCGGTCGAGGTCGCGATGCGCAAGAAGGGCCACGACAAGGGTCTGTTCGGCTGGCTCTTCGCCGCTCCGTGGAAGAACCCCGGCTTCTCGGCTTTCTTCCTCTCGCTCGTCATCTTCGGCTTCCTGGGCGGCATCACCGGCGTCACGCTCGGCACGCAGCAGATCAACATCATCGCCCACAACACGCTGCGCATCCCCGGCCACTTCCACACCACGGTCGTCGGCGGCACCTCGCTCGCGTTCATGGGCCTCGCCTATTACGTCGTCCCGCTCATCTTCCAGAAGGAGTACCCCGCGAAGGCGCTCGCCCGCCTCCAGCCGTTCGTGTTCGCGGGTGGCATCACGCTGATGGCCATCGCGATGTCGTTCGCGGGCAGCTACGGCGTGCCGCGCCGCCACTGGGACATCAACTTCACCGGCGCGCAGTTCGCGGCGGGGTTCGACTCCACCGCCCACCTGATGATGGGGCTCGTCGGCATTGGCGGCACGATCGCCTTCACCGGCCTGCTCATCTTCCTGCTGCTCACCGTGGCCGCGGTGTTCTTCGGCCGCTCGAACGCCGGAAAGAAGATGGAGGCCTGGTAGCCATGAGCGAAGCCAACGAACCCAACGCAGCGGACGTCATCCAGTCGGAGCACGAGAAGGACGAGGGCTCGCACAAGACGCCGGGCACGCTGGTGCTCGCGCTCATCCTGCTCCTCTCGTTCGCCGTCTACTACTTCGCGAACTGGAAGGCGCTCGCCGACACCTGGCCCGTGCGCTGAGGGCCCATCGATGCACCGCCATCTCGCCGCCGTCGAGCGCTTCTTCGCGGGCTACGCCTTCCCCGCGCTCGCCCTCGGCGTACTGCTGCTCGTCGAGATCGCCACGGCGGCGCTCCTCTCCGTGCCGGCGTCCGCCGGCGCTGCCGGCGCCTTCGCCGAACAGTTCCGCGCCTGGTGCTTCGGAGCTGCCCCGCAGACCGGCGCCACCTACGCGCTCGCCGTCAGCTCGGTATTCTTCGAGCTCGTCGGCCTGATGGCCATCGTCGTCTGGTTCTGGCGGCGCCCGCTCGCCCAGGTGGCGCGCGACCGGCCGAAGGCCTTCGTGCCGATCTTGGGCGCCTCGACGGGCGTCACCGCGTGCCTCGCCGCCGCGCTGGTGCTGCTCGTCGCTGGCGCCCCCGTCCCGGTAAAGCCCGACGTCTTCCAGCCCCAGGCCCTGCGCATCTCGGTGCCTGCCCCCGACGTCTGGCTCGTCGATCACGAGGGCAGCAAGGTGCGGCTGTCGGAGCTCGAGGGGCGCGTCGTGGTGCTCACCGCCGTCTACGCAACCTGCGGGCTCGCCTGCCCGCGCATTCTGGGCCAGGCGAAGCGGGTCGTCGCGAAGCTGCCCGAGGCGAAGCGAAGGGACGTGATCGTGCTCGGCGTCACGCTCGACCCCGCACGCGACGACGTCGCCGAGCTCGCCCGCATGGCCGAGGCGCAGGGCGTGAAGGCGCCGCAGTTCCGCCTGCTGACCGGCCCTGTGCCCGCGGTGGAGACGGTGCTCGACCGCATGGAGGTGCGCCGCGTCCGCGACGAGACGACGGGGATCATCGATCACGCCAACGTCTTCCTCCTGGTCGATCGCGCGGGCCGCCTCGCGTACCGCTTCACCCTCGACGACCTGCAGGAGCGGTGGATGGGCGAAGCCCTCGAGCTGCTCGTCGACGAGCCGGCAGTGCCCGAGACCGCGATGCGGGAGTGACCGTGATGCACGACGGCTCGCGCGCCGCACGTCTACAGCCGGCGCCAGACCCGGGGCCGGCCAGCGGCCCGGCTGAAAGAGGCTATACGCCGGATCCCCGGCCCGAGCCGGCCGTGCGCTTTGACGGTGCGTTTCGCGCCGTCGAGGCCGTGCTGCTCAAGATCGAAGCCGCCAGCCGGCGCGCCCTGCCCGACGCGGTGAACCCCCTGCTCGACAGCGGCGCGGTCGCCAACGTGCTCCTGCTGATCGCGTGCGCCACCGGAGTGCTCCTGCTGTTCTGGTACTCGCCGTCGGTGCACCACGCGCATGCCTCCATGCGCGAGCTCGAGGCCAGCCTCCTCGGCCGCTTCGTGCGCGCCGCCCATCGCTACAGCTCCGACGCCTGCATCGCCTTCGTCGCCTGGCACGCGCTGAAGCTCACCGCTGCTCGCCGATTCGGCGGCGCCCGCTGGCTCGCGTGGGTGACGGGCCTCGCCGCCCTCACCCTGCTCTGGCTGATCGGCTGGCTCGGCTACTGGCTCGTGTGGGACGAGCCCGCGCGGCAGGTCGCGCTCGGCACCGCCCGCGTGCTCGACGTCCTGCCGATCTTCGCCGACCCGATCGCCCGCTCCTTCGTCGCCGACGGCACCATCAACTCGCTGCTCTTCTTCATCGTCTTCTTCGCGCACATGCTGATCCCCCTCGCGATGGGCATCGCGCTGTGGCTGCACATCGCCCGGCTCCAGCGCAGCGACTTTCTCACTCCCAGGAAGGTGACCCTCGCGCTCGCCGGCGCGACGGCGCTGCTCTCGATCGTGCTCCCTCCGCTCGCCGCCGCCCCGGCCCGCATGGCGAACGTGCCGGGCCGGCTGGCGGTCGACGCTTGGTACCTGACCCCGCTGTGGCTGACCGATCGGCTCGGCGGGGGGGCGCTCTGGGCGCTCTCGCTAGGCCTCTTCGGGCTCGCGCTGAGCGTGCCCTGGCTGCTCGCAAAGAAGAAGCCGAAGCCGGCCGACATCGTCACGTCACGCTGCAACGCCTGCAACAACTGCGTGACCGACTGCCCGTACGACGCCATCTCGCTGGTGCCGCGCACCGACGGCCGCAAGTTCGACACGCAGGCCCAGGTCGACCCGTCGCGGTGCGTCGGCTGCGGCATCTGCGCCGGCAGTTGCGCGAGCGGCGGCTCGGGCCTGCCCCACTTCGACATGCTCCGAGAGCGCGCGAGGCTCGAGCAGTGGATCGAGGAACAACCCGAAGGCCGGCGGCAGCACGTCGCCCTGATCTGCGACGACGCGGTCAGCCGTTCGCTCGACCTCGACCCGGGCACCGGAGCCTGCGCCAGCCTGCCCGGCTACCGCGTCATGCGCGTGCCGTGCGCCGGCTGGGTGAACGCCATCACGCTCGAGCGCGCGCTGCGACTGGGCGTCCCCGGGGTGCTCATCGTCGCCTGCTCCGGCTGCCGGTACCGCGAGGGGCCCACGTGGGCCGCCGAGCGCCTGGGCGGCCACCGCCCGCCGGAGCTGAGCGCCCGTGTGGATCGCTCGAGAGTGCGGCTCGTCACCGTCGACCGCGCGGCGCCCGCACGCCTGGTCGCCGAGGCCGCCGTCTTCCGCGAGGGCGGCGGGCCTCCACGGCGCCGCAAGCTCCCCATCGCCGCCGGTGCGTGCCTCGCGTGCGCCCTCGCCGCGACGGCGGTTTGGGGCGGCCAGGCGCTGCCGTACACGCCGCCGCAGCCCGACGGGCCCTCGCTCGTCATCTCATTCCGCCACGCCGGAAAGATCGAGGAGCGCTGCCGCCCCGTCTCGGACGAGGAGAACGCGAAGCGCCCGGTTCACATGCGCCGGCCGCAGGAGTGCAGCCGCGGCCGGCAGAGCGTGCGCGTGGAGCTCCAGATCGACGGGCGCGCCGCTTTCGCGAAGACGTTCGGCGCTTCCGGCCTGTGGGCCGACGGGCCGAGCGTCGGCCTCGAGCGCCTCCCGCTGCCTCCGGGCCGCCATCGCCTCACCGTGCGGCTCGATGACTCGGGCGAGGAGGGCGCGTGGGCCTTCACCGACGAGCGCGAGCTCGAGATCGGCCCGCGCGAGAGCGTGGCGGTCGTCTTCGGGCGGGAGAGTGGCTTCCAGTGGCACGAAGCGCCCTGAGCTTGATCCAGATCAGGGTTGGCCGGTTTCGCGGTGCTGGAAGCTCTCTCCTCGGCCGAACGAACAAGGGAGCTCCTCATGCGCCGCGCCGCTTTTCTCGTATTGCCGATCATGGTCCTCGGCTGCAACGCTCCGGGCCGCTCCGTGCCGAAGAGCTCCGGCTCGATCGCCGTCAGCAACGACGACGCGTTGCTGTACGTCGCCGACGGCGATCACGATCGCCTCACGGTGCTCCACGCCGACACCCTCGACGTGCTCCAGCACGTGACCGTGCCGAAGGGCCCCGAGCGGGTCGCGGTCGGACCCGACGGCGCCGTGTACGTCACCAGCCGGGGCGCCGGCAGCGTCACCCGCCTCTCACGCGACGGCACGCCGGAGCGCGAGCGGACGGTCGGGGCCGAGCCGGTGGGGCTCGCGCTCGACGCGCAAGGCCAGCGCCTCTACGTCGCGAACGCTTCCTCGGGCACGGTCAGCGTTCTCGACGCGCAGACGCTCGAGCCCCTGGACGAGCTCGACGTCGGCGGCAACCCTTGGGCCGTCGCGGTCGGAGCCGACGGCCAGCTGTGGGTGACCGACTTCCTCGCCGCGACGGTGAGCGAGGTTGCGCCGGGCAGCCGCCACGCCGTCCGCACCTTCGGGCTCACCCAGAGCAACGCCGGGGGCTGCCGCCAGGCCCTGCTGGCGCAACGGACTCCGGCCCAGGCCGCCGACGTCGCCGTGGCCCCCGACGGGTCGCGCCTCTACGTGGCGCACGTGCAGAGCCGCACGCAGGCTGGGGCCGGCTCGCTGGCGTTCGCCGTGGCGCCCGCGATCTCCACCGTCGATCTCGCCAGCGGTGAGACCCTGCAGGAGCCCGCGCCGCACGACTTCTTCGACGAGGCGCCGCCGGCGGACTTCCCCGCGACCGTGCTCGTCACCTCGACCGACGACGACCGGTGCAGCTTCAACGGCCGCGGCACCGGCATGGACGCGCCGTCGTCGGTGGTGCTCGACGCCTTCGGCGAGTGGCTGTTCGTCGCCGATCACAACTCGAACGCGATCGCCGTGCTCAGCGCGACGCGGCGCAACGACGACCGGTTCGAGGCTCCCGAGCGCGGGATCTACGGCGTCGTGCGCGTCGGGGCCCGCCCCACGGGCATCGCCCTCGCGGGCGACAACCACCGCGCCTGGGTGCACAACGCGCTCGACTACTCGGTGAGCCAGGTGGAGCTGAAGAACATGCGCCTCACGGTCACCCGCGAGAGCACCTTCGCTTCGAGCGCGCTGCCTGCCGACGTCGAGAACGGCCGCCGCATCTTCTACTCGGCCGTCGACCCGCGCGTGACCCGCCCCGAGCTCGGCGGCCTGTCGTGCTCGAGCTGCCACCCCGACGGGCGCACCGACGGCCTCCAGTGGCAGCTGAACCGGGGCTCGAGCTTCCTGCCGCAAGGCGAGGGGCTGAACACACCCGCTCTGTGGAACCTCGACCGCACCGCCCCGTACGCCTGGAGCGGCCGCCTCGCCGACCTGCCGTCGTTCACCACGCACATGGTCGGCCAGATGGGCGGCGACGGTCTCGACCGCTGGGAGCTGGAAGACGTGACGGCCTACCTGAAGACCCTGCGCCCACCGGCCACCCAGCGGCCCGTCGTCGCGGCCGAAGCCTCGGAGGGCGAGCAGCTGTTCGCAGCGCAGTGCAGCAGCTGCCACGCAGGCGCCCAGCTCACCGACGGCCGCACGCACTTGTCCGGCTCGGAGCTCATCGACACCCCGTCGCTCGCGGGCGTTGGCGGCACGGCCCCGTGGCTGCACGACGGCTCGGCGCGCACGCTCCGCGACGCGATTCGCCACCCGGGCGCCCCGCGATTGTCCTCTGCCGAAAGCGCCGCGGTGCAGGCGTGGCTCCTCAACCGGTGAGCCCCGGAGGACCGCGACCCGTCCGGGGGTGCGCCGATTGCGAGCTCCTGGTGAACGGCCGCTGCGTCTTCGAGCCGGAAGAGCTCGCCGCCGGCACCGTCATTTGCCCCGCAGGCGAGGTCGCGGCGACAGTCACGTTCGTGTGCACCGGCGTCGTCGAGGTGACGTCGCCTGGGGCCGGCCGCCCGGTGCTGCGCGGGCCGCGGACCCTGCTCGGCCTCGAGGCGCTCGAGCAGCTGCCCTCCCCGGTCGAGGTGCGCGCGATGACCGACGTCCGGCTCTGCGCGGCTCCCCTCGAGCGCGTCGAAGCCTGGTTGGGCCCGCCTTCCGGCGCCCGGCGGCTGTTCGAGCTCGCGACGAGAGAGCTCATGGAGCGGGCCGGCCAGACCAACTTCCGCGCGGGGCCTCCCGAGGTGCGTGTGGCCCGCCTGCTTCTCGCCCTGCCCCCCCACACGGGGCGCGGGCGCCACGCTGCCTGCTCGAAGGCGCGGGCGGCGGCCGTGACTGGCCTGACGCCGCGGGCGCTGTGGCGCGTGCTCCAGCGCCTCGCCCAGCGCGGCCTCGTCGACAGCGTGACCGGACTCCAGATCCGGGATCTGCGGGGGCTGACGGAACTCGTCAGCCGACCTCCTCGAACCTCGCAGTGAAGTGCCGGAGCGGCCGCGGCCCGTCGATGATGCGCAGCCCCTTGAGGTCACGCGCCCGCGCCGCGACGCGTTCGACCACCTCGATCACGAAGTCGACGTGACTCTGTGTGTACGTGCGGCGGGGGACCGCGAGGCGCACCAGCTCCATCGCCGCGGGGCGCTCCGAGCCGTCGGGCTGCAGGCCGAACATCACGGATCCGATCTCGCAGCTCCGCAGCCCGCCCTCGCGGTACAGCGCGATGCTGAGCGCCTGCCCCGGGTACTGCAGCGCCGGCACCTGCGGCAGCAGCGCGGCGGCGTCGAGGTACACCGCGTGCCCGCCGGTGGGCACCACGATCGGCACGCCCCGCTTCTCGAGCGCCTCGCCGAGGTACTCCACCGAGCGCGCGCGGTAGCGCAGATAGTCGTGCTGCACGACCTCCTGGAGCCCGACCGCGATGGCGTCAAGGTCGCGGCCCGCGAGCCCGCCGTACGTCGGGAAGCCCTCGGTGAGGATGAGCAGGTTCCTGCAACGCTCGGCCCACGCATCGTCGTTCAGGGCGAGCCAGCCCCCGATGTTCGCGAGCCCGTCCTTCTTCGCCGACATGGTCATGCCGTCGGCCAGGCTCGACATCTCGCGCACGATGGCGGTCACGGTCCGCGACTGCTGTCCGGGCTCGCGCTCGCGGATGAACCACGCGTTCTCCGCGAAGCGGCAGGCATCGAGGAAGAGCGGAATCCCGTGGCGGCTGCACACGGCGCGAACCGCCCGCAGATTCTCGAGGCTCACGTTCGTGACGCGCAAGACCTACCGGGACAACCTCCAGTAGCGCAGCTTCTGCGCGTTGCAGGTGCACGTGGTCATCTTCGTCAGGAACCGGCCCCGCCGTTGCACGCCGTGTCGCCATGGCCACCGAGACTCAGGACGCCGCCCCCGAGAAGCTGACCGCGAAGCTCTTCGTCATCGTGATCGCCGGGACCGTCGCCTTTCTGCTCGCGACCGTCGCGCTCATGAGCTGGACGCCCTGAAACGGAGGAAGCGCGTTGTATAGGAGCGCGATGGTTCACCTCATCCTCTACGTCGCCGACCAGGCGCGCAGCACGGCGTTCTACGCGGCAGTCCTCGCGCGCAAGCCCAGGCTCGACGTCCCGGGTATGACCGAGTTCGAGCTCGAGGGCGGGAGCATCCTCGGGCTCATGCCGGAGGCCGGCATCAAGCGGCTGCTCGGAGCCGCGCTGCCGGACCCAGCTTCCGCCCGTGGTATTCCGCGCGCGGAGCTGTACCTCAAGGGCACGGGGGCGGCGGCCTTTCACGTTCGGGCGCTGGCCGCGGGCGCGCTCGAGCTGAGCCCTCCGCTCTTGCGCGACTGGGGAGATTTCGTCGCCTACTCGCTCGATCCAGACGGACACGTGCTGGCCTTCGCGTGGTCGTGACGCCGTCGGTCCGTATCGGATGCCGCGCCGCGTCTTGTGCGGGTCCACTCCACCTGGTACCCATGCACATGCGCGCTCACCCGGTTCATGCGTTGTACGTCCGGACCAGCACCACGGATCAGGACGGTCAGGCCCAACTTCATGCACTCCGCCGTGCCGCTGAGAGTCGCGGCTGGTCGTACGTGCGCGAGTTCGTCGACATCGGCCACAGCGGCGCCAAGGCCACCCGACCCGCGCTCGACCTGCTCCGGATGGCGGCGAAGTCCGGCGAGGTGAACCAGGTGATGATCTTCGGCCTGGATCGCCTCGGTCGGTCACTGCGCGACCTGCTCCTCCTGCTCGATGAGCTCAACGCCGCCGGCTGCGCCATCGTCAGCCTGCGCGAGAGCATCGACCTCACCACGCCGACAGGCCGTCTGCTGGTCCACATGATCGCCGCTCTCGCGGAGTTCGAGCGAGAGCTCATCCGGGATCGCGTGCGCTCCGGCCTCGCGCGCGTGATGGAGACCGGCAAGACCCGATCGGGCAAGGCCGTGGGTCGGCCCCGTCGCGAGGTCGACGTCGATGCCGTTCAGCAGCTCCGGGCCAAAGGCCGGAGCTGGAGACAGATTGCGATCGCGCTCAAGGTACCCACACGCACGCTCCGCCGGGCGTGGCAAAACCTCCCCGCCGCCGCATAGCCCAAGCGCCGGCGAGCAGCGGGGTGTGGCGCAACCACGAGGTTGTGCCTCACCGACGGGTGGGCCGACCACGACCGGGCGCCTTGCCCTTGGGTGGCCGCAGCAGATCTTGCGGGTCCACGCCCAGCCACTTCGCCCACTGGGCGATCGTCACCAGCGTGAGGTTCACGACGCCGCGCTCGACCTTCTGCACGTAGCGGAAACCGATGTTCGCGCGAGCCGCGAAGGCCTCCTGCGTGATCCCCCTCGCTCGACGCAGCTCGCCGATTCGGTGGCCGACGTTCCTGATGAGCGTTTCCCCGTCAATGGCAGCCAAGGGGAATCAGCATCGGGTGCCGCGTCGGCCGTGGCCTGCACCTCTTAGGGCGTATATTGTTCGCCGCATGAACCGGCTCGCGCTGCTCGGATTCCTCGTCGCGTCGACGTGCAAGCCGCCTCCCCCCCAGCCAGGGCAGCTCCCGAGCGCGACTGACGACTGTCACGCGATCGAGGCCTCCAATCTCGAGGCAGTCGTCGAGTGTTTCTACCGGGCCCAGGACGCGCGAGCTCAGTACCGCCTTTTCTCGACGGCGGCGAAGGCGGAGCTACCCGAGTCGGAGTGGGTCGCGAGCATGAACCCGGCGACCCAGGCCGTCTCCGACGTCAGGGTCACGCAGCGCGAGACCATCCAGGGGAGTGCGTACGCGGCGGTCTCACGGGTCCGCAGACACGTCCTGGTCGACGGTGGCTTGTCGTGCTCCGACACGTCGACGCGCACCTGGATTCGGGAGGGTAACGGGTGGCGCATGCACGGCGGCTTCGACCGGATCGCCGAGGTCGCCGCCAAGAAGTTCGACAGCGGCGACTACTCCGGCGCGGCAGAGGCCTCGGAGGAGTGGCTCCGGGTCGACCCCTTCTCCGTTGATGCCTACGACAAGCTCGGCTTCGCGGTCCTTCGGGGCGCCCGTGGGAAGGCCGCAGCTGACATCGTCCGCGCCGCCCTCGCGATCGACGCCAGCAACTCGAAGGCCCTGCTCCTCGCCGTCTCGTTGTCGACTGATCCGGACGTTGCAGAGAGCTACCTCAAACGGTTCAGACCCGACGACTGCGTGCTGCCGACGGCCGTCGCCAACGTGGCCGCGTCGTTCGTCGTCGATGCAGGACGACCGAAAGAGGCGCTCGCGCTCATCGACAGGTACGCGACGACAGACCGGGATGGCCGCTTCGCGCTGATTCGGATCCGAGCGCTGAACGTGCTCCGGCGGCAGAAGGAAGCCGCGGCGCTCCTGACCAAGGCGGCGGCGCAGGACATCCGGCGGCACCTCGACACACAGGATCCGAGCTACGCAGCGGAACAAGCGGCGGCGGTCGCAAGCACTCTCTTGGAAGCCGAGCGGCCGACCGCAGCTCGCGAGTGGGTCGACTACGGCCTGATGAAGGACCCGTCGAACGCGAACCTCGCCCGGCTGTTGCGCCTCGCGAGAAACTGACGCCGTCATGCCGAGACATCGACCGAGCTCGAGAATGCCCGCTCCAAGACGCCGTCACTCACCTGCCGATATCCCCAACGGCCCAACAGCAGAATGTGACGCTGACGATCGGCTGCGGCAGCGGTGCCCAGGTCGATGCGCACGACGGGCACGAGACGCGCCCATGCCTCAGCCTCGATGACCCCGAGCACCGCGACCACCGCGCCATCGAGCCACGCCTGTGCAGCGAAGAAGATCCGGCTCACGCTGAGCACGCTGTCGGTGAGCTGCACGCGGACGGCGCCCTGGTACTCATCGCCGTCGCAGCCGACAGCAATCGCACGCAGCGTTGCGCCCGCGTCGAGATCTGAAGGGTCTTCAGGCAGGGAGACGCGCGCGTCGACGGCCACGAATCGGGCGGGCGACGCGAGCATCATCGGGAGCGGTGTCATGGCGATGCAGGGCGTGCGCGGCGCACGGTGATCATCCGCGGGGGAAGACGAAGCCGGCGGGCTGACCCGTCATCGCTGACGTGGGAGGGAGAGGCCGGGGCGTCGCTGCCGGCGGGGCAAAGACCAAAGGCGCAGGCGGAACAGGTGGCGGCGGCCGCGCGGGCTCATGCTCCAGCACCTTCACGATCGCCGAGAGCGCCTCGATCGCCCGGATCACGGACTCCTTGAGCTGCCGGTCCCAGCTGACCTCGGGCACGAGGCGCAAGTACGCGCGAAGGGTTCGAGGAGAGATGTCTTCGGTACGACAAAAGTCCTCCTGCGTTTTTCCAGACGACTGCCAGCGCCGGGCGATGGCGATCTTTTCTTCTCGGCTCCGGGGCCGAGGGGCGGGGCGGGTATCCATGAGATTACGAGGCTCCGATCTGCAGCTGATGTGCAAGCTGAAGATTACAAGCACCGGGAACACCGGCAGACCGCTCGGCAGGCAGCCACGAGGTGTGATGCTGGTCGGCATGCCGCGACCCTCGGTTCAGCCTGGGCTCGCCTGGATCGGCACAAGGGCGTTGAACGACGCTTCAAACTTGGTCATGAAGTCGGCCCACGACTCCTGCTGCTCGACGGGAGCCGGCGATGGCACGACCCAGTTCTCGCCGCGGCGCACGAGCGCCTGGTAGTGAAAGGCCCAGTAGTTGGATTCGAGCTCCTCGGCGATCTTCGCGGGAAGCCATGCCGCGGTGTCTTCCTCTGACCACTTGCCCAGGTACGGGGCCAAGGTGAGTGCCGCCCGCTTCGATACTTCGGCTCCCAGATCGGGAATGAGCAGGAGGCCGTCGTGCTCGACCAGGAACGCGTCCCCGAGCCTCTTCGCCACGGCGTCGACCAGCCAGGGCAGGTTGTGCGTAACCCAGCGCTTGGCCGCATCCAGCTCATTGCTGCAGAGCCTCATGCGGACAAGGTGGATCGCCTCGGTTCGGAACACGACGAGGTCGTACTCGTTGGCGCGACGGTTCCATCGGCTCCCACGAACCCGGACCCAGATGAAGGGGTGCTTCTGCAGCTCGCTCAGGAGGCGCTGCGCGGTCCGTAGGCTCACCCTGAGCAAGGTCGCCAGCCGCTCACCCGACATGAACGGGGTGCGGTTGTCCGGTCGCCAGTCCAGGGCCATGAGCAGCAGGGTCGTGAACTGGTTGCCGGTCAGGCCCAGCTCGCGGTACCGAGTGAGGAGCTCGGCTGGGACCTTGAGGAACCGGGGCGACTTCCAGGCTGACAGGTCCCAGCCGGTCTCCGTCTTCCGGAGACCAAGCGCCTGGAGTTCACGAAGAACCCGGCGGACGGACCCATCCGGGATGTCAGGAGCTCCCACGGTATGCACCGGAACCTGAAGGGTGTGCCCGGTGGTGTTCGCCATCAGCGCGAAGATGACGTCCGCCTGCCGATTCGTGAAGCCGCCTCGGAGGAGGCCCTCAGGCACTCCCTGGTAGGAGATGAGGACCTCGTCGGGGAAGAAGGTCTCGGCCCTATCGCTCTTCATGGCTGGACCTCAACGCACCCAGATGAACGGTGCACAGCTCGTCGAGAGCAGCGTCCTCACCTGTAGAGCCAGTCTCGTTCTGGAGCTGCTCCCACAACCGATCGATCGCCACGATCAGGGAAGTGAGTCGATCGTGTACTGCGAGAACCAGTTCCTTCGCCTTCCTCCTACGCATCTGCAGGGTGGTCTTCGTCTTCGCCTTTCTCTTCATGAAGCTCCTTGGGACAGAGCACTCCCCCGCATGGAGGCATGCCCGAGTCACCTGTATGGGGTTGGATGTCCGTTGACGGCCTCGCAAGACCGCCGACCGACGATGTTCAGCCTACCAAGGCAGACCTTGACTAGTCAAGCTAAGTTAATGTTAACACTTGGAATTTGGTGCAGATCAGACGCGCATCCTGTCGTGTTTCCATCAGAATCACCGCTCCAGGCCGGCGAAAGCGGGTAGGCGCCGCCTCTCCCCTACACCCCTCTCATCTCTAACTTCACTTCGTCATTTCCCGAACAGCTCCGGGTAGTGAAGTCGACGGGTAATAAGAGGACGGGTAGTGGGGCGACGCCCGCGATCGCGAGACACCCGCCAACGGCGAACCGGTACACCTGACGTCTACGATCGGGTCGCCAGATCCGGTTTGCACGTCCGCAGGGCGGCCTGGGCATGTTGGAGCTCGTGCTGCCGCCGGATCTCGCTGCGCACCGCCACTGGCGTGGTGTTGAGCACGGTGACCCTGCCGGCATCCCGGCTGCGAGCGCCGCTCTGCCAGACGAACCAAGCGTACTCGATGCTGTCGGTCCCCCGACCATCGAAGGACGGGCGGTCGGGGAGAACGTACACGTCCGGCGGGTGCTTCTGCATGAAGGCGCACCGGCCGCTGGAACCAATGAAGTTGAGCCGGAGCAGCATGACGACGGTGTCCGCGAGCTTCATCGACTCTTCCACGAACTCCTCGTCGAGGGTGAAGGGCGGATTGCCCAGGGCAACGTCGAAGCGCCGCCCGTGAAGTGGCTTCTGCACCTCCGGCAAGCCGGGCGAGACGAACTTGTCGGTGATGATGATCTCGGGCCGCGGAACGAGGAGCTCGAGGTGCGGGCGGCACTCCGCGCGCAACTCGAGCGCGGTCCAGCGGACGTCGAGGCGCTTCACGGCCTTGACGATGTTCCCCTCTGTGAATGGTCGCCGCGATCCGCAGATTCTTGGGCGCGACGTCGTCGGTCGCGTCGACCGCGATGTCGAACTTCTCGTCGCCGTAGTCGGTCGAGGTGGCGCGGCGGCGGGACGAGCGCAAGGCTCGGACCTGAGCTGTTGAGGGGGAGCCCGAGGGGGAGCTGAAAAAGCTGTGAAGAGCCTGTGGGAAACGAGTAGGCGGCGGCGCGCGCGCCCGTAGAAATGCAGAGAGCCGTCCAGCGGACACTGGGCGGCCCTCTTGGCGAGCGCGCCCGGGTGAATGCATGCGGGTGAGCTCTCGCTGAGAGCGGCGTAGCGCAGAGCCGGGCGCGAGGTCCACAGAGTGGCGCGCACGGTGGTCGGTGAGTGCGCTGCGGTTCGTGACGTGCGGCCGGGCCGCGTGCCGGCAGATGTTCTTCCTCTGCAGTCACTGCGACCGAGGCCACCGCTACTGCAGCCGCCGGTGCAGCTCGGCCGCCCGGCGCGAGTCGGTCCAGGCGGCGGGCCGTCGGTACCAGGCGACACTCGACGGCCGGCACGCCCACGCGCGCCGCCAGTCCGAGTACCGAGCTCGCCAGATAGTGACGCATCAGTCTGCCGAGCGAGCGCCGCCGTCGAGCACGGTGCCGCCCGCGTCGGAATCGACCGCCACGTCGGCGGCGAACACCACCGGCGCGACAAGGATGAAAACCCATGGAAGTGAGACGAGGTACCGATGCTCGCGGTGCGGCCGAGAGGGCCGCTTCCTCAGATACGAAACGCTGGCGCACTACCGGCCGCGCTGGCGAGCGCAGTGACGGGGGGGCGCGATGACGCTGCCGATGGACCTGGTGACGAAGATTCGCCGGCTGCACTACGCGGAACACTGGAAGGTGGGCACCATCGTCACGCAGCTCGGCGTCCACCACGACGCCGTCGAGCGGGCGCTCGGCATCGACACACGAGGTGGCGTCATCCCCGACGCGCTGCAGGCCCGGCGGATGACCGCGACCCTGCTCGACCCGTACAAGCCTCTCATCCACGAGACGCTCGAGAAGTACCCGCGCCTCACCGCGACTCGGCTCTTCGAGATGGTGAAGGCCCGCGGCTTCGTCGGCGGCTACGAGCGGGTGAAGAAGTACGTGCGCGGCATGCGGCCGTCGAAGAGCGAGGCGTACTTCCGGCTCGAAACGCTGCCCGGTGAAGAGGCGCAGGTTGACTGGGGCATGTTCGGCCGGCTGCGCATCGGCAATGCCGACCGCAGCCTGTGCTGCTTCGTGATGGTGCTCTCGCACTCACGCGGGCTGTACGCGCGCTTCTTCCTCGACATGACGCTCGAGAGCTTCCTGCGCGGGCACCTGAAGGCCTTCGACGCCTTCGGCGGCGCCCCGCGCAGCGTGCTCTACGACAACCTCAAGTCGGTGGTGCTCGAGCGGCACGGCGACGCGGTGCGCTTCCACCCGCGGCTGCTCGAGCTCGCCGGCCACTACCACTTCGCGCCGAAACCCTGCGCCCCGTACCGCGGCAACGAGAAGGGGAAGGTCGAGCGGGCCATCCGCTACCTGCGTGACTCATTCTTCGCCGCCCGCCGATTCACGGGCATCGATGATCTCAACGCCCAACTCGCTCGGTGGGTGAACGACGTCGCGCTCGTCCGCCCGTGGCCGGGCGCACCCGATGGCCGACGCGTCGCCGACGTCCTGGCCGAAGAGAAGCCGAGGCTGCTTCCGCTGCCCGAAGGGCACTTCTCGGCCGACGTCATGCGTGGCGTCTCGTCCGGAAAGACGCCGTACATCCGCTTCGACGGCAACGACTACTCGGTGCCGCACACGCTGCTGCGCAGGCCGCTCACGCTGCTCGCGTCCGAAGACACTGTGCGCGTGCTGGACGGCGCAACCGAGGTCGCCCGACACGTCCGCAGCTACGACAAGGGCGCCCGCGTCGACGACCAGGCTCACCTCGAGCAGCTCGCCGCCCAGAAACGCCGCGCTGCCGAGTTGCGCGGCCGCGACGTGCTTCGCACCACCCTCAAGAACGCCGACGCCTTCATCGACGCGCTCGCCTTGAAGGGCAGCTCGCTCGGCGCCGAGACGTCCCGCCTCTTGAAGCTGCTGCGCGAGTACGGGCCGCGCGATGTCGATGCGGCTGTCGCCGAGGCCCTCGCCAAGCGCGCGATCAGCACCGCTTCGGTCGCGCACCTGCTCGACACGAAGGCACGTAGACGGAAACAGGCACCAGCCATCGACGTCGTGGTGCCCGAATCCGTGCGGCACCTGCAGGTCACCCCGCACCCGCTCGCCGACTACGACGCGCTGCTCAAGGCCGACAAGAAGGCGGGTGAATCATGAGCGTCGAGCTCTCGAAACACCTCGCAGCGCTGGGTCTGCACTACGTCGCCGAGCACCTCGACGACGTCGTCGCCCTCGGGACGAAGAATCGATGGGGCACCATCGAGATGCTCACGCACGTCGCTGAGCAGGAAGCGAAGGGCCGCGCGAAGCGCAGCCTCGACCGGCGGCTCGCCCGCTCGAAGCTTGGCCGCTTCACCCCGATGGCGGACTTCGACTGGGGATGGCCAACCCGCATCGATCGCGAGGCCGTCGAGGACGCGCTCAAGCTCGACTTCCTCGCCGCGCACCGCAACCTCGTGCTCGTCGCCCCTCAGGGGCTGGGCAAGACGATGATCGCCCAGAACCTCGCGCACCAGGCGGTACTCAAAGGGCACACCGCGCTCTTCACGACAGCGTCACAGCTGCTGCTCGACCTCGGCGCGCAGGACTCACCGCGGGCACTCGATCGGCGCCTCAAGCACTACGCGCACTGCGGGCTGCTGGTGATCGACGAGGTCGGCTACCTCTCGTACGACGCGCGGAACGCAGACCTGCTCTTTCAGGTCGTCTCGCGCCGCTATGAGGACAAGAGCTTGGTGCTGACCACGAATCTGACCTTCAGCGACTGGGCGACGATCTTCCCGAACGCGGCCTGCGCCACGGCGCTCATCGATCGCATCGTGCATCACGCCGATGTGCTCACCATCGAGGGCAAGTCGTACCGACGCCGCACTGCCGAAGAGTCGAAGAAGGCGAAGTCGAAGAAGTAGTCACCGCTGATCGGGCCGTCGCCGGCGGTCAAGCCGCCGGTCGACGGTCCAAGAATCTGCGGATCTCGAGGACCATCAACACCCTCGCCAGCGCCGGGTTCGAGCCAGGATCCGCCGCGCAGCGGCAGCTTCTCGAGGAGCCGATCCACGCACCAGGACGGCGTTGCGTAGAAGTCACCGGGGTGACGCACAGCACCACGGTGGGTAGCAGACATGTGATCTCCAGTTTGGATCTCCCGAAGGAGACGATGAGGTGCAACGGTTTGGTGAACAGGGACTGCAGGTCGGCCTCGGTCACCTCCTGCGGCAAGACCGCGACGGAACCGGACACCGGCTCTTAGGGAGTGACTTGTAGGGCGCCGCTCCCAAGGCGGTCGAACTCGGGGCGCCGTCCGGCATCGGACACCCACCTTATCGCACATCCAGGCCCGAATGTCAACATGTGCACAGGCCGATGGCGTGTACATAATAATGTCAACACCTTACGTTTGACAAGACTACGCCCGTATGCGAGTATGCATTTCGTTGTTGGCGGCATTCTGAACGTCGCCAACCACATCCAACCCGCAGAGTGGCGGCCAACACCTCGTCGGTGAACGCAACCATTCTGCCTTCAGAAAGGCATACCTGTATGACGCAACCGCTACCCATGTCCCGTGCGCAGCACTCTCCCCCGTCCGTCGGCACGCTCACAGCCATTGATCCCGCCGCGATCACCCTGCCCGACTGGCAACGGCACCCGGTCGATGAGACCGTCGTCGAAGAACTCGCCAAGAGCATCAGCGCGGCAGGCCTGCTCCACCCGCCGATCGTCCGGCCCCACGGGGACGGCTACCAGCTGATCGCAGGGCGCCATCGCGTCGAGGCGATGAAGCAGCTCGGTGCCGACCGGGTGATGGTCATCGTGAAGGAGGCCGATGACCGCCGCGCAGAGATCGTCTCGCTCATCGAGAATCTGAAACGCCGAGTGTTGACGCCGGCAGAGAAGGGGGCGGCCCTGGCCCGGCTTCATGCCCTGATGACGGGCTCGGCCCCCGCGAACGCCGACCAAGAGCGTGCGCCGCGCACGAGTGATGGAAGTGCAGTCACGACCATCACCAGCACAGCCAAAGCGGCCGGCGCGAGTCGCACGAAGACGAGCCGTGCACTCACGCGCCAGAAGAAGGCGAGTCCCGAGGTCATCGCCGCGCTCGACGCCGAGGAGATTCCGCTCACGACCGCGGACGAGCTTACGAAGCTCAGCACTGCCGAGCAGGCGCGCATCCTCCCGCAGGTGAAGACAATGACCCGGCGCGAAGTACGGAACTTCGTTCAGACGCTGCGCAACGCCCCGCCCCGCGTCCAACCCGACCGTGACGAGGAGTTCGTGGCGAAGGTGGAGACCTTTCTGGAGGACGTCAACATGTACGTCCGCGATCGGGTCCTGTCGGCCTCGGCATCCAGCGCACTGACAAAGGTGAAGACCCGGCTCGATGCACTACTGGTCTCACCGGCGACTGAACTCCCCGCAGAGCCGGCCGCAGCGTTGCCGTAGCAAGTCGAGGATGACGATGTCCGCCGGCCATCCTCTACCTCGCCCCCCCGAGCGATCCTCAGCAGCGATGTCGCACACCATTGACGGGCTCACTCCCGTAGGCGGCCGTGGCAGCTGACACGCTCGGGCCCAACGGAACCCCGGCCGCCCGGAGGTCTCGCGCCGACCGTATCGACGCGAACACCGATGGGGATCGGGTCCTATCTCTGATGACGAAGCCAGTCCTCACCGCCGATGACGTCGGGGTGCTGCTGAGCAGCAGCCGCAAGAGCGTCTACGCAAGGGTGAGCAGAGGCCAGCTGGCGGGCGCCTTCCGCATCGGGCGATCGCTCTTCTTCCGCACCTCCGAGTTGCTAGCCTCTATGGGTGAAGGGCGTGCGCTGTCGCCGAGGAGGTCTCGACGATGAGCGTGAAGGTACGGAAGTACAAACGGCGTGGTGAGGAGAACGGCTTCGAGGTGGACATCGCTTTCAAATGGCCCGACGGCGAGCTGTACCGGGAGCGGGTGAAGAGCCCGGTCAGCTCGAAGACAGGGGCACGAAGTTGGGGAGAGCAGCGTCAGCTGGAGCTGCTGAAGCGGGGCAAGGAACTTCTCGTTCCGCGCGCCCCTACCCTCGCTGAGTTCGCGCCTCGGTATCTCGACGAGCATGTGAAGGCGAACCGCCAGAAGCCGAGCACCATCATTCAGAAGGAGAGGATTCTTGAGTTCTACTTGAAGCCCCGGTTCGGGCAGATGCGCCTCGACCAGATCGACGACGCCGCGGTTCAGCGGCTGAAGGCGCAGCTGGTGGACCGCAAACCGAAGACCGTGAACAACGTCCTGGTGGTGCTGAACACGATGCTGAAGGCCGCGGTCAAGTGGCGCGTGCTTCGGCAGCTACCGGCGACCATCGAGCTGTTGAGGGTCCCGCCGACCACGATGCACTTCTACGAGCCGCACGAGTTCGAGCTGCTCGTCGCGGCCGCGCAGAGGATCGACCACCAGCACCTCGTGTTCGTGCTGCTCGGTGGTGAGGCGGGGCTCCGCTGCGGGGAAATCCTTGCCCTCGAACAGTCCGACGTGGACCTCTCGCGTGGAGTCCTCCACGTGCGGCGGTCGGAGTGGGAAGGTCACGTCACGGTGCCCAAGGGCGGTCGCGCTCGGCAGGTGAATATGACGGCGCGGCTGAAGGACGCGCTCCAGAACAACCGCCACCTCTGTGGCGATCGGGTCCTCTGGCGCGCCGAGAAGGAGCTGAAGGTGACGCAGGTGCTGCTCGCCAAGTGGATGAGCAGAATCCAGCGCCGGGCCGGGCTGAAGGTGACCGGGGGCATTCACATCCTCCGCCACACGTTCTGCTCGCGACTCGCGATGGCTGGTGCTCCTGCGAAGGCCATTCAGGAACTGGCAGGTCACCAGACCCTCTCGACGACGCAGCGATACATGCACCTCTCTCCGGCAGCGAAGTCCGCTGCGATTCAGCTGCTGGAGACCGCGGCGTTGGGATCCGAAAATGGAGGCGGGCTGGAGGCGCTTTCACCTCCAACCCGCTTCTCGAAGCATTCCGACTCGTTGCTGAGTCGGGGAGACAGGATTTGAACCTGCGACCCCTTGGTCCCGAACCAAGTGCTCTACCAGGCTGAGCCACTCCCCGAACTCGTGTGCCGACTCCTAGGCGTGACGCGCTACCTGGTCAAGGCTGACGCCAGCTGACGCCGGGCGGTGACAAAGAGTCATCGCGACTCCAGCCCGGCTTGCGTGGGTCCGCTGATCTGCTGCTAGGGTCCGCTCGCCGTTCACAAGGCAACGTTCTCAAACCGAAGTCTCTCTCGAGGGGAGTCCAAACATGGGTGTCGATCGGACCGGTGGTCCTGGCAAAGTCGGTGGTGGTGGAATGATTCGCCCGCTGTACGGCGTCTTCATCCGCGATCAGGTCGAGCAGTACCGCAACATGCTCGGCGTGACGCTCGGCGACCTCAAGGCCGGCATCAAGGCGGGCAAGCCGCACCAGAAGGCGAAGCCCCGCGACGGCATTCTGCAGGGCAGCGAGCTCACCAAGGCGAAGAAGGCCGCAGTCGCCGTCGACAAGGCGATCAAGCAGCTGAAGCCCGTCTTCGGCAACGGCTCGGGCGCGCTGAACCTCACGCAGGGCCGCAACGCGCTGGGCCGCCCGCCCGGCCAGATCATCGCCATGTACGGCGTCGCCCTGATGGACGATCTCAGCAAGTTCCGCAGCGGCATCAACGCCGACATTCGCACCATTCAGAACGCGATCGACGGCGGCCAGCTCGCCGGCGCCGCGAAGACCGAGGCGCAGAAGGCGATCAAGAACCTGAACTCGGCGCTCACCGCGCTCGGTTCGGCGACCTGGTAGCCGGTTCTTGTTCGGGACTCCCGACCAGAACGAGTACGAGCTCGTGCGCGCAGTGTCGGATGACGACCTGCGCGCATGTCGCCCCGTCTACGCGGTCTGGGAGATCACCCTGAAGTGCGACCTCGCCTGCAACCACTGCGGCTCTCGCGCAGGCCGGCCGAGGACGACCGAGCTCTCGACCGAAGAGTGCCTCGACGTCGTCGCCCAGCTCGCGAAGCTCGGGTGCCGCGAGGTCACCATCATCGGCGGCGAGGCCTACCTGCGGAAAGACTGGACGGACATCATCCGCGCCATCCGCAAGCACGGCATGCAGTCGACGATGACCAGCGGCGGCAAGAACCTCACCGAAGAGCGCGTCGCCGCCGCCGCCGAAGCCGGCCTGCAGGGCGTCTCGATCTCCGTCGACGGCCTCGAGCCCACCCACGATCGCATCCGCGGAGTGCAGGGCTCCTTCAAGGCCGCCCTCGCCGCCATCGAGCGCCTCAAGCGCCACGGCATCTCGGTCGGCTGCAACACCCAGATCAACGCGCTCTCGTGGCGCGAGCTGCCCCAGGTGATGGACACCATCATCGAGGCCGGCGCCAGCCACTGGCAGACGCAGCTCACCGTCGCGATGGGCAACGCGGTCGATCACCCCGAGCTGCTGCTCCAGCCGTACCAGCTCCTCGAGATGTACCCGATGCTCGCCGAGCTCTACGTGACCGGCCTCGAGCGCGGCCTGCTCATGGTGCCCGGAAACAACATCGGCTACTTCGGCCCGTACGAGCACCTCTGGCGCGGCGGCCCCAACCGCGACGGCCACTGGCTCGGCTGCAACGCCGGCCAGAACACCATCGGCCTCGAGGCCGACGGCACCATCAAGGGCTGCCCGTCGCTGCCGACCAACGGCTACGCGGGCGGCAACATCCGCGATCGCAGCCTCGAAGAGATCTGGGTGAAGGCGCCCGAGCTGAACTTCACCCGCGACCGCACGGTGAAGGACGTCTGGGGCCGCTGCGGCTCCTGCTACTACGCCGATGTCTGCCGCGGCGGCTGCAGCTGGACGACGACCGTGCTGTTCGGCAAGCCCGGCAACAACCCGTACTGCCACTACCGCGCCCTGCAGCTCGCGAAAGAGGGCAAGCGCGAGCGCGTCGTGCGCGTTCAGGCGGCACCGGGCCTGCCGTTCGATCAAGGCAAGTTCGAGCTCGTCGTCGAGGACCTCGACGCCCCGCTGCCGGCCGAGGTGCCGAGCACGCTGAAGGCTCCGCGCGGTCGCGCCGTGCGCCTGCCGGTGCTGACGTGACGAAGAAGCAGGCTGCCGTCGCCAACCGCTCGTGGCGAAGCGCTCGCATCAAGGGGCGCCTGCCTCCACAGCTCGTGCGGTGCCCCGGCGCCGAGTGCGGGCAGTACCTGTACCCCGGCGCCAAGACGTGCCCGCATTGCGGCGGCACACTCGTGACCTTGAAGAGGAAGCAGCTCGCCGCGCTTCGGAAGGCCGAGAAGGCCGCCGAGACCCTGAAGCGCATTCTCGGCGGCTTGAGCGACGGCTGAGCGCTCGACGCCTCAGCGCTCGACGGCTCAGCGCTCGACGCCTCCTCCGCGACTCCCACGCTCGACGACAGGAGGTCGTTGCTCCCTTCCGGCGGATCTTCCGCGCCTTGCTCGACTCTGGCGCTCAACTGCCCCCTCACCCCGGCCCTCTCCCCTACGGGGGAGAGGGGGCGGTGGTCAGTTTGAATCTGTCGGGCCGCCCTGTCGCGCGAGCCCACACGCGACCTTGCCGGCCTTCGTGTCGATCAAGCGGCAGTCGCAGCCCAGGCCCCCGTCGAGCGGCTTGAGCAGGTGCGCACACAGCACCTCGGCCTCTGCATCGGGCGGGTTGCTGCCCTCGGCCGCCGACGCCGTGCGCAGACAGCTGTCGCGCTCGACCGAGTTGATCGTGCACTCGCACAGCCGCTCTGAGAGCTGGCGGCAGTTGCTCTTGCACCCGGCGAGGGCGAACGCGAAAGCAGCGAGGAGCACGAAGAGGCGCATCGAGGGCGCGCACCTTGCCAGAGTCACGACAGCGCCGCCATCACCGTCGCCTCGAAGTAGCGGGCCGCCAGGCCGACGGTGCGCTCGAGGCTGTCGGGCTTCGGGGTGATCGTCGGAGCGACCTCCATGACGTCGCCGCCGATGATGCTCGACCCGAGCCGAGCGATGACCTCGAGCAGCCACTCGGGCTCGAGGCCGCCCGGCTCGGGCGTGCCGGTCGCGTCGGCCCACTTCTCGTCCGTGCCGTCGACGTCATTCGAGAAGTAGACGCCCTTCACGCCCAGCGATTTCACGTGCGCGACGACGGCGTCGAGCGCCCCGCGCGGGTCCTTCAGCACCTCGGCCGCCCAGAACTGACGAACGTCGCAGGTGCGCTCCCAGTGCTCCTTCGTCTTGCCCGAGGCGCGAATGCCGAGCTGCACGAGGCGCTGCTTGCGGCCGATGGCCTCGTTCGCGTGGAAGCTCCAGGTCGCGAAGCAGTACTTGATGCCCAGGCGGTGCTCGAGCAGATCGGTGTGCGCGTCGGGCTGCACGATCGCGATCGCCTTGCGGCGCGCGAGCGCCAGGACGCCGGGCAGCGCGGTCGAGTGATCGCCTCCCAGCACGAACGGCTTCACCTCGGGGTTGAGCGTGAAGATGAGCTCCCACGCGCGCTCGGCGATCGACAGCGGCGACACCGGCAGCGGCTCGGCGATGCCCGGGTACAGCGCCGCGCGCGTCGCGGCGAGCTGCTGCGCGTTCAGCATCTCGTCGTGCAACAGCTGCGGCACCACGAACACGTCTCCGAGATCGAGCAGCCCGGCCGGCAGCTTCCCGCGCTCGAGCAGCGCAAGCCGAAGCGCCTGCGGCCCCAGGTTCGCGCCGCGGCGAAAGCCCGCCCCCACGTCGGAGGGGATGCCCAACAACACGGCCTTCGCCGTCGCGATCTGCGAGAGGCGCTCTTTGAACTTCTGCTGCACCTCGGCTTCCGTGCTGACGCCGTACAGCCGCTGCTGCAGCTTCAGCTGCTCGGCCTTGCCGGTCGAGACGAGGTACACGCCGGCGCCCGCGGGCCTCAAGATCGTCGCGAGCTCGTCGAGCGGTTTCATCCCCGCCTCTCTAACAGGTATGAGCGAGGGTCAAAGTGCCCCCGCTGTCGAAACGGCTGAAGCGGTTCGTGCGCTGGCTGCTCGTGCGCCAGGCCGTGTTCTGGGTCTCGCTCCTGCCGCTGCGCTGGGCCTCGGCGCTCGGCGCCCGCTTCGGAGCCCTCGCGTACGCGCTCGCCGGCCGCGAGCGCAAGAAGGCGCTCTCGTCGCTCGAGCGCGCCGGGCAGCCGCCCGAGCTCGCGCGCCGCACGTTCGAGCACCTCGGCCGCGCCGCGTTCGAGCTCGCCTGCATTCGCCAGATCGACGCCCGCTTCGAAGAGGTCGTCGAGTGGCCCGCCGCCGATCGCGCCGTGCTCGACGCGGCCCTCGCGCGCGGGCGCGGCGTCGTCTTCGTCAGCGGTCACCTCGGCAACTGGGAGCTGCTCGCCCGCCGCGTCTCGCACGCCGGCTACCCGTGCCACACCATCGCGAAAGAGACGACCGACCCGCGGCTCACGCGCATGGTCGAGGCGTTCCGCGCGTCGGCGAAGCTGCAGAGCATCTGGCGCGGCCGCGACGGAGCCGCCCGCGCCATGCTGCGCGTGCTCAAGGGCAACGGCATTCTCGGGCTGCTCATCGATCAAGACACCGACGTGCAGAGCGTGTGGGTCGACTTCTTCGGGCAGCCGGCGAAGACGCCTCGCGCCGCCGCCGATCTCGCGCTGCGGCTGGGCAGCGCGGTGGTGCTCGGCTTCTGCACGCGCGTCGAGCCCGGCGCTCCGAAGTACCGGCTGTCGATGCAGGAGGTCGCGACCGACGGCCTCGACGCGACGGCGTTGACGGCCCGGCTCACGAAGCTGATCGAAGCGCGAGTTCGCCAGGCCCCCGAGCAGTGGGTGTGGATGCACCAGCGGTGGAAGTCGCCTACTCCGCCAGAGGCAGCAGCGCGTTCGCCTCTTCCAGCTGGCGAGCCACCGCCTCATGCGCGGCCTTCGTGAGCCGATCGCGATCGTCGTGCGTCATGCCGGTCGTGTCGATGGGCTCGCCGATGACGAGCGCCGCCGGCTTCGCGCGCACCTGCAGCGTGCCCTTCGGCAGAATCTCGTGCGTGCCCGCGAGCGCCGCCGGCACCAGCGGCACCTGCGCGTCGATCGCGAACACCGCCGCGCCCTTCTTGAAGGGGCGCAACACGCCGTCTTCCGACCGGGTGCCCTCGGCGAAGAAGCAGATCGACACGCGCGTGCGCACGGCGTCGATCGCCTCGTGCAGCAGCTTCTTGTCGGCGTCGCTGCCGCTGCGATCGACGATGACGTTGCCCGCCTTGCGCATCGCCTGCCCAAAGATGGGGATCTTCGTCAGCTCGCGCTTCGCCACGAAGCGCATGTGCCGCCGAATGTGGCGAAACAGCACCAGCGCGTCGAAGTGCGACTGGTGGTTCACCGCGAGCACGAAGTTGCCGGGCGGCAGCTTGTCGACGCCGCGCGCGATCGTCTTCACGCCCGCGACCTTCAAGATCGACGACGCCCAGAGGAACAGCGCGGGGTCGGCGGCCAGCTCGTCGTAGAACGACAGGCCCGCGACGATCGGCGAGAAGAGCCCGGTGATGGCGCCGGCCGCGGGGCCTGCGATGAGCGAGCGGATCACGCGCTGGCCTCCGGCCAGCGATGACGCGTGAGCGTCACAGCGGGCGGCAGACCCGGACCTGGCCGGAGACCAGCCCAGATCAAGCGAAGTCCTTCGCGGGGAAGAGCAGCACGTCGGCGATGCTCGCCGCTCCGGTCAGCAACATCAACACCCGATCGACGCCGATCGCGATGCCGGTGCACGCAGGCATGCGGCCGACCGCGTCGAGGAACTTCTCGTCGATGGCGAAGACCGGGCGCCCGGCGGCGCGGCGCTGGCGCTGCTCGTCTTCGAAGCGGCGGCGCTGCTCGGCGGCGTCGTTCAGCTCCGAGAAGCCGTTCGCGAGCTCGACGCCGCGGGCGTACAGCTCGACGCGCTCGGCGACGTCGCCCTTCACGCGCGCGAGCGACGCCATCGAGGCCGGGTACTCGATGATGAAGGTGGGCGCCTGCAGCTTCGGCTCGACGCGATCGAGGAAGAGGCGGAAGAAGACGTCGTCCCAGGTGTCGTCGTCGCGCGCGCGAACGCCGCCGGCCTTCGCGAACGAGGCGGCGTCGGCGTGCTTCGTCCAGTCGACTCCGGCGTGCCGCAAGAGTGCGTCGCGAACCGTGAGCCGCTCGAACGGCGCCGCGGCGAAGAGCCCGCCGGCGGCGGCGAGCGCCGCTTCCGTGTCGCGCATGATCTGCTCGTAGCCGGCGCCGGGCCGGTACAGCTCGAGCATCGTGAACTCGGGGTTGTGCGTCTGCGACGGAGGCTCGTCGCGGTACACCTTGCACAGCTGGAAGATGGGCGGGCAGCCGGGGTCGGCGAGCAGCCGCTTCATCGCGTACTCGGGGCTCGTGTGCAGCCATCGCTCTTTCACCGCGAACGGGTCGATGTGCGGCTCGAGCCCCGGCAGCGCCACCATCGCGGGCGTCTCGACCTCGAGGAAGCCGGCCCGCTCGAACCAGCCCCGCAGCGCCGCGTAGAGGCGGGCGCGCGCTCGCGCGGCAGACCATTGCGTCGCGGTGGGCATGCACCGACACTACACCGCGAAATGCGCGCTGCCGTGCTCATGCTCCTCGTCGCGTGCGCCACCGCCGCACCGAAGCCCGAGCCCGCTGCTGCCGCCGCGCCGCCGGCGAAGCTGCCTCCCAGCGAGGCCGAGCTGCTCCAGCCGAAGATCGCGGCGCTCGAGCAGAAGGCCGCCGGCGTCGAGAGCGCGCGCGACGACGCCCTGTGGGCCTTCTGGCTCGGCGGCGCTCCGACGAGCCAAGAGCTCTGGCCGGCAGAGCTGCTCGACGACTCGGCGCTGCGCGACCTGCGCCGCGCACGCGAGCTGAAGGCCTACGACGGGGCGACGCTCGATCGCCTCGAGGCGCTGATCGCCGGCGAGCGCGTCGGCCGCAGCATGCGCGAGGTCGAGGCGACCGTCGCGAACCTCGAGGCGTCGCTCCGGGTCCCGGTCGAAGGGCGCGACGTCGCGCTGCGCGATCTCGGCTCGCTGCTCGCGAACGAGAAGAGCGCCCCACGGCGGCAGTCGCTCTGGGCCGCCTCGCTGCCGGCGGTGAAGCAGCTCGACGCCGCGCTCGGCAAGCGCGACGAGGTGCAGCGCGAGGCGCTCGCCGCGGTGCAGCTCACGCCCGACGCGTTCGCCGCGCTGATCCGCGGGCCCGGGCTCGAGGGCAGCACGGCGTGGGCGAACCGCTTCCTGCTCGCGACCGAAGAGCGGTGGAAGGCGCGGCTGTCGGCGCTTCGCGCCCAGTCGCGCGGCGATCTGCCGGCGGCGCTCAAGCCGTCGGGCACGCTCGACGCCGCGTTTCCCAAGAGCCGCATCGCCGAGCGCGGCACGGGCCTGCTCGCCTCGCTCGGCCTGTACGGGCTGCCCCAGCTCACGCTCGACCTCACCGACACGCCGCGCAAGCAGCCGCTGCCGCTGACCGTCTCGGGCGTGCGCATGAGCTTCAAGCCGCGCGGCGGGTGGCGAGATCAGCAGTCGCTCTTCGCCGAGCTGGGGCGCGCGCTCACGCTGCGGCACGCTCCGAAGGCGAGCCGGCGCACCGTCGAGACCTCGGCCGCCCTGTTCGCCTCGCTCGCGTGGAACAGGGCGTGGCTCGAGGAGCAGGGCGTGAAGCCCGACGAGCCCGCCGCCCTCGGAGCCGACCTCTTGCTGCTCACGCTGCGCCGCGCCGCAGGCAACCTCACCGGCGAGCTCGATCGCGCGTACGCGCTGACCGATGATCCTGCCCGCGCCCGCCTCGACGCCGAGCCGCTCTTCGCCGGCGCCGACACCTTGCGCGCCGCATCGACGGCGTTCGCCCTCGCCCGCCACCTCGAGGTCCAGTGCGGAGCGAAGTGGTGGTCGAGCCCCAAGGCCGCAGAGATCTTGAAGGCCTTCTGGCAGTCGGGCGAGCTGCCCGAGCCCATGCGCGCGTTCGGCGACACCGGCGAGTCGCTGCTCGCCGCCCTCGGCGCCCCCGCTCACGGCGGCGTCGGCGGCGCCTCTCAAGAAGTGGGAAAAACGCCGTAAACGCAACCGTTTGCGGCGTTGTCGGATAATTCCGCACCATGCCACGAATCGCCAAGACCGATGTGAACCGGGCGCTGGAGCAGGCCGCGAAGTCGATCGTCTCTGCCGGAGGCACCGACGGCCGCACGAGCCGGGCCGACCTCAAGGCCGCGCTGCCGAAGCTGCCGGCCACCGAGAGCAAGCTCGTCGACATCTTCTTCAAGTTCATCGACCACCGCGACTTCAAGGCGGGCGCGCAGGTGACGGCGAAGGACGTGAGCCGCGCCGTGACGTACGCGAAGGAGCACATGGTCGCGAAGTACGACCTCAACAACAACGGCCTGTCGAAGAGCGAGATCGACAAGATGTCGCTGACGGGCAAGCGCGCGGTCGACCTCGCGAAGGCGCTGAAGGAGGCCGGCATCGACCCGAAGCAGGGCATGCTCGCGACGTGGACGACGTTCTACGAGCTGACCGAGAACGTCTCGACCGAAGGCCGCACCGACTACACGGCGGCGGACACGAAGAAGATCAGCCCCGAGCTCGCGCAGATGATGATCACCGCGACGCACCAGTCGTCGTACACCGACACGAAGACGCTCGCCGACGCGTTCGACGCGGTCGACCAGGGTGAGATCGTGGTGCGCACGCTCGTCGACAAGAAGACCGGCGAGCGCCTGCTCGCGATCGACTACGGCGCCGGCGACAACACCTACGGCGCGCTGTTCAGCACGTCGGGCAAGCTCGTCGCCTCGATTCACGACGGCGACATCGAGCTGAAGTAGCTCAGCCCTTCAGGAAGAACTTGAGCAGGTCGGCGAGCGCGGTGAGCGCGCTCATCTCGCGAATCGCCGCGAGCTCGCCGCCGTCGAGCCACACGCCGTGGCAGGTCGGGCAGATGTCCATGTCGACCTTGCGATCGCGCGGGCTCTTCACCTTGCGCATCACGGTGGGAATGCCGCACGACGGGCACCGCATCGGCGCCCGCTGCAGCTCTTCGCTGGGCAGGTGCCGGTGCTCCTTCCACTTCACGTCGACGTGCGTCGACACCTCGTCGAGCACCGCCTGGCTGAGCCAGTGCCCTTCGCACTTGCTGCACTGGAGCGCCCGCCCCGTCAGCCCGCCGCCGACGGTGGTCTCATAGAGCGGCAGGTAGCAGCGAGGGCACTCCATGTTTCTAGCCTGGCCGAGCTGAATGCACGTTCGCCGTGCTTCGCGAGAGCCGCGTGTCGCTGCGAGAGTCGTGGGGCACGTCAAACCGCATTCGCTCGTCCATGTTTCTAGCCTGGCCGAGCTGAATGCACGTTCGCCGTGCTTCGCGAGAGCCGCGTGTCGCTGCGAGAGTCCTGGGGCACGTCAAACCGCATTCGCTCGTCCCGCGCCTACACCTGCTTCATCAGCTCGGCCTTCTTCGCGGCGAACTCTTCCTCGGTGATGAGGCCGGCGGTCTTGAGCTCGTTCAGCTCTTTCAGCCGGTCGAGCACCGAGCGGCCAGCGCCGGACTGGGCCTGCTGCTGCGCGGCGGCCTGTGCCTGAGCGTTGTTCTGCTGCTGCTGGTTCGCGAACATGTTGGCCATGCCGAAGCCCATGCCCATGCCCATGCCCTGAAGGGCACCGCCCGAGCCTTCGCCTCCGCCCTTCGCCATGCCCTCGGCGGCGCCGAGCATCGCCTGGCCCTGCGCGTACTGCTGGAAGCCACCGGCGAGCCGCGAGTACGCGACGTCTTTCGTGAGCTTCTTCAGCGTCGCCTCGTCTTCGGGCTTGATGCTGATGGTGAAGTTGCCGAAGCGCACGATGGTGAGGCCGTACGGGTCGACGTGCGGCTTGCACGCGCCGACGACCTCGGTCTCGATCTCTTCGGTGAACGCGCCCGACGTCACGTCGAGCAGCGGCCACTTCTTCTTCACGATCAGCTCGGCGATGCGGTCGCGCGTGACCTTGAGCACCTGGTTCTTGAACCAGCCCAGGAAGTCGTCGTTGCTCGCCTTGCGCATGCCGACGAGGCCGACGACGAGCTTCTGGCCGTCGGTGACCTTCAGCGAGAAGTCACCGTAGACCATCGTGCCGATGCCGAGGCCCGAGTCGGGGTCGCGCATCTCGCCGATGGGGCCGCCGAACTTGATCGACGGGAACTCGCGCATCGTGACGAAGTAGATCTCGGCGACGAACAGGTTGCCGCCGGTGACCTTCTCGAGCAGCGCCGAGAGGAAGGGCACGTTGCTGGTGTCGAGCTGGTGGCGGCCCGGCCCGAGCTGGCCGACGACCTGGCCGTCTTTCACGAAGAGCGCGATCTCATCGGCGGCGACCGTGAGCTGCGTCATCATCCGAACGTTGTGCTCGGGGTACTTGTAGATGATGTGGTCTTTGGCCGCGTCGGCACGCGCGATGAAGTTGCGCTGCGCCTCGGCTTTCAGCCCGTCGAAAAGTCCCATGGTCTATCGCTCCTGTAGAAGGTGCCCCTGGACGAAGGTATGAACACCCGCCCGCACAGGCAAGCCCCACATGCATGATCCGCTCCACAAGCACGGACGCTTCTTCGACATCTGGAGCGGCTTCTACCGGCGCACGCTGTTCGGCCTCGAGCTGCGGCGCATTCAGCGGCAGGCGCTCGAGCGGCTGCGCGTCGTCGCGGGGCAGCGCGTGCTCGATCTCGGCTGCGGCCCCGGCGACGGCGCGTCGCGCCTGAACTCCGCCGGCGCGGTGGCGGTCGGGCTCGACTACTCGCAGGGCATGCTCGAGACCGCGCGCAAGGACCCGGCGAACGCCGGCCGGCTCACGCGGGGCGACGCCGGCCGGCTGCCGTTCAGAGCTGGCGCGTTCGACAAGGTCATCTGCACGAACTCGTTTCACCACTACCCGGCGCACTTCCCGGCGCTGCGCGAGATGCGCAGGGTGCTCAAGCCCGGAGGCCTGCTCGTGCTGGTCGACCCGCGCAAAGACCACCCGTTCGGCCGGCTCGCGATCGACTTCGGCGAGAACGTGCTCTTCGGCCTCAAAGAGGTGCGCATCTTCTCGGTGAGCGAGTGGACGCGCATGCTCCACGACGCCGGGTTCAGCGACGCCCGCGTGACGGTCGGGCCGATCTGGCAGCCGGTCGCGTGGGCCGAGGTGTTCGTCGAAGCGACCGCGTGAGCGGGCTCAGCTGCGCGTGAGCTCGTCGAGCGAGTACGTGCGCCAGCGATCGGGCGCATGCGGGAACACGAAGTCGCGCGCGACCGAGCCGCCGCGGCCGATGAGCTCGAACCGCACGCGATCGCCCGCCGACAGCCCGAGGTACGCGCTGGTGTCGAACGTGCCGCGCACGACGTCGACCGGCAGCTCGATGCGGCGATCGGCTCCGCCGACGGGGTGCCGCACCGAGATCGCGACGCGGTCGTAGCCCACGACGGCGGGCTCGCGGCAGTAGAAGCCTCCCTCGCTGAAGCCGATGAGGTTGCCGTCGCAGCGCGGCGCCGCCGGTCGCGCCGAGCGCTCGCGGGGCCCCAGGCTGACCTGCACCCAGCCTCCGGCGCCGGCGACGTAGACGGTGTGCAGCGACGCGACGCGGTCGGACCCGAGCTTGAGCCGGGCGGCGCCCAGGGTGACGAGCGCTCCGCCGGTCAGGCTCCCGCTCCCGGGGTCGAGCAGCCAGACCCGCTCGCCGTCGGTGATGGCATCTGGCGCGAACGTGATGCCGCGCCGGTCGTACGAGACGCGGTCGACGTCGACGGCGGGGGGCACGGGCGAACGAACCAGGGCGAGAAAGGCCTTGCTCTTGCGCAGCGCGATCATGCCTCTGATGAGGCAGCGACCGCGCGGGCTTCCAACGGCTCAGCGCGAGATCGCCACCGCGCACAGGAAACGCACGCGGTTGGCCTCGTCCGACTGGCCGACGCCCCAGGGCGGGCCGCCGACGACCACCTCGACCTCGACGCCCTCGGTCTCTGGAGGCGGCTCGCGCATCACGAGCTCGCACCCCAGGTCTCGCCCCTCGCTGCGCGCCCTGTCGAGGATCGCGACCGGGTCGGTCGTGTTCGCGTGGAAGATCTCGATGACGCCGACCATGACGTACTCGGGCGGCAGGCTGGGGCCGTCGTACATGCGCGGGTCCTTCGCGGCGGGCCTGGGGTCGAACGACGCGTCGAACTGCTGAAAGCGCGCGGTCACGCACCCCGACAGCAAGACGGCGAAGAGCACGCGCTTCACGATCGTCACCCCCACTTCGTCATCAGCCGCTCGCGGTCGAACAGGCGCGTCGCCGCCACCAGCAGCACGACGTCGAGCACGAGCACGAAGGCGGTGATGAGCAGGTAGTACGCGAGGCCCGCCTTCAAGAAGCCGCCGAACTGGCCCGCGGCGAGGCCGACGAGCGGCAGCACCGTCATGCCCGACAGCTGCTGCGCGAGCCGCGAGTCGCCGACGCGCCCCGAGATGACGACGGCGATGCCGTTGCCGAAGAACGCGAACAGCGGCGCGATGACGAAGACCCCGAAGGTCCACATGCCGGTCGGCAGCACCGCCGCGCCTGCCGCGACGTTGACGCTGACGCAGAGCAGCCCGAACGCGATCACGCAGATGGTGAGCGCGGGCACGAGCGAGGCGAGCGACTTGCCGATGAGCAGCTCGAGGCCGGTGACGGGGCTCGCGAGCAAGGGCTCGAGCGTGCGGCGCTCTTTCTCGCCGGCGATCGCGAACGACGAGACGAGGATGGGCACGAACACCGGCATGATGAGGTACACCGCGAACCAGTCGACGAGCACCTTGTCGATGAGGAACCGCGCGGCGGCGTCGCCGGTGACGTCGGCCTCGTAGTACCTCGCGATGACCTGCAGGTTCGGGTCGTCGGGCCTCCGCGCGTAGGCCCAGACGACGCCCGCGGGCACGAGCACCAGCATCAAGGGCAGCGCGCCCATCGAGGCGAGCAGGCCGGGGTTCTTGCGCAGATCGAGGAAGTCCTTCCAGAAGACGGCGCGCGCGCGGGCCCACGAGAAGCTCATGCGGTCTCCTCTCGAACGAGCTCGATGTACGCCTCTTCGAGCGGGCGGGCGGCCCGCGTCACCGAGAAGATGCGGGCGCCGGCAGCGGCGAGCTCGGTCACGACGTCGGGTGCCTGCGCCTCGCTGTCGAGCAGCACCGTGAGCTTCGAGCCCTCGTGCGTGGCGTTGGGCTTGAAGCGCAGCCGCCCGAGCGCCGGCAGCCAGATCGACGCCTCGCCTTCGACCTTCACCTCGAGCGAGAGGCCCTCGCGGCGCAGCTCGGTCAGCGAGGCGACGCGGCGCAGGCGGTTCTTGATGACGGCCACGCGCGTGCACAGCCGCTCGACCTCGGCGAGGTTGTGGCTGCAGAGGATCAGCGTGCGCCCCTCGGCGGCGAGCTCGGCCACGGCGTCGCGCACCGTTCGGGCGCTCTCGGGGTCGAGGCCGCTGGTCGGCTCGTCGAGAAAGACGACGCTCGGCTCGTGCACCAGCGCGCGGACGATCGCGAGCTTCTGGCGCATGCCCTTGCTGAAGCCCCCGACCGGCTCGTCGGTGCGCCCGCCGAGGCCGAAGCGCTCGAGGTACTTCTGCGTGCGCGGCCAGGCGGCCTGCTCGTCGACCTCGTTGAGCCGCATGTAGAACGTGAGGTTCTCGCGGGCGCTCAAGCGGTCGTAGAGGCCCGGCTGCTCGGTGAGCAGGCCGACCTTCCGGCGCAGCGCCGGGTCGCCGAGCGCGTAGCCGCACACCGAGCCGCGCCCGGCGCTCGGCGCGATGAGGCCGGTGAGCATGCGCACGGTCGTCGTCTTGCCGGCACCGTTGGGCCCGAGCAGCCCGAACACCTCGCCGGGCTGAACGTCGAACGTGAGCCCCTCGACCGCCACGCGATCGCCGAAGCGACGGGCGAGATTCTCGACGGCGATCGTTGCCACGCGTGCCCTGCGCTACTCGATCGTGACCAGCACGAACTTGTTGTTCAGGTCCTTCTCGATCAGCGTGACCTGCTTGTCGGGCCCGACGGCTCCTTTGAGGATGCCGAGGCGGTTGTGCTCGACGAGCGCGAACTCGCGGCCGGGCTGCTGCGCGTACTGGTAGAGCAGGTTGTTGTCTTTGATCTGCTTCACCGTGTTGCGCGAGTAGAACGTCTCGCCGCGCCAGTTCATCAGAAACGCCGTGATGGGCTCACCCGGCCGGCGCTGCGCGTAGTAGCGCCAGAACTGATCGCGCTGCGTCCAGTGGTGCGTGAGCTGCACCCAGTGCGACCAGTTGAACCAGAGCACCCACGCCGTGATGAGCGCGATGGCCGTCGAGAACATCGCGACCCGCGCGCGCGCGAGCGCCATGCAGAGCACGAGCACGCCGCCCGCGACGAACGCGAACCCCATCACCTCTTTGATGTTGGCCGCGTCGGTCATCAGCGGCTGGAGGAAGTCTTCGACGCGCGGCGCCTGCGGGTTGCCGCGCGCAGTCTCGACCTGCACTCCGCGCGTGAGAAACGCGAGGGCCGGAATCGCGGCGATCAGCGCGCACAGGTACATGACCAGGTTCGGCCCGTCGCCCTTCATGCGCATGCCCTCGTACGAGAACCACGCCGCGCCGGCGCCGAACGCGAGCCCGAAGTACACGAGCGGCGAGTTCCGGGCGTCGGTCGCCGAGACGATCAGCGCCGCGAGGCCGAGGGCGGTCAGCGTGACCGCGAGCCCCTTCAGCGGAGCCGGCCGGTTCGCGCTGGTCGCCTCGAAGAAGAGGTAGCCGCCGATGCCGAGCAGCGCGATCGCGAGCAGGTCGACGAGCCACAGCGGCCGCGTCGCGAACGTGTTGAGCTGGTTCTGCACCATCTCGAACGGGTACGGGCGGTCGTAGTTGTAGACGAAGAGATCGGTGAAGTTCTTCGGGTTGCTCGCGAGGTCTTTGCCGACGAGCATGAAGAACGGCATGCCCAAGAGCAGCGCGAGGCCGTGCTTCGCGATGCCTTCGCTCCACAGCTTGTCGAGGAAGAGGCCGATCAGCACCGCGAGCGGCGGCAGCATCGGCAGCACGTAGTGGTGAAACTTCGTCGCCGACATGCCCATGACGATGAAGGTGCCCGCGAGCCAGGAAGCGCCCATCACGCCGACCTTGTCGTGCGGGTCGTCGCCGCGAATCGTGAGCCGCGCGACGACGGCGAAGGCGCCGGGCACGCAGACCGACCAGGGGAACGTGGCGAAGCCGCCCTGCTCGATGAAGTAGGTGAACGTGCCGCCCGGGGTCGTGGTGTGAACGCCGCTCGCGAAGCGGCCGGCGTTGTCGTGCACCAGCACGCGGAACCAGAACAGCTTCCCTTCGTCGTCGACCTGGGGGAACGAGAACATCACCCAGTACCAGGGCAGCGCGACGCCCAGGAAGATGAGCAGGCCGGTGCCGACGCGCATGCGGTACAGCTCGGCGAACAGCGCGGGCACCGTCTTGTCGTCCTTCACGGCGCGCTGCAGCAGAATGGTGAAGGTGAGGATGAACGCGAACACGCCCGGCATCGCGCCGACGACGTGGCCGATGGGGTTCGGGCTCGCGCCGAAGAGCGCGGCGAAGGCGCCGTAGACGACCGCGCCTGCCACCACGCCGCCGACCGCGGGGTTCAGGGCCTTGTCGAGCAGCCAGCGCAGGTGCTCTTGCCACTCTTTCTGCTTCGTCGGCAGGTGCGTGAAGATGACGTAGACCGAGACGACGGCGATGGGCACGACGCCGAGCACCTCTTTCGCCAGCGTGCCGAACGACACGAAGACCCAGAACGCGACCCACCACGCGTCGCGCCTGCCCTGCGTGAGCGACTTGTCGGCGAGGGCGATGATCGCGCAGCCCATCGCGCACAGGTTCGCCGCGATCATCGGCGTGTCGGTGACGGCCTGCCGCGAGATGAGGAAGTAGAGCGGCATCGTGACGAGCACGAACGCGGTGGCGATGCCGACGCGCGCCGAGGTGACGCGGGCGAGCGCGTAGGCGAGCAGCGCGACGCCGAGAATCGAGAAGAGCGTGAACGGCAGGCGAAAGCCCCACTCCGTCCAGATGCCGAGCGCGTCGGGCGGCACGAGCGGGTCGTTGCTGGTGTTCGGCGGGGCTGCGATGCCGCTGCCGGCCAGCTGCATGCCGAGCGCCATCATCCACATCGAGAAGGCGGGCTTCGAGAAGAACCAGGCGTTCTCCCAGTAGGGGTGAACGTAGTCGTTGCGCTGGATCATCTCGCGCGCGACCTCGCCGTAGTGGGTCTCCCATGGGTCCCAGAGGCCGACGGCGCCGAGGTACGGCAGGAGCACCAGGCCCGCGAACGCCGCGGCCACGATGCCGGCCCGCAGCGGAGCCGGGTACTTCATGAACGACTTCACCTGACCCGACTCGAGGAACTGCTTGCCGAGCACCGCTTCGGTGAGGGTCTGCGGGTCTTTCTCTGACTCTGGCGTCGCCATGGGCGCCGCCAATAGCACCAAAGGGGGCTGAAACCGAGCAACGCGACAGCCTCGCGGCAGGGTCGCCCGGGCCCGAAAGCCCCTTACATTTCGTTGACCGGATCGGCGTCACCTCGTGGAGCCCCGGCACCGCAGGTGCGACAGCCGCCCAGACGCCGCCGCGTGACAGCGCGACGCCCCGCGCTCTCGCGAGGAGCAGAAACTGCGTCGCGCGCGTGTGCCGATCGCGCGTACGGGCAGTGGCGAGCGCTTTGCTCAGCGCGCGGCCATGCACAAAAGCGTGATCGCAGCGTTCGTGGTGATGGCAGCGTGTGGGCCGCTCGACGTCGAGGCGCCTGCGCCGAAGGCCGTGCAGCAGCCGGGCGAGCGCAACGACGCGCTCTTCGCTGCGGCCGCGAAGCACGCGGTGCCCGCCGAGGTGCTCATGCTCGCGGCGTGGAAGCAGACGCGCTTCGAGCTCGCCGAGCGGGAAGAGGTGCTCGCTCCGGCCGCCGAGACCGAGCTGCCCGACGACGCGCTCGCCGCCGACGAGCCGCTCGCCGACGAGGCGGCGCCCGACGTCACGCCCGAAGACGACGCCGCGATTCCCCCGCCGCTCGCGCAGGAAGAGCGCCTCGGGGTCGAGCCCGACGATGCTCCGCGCTTCGGGCTCTTCGCGGTCTCGCCGGTGCAGCTGCCGCTCGCGGCCGACGCCGACGCGGTGGCGGCTCGCCTCGCCGAAGGCGGTGAGCGGCCGCTCACCTTCGAAGCGTGGGGCCCGGCGATCGTCGAGGCGCTCTTGCCCGACGCCGACGCCGACGTGCGCGCCGAGGTGCTGCGCGAGCTGCAAGACGCTTGGCTCGACGGGTTCGACGTGACGACGGCCGACGGCGAGCGCGTGACGCTGCGCGGGGCGGGTCGCGACGTGGCCGTCGCCGAGCAGGCGCTCAAGCCGGGCAAGTACCCGCCGCTGACCGTGATCCCCGCGTCGAGCGCGAACTTCGGCTCGCGGGGCGGCGCGAAGATTCGCTTCATCGTGATTCACGACATCGAGGGCACGCAGGCCGGCGCCATCGCGGTGTTCAAGAACCCGTCGGCGAAGGTGTCGGCGCACTACGTCACGCGCGCGAGCGACGGGCGCATCGTGAAGATGGTGAACGAGAGCGCGGCGGCCTGGCACGCGGGGCACAGCTGGTTCAACCGTCGCTCGATCGGCATCGAGCACGAGGGCTTCGCCGATCGCTCGCGCGGGGGAGGCTTCTACACCGACCGGCAGTACCAGGCGTCGGCGAACCTCGTCTGCGCGATCGCGAAGAAGTACCGCATCCCCATCGACCGGAAGCACATCTTCGGGCACGGCAACGTGCCGTCGAACCTGTCGAGCACGACGCTGTGCTCGGACTCGGCGGCGAACGCCGCGCGCTGCGGCGGCTTCGGGCACCACCACGACCCGGGCAAGTTCTGGGCGTGGTCGAGCTACCTGGCCCGCATTCGCCGCTGCGTGAACGCCGCGAAGTAGGCGGGCCCTACTGCGCCGAGCGGTACGCCTTCAGCCACCCGCCGCTGACGACGAAGCGCGGGAAGTTGAAGAACTGCTCGACGAAGATGCGCGTGACGGCGTCGAGCGGCCCGTCGAAGGGAATCGCCGGGTTCTTCTCTTGGGCGTGGCCGACGGCCTGCGCCATGAAGGCGATCAGCATGCCGCCGATGCTCGACGACGCGAAGAACCACTGCGCGTTCACCGTCGCCCAGACCGCGTTCAACGTCGAGAGGATGAACATCGGCACCGCGAAGACGTGAATCAGCAGGTTCATGCGGCTGCCGTGGAATTGCGAGTACCCCTCCCACTGCCACTGGACGAGATCGCGACGCATACGCCGCACGTCATAACAGCGCAGTGCGCAGGTCGCTGCTCAAGCGGTGATGTGGGCAACCCTGTCGTGACGCGGCGGTGACGAAGGGCACGCCGGTTGAACGGTGCCGGCGCACCCATGCTGCCCACCACCCTGCTCGTCCTGGCGCTCAGCCAGGCGCCCGACACCGAGCTGCGCGACGACGACTCGCTGAGGAAGGCCGAGCGCCTCGCCAAGGAGCTGCTCGCCCGCAAGAACCGCACCTCCGCCAGCGTCGCCGTCGAGAAGGCCGAGGGCGACAAGCCCCACCTCCGCTTCGACAAAGAGATCTGGTGCGTCGACCTCGACGCGTCGGCCTCGGTGCCGTCGGGCCGCTACCGCCTGCAGTGTGACGACGAGGCGAAGCAGTGCCTCGCCGCGCCCAACAAGGTGCTGCGCGACGGCGTCGAGACCGAAGAGGAGCTGCAGCGCGTCACCTTGTGCGGCGTGCTGCCTCCGACCGAGCTCGAGCGCCTCGCCGGTACGCACCGCTTCGTCGAGGCGGTGGCCGAGGCGCCCGACGGCTGGTACCGCGACGACGCCGGCCGCATCATTCAGGTGAACTTCGACCTGCACCGCCGCGTGTACTTCGGCGGCGCGTACGCCCCACTGTTCAGGCCGGGCGGAGCCTCCGACTTCTCGCAGGCGAGTGGTCTGCTCGGCCGCGGGCGCGCCGACTTCGGCATCGAGATCGAGCTCGCCGAGGCCGACGTGCGCGCCCTGCACCGCCTGCACATTCTCGAGGGCTCGGCGTGGCTCGGCGGCGACGAGGCGCGCATCATGGCCACCGCGATTCGCTACGACTGGTGCGCCTCGCGCCTCTCGCCGCCGCTCTGGCTCACCACGTTCGTCGGCCGGCCGCGCCGCATCGATCTCGACATCAACCTGCACGGCTGGTTCGAGACGCTGCGCTTCGAGCTCATCTCCGACAAGAGCTTCCTCACGCTCGCGTCGGCGAACGCGTCGGTCGACCTGTGGCACTCGAAGGACCTGCAGTCGTACCTGCGCGTGCGAGCGGGCCCCGCCGGCGAGCTCGATCTGCAGACGAAGAGCGTCGCCCTGCGCCCCGAGGGGGCCATCGAGGGCGACTTCACGCTCGACGCCGACGGCTTCCACCACCTCACCGCCGCGCTCAGCTTCGAGAAGCTGTTCTTCGAGCAGCCGATTCTCGGCCGGCGCGTGAGCCCGCAACGCTTCCGCGCGCGCCTCGGGTACGAGCTGATCCTCCTCGCGATCAACGACTACCCGCTCACCCTCGTCGTCGACGCTCGCGCGATGTGGCGCGACGACCTGCCGAACGTGCGCCCGCAGTGGGACTTCGGCCTCGACGCCGGCCTGCGGTTCAGCTTCTGGGCGCCGCAGCGACGCACCGCCGTGCCGGTGCTGCGGCGGGGCCGGAGCTGACGCTTGCTCCTCGCTGTCACCGCGGTGCTGCTCGCGCAAGCGGCCGACCCGTGCTGGGGCGGCTCGGACCCCGAGCGCCCCTTCCGCACGTGCTTCGATCCCGGGCGGGGCCTCGAGCTGCGAGCCGGCGCGTCGGCGGTCGGGCTCAGCGCCGGCCTCGACCTCGGCCTCTCACTGCGGCTGCGCGGCGATCGCGACAGCCGCAGCAAGGCCGGCACCTCGTGGCTGCACGCGCACCGGCTGCTCATCGCCGACGCCCGCTGGGGCCCCGACCAGCGGCACCTCACGCTCGCCGGGTACGAGGGCCTCGCGCGCCGCCACGTCGACGACGGCTTCCTGCTGCTGCCCACGAGCCCGCCGCTGCGCCTGCCGTTTCCCCTCGACCTCGGGCTGTACGCCCGGCTCGCCCGCTACGAGCGCCGCGTCGAAGACGGCGCCGGGTGGACCTTCGAGACCGCGCGCGTGGCGATGCTGTTCGACCCGCTGCGCAAGGGCTCGGGGCGCTTTCACCTCGGCATCGGCCCGACGCTCGCCCACGTGATGCGCCACGACGGCGTGCTGCTGAAGCACGAGCTCACGCCCCTCACGGCGCTGCAGCTCGTCGTCAACCTCGAGAGCGAGAACGGCCTTTGGGTGCTGCGCGCCTCAGGTCAAGCCGGCTTCACGTTCGACCCGGGCGCATTTCAAGCCGGCGCAGCGCTGCGCGCGCGCGGCGAGCTGTCGGTCGAGCGCGTAGTCCTCGCCTTCAACGATCAGCCGGTCTCGCTTCAGCTCCGCGCGTCGGGCGCATATCGCGACGCTGGCGCACTGCAGCAGAACGAGTGGAGCGCCGGCGCCGCGCTGAAGATGCAGCTCTTCGCGCACCGCTGAGGTCCGGCCACCGGGCCTCAGCGTGGCTCGACCACCACGAACTCGACGCGGCGGTTCGTGGCGCGGCCCTCGGCCGTCGCGTTCGACGTCAGCGGCCGCGACAGGCCGTAGCCCTGCGCTGCGAGGCGCGACGCCTCGACGCCGTGCGCGATGAGATAGCTGCGAACCCACGCCGCGCGGTCTGCCGACAGCTTCGCGTTGTACGCCGCCGGCGCGCTGTCGTCGGTGTGCGCCTCGATGCGCACGAGCGCGAGCTCCGGCGCCTCGCACAGGAGCCGCGCGATCTCGTCGAGCACGTGCAGCGAGCGGCGCGCGACCTCGGCCCGCCCCGTCTCGAAGAACACCTTCTCGAGCGGGGGCAGCACGCGTCGCGCCCGAGCCGCGACGGGCTCGGGCTCGGGCTCGACCGCGGGCTCGGGCACCGGCGGTGCGGGCGGCGCTTCGGCCTTCACCACCTCGGCGACGGGCGCGGGCGCGGGCGCCGGCGCGGGAGCCGAGACCGCCGGTAGAGAAGCCGGCGGCGACGCAGGCGCGTCGTCGTCACCGGGCACCCAGCCCAGCGCGGCGATCACGCGGAAGCGCGGCGTGCCGTAGCCCGGCGAGAGGCCCGGCCCGGCGCCGAGCGTCAGCACGAGTCCCTTGAAGGGCATCCACCGCAGCGCGACGAGCGCCTCGAGGGGGCTCTGAACGGCGCTCGCTCCGAGGAAGCCGACCTCGCCGGCCACGCTCGCCTGCGCAGAGAGGTCGATGCTCGGCACGAGGTCGACCTTCCCCGCCACCGCGTACGTGAACGCGCTGCCCACCGTGAGGTTCAGCAGCTGCTGCGGCTGGCGCACCGCCACGCCGAGGTCGAGCAGCACCGCCGACCGCCGCGCCCCGCGCCACTGGGCGAGCGCCGTCGGCGTGACCGTCGGGCCCGAGTAGCCGGCATACGCCGCGTTGCCCGCGGTCGGCAGCGTGACGGGCACCGAGACCCCGAACGAGAAGGGGCCCACGTCGTAGACGCGCGCCTTCGCCTGCACGCGCAGATCGCCCAGCGCCACCTGGCTGCCGGCGGCCCCGAGCGCAGGGTCGACGATCTCGGCGCCGACCGACTGCGTGAGGACCACCGGCACCGCGAGCCCGAGCTCGAAGCGATTGAACAAGCCGAGCGAGCTGCTCAGCGTCATCGTCGTCTGGCTCGCGGCGAGCGTGCGGCGCACGCCATCGTCGGTCACCGTCGTCGCTCGCAGCGGCACGTCGGCGTAGCTCGCGTGAACGAGCACGCGCGGCATGAGGTGCGGCGAGATGCCGGGCGACTGAACGCCGAGCACGTCGGCCGAGCCCGGCTGCGGCTGGAAGCGCTCGAGCAGGAAGGTGCGGCTCACGCCCGACGTCTGCGCGCTCGCGGCGCCCGACACCACCGCGACCCCGAGCGCCGCGACCTTCGCGAGGCGGCGGCGCTTGAACAGGCCGACCACCGCGAGCGCGAGCGCCAGCGACACGAGCTCGCCGCCCGACGACTGGCAGCCGAGGCCGACGCCGCCCTGCACCTTCCACAGCGTGCGGTCGCCCCTCGCCTGGCAGACCCCCGCCGCGCAGTACCCGCTCGCGCCGCAGTCGCTGTCGGCCACGCACCCCGTGCGGCACGTCGTCTCACCGCACGCGAAGTTGCCGCACAGCGCCAGGGTCGGAGCGACGCACGCCCCCTGCCCGTCGCACGCGCTCGCGTGCGTCTCGACGCCGCCCTCGCACGAGGCCTCGACGCACGAAACGGTCACCGCCGGGTAGGCGCACGCGTCGCGGCGCGCGCCATCACACGTGCCTCCGCAGACGGTGCTGTCGCTCGCACACGCCGACCGCGCTCCGTGCGGCGCTCCGGCGACGGCCGCGCAGGTTCCGACGCTGCCCGCCACGTCGCACGCCTCACACTGGCCGTCGCACGCCCCGTTGCAGCACACGCCGTCGACACAGAACCCGCTGCCGCACTGGTTGCTGCCGCTGCAGGCGCCGCCCGCGGGCCGCTTCGGCTCGCAGACCCCCGCAGCGCACCAGCTGCCGTCGGCGCACTGTGCGTCGCTCGCGCAGTCGCCCATGCACGCCGAGCTGCCGCACGCGAACCGGCCGCAGCTGCGCTCCTGAGCGGGCGGGCACCGGCCCTCGCTGCACGTCGCCGCCATCGTCGCGACTCCGCCGGCGCACGAGGCCGCGCGGCACTCGGTCGCGGGGTACGCGCACGCCGTCGGGTCTTCGCCGCCGCACTGGCCGCCGCACGCCGTGCCGTCGGTCGCGCACGCGGGCCGACCGCCGTGAGGCGCTCCGGCGACCGGCACGCACGAGCCTGCCGAGCCGGGCACGTCGCACGCCTGGCACTGACCGTCGCACGCGACGTCGCAGCACACGCCGTCGACGCAGAACCCGCTGCCGCACTGGTTGGCCCCGCCACACGCGACGCCGGGCGCTCGCTTCGGCACGCAGACACCCGCCGCGCACCAGTTCCCGGCGCTGCAGTCCGCGTCGGCGTGGCAGTTGCCGAGACACGCGCTCGCTCCGCAGACGAAAGGCGTGCACGCCTGGGTCTGCTCGGCCGGACACGCGCCGGCGCCGTCACACGCAGCGGCGAGGGTCGCGACACCCGCGGCGCACGAGGCCGCCCGGCACTGCACCGACGCGGTCGGGTAGGTGCACGCGTCGCGGCGCTGGCCCGAGCACGCCCCGCCGCAGCTCGAGCCGTCGGACGCGCACTGCGCGCGGCCGGCGTGGGGAGACCCGGTCACGGCGGAGCAGCTGCCGACGCTGCCCGCGACGTCGCACGCCTCGCACTGACCGTCGCACGCCACGTCGCAGCACACGCCGTCGGTGCAGAAGCCGCTGCCGCACTGGTGGTCGGCGCCGCACGCGACGCCCGGCGTCTTCTTCGGCTCGCACACGCCGCCCGAGCACCAGTTCCCCGCGGTGCAGTCGGCGTCGACGCCGCAGTTGCCGCTGCACGCCGCCGCGCCGCAGACGTACGGAGCACACGCTTCGGTCTGCGCGGCCGGGCAGTGCCCCTGACCGTCGCAGGCCGCCGCGAGCGTCGCCGTGCCTGCGGCGCACGAGGCGGCGCGGCAGCTCGAGGCCGCTCCGGGGTAGGCACACGCCGTGCGCGAGGCGCCGTCGCAAGCGCCGCCGCAGCTCGTGCCGTCGCTGTCGCACACTACCCGCGCGCCGTGCGGAGCGCCGCTGACCGCCACGCAGGTGCCCACGCTGCCCGCGACGTCGCAGGCCTCGCACTGGCCGTTGCAGGCCGCGTTACAGCAGACGCCGTCGACGCACTGCCCGGTGCTGCACTCGCTGTCGCGGCCGCAGGTCGTGCCGCTCACGTGCTTCGGCAGGCACGCACCCGCCGCACAGTAGAACCCAGCGGCGCAGCCCGAGTCGTCCGCGCAGGCCGGCGCGCAGGCGTTCGCGCCACAGATGAACGGAGCGCACGAGGCCGTGACCGCCGCAGGACACGCCCCGGCGCCGTCGCACGAGGCCGCGTGGGTCTCGACTCCGCCGCTGCAGCTCGCCGACCGGCACGCCGACGTCGGGTAGCTGCAGCTCGCTCGCAGCGCGCCGTTGCACGTGCCCCCGCAGCTCGAGCCGTCGGAGCCGCACGCGCTGCGCCCGCCCACCGGAGCCCCGCTGACCGCCGCGCAGGTGCCGACGCTGCCGGCCTGCGCGCACGCCTCGCACTGGCCGTTGCACGCTGTGTTGCAGCACACGCCGTCGACGCACTGGCCGCTGCCGCACTCGGCCGAGCTCGCGCACGCCGTGCCGCGCGACTTCTGAAAGACGCCGGTGATGGTGCGCGGGCCGACGACGTTCGTCGCGACGTAGCTGTTGCCCGACGGCGTCACCGACGTCGCCCCGTCGGTGAGCGACACGAGCTCGTAGCCCGCGGCTGGAGCGATGGTGCACGTCGAGCTCGCGCCGTACGAGACGGGCGAGGTGCACGTGACCGAACCGTGCGCGTCGCCGACGCCCGCGACGGCGAACGTGTCGATCGCGAACGTCACGGCGATGGTGTGGGCCGCGGTGACGTTGGTGAACGTGTACGAAGACGGCGCGCCGGCCGATGCGCCGTCGACGGTCAGCGACGCCACGTGGTAGCCGGTCGAGGGCGTCAGCGTGAACGTCTGATCCTGCCCCTGGGCCACCGAGACGCTGCCCGACGGCGAGATGCTGCCGTTCGCGCCGGCCGACGCCGTGAGGGTGAAGCTCGGCGGCGTGAACGTCGCGGTGAGCGTGGCGTCACCGGCGACCGTGAAGGTGCAGGGGTTCGCGGTGCCGGTGCACGGGCCGCTCCAGCCGCCGAACGTGTGGCCGGTCGTCGCGGTGGCCGTCACGCTGACCGACGTGCCGTCGATGAACGACGTCGACGCGCTGCTGCAGCCGGCGGTGCAGTCGACGGCGGCCGGGCTGGTGACGAGCCGGCCAGTGCCGCCGCCGCTCTTCGCGAACGTCAGCGTTCGCAGCGTGCCGATCGCGTCGATGTCGATCGCCTGGTTGTTGTTCGTGTTGTTGTCGGAGATCGAGCCCGGCGGGTCGACGGTGACGAGGTTCGACATCGAGCTGCTGCTCGAGCCCGAGACGAGGGTCGAGCTCACCGAGTAGGTCACCGACGTGCCCGCGGGCAGGTTCGCGGTCGACGCGATCGACCCGCTGCCGCTCGCAGCGCCGCACGTGCCGGTGCCGGCGCACGTCCAGCTCGCCGACGCGAGCTGTGCAGGCATCGCCCACGCGACCGTGGCGCCGGTGACGGCGGTCGGGCCGGCGTTCGAGACCGTGATGGTGAAGTCGTACGGCTGCCCCCAGCCGACCGCGGCGACGCCGTCGGTGATCACGGCCGAGAGGTCGGCGTACTGCACCCCGCTCGTGATGTTCGTCTCGACGAGCGGGCCGAGCAGCGACGACACGCCCGTGGCCGCGATCGCGTAGTTGCCCGCCGAGATCTTCCCCGTCGCGGCCGCAGCGATCTGCACCGTCACGGTGAATGAGCCGCTCGCGCTCGGGTTCACCGTGCCGACGTTGCAGACCACCGCGCCGGTCGTCGCGCCGACTGAAGGCGCGGTGCACGACGCGCCCGGCGCCGACAGCGCCTGGTAGCTCACGCTCGCCGGCAGGTTGAACGTGACGGTCGTGTTGTCGGCCGCGCCGGTGCCGCGGTTCTGGTAGCTCAGCGTGTACATGATGTTGCTGCCGGCGTTCGCCGACTGCGGCGCGCTCGCAGCCACCTGGAGCCCCGGCAAGAACGCGCCGAAGCCGTCGACGTACACCTCGCCCCAGTGGCCGCCCAACGAGCAGCCGGCCCCGATCACCTCGAGCTGAATGGTGTCGCCGCTCGAGAGCGCCACGTTGCCGGGCGCGATGTCGAACGACTGCCAGTCGGTGTAGTAGTTCGTGCCCTCGATCTTCCACGGCACGCCCGTCTGGTTCGCGAAGTTGAAGGTGCCGAACATCGTCGTGCCCTTCGTGACGTTGTTGAGCGTGACCCAGAAGTACGGCTGATCCGCGGCTCCGTGGCCGCCGCTGTTGAGCACAGGCGCGAGCGCGAAACGCACGTGGATCTTGTTGTCCGCGGGGTCGACGTCGGCCGACGTCACCGTGAACGTCTGGCTGAGCGCGTTGACGTTGTTGTTCTTGCCGAGCTGGTTCACGACCGTCGCCTTCGTCCCGTACTTGGGCACGCGCAGCGACGCGGCGCTCGTCAGCCCCGACGGCACGAGGCTCTCGGCGGCGCCGCTGACGATCTGCGTGTAGTGGATGCCGCCGTCTTGCAGGTTCAGGCTCACGCGCGACGTCGGCGGGTACGTGATGCCGTAGTTCATCTTCGTGGTCACGGCCCAGCCCGTCAGCGAGCCAGTCTCGAAGTCGCCGTTCACGAAGACCGCGTCGGCGCGCCTCGCGGCAGCCGGAGCGGGCTCGACCTCACGCTGGCAGCTCGCGCCGAGCACGAGGAGCGCGGCCACGGCGGAATAGTGACGGTGCATGCGGGGACACACTTCAAGGTGCGAGCCACCCGGGCTCCGCCAGACCCACGCCCGTCGCGCGCGGGGTCACCTGCGCCTGCCGGGTGAGAGCCGACCGACGACCGTCAACGTGCTGTCGCGCAGAATCTGCGTCGAAGTAGATTCGCCGGCCGTGAGCTGGGCACTCGTCGCCGGCGCATCAGAGGGCCTCGGCGCCGCATGGGCCGAAGGCCTGCACGCGCAGGGGCACTCGCTCGTGCTGCTCGCTCGACGTCAGCCCGTGCTCGACGAGGTGGCGGCGAAGCTGAAGGGCCGCGAGGTCGTCACTGCCGCCGTCGATCTCGGGGCCGAGGGGCTCACCGAGAAGGTCGCCCCGCTGCTCGAGGGCCGGCCGCTCGACGTGCTCGTCTACAACGCCGCGGCCGCTCCGGTCGGCCCGTTCTTGAAGATGTCACGCGAGCAGACGCGCGCCTCGGTCGACGTGAACTGCCGCGCCCCCGTCGAGCTCTTGCACCTCGTGCTGCCCGGCATGGTCGAGCGCGGCCGCGGCGCGATCGTGCTGATGTCGAGCCTCACCGCGTTTCAGGGCACCCCCTACACGGCGGTCTACGGCGCGACGAAGAGCTTCAACCTGACGCTCGCCGAGGCGCTGTGGGCCGAGCTCAAAGGCACCGGCGTCACCGTGCTCGCGTGCTGCGCCGGCGCCACGCGCACGCAGAGCTACCTCAAGGCCATGCCCGGCGGAGCCCCCGGCGAGCTCGAGCCCGAGCAGGTCGTGCGCGAGGGGCTGGCGGCGATCGGGCGCGGGCCCTCGATGATCCCCGGCCGCTTCAACCGCTTCGCCTCGTTCTTGCTGCGGCGGCTGATGCCGCGCCGCGCGGCCGTGATGACGCTCGCGTCGCAGACGAAGAGGCTGCACGCGTGAAGCACGCGGTGCTGGTGCTGCTGGCCGCGGCTCCTGCGTGGACGCTCGTCGAGAAGACCGACGGCATCGAGCTCTACGAGCGCGAGGTGCCCGGTGAGCGGCTCGTCGAGCTCAAGGCCGGCACGTTCTCGAAGCTCCCGGTCGGTGCGCTGTGCGAAGCCGCGCTCGGCCCCACCACGCTCGACAAGGCCGAGCCCGACATCACGCTCCGCAGGTTTGTGCCGAACGACGCCGGCGTGCGCGTCGAGTACGAGCAGATCTCGGCGCCGATGGTCAGCAACCGCGACTACGCGGTGCTCTCGTACAAAGAGGCGCTGCCGAACGGAGGCTGCCGCACGCGCTTCGAGGTCGCGAACCAGTACGCGCCGAAGCTGCCCGACGGCTTCGTGCGCATCGAGAAGCTGCGCGGCGGCTGGTCGTTCGAGCCGGTGCCGGGCAGCCCCGGCCTCGTGCTCTGCACATACACGGTCTTCACCGACCCGGGCGGCTCGCTGCCGGCGATGCTCGTCGAAGGGCCGCGCAAGAAGGCCGCGTTTCAGTGGGTCAAGCTCGTGCTCGCGCGCGCGCAGGCCGCCGCCGGGCGCGACGGCGGTCAAGACTGAGAGTCACTTCGGCGGCGCCGGCAGCGCGAAGAACGCGCGGGCAAATCGATCGGGCCTGCGCACGCCGCGCGAGCTGAGCCAGGCGTCGGCGTCGCCCGGCAGCCCGCGAAGCTCGGCCGCCGCGCGCCGGGCCGCGACCGCGTGGGTGAGCGCGCCGGTGCTCTCGAGCAGCTTCGCGCCTTCGTCGAGGTGCTCGAGCGCGAGCGCGACCTGACCTCCGCGCACGGCCGCCGCCCCATGGAGCAGCCGCGCGAGCCCCGTCGCCCAGGCGATGCCCTCGCCTTCGAGCAGCCGCGCGAGCCGCGTCACGGCGGTGTTCGGTGCCCGAGGGGTCAGCGCGGTGACGAGGCCGCGCTGGTAGCCGACGAGCACGCGCGTGAACTGAATGCGCATCATCCCCGAGCCGCGGATCTTGGGCCACTCGGCCTGCTCGCGCTCGGCCGCCTCGGCGTCGCGGCCCTCGTAGAGCAGCGCGGCGGTCGTGCCGAGGTGCCCCCACAGGTGCTGGGTGTAGTAGCCGGCGCCCGAGAACTCCTGCAGCGCGGCGCCGATCTCGTTGCGCGCGCCTGCGGGGTCGTCGCCCATCAGCTTCACCATCGGCCCGACGCGCACGCGAAAGTTCGTGAGCGCGTAGGTGTCGCCGCGCGCGTGCGCCCACTCGCGAACTTCGTTCATCCACCCGGTGACCCGCTCGTACTCGCCGAGGTTCGTCAGCGCGTACGCGAGGTATTGAAGCGCGCTCGAGATCTCCCACGTCATCCCGGGGCACTTCTCTTCGAAGATGCCGACCGCGTACTCGAAGTGCGCGCGCGCCTCGCCGAAGCGGCCGATGCCGAGCTCGGTGCTGCCGGCCATGAGCTCCGAGAGCCCCTCGGCGTGATCGTTCGGGTGGTCCTTCAGAACGCCCGCGAGCAGCTTCAGCGCCTGGTGACAGGCGGCCTGATGGCGAATGCCCATCAGCGCGTGGAAGCCGGCCTCGAGCGCCAGCGCGCGGGCGATGCGATACGGGTCGCCGCAGTCGAGCGCGTAGCGAAAGTGCGTGAACTGAAACGTCGTGCCGCGCACGGGGTCGACGAGCGAGAAGCCCTTCGCCGCCGCCCAGTACGCGTCGGTGCGCTGCAGCGCCGCCGGGTCCCACGCCTCTCTCGGCTTCACCTGGAACTTGAGCCCGTGCAGCTCGACGCGCATGCGCGCGACCACCGCCCACGCGCGCTGCAGCGTCTCGTTCTTGGGCATCGGCTCGCCGAGCGCCGCGAGCACCTCGCTCATCACCGCGATGCCGGCGTCGACGTGGCCGCAGTAGAGCAGCTGCTCGGCCGCGAGCTGCCGCAGCGCGAGGGCGTCGGGCCGCTGCGCCGTCGACGCGAGCTGCAGGTAGATCGCCGCCGACTGCTTGCCGTGCCCCGCGCTCGCGAGCGCCGCGGCCCGCCGCTTCTGAAGGCCCTCGACGTCCGCGACCGGCCGGCCGGCGATCGCGCGCTCGTACAGCTTCGCCGCCCGATCGAACGCGAGCACCTTCTCGGCCCCTTCGGCGGCGCGCTCGAGCGCGAGCGACGCGCGCAGCGCCTGCCCGGCCTCTTCGGCCCAGTCGGCGACCGACTCGAAGTCGGCCTTCGAGCTGGTCGCGAGCGCATCGGCGAGCGCGATGAGCAGCCGCTTCCGCTCGTCGTCGGGTATCGCAGACCGCACCGCACGCCCGACGTCGCGCTGGTAGACCCACAGCCGCTGCCCGTCGGTCGCGGCGAGCCGCCCGGCCAGCAGCTGCATCGACGGGTCCGACGCCTCGGTGTCGAGCCGCGCCGCGTGCCACGCGACCATGCGGTCGATCGGCCGCTGCGCCACCGCGACGACCTCGAGCAGCCGCCGCGCCGGAGCCGTCAGGCGCGACACGTGCGCCGCCGCCCAGTCGCCGAGGGTCGCCGCGCCCTCGCCCGCGACGGCCGCCAGCTGCCCGAGCAGCATCGGGTTGCCGTTCGCCTCGCGCACCAGCGCGTCGACGCGATCGAGCGGGGCGCCGTGAGCGACCACCATCGTGCGCGAAGGCCCGTCGGCGAGCGGAGCGAGCACGAGCCGCGTCAGCAGCACGTCGCGCGCGCCGGCGGTCGCGAACGCGGCGTCGTCGAGCGCGCGCACGGCGCCCTCGGGCTCCTTGGCGGGGTCCTCTCTCGCCCGGAAGGTGCCGACGGTCAGCATCGGCGGCAGCGAGGGCCCTTCGAGCAGTCGAGCGAGCAGCGCCGCCGAGTCGTCGTCGCCGAACTGCAGATCGTCGAGCGCGAGCACGACGGTGCGCTGGCGCGCCAGCACGCCGAGCAGCGACTTCAGCGCGGCGAAGGCGCGGCGGCGAATCTCGAGCGGGTCTTTCGGGGCCTCGAGGGCGGTCTCGGGCACCGCGTTCTTCAGCCGCTCGAGCACGGGGAACAGCCGCACGAGCGAGCGAAAGTCCTTCGGGAGCAGCGGCTTCAGCACCGGCGCGGGCCACGACGCGAGCTGCGACGTGAGGGCGTCGATCGCGCCGTCGAACGCCTTGAACGGCACCGACTCGCGCTCGCCGCACACGCTGTGCAGCACGAGCGCCGCCGGGTCGTTCGCGCGCACCTCGTCGAGGAAGGCGTCGAGCAGCGCGGTCTTGCCGAACCCCGACGCGCCCTCGATCGTCACGAGCGCCGGCGCCTTGCGCTCGCGAACCCAGGCGTGCGCTGCGCGCAGCGACTCGAGCTCGGCGTCGCGGCCGAACAGCGGCAGGTCGGCGCGAGTGCGCGTGCCGGCGCGCTTGAAGCGCTCCATCAGCTCTCTGCCGTTGGGGCGCTTGCGGGGGTCGCGCGAGAGGAGCGCGAGGCAGAGGGCGTCGAGATCGTCGGGCACGCCGCGCACGAGCCGGCTGGGCGGCAGCGGGTCTTCGGTGCGCCGGGCCTTCAGCATCTGGCTCGACGGGCCCTCGAACGGCACGTGCCCGGTGAGCGCCTCGTGCAGCAGCACGCCGACCGCGTACCAGTCGGAGGCCTCGTCGAGCTTGAGGCCGCCGGCCTGCTCGGGCGACATGTACGCGGGCGTGCCGACGACGAGGCCCTTGTTGAGCTTCTCGTCGGTCTCCGAGAGCTCGTGCACGAGGCCGAAGTCGAGCAGCACGACGCGGCCGTCTTTCGCGACCAGCACGTTCGTGGGCTTCACGTCGCGGTGGAGCTTGCCGGCGGCGTGCAGCGCGTAGAGCCCCTCGACCAGCTGGCCGAGGGCGTCGCGCAGGCGGTTCAGCGCCGAGGTGCTGAGGGGCCCGCGGCCCGACCCGTTCGGAGCCTGCAGCGGCGGCCTCGGCGTCATCGTGTCGGGGTCGATCGTCGCGGTGCTGGCGTGCATCGACGGCAGCCGCTCGTTGATGGTGGGCGCGGCGTCGTCCGACGACGGCGCGTCGGAGTCGGAGCTGCGGCCGTGGACGTGCTCGAGGAAGGTCTTCCCGTCGACCAGCTCCATGGTGAAGAACCACTGGTCTTTGTCCGACAGCAGCTCGTACAACGTCACGAGGTTGGGATGAACGACGTCTTGCAGGGCTCGAAACTCGCGCTTGAAGCGAATGAGGGCGTCGGCGCTCGGGCGCTGCAGCAGCTTCACCGCGACGAACGCGTTCCGCTCGGCGTCGTACGCCTGGTAGACGCGGCCCCAGCTGCCGGCGCCGAGCAGCCGCGTCGGCGTGTAGCGCTTCGTGCCTGCGAACTCGGCCTGCGACATCGGGCCGCTACATCTATCAAGCCGCCGGGCCGCGGTGACGCGATAGCGTCGAGCCCACGAAAATGAGCGACATCGACCCCCATCGCCGCGCCGCAGCACTTCGGGCGCTCGCGCTCGACGACGCGACGCTGCTGGCCGAGTGCGTCGAGCAGTTCTTCAACGCCGGCGGCCCCGGCGGCCAGCACCAGAACAAGGCCGAGACGGCGGTGCGGCTGAGCCACCCGCTCACCGGCGTGACGGTGACGGCCACCGAGCGCCGCAGCCAGCTCATGAACCGCGGCGAAGCGCTCGAGCGGCTGCGGGCGCGGCTCGCCGCGCTGACGGTGGTGCAGGCGCCGCGCGTGGCGACGAAGGTCTCGCGCTCGCAGAAGCGCCGGCGCCTCGAGAACAAGAAGCACCACTCGCAGAAGAAGCGCGACCGCAAGGGCGACTGGTAGCGCTCTTCGCGTTAACGCTCTGCCCGGCCGGCCCGTCTCTTCGGCATGAGACCTCGAAAGCTGCTGGTTCTGGCCGGTTGCATGGGCATCACCGCCGCGTTCGCGTCGGCTCCGATGGAGCCGCGCACCACCCCACGCGAGGTGCCCGCGCGCCCGCTGCTCGACGCCGCCGGTCGCCCCGCGCCGGGCAACGTCATCGGCAAGGGCGAGCCGCGCCCGACTCCGCGCGACGGCGGGACACACTGATGCACGCCCAGTTCGAGCTCGAGTGGCTGGGCGGGGCCACCGAGGCCCGGCTGCGCAGGCGCAGGCCCGGCATCGACGAGCTGCCGTGGGCCCCCATCACGCTCGATGACCCCACCGAGGCCCGCCGCGTGTGGACGAACGGAGCCTTCACCGAGTACGCGAGCGCCGCCGCCTTCACCGCGATGGCCGGCGCCTTCCTCGAGTGCGGAGCGCCGATCGATCTCACCGCCGCCGCCTCCGACTGCGCCGTCGACGAGCTGTTCCACACCGAGCTCGCCGCGCGCCTCGTCATGGCGCTCGGCGGCGCCCACCCCTTCGAGGCCGATCTCGAGAACGTCGCCCCCGTCACGACGCCCGGCGCTCGCCCCCTCGTGCGCGCCGCCGAGCTCGCGGTGAAGGTCTCGCTCGTCGGCGAGGCGCTCAGCATCTCGGCGCTCTCGGCCTCACGGCAGGCGACCTCGCACCCGCTCACCGCCGCCGTGCTCTCGCGCCTCTTGAAAGACGAAGGCGCCCACGCACAGGTCGGCCACTGGTTCTTCGAGTGGGCCTCCGAGAAGCTCACCGGCGCCGAGCGCGCTCACCTCTCTACCGTCGCGAGCGAAGCCGTCGCCGTCTACGCGCCGCTGTGGCAAGAGCCGGCCTGCGAGCGCTGCGTCCTCCCCGCCGAGGCCGGAGGCGCCGGCGACGCCCACCGGGCCGCGCTGCGCGACGCCGTCGAGCGCCGCGTCGTGCCGTCCCTGACACGGTGGGGCATCGCGCCGGCCAAGTGACCGACGCCCCGAACCCGCCACGATGGCGCGGAGGTTGCTCTACACTTCCGCCATGGCCGACAGCCCCGTCCCCGCGTGGAAGTTCTGGCACCCGCTGCCGTTCTGGCAGGTGCTGCTCATCGCCTTGGCGTGCCAGCTCGCCGTCATCATCCCCATCGTCGCGCTCGAGCAGCTCGCCGGCATTCACCTCGGCGGAGCTCCCGCCGGAGGGGGCGGCGGCCTCCTGATGTTCTTCGCCGTGCGCGGGCTCGCGAAGCGCAAGCTCGAGGCAAACACCGCGAAGCCCTGAGGCCCCAGTGCCCGGCTTCGCGGCCCGCTCGATCTGAAAGGCAGGCGCGGCGCGCTCGCGGCGCCGAGGTCGTCGCGAAAGAACAGCGCGCGCCACGCCGCATTCATCTCGAGCGAGCGGCGGGGTAAGAGCGCCAGCTCTGGCCTCGGCACTCGACACCCTGAAAGAGCAGCTCGCGACCGCGCGCAGCGCGCGGCTCACGGGCGTGAAGCACGCGGCGCGCGGCTGGGTGCTGTCGCGGCTCGACGCTCCGCTCGTGTGCATCACGCCCGACGACGACGAGGCCGATCGCCTCGCGGGCGATCTCTCGCTGTTCCTCGGTGAGGGCGCCGTGCTGCGACTGCCGGCCGACGACGCGCTGCCGTGGGACGAGCTCTTGCCCGACACCGGCGTCGTCTCTGAGCGGCTCGGCACCCTGTTCCACCTCGCGCGGGGAGCCCCGAAGCGGGCCGTGGTCTTGAGCGCCCGCGCCGCCTGCCGCCGGGTGCTGCCGCCCGCGGTCATGGCGGGCCTGAGCCGCACCGTCACCCCGAAGTCGGACCTCGGCCGCGACGGCCTCGCGCGCCAGCTCGCCGACATGGGGTACCGCAACGTGCCGCTCGTCGAAGACGTCGGCACGTTCTCGATGCGCGGCGACATCATCGACGTCTTCCCTCCGCTCGAGGCTCAGCCCGTGCGGCTCGAGTTCTTCGGCGACGAGGTCGAGTCGATGCGCAGCTTCGACCCGCAGACGCAGCGAACGCTCGACGACGTGAGGTCGATCGACCTGCTGCCCGCACGCGAGCTGTTCTTCAGCGCCGACACGCGCGCCGCCGCCGAGGCCGCCGTGCGCGACGCGGCCGAGCACAGCAACATCCCCACCTCGCGCGTGCGCGAGCGGCTCGAGCAGATCAAAGAGGGCATCTCGGCGACCGGCCTCGAGGGCCTGCTCCCGGGCTTCTTCGCCGGCGGCCTGAAGACCGTCTTCGACTACCTGCCGCTGTGGGCGAAGCGCGAGCCCATCGTCTGGGTCGACGAGCCCGTCGCGCTCGAGCGCGTGCTCGAAGAGCTGGCCGCCGACGTCGACCGAAGCCACCGCGACGCCGTGGCGCGCGGCGAGCTCGTGCTGCCTCCGGCGGCGCACTTCCTCACCACCGCCGAGCTGCGCGAGCGGCTCGCGAAGCTGCCCCGCATCGAGGGCGGAGGCCTCACGCTCGGCGGCGCGGCTCCGGTCTCGTTCGGCCTCGCCGAGACGCGCGACCTGCGAGAGGCGATTCGCTCGCACCACGGCGAAGAGGGCGCCCTCGCCCCGCTGGTCGAGCGCCTGCAGGCGTGGCGCGATCAGGGCCTCGCCGGCGTCATCGCCTGCGGCAGCCGCGGCCAGCTCGATCGCTTGAAGCGCCTGCTCGACGATCGCGGCGTCACCTCGCGCATGCACGAAGGGCCCGTGCCGGCGCCGAAGGCCCTCTACGACCCGGCGGTGCGCGCGCACCTGTTCGTGGGCGACGCGAGCGCGGGCTTCGTCGATGCGGGCGGTGGCCTCGCCGTGCTCGCCGACGAAGAGATCTTCGGCACCCGCGCGCACCGCAAGACGCGCCGCCGCGGCGACGCCGGCCTCGCCGCCAGCTTCAAAGACTTGAAAGAGGGCGACCTCGTCGTGCACTCCGAGTTCGGAGTCGCCCGCTACGCCGGCCTCACCTCGATGCAGGTGCAGGGCGTGAAGGCCGAGCTGCTCGTGCTGCAGTTCGCCGGGAAGGACAAGGTCTACCTGCCGGTCAGCCGCATGCGGCTGGTCTCGCGCTTCACGGGCGGCGACCCCGAGAAGGTCGCGCTCGACAAGCTCGGCTCCGAGAGCTGGGCGCGCACGAAGGCCCGCGTCAAAGAGAACCTGCTCAAGATGGCCGCCGAGCTGCTGCAGCTCTACGCGCAGCGCCGCGCCCACGGCGGGCACGCGTTCTCGGCGCCCGATCGCTACTTCCGCCAGTTCGAGGCCGACTTCGAGTTCGACGAGACGCCCGATCAGCAGAAGGCGATCGACGACGTGCTCGCCGACATGCAGAAGTCCGAGCCGATGGATCGGCTCGTCTGCGGCGACGTCGGCTACGGCAAGACCGAGGTCGCGATGCGCGCCGCCTTCAAGGCCGTGCTCGATCGCAAGCAGGTCGCCGTGCTCGTGCCCACCACCCTGCTCGCTCACCAGCACCACACGACCTTCAAGAAGCGCTTCGACGGCTACCCGGTCACCGTCGAGGTCGTCAGCGGCCTGCAGAAGCCGCCCGAGTCTCGCGAGATCTTGCGCCGCGCCCGCGAGGGCCGGCTCGACATTCTCATCGGCACGCACAAGCTGCTCGGCGGCGCCGTCGGCTTCAGGGACCTCGGCCTGCTCATCATCGACGAGGAGCAGCGCTTCGGCGTGAAGCAGAAAGAGCAGCTCAAGAAGCTCAAGAGCCAGGTCGACACGCTGACGCTGAGCGCCACGCCCATTCCCCGAACGCTCAACATGGCGATGTCGGGGCTGCGCGACATGTCGCTCATCACGACGCCGCCCGCCGACCGCCGCGCCATTCGCACGTTCGTGAACCGCTTCGACCCTCAGCAGGTGAAAGAGGCCATCCTCCGCGAGGTGCAGCGCGGCGGGCAGGTCTTCTTCGTGCACGACCGCATCGCCTCGCTCGGCACCGTCGAGAAGCAGCTGCGCGAGCTCGTGCCCACGGTGACGATCGGCGTCGGCCACGGGCAGATGAACGACGGCCAGCTCGAGAAGGTGATGCTCGACTTCGTCGAGAAGCGGCTGCAGCTCTTGCTCTGCACCAGCATCATCGAGAGCGGCCTCGACATCTCGTCGGCGAACACCCTCATCGTCGATCGCGCCGATCAGTTCGGGCTCGCCCAGCTCTACCAGCTGCGCGGCCGCGTCGGCCGCAGCAAGGAGCGCGCGTACGCCTACCTGCTCGTGCCCGCCGAGCGCGGCATCACGAAAGACGCCGAGCGCCGCCTCGAGGTGCTCCAGGCGTTCACCGAGCTCGGCGCCGGCTTCTCGATCGCCTCGCACGACCTCGAGATCCGCGGCGCCGGCAACCTGCTCGGCGGCGAGCAGTCGGGCTCGATCGAGGCCGTCGGCTTCGACCTCTACGCGCAGATGCTCGACGAGGCGGTCGCCGAGCTGCGCGGCCACGCGCCGAGCCTCGAGATCGAGCCCGACGTCAACCTGCCGATCGAGGCGCTGCTCCCCGACGACTACGTGCCCGACGTGCAGCAGCGCCTCGTGCTCTACAAGCGCTTCTCTGCCGCCCAGACCCCCGAAGATCTCGACGACCTCCGCGCCGAGCTGATCGACCGCTTCGGCGACGCTCCGTCCGAGGTCGACAACCTCGGCGAGCTGATGCTCCTGAAGATGGACCTGCGCGGCCTGCGCCTGCGCGCCCTCGACTCCGGCCCCGGCCGCCTCGTCGTCACCCTCGGGGCCCAGGCCGCCCTCGACCCCTCCCGCCTCGCCGGCCTCGTCCAGAAGTCGAAGGGCGCCCTGCGCCTCACCCCCGAGATGAAGCTCGTCGCCCAGACCTCCGAGAACCTCAAGGGCCACGCGCTCCTGCAGGCCGCCAAAGACCTGCTCGTTTCATTGTTGAAATGCAGCTTTCAGCGTTGAAATCGCGCGGGCGGCCAATGGCCGCGAAACCTGGGTAGTGAGTACCCGGCCTGCGCGTTGCACAGGCGAAAGCCGCCTCTCCCGGTTCACCAGGCACGCTCTTCGTCGTTGCCGGGGGAGGTTGTTTTTCACCCGCCATGCTTCAGCGATTCCTCGATTCCACCGACGCCGCGCAGGTGATGGAGCTCATGCGCGCTGCCGAGCTCACGGCGCTCCAGATCACCGACGAGGTCGAGTGGAGCGAAGACGCCACGACCTGGTCGGTCGTGCTGCTCGTGCCTCCGGCGCGCCTCGTCTTCCGGCGCAGCAGCCCCGACGCCCAAGACGATCTGACCCCGAACGCCGTGCCGACCGAGCTCGCCGAGCACCTCATGGCGCGGCTGCGCGGCGCAGAGCTCTGGCGCATCGTGCGGCGCAAGCTCGAAGCCCGGCTGAGCTGAAGCGCCGCGCGACGCTCGAGCCGTGGCCAGCAAGACTGCCGCGCTCGCCCGAGGGCCGCGCCGCTCGTTCACCCCCGCGCCTCGCCCGAGCGTCAGGGCACGGCGCCAGCGCTCCCCGAGCCAACCCTTGGGATGTCTGGGGTGCTCGCGGCTCACAGCTCGAGCGTCATGAGACGGCGCCAGCGCTCCCAGAGCCAACCCTTGGGTTGTCCGGCGTGCTCGCGGCTCAGAGCTCGAGCAGCTTCATCTTGTTCTTCGCCGCCTTCGCCATCTTCCCGCGGCCCGACGCCGCCAGCGCCTCGAGGATCTCGGCGCCCACCGACTTGAGCTCGAACTGCGGCTTCTCGGCGAAGTGCACGCCGACGTAGTAGCGCGCCTCGTCCGTGAGCTTCTTGTCCTTGTTGATCGTCTCGGCGACCTTGAAGCCCTCGGCGTGCAGCTTCTCGAGCGCGGCGAGCACCGGGTCCCGCTGGCGGGCGCGCGGGTGCGGGTCGAGCGAGTGGTGCTCGAGCTGCCCCACCGCGAAGCCGTACTTGTCTTCCTCGGTCGCCACCGTCGAGCGCCCGAGCAGCTGCGCGATCGCGTCGGCGCGCGCCGGGTCTTTCTTCTGCAGCGCCTTCGCCTTGTCGCGCAGGAGCTCGGCCCACCCTTCGGGGTCGGCGTTGCGCACGGGCTCGAGCTGTCGCCGCGCCACCGCGAACGTCTGCCCGAGCTGCTTGCCCGCCGCCGCCAGCAGCGCCTTCACCTGCGGCTTCGACAGCTGCCCGGCCAGCGGGTTCAGCACCTCGGCGAGCACCTGCGCGCCGGCCTCCTCTTCGGCGTCGGCGAGCGCCTCGACGAGCAGCTGCTGCCCGCCCGGCAGCCCGGCGAGCACCTTCGCCGCCGCCTCGGCCCGCGTGCGCTCGCCGCCGCGCGCGACCGGCGCCAGCGTCTTCGCCACGAGCTTCGGCTTCGCCGCGGCCATGCCGCCCAGCACCCCGATCGCCCACAGCGAGACGTCGACCGACTTCGCGGTGCACAGCTCGGCGAGCTCGTCGGCGAACTCGGGCCCCATCTTCATCACCGTCAGCGAGTCGCGGGCGGCCCGCGCGACGAACGAGTCGGGCTCCTCGAGCAGATCGATGAGCGTGCGCAGCACCTTCTTCGACGGGTGGGCGCCCATCGCGAAGCGCAGCGCCGTCGCGGCCTCGACGCGCACGAGCGGCAGCTGCTTGCGCGACAAGAACTCGAGCAGCGTCTTCTCGGTCTCGGGCAGCTCGAGGTAGCCCAGCACCTTCAGCGCGCCGCGCAGCACGTCGACGTCTTCCTGCGTCTTCTTCTTGTCGATGAACTTCTCGACCTGCGTGCGCATCACCCGGCGCTCGGCCTCGCTGCCCGCCTTCGCCTCGGCGCGCACCGACAGCGCGACCTTGTTGATCGTCTCCCACGGCTGGCCGCGCATGCCCTCGAGGGCCATCTCGAAGCTCTTGCTCGTGCCCACCGACGGGAGCAGCTGCGACAGCGCCGCGCGCATCTCGGGCGTGGCGTCGTCGAGCCGCGCCTTGATCTCGCCGAGCGCGTCTTCGCCGAGCGCCGCGATCGCCTTCGACGCGAGCGGCTGCAGGCCCTTGCGGCCGAGGGCCTCGAGCAGGGCCGGCAGCCCCTTCATCGCGCCCATCGCCCCGAGCGCTTCGATGGCCGCCTCGGCGTAGGCGTCGACCGGGTCGCGCGCCATCTCGACGAGCCGCGCGACGACGGCGGCGTCTTTCACCTTCAGCTCACCGAGCACGACGGCCGCGGCGATGCGCTTGCGCGGAGACTCGTCTTCGAGCAGCTCGACGATGCGTTTCAGAGGATCCATCGGCGCGGCACCGTAGTATGCCGGCCCGCATGCGCACGATGACTTTGCTGCTCGTGACCGGTTGCGTGACGCAGGGCACCTACGACCTGCTCAAGGCCGACCGAGATCACCTCGAAGACGAGCTCGCGACGCGGAACAAGTCGCTCGAGGCCGCCGAGAAGAAGATCGGCACGCACGAAGACACCATCAAGAAGCTCGAGGCCGACCTGCAGAACCTCACCGAGCAGAAGGCCGACCTCGAGCACCGGCTCACGAAGGCGCTCAGCGAGATCGCGTCGCGCACGAAAGACGCCTCGAAGCTGAAGGCCGACGTCGAGCAGATGACGGTCGCGCTCGCCGACCTCGAGAAGCGGCGCGCTCAGGCCGAGGCGCGCGTGAACGAGTTCAAGAGCCTGCTCGCGCGGTTCAAGGCGCTCATCGACGCCGGCAAGCTGAAAGTGCGCATCGTCGAGGGCCGCATGGTGGTCGTGCTCGCCACCGACATCTTGTTCGGCTCGGGCTCGGCGTCGCTGTCGAAAGACGGCAAGGCCGCCATCGCCGAGGTCGCGCAGGTGCTCGCCTCGATCCCCAACCGCAGCTTCCAGGTCGAGGGCCACACCGACAACGTGCCGATCTCGACCGCACAGTTCCCCAGCAACTGGGAGCTCGCCGCCTTCCGCGCCACGAACGTCGTGAAGGCCATGATGGAGGCCGGCATGCCGAAAGAGCGCATCAGCGCCGCGAGCTACGCCGACACCAAGCCCGTCGGCGTGAACGACATGGCCGAGGGCCGCGCCCTCAACCGCCGCATCGAGATCACGATCGTGCCCGACCTCTCGACCCTGCCCGGCTTCGAAGAGCTGCAGAAGGTCGAGAAGGGCAGCTGACCCGCCGCCGCCCCATGGCGTCAGCCCTTCGGCAGCAGCGCCATCAGCTCGGCGGCGCTGACCTCGTAGCCCTGCCCGCAGAACTGACACTTCGCCGAGGCCTTGCCCTCTTTGGCGATCATGTCGGCGAGCTCTTCGGGGCCCATCGTCGTGAGCGCGCGCAGCACGCGCTCCTTCGAGCACGTGCACTTCCACGCGAGCGGGTACGTCGCGAGCACGTCGAACGGCTCGTCGCCGAACAGCGCCTTCGCGAGCCCCGCGGCCGAGCCCCCGGCGAGCGCCGCGTCGAGCCGGGCCTTCAAGCCGGCGGCCACGCGCTCGAGCTCGGCGGGGTCGCTGCCGGGCAGGCACTGCAGCAGCACGCCGCCGGTGCTCGAGAGCGCGACGCGGGTGGGTATCTGATCGGACGACGCGAAGTACCGCTCGAGATCGGGCCCGAGCTCCATCGCAGAGAGATCGACCGACGAGCGGTAGTACTCGCCCTCGCCCAGGTCGCGCAGCACCGAGAGAAAGCCGCTGCGGCCGAGCACCGCGGCCGTGCCGTACAGCTGCGGCTCTTTCACGTACCCGCGCACGCCGCCCGACGCCGACGCGTCGACGAACAGCCCGCGCAGAGGGCCGTCGCACTCGAGCTGCAGGTTGATGCGCGTCTCGCCCTTCTGCAGCGCCGCGAGCAGCACCGCTCCGCTCACCGCCTCGCCCAGCATCGCCGCCGAGCCCTCGGCGAGCGCATGCAGCCGCGCGGCCTCGGCGCGGAGCCCGGCCGTCGCACAAGCCACCCACTTCAAGTTCGCCGCCGGCAGAACGCCGCGGACCAGCCCGTCGCTCACTGCGTGCAGTACCCCGCGTCGCAGTAATAGCCGGAGTTGCAGGCCGAGAAAACGCCTTGAACGTCGCAGCTCGGCTCGCACACACCGTTCGTCGACGGCCGCGACCCGCCGTCGGAGGTCTTCAGGAAGTACCCGTAGCAGACGTAGCCCTGCCGGCACTCGCCCTGCCCCACCCACGGCCGCGCGCAGGTGCGCTGGCAGATGGCGCTCGACATGCTGAGGCCGATGCAGACGGCGCCGCCGTCGGTCGAGCACGTGCGCGGGTCGGTGGAGCAGCTGCCGGTGCAGTACCCGCCGGTGAAGCCGCTCGAGCCGCCGTCGCTCAACGTCTCGGGAATGCACGCGCCCTTGCCCATGCCCCCCGGCGCGGCGGGGTCGCACATCGCGTTCGTCGTGCACGAAGCGCCGACCTTGTCGAACGGCGGGCCGGCGTCGGGGTTGTACGGCTCGTTGAGCCAGCAGACGCCGCCGGTGCCGACGAGCAGGCCGATGCACAGGTAGCCGGGGCGGCACGTCGACTGGCTGTCGGGCTCACTGCAGCGCGGCATGCAGTACGCCCGCGTCTCGTCGGGCTCGGCGAGGACGCACACCGAGTCGTGCGCACACGGCATCGACGACGAGCAGGGCTGCGTGCAGTAGCCCATCGGGTAGCTGAAGCGGCCCGACGCGGTCTGCTTGCGGCACGTGGCGCCCGCATCGAGCGCCGCGCACTCGACGTCGTTCGTGCACTCGTGCCCGGTGATGCTCGGAGTCTCTGGCACGCAGCGGCCGGTGTCGCACCGGTTGCCGGTCGTGCAGACGTGGCAGTCTTCGCCGCTCGCGCCGCAGCTCGACTTCGCTTGACCCGAGAAGGGCAGGCAGGTGCCGTTGTAGCAGCAGCCCGGGCACGACTGCTTGCACGACATGCCGCCGTCGTTGGGGCCACCGGAGCACGAGTGCGTGCCCAGATCGCACGTGCCGTTGCCGGCCGTGCAGTTCGCGCAGGTGCCGCCGCCCTTGCCGCAGACGGTGTCGGACTCCTGCGCGATGCACTCACCGGTCGAGGTGCAGCAGCCGGCGCAGCGCGTCGGGCCGCACGCGCCCGTGACAGGCTTGCCGCAGCCCTCGACGAGGAACAGGACGAGGGCGGTCACCCCAACCGCGATGAAAGCCCGGTAAGTCATGAACGCCTGCACCTTCAACTGGGGCGCGCCACCGGCCGTGACGCGCCCCAACTGCATGCTACTTCACCCGCCGTCGCCCGCGTCGGCCGAGCCGGCGTCGGTGGTGCCACCACCGGCATCGGGCGTCCCGGAGTCGACGGGAGGCACGACGGGAGGATCGACGACGCAGTAGCCAGCGTCACAGTAGACGCCCGCATCGGCGCCGCCGCACTCACCGCCGTCGGCGAAGCAGCTCGGGTTGCAGAAGCCGCCCGCGTCGGCCGGCGCCGGCTGAACGCCGCCGTCGGCGAGCACGAAGACGAAGCCTTCGCACACGTACGAGGAGCGGCAGTTGCTCTGGCCCGTCCACGCGGCGGCGCACTTCTTCGCGCAGCCGTCGCTGTTCGTGCCCAGGAAGTCCGTCAGGCACAGGCCGTCGGCGCCGCAGACCGCGGCCGTGGCGTTGCAGTCGGCGCTGCAATAACCGCCGCTGTAGCCCGTCGGCCGGCCAGTGCTGCCGCCGTCGGCGAAAATGAAGAACTCGAGCAGGCACGCCGCGTAATACGGGTCGGGCGGGTTCGCGCACTGGGCGTTCGTCGTGCAGGGGTTGCCGATCTTGTCCGAGGGCGTGCCGGCGTCGGTCCTCGGGGTCGGGTAGATCCAGCAGGCGGCGCCGTTGTTGAGCGCGTAGCACGCGTAGTCGCTCGGCCGGCAGCCGCCGCCACCGATCGTGTTCGGCTGGGTGCACTTCTTCCAGCAGATGTTCTCTTCGCCGTATGCGGGCGGAAGGCCCACGCACACACCGTTCGAAGTCGTGCCGCCGTCGACGGTCGGGCTCGTGCACTCGTTGTTGTTCGTGCAGACCTTCGTGCAGTAGCCGCCGACGTAGGTGCCGCTGCCGCTCACGGTCATCTTCTTGCACTTGAAGTTGCCACCGAGCGGCGCACAGTCGGCGTCGGCCGTGCAGCTGTCGCCGATCTGCGGAGGCGTCACGACGCTCGGCGTGCAGCGGCCGTTGCGGCAGACGTCGCCGGCGTTGCAGCGCATGCACGCGTTGCCGTTCTCACCGCAGCTGGTCGACGACTGACCCGCGTACGGCTGGCAGGTCATGCTCGAGGTGCAGCAGCCGGTGATGCACAGCGTGCCGCCGCACATCATGCCCATGCCCGTGCCGCCGCCCGTGGCGCTGGTGCCGCCGCCGGTCGCGCCGCTGCCGCCGCCCGTGCCGCTGCCACCACCGGTGCCGCTGCCGCCGCACATGAACGTGGCCGAGTTGCAGACCTGGCTCTTCGCCGCGCAGTCTTCACAGGTTCTGCCCGCGGCGCCGCACGTCGTGTTGGTGGTGTTCGCAGGCGTGGTGACGCAGCTGCCCGAGGCGTCGCAGCAACCGTTACACGTCGCTGGCCCGCACTTGCTTCCGGAACACGAAGGGACGACTGCCGCGAGGAAGCCGATGGTGGCTCCGAGCGCCAAAGCTCTCAAATTCATTGTCGAGTACCTCTCCTCGTAGACACCGCTTTGACTACCCCGACCTACAAAACAAAAGGGCCCGGAAACTCTCCGATGCCGGAGCCGAAGTCAACCCCTGCAAGAAAGAACCGGGAGAAAGAAAACGGCCGGTCGCCTCGATGTTGAGAGCGACCGGCCGCGCTTTCGAAACCGCACCCTACTTCGATCTCAGGTCGGCAAACAACTCGCCGCCAGCGGATCAGAAGGGAATGTCATCGCCCCCGGCCGGCATCGGGCCCGGGTCATCCATCGGAGGGGGGCCGTAGTCGGCCTGGCTCGTGCCCTGGGGCGTGCTCGCGCTCGGGCTGCTGGAGCGAGGACCCGCACCTTCCGGCCGCCCGCCGAGGAAGGTCACCTGCTGCGCGACGACCTCGGTGGTGTACTGCTTCTGCCCCTCTTTGTTCGTCCACTCACGCGTCTGCAGGCGACCCTCGACGAAGCACTGTCGCCCCTTCTTCAGGTACTCGCCGCACAGCTCGGCCAGCTTTCCCCAGACGACGATGCGGTGCCACTCGGTGCGCTCCTGCTGCTGACCGTTCTTGTCCTTCCAGCTCTCGCTCGTCGCGATGCGGAAGTTCGCGACTGCCTGACCGCCTGCCGTGAAGCGGACCTCGGGGTCTGCGCCGAGGTTGCCGATCAGAATCGCCTTGTTCACTCCACCTGCCATGTCGAACACCTTTCGTATTACCGCTCCACCACGGAGCGGATGCCTACCGCCTATAGCAGGGGGGGCTGACATCGGATCCACAAGATCCGCTGCCGAGATTCGGCGCGCCTGACCGTCACCCGCCGGGAGCGGAGCCGACAGCGGAGGCCGGCTTCGCCGGGGCCGCAGACGCAGGCGCTCCGGCGTCGGAGGGCAGCACCGCCTTCGCCTCGGCGATCTTGAGCGAGAGGGCGGTCTCGATGGTGCGGGCGACCTCGACTGCGCGGGGGTCGAGCGAGCCCTGAGCGGCCTTGAGGCCCGCCCACCACGGGGCGTCGGGCTGCGCGGCGCGCACGAGGCCCGAGGCGAGCCCGTCGAGCGCGGCCTCGGACTCGCGCTGCGGCGCGACGCGGAACGCGTAGAGCACCTCGTTGGTGGCCTCGTTCGCGATGGCGGCGAGCGCGTCGGCGAGATCGTCTTTCAGCTTCTGATCATCGGTCGCCTCACAGACGCGGATCAGCTCGAACAGCCGCTGAAGCGCTTCGGCGTTGCCGGTCGCGGCGAGCTCGATGACGGGCGCGACGGTCGGCACCTCGAGGTTCAGCTTGCGCGCAGCGCGGCGCAGGCGGCCGAACACGTCTTCACCCGGAGCGACGGTGTCGAGCAGGATTCGAGCGTTCGCCCACTCGCGCGGGTCCGACTGGTAGAGCGCGTCGGCGATCGCCGCGCGAACTGCGGGGTCTTTCTCGGCGCGCCAGGCGGTGCGCAGGAACGGGGCGTTGCGCTTCTCGGCCTTCGCGCCCATCTCGGCGTAGGTCTTGAGGCGCGTGAGCAGCTCTTCTTCGGAGCCGACGACCGACGGCGGCGTCATCGCTGCGACCACGGCCGACGGGCCGCCGGTGGCGCCGACGGCGGCGACGGCCGCGCCGACGGCGTCGATGTGCGCGACCACGGTCGAAGCGCGACCGGGGAAGTCGTTCGCCATCACCGAGAACACGAACTTCTCGCCGCCGACCGACTGCACGTAGCCGGCGAGCGCCGAGACGTTCTCGAGGGTGCCGGTCTTCGCGCGCAGACGCCACACGGCGTCGGTGCCCTCGAAGCGGTACTTGAGCGTGCCGTCTTTGCCGGCGATGCCGAGCGCCGAGAGGTACTCGGGCGCGAGGGGGAAGCGATCCCACATGTACTTGAGCATCACGTTCACCTGCGCGGCGCTGAAGCGGTTCGTGTCGTTGAGACCCGAGCCGTTGCGCATCACGTAGGTGCCCTTCTTGATGCCGACCTCGCGATCGAGGAACTCCTCGACGACGGCGATGCCGTTCGCGTGGGTACCGGGCACGCCGCGCCCTTCGGCGCCGAGCACCTTGATGAGCTGCTCGGCGACGAAGTTGCTCGAGAACTTCTGGAGCTTCTTGAGCACGATGTCGAGCGTCTCGCTCTGGTGCACCGTGAGCAGCTTCGCGTTGAGCGGCGCCTGCCCGACGCGAATGCGGCCCTTCACCTTCACGCCGCGTTGGGCGAGCAGCGACTTGAGCGTGTAGCCCAGGTAGAGCGGCGGCGAGTCGATGCGCTTGTTGACGGCCCAGCTGCCCTTCTCGAAGGGCACGTAGCCGTCGATCTCGATCTTCTGGTGGACCTTGTCTTTGTCGAGGCCGCTCGTGACGTTGAAGCGGCGCTGGGTCTTGGAGCCCGTGACGACGTCGTTCTCGACGACGAAGTAGTCGCTCGCGGGCTCCATCTCGGCGACGGCGGGGGCGCCGAGGTTGGGGCCGGGCCGCAGGAAGACGCCGACGGAGTTCCAGTTGAGCGAGAGGGCGCCGGTGGGGGCGAGGTAGGCGCGATCGCCGCGCTCCTGATCGTAGCCAGGCGGCTCGCGCTCGCCGTCGAAGTACGACTCGTCGAGCACGATGTCGCCGGTGATCTCTTTGAGGCCGAAGTGCATCAGGTCGGAGACGGCGGCGTAGAGGCGCTCGGTGGTGAGGGTCGGGTCGCCCTTGCCGCGCACGTAGAGCACCTTCACCTTGCCGTCTTTGATGATCGAGTCCTTCGACTCGTTGTCGGTGAGGAACTCGGTGTCGAAGCGGTAGTCGGGGCCGAGGCGGGCGAGCGCGGTGGCGGCGGTGAACAGCTTCACGTTCGAGGCCGGGTTGAGCAGCTCGTCGGGATGCTGAGCGAAGATCACCGAGCCGTCATCGAGGCTGCGGATCTGCACGGTAATACGTGCGTTCTTGAGCGGAGAGCGCTCGATGACGCTCATCAGGGCACGCTCGAGCGCCTTGCGCTCTTCTGCGCGGCTTGGTGAGCCGAGGGGCGCTGCAAGCAGCGCGCAGGAAACGACGAAGCCGATCATCCGAGGTCGATTATGGGTAGAGTTCGCGGCGCTTGAAAAGACCCTGGAGGGGCAATGAGTGAAACCATCGAAGTGTCAAGAGTGATTCCCGCTCGTCCGGAGCGTGTGTTCAACGCGTGGCTCGATGCCGCCGAGCACTCGCTCATGACGGGTGGCGAGGCAGCCACGGTGAACCCCGATGGCTCGTTCACGGCGTACGACGGCTACATCAGCGGCCGCACGCTGGACCAGGCGGCCAACAGCCGCATCGTGCAGACGTGGCGCTCGACCGAGTTTCCCGACGGGGCGCCCGACTCGAGGCTCGAGGTGCTGCTCGAGGCCGAAGGCGACGGCACCAAGCTCACCCTGAGGCACAGCGACATTCCCGACGGGCAGGGCGAGAGCTACCGCCAGGGGTGGGTCGACCACTACTTCGACCCGATGACGACCTACTTCCAGTCGGCGCGCTCGAAGCTGAAAGACGCGGGCGACGCCATCTCGACCGCGGCCCACGAGGCACAGGTGGTCGCGCAAGAGGCCGCCGAGAAGGTCGCCGACACCATGGAGACCGTGGGCGTCGAGGCGCAGAAGGCCGCCAAGCAGGTCCAGAAGACCGCAAAGAAGGCCGCGAGCACCGTGAAGACGCTCGTCGAGAAGGCGAAGAAGAAAATCGCCGCGGCCCGGAAGAAGAAGCCGGCAGCCAAGAAGGCAGCGCCGAAGAAGGCCGCCGCGAAGAAAGCAGCGCCGAAGAAGAAGCCGGCAGCGAAGAAAAAGGCGGCGCCGAAGAAAAAGAAGCGCTGAGCCGCACGAGCACGAGCCCGGACGCGCTCGTGGACGCGCTCGTGGACGTGGACGTGGTCGTAGCCGTGATCGTGGACGTGGTCGTAGCCGTGATCGTGGACGTGGTCGTAGCCGTGATCGTGGACGTGGTCGTAGCCGTGATCGTGGACGTGGTCGTAGCCGTGATCGTAGCCGTGAGCGTGGACGTGAGCGTGGTCGTCGACGTGATCGACGGCCGCGCTCACGCTCACGTTTACGACCGCGAGCGCGTGCTTCTCACTTCTCTTGCTTCAGCCGCTCCTGGGCCTTCAGCCCCTTCTTCTGCAGCATCGGAGCGATCTTGATGGCCACCGCCGGCAGCGCATCGGCGAACCGGGCGAGCAGGCCGCGGCCGAGCGGCACCGTGACCTCGAGCGGCCGCTCGGGCAGCACGTGCTCGATCAGCACGCGCGAGATGTCTTCAACCGTCAGCGCTCGCGCGCCCGAGAACGTCAGCGCCGCCTGCGGGTAGTCGACCTGCAGATCGAGCATCGGCGTCTTCACCGCGTCGGGCATCACCAGCGAGACCGCGACGCCGTGGGGCTCGAGCTCCTGCGCGCACGCGATCGAGAACCCGCGCACGGCGAACTTCGACGCGCTGTACAGCGCGAGCCCCGGCGCCGCCGCCAGAGAGGCCAGCGACCCGATGTTCACGATGTGCCCGGCCTTCTGCTGCACGAAGTACCCGCCGACCACCACCGTACCCGTCGCGAGCCCCTTCACGTTGATGTCGAAGTGACGGTCGACGTCGCCGCCGTCGAGCTGCCAGCAGTTGCCGGGGCGCAGGTAACCCGCGACGTTCAGCAGCACGTCGACCCGGCCGAACGCGGCGAGCGCCTCGCCGAGCGCGGCCTCCCACTCGGCGCGCGCCCGCACGTCGAGCTTCGCGGTTCGCACCTGCGCGGCCGGCCAGCGCTCGGCCTCGGCGGCCGCCTCCAGCGCGGCGGCGTTCACGTCGGTGGCGAGCACGCGATCGCCGAGCCCCGCGAGCACGCCCGCCAGGTGTCGCCCGATTCCGCTCGCGGCTCCGGTGAGGAGGTGCACCCGACTCATGGCTTCTTCTCCTTCGGCCGAAACCGCTCCTCGGGCCCGGGCGGTACGTAGAACTGAACGACCTTCACGGGCTCCTTGCCGGCGATGAACCCGTGCGTCGCCCCCCTCGGAACGACGACCGTCTCACCCGGCCCGACCTCGCGCACCACCCCGTCGAGCGTGAACGTGCCGCGGCCCGACTGCATCACCACGATCTCCACCGAGGCGTCGTGCTGGTGCGGCTTCACTTCGGCGCCCGCGTTCAGCGTGAGCCGGCCCGCATAGGCGCGCTCCGAGCGAGAGACGAGCTCGGCCTCTCCCACAGGCAGCGCGTACTTCTCGTTCAGGGCCGTCACCTGGCACTTGCCGGGGCCGAAGAGCGCGACGTCACCCACCGCCTGCACGCAGTCGGCCTTCGCCGGTGCTTTGCCGACGGTGAGCCCGTCGACGGTCACCGCCGGAGCTGCCGCCAACAACACCCAGAGCACTCGCATCCGATCAACATTGCACACGCCGGTCGCTCGAAGTGTCGTGGCGTTATGCGCTCCCTCGCCTTCGCGCTGCTCCTTCTCGCCTTCTCGTCCTGCTTCAACCCGGTTCAGCCGGCGCTGTGCTCGGCTCAGAACTGCGAGGGTTGCTGCGACGCGGATCAGAAGTGCCAGCCCGGCACCACCACCAGCCTCTGCGGCGCTCACGGAGCTGCCTGCACCCCGTGCGGCTCCGGCCTCACCTGCTCGTCGGGTGTCTGCGTGAGCGGCGCGGGCGGCGGCTCGGGCCAGGGCGGAGGGTCTGCCACCGCGGGCGGCGACGGCACCGCCGGGGGCGATGGCGCGGCGGGCGGCACCGGCGCCAACGCAGGCGGAACCGGAGCTACGGCAGGCGGCGCTCCCACGGCCGGCGGCACGGGCACCGCGGGCGGCACCGGCACCGCAGGCGGCACCGGCACCGCAGGCGGTGGCACCGGCACCGCAGGCGGTGGCACCGGCACCGCAGGCGGAACAGGCACCGCGGGCGGCTCGGGCGGCAGCGGCGGAGGCAGCGCGGGCTGCGACATCTCGAACTGCGCGGGCGGCTGCTGCTTTGGGCCGCTGTGCGTCCCGTTCGGCAGCCAGAACATGAGCGCGTGTGGCACCCAGGGGAACATGTGCATGCAGTGCCCGGGCAACACGACGTGCCAGAACGGCCAGTGCGTCGGGGTCGCCATGTGCGACGTCACGACCTGTCCGGCCGGCTGCTGCGTCGGCAACCTCTGTGTGCCGTTCAACAACCAGTCGATGCAGGTCTGCGGTGCCGGCGGTCAGGCGTGCGGCGCCTGCCAGTCGGGCCAGGCGTGCCTCAACGGCATGTGCCAGTCGGCGATGGGCTGCGACTTCTTCTCGTGCCCCGGGTGCTGCGCGTCGAACGCGTGCGTGCCGACCGGCTCGCAGACGTCAGCGGGCTGCGGCTTGAACGGCGCTGCCTGCCAGGGCTGTCAGAACGGCTCCACGTGCAGCGCGGGCGTGTGCACCGGAGGCACCGCCTGCAACGCGAGCACCTGCAGCGGCGGCTGCTGCAACGGCAGCGCCTGCGTCACTTCGACCACGACGACGGCGTGCGGCAACGGCGGCACCGCGTGCGTGGCCTGCCGCGCGCAAGAGATCTGCAGCGCCGGAGTCTGCGTGAGCGCCGGGCCGCGCTGTCTCGTCATCAGCCCCTATGACGTCGACTTCGGCTCGGTGCGCACCGGCTGCCGCTCGCCGATCACCCAGTTCAGCGTGTCGAACGCGTGCTCGGACTCTGTGACCGTCGCCGCGATCGGCGTGAGCGGCACCTCCGAGCTCGCGACCAGCGCCCTGCCGGCCCTGCCCCGCGCGGTTCCCCCCGACGGCGGCACGTTGACGTTCAGCGTCACCTACACCCCGACGGATCTGAGCCGCGACACCGCGACGCTCGTCGTCGGCGCCACGGAAGATGGCGGGCTCGTGACGTACCAGGTGCCGCTCACCGGAACCGGGGTCGCGACCGCTCCGGTCACCGAGACCTACGTCGTGCCGCGCAAGGTCGACGTCGTGATGGTCGTCGACGACTCTTGCTCGATGACCGACAAGCAGATGGCGCTCGGCAACAACGCGAGCGCCTTCCTCGCGTACGCGTTCGGCGCAGGCATCGACTTCAGGCTCGGCATCACGACGACCGACATGGGCGACCCTGGCGTGCCGCCGTTCTTCCCGCCGACCATCGGCATCGACGGCAAGTTCATCGGTGACGCGGGCGTGATCTTCACGCAGCAGACTCCGAACCTGCTGCAGCGGTTCAACCAGCGCGTGAACGTCGGCACCAACGGCTCGGGCACCGAGCAGCCCTTCCTCGCAGCGGTTCGATCGATCACGCCGCCGAACAGCACGGGCCCGAACGCCGGCTTCCTGCGCGGAGACGCGGCGCTGTCGATCGTGCTGCTCACCGACGCCGAAGATCAGTCGCCGGGCACGGTCGCCCAGGTCCGCGCGCAGCTGCAGGCGCTGAAGGGCCACGACCAGCGCAACCTGCTCTCGGTCAGCGGCTTCATCCCCACGCTCGCGAACCCGCCGGCGAACTGCACGTACGACAACGTCCCGCCTGCGGCGGCGCGCGACGCCGAGCTCGTGCGCACGACCGGCGGCACCTCGGCCGAGATCTGCAACATCACGAACCCCACGCTCTGGCGGTCGGAGGCGCAGCGGCTCGGCCAGGTCGTGTTCGGTGGCCGGCTGACCTGGTACCTCAACCAGACGCCGAGCCCCGCCTCGGCGGCCAGCGTCACCGTCGAGGTCGACGGCACCGTGCTCCCGGCGACGAGCGCGGGCGGCGCCACCCAGTGGACGTACGACGCGGCGCTGAACGCGGTCGTGTTCGCGGCGTCGCGAACCCCGGCGCCCGGCCAGACGCTGCGGTTCTCGTTCACCCCGGCCTGCATGCCGTAGCGCGGCAGGGTCTGTTACATTCGCCGGCCGATGCGGCCGTACGAGTTCCTCATTTCCGACGAGGCCACGGGGGCCCGGCGTGTGCCGTTTCCCAGCCCGCAGTTCGTCATCGGCTCGGGCGGCGACTGCGCGATCCGCTTCCCCTCCAGCATGGTCTGGGCGCGTCACGCCGAGATCACGAGCGACGACGAGGGCCACTGGTGGGTCAAAGATCTCACCGGAGCCGGCCTCGTGTGGATCAACGGCCAGCCCGCCGCCAACGGCCCGCTGCTCTCGGGCACCTTCGTTCGGCTCGGCCGCCTCGAGCTCGAGGTGCGCAGCATCGAGGGCGACGAGATCGACATCAGCGGCCCCTCGGGAACCGTGAGCGCGCCGACGCCGCTCGGGCTCCACCAGGTGCACGTGCCCGACGAGCCCCAGCCCGAGCCGTCGCCTTCGAGCCCCCAGCGGCGCCACCGCGCCGGCAGCGGCCGCGTCGTGCCGGGCGCCGTCATCGACGGGCGCTACCGCATTCTCTCGCGCATCGCCGCCGGCGGCATGGGCGAGGTCTACAAGGCCGAGCACACCGAGCTCGGCAAGATGTTCGCGCTGAAAGTCATGCTCGGCGCGCTCTCGCACGACCAAGAGTTCGTCACCCGGTTCAAGCGCGAGGCGATCGCCGCCGGCCGCATCGGGCAGCAGAACATCGTCGACATCTCGGACTTCGGCCAGACCGCCGACGATCGCTTCTACTTCGTCATGGAGTTCCTCGACGGCATGACGCTGTCGAGCCTCGTGCACCGCAAGGGCGCGCAGCCGGTCGAGCGCGTCGTGAACATCACCCTGCAGGTCGCGCGCGCGCTCGCCGCCGCGCACGCGCTCGGCATCATTCACCGCGACCTGAAGCCCGAGAACGTGATGCTGCTCCAGAAGCCGGGGCAGGCCGACTTCGTGAAGGTGCTCGACTTCGGCGTCGCGAAGGTGACCGGCGGCCAGGGCGACGGCAGCCACACCGCGGTCGGCATGGTGGTCGGCACGCCGCGCTACATGGCGCCCGAGCAGGTGAAGGCCCTGCCCGTCGACCAGCGCTCCGACATCTACGCGCTCGGCCTCATCGTCTACGAGCTCATCACGGGCCGGCCGACCTTCTCGGGTGAGACGCCGTCGATCTTGATGGTGAAGCAGGTGACCGAGGCGCCGCCGCCGCTCGAGCCGGGGCCGCTGGGCGGCGTGCCCAGCGAGCTCGAGTCGCTCGTCTTCCGCATGCTCGCGAAAGACCCGGCCGCCCGCCCGCAGACGATGGTCGAGGTCATCGACGCGCTCGATCTCGTCTCGTCGCAGGTGAAGACGGGCGTCGCGACGCCGCGGCCCATCACCGGCCTCGGCCGCGTCTCGGGCAGCTTCGGAGCCGCCGGCACCGCCTCGCAGGTGAAGCCCGCGCCGGTGATCACGGGCACGGCCCCGGCCGCCGCGCCGGTGAGCCCGACCGGCACCGCCCCGGCGCCTTCGCCGAGCCAGGTCGCGCCGTCTCCCACCGGGGCGATGCTGGCGCACCCGCCGCGCTCGCCCGTGCCGTTCATCGTCGTCGGGCTCCTCGCGGTCGCGGCGCTCGGCGGCGTCGGCTACCTGCTGACGCGGCCCACGCCGGCCGAGCGTGTCGTGGTGATGACGGCGCCGCCGCCGCAGCAGCCCACCACCGACACCAAGGCGCCGACCGCGCCGGCCGCCGCGAAGATCACGCTGACGCTCAAGACCGAACCCGAGCACGCCGAGGTTTACGAGGGCGACGTGCTGCTCGGCACCACGCCGCTCAAGCTCGCGCGCGACAGCGGCGCCGTCGCCCAGCTCAAGTTCGTGCTGAGAGACTACGACGCCCAGGAGAAGAAGCTCGGCTTCGTGTCCGACAGCGAGCTCACCGTCACGCTGCAGCGAGAGAAGAAGGCGGCTCCAGCTCCGACGGGCGCGTCGAAGAAGCCGCAGCCGAAGACGGTGAAGCCCAGCGACGACTTCGCGCCGCTGCCCGACTAGGAAGACTCCACGATGACGACCCTCGCCCTGGTGCTCGCGCTGACGGCCGCCGCCGACGCTACCCCCGAAGACGCCGCGAAGCGCTCGAAGGAGCTCTTCGCGACCGCACAGAAGCTCTACAAGCAGGGCAAGTTCGTCGAGTCGATCGCGAAGCTCGAAGAGGCGTACGCCGCGAAGCCGTACGCCGTCATCTTCTTCAACATCGCCAAGTGCCACGAGCAGCTCGGCGACGTGCCGAAGGCCCTGCGCGCCTACCGCGACTACCTGCGCCTCGCGCCCGACGCGAAAGAGAAGCAGGAGGTGAGCGACTCGATCGCGAACCTCGAGCGGCGCCTGAAGGACAAGGGCCTGCAGCAGGTGATCGTGTTCGCCGAGCCCGCCGACGCGCACATCGAGGTCGACGGCAAAGACCTCGGCGCCTCGCCGGCCTCGACCGAGCTGACGGCCGGCAGCCACAAGCTCGTCGTGACGGCGAAGGGCCTCGAGACGGTCGAGCGCTCGTTCAACGTGGCCGCGGGCCGCTCGTCGGAGCTCACCGTCACGCTGCAGCCGGCCTCGAGCGCGACGGCGAGCACGGGCGGCACCGGCAGCACCGGCAGCACCGGCACGACGAGCTCGGAGCCCTCGAAGGCCGAGCCGACGAAGTCGGAGCCGGCTTCGACCTCGTCGACCACCACCGCGACGGCGTCGTCGAGCGCGCCGCGCCGGGGCCGCCTGTTCACGTGGGTGGCCGCCGGAGTCGGGGTCGTCGGCCTGGGCGCCGGCATCGGCCTCGGCGTGACCGCGCAGGGCGCGGCGTCGAAGCTGACGTCGGGCATGGCGATGGACCACGCGATGGCCGATGCGTGGCGGTCGCAGGCTCAGGGCCTGTCGCTGGGCGCGAACATCAGCTACGCGGTCGCGGGCGTCGCGCTGGCCGCGGCGGTGGTGCTGTTCTTCCTCGAGAAGTGAGTCACGGCACCGTGCCGAGCTTGCCGAGGTTGATGGCGAGCAGCTCGCCGGTCTCGGTGTTCAGGCGCACGCAGTAGAAGTCGGCCTGGTCGGCGCTGGCGGCGGTCGCGCACGCGGTCTGGTAGCGGCCGGCGGGCCCTGCGGGTGCGGCGGTCGGGCCGTTCGACACCGGGAGCTTGGTGAGGTCGACGCGGTGCAGCTCGCCATTGCGGGTGTCGGTGCGAATGCAGTGCAGCGCGCGGCTCGAGGCCGTGCTCGCCGAGTGACACGACAGCGTGAACACAGCCGCCCCTTGCACTGCGGGTTGGGAGCACGCGACGGGAGCGACCAACATCAGGCCCCAGAACTTAGAAGCGGATTTGCGTGTACGTGTAACGGACGCGGCAGCCATAGAAGTACAAACTGCCAAGTGCGGGCGTGTTCAGGAAGGTGCCAGAGAGGTAGTACTGGTAAAGGTCGTTATCGACGACGTTGTTCGCACCTGCGACGGCAACGGTGACGACCTGCACGGAAGTCGACTGTCCGGCAGTTGACAGCGAGACGGAGCCCAGCGATTCGTTCGTGGTGCTCGTGTACGCGCGGCGGTAGAGGACCATGCTGCCCCCGACGTTGTTGGCCGCATCGTTGTCATACCGATAGCAATCGAGCTGAGTAATCGTGACTCCGTCGGGGACGGTGACGGGAGCGCCCAGACCGATGCTGGTCCCGCTGGTCAGGTTTCCGTAGCCGGCCCCGATGTTCCAACCCGCTCCAACGTTGTCGGGCGTGAACGCATGCCCGGGCTGATTGTAGTACCCCGTCTGGGCAACCGTCAGTTGCAGCGAATTGCCGCGAATGGGTCCCGCAACATCGAGAGAGACGGCTGGCGTCGAGGTGCCGATGCCCACCCGATTGTTCGCGTAGTCGAGGACGAGCGTCGTCGAATCGAACGCCTGGTTTCCTGCCAGCGAGTCTTTGCGCGCCACGACCGAGTTGTCGGTGGCGAAGGTCGTGCCCGCGAGCGTGAGTCCGCTGCCCGCGCTGTACTGGGTGTCGTTGTCGGCGGTGCACGCCCACGAGGTGCCGACCATCTTGTAGATCTGACCGGCCAGGCACGTGGTGAGCGAGATGTTGTTGCCGGCGGCAGAGAGCGGTGCCGATGCCGTCGTTGTGCTGTCATTGTCTGAAGCGCAGCCCCAGCCGGCCCCGGTGGACTTGAGCACTTGCCCCATCGCGCACGTCACCAGCGCCAGGGTGGCGTCACCGGTGGCCGCTCCGCCTTGCAGCCCGGCACCGGCGATGACCGAGGTGATGTCGCCCGTACCGCCCGCGGTGCTCACGCACGTCACGTTGCCGGTCGGGTCGATCGTCTGAATCGCGTTCGCGCCCGTGCAGGTGCTCGCGATGCGCTGCTGCACCTGCCCCGGCGTCAGCGCGCCGAGCGTCTCGGCGCTGTTCGCGACGCCCGCGCGAATCGCGTACGGCACGCTCGTCACCTGCGAGCGCGGCGCCAACGTCGTGCTGTCGATCTGCACCTCGAGATACAGGGTCGCGCCGTTGAAGATGGTCGGCGTGAGCGGCGTGTTCACGCCCAGCGTCGCGTAGACCATGCCGTTCGTGATCGTGAGGTTGTTCTGCGTCTCCGTCCACGCCTGGGTGCCGTTCGTGGGCGCGTCGAACAGCCGAAAGATGAAGTTGTGCGTGCCCGTCTCGGGCGCGCCGCTGTTGGTCAGGTTGCCCGTGAACGACAGCCGCTGGGGTACGCCCTGCGCGAACGCCACGCCGCCGCTGAGCGACAGGGCGCTCGTGAGCATCACCGCGAGTCGAATCCGCTTCATCACACGCTCCTTCGAGCTACCGCCGGACCGGCGCGCCGGTCTCGAGTTTCGTTGTGCCTGACGACTGCGGGTCTTGCGTGCGGTCGTGGCCGACCTGCACGTCGAGCACGAACGCGCCGCCCTGCATGCGCGCACTGCTCCCTGTCAGCTCGTACCGCGTATTCACCGGGCCCGCGCCTGCAGCGCCGCCCGCAGTTCCGCCGCCGGCCGTGCCGCTACCGCCGGCCGTCGCGCTGCCACCGCCCATGCCACTGCCGCCGGCCGTCGCGCTGCCGCCCGCCGTCGCGCTGCCACCGCCCATGCCACTGCCGCCGCCGGTGCCGCTGCCGCCCGCCGTCGCGCTGCCGCCGCCGGTGCCGCTGCCGCCCGCCGTCGCGCTGCCACCGCCGGTGCCGCTTCCACCGGCCGTCGCGCTCCCGCCGCCGGTTCCCGAGCCACCAGCCGTACCGGAGCCACCACCGCTGCCGCCCGTCCCTTCAGCGCACTTGCCGCTGACGCAGACCATGCCGGACGGGCAGTTGTTGTCGCTGGTGCACGTAATGTCGCTGGTGTTGGGAATGCAGCTGGCCACCAAGACGCAGACCAGCGCTCCCCTCAGCCCGTTGCCCGCCATCGGTCGATGCAACCTAGCAGACGTCGCCGTTTGCCGGAACCGCGTCAGCGCAGGTATACGCGGTGCGGGATGCGGCGCCCGGCCCTCGTCACCCTGCTCTTCTTGTACGCGTGCGGCCAGACCCCCGGCTGCGGCGGCTGCATGGGCGTCGGCCCGATTCCCGGCGGAGCCTTCACCGGCAAGCGCTCCGACAGCGCGGCGGCGGCGCGCCTCACCTCGAGCGGCTTCGACGTGCTCAACGTCAACGCCCCGCTGCTGCTGAACCTCATCGCGCCGGGCGGCAACATGACGGTTCCGCTCGAGTGCAGCATCCAGAACGCGTCGCTGCTCGGGCAGCTCGCGATCGCCGACGAAGGCGGCATCACCTGCACCGCCGAGTCATGCGGCCAGCTCGACGGCAAGTGCGACACCAAAGACGTCCCCAAGCAGATCGCGATCCACTTCAACTCGTTCACGCTGCACCCGAAGGGGCCCGACCTGGTCGAGGCGCAGGCGAACATCACGCTGACGACGAACGGCAAGATCATGATGTCGTCGCCGCAGAACCACCTGCTGTGCCTGTTCGGTGATCAGATCAAGCTCAGCGTCGATCTCGACACCCAGCGCACCGCGCCGCCCGACCTGCAGATCGCCGCCGGCATCCGCTTCACCGTCGACACGCGCTGGTGGCGGCTGCTCACGTTCGAGGTCTCGCAGCTCGACGGCACGAAGGCCTGCGGCACCGGCGGCACTCCGCCCGCGTGCATCGACGGCTCCGACATGATCATCGCCTCCGAGAACAGCTGCTCGGGCTGGCTCGGCACGCTCGCGAACGTCAACGCGATCAAAGATCTCATCCTCGGCCAGCTCACCTCGACGCTGCAGTCCCAGATCGAGAAGGCCCTCGCCGGAGCGAACTGCCGCCCTTGCGACGCCATGGGCATGTGCCCCGTCAACGGCGTCGCCACCAGCTTCTGCAAGGCCGACGACGGCGGCACGCCCGACGGCGGCGACACCGAGTGCTTCGACCCCGTCGGCGACCGCTGCGTGCCGTCGGTGCTCGGCGTCGAGAACCGCATCGACATCGCTCAGGTGTTGGGCGCGGGCTCGGCGCTCGACATCTCGATCGCCGCCGGCGGGGCCGTGAGCGCCACCGACGCCGGCATCACCGTCGGCTTCACCGGCGGCGCCCAGGAGGTCTCGACCGCCACCTGCGTGAAGCCGCTGATGGAGCCGAACCTGCCGGCGCTGCCGCTGCCCGACTTCGACGGCGAGGCGCCGCGGCCGTACGACGTCGGCATCTCGCTCTCGCACCAGATGATGTCGCGCATGCTGCTGCACGCCCAGCAGTCGGGCGCGCTGTGCATCGAGGTCGGCACCGAGACGGTCTCGCTGCTCGACTCGTCGCTGGTGGGCACGCTGCTGCAGTCGCTGAACAAGCTGACCGGCGGCAAGAACGTGCCGATGCGCGTCGTAGTGCGGCCCATCAACCCGCCGACGGCCGGCTTCGGCTCGGGGCAGAACGGCGAGCCGCTCATCACGATCAACTGGAACGACGCCCAGGTCGACGTCTACGCCCAGCTCGATGATCGCTACACGCGCCTGTTCAGCGTCACGTTCGACGTGGCGCTGCCCCTCTCGCTCGCGATTGAGGGCTGCGCGACCATCACGCCCGTGATCGGCACGCTGATGGGCGCCGTCACCGACGTGCACGCGCTCGACAGCGAGATCCTCGCCGAGCCCTTGAGCGCCGTCGAAGCGCTCGTGCCCTCGCTCATCACGTTCGCCGAGCCCGCGCTCGCCGGGGGCATTCAGGGCTTCACGCTCCCTGCCTTCGGCGACTTCCAGGTGAAGCTGCTCTCGATTCAGGGCGTGGGGAACATCTCGGGCACGCGCGCGTACAACCACCTCGGGGTCTACGCGCAGCTGCTGCCGGCGACGCAGATGTGCGCGGCGATGATGATGCAGGTGGCCGAGGTGCGTGAGGCGACGCTCGGCAAGGGCGGCGCGGCGAAGCTCGACGTCACGTCGCGCGACCAGGAGTACTCGTGGCGCGTGCCCGGCGGCCTCTGGAGCGAGTGGAAGAAGCCGTCGGCCGTCGGCATCCTCGAGCTGTGGCACCCGCGCTTCGTGCTCGACGGCCGACAGGTGGTCGAGCTGCGCACGCGCGACGCGGCGCACGCGCCGTCGCCGGCCACGACCGTCGAGCTTCAGCGCTGAGCGCGCTTCTTCACGGCCCGCAGCGCCAGCAGCACGAGCAGCACGAGCCCGTAGACGACCGGCTCGGTCACGTCTTTCTTCACCCGCCACCAGAAGTGCAGCACGCCGAGCGCGCCGCAGAGGTACGCGAGCCGATGCAGCCGCTTCCACCGCACGAAGCCGAGCCGCCGCACCATCGCGTCGGTCGACGTCACCGCGAGGGGGATGAGCAAGAGCCACGCGAGAAAGCCCACGGTGATGAACGGCCGCTTCGCGAGGTCCTTGCCCAGCGCCGCGAAGTCGAGCTGCAGGTCGAGCGTGAGGTACGTGAGGAAGTGCGCCGTCACGTAGCAGAACGCGATGACGCCGAGGTTGCGCCGAATGCGCACCGGCCAGGCCCAGCCGAAGAGCTTCTGCAGGGGCGTGCACGCGAGCGACGCGACGAGGAAGACGAGCGCCAGCAGCCCGAGCTGGTTCAGCGCCGTCGCGATCGGGTTCGCGCCCAGCTCGCCCGACGCGGCCCGCTTCACGAGCAACAGCGCCGGCACGGCCGCTCCGGCGATGACCGCGGGCTTCAGCCAGGGCAGCGGCTTCGCCATCAGCGCAGCGCCGCGATCGCCGCCCGGTAGTCTCTCTCGCGGAACACGGCGTTGCCGGCCACGAGCACGTTCGCGCCGACCGCCGCCACCTGCTTCGCCGTCGCCGGGTTGATGCCGCCGTCGACCTCGATGTCGACCTGCAGCTTTCGCTCGTCGAGCATCGCCTTGAGCCGCCGCACCTTGTTCACCGTCTCGGGGATGAACTTCTGACCTCCGAAGCCGGGGTTGACGCTCATCACCAGCACCTGCGTGACGTCGCCGAGAATGTGCTCGAGCGTCGACAGCGGCGTCGCGGGGTTCAGCACCACCGAGGGCTTCGCTCCGGCGTGGCGAATCTGCTCGAGCGTGCGGTGCAGGTGCGGGCACGTCTCGACGTGAACCGTCACGATCGAGGCGCCGGCCTTCACGAAGTCGCCGATGTACTTCTCGGGCTCGACGATCATCAGGTGCACGTCGAGCGGCAGGCTCGTCGCCTTCTTCACCGCCTCGACGACGACCGGCCCGATGGTGAGGTTCGGCACGAAGCGCCCGTCCATCACGTCGACGTGCACGTAATCGGCGCCGGCGGCCTCGACGGCCTTCACCTCTTCCGCGAGCCGGCCGAAGTCGGCAGACAGAATCGACGGAGCGATCTTCATGGCAGTGCCTTGTACATCCGCCGGGCGTTCTTCTCTCGCGAATCCATCCCGAAGAACTCGCCGATGTCGGTGAACGCGTCGGCGCGCACGCTCGCGACCGCCGCGTCTTCGTCGAGCCCCTTCGCCTTCGCGTCGGCGACCCGCGCTCGCAGGTCGCTGAGGTACGCCGCCGTGCGCTCGAGCGGCTTCCGGTCGGTGAGCTCGCCGTGCCCGGGCACGATCGTCTCGACGTCGAGCTCGAGCAGGCGCCGCAGGGTCACCTCCAGGCGGGCGATGTCGCCTCCGTCGGCGTCGATCACGTGGGGGCCGTGCCACCCGTGGAAGAGGTCGCCCGCCACGAGCAGCTTGCGGCCGGGGAAGTACGCGACGAGGTCGCCGTCGGTGTGGCCGCTGCCGAGGTTCATCACCTGCACCTTCTCACCGCCCAGCTGAAGCTCGACCTCGCTCTCGACCTCGACGAACGGGGCCTTCACGCCCTTCGCCTCGAGGCGCGCTCGCGCGTTCGGGTGCACCAGCACCACCGGCGCGCGGGGAAACGCCCAGAGCCCACCTGCGTGATCGAAGTGCGCGTGGGTGAGCATCACGCGGAGCACCTCGCGGCCCAGCTCGTCTTCGACCTCGCGGCGCAGCCGCAGGGCGTAGTCGCCCATCTTCACGTCGGTGACGAACGCGTCTTTCCCGTGAACGAAGATCAGCGAATTGCCGCCGCCGCCGAGCAGCACGCGAAAGCGGTCGCCGAGCTCGACGCGCTTCACGTTGAGGAACATCGAGACGCCGCACCCTGTAGCGAAAAACAGCACACACATGAGCAGTACGCGACGCGTACGAAACGGCCTAGGCTCTGGGCTCGTGCAACCTTCGACAGACCCCTCGTTGTCGCCCTTGCAGGTGGCCTTGCGACGGGTCGACAAGCTGAACTCGATTCTCGAAGTCGCGAAGGCCATGACGGTGCAGCGCGATCTCGAGACGCTGCTCCCGCTCATTCTCAAGGAGGCCGCCCGCGTCGTCGAGGCCGATCGCTGCTCGCTCTTCATTCTCGATCGCGAGAAGAACGAGCTCTGGAGCCGCATCGCCCAGGGCGCGACCGGCGAGATCCGCGTGCCGGTGGGCTCGGGCATCGTCGGAGCCGTCGCGCAGACCGGGCAGGTCGTGAACATTCGCGACGCCTACGAAGACCCGCGCTTCAACCGGAACTTCGACGTCACGAACAACTACCGCACGCGCAGCATCTTGGGCGTGCCGATGCGCGACGCCCGCGGCGACGTCACCGGAGTGATTCAGGCGCTCAACGCGGTCGACGGCGAGTTCGACGCGGAAGACGAGGAGCTCTTGCTCGCCCTCGGAGGCCAGGCCGCGTCGGCGATCGAGAACGCGCTGCTCAACGAAGAGATCAACACGCTCTTCGAGGGCTTCGTCTCGGCGAGCGTCGTGGCGATCGAGTCGCGAGACCCGACGACTGCGGGTCACTCGGGGCGCGTGGCGTCGCTGACGGTCACGCTCGCCCAGGCGACCGAGGCGGCGAGCCGCGGCCGATACACCGGGCTCAAGTTCTCGCCGAGCGACATTCGTGAGATTCGGTACGCATCGCTCCTGCACGACTTCGGCAAGGTCGGGGTGCGCGAGCCGGTGCTGGTGAAGGCCGAGAAGCTGTACCCGTCGGAGCTCGACGTGCTGCGCGCGCGCTTCGAGCTGGCGCGCAAAGACCGCCAGGTGCAGAGCTACCAGCGGCGCATCGACCAGCTGCGGCTGCGCGGCGACAAAGAGGCGGCGGCGATCACGCTCGAGGAAGACGAGCGAATGCAGCGCGAGCTGAAGGAGCTCGACGAGGCGCTCGAGTTCATTCTGCAGTGCAACAAGCCGACGGTGCTCGCGCAGGGCGGCTTCGAGCGGCTGCACACGCTCGGGCAGCTCGCGTTCAACGACTCGCACGATCGGCCGAACAACGTGCTGTCGCCGGCAGAGGTGTCGGTGCTCTCGATTCCCCGCGGCTCGCTGTCGGTCGTCGAGCGGCGCGAGATCGAGAGCCACGTGACGCACACGTTCCGCTTCCTCTCGCAGATTCCGTGGACGCGCGATCTGCGCCGGGTGCCCGAGATCGCGTACGCGCACCACGAGAAGCTCGACGGCAAGGGCTACCCGCGCTCGGTTCCGGGAGAGCGCATACCCGTGCAGTCGAAGATGATGGCCATCAGCGACATCTACGATGCGCTCACGGCGTCAGACCGGCCGTACAAGAAGGCGGTGCCCCACGAGCTCGCGCTCGACATCTTGAAGAAAGAGTCCGAGAGCGGGCAGCTCGACGTCGAGCTGTTCAAGATCTTCGTGGAGGCCGAGGTGCCGAAGAAGGCCCTCAAGGGGCGCTGAACCCGGCGGCGCTGGCACGTCGAATGCTCCACGTGCGGAGCATGAAACCGACGACGCTCCTGAAGCAGCAGCACCGGAAGGTAATCAGCGCTCTCAAGAAGCTCGAGAAGGCGAAGCCTGCGACGCGGCCCGAGCTGCTCGAAGAGATCTCCAACGATCTCGCGGCTCACATGGCCATCGAGCAGGAGATCTTCTACCCCGCGGTTCACGAGCTCGACGACGACCTCATCCTCGAGGCGTTCGAGGAGCACTCGCTCGCCGAGCTGGCACTGAAGCGTCTTCGCGCGACCGAGCCGGGCAGTGAGGCGTTTCGGCCCCGCACGGTCGCGCTGCGCGAGCTGCTCGAGCACCACATCGACGAGGAAGAAGGCGAGCTGTTCCCGAAGGTCGAGAAGCAGCTCGAAGACGACGACCTCGATGCGCTCGGCGCGCGCATGAAGGCGCGGTTCGAAGAGGTGTTCGAGCAGGGCTTCGAGCAGGCGGTGCCCGACGCGATGACGCAGACCTCGGCCGACGTCGCGAAGAGCAACCTCGAGGGGCCCGAAGGCCTCGAGCGTTACCTCGGCGACTCAGCGGTGCACTGATCGGGTTACCCGGGGTGGACGCGGTGCGTGGCGGCGCGGAAACGCGACGCGATGAGGGGGGAGGCCCGGCGTTACCGAGGCCGACCAGAAAGTGAGAACGGAAATGAACGGGTCAAAAAAGAGACAGGCCGCTACAGGCCTGTACCCTGACTCCACCATGAACGAAGCATACGTGACCGAGCTCGCCCCGACGGGCGATGGGTGGCAGCTGAGGGTGAAGACGCCAGGTGGCTTGAGCCTCGAGTACAGCTACCCGACCGAGCAGCAGGCCCGGTACTTCGCGGCCGTGTTTCACCTCGGCCCGTCTCGGTTGCCGCCCGCCGATCGGATCATGCCGCCTCCGCGCAGGCGCACCCGCGCCACCAAGCGCGTGCACGAGCTCGACAACATCGCAGTCGATGAGATCGACGGCGCGCTGCAGGGCCTCGGCTGAGGACCTCGACGAGCATGAGGACGGTCGCGAGCTGAGCCGAGGTCACCCCGCGCGATCGCGGTCAGGATCAGGCTCACGGTCGCGATCACGCGCACGATCACGATCACGATCGCGATCACGATCACGATCACGATCACGATCACGATCACGGCTACGACCACGTGCGCGAGCGCGTCCACGTGCGCGTCGTGGATGAGCGGAGACATGGGTGACGATTCAGACCAGAGACATCGGTGACACTTTTGAGGCCTGCATCAGGACGCCGTCGAGGCGCAGCGCGTGCGGTCGGAGCGCGTGCGGACGCGCACGCTTGCGGTCGAGCGCGCGGGGTCAGGAGCGCGCGGGGTCAGGGAGCGCGCCCGGGCCTGCGCGTGCAGCTCACATCGAGATGGTGGCCAAGCGCAGCGAGTTGATGCGGCCGGGCTGACCGATCGGTGCACCAAAGACGATGACGATGCGGTCGGCGGCCTTCGCGAGCCCGCGTGCGAGCAGCTCTTCCTCGACGCGGCGCACCATCGCCTCGGTCTCGTTCAAGGGCTCGAGCACCCGCGGCACCACGCCCCAGAGCAGTGAGAGCCGGCGCCGAACCTCCTGGTTGGGGCTGAAGGCGACGATCGGCACGGTCGGCCGGTAGTGCGAGAGCAGGCGCGCGGTGGTGCCCGTGAGCGTGAACGCGACGATGAGCCGGGCTCCGCACTCGCGCGCCGCGCGGCAGGCGACGCCGCACGTCACGTCGGGAAACTCGGCGGGGATCTTCATCGGCTCGCCGCTGCCGATGCGCGGAAACGTCTGCCGCATCGACGACTCGGCGGCGCGAACGATGCGATCCATCATCTCGACCGACTCGATCGGGTACTTGCCGCTCGCCGTCTCGCCGCTGAGCATGACCGCGTCGGTGCCGTCGAAGATCGCGTTCGCGACGTCGCTCGCCTCGGCGCGCGTCGGCCGCGGGTGCTCGATCATCGAGTTGAGCATCTGCGTCGCCACGATGACCGGCAGCGCGCGCGCGTTCGCGCGGCGAATGATGTCCTTCTGAATCGCCGGCACCTCTTCGGGCGGAATCTCGACCCCGAGATCGCCGCGCGCCACCATCACGCCGTCGCTCTTGTCGAGGATCGCGTCGAGCCGGGCGATCGCCTCGGGCTTCTCGAGCTTCGAGATGATCGGCACGTGCCGCCCTGCCTGCGCCATCACCGCGCGGCACTGGTCGAGGTCCTGCGGAGTGCGCACGAACGACAGGCCCACGTAATCGATGCCGTTCTTGATGCCGAAGAGCAGGTCTTCTTTGTCCTTCGACGACATCGCCTCGGCGCGCAGCGCCACGCCCGGCAGGTTGATGCCCTTGTTGTTCTTGAGCAGCCCGCCGTGAATGATCTCGCAGCGCACCCGCTCTTTCTTGTCGGTCTGCACCACCTTCAGCTCGAGCAGCCCGTCGTCGAGCAGAATGCGGTCGCCCGGGTTCACGTCGCCGGCGAGGTGCTGGTACGTCGTCGAGATGAGCTGCGGAGTGCCGAGCACCGACTCTTCGGTCGTGATCTCGATCTCGGCTCCTTCGACGAGCGCGATGCCGTTGCCCTCGACCTTGCCCGTTCGAATCTTCGGCCCCTGCAGGTCCTGCAGAATACCGACGCCCTTGCGGACCTTGAGCGAGGCGGCGCGAATGCGCTCGATGACCTCTTTGTGCTGGTCGTGACTTCCGTGTGAGAAGTTGAGGCGGGCGACGTCCATGCCCGCCGCGAGGAGCTTCTCCATCATCTCCTGGCTCGTGCTTGCCGGGCCCAGGGTACAGACGATCTTCGCGCGTCGCATTGAGGTGCTCGCAGGCTTATACCGCTTGCGTGCTGCTCTTCCAGAAGCGCTTTCACCAGGGTCTCGTCGACGGCTCCATCACCCTCACCTTCCGCCGCTGGCAGAAGCCCCACGTGAAGGCCGGCGGCCGCTACCGCGTGCACCCCATCGGCGTCGTGATGGTCGACGCCGTCGCCATCGTGAAGGACTCGGACGTCAGCGAAGCCGACGCGAAGCTCAGCGGCTTCGCCTCGCTCGACGAGATGCGGGGGTGGATGCGACCGGGCCTCGAGCCGCTCTACCGGGTGCAGCTCCACCACGCCGGCGACGGCGACCGCGTCGAGATCGCCACCGACGACAACCTGACCCCGGCCGCGCTCACTGAGCTGAAGAAGCGTGTCGCGCGGCTCGAGAAGCAGGGCCCGTGGGTGAAGAAGGTGCTGCGGCTCATCGCCAGGCACCCTCGCGTCGCGGCGTCGAAGCTCGCGAAGAGGCTCAAGCGCGAGACCCTGCCGTTCAAGGTCGACGTGCGAAAGCTGAAGCGCCTGGGGCTGACGATGAGCTTCGAGGTCGGCTACGAGGTGTCGCCGCGCGGGCGCCGATTTCTATCGGCGAAGTAGCCGCTTGAGGTGCTGCTTTTCCCACTCGATGGCGTCGCCATAGCGGGGAAACGCCTTCTCGCGGTCGCGAAACGCCTTCGGGTGGTGCGCGTTCGGGAACAGCTGGTGGAGCATCTCGTGAAAGACGATGTACTCGACGAAGAAGTGCGGCACGTCGGGCCCGTCGAGCGACGGGTGAATGCGAATCTCGCGCGTCTGGTGCTCGTAGACCCCGAGGCGAATCGTCTTCCGCCGGCGGCCCTTCGGCGCTCGCGCCCACCCGATGCGCGCGCGAATGCCGCCCTGAAAGTGAGCCCGGTTGAGCACGTCGAAGATCGCGACGAGATCGAAGTACCGGCCGCGCGCCACGAGCTGCTCGCCCTGCCGCCTCGCCCGGCGAATCTTGCCGTCGCGCTCGTCGATGAACCCGTCGATGACCCGCCCCGCCGCCCGGTTGCCCTTGCCCGCGTAGTGGGCCAGCGCCTCGACGACGTGGTCGGGCGCATCGAGGAACATGTGGTGAAGGCGCAGGGCCAGCACGCGCTCCTGCCGCTGGTAGCTCACCATGGTCGACCGGTTGTCGGTCACCGCGAGCCTGACCGGCACGCCGGCGTGGCGCGAGATGCGGCGCGCGAGCGCGTCGGCGAGCACGAGGCGCTCTTCGCGCGGCGGGTACGGCAGCGCCGCGAGCGCCGTGTTGCCGGCCGAGAAGAGCTCGAGCTGAGATTCGGCGCTCATCGCCACCGCATCTAATCAACTTTAGATCGCAGCAGTGAAGCCCCTGGCGTCCGAGCGGGCGCGCGATGTGGGGCTCAGCGGTTGACACGAGATCGCCGCTGCGTCTTCTCGCGCTGCGCGTGAGCGCGAATCTCGGCGCGCAGCTGGTCGGCGAGCTCACGAACCGCGCTGGCCGTCGTGCCGAACGCGCGGTACAGCCCGCGCAGGCTCTGCGACTCTTCGACGGCGAGGCACGCGTGCGCAGCGCCCTTCTCGACGAGCCGCCGCGCCTCGGCCAGGTCTCCGAAGCGCTCGACCTGGAGCATGCCGGTCTCGAGATCGAACGGGTAGATGCGGCACGAGACAGGCCGGCTCTCGGCCGGCAGCGAGCACCCCCGACCGCGCTCGAGCAGGGTGCACGCGCCGTCGACGGCCTTGAGGGTGAGCCGGCGGGGCGCGGCGTCGAGGTAGCCCTGGTAAGCCGGGTGAAGGTCGAGCCACGCCTTCGCGTGGTCGGCGTCGAGCCACTCCCACTCGGAGAACGCGTCGGCCGAGCGACCGGTGTGCGCCTCGATGCGCTCGACGTCGGCCCAGGTGAGGGTCGCGAGCCGTTCATGGGGCTTCACCTCGCAGCACGAGGTGGTGAGCGCCTTGGGGCAGCGGGCGCAGACGCTCTTGCCTGCAGAGACGACTGCGCCCGGCACGACGCGAGGGTCGTCCGGGCGCAGGCGCTTCATCGAGGTGACGCTCTTCTTCAGATCGCGCGGCCGAACAGGCCGTAGAGGCCGCGCATCATCTCGAGGTTGCGAACGTCTTCACGCACGCGGCCTTCCCAGTACTTCGAGTCGCGCGGGATCATGCGCTCGTCGTTGATGAGCACGTCGTCGCTGGGGTCCTGCTTGTTGGCGCCCTTCGCGTCGTTCCACTTGGTGGCGTCGTTGCGGGTGCGCTCGACCATCTTCACTGCGGCGGCCTTGCTGCCCGGAGCCGAGACGCCGTTCGGGTCGAACTGACGACGGAGCGCGGCGTAGACGTAGCCACCGCCGAACGGATCGTCGACCGAGAGAACGGTGAAGTCCTGCGCGGGGGTGAGCGCTTCACCCGAGCCCAACCGGTAGATCTGGTTGAACATCGCGTACTCCTGGTTGAAGTTCTCGGTGAAGTACGCCATCGAGAGCAGCTCGGCGTAGAACCGGGTGCCCCAGGTGGTGGTCGACTCGACCTTGTCCATCGGCATCACGTTGCCGTTGTTGTCGACGGGCACCTGCGGCGGCGGCGGGTAGTCGAAGTTGTCGATGTAGTTCTCGCCGCGAATGAAGACGCGCGGGAGCACGCGAGCCGTGCCGTCGCCGAGCTTCACGAGCGACGCCGCGTACGCGGGCCGATCTTCCGTCCACAGGGCGCCGAACATGGGAGCGAGCTCCTTGTCGAACGTCAGGTAGTACGGCAGCGAGTAGCGGAGCGCGTCGGAGCCACGGTCGACACCGAGGAAGTTGGTCGTGCTGGTGGTGAGCGCCTCGAGAGCGGCCGCCTGGTCCCAGAAGTGACCGACCTCGTCGATCTTCGAATAGAAGTCCCAGCCCTGGGTCGAGTACTGCGTGTACATGCTGCGGCCCGGGCCGCGGGGCACGTACACGACGTCGGTGTAGTTGTACTTGACCTTCATGTCCGCGACGAACCTCGACTCGGCCGTCGTGTCGGGGATGCGCAGATCGCCCGGCTTGTTCTCGGGGACGTAGACCCAGTTGCCCGAGACGGCCTCTTTGCCGTGGTAGCCGGCCGAGGGCGTCGAGAACTGCTGCAGCAGCAGGTTCGTGCTGTCGACGACGGCCATGGTCACGTAGTTCTGGATCATGGGGTCGCCGAGGCCGTAGAGCTCGTCGAGCTGCTCAGCGGTGTAATAGTAGTAGCGCTGCAGCTGATAGATGTTGAAGAGCCACTGCTGGTAGATGTTCGGCATGCCTTCCAGGTAGCGGATGAACTTGCCCAGGTAGACGTTGAACGGGTTGAAGCCGTACCGGTCGCGGCGGAAGTTCAAGAAGACGTAGCTCTGCTCGAACCGCTCCATCCACTTCGACGCCATCTCGTAGACGTCGGCGCCCTGGTCGTTCAGGTTGCACAGCTGGTTCGCGCCGATCTCGGAGTCGGAGCAGAACCAGAACGGCACCTCGACGGGCATGCCGCGGCCGACGCGGCCGACGATCTCACGCGCGCGCTCCCAGTCGGGGCGGTAGCTGGCGTTGTCGAGCCACTTGACCGAGAGCTGGTAGTCCTTCAGCTCGCTGCGGATGTTGTCGTAGTACTTCTTCATCTCGCTCCACTTGCGGAACGAGCGCGAGTTCAGGCGCTGAATGCCCTGCTCCATCGCCGCCTCGAAGGGCTGGTTCTTCTCGGCGAACATGAAGGGCACGGTCGTGTAGTGGAACTTGTCGGTGATGTACGTGTTCACCGGCGTGTAGTGCTCGACCTGGAGCAGCGGCAGCTCGACGCGCGCGTTGCGGACCATCATCGTCTTCGAGACGTTGTCGGTCTTCACCGCGAGGTTCGGCTCGTCGTAGTCGTTGCGGAGCTCGTTGAAGACCTCGACGTAGCCGGGCTCGAAGCCGCCCGAGTACGCGAACAGAATCGCGGCGGCGTCGTACTTGCCGATGCCCTTGTTCTGCGAGTTCACGCGGGCGCCGTAGTCCATGATCGACGAGTAGGTGTACTCGTAGAGGCCGTTGTCGATCTGCTTCTGGTTCGGCTGAACCGCGTCGAGCATGTTCTGGGGAGTGATCGGCAGCACGCGCTGGCCGGCGACCTGGACGCCGATGGTCTCTTTGCGCAGATCCCAGTAGCCGTCCTGGTAGTTGATGGCGTCGGCGGAGCCGATGAAGTTGTGGCGCAGACCGAGCGTGTGACCGACCTCGTGCTCGGCGACCGACCGCCAGGCCTCACGGCGGATCTCGTTGTAGATCTCGGCCTTCGCCTTGACCTTCGCGTTCGCAGGCGTCTCGCCGGCGGCGGTGAAGTCGGCGACCAGCTTGTTGTACTTCTGGAACTTCGCCTTCGCGACGCCGATGTAGTCGGGATCCTGGTAGTCGAGGTCGTACTCGCAGCCCTCGGTCTCGTTGTGCTTCATCATCGTCTCGCGGCGCTGCTTGAGAGCGACGGTGAGCGGGTCGACGCCGAGGAGCACCTCACGCGCGACCTGCTTGTAGAAGCCGGGGTCGCTGTCGAGGCGCTTCTGGAAGTCGACGTTCGGGATCTGCGCCATCACCATGGCCCGCACCTCGGGCATCGAGATGAGCGTCGACTCGAGGTCGGGGTTCTTCGAGATGAGCTCGTTGACCACCGCGCGGCGATCGGTCGTCTGCAGCGGCAGGTGACCCTGGCCCTGGTAGTACGCCATCTGGCCACGCAGCTTCGGGAGCGTCTTCAAGAGGCTGCCCATGGGGCGCGACGTATCGGAGACGAGGCCGCCGGTGCCGGTGTTCGGGCCGGTGGCAACGCGGCGCGGGTCGGTCGCATTGAGGTTCATCTGGACGTAGTCCTTGATGTCCTGGCCCTTCATCAGCTGCGAGAGCGTGATGTCGCCGTTGAGCACGTCCATCACCTGCTGCGAGCTGGCCGCCCAGGTGTCGAGCGTCTTGCCGTACATGTTCGCCGTCGCCCAGACGATCTCGCCGGTCTCGGGGTCGGTGTACGACGGGCCGTAGCCGAGGAGGCCGCCGGCGAGCTGGTTGATGTACGTGATCTGGTGGTAGCGAATGTCGCCCATGCGCACGTACGTGCCGGCGGCACCGCACGCGTTCTGACGCGCCTCAGCCTCGGCCGCGCTCATGCCGGCCTTCTCGCTGTAGTTGGGCACCGGGTTCTCGCACATGAAGAACATCTGGGGCACGGTCTTCCAGTCGAGGCCGCGGGGCACGGCGACCGAGCGACGGAAGGCGTAGTCCCACGACGACTCGAGCGAGTTCTCGCCGATCGCCGCCGCGGTGAGCTCGGCCGGGAAGGGGCCGGTCAGGTGGTACGCGATGGGGCGAAGGTCGCGCTGCGCGACGGGAATCGTCTCGCCCTTCTCGTTGCGGGCGTGCGCCCAGATGTTGTGGCGCGACGCATAGAGAATGCGGCCCTGGTCGGTGAACGTGTAGCCCTTGTCGTACGCCCAGGTCTCGGTGCGGAAGAAGCCGAACTTCACCATGAGGTGGTCGTCGTAAACGAGTGGCTCGTAGTCCTGCACGCGGGCCTCGTCGACGCGCTTGAACGACGTGCGCTTGAAGAAGTTCGAGCTCTCGCAGTCGTAGGTCGCGTTGATGTAGCAGTACGGCAGGCGGCCGTAGCCCGGGTAGTAGAAGGTGGCCGGGTCACCGATCTCTTGGGTGGTGAAGTCGAAGTAGCTGAGCTGACCATTGGCGTCGCGCTCTTCGACGGGAGCGTTGTCGTTCTGAACCGCGTCTTGCTTGGTGATGTAGCGGGTCTTGAGCGAGGGGGTGCCGAGGCAGTTCGTGGCGCCATTGCCGACGTTGTCGCACTGCTCGGTGTTGGCGATGGCGTTGGTGCCCCAGTCGACGCGGATGAACTCGCGCTGGTACCAGGGGCGATCTTGCTGGTCTTCGACGAGCACGTTGGTCTGCTCGCCGGTCGCCGCGTTGTAGCGGCGCTGGCGGTCGAAGTGGCTGATGATCGGGTACGCGACGACGGGCGAGCCCTTGTAGGGGCTGCCGTCACGGAACTTCACGCTGCCGATGCGCGAACCCTCGAGGTCGATGCGCGGGTCACGGCCCGGCACCGGCTCGTAGGTGCGGTAGCCGACGAGGAGGTTCTCTTGAATCTCCCAGCGGATCTTCTCGAGCGCGCCGCCGAAGGCCACGCGCGTCGACACCGCCGTGTTGGGGGCGCCGACGATCGTGTTCTTGTAGTACCACTGGCCCTGCAGCAGGTCGGCCTTCTTCGTGTACTCGGGCTGCGTCTTGTCGATGAGGCCGGGCGTGTTGCAGCCCGCCGCGGCCAGCATCAGTGCTGCGAGCGCGCCGGAGTGGAGGAAGTTCTTGTTCATGGTGTCTCCCGATTTCGAAAGTTTGGCGCTCATGGTCAGAACGGAGCTCCGAAGACGCGATAGAAGCCGCGCATCAGGTCGAGGTCGCGGACGTTGTACTTGTAGCTCTCGAGCCAGTTCTTACGAGCGATCTCGCGCTGAACGGGGTTCGCGGCGTCGGCGGCCGACATGCAGCCGTAGATGCGCAGCGTGCCGGGCAGCGGGCACTGGCCCGGGTCGCGGACCATGGCGAGGTAGTCGGCCGTCTCGCGCACGACGCGGAGCGCCGGGGTCGAGTACGGGTAGGTCTCGGTGTCCTTCTCGATCGCGGCGTAGCGGGAGCCGGTGAGAATGTCCTCGACCTCGACCGTGTGGAAGCCGGGCGCCACGGTGATCTGCTCACCGCCACCGAGCTTGTAGATCTGGTTGGCCTTCGGGTAGTCGAGATCGAAGTTCACCTGGAAGGCGGCCTCGCCCAGCCAGAGGGCGTAGATGCGCGAGGTCCACGTCATCGAGATGTTGACCGGCGCGGCGCGCTGGTCGCCGTTGCCGCTCGCCTTGAAGCAGTTCTCGGTCTGGGTCGCGGTGCACTGCACCGGCCGATCGATCTGCGTGAAGGGGTACTTGAAGTCTTTGACGAAGTTCTCGCCGGCGACGAAGCGACGCTGGGCGAGGGCGACCTCACCGTCGACGATCGCGGTGTTCGGGTCGCGGTCGATGACGTTGCAGTTGTTGGTGCCGCAGTCTTCGAGCTTCAGGTAGGCGAACGGGCGGATGAGGTCTTCGTTCGCGCTCCAGAGGGCGCTGAAGACCTTCGTCATCTCTTCCTTGAAGACCAGGTAGTAGGGGATGCGGAAGCGGTTCGCATCGGACTGGTAGTCGACGTCGTAGAGGTACGTCTGGTAGTCGACGGCGGCGTACATCGCGCCCATCTGGTCGAAGTAGTGACCGGCCTCGAGCATGCGCTGGAAGAAGCCGTAGCCGCTCTTGAAGTCGTAGCGGCTGTACATGCGGCGGCCGGGGCCGCGGGGCAGATCGCCGAAGCCGGAGGCAGGCGGGTTCGCGCGGTTCGTGTAGATCTCTTTCCACACGCCGCGGCCGGTGTCGTTCAGCTGATCGAAGTCATCACCCTCGGACAGAATGTCCCAGCGGGGGCCGATGCGGCACTGGCCGTTGGTGCAAAGACCGTAGGGGCACTTGTCGTCGGCCGTGCACGAGATGGGGTTGCCATCGCGGCCGGGAACCGGCGTCGTGAAGTTGCGGTACATGAGGAAGCCCGCGGTCGGCACGTTCATGACCGAAAGGTGCTGGTTGATGCCGTCGAGCACCGCCATCGTCCAGTAGTCCTGGAACTGGGGGTCGAACGGGTAGCTCGCGAGCACCTGCTGGTTGGCGGCAGGCTTGCCGTACATGAAGAGCACCCACTGCTTGAAGACGTCGGCGACGTCATTGAAGAGGGTGTAGGCGTAGTAGAACGACGAGAAGCCCGAGAACGTCGCGCGACCGCGACGGAAGTGCGTGAGGATGTAGTAGTTCCAGTAGTTCTCGAGCTTGGTGCGCGAGATCTCGAAGTAGTCGGGGCCGCGGTCGAAGCGCGCGCACGACAGCACGCGGGACACGTGCGAGTCGGAGCAGTTGTGGTACGGCACTTCGTAGACGGGGTTGAGCGCCGCGACCTCGGCCTCGCTGAGCGGCAGGCCGTTCTTGCTCGCGACGGCGTCTTTCACCTTCTGGCGCGCGGCCTTCGCCTCGCTCCACTTCACGAGGTGGCGCTTGCCCATCTTCGCGATGCCGTCGTTGATGACCTCGTCGAGCGTGTTGCCCTCGCCGAAGTGCAGCGGAACCATCGTGTAGTGGTAGACCTCGGTGTAGTTGCGCTGGTTGACGTTGTCGTGGCTCGCGTTGATGAGCGGCAGGTCGTACGCGGCGCCGGTCACCGTCACCGTCTTGCCGTCGGAGCCGTTGAACGTCTTGGTCGTGGTGCGGAGGCTGTCGTAGGCCTCGACGTAGCCGGGCGAGCTGTCACCCGAGTAAGCGAAGATGATGGCGGCCTCGTCGTACTTGCCGACGCCCTTCCAGTCGCCGGTGCGGGTGCCGGCGTAGTCCATGATCGAGCTGTACTCGAAGTCGTAGATGCCGGCCTCGTGCTGGTCCTGGATGCCGTCGGCCGTGGCGCGCAGGTCCTTGACGGTGCGGGGAACCAACGAGTTGCCCTGCGCGTCTTTCACGGTGAGGGTCTGCTTGCGCAGGTCCCAGTAGCCGTCCATGTAGTTCATGGAGTCGTAGCTGCCCTGGAAGTTGTGCACGAGGTTGAACGTGTGGCCGATCTCGTGCTCCTGCGTGGCCTCCCAGATGGCCTGCTTCAGGCGGCGCTTGACCTCTTCGTTCGCGGTCGCGAGAGCTTCCTTGTCGCTCTTGCCCTGGCCGGTGAGCTCTCGAACGCGGGCTTCGCGGCGCGCCCTCTCTTTGTGCGCCGTCGAGATGAGGGTGCGGTCGTCGAAGTTCGCCATCAGGTGGCAGTCTTTCGACGTGAGCTGCTCGATGCGCTGCTGGTGCAGGCCGACGAGCGAGCGGGCGTTCATCATCACCGTGCGCGCCATCTTGCGGCGGAACGACGGGTCCCGACCGGCGGCGTCAGCGAGCTGCGCGGGGAGCAGCGACTCGATGTCGTTGGCGAAGTCGGGGTTGTCGAGAATCGCCGACTCGAGCTCGGGGTTGTCGGCGAGCTTCTCGGCCGCGGCGCGGAGCGGGTCAGCCGAGATGCGCGGCAGCCCGTTGTTCGCCCTCAGCATCGCGATGAGCTCGAGGCTCTTGCCGGCCGGCCGCTCGAACGCGCCGAGCGAAGGCTCGTTGGTGCGAACCACGGCCGGGTCAGACGAGCGCAGGCCGCTCATCGACGAGTCGGCGCGCGGGAGGTTCTTCACGCTGTAGACCGGGTTGTCGAGGACGAACGCCTTGGTGTGGTCGCCCTTGATGAACTTGTTGACGTCGAGATCGCCGTTGAGCAGGTCGATCATGTCGAGCATCGACTGCGCTTCGCTCTCGATGCCCCACGTATAGGTGTTGGCGTTGGCCGAGATGATCTCGCCGCTCTCGGGGTCGACCGAGTTCGGGCCGTAGCCGAGCAGGCCGTTCGGCACGGGCTCGGCGATGGTGTTCGCGAACGCGTAACGGAGGTCGCCGAACTTCGGCGAGAAGCCCGGCTTGCCGCAGGCGGCCTGGCGGGCAGCCGCGACCTCGGCCGAGAGGCCTTCGGTCTTCGAGTAGTCAGGCACCGGGTTGTCGCAGACGTAGAGCATCTGCTGGAAGGTGGCGGCGTCTTTGCCCTGAGCAGCGGCGGCGGCGCGGCGGAAGGCCTTGTCCCAGTTCTTCTCGAGGCGCGCGGCGGGCTCGCGGTACAGGTCGTAGTTGGCCTGGCCGCCCATGCGGTACGGGGCGCTCACGTAATAGACGATGGGCTGCGCCTTGCGCTCGGCGAGGGGAATCGGCTTGGTGGTGTCGGGGTTGCCGTCGGCGTCGGTCTGGTAGGCCTTCTCCCAGATGCGGAAGCGGCCGGCGAGGCGAACGATGGCGGACTCGGTCACGCCGTACTTCTTGTCCCAGTTGAGGCGCTCGACGCCGTAGTACGCGAACTTGGTCTGCAGCTCGGTCGGGTAGACGAGCGACTCGTAGTTGCGGCTCTTCTGCTTGTCGACGCGGGCGAACGAGATGCGCATGCGGATCTCGCTCGAGGAGCAGTCATAGACCGCGCTGAGCCAGCACATGGGGATGTAGCCGTAGCCCTCCCAGTAATAGGTGTCGGGGTTGGCCATGTAGCGGCCGGTGAAGTCGAAGTACTTGAGGGCGCCCTTCTCGTCCTGCTCGAAGGTGGGGAGGTCGGCCGGGTCGTCGACCTTCTCGTTCGGCTGAATCCACGACGCGTTCGACGAGCCGCCCAGGGGGTTCGAGATCTGGCCGTACGAGATGCCGGCGCGCTTGTTGAGCTGGTTGGCCGACCAGTCGACGCGGATGAACTCACGCTCGTTCCACGGGCGGTCGGAGGTGTTCTCGGAGATGACGTTCGTGGTCTCGCCCGTCGACGGGTCGTACTCACGCTGAATGTCGAAGTGCGAGAGGATCGGGAAGGCGACGACCGGCGCGCCGTAGTACGGCTGGCCGCCGAGGCACTCGCCCTTGGCGTTGCAGTACTTGGCGGTCGTGCCCGACACGGTGCTCGTCGGGTCGATGTTCGGGTCGGTGCCGAGGATGTACGGATACGAGCGGTAGCCGACCAGCAGGTTCTCTTGAATCTCGAAGATGATCTTCTCGAGCGCGCCGGTGTCGCCTTCGAAGCTGAAGCCCGTGTTCGCGGGCGTGTAGGTCACCGTGTTGCGGAAGTACCAGAGCTTCGGATCGTCGTTGCTGCCGATCAGGTCCGACTTCTTGGTGACGTTCGGCTGAACCCGGTTGATGTCACCGCGGGAGCAGCCAGCGGCCAGCGACAGCATGGCTGCTGCGGCGATCCAGGTTTTGAGGTTCACAGCGTTCATGTCATCTCCTTGTGAAGCAGCAGATCCGGCTTAGAAAGTGGCGCCCAGCGAGAGGCCGAGAATGGTGTAGTTGTTGGGGAGGCCCGTCACGTCGATGAACGGGTTGCGGACGTTCTTGTAGTCGCGCGAGAACATCGGAGCGAGGTTGTAGATGTAGAGGCTGGCGCTCATCACGTCGGTGATGTTCACCGAGATCGAGACCGAGCCGAACTGGCTGATGGCCTCGACCATGCCGGTGCGGCCCGCGTTCTGGCCTGTGTCGGTCAGCGTCTTCGGGGTGTACTGGTCGACCTGGCTGACCGAGGGGTACCGCCAGTTCGCGATGACGCCGTAGCCTGCGCTGACGAAGAACCAGTCGTTCGCGAGCCACGTCGCGCCGACGCTGCCGCGGAAGTTGATCATCGAGTTGTTGCCGGCGATGTCGGCGTACTGCTCGCCGGCGCGCGAGATCACGACCTTGTTGCCCTGGGCGTCGCGGCGGTCGTCGACCTTCACGACGTTCGCCGTCTGCGTGTAGATACCGTAGGTGGCGAAGCCGCCGATCGACGCCTGCAGGCTGCCGACCGGGAGCGGGATGCCGCGCTGAGCCGACCCGCCGAGACCGATGCGGGTGATGAGGCCGGCGTGCCAGCTCTCGGGCGTGGTGGGGATGATGACGTTGATGTTCGGGTTGAGCGTGATGCCCGTGAGCGAGTCTTTGTAGACGGCCGGCATCGACAGCGTGATGCGGGCGTCGTCGTTCACGATGCGGCGGCCGGTCTCGGTGTCCGGCATCGTGTACTCGTAGGTGACGCCCTGCGCGCCGAACGGCTGAACGCCGAGCGCGTAGTTCCGGCCGCCGATGATCTTGCGGTACGAGAGAAACGCGTTGACCCACGTGCCGACGTTCGACGCGCGGTCGGGGGCGACGAACGTGCCGAGGCCGACGTACTGGTCGATGCTCGCGCTGAAGAACAAGCCCTGGAGCTTCGCGAGCTGCTCGGGGGTCAGCACGGCAGAGCCGGCCGAGATCTTCTCTTCTTTCTTCTCTTCGGCCTTCTCGACGGTAGCGGGGCCGGCGGACGCGGGGGCCTGATCCTGCTGCTTCGGGTCCTGCGAAGGCTCATCCTTCTGACCGTCATACTGCTGAGGAGTGGAAGAAGCGCCCCAGTGCGCGAGTTCAGTGCCTTGCTCCGCCTGTGCAGAGAACGGCGCGAGCGCCGTCACCGGCGTCAGCACGAGGCAGGCTGCAGACAAGATTCGTTTCACGTTTACCTCCGAAAGCCACGCGCGCACTGAAGTGCGTCGGGGCCGCTCAGCAATCGTCGGGCCAGATGTGGGACAGCCGAATGACCAGTGGACTCGGCGTTTTGACTCTTTGCTTCGGTGACAGCTCCGACGCGGCGGGCATCGTCCGTTAGATCAGCGGGCACTCTAGGGACCGAAATTGCCAGCAAACCGTCACCACCTCGGCACTCAGAAAAAGGTGCGCGGCTGTAGCACGGGCCGAGGCTGGGGATCAATGGATGGGACCCTTACCCGAGCTCAACCGCTCGATCCGTGCGGGCTCGACCGTGAGCCAGAAGGTCTTGTCCCGGGTGAAGGTGACGGCTCCCGGAGCGCCTGCGCGGCGAACGTAGCGGACGAACGTGTAGCTCACCTCGCCTGATCGCTCGCCGCGCGCGTCGCTGTGGTGGAAGGCGAGGTGGGCGGCGTCGAGCAGGGTTTCCTGGTCGAGCGCCTGCTTCTTGTCGAGGGGGACGACGACGTGGGCGCCGGGCACTCCGCGCGCGTGCAGCCAGACGTGGTGGGGCTTCGCGACCTTGAACGTGAGGGCGTCGTTGTGCGCGGCTCCGCGCCCGACCCAGATGCGCTGGCCCTTCGCCGTCACGTACTCGCGGTACGGGAGCGCCGGAGCCTCGGAGGGCTTCGGGGCCCTGACGGCCGGCGCCTGAGGGGCTTCGGGGGCGGCAGCGGCGGCGATCTCTTCGTCGAGCTTCGCGAGCCGGGCCAGGGCGATCGCGACTCCGCGCTGGAGCCGCTTGTACTGGTGAAAGAACCAGTCGACCTGCTCCTTGGGGCCGCGCTTGGGGTCGAGCGTGAGCGTGCGCTCGGCGGCACCTTCGGACCCGTACTCGGTGAGGGTGACGCTCTTCTGGCCGCGCTTCACCGCGTGGAGGTTCTGGGCGAGCAGCTCGCCGTCGCGCCTGTGCTGCTCGGCGACGGGGCCGCGCGCCGCCTCTTCGGCGACCTTCGCGCGCGTTCGGTGCAGCTTCTTCAAGTGCCGCTCGAGGCGCTTCGCGGCGTCGTCGTCGACCACGACGCGCTCGCCGAGGGCCCGGGCGAGGCTCAGCGGGTGCGTGGCGGGAGCGCTCTCGCGCTCGGCCGGCGCCGCATCGGGAGGCAGCAGCAAGAGCGTGTGCGTCTGCACGTTCACGGTGATGCGCGCGGTGGGGAAATAGAGTGTGGCGACCGAGCCCTCGACGGTGAGCGCGAGCAGGCGCTTGCCGCCGATGAGCTTGCGCAGGCGCTGCTGCAGGCCCGAGGCGTTGGGCGGCGACTCGGGCCGGGCGTCAGAGACGGCGAGGCGCTCGGCGCCGGCGCGTGCGCTGACGCACAAGAGGGTCGAGCGGCCGACCTGGCGCAGCTCGAGCCACAGCTCCTCGGGGAGCGGGTGCCAGACCTTCTGCACGATGGCGCCGTGGAGGCCTTCGTCGAGCTCGCGCGCGACCGCATCAAGCTCGCCGGGCTTCATCAGCATCGCGGGGCGGTGTACGTAGCCCAAAGATGCGACGCGTTCCCAGGACTCTTCTCGCGACGGCGCTCGGCGGCTGCTCGGCGCCGGTGGTGCAGACCGACGCGGGCCTCGACGCCGGCTACGACGCCGGCGCGCACGATGCGGGTACCGACGCGGGCCTCGACGCAGGCCTCGACGCAGGCGTCGATGCGGGCGCGCACGATGCGGGGTCGAGCGACGGCGGAAAGATGGGCACGGCCTTCGGCGATGCGGGCTGCGTGCTGCCGTCGGACTTCCCGTGGGACGCGGGCTTCTCGCAAGCGCTCGCGGAGGCGGCGTGCCAGTGCGTGCTCGTGCCGCAGATCCTCCACTGCTTCACGGAAGACGGCCCGCGCTGCCTGAGCTGGGCGTGCCCGCCGGCGAAAGAGAGTGACGGCGGCTACGAGTACCTCCCCGACGGCGGTGTCGTCTGCTTGTGTTGATGACCCTGCTCTGCCGGCGGTCGGCCGGCATCGCGACGGTGGGGTGGCTGGCCCTGGGCTGCGGCGGGGGCCCTGTGCCCGGGCCGATGCCCAAGGCCGCGGGAGAGTCGTGCGAGAAGCCGTTCATGCTGACGGGCACCGCGCTGAAGGCGACGACCCAGGGCTTCACCGATGACGAAGGCATCGAGCGCTCGTCGTGCGGCGGAGGCGGCGCGCCGGATCTGGTGATCGGGTTTTCGGCGGCGCAGGGGGCGCTCGTGACGCTGACGGTGACGCCCAGCGGGTCGGCGTTTCAGCCGATCGTGAAGGTGCGCAGCGCGGCGCGCGGCTGCGTCGATCTCGACGAGGCGTGCAGCTCGTCGACGGGCCGCGGCAAGCCGGCCGAGATCACCGACTGGCCCGTGTCGCTGAGCGGTACGCAGTACGTGGTCGTCGACGGGCAGTCGATGACCGAGGGCGAGTTCACGCTGAAGGTGGTGGTGCGGTGAAGACTCCGGCCGAGGCGATGGAGTGGATCCGCCGGCACCGCATCGCGCTGCAAGCCGCGAAGGTCGGCGCGGTGCCGTCGCTCGCGCACGAGGTCGTGGAGGGGCCCATCAAGGGCAGCTGGTGGGGGCACCCGAAGGGCAAGCTCATCTTCGCGCTCGCGACGCACGTCACCGAGTCGGGCGAGGTGCTCGCGCTGAAGCTGATCGAGGGCAAGACGACCTACGTGCACGCCGCGCTGTGGCCGCAGCTCATGCGGGTGCTCCTCGACGAGGGGTGGCGCGGGGCCCGGGCAGCCGCGCTCACGGGCAGCGCGAAGCGGCTCTACGCCGAGGTCGAGCGGCAGAGCGAGGTGCAGGGGGCGGAGCCCAAGCCGGTGAAGGCGCTCGAAGAGGCGGTGCTGGCGCTCGTGGTCTCGCGCCACACGACGCGCGGGCACCACGAGAAAGTGCTCACGTCGTGGAAGAAGTGGGCGTCTACTGCGCGCGTGAAGGTGGCAGACGTGTCACTGGAGGCCGCGTTGAACGAGCTGCGCGCAGCAGCTCATGGAGCCGAGATCTTATGACGGCAGACCCGTTCAAGAAGGCGGCGGCCGAAGCGGCGGTGAACGCGTACGTGACGAGCGGCATGAAGGTGGGGCTGGGCACCGGCTCGACGATCAAGTTCGGCATCGACCTGGTGGGCGCGAAGCTGAAGCGCGGCGAGCTCAGAGAGCTCGTGGCGGTCTCGACGTCGGAGCGCACCACGAAGCAAGCGACCGAGCTCGGCATCCCCCTGTCCGATCTGCAGCGCACGCCGCAGCTCGACGTCGCGATCGACGGCGCCGACGAGGTGGCGAAGGCGGGCGACTCGTTCTTTCTCATCAAGGGGCTCGGCGGCGCGCTGCTGCGCGAGAAAGACGTCGCGAAGCGCTCGAAGCGGTTCATCGTGGTGGTCGACGACAGCAAGCTCGTCACGAAGCTCGGGACGAAGAGCGCGCTGCCGGTCGAGGTCGACGCGGGCGCGTGGCAGGCGGTGGCGAAGGCGCTCGAGGGCATGCGCGGCGCCGCGAAGCTGAGGGAAGACGGCGGGCGCGCGTACCTGACCGACAACGGGAACTTCATCGTCGACGTGAAGTGGGCGGCCGGCATCGACGACCCGCGCGGCCTCGCGAGGTCGCTCGAGGCGATGGCGGGCGTGAAGGCGCACGGCCTGTTCCTCGACATGACCGAGGCGGTGGTGATCGCGAGCCCGAAGGGCGTGCTGACGGTCGGGCGCGGCGACCCGCTGCCCGGGTGAATGAGGCGCGGCCTTCGGGGCACCCTGGTGCGTGCGCCTGTGGCCGGTGGTGCTGCTGCTCTCGACGCTGCTCGCCCTCGATGCGCTCGCGTGCCCGACGTGTGTGGGGCCGCGCCTGGGCGACAGCAGCACGGGCGAGCTGCAGACGCAGGCGAGCGTGCGATCGGCGCTCGGCTCCGATCGGGTCGCCGAGATCGAGCGGCTCGAGTGGAGCAACGAGCTGAGCGCCGGCGTGTCGTGGTCGAGGTTCAGCGCCGGCGCGGGCCTGCCGCTGTTGTGGCGGCGGGTCGGTGACGCCGACTCGACGGCGCTCGGCGATCTGACGGCGCGCGGCTCGGTCGAGGTGGCGCGGCGCGAGAGCCCCGACTCGTCCGACACGCTGCGCGTGCTCGCGGGGCTCGGCCTGCCGACGTCGCGCGGCAGCGTGCAGTGGCGCACGACGCTGGGCACGCAGTCGGTGACGCCGTCGGTGGCGGTCGGCTTCCGGCACAGCGATCAAGACTGGGCGCTGAGCGCGATCGCGTGGGGCGCCCTGCCCTTCGCGCTGCCCTCGGCCGCGGTGGTGTTCGGCCCGTCGGCCGGCACGGGAGCCGCGGCCGAGGTCGGGCCGTGGCGGTGGCTGCGGCTCAAGCTGGCGCTCGACCTCAAGCAGCAGTGGGCCGCCAGAGAGGCGGGCGCGGCGCTCGCGGAGTCGCAGTTCTTCGCGGTCTTCCTCGGCGGCGACGTGCGCGTGCAGCCGGCGCGGTGGCTCGCGGCGACGGCGGGCCTGGTGGTGCCGCTCGTGTGCGTGTCGCCGGGAGCCTACGAGCACGGCCGCATCTACCGGCTGGGGCTCGAGCTCACGCTCTGACGAAGTAGAAGCCCGAGTACTCGGGCACCGAGTGCGCCGGGTCGCCGAGGAAGAGGCAGTGGTGACCCGGGTTCTTCCACGAGTCCTTCAGCTGGTACCCGTTGGCCTCGATCGCAGCGACGAGCTCGGCGCGGCCGAACACGGTGTACGCCGCGCGGAAGCTCCACACGTCTTGCACGGTGGCGAACGAGTGCCCCTCGAGCACGGGGAGCTTGTTGAGGAGCAGGTGCTTCGGCCGCTGCGCGCACTTCTTCAGCGCGGCAGGCAGCACGTTCTTGTCGAGGTACTGCAGCGCCCCGGAAGAGATGCAGACGTCGGCCCCGTCGAGCCCCTCGAAGCCGTGCGAGAACCTCAGCGTGGCCGAGACGCCGCGCGACCGGGCGAGCGCCTCGCCCTCGCTGCGCACGGCCGGCACGTCGCTCACCTCCCACTGGAGCCCTGCGGGCAACGTCAGCAGTTTGCGAAACGCGTAGTAGTGGAGGCCCACGTGGCCGCCGAAGTCGAAGACGCGGCGCACGCCGGCGATGACCGGCTGCAACCAGAACAGCGGCGCGTAGTCTTCGGGGAACACCTTGTCGAGCCGGTCGCGGTAGAAGCCGCCGCCCTCGGCGCTGTCGTAGCCGACGTCGGAGCCCATCGCGGCGCTCGCCTCGGCGAACGTGCCGTAGATGCCGCGGTACATATTCTGGTTCCGCTGACCGGGGCGAAACCGCCAGTGCACCCAGCGCGTGACGCGTTGTACAGTTTTCGTAGACGATGAACTAAAGAACATGTTGATTTTCTTTTCACGCAGTCGGGCGCACCCTTCAGGGCACCATGAGAAAGCCCCTGCTCGTCCTATTGGTGTGCGCGTGTAGTCCAGAAATCAACGTTACCGACACGCCGCGGGCAAAAATGGATCCGGCTCCGGCGAAATACACCGGGCAGGCGGCTCCGCTGACGTCGCCGTGCGACTTCGATGCCAGCGCGGCGCGCGGGGTGCTGGTGGCGACGTCGCAGCGCGAGGCGTTTCTGGTGCGCTCCGACGGCGCGCAGGTGCCGCTGGTGAGCTCGACGTGGGTGGGCGCGCCGATGACGCGCGGGGCCTTCATCACGGTCGTGAGCACGCGCCTGGAGGACGGGCAGTACACGAGCCGGGTTCACCTGTTTCATTCGAGCGGGGTCGAGCTGGGGCTCATCGAGGGCGCGAGCGACCCGCGGCTGTCGGCCGACGGCGTGGTCGCGGCGTCGACGGCGAACGGCGTCACGGTGCTGAGGCCCGACGGCTCGACGTTCGAGGAGCCCGGGCTGACCGTCGCGGGCGACCTCGGACCTGGCGGCCTCTTGCCGGTGTGGAAGAAGGACACGGCGGGGCAGCTCGCGCTGCTCGACGTGCAGAGCCGCCGAGTCGAGGCGCTGGAGCCGGCGGTGTTCGGTTGGGCGTCGCCGATCTGGTCGGGCGACGTGCTGGTGTTCCTCGGGCAGCGCGACGGCCAGCCGCTGGTCGTGCGCCGGCAGAACGGGCTCACGCTGACGACGCCGATCGCCGCCACGCTCATCGGCGGGCTGGAGATCGAGCAGGTGACGGGCGATGCGGCGGTGCTGGTGTCGGGCGCGTGGGTGCAGGTGCGGACGCGGGTGGATCTGAAGACGGGCGAGGCGACTCCGCTCGAGGTCGAGCTGCCGCAGGGCCTCGCGTTCGCGGGGAGGCACTCGGCGACGCTCGCCGACGACGGCTCGCTGGTGGCGGCGCTGCAGCAGGGCGGGGCCGCCGGGCTCTTCCGCTCGCTCGACGGCAAGAGCTGGTCGCCGCTGGGTGGCGGAGTGAAGGACGCGACGTTCGTGCAGTTCGCCGGCCGCGGCGGCAGCTGGCTGATGACCGCGATGGGAGGGCTCGGCGGAGCGTCGTCGACCACGGTCGGCGTGATTCCGTCGATGCAGCGCGCGGTGACGCTGCCGGCGATGGTGAACGTCGCGCCCACGCAGGAGGCCTTGTCGCTCGATGGGCGCTGCGCGGCCGTTTGGACGGGCTCGGGCACGTCGTTCTCGCTCGTCGCGACCGACCTGGTGCGCGGCACGGAGCGCACGCTCGCTTCGAGCAGCGTGCGGCCGACGTCGGCGGTGTGGCTGCGGTGATCTAGAACGCCTTGAGGTCTTTCAAGATGCGCTTGCTGATGACGATGCGCTGGATCTCGCCGGTGCCTTCGAAGATGTCGTAGACCTTGATGTCGCGGAACCACTTCTCGACGAAGTGGTCGTTCATCACGCCGGCGGCGCCCATCACCTGCACGAGGTCGGACAGCACGTCGACCGCCGTGCGGGCGGCGTAGGCCTTCGCCATCGAGGCCTCCTTGGCGTTGGGCTGGCCGCTGTCGGCCATCCACGCGGCGCGCCAGACGAGCAGGCGCGAGGCCTCGATGCGGCGCTGCGAGCGGGCGAGCAGGTCTTCGACCGCGTGGTAGCGGGCGATGGGCCGCGCGAGGTCGAAGTGCTCTTTCGTGAAGTCGATCGCCTTCTCGTAGGCGGCGCGGGCGATGCCGACGGCCATGGCAGCGACCATCGGCCGGGTCGAGTCGAAGGTCTTCATGGCGCCCATGAAGCCCTCTTTGCCCTCGTAGTGCTTCTCGCCGCCGAGCAGATCGTCCTGATGCACCCGCACGTCTTCGAGCACGAGCTCGGCGGTCTCTGAGGCGCGCAGCCCCATCTTCTCTTCGATCTTCCCGACGCTGAACCCGGGCGTGCCCTTCTGCACGACGAAGGCGCGGTGCCCCGCCCTGCCCTTCGAGGCGTCGACGGTCGCGAAGATGACGACCCACGAGGCGCGCGCGCCGTTGGTGATGAAGCACTTGCGGCCGTTGAGCACGTAGTGATTGCCGTCTTTGCGCGCGGTCGTCTTGATGCCGGCGACGTCGCTGCCGGCGACGGGCTCGGTGAGGCCGTAGGCGCCCCACTTCGGCTCGTCGTCTTTGAAGATGCCGAGGTACTTCGACTTCTGCTCGGCGGTGCCCATGAACTCGACGGGCGGGCCGCCGAGGCCGGGGCCGGGCATCGTGAGGATGACGGCGGGGTCGCCCCACGCCATCTCTTCGGCGCCGATGACGGCGACGCGGTTCGTCTGCTTCACGCCCTTGCCGTCTTTGCTCTCGCCGAGGCCGTCGCCTTCGCCGCCGGCGCGCTTGCTGATGGCGCCCGACGAGATGCCGAGCTCCTTCATCTTGCGGAGGAACGGCATGGGAATCTCGTGGGTGCGATCGGCCTCGAGCGCGATGGGCCGAATCTCGTTCTCGGCGAGCCAGTGCACCATCTGGCGAACCGTGTCCTGCATCTCGGAGAGGGTGAAGTCGATCATGGTGTGAGGTTCCGTTTCAGCTCAGAGACGCGTGAAGAGAAGGCAGAGGGAAGAGGTCGGCGCTCTCGAGCGAGCGGCCGAGCGCCGACGCCGCGAGCACTGCGTGCGACGCCTGGGCGTGCTGGCCGTAGAGGGCGAGCGTCTTGGCGTCGCGCATCCACTTCTCGACGGGGTGGTCTTGCACGTAGCCCGCGCCGCCGAGCACCTGCACGGCCGAGTTCGCGCAGAAGAACGCGGCCTCGAGCGCCTGGGCCTGAGCGCCGGCGAGCTCGGCCGTCGCGGGCTGGTTCTGCTCGACAGCCCAAGCCGCCTTCCACGTCATGAGGCGGGCGGCGTCGGCAGCGATCGCCATGTCCGACAGCAGGAAGGCGATCGCCTGGAAGTGGCCGATGGGCTTGCCGAACGCGACGCGCTCTTCGGCGTAGCTGCGCGCGTACTCGTAGGCGGCGGCGGCGAGGCCGACGGCGCGCGCGGCGGTGACGAGCGACACGCGGTCGTAGTGCCGGCGGAGGATCTTGTGCAGCGAGACCTGCTCGTCGAGCCGGGCAGCGAGCGGCAGCTTGAGGCCCTCGATGACGAGCTCGCGCACCGGCACCGCCTGCAGGCCGAGCGTCGTGTGCGTGCGGCCCGCGCGGAGCCCGGGGCTCTGCCCCTCGACGAGGAAGACGCCGGCGCCCTCGAGGCCCGAGCTCGGGTCGACCTGCGCGAGCACGAGGTGCAGCGACGCATCGGCGCCGCCGAGCACGTAGGCCTTCTTGCCGTTGAGCACCCACTCGCTGCCCTGCCTCACCGCGGTGGTGCGGAAGTCGTCGCGCGCCTTGCCCTCTTCGCCGGCCGCGAGCGCGGCGTGGCCGTCGCCGTCGAGCAGCCTCTTGAGGGCGGCGTGCGCCGCCGGAGTGCCGAGGGCGAGCAGCAGCTGGGCGGCCGCTCCGCCGCGGTCGAGCGCGAGCGCGGCGCCGGGGTCGCCGTAGGCGAGCTCTTCTTCGATGACCGCACGAGTCAGCGCGCCGAGGCCCTGGCCGCCGGCGGCCTCGGGCCAGTCGACGCCGAACAGGCCGAGCTCGGCGAAGCGCGCCTTCGTGTCGGCGGTGAGCCCGCTCTTCTCGATGGCCCGGAGCTTCGGGCGCAGGTGCTTCGAGGCGAACTCGCGCACCGTGCCCTGAATGGCGGTGAGCTCTTCGGAAAGTCCCAGGGAAAGCATCGGTGTGTGTCTCCGGTTGATTTGGGAATCGGAAAAGGAGTACCTGGGGCTGACTCGGTAGTCAAACCGGTGGTACGCGAGGGCGCATGCTGACTGTCACGCTGGTGTTCCTGTTGGGCCAGACGCCGACCGACATGATCCCGCTGTTGCAGCGGGGGCCGCTGGCGCTGGTCGAGCAGGCGAAGGACGGGAAGTTTCAGCAGGCGACGGCGATCGTGCTGGTGAACGCGCCGCCCGACCGCGTGTACGCGACGCTGCTCGATCACGGGAAGTTCAAGGACTACGTGCCGAAGGTGCTGACGAGCGAGGTCGAGAAGAGCAACGCGAAGAGCTTCGAGGTGCGGTTCGTCATCGACGTGCCCGGGCCCGACACCGACTACACGATCAAGTACGTGAGGGACGACGCGAAGCGTGTCTTGAGAGGCACGTGGGCGAAGGGCGACTTGAAGGACAGCAAGTGGGAGTGGCGCGTCGAAGAAGCCCCCGACGGCAAGACGCTGCTGTACCACCAGCTGCAGGTGAAGAACTTCTCGAGCGTGCTCACGAGCCTGGAGGACGACCGGCAGACGATGACGGTCGGCGTGAACGTGAGCTCGGCGATCGCGGCGACGACGGCGGTGAAGAACTACATCGAGGCTCCGGTCGATGCGGGGTCGGCCGCGTCGAAGTGAGGGATCGTTTCTTCGTCCTCGCGCGTTGAAGGCGTACCGTGTGGTTGGTGCGCCTGCCCTTCCGGCTGTTCTTGAAGCTCCGCTGGTGGCAGCAGGGGCTCTTGGTGGTGCTGGCTCCGCTGGTGAGCCTGAACCTGCTGGTGGCCTTCTGCGGGCAGACCGTGGTGAGCCCGCTGTCGCCCTTCTACCTGGAGGAAAAGGCCGGGGCGCTCGGCGCGTACGCGAAGCACCGGCCGAGCTGCGTGCTCACCGGCCACGGCGATCTGACCGAGCTCGCGCGGGCGGCCGAGCGCCGCGAGAAGCTGCCCGTGGGCCTGATGCAGGCGGTGGTCTGGGTCGAGTCCGAGAACGAGGCACACCGTATTTCCTATGCGGGCGCCATGGGCCCGGCGCAGCTGATGCCTTCGACCGCGGCGGAGCTGGGGGTCCGAGACCCGTTCGACCCCGAAGAGTCGATCTCGGCGGGGGCCCGGTACCTGAAGAAGATGCTCGAGCGCACGGGTCGCGTCGAGCTCGCCGTCGCGGCGTACAACGCCGGCCCCGGCGCGGTGCACGGGCGCGTGCCGCAGAACGGGCAGACGCAGGCGTACGTGGCGAAGGTGATGAAGCGCTACCAGACGGCGCGGCGAGGCTGACGCGGGTCAGGTGGCGCGCGCGGCGTCGAGCCAGCCGGCCGGCACGGCCGAGACGTCGAGCTCGCAGGGCACCTGCTCGACGTGGTCGACGAGCTGAGAGGCGAGCGCGACCGAGGACGCCGCGTCGACCGGGGCCTTGACGGGGTCGTGGTGCCCGGCGACGGCGTCGACGATGCGCCGGGGCAAGCCCCACAGCGACAGCAGGTACGCGCTCGCGTCGGCGTGGGTGACGCCCATCACCTCGCGCTCGACCTCGGTGCGCGGCCGGCCATCGCGACGGGCGCGCAAGGCCGCCGCGATGATGCGCTCGGGCGCCCGATCGACGAGCAGCACGGTGCCGACATCGCGCAGCAGCGCAGCGATGACCGCGTCTTCGGTGCAGCCCTCGGGCGCGAGCTTCTTCACGAGCCGCACCGTGCGCACGGCCTGGGCCGAGATCTCGCCGACCTTGAGGCCGCGCGGCAGCGACGAGTCGTCATTGCCGAGCGAGAAGACCTCGGCCGACAGCACGAGCGCCTTCACGAGCTCGAGGCCGAGGTAGAAGACGGCCTGCTCGAGCGACTGCACCGCGTGGCCGAAGTAGGCAGAGCCCGCGAGCTGCAAGAGGCGCGCGCTCACGCCGACGTCGCGCGCGATGATGGCGGCGATCTTCGTGAAGTCGGTGTCGGGGCGTCCCGCGGCCTGACACAGCTCGACGTAGGTCGCCGGCACGACAGGCATCGGCCCGACGGCAGAGAGCAGGTCGCGCAGGGTCTCGTTGCGGAGGCGCTCCTGGCTCTCGAGGGTCTCTTCGATCGCGATCTCGAGGCGCGGCACCGGGAAGGGCTTCGGCAGCAGCCGGTGCACGACGGGCGCGAGGCGGCCGACGTCGTCGTTCTCGGCCATCGCGCAGAGCATGAGCCGAGCGGTCTGCGGGTACTGCGAGCGGACCTGGTTCAAGAGGCGAATGCCGTCGATGTCGGGCAGCCTGAGGTCAGAGACGACGACGTCGAACGGGCGCTCGGCCATGGCCGCGAGGGCCGAGTTGCCGTCGGTGACGAACTCCATCTCCCAGCGGGAGCGCTGGGAGCGCAGCGCGTGGCGGAGGGCGTTCAGGAGCGCCCCGTGGTCATCGACGAACAGGATGCGCTTGAGGCCGCCCACCCTGGGGGGTTGAGCATCGGCCGTGCCGCGCTCGAAGCGGCGGATCAGACTGAGGCTGGGGCCGGGTCGACCCCCGGCCGCTGGGTCAGTTGATACCTGCTGCGTTCGTTCAGCGCGTCGCGCCGGGGAGCGCCTGCTCGGGGTGGCTGACGAACCACTGCAGCTGGCGCTCGACCGAGGTGACGGCGGGCACGCGCTGCTCGAGCCAGGTGCGGCAGAACGCGGCGAGCTGGGCGTCGCCGAGCTGCTCGGCGAGGTGCTCGAGCTCGTAGACCAGATCGATGCCGTGCCGCATCTCGAGCAGCGTGAGGCGAAACGCGCGCTCGGGGCCGAGCACGAAGTCGAGCCCGAACCTGCGCGCGAGGCTGAACACGAGGCCGGCCGCGACACCGGGCAGCGCGCGCCTCGAGATCTTCCGCGCGTCGAGCAGCGGAGGCAGCACGTCGAGCACGCGCTCTGCGTGGCGGGCGACGTCGAGCATGGCGGTCGACGGCGGTGAGGCGCCGAAGCGGGCCGCCTCACGGCGCGCGTGCACGAGGGTCGAGGCCTCGGCCTGGTACAGCTCGCGGGAGAGCGCGTGGAGCAGCTTCTGTCGGGGAGCCTTCATCATTCACCTCGTGAGAGTGCAGTGGACATGGCGAAGCGGGCAGTGGCGCTTCAGACCACGCGGGGCGGGAAGAACTCGACGTCGACGCCCGGCGAGTAGTGGGCGAGCGGCCGCTTGGGGAGAAACGGCAGCAAGTGGGCCTCGTCGAGCGTCTGCTCGAGCGTGAGCAGCTCGGCGGGGAACAGCGACCACGGCGCGTGGTGAATCGGCTCGCGCCACAGGCGCGACGCGGCCGACGGCGAGTAGACGAAGAAGCGCTGCGTGAGGAAGTGCTCGAGCGAGCCGGCCTGGGCCTCGAGCAGCGCTCCGCTCGAGCGCCACGAGGCCGAGATGCGCGCCGGGGGCTTGCCGAGCTTGATGCGCGACGAGTCGTAGTGGTGCTCGTCGCGCAGCTGCCAGCGCTTCGCGCGCGAGGGGAAGTACGGAAGACGCAGGCCGGCGCGCCCGAGCGCGCACATCGCGAGGCTGGTCGCGTCGCAGCTGAAGAACCACATCCCGGGGTCCTTGCCGTCGAGGTGCACGTACGTGCGGAGGTTCACCTCGTGGAAGCTCGACAAGAACGGCACGGCCGGCAGGGGCCGCAGCCGCGCCCCGGTCACGGTGAAGAGCGCGGCGGTGAGCCACGCGTCGCCCCCGAACGTGTCGAGCGTGAGGCGCTTCGGCACGTGCCGCCGCAGCGCCTCGGCGGGCAGCGGCCAGTGGCAGAAGAGCGCCGAGTGCCACCGCTGGTGCGCGATGACGGGCGACGCCGGCCGCGTCTGGGGCGTGAGGCGATCGATGGTGGCTTCGGGCGGGCGGAGCCGCGCGGCGATCGGGGTCGGAGGAGGCGCGCTCATCGGCGAGCTCCGCGGCGGTTTCGGCCGTTCGTCGAGCGGCCGTTGCGTCGAGCGGGCGGCGGTCGCTTGGAGCCCCCGTGCGGCCTTCGACCCGTCGACGGCCGCGGCAGCGCCGCGACGTGCTGAACCCACGGCTCCGAGACGGCGAGCTTGTGCGGGTCGCCGAACGCCTCGCCGCCGATGCCGGCCTGCAGCCAGGCGCGCACGCGGGTGAGGTGAACGCGCTCTTCCTCGAGGCAGCGCTGGAAGCGCTCGGCGAGCTGCAGCTCTTCGTAGCCGAGGGCGAGCTTCATGAGGGTCTGCCAGCAGTCGTTGTCGACGAGCTCGGCCTGCAGCATGGCCTCGAGGCACGTGCGCAGATCGGTACGGGGGTCTGCCAGCACCATGCGCAGCCCGCCCGTCAGCAGGTCCTGGAGCTCGGCCGAGGGCGTCACGGCGGTCGCGTCGGCGCCGAGCATGCCCATCACCTCGGCGAGGAAGTGAAAGTGCGAGAGCTCGTCGTGCATGATGCTCTCGAGATCGGCGCGCTGGGGGCCACCCTCCCAGGTGCCGAACGCGTCGAACTTCGACAAGAGGGCTTCGTAGAGCCGGGTGCCGCCGCGCTCGAAGGCCATGCGCTCGGCGACCTTGTCGACGAGCACGAGCGACTTCTGGCCCTTGAGCAGCTTCACCGTGGCCTTGGCGAGCTCCTTCACGGAGCCGGGCGGCGGCATGGTGGCAGGCGCCTCGGCCTCGCGCGAGTAGCTGATGCGCTCGTTCGCGATGACCTGTGCGTCGCCCGCCGTCTTCGGCGTCAGCTTGGGGACCTGCAGCACCTGCGGCGCCATGCGCGGAGCGGTCGCGAGACCGCTGCGGTTGAGACCCATCTCGATGGTGTTCTTCATGACCTGACCCTCTTTCCGTTCGTGTGGAAGAACTTCGCTGCGTCGAAGGCCATGAGCTCGGTGCCGGGCACCCACACGTAGCCGGCGGCTGCCTTCTCGGTCGGCGACCCGTCGGAGTTCAGCTGCTCGCGGTACGCGTGCGAGGGGCTCGAGCGCGGCAGCTCGGACTTGTCGACGAACTGGGTGCCGTGCGCGCGCAGGTCGACCTCGGCCACCAGGGTCTTGCGAATGAAGGCGCGCTGCGACTCGAAGGCGATGGGCTCAGGCAGCCGCTGCGGGAGGATCTCGGCGGCGTCGCGGCCCTCGAGCTCCTGGAAGAGCTCGCGGGCGACGGCGAGGTGACCGAGCTCGTAGTCGAGGAAGCGCTCCCAGATGGCGCGGATGCGGGGGTTCGACTCGGCCTTGAGGCAGCTGAAGTAGTTGTAGACCTCCATGGCCTCGGCGAGCACCCACTTCTCGAGCCACGTCTCGTCGGGGTCGATCATCGACTCGTAGTGGGTGACGTGCTGCTCTTCGATCGAGGCGATCTCGCCGTAGACCTGGCGGACGACCGGGTCGGGGAACATCGGCCCGATCACCATGTAGTAGTCGTGCGTCATGTTCTCGGCGGCGACGAGCGTGAGCGCGTGCAGCTTCGAGAGCGGGGCGGCCTTCTTCCGGTCGTACGCGTTGCGCAGCTCGTCTTCCGGCGAGCGGTGCTCGACGGCGGTGGGCCGGCCCGGCAGAACGTCGGTGTAGCTCTGCAGCAGCGTGTTGGCGTCTTTGCCCTCGAGGCGGTCGTAGAGCGCCGAGAACCGGTACAGGTGATCGAAGTCTTCGAGCAGGCCGTAGCGGTAGCAGGCGGCGAGGTACGGGTCGGGCTCGCTCTGCGCGACGGCGGCGGTCACTTCGATCGCGACCTGCTCGAAGCCGAGGGTGGTCTCGAGCGGGCTCTGATCGGCGGGGTTCAGCCAGTTCACCATCGTCTGCTGGTGCTGCTCGATGCGGCGCACCTTCGCGAGCTGCAGCTTCAGCGCGTTGCTCGACGTCATGCGCGCGAACGCGTGCGAGAAGCGGTTCATGTGGGCCTCGAGCCCGTTCATGAGGATCACGCGCACGCGCGTGAACGCGTCGTCGTTGAGCTTGCGGTAGGGCGGCTGCACGAGCTCGCGCCACGTGAACTTCTGTCTGTCCAGCGCAGTGCCGCGGTCTTTGAGCAGATCGATTGCCATGGGTGGCCGCGGCCTTCAGCACGCGCGATGCCACCTCCTGCTACAGAGCAGAGCGAGCGGCCGGGAGCGGCGTTCTTGATCCGCCGCGGTGACGCGCGCAGAGGCGTTTCGGTCGCCTCGGTAACATCACCTTCCGAAGAGTCGCTGAAAGAACGTTCGCTTACGCGCGGGGCGCGCCATCGCGTACGTCGCGAGCGCGAGTCCTCCGGCGGTAACAGCGAGCTTGAAGATCGCGCGCACCGGGCGGTGACGGAGCTCTGCCTTCCAGCCCGTCTCTTTGAAGAAGTTCGGCAGGTGGCCGTGCGCGAGATCGTCGATGATGCCCTCGACGACGTCGACGCGGTCGGCCGCGAGCAGCGTGAGCCAGTGGCGCAGATCGCCCTCGCTCCAGCGAAAGGCCGTGCGGCGCAGCACGCCGCTCAGGCCGCGCAGCCCCACCGAGGTGCCGAACACGGGCGTGAGCCCGGGCCGCTCGTTCGAGATGAGCACCTCGATGCGGGGCACCTGCTGCTCGGGCCGCACCCAGCCGGGCTCGATGCCGCGCGGCGGCGTTCGCTCTTTCGGCACAGCGGGGCGGCTCGCGGGATCTCGATCGACCCCCCAGCCTTCGACGTCCGAGTGAATGGCCATGACGTTCGTTCCTTTCGTTTCAGTGATGCACGGTCGGCGGAATGAGGACGGTCTTGATGCAGCCGTCGAGCTTGTTCGCGAAGAGGTGGTACGCCTCGGCGGCCTCTTCGAGCGGCACGCGGTGCGTGATGATCGCCTTCGGGTCGAGGCGCCCCGCCTGGATGTGCTCGATGAGCTTCGGCAGGTGGCGCTTCACGCTCGCCTGGTTCATGCGCAGCGTGAGGCCCTTGTTGAGCGCGTTGCCGATGGGGACCATGTTGAGCGTCGGGCCGTACACCCCGACGATCGACACCGTGCCGCCCTTGCGCACCGAGTTGATCGCCCACTGCAGCGCAGTCGGAGCGCCCGCCTGGAGCTTCAGGTACACGCCGGTGATGCGGTTGAACCAGCTGCCGTCGGCCTCGGCGCCCACCGCGTCGATGCACGAGTCGGGGCCCAGGCCGTCGGTGATGCGCTTGAGGTGCAGCGCCACGTCGCCGATCTCGCGGTAGTCGACGACCTCGGCCTTCGCGTAGCGGCGCACGAACTCGAGGCGGTAGTCGACGCCGTCGACGACGATCACGCGGCCCGCGCCCATGAGCCACGCCGACTTCGCGGCGAAGATGCCGATGGGGCCGGCGCCGAAGATGACGACGGTGTCGGCCTCTTTGATGCTCGCCATCTCGGCGGCCTGGTAGCCGGTCGGCAGCGCGTCGGTGAGCAGCACGGCGTCGTCGAGATCCATACCCGGCGGGAGCTTCGTGGGGCCGACGTCGGCGAGCGGCACGCGCACGTACTCGGCCTGCCCGCCGTCGTAGTTGCCCGCCGTCGCCGAGTAGCCGTAGGCGCCGCCGACCGCGGTCGCTGACGGGTTCGTGTCGTGGCAGTTCCCGTACAGCTCCTTCTGGCAGAAGAAGCAGGTGCCGCAGAACACGTTGAACGGCACGAGCACGGCATCGCCGGGCACGAGGTGCTGCACCGAAGGGCCGATCTCTTCGACGATGCCGACGAACTCGTGGCCGAAGGTCATGCCGACGCGCGTGTCGGGCACGAGGCCGTGGTACAGGTGCAGATCGCTCCCGCAGATGCACGCGCGAGTGACGCGCACGATGGCGTCGTTCGGGTGCTCGATGACGGGGTCGGGCTTCTGGTCGACGCGGATCCTCGAAGGGCCGCGGTAGTTGGTGGCGAGCATGCAGCCACTCGGTGCATCGCGTGTGCCCTCACGCTTCCCGCGTGAATTCACGACGCCGGTGAAGCGCGCGTGGGGCGATTCAGCGGCGGCGCCACGAACGGGTGGCGCGAGGTGCGCGGCTCACGGCGGGACGCCGAGAATGAGGTTGCGGATGATCTCGGCGTCGCGCGAGTGGACGTGAATGAAGCCGCGCCGAACGAAGAGCTGGTTGTCGGGCGGCGCGAGGTACACGCGGCCCGGCTCGGTCTTCTCGCCGTGCAGCGCGACGGTGATGGGCAGGCGGCTCTCGCGGCCGAGCACCGCGTGCAGCTGGCTGGGGAAGGTGGGCGCGGCGTGAAGGACGACGAAGACGGCGGCGTTCAGCTCGGCGGGCAGCTTCTGGAGCGCGTCGACTCCGCCCGCCGATGCCCCGATGGCCACGACGTCGTGGCCCTGGGGCGGCTCGGTCACCCGCGAGCCTCACCGGGGCTCGCCTCGGCGACGAGCGTCAAGAGGCGGTCGAGATCGACGGGCTTGCGGAGCGAGGCACGCGCCCCGAGCGTGCCGGCCTCGCCTGCGAGGTTGTCGACGCTCGAGAGGAGCACCACGGGGATCTGCGAGAGCATCGAGTCTTTTTTAAGGGCCGCCATCAGCTCGCGCCCGTCCATCACCGGCATGAGCAGATCGAGCAGCATGACCTGGGGCTTCGGGCCGCCGTGCGCCAGGTAGTCGAGCGCGGCCTTGCCGTCGGCCGCCACCACGACGTGGTACGCGGCGTCTTCGAGCGCGTCGCGCAAGAGCTCGCGCAGGTCGGCGTCGTCGTCGACCACGAGCACGGTGCCCCCCTTGCTGGTGGAGAGGCCGAGGTCTTCTGTCTTCGCGGCGGGCAGCGTGAAGAAGAACGAGGTGCCCTTGCCTGCGTGGCTCTCGACCCAGATGGCGCCGCCCTGGGCCTCGACGATGCCGCGCGCGATGAACAAGCCGAGACCCCGGCCCTTGCTCGCCGTCTCTTTCGCCTGCCAGTAGCGCTCGAAGAGGTGCAGCAGCACCTGCTTCGGAATTCCGGCGCCGCTGTCGCGCACGCAGACGCGCACACGATCTTCGGCGGGCATGGGCTCGACCGAGACGACGATCTCGCCCTGGTCGGTGAACTTGATGGCGTTGCCGATGAGGTTCGAGAGCACCTGCAGGAGCCGGTTCTTGTCGCAGAGCGACGCGAGCACCGCGGCCGACCCGCGCTCGTGGCGAAGCGTGAGCTGCTTGTCCTGCGCGAGCGGCGCCATGAGGTCGACCGCGTCGTCGACGACGGCGAGCACGTCGACGACGTGCTTCTCGATCGAGAGCCGCCCCGTCTCGAGCGCGGCGAAGTCGAGCAGATCGTCGAGCATGCTGCGCATGTGATGGGCGCCCCGCTTGATGCGCTCGACGTGGCGGTGCGTGCGGCGGCGCTCGTCTTTCGGAGCCGACTTCAAGAGCACGTCGGCGCTCAGCGTCACGGCGGTGAGCGGGTTCTTCAGCTCGTGCGACACCATCGTCAAGATGTCTTGCCGGGTCTGCTTCGAGCGCTCGGCCGCGTGGTACAGCTCGGCGTTCTCGACGGCCATGGCGGCGCGCGAGGCGACGTCTTTCGCGAACGTGAGGTCGGTCTGTGAGAGGCGTCGGCTCGGGTCGGCGCACACGAACGTGAGAGCGCCGAGCGCTCGGCCCCGCTGCTGCAGCGGCACCGAGAGCACCGACTGCGCCCGGCACGCATCGAGGAAGGCCTCCTGGTCGGTCACCGAAGAAGACAGCGCGTGCGAGAGCGCGCGGTGGGCCCGGTCGTCATTGAGGAGCAAGGCCTCTTTCAGGGTCGAGCGGGGAATCGGGGGCCTGCGAAGCGTCTCGGCGACGGCCTGCGGCACGGGTTCGGCGGCGACGACCTCGACGCGGCGGGCGCCGCCGTTCGGGTCGAACAGGTCGATGAAGGCGAGGTCGGCGTACGCGGGCACGAGCAGCTGCACCATCGCGGCGAGGTTCTTGTCGACGTCGAACGAGGTCGAGAGCAGTCGGCTCACATCGGCGAGGAGCTTGAGGCGCTGCTCCGAGAGCTTGAGCGCCGAGATGTCGGTGATGGCGGTCTTGCAGCCCGCGATCTGCCGGTCGACGCCGACCATGACCGTGCTCGAGAGCTGGAAGACGACGTTGCCGAGCGCGGGCACGACGAGGCGCACGTCGGTGGTGAGGCGGGCGCGCTCCTGCATGCACCGCTTGAGGTGGTTGCGAACCGCGACGCGGTCGTCGGCGACGGCGAAGTGGGCGAGCGGCCGGCCGAGCAGGGTCATGCGGTCGTGCCCGAGCCATGACGTCGCGGTGAGGTTGACCTCGGTGATGCGGCCGTCGCGATCGGTGGTGCAGTAGGCGACGGGCGCGAGATCGTAGAGATCGGCGTAGCGCGAGCGCGACTCCTCGAGCGCAGCCTGTGCCTCGCGCAGCTCGCGATTCTGCATCTCGAGCTCGATCTGGTGCACCCGCAAGTCGTGAACGAGACGGTCGGTCTCGAGGTTCGAGAGGTATTGTCTCAGCTCGGCCTGTGCGTCGTGCAGGGCGGTAACGAGCTGCTCCCTCGTGAGCCCGTCGAGTTGCTCGGTCATGCCAATCTCGCTTCCCTGATGTGCACCGCGTGCCCCCCCGATGGGCGCAGTACGACTACCGCTGGCCATCGTGTCTTTCACGACGAAAACTGTAAATTTCGACCGACCGAAGCCCCAGCGCGGCAGGTTGGCTCTCGGTGGCGGGGGCGCGGCGCGCACGCTGCGGGTCGCGCAGGTCGAGCGGGCGTCGCGGCAGGGCGGGCGCGATGGCTTTCGGCGCGCTGCTCGTTCAGGCTGGCATGTCTTTGAGCGGTGTTAAGAACCCAGGCGCTTGAGCCACCGCTTCCCCGACGACTTCACCTTCGGCGTCGCCACGTCCGCGTACCAGGTCGAAGGCGGCATCGAGAACGACTGGAGCCAGTGGGAGCGCCTCGGCAAGCTGAAGGACAAAGACGCCCGCTGCGGCCGCGGCGTCGAGCACTGGGAGCGCTTCGAGTCCGACCTGTCGCTCGTGCAGGAGCTGGGCGCGCAGGCGTACCGCATCTCGCTCGAGTGGGCGCGCATCGAGCCGCGGTACGGCGAGATCGACGCGGTGGCGGTCGCGGGCTACCGGAAGCGGCTCGAGGCGATGCGGTCGCGGGGCATTCGCCCGATCGTGACGCTGCACCACTTCACGAACCCGCAGTGGCTGCACGTGCGCTGCGGCTGGCACACGCCCGCCGTGCTCGAGCCGTGGCGGCGGTACGCGAAGCTCTGCGCCGAGCTGCTCGACGGCCTCGGGGCGGCGGTCATCACCTTCAACGAGCCGATGGTGTTCGCGCTGGGCGGGTACCTGCACGGCGTGATGCCTCCGGGCTTAAAAGACGCGCGGAGCGCGGCGGCGGCGGTCGAGAACATCGCGCGCGCGCACGTGATCGCGCGGGAAGAGGTGCTCGCACGCTCGAAGGCCATCACGTGCGGCATCTCGCAGCACATGATGGTGTTCGCGCCCGAGCGACGGTGGAACCCGCTCGACCAGGCGCTGACCCGCATCGCGGAAGACAACTTCAACCACGGCCTCATGCGGGCGCTGACGACGGGCGAGCTCGAGCTGCGCATGCCGGCGGTGGTGCGGCTCAAGCGGCGCATCGACGGCGCGCGCGACTCGATGGAGTTCCTCGGCGTCAACTACTACACGCGCTCGCACCTCAAGTTCGTGCCACGGCCGCCGTTCGTCGAGTTCGGGTTCAAGGACGTGAACCGTCGCGGCCTCACCGACATCGGCTGGGAGGACTACCCCGAGGGCTTCGCCCAGGTCCTCAAAGAGATGAAGCGGTACAAGCTGCCGGTGTGGGTGACCGAGAACGGCATCGACGACCGCGAGGGCTCGCGGCGCCCGTCATTCATCTACCAGCACCTGCGCGCGCTGCTCGACGCGCGGGCCGAAGGGGTCGACGTGCGCGCGTACCTGCACTGGTCGCTGCTCGACAACTTCGAGTGGCTCGAGGCGTGGGGACCGCGGTTCGGTCTGTTCCGGGTCGACTTCCAGACGCTCGAGCGGACTCCGACGAAGGCGGTGAAGTACTTTCGCGAGGTGGCGACGTCGCGGCAGCTCGAGCCGCCGTGACGCCGTGACGCGAAAAGATCACCGGGCGGCGCGGGACGTCGCGCAGGCTCGTGGCTCCCTGGTATGAGGCGGGGCCATGACTCCCCTGCTCTCGACGGTGATCCTCGACCCGGCGACCGCGATGATCGGCGGCGCGGCGCTGGCGCTCTTCTCGGCGCAGCTGATCTGGCAGAACCCGGAGAAAGAGCTGAAGCGCACGGCCATTCTCGGAGCGATCTGGGGCGGCTACTGGGGCCTGACCGTCGCGTACATGTACTTCAACTACACCGACTGGATGCTGGTGTACCTGCTCGACGCGAAGACGATCTCGATTCCGCTGACGTACTTCGCGTTCTGGGTGCTGCTCGTCATGCACGGGGCGCTGGCGGCGCTCGGCGTGGGCGCGCTGGTCATGCACCGGCGGCTCGGCCTCGCGATCGTCGTCTTCCTCGGCATCATCGCGACGAACCTGCTCTTGATGGTGCTGCAGGGCGACGCCTACGCGCACATCGGCACGTACGCCGAGTACCACGCGGGCACCGCGAAAGAGATCGCGCAGGTGCCGGCGGCTGCGACGGGCATGACCATCGCGGGCATTCTCGCGGCCCCGCCGCCGCTCATCGCGGTGCTGCTGCGCTTCCTCAAAGGCCGCAAGGCGGCCTCTGCCGCGTCGAGCGCACCGGCGGGCCAGGCGCAGGTCGCGGCGTGACGAAGGCCGAGAAGCCCGCGAAGAAGCCGTTTCTCGAGCGCGTCGGCGTCACGTACTTCGAGCGCCGCAGCGCGCGCACCGAGCAGATCGCGTCGAGCGACGCGGTGCACGTGCTGAACGCAGGCGAGCGCAAGGCGCTGTGGGCGGTCACGCGCAACGCGGTGGCGCGGGCGGCGATGGCGGGCGCGACGAGTTCGATCATCGCGGGCGTGGCAGAGGTCTACGCGAACGACACGGTGGGCGAGCACGTGCCGGCCGGCCAGCAGAACGTGGTCGCGTACTGGGCGATCGTGATCGGCTTCACGGTGATCGCGGCCATCGCCGAGATCGCGTACCTGTACTGGGACACGCTGCGCAGCGTGCACGAGCTGTCGCGGCAGGCAGGCCTCGGCCTCTTCCACGGGAAGCGCGACGACGACCAGATGGTGGCCACGGTGCTCGCCCGGGCCGCGCTCGAGCTGCCGAACCCACTCGAGAACCGGTGGGGCATCAACCCGCGGCGCGAGTCGAGCAAGTGGCGGCTCGTGCTGGCGTCGCTGCTCTACAAGGCGAAGGTCGGCATCACGAACTTCCTGTTCAAGGCGTTGATCCGCCGAATGCTGGCCCGAGTGATCTTGCGGCAGACGCTGACGAACCTGCTGCCGTTTCTCGCGGTGCCGGTGACGGCCGCGTGGAACGGGTACGTCTGCTGGCGCGTGATGCGTGAGTCGCGGCTGCGCGCGATGGGCCCGTCGGCCATCAAGGAGCTCGTGCAGCTCATCTTCTCGGAGCACCCGCAGGTCGACGAGGCCGGCCGGGTGGCGGCGCTGCGCGCGGTCGGCGCCGCGATCGTGCGCACGCAAGACCTGCACCCCAACCTGCTCGCGCTGTTCGACGAGGTCGCGTCGCTGGCGAAGTACGAGGGCAAGGAAGAGCTCGACGACCCCGGCGAGTTCCTGCGCTCGCTGAAGGAGCTGTCGCCCGAGAACCGGCGCCTCGCGATTCAGGTGCTCGGCATCGCGTGCATCGTCGACGGCCAGCTCGCGCGCAAAGAGAAGGCGCTGTTCACCGAGGCGCAGGCGGCCGCCGGCCGCGAGGTCGAGCTCGGGCGGCTCGAGAAGCTGTGCCGCGAGTTCGTGCGCGGCGATGGGCTGCCGAACGAGGCCGTGCGGGCGCTGTGAAGCTGTCACGCTCGATGAGCGTCGAGCAGTTCGACAACGGCTACGGGTACGCGACCGAGCTGCAGGCGTTCGCGGCGGAGCTCGGTCTGGGGCGCGGTCGCAAGGACCAGCTCGAGAAGGTGGTGCGCGGGTTTCTCGCGTCGGGTCACAGAGCGCCCGCGCGAGCGGCGACGTCGCGCGGCGAGCCCGACCGGGTGGCGCTCGACGCGCCGGTGCGCGTGTACCGGAGCTCGCCCGAGACGAAGGCCTTCCTCGAGCGCGAGGCGAAGCGCCTGGAGCCCGCCTACCGCCGGCGCAGCGGGGCGCGGTACCGGTTGAACCGCTGGCGCGACGCCGCGCTCGCGGGCGGGCGGCGCATCACGTACCGCGACCTCGTTCGAGAGTACGTGCGGCTGTCGGTGTCGCCCGAGCCGTTCGCGAAGATCCCGCACGGGCGGTACATCAACTTCCTCGCGGAGTACCTGAAGCGTGAGTCGGGCGCGACGCACGCGGCTGCGCGGAAGGCGTGGCACGCGCTGAAGCGGCTCGACGCGCCGAAGACGTACGCCGGGGGGAAGCGCGCTCGACTGGGCTGAGCGTCGCGCTTCGAGCGGGCACGAGGCGCCGCGAGCCGACACAGCGTCCGCGGTCGTCGCCGAGGGCTGCGGCCTCACGCTTGGACGGCCGTACAGGCCTCAGCGGGGGCACCTTCGTTTTGTGGACAACTTCCATGAGAAGGCCGCTCCGTGTCCAGCGGAGCGGCCAGCAGCACGAGGAGCAGCAAGCTCGTCGTGCGCTGGCCACTCCCGCTCGTCATCTCCTCCGGCGCTCGCCGGAGGTTTTGGTCGTCGGGCGGCTGAAGATCGACCTCCAAGGTTGGCCCAGGATCGACGATCTCCACCTCGACCAGGGCTGACGTACCTTCGTTTCGCCGAGTTGCTCGACCTTCGTGCTCCGTCCCGAGACTCCGCTCCGCCACACTTCCATCCGCACTCTGAGTGGGTCGCTGTCGCGACCCGGTGCACTTTGGGGTCCGAACCGTCAGGGCGCTGCAATCTGTCGTTCGAGCTGGAGCTCGGTCGTCCTTGTCGCAGTCGCCCGGACGGGGCGGTTCGTTGGAGTTCGTTTGGGAATCTTCAGGTCGCGTGCGCTCGGTGGCTGCGCTCCGGTCGTCTTCTATGCCGCGGTCTTCGTTTTCGAGTGGTAGCCGAGTGGCTCGTACACCTCGCCCGTCGTCCAGAGTCGGTGCATCAGCACGCCGAGCTTCCGAGCAACCGCCACCTTCGCTCGCTGTCGTCCCTTCTTTCCCCCGCGCTCCGCAATCGTCAGCCCCCAGCGTCTGAGGTCGCTGTCCTTTCCGAACGGGCCGAGGATGTAGTTCGCCGCCTGGACCAGCAGGCGGCGAACGAACGAGTCCCCCGCCTTCGTGATCGGCAACTGCTTGTCCGTATCGCCCGACTGGTCTCGCCTCGGGCGCAGCCCCAAGAACGCCCCCACCAGCCTGCTCTTCTTGAAGCGCGTCTTGTCCTCGAGCGTGCGCAGATAGACGAACGCCGTCAGAGCTCCGACTCCATCGACCTGGCTGACCACCGCCACGTCCGGATCGCTCTCCGCGAGGTCCTCGATCCTCTTGTCGAACACTTTGATCTGCTCGTTGAGCGCCTCCAGCGCCTTGAGCACCGGCTCGAGCGCCGGCTTGAGCAGCTCGGGTATCTCCGTCGCCATGCGCTTGTGGAACGAGCCGGCACCACACTCCGGCAGTCGAGCTCCGAAGCTCTTCACCAACCCTCGCGCCTGCAGGATCAGTCTCGTCCTGCACTGAACGAGTTCGTCTCTCGCTTTCGCCACCGCGAGCTCTGCCTGCACCTTGTCCGAACGGTGGCGGACTGGCGCCAACAGCTCCACGTCCGCTCTGCCCAGACGAGCCAGAAGCTCCGCGTCGGTCCGATCGCTCTTCGACTGACTGTGCGAGATCAGATGCAGCCGACCCGCATTGGCGACGGTCACTTGGTGCCCCAACTTCGTCAGCAGCGCGCTGACCCACCTCGAGTGCGTCCCATTCTCGATGACCACGTGCGCCGACGGTCGGCTGAAGAACTTCCTGAAGCCGGCCTGCGTGCTCTTCACCCGCTCGGGAACCTCCGTCGAGCCATCCGCTCGGGCGATGAACAGGTCGCTGTACTTGTCCCCGAGATCGCATCCAATCGTCTCTCTGATACCTTCCGCCATGGTCGCTCTCTCCTTGCAGCAGTTGACTGCGTCCAACCGGCATCTTGCCGGCGGAGAGAGCGGCCTTCTCATCCCATCTGTCGTCCACGAAACGAAGTGTCGCCTGCTGAAGGCTGCACAACAGTCCACGGGCGTGATGGCATCCGCGCGGACCCGCTCACGTCGTGGCCCCCTTGTCGTGCACGAACCGAAGTAGCGCCGGCTGAAGGCTGCAAACTCCACGGGCTTCATGGCGTCGGGCGCGGAGAAGCCGCCGCTCTTCCGTCGGCCGTCGATGTGCGCGCCGAGCTCGGCGGTGGTCGCAACAGGCTCTCTGACGGCGTGCAGGCCGGCACCGTCGGTGTGCGTGCCGATCTCGGCGGTCGTCGCACAGACTCTGTGACTGCGAAGCAGCCGCCACCGTCGAGCCCCGCGGGCGCGGTGGGCGTGTTAGGGACGGTGCGGCTCTCTCGTCATGACCCTGCTCCGCGCCTTCGACACGTCTCTCTCTTTCGGCAGCCGCACGCTCTTCTCGCACGTCGAGCTGGTCATCGAAGAGGGCGAGCGCGTCGGGCTGGTCGGCGTGAACGGCAGCGGCAAGTCGACGCTGATGAAGATTCTCGCGGGGCTGCAGAAGCCCGACACCGGCACGCTGCAGATGCAGCGCGGCGCGCGGGTGACGTTTCTGCCGCAGGAGCCCGAGTTTCCCTCCGGCGCGACGGTGAAGAGCGAGCTCGAGGTGGCGCAGGCGCCGCTGCGAGCAGCCCTCGCGGCGCACGAGGCGCTGGCCCAGAGCATGACGGGCACCGACGACGAGCTGAAGAAGCTGTCGGCGCTGGCGGACACGGTGGAGCACCTCGGCGGTTGGGACACCGGGCACGAGGCCAAGAAGCTGCTCGACCGGCTCGGCGTGAACGAGTGGGAGCGCCCGGTCGCCGAGCTCTCGGGCGGCCTCAAGAAGCGCGTCGCGATCGCGAAGGCGCTGCTGGCGAGGCCCGACCTCTTGATGCTCGACGAGCCTACGAACCACCTCGACGCCGAGACCGTCGAGTGGCTCGAGGAGGAGCTCGACGAGCGCGAGGGCGCGCTGCTGCTCGTCACGCACGACCGCTACTTCCTCGACGGGCTGGTCGACCGCATGGTCGAGGTCGAGCCGCACTACTCGGAGCAGCAGCCGGGCGGGCTGGTCTCGTACCCGGGAAATTACCAGGCGTGGCTCGAACAGAAGCTCGCGCTGCAAGAGACGCAGGCCGTGCAGGCCCACAAGCGCGACCGGTGGATCGCGCAAGAGATCGCCTGGATGCGGCGCGGCCCGCAGGCGCGGCGCACGAAGACGAAGCACCGCATGGAGCGCGCCGCGAAGCTGCTCACCGAGCGCGGCTTCGTTCGCCCGAAGGTCGCCGAGCTGCAGATCGCGCCGGCGCCGCGGCTCTCGCAGATCGTCATCGAGGCGAAGAAGATCGCGAAGTCGTTCGACGGCCGCAAAGTGTTCAGCGACGTCAGCTTCATCATGCAGCCGGGCGAGCGCGTGTGCCTGATGGGCAAGAACGGCGCGGGCAAGACGACGCTGATCAAGACGCTGCTCGGCGAGCTCAAGCCCGACGCGGGCACCGTGGTGATCGGCGCGCGCACGAAGGTCGCCTGGTTCGACCAGCACCGCGAGGCGCTCGACCCCGACCTCACGGTCTACGAGAGCGCGCTCGGCCCCGACGGCAGCGACTGGGTGACGCTCGGCGAGAAGAAGATGCGGCTCGCCGAGTACCTCGATGATCTGCTCTTTCCGGTGCCGATGCAGCGGCAGAAGGTCTCGGCGCTCTCGGGCGGCGAGCGCAACCGCCTGCTGCTCGCGAAGCTCTTCCTCGAGGGTGCGAACGTGCTCGTGCTCGACGAGCCGACGAACGACCTCGACCTCGTGACGCTCACGGTGCTCGAGCGCCTGCTCGTGCAGTTCACGGGCTCGGTGCTGCTGGTCACGCACGACCGCGCGTTTCTCGACAAGGTCGCCACCAGCCTGCTCGTGTTCGAGGGCGAGGGTCGCGTCGTTCGCTACGAGGGCAACTACGACACGTGGCGGCGGCTCACGCAGAGCAAGGGCGGCGCGAAGGCGGCTCCGAAGCCCGCGGAGCCGGCGAAGGCGCAGCCGGCCGCCGAGAAGCCGAGCAAGCCCGCGGTGAAGCTCTCGTACAAAGACCAGCGAGAGCTCGACGGCATGGAGGCCGCGATCGAGCTCGCGTCGGCCAAGAAGGCGGCCATCGAGTCGCGGCTGCAGTCGCCCGAGGTGTACGCGAACGCCGCAGAGAGCGCGAAGCTGTCGTTCGAGCTCGAGGCGGCGCTCAAAGAGGTGAACCGGCTGTACGAGCGCTGGGAGCAGCTGCAGTCGATGGCCGAGGGGAACGCGTAGCCTCGCGCGGTGTCCAACGGCCGCGTGTCTCGTGTGCTCGCCGCGCTGCTGCTCCTGACCGGCTGCCCGAAGGCGAAGAGCGCGCCCGACGCCGGCGACCCGTACGGGCGCCTGGCGAAGCTGCACCCGCCGCTCGGCAAGCCCATGCCGGGCGAGTGGCGCGAGCGCTTCAAAGAAGCCCCGCAGAGCTTCGGGCAGTTCCGCGACGTCGCCGAGCGGCCCACGCGGGGGCACGACGTGCTGTACGTCGTGGTCATCGGCGAGCTCGAGCCGGCGCACGAGCGGGCCGTCGCGAAGAGCGAGGAGCTGCTCGCGCTCTACTTCGGCGCGAAGGTGAAGCGCCTGGCTGCGGTGCCGGCAGAGCGCATCGCGGCGAGCGCGCTGCGCAAGCACCCCGTGACGGGCCAGCGCCAGCTCTACACGAGCTGGGTGCTCGACGAGCTCTTGCCGCCCCTCAAGCCGCTCGACGCGCTCTCGCTGCTGGCGTTCACGGCCGAAGACCTCTACCCCGACCCCGACTGGAACTTCGTCTTCGGCCAGGCGAGCCCCGAGCAGCACGTCGGGGTGTGGTCGCTGGCGCGCTTCGGCGACCCGGCCACCGAGGCCCCGCTCGTGCTGCGGCGCACGCTCAAGACGGCGGCGCACGAGACGGCGCACTCGTTCGGGCTGCTCCACTGCACCGAGTCGCGGTGCGTGATGAACGGCGCGAACAGCCTCGACGAGTCTGACCGGTGGCCGCTCGAGCCCTGCCCCGTCTGCCTGCGCAAGCTGCAGTGGGCGTTCGGGTTCGACGTGACGGCGCGCTTCGAGCGGCTGTGCGCGTTTCACGCCGACGCGGGGCTGAGCGCCGAGGAGGCCGAGTGCCGGGCATCGCTGTCCGCGCTCAAGTGAGAGAGAATGGCGGCAGCATGTTCAAGCTGGATAGCGAAGCAGAGCTGCTCAAGACCTTCCGCCCCAAAGACCGCGCGCTCGTGCAGCTCAGCCCCGAAGTCGCCCTGCCGCAGTTCGTGCGCAACTACCTGACGTGGAAGCACCCGGCGGGGAGCTACGTGTACCTGGTGTTCGCGACGCCCGGTGGGGTGCCGACCGGCATCGTCTTCGACTCGAATGGTGGGGGCGCGGGCCCGACGGTGCCGGCGATGTGCGACTGGTGTCACATGAGCACCGGAGGCAACCAGGTCGGGCTGCTCACGGCGCGTCGCAACGCGAAGAAGCGCGTCGGCGTGCACGTGTGCACCGACCTCGGCTGCCAGCAGCGCCTCGAAGAAGAAGCCGACCGGCAGGGCCGCAGTGTGCTGCCGTGGTGGGAGAAGCTGATCGAGCGCATGGGCAAGTTCGCCAGCGAATCGCTCGACATCGATCTCACCGGCGCCGGACGTTGACCGCGATATAGGACCCAAAGAATGAGACCTGCCCCGGAAGAGAAGTTCACTCCGTTCATGACCGCCCTGTGCTTCGGGCGCATCGAAGAAGACCTCATCCTCCCGTACCCGAAGACTCAAGCCAAAGACGTCGAGCTGCTCAAGAACGTGCTGCAGTCGATCGAGCAGGTCTTGAAGCCCCACGAGAAGGACTTCCGCACGTGGGATCGCGCCGGCGAGCACCCGCCCGCCTTCATCGACGAGCTCAAGCAGTTCGGCCTCTTCTCGCTCGTCGTGCCCGAGCAGTTCGGCGGCATGGGCATGAACGCGACGGCGTACAGCCGCACGCTGCAAGAGGTCAGCAAGTTCGACGGCAGCACCGCCGTCACCGTCGGCGCGCACTCGTCGATCGGCATGCGCGGCCTGTTGCTGTTCGGCACCGACGAGCAGAAGGCGCGCTACATGCCGAAGCTCGCGACCGGCGAGATGATCGCGGCGTTCTGCCTCACCGAGCCGGGCAGCGGCTCCGACGCGGCGTCGATCAAGACGACCGCGGTGCGCGAGGGCGACCACTGGGTGCTGAACGGCAGCAAGCTGTGGATCACGAACGGCGGCATCGCGCAGTTCTTCACCGTCTTCGCGAAGACCGGCGACAAGACCGAGCGCGGCAACATGACGGCGTTCATCGTCACGCGCGACATGCCCGGCGTCACGAGCGGCCCTCACGAAGACAAGATGGGCCTTCGCGCCTCCTCGACCACCATGGTGCACTTCGACAACGTGAAGGTGCCGGCGAACAACGTGCTCGGCGAGATCGGCAAGGGCTTCAAGGTGGCGATGAACATCTTGAACTCGGGCCGCAGCGGCCTCGGCGGCGGCACCGTCGGCGGCATGAAGAAGGTCATCGAGCACGCGACGAAGCAGGCCAAAGAGCGCGTGCAGTTCGGCAAGCCGATCTCCGAGTTCGGGCTCATCAAGCAGAAGCTCGGGCACATGATCGTCGAGTGCTACGCGACCGAGTCGACGGTCAACATGGTGAACCACTTCGTCGACAGCGGCATCAAGGACTACGCCGTCGAGGGCGCCATCGCGAAGGTGTACGGCAGTGAGGCCCTCTGGCACACCGTCGACGAGGGCCTGCAGATCGCCGGCGGCAACGGCTACATGTGCGAGTTTCCCTACGAGCGGCTGCTGCGCGACTCGCGCATCAACCGCATCTTCGAGGGCACGAACGACATCTTGCGGCTCTTCATCGCGCTCACCGCGATGAACGAGGTCGGCGCATCGCTGAAGGAGCTCGCCTCGTCGCTGAAGGGCATCTTCGACTCGCCGATCAAGGGCTTCGGCGTGCTCTCGGAGTACGCGCGGCGTCGCGCGGCGCTGGCGACCGGCCTCAACGCCACCGAGAAGACCCGCTTCACGCGCCTGCCCGCGGCGCTCAAAGAGAAGGGCGAGCTGTTCGAAGACCTGACACGGAAGCTCGCCGGCGCGGTCGATCGCGTGTTGCGCAAGCACGGCAAAGACATCATCGGCAAGCAGTTCGCGTCGAAGCGCCTCGCCGACGCGATGATCGACCTGTTCGTGTTCGCGTGCACGCTGTCGCGCGTGGCCACCGCGATGGAGGCGAAGGGCGCCTCGGCGGTCACGAAGGAGCTCGAGATCCTCGAGGTGCTGAGCGGCCAGGTCCGCCGGCGCGTGAACGGGAACTTCTCGAAGATTGACGAGAACGACGACGAGCTGATCAAGTCGCTGGCCGATCATGCGCTCGACGCAGAGCGGTACTCCTGGGACAACCTCTGAGCCGCGCATGGCGGTCGAGCTGACTTCGAGCGAGCGCGGCGAGACGATCACCACGCGCGCCTTCCGCTTCTCGCGCGCGCTCATCGTCGGAGGCTGCGCCACTGCAGGTGACTTCACCGTGCTCACGACGCTCGTGCGGCTCGCCGGCGTCGACCCTGCGTGGGCACGCGCGCCGGCGCTGATGACCGGCGCGTGCATTCAGTTTCTCGGCAACCGCTCGTTCACCTTCCGGGCGACCGCGGGCCGCATGTCGCGCCAGGCGAAGCTCTTTCTCGTCTTCGAGAGCGTCACGCTCGGCATGAACTGGCTCATCTACCAGGGCCTGTTGAAGACCCTGCCCTCGCTGCCACCCGAGGTGCTCTCGTTCATGGGCACCTTCATCGTGTTCGTCTGCTTCAACTACCCGATGCGCAAGAACGTGATCTTCAAGGTGCTGCCCTCATGACGATCAACTTCCGCCTCTGCTCCGACAAGCAGCTCGCCCGGCTGCACCAGGATCTCGACGCCGTCGAGCCCTTCCTCTTCGGAGCCGACGACGAGCCGACCATCGCTCACAACCCGGCGCACGACCTGCACCTCGGCGACGAGTGGGCGGGCCTGAGAGACCTGCCCGTGCTCGTGCCGCTCAAAGAGGGCGGCCACCCGCTCGGCAACGTCGGCCGTAGCTTCAGCGCCACCGACGTCGCTCGGCTCGCCGCCGCGCTGGGGCCCGTCAAGAAGCCCGGCGAAGACCTTCAGCAGCTCAAGACGTTTCTCGGCGTCGCCGCCACGAAGAAGCTCGGCCTCATCGTCTACTTGAGCTGAACCTCGCGGCCCGAGAGCCAGTCGCCGACCCGCGCGTCCGACAGCGCCGGCCCGACGACGTGGTAGCTCGACGCCATGCCGGCCGACGCGTCGGCCTTCTCACACGTCGCGTGCGCCGGAGCGAGCACCGCCGAGTGGCAGAACAGCGCCTCGCCTGCGGTCAGCCGCAAGAGCCCCACGTGGTAGTCGAGCCCCACGATGTACAGGCCCGGGCCGTGCCGGGCGCGCACCTGCTCGACGACGTCGGCCTGCGTGGCGCCCCGGAAGCGCTGAATGTCGGCCTCGGCCGCGAACGTCTTCACGATGCGCTCGCTCGCCTGCTGCGCGAGCTTCACGCGCTCGAGCTTGAAGCCGGCGTCGCGCAACAGCGTGCTCACGTAGTAGCCGCACGCGATCTTCCCTTCGCCGGGCGTCTCGCTCGTGCCGTAGAAGTCCCACGGGGTGCCCTCCCAGGCGGGGAAGAGGGACTCGTCGAAGGCGGCGAGCAGCGCCGATCGGGCCTTCGCGAGCCGCGCATCACCGCGCTCGGCGGCCAGCTGGGCACGTCTCTTTTCCAGCTTCGACAGCGCGGCGGGGTAATCGACGGAAGCGGCGAGCACGAGCGCGAGAAGCATGGGGCGGGAAGAAAACGTGCCTGACGAGCCGTTGGTTCCTCATAATGACGGCTGAGTGAGCGACGGAGCCGAGAACCGCCAGAACAAGCGCAAGGCCGTCGGGCTCCTCGTCAAGCTGGGGCATCAGGGAATCGACGACTTCGTCGCGAAGTACGCCACCAACCTGAGCGAAGGCGGCATGTTCGTGCGGAGCAAGAACCCGCTCGCGGTCGGCACCGTGCTCAGCTTCAAGGTCGAGATCGCGAACGGCCAGCGCGTGATGCAGGGCACGGCGAAGGTGAAGTGGGTGCGCGCCGCGGCGAAGTCGCACGCCGAGCCGTCGGGCATGGGCCTCGAGTTCATCAAGCTCGACGACGCGAGCGAGCAGGTCGTGCACCGCATGATGGCGGCGCGGGCTCCGCTGACGACGCCCGAGTCGGTCGCCGCGGCCCCGGCGCCGCCCCGCATCGCGTCGGTCGCTCCGGGGGTGGCACCGGTCGCGCCGATCCCCGCGTCGGCCGACATCGACATTCCGATCGACGACGAGCCGCTGCTGCCGCCTCCGCCGCCGGACCTCGACAAAGAGATCGACATTCCGATCGACTCCTTGATGGAGGGCCTGCCCGCGGCCGGGCCGCCGCCTCTGCCGCCGCCGCCGGAGCCGGCGGCCGAGGTGCCCGTCGAGGTCGCGGCACCGCAGAAGCCGTTCGACCCCTTCGAGCTCGACGTTCAGATCGACGCCCCGCCGCCCGCGCCCCTCGACTTCGACTTCGCAGGCCCGCCCGTCGGGCTTCCGCCCGAGCTCGAGGCGCCGCCCACAGCGCCACCGCCTCCGCCCCCGCCGCCGCCCGAGCGCGAGGTGCCGCCGCCGGTGCTCCCCGAGATCCGCCGGCAGGCCGCGCCGCCTCCACCGCCCGCGCACGCGCCCGCGAAGCTCGAGGCTGCCGCGCCGGCCGCGGCGCCGAAGGCGCGCGCGGGGCTCGTGTACCTGAAGCCTCCCGAAAAGATCGAAGCCGGCGGCCCCGTCATCGGCATCGACCTGGGCACCACGAACTCGTGCTGCGCGGTGCTCGCGAACGGCAAGCCGATCATTCTGCGGTCGAAAGACGGGTACAACACCATCCCCTCGGTGGTGTCGCTGTCGAACAACGACAAGCTGCTGGTCGGGCACCGCGCGAAGTCGCAAATGCTCTTGAACCCGTCGCGCAGCATCTACGGCGCGAAGCGGCTCGTCGGCCGCGACTTCGACAGCGCCACCGTTCGGCAGGTGAAAGAGCGGTTCCACTACCAGATCGTGCCGGGCCACGACGGGCGCGCGGCGGTGCAGCTCGGCGGCAACGTGCTCGCGCTCGAAGAGGTGCAGGGCATCGTGCTGCAAGAGTGCCGCGAGATGGCCGAGCAGCACCTCGGCACGAAGGTCTCGCGCGCGGTCGTCACCTGCCCCGCCTACTACTCAGAGCCGCAGCGCGAAGCGGTGCGCCGCGCTGGCGCGATGGCGGGCCTCAAGGTCGAGCGCGTGCTGAACGAGCCGACCGCGGCCGCGCTCGCGTATGGCATGAACCGGCAGCTGGCGAAGACGGTGCTGGTCTTCGATCTCGGCGGCGGCACCTTCGACGCGACGCTGATGAGCATCGAGGGCAACGTGTTCGAGGTGATGGCGACCGGCGGCGACATCTTCCTCGGCGGCGTCGACTTCGATGGCCAGGTCACCGACGTGCTGCTGCAGAAGTACGCCGAGCAGCACAAGCAGCCGTTCGGCGGCGACGCGATCGCGCTCTCGCGTGTCAACGACGTCGCCGAGCGCGCGAAGATCGCCCTTTCCGAGCGGAACACCTTCGACGTGCACCTGCCGATGCTCGAGATGGACCCGTCGGGCGGCGCCCCAAAGGACCTGAAGTGCACCATCACGCGCGCCGAGGTCGAAGCCGCGTGCGCCGAGCTGGTCGAGCGAACGGTGTCGACCGTGCAAGACGTGCTGCTCGACGCCAAGGTGAAGCCGGCCGACGTCGACGACATCGTGCTCGCGGGCGGTATGAGCCGCATGCCGCTGGTGCGCCGCAAGCTCGAGGGGCTGTTCAAGAAGACGCCGCATGCGTCGGTGAACGCCGACGAGGCCGTGGCGCTCGGGGCCGCGCTGTACTCGGGCACGGTCGACAAGGTCTCGAGCGTGGTGCTGATCGACGTCGTGCCGATGACGATCGGCGTCGGCATGCCGGGCGGCAGCTTCAAGCGCATCATCGAGCGCAACACGCCGCTGCCGGTGTCGAAGTCGTTCGGTGTCTCTACTCAGACCGACCACCAAGAGATGCTCGAGCTGATGATCTTTCAGGGTGAAGACGCGCACGTCAGCGCGAACGAGTTCGTCGGGGCGGTGCACGTCGAGGGGCTGCCGAAGGGCCCGAAGGGCAGCGTGCAGGTCGCGGTGACGCTGCAGCTCGACTCCGAGTGCGTGTTGACCGTCGAGGCGCGCGAGCTGCGCACGCGCAAGGCGTTCAAGGCGAAGCTCGCGACGCGGTTCACGAGCGACGAGATCGCGAAGCGCCTCGGCATCGCTGCAGAGGGCAAGAAGAAGGCGGAAGAGAAGCGCGGCGAAGAGCTGCAGAAGCGCGCGGGCGGCTTCTGGAGCCGCATCAAGAAGGTGTTCGGCCGGTAGATGGCCGACCCCGGGGCAGCGTCACTCGACGCCTACCTGCGCCTGACGAAGCGCGGCGGGGCCTCCGTCGTGCTGGTGGTGCTGGTGAACGCCGGCGTGCTCGTGCAGGCGGTCGTGCAGGGGTGGACGGCGGCGGACGTGATGGCCACGTTCCAGATCGAATCGGCGGTGATCGGCGTGCTCAACGTGCCGCGCATTCTCGCGGCGCAGCAGTCGGGAGTCGCCGAGCGAATCGGCACGACGTTCTTCTTCCTCTTCCACTACTTCTTCTTCCTGGCGATTCAGAGCGTGTTCCTCTTCGTCTGGCTCTCGGCGCTCGTGGGCGGGTTCAAGGCGGGCGCGCAGATGCTGCCGGCCGCTGCCACGTTCGTCGTCAGCCACGCGTACTCGCTGTACCGGAACTACTTCAAGGGCGGCGAGTACCGGCGCGTGACGGCGAACGACATGATGTTCCGCCCGTACTCGCGCGTCTTCCCGATGCAGTTCGCGGTGGTCGGGGGCATCTTCGCGCTGCAGATGTTCGGCATCGGCTGGTCGATGACGCCCGCGCTCATTCTCGTCGCGATCAAGACCGGCATCGACGTGGCGTCGCACCTCGGCGAGCGCAAGAAGCAGAGCGACCCCGAGCTGTCGCCCTGAGCCGCGGCTCGCCCGAGTGAACGCGACCTTCGTGAGAGTCGTGAGCCGAGGCGAGAGACGTCGCGCGCGCCGCGCCGCATTCAACTCGGGTGAGCGGCGGGTCTAAGCCGCTCGCCGCGGGAAGCCGGCGAGCTTGCCGGGAGCGAGCACCGAGTGAATGGCCGAGATCTTCCCGTCGGCGTCGAGCTGAATGCTGAAGGTGACGAGCGGCGCGAGGCGCGGGTCGAGCGACTCGTCGTAGCGCAGCACGACGGTGGGCAGGCCGTTGAGGGTCTTCAGGCCGAACTCGATCGGCGCGCCGCGCTTGCTGTTCACCCCGAGCATGAAGCGGGCGACCTTCGCAGGCCCACGAATGACGTTGACCGCGGCGTGGTAGCGGCCACCGCCGTCGGTCATGGCCTTCACCGACTTTGCGAAGAGCGCCTCGACCTTCGCGACGTCGTTGGTGAGCAGCGCCTCGAGGAAGCCGTCGAGCGCGGCCCGGTTGCGCTCCTGCAGCTCGCGCGTAGGCACGACCCTGGCGGTGTCGTACTCGGCCATCGCGCGGCGGGCGCGCAGGTGAATCTGCTTCACGTTGTCTTCGCTGGCGCCGATGGCCTCGGCGGCCTCGCGCACCGAGTAGTCGAACACGTCGCGCAGCAGCAGCACCGCGCGCTGCTTCGGCGAGAGCGCCTCGAGCGCGACGAGGAAGGCGAACGACACGCTCTCGAGCAGATCGTACCGACCCTCGCTGGCGGGAGGCTCGACCGCGGCGACCGTCGCTTCGCCCTCGGTGTCGAGGGGCGTCGGCAGCCACGGGCCGACGTACGGCGAGCGGCGGCGGCGGCGCAGCGTGTCGCGAGCGAGGTTGACAGCGACGCGGGTGAGCCACGGCCGCAGCGGAGCCGACTGATCTCGCGGAGGCCGCTCGAGCGCGCGCGCGAACGTGTCCTGCACGAGATCATCGGCGTCGGCCGCGCTGCCGGTCATGCGGTAACAGAGGCCCCAGAGGAACCGCTCGTGCTCGTGCAGGTTCATGCCGCGGCGGCGTGGGCTGCCGTGCCGAGTATGCGCCGCGCTGCCTGGGCTGCGCTCGCCAGCGCGCAGTCGGCCAGCATTCCTTCTTCTCCGACCCAGTCGCCGCACAGATGCACTCGAGGCACCGCGTCGACCGCCGGCCGAGAGCCTGGCAGGGCGTTCACGACCGTCATCTCGGGCAGGAAGCGACGCGCCTTCAGGCGGTCGCGCCAGCCGGGCTGCATGGCGTCGGTGAGCGCCTCGAGCTCTTCGAGCGCGTCTTGGCCGCGATCGCTCGGCGACAGGTACTTCGTGACGTGAATGACCTGGTGGGGGCCGAAGTCGGCGGTGCGCGAGTGCACCGAGAAGTAGAGCGGCCGATCGACGCCGAGCGCGAAGAAGTGACGCGGGCGCGGCAGCGCGTCGAGCGCGAGGTCGAGGCAGGCCGCACGCACGGGCACGAGGGCGTCGGTGCGCAGCTCGGGCACGAGCTCGCGGGCGGCGGCGGGCGTCACCGCGAGAACGGTCTCACCGTCGAGCGCGGTGGCTCTCTGCTGCTCGACGATGCGAACGCCGGCGTCGACGGCCTTCACCCGGACGGCGTCGACGAGCTGCTGCCACCCGCCGTGCAGGTAGAGGACGTTCGCCTTCAGCGCGAGCCGCAGCTGGTCGAGGGCGAGGTGCGCGGGCAGCGTGTCGTGGTTCGCGTAAGTGCTCACGCGAATGAAGGCGCGCACGGCGTCGCGCACGCTCTCGTGCTTCACGTCTCGCTCGAGCCACTCACCCACCGTGCCGGCCGGGCGGAGCGTCGCGATTCGCCCGAGCAGGGCGCCGTACTCGAGCTTCTCGGGCAGCGTGAAGAGCGAGGTCGAGAGCAACGAGACCGCGCCGACCGGCAGCGCGTGTAGCCTGCCGCGGTGCCACGCGAGCGCACCCGACGTCGGAGGAACCGCGCCGTCTGGCTCGATTCCGAGCTGCTTCAGCACTTGCATCGCGCGCCCCGCGCGGTAGAGCGCGTGCGGCCCCTGGTTGAAGAGCGCACCGTTCTCGCTCTGCGTTCGGGCGCGCCCACCCAGCTCGGACTTCTCGTACAGCGTGACGCTGCGCCCGCCGCGCGCGAGCAGCGTAGCCGCCGTCAGGCCCGCGAGGCCTCCTCCGATCACCGTCGTCGTCGTTCTCATGCCCCCACCACGAACGGCCCGACCCCGAGGTGACACCCCCATGTCAGACCCTGCTCGTATGTTCAGATCGCGCCCGGCATCCCGCTGCGCGCTACACTCTGGGGGAATGGTGTCGAACGTTGCATTTGAACAAGCGGTCCTCGATGCGCTGGCAGCACTCAAGGCCGAGGTGGGCTCTCTCAAGGCCGAGGTGGGCTCTCTCAAGACCGAGGTCGCGACCCTGAACGTCCGTGTCGAGCGTCTCGAGCGGGAGACCTTCTTGCACTACACGAGCCTCACGAAAGACGTTCAGCAAGTGAAGCGCGACCTCGAGTTCTTCACGATGAGCTTCGACACACGGTTGTCGCCCATCGAGAGCACGATGACGGACATCGTCCGCATCCTGCGCCAGTACGATCAGCGCATCACGGCGCTCGAAGCACGTCCCTGAGCAGAGCCTCCGAGCTCGGGGGCAACGGGTCCGCATGGGCCGGCCGCGCCAGCAGCTCTGCGAGCGCGCGGGGCGGCTCGACCTTCTGCCCGATGAGCGGCTCGACCACCGTCTCGAACTTCGCCGGGTGCGCCGTCGCCGCCACGAGCCACGTGCCCTTCGCCTGCCGGCGCCGCAGCACCTCGAGGCCGCAGGCGGTGTGCGGGCACACGGCGACTCCGTGCTCCTTCCACACGCGCGCGATGCACTCGCGAATCGCGCCGTCGTCGACGCTGTCGGCCGACACCACCTTCGCCACGTCGGGGTGCCAGTACTGCAGCCGCTCGAGGTTCGACGGAGCCCCCACATCCATCGCGTTCGCGAGCGTCGCCACCGCGGGCGCCGGCCGGTAGACGCCCGACGCGACAAGCTCGGGCAGCACCCGGTTCGCGTTCGTCGCCAGCACGACGTCACCGATCGGCAGCCCCATGTCGCGCGCCATCACGCACGCGAGCGCGTTGCCCAGGTTCCCCGTCGGCACCACGTAGCTCGCACGCCCCCTGCCGGCCCGCTCGACCTCGAGCGCGCTCGACGCGTAGTACGTCAGCTGCGGCAAGAGGCGGCCCAGGCTGATGCTGTTCGCCGACGTCGTCTCAGGCCGCGCGGCCAGGGCCTCCTTCACCATGCGCTGGCAGTCGTCGAAGGTGCCTGCGACGCGAAACGCGCGCACGTTGTGGCCGAACGCCCCGAGCTGGTGCGCCTGCCGCGGCGAGACCCGCCCGTCGGGGTACAAGATGACGACGCGAAACCCGGGCCGCCGCCAGAACGCGGCGCCCACCGCCGCGCCGGTGTCGCCCGAGGTCGCCACCACGATCGTCGTCTTCACCTCGAGCCGCGCCAGGCACTCGGCGAGGAAACGCGCGCCGAAGTCTTTGAACGCCGCCGTCGGCCCGTGAAACAGCTCGAGCAGGCCGGTGCGCTCGTCGAGCCACCGAATCGGCGCGGGGAACGTGAACGCCGCCCGCGCGATCTCTGCCGGGTCGAGCCGCTCGCCCTCGAAGTACGGAGCGAGCACGTCGCTCGAGCGCGGCACCTGCTCGGGCACGTAGAGCCCGCCGTCCGGAGCCAGCCCCCTTGCGATGGCTTCAGTCAGCGAGACGAACGGGCCACGCGGCGAGCGCGTGCTCACGCACCGCATGCTTCGACCTTCGCCGCCGGCCCGGCGACCGCGCTCACGAGCACGTCGGCCGGCTGACCCGCCGCGCGGAACGCGTCGGCCATCGCTGCGCCGGCCCGCTCGGCCGCAGCCCGGCCATCGCACCAGGCGAAGACCGAAGGCCCCGCGCCCGAGATGCTGGCCCCGAGCGCCCCCGACGAGAGCGCGGCCGCTTTGACGCCGGCGAACCCGGGAATCAGCGCCGCGCGCCTCGGCTCGATGAGCACGTCCGACAGGCCGCGCCGAATGAGCTCGAGATCCGACGTGAAGCAGCCCGTGAGCACGAGCGCCAGGTGCTCGCTCTGCCGAACGAAGTCGTGCAGCGCGTACGTGCCCCGCAGCGCCTCGCGCGCGCGCCGTGTCTCGAGCACGAAGTGCGGGTGCACCACCGCGCAGAACAGCGACGAGGGCACCGGCACGCTCACCGGAGCCCCCTTCTCGGGCGCGATCGTCAGCCCCCCGAGCAGCATCGGAGCCACGTTGTCGCCGTGCCGCGAGCCGCTCGCCGCGGCCTCGCCCTCGCGCGCGAGCTCGTAGAGCACGGTCAGCGGCACCGGCTTCGGCAGCAGGGCGTTCGCCGCCACGAGCGCCGCCACCGCTGACGCTGCCGAGCCGCCCATGCCCGACCCGAGCGCGATGCCCTTGTCGAGCTCGACGTCGAGACCGAAACCCGGCTCGCAGGTCGCGAGCAGCGCCTTCAGCGCGCGGCCGGCGGTGTTCTTGTCGGCGTCGCGCGGCAGCTCGGTGACGACGCCGCGAATCGCCGTGATGCGCACGTCGCGGCCCTCGGCCTTGCGCACGGTCGCGCGATCGCCCTTCGCGTCGATCGACTGGCCGAGCACGTCGAACCCGACGGCCACGTTGCCGATCGACGGCGGAGCGTGCGCGGTCGCCCAGGAATTCAAACGCGCGCCCCCAGCGAGGCTGCGATGCGCAGCAGATCGGCGAACACGCCCGCCGCCGTCACCTCGGGCCCGGCGCCGGGGCCCTGCACGATCAGAGGGTTCTCGCGGTACCGCTTCGTCGTGAACTGCACGACGTTGTCGGTGAGGCGGATCTTGGCGAACGGGTGCGCGGGCTCGAGGGCGGTGAGCCCGACGTGGGCCGTGCCTGAAGCGTCGAGGCGGGCGACGTACCGCAGCACGTGCGGTCGGGCGCCTTCGAGCCGCGCCTTCATCGGACCGTCGAGCTCGGGCAGCCGCCGCATGAACTCGGCGACCGGCACGTCGCGCAGCGGCGAGGGCACGAGGCTCTCGAGCTTGACGGACTCGAGCGTCGCCTTCCACCCGATCTCGCGCGCGAGAATGACGAGCTTCTTCGCGACGTCGAGGCCGCTCAGGTCGTCGCGGGGGTCGGGCTCGGTGTAGCCGAGCTCCTTCGCCTTCGCGACGAGCGCCGAGAAGGCCTCGGTGCCGTCGTAGCGGTTGAAGAGGTACGCGAGCGTGCCCGAGAAGATGCCCTCGATGGCGATGACCTCGTCGCCGGTGTCGAGCAGGTCGCGCAGCGTGGTGATGACGGGCAGGCCGGCGCCGACGGTGGCCTCGTAACGGAAGCGGCCTCCGCGCGAGCTCGCGGCGCGAATCGCTTCGAAGCGGGCGAGCGGGCCCGCGCCGGCGTTCTTGTTCGGAGTGATGACGTGCACGCCGCGGTCGAGCCACTTCGCATAGCCCTCGGGCACCGCGTCGCTGGCGCTGCAATCGATGATCACGGCGTGAGGCAGGTGCTCGGCGTTCACGTGCTCGACGAAGCGGGCGAGGTCGACGGGCTGCTCGGCCCCGTCGAGGGTCATCGTCTTCGAGCGGGCGATGGCGCGGACGCGCAGGTCGAGGTTCGCCGAGCTCTTGAGGCGCTCTTTCGCGGCCTCGATCTGCCGCAGCACCGCCGAGCCGACGTTGCCGGGCCCGATGAGCCCGATCGAGAGCGTCTGGGCCGACAGGTAGAAGCCGGCGTGCACGGCGCGCAGGGCGCGGGTGGCGTCGGTGGCGGCGATGGCGACCGAGATGTTCCGCTCGCTCGAGCCCTGCGCGATGGCGCGCACGTTGACCTGGGCGCGCGCGAGGGCGCTGAACAGGCGGGCCGCGACGCCGGGCACACCGGCCATGCCGTCGCCGACGATGGCGAGGGCTGCGATGCCGGGCGTGATGACGACGTCGGCGATCTGGCCGGCGGTGAGCTCGCGCGCGAACGCCTCGCGCAGCGACGTGCGGGCCTTCTCGGCCTCGCGCTCCTGCACGACACAGCAGATCGAGTGCTCCGAGCTGCCCTGGCTGATCATGACGACCGAGACGCTCGCGCGCTTGAGCGCGGCGAAGCAGCGCTCGGCGGTGCCGGGCACTCCGAGCATGCCGGCGCCCTCGATGTTGAGCAGGGCGAGGCCGGTGAAGGTGGTGATGCCCTTCACGGGCACGGTGACGTCGGTCTGGGCGTCGATGCGGGTGCCGGGCTTCTCGGGCGCGAAGGTGTTGCGGATCCAGATGGGGATCTGCTTCGCGAACGCCGGCGCCATGGTCTGCGGGTGAACGACCTTCGCGCCGAAGTACGCGAGCTCGCACGCCTCGTCGTACGACATGCGATCGAGCAGCACCGCCTCGCTGACGAGGCGCGGGTCGGCCGAGAGCACGCCGTCGACGTCCGTCCAGATGTGGAGCTCCTGGGCGTCGAAGAGGTTCGCGAAGATGGCGCCCGAGTAGTCGCTGCCGTTTCGCCCGAGCGTGGTGATGCGGCCCGACCGGTTGCGCGCGATGAAGCCGGTGATGACGGCGCGCCTGCAGCCGTCGCCGGCGATCTTCTGCAGCTTCGGCTTCGAGACGGCGTAGTCGACGGCGGCGCCGAGCTCGTCTTTGTCGATGACGAGGACCTCGCGGGCGTCGACCCAGACGCACGGCTCGTTCAGCTTGCGAAAGTGGGCGTCGAGCAGCAGCGACGACCAGACCTCGCCGAGGCCCTGCACGAGATCGAGAATGTCGTCGGACAGCGCGCCGACCTGGCCCTGCGCGTGGAGCAGGTCGTGCAGCGAGCGCAGCTCGGCCTCGATGCGATCGTGAACGGGGTCGATCGGCGTCGCCAGCTGCTCGGCGGCGGCCTTGTGCTTGTCGCCGAGGGCCTCGAGGCCCTTCTTCCACGTCTCGTCTTTCGCGGCGGCCTGCTTGCAGAGGTTGATGAGGGCGTCGGTGACGCCCGACATGGCGGAGACGACGACGACCTGCGTGGGCTCTCTGCGAGCGCGCAAGATCGCGGCGACGTTCTGGATGCGCTGGGCGTCACCCATGCTGGTGCCGCCGAACTTGTGCGCGACGATGGTGGACACGATGGGCGGCAGCTTCGCTCAGCTGCCCGCGTTGCGGTACCGGAACATGCGCTGTCGGTGCGAGCTGCCGTCGAGCTCTTGAAACAGGTGCCCGCGGAACAGCATCACGACGTGAAAGAGCGCTCCGGCGAACAGCATGATCACGATCTGGTTGTCGAACGGCAGCAGGGGCAGCGCTCGGGTCCAGATCAGCCACGCGGCGCCGGCGACGAGCAGGTTCGGAATGAACCACTCGATCCACGTCTCCTGCAGGAACTTGATGCAGGTGGTGATGGTGTCCACGCCGCCGCGCGTGCCCTTCGAGTAGATGACCTCGGGCGCCGGGTTCAGCACGACGTACGAGAGCAGGTAGAGCGCCGTCATGATGGTCGCGCCCTGCTGCCGCGGCAGCACCGAGCCGAGCACGAGCCGGCCGATCCACAGCACGAAGAAGAGGCCGATGACGCTCCAGAAGTAGACGAGGAAGCTCTTCTTGAGCTCGCCCAGCGTCATCTTCTGCAGCGCGACGGTGCCTCCGGTGAAGTACAGGTAGCAGCTCAGCGCCGCGGCGTTGACGAACCCGAGCAGGAAGCCGCCCACGATTCCCAGCGGGCTGAGCAGCGCCGCCACCACGCCGAAGCCCGCGAACAGCGCCATCGGCAGCGCCAGGGTCCACGGGTTCTTCGCCACGCCCTGCAGCGCGGCCTTGAGGCACTTCCAGTACAGCCGGGCGTAGACGAGCAGGAACAAGGCGTCGCTTTAGTCGCCGGTCGGCTTCACCGTCGCGGCCTCGACCATCAACACCACCGTGCGCGACGGCGCCCGAGTGCGGTGCACCACGCCGCGCGGCACCACCATGCCCTGCCGCGGGCCGAGCTCGGCCGTCGGCTTGCCCTCGAGGTCCAGCAGGAGCTTGCCCTCGAGCACGAAGAACAGCTCGTCTTCGCGATCGTGCTTGTGCCAGTGGAACTCGCCGTGGAACACGCCGAGCCGCGCGACCGAGTCGTTCACGCGCGCGAGCGACTGGTTCCACCACGGCTCCTTGCACTCGTCGGCGAGCTTGCCGGCGTCGACGAGCTCGAGGCCGCGGTACTTGATGTCTTCGTGAATGTCGTAGGTCGTGCCCATGAGAGTCACCCCAGCGCCTGACGGTAGTCGACGTCGTACTCCTGCTCGGCGCCGCGCGCATCGACTTCGGCGTGCAGGAAGAACCGCTCGCACGCCGCGAGCACGTCGGCCGCGGTCTCGAGCCGGTTCACCTCGGCGCGGAACACCGACGCGTTCTTCAAGCCGTGCGCGTACCAGCCGAGGTGCTTGCGAAACGCGTGCACCGCGGCGCTCTCGGCGTGCTGCTCGAACCGCTCGGGCGAGTACTCGTCGGGCCGCCGCGGCTTGAAGTCGCGCCGAACGAACTGCACGTGCGCGCGGAAGTGCTCGAGCACGACGCTGCAACGCTCTTCGACCCGCGGCCCTTCCCCGCCGTTCAACTGGCGGAACAGCCACGGGTTGCCGAGCGCTCCGCGGCCGATCATCACGTAGTCGCAGCCTGTCTCGTCGAGCATGCGGTGCGCGTCGGCGACCGTCTTCACGTCGCCGTTGCCGATGACGGGAAACGCCGAGCCCACGTGCTTCTTGAGCGCGGTGATGCACGACCAGTCGGCGTGGCCGCTGTAGCCCTGGGCGCGCGTGCGCGGGTGAATCGCGAGCGCGGCGACGCCGGCGGCGCCGAGCACGTCGGCCATTTCCAGAAAGTTGCGGTTCGCCGAGTCCCACCCCGCGCGGATCTTCGCGGTCACCGGCAGGCCCGTCGCCTCGCGGATCATGCGCACGAGCTCGGCCGCCCGCGGCGGGTCGCACAACAGCCCCGAGCCGGCGCCGGTCTTCGTGACCTTCTTCACGGGGCAGCCCATGTTGATGTCGATGATCTGGGCGCCCTGCTCCTTCGCGACGACGGCGGACTTCGCCATCACCTCGGGCTCGCCGCCGAAGATCTGCAGGCTGTACGGGCGCTCGAACTCCTTGTCGTGGCGCAGGTAGCGCATCGTGCGGGGCGACAGCCGCATGAGGCCCTGCGAGCTCACGAGCTCGGTCGGGCACAGCGCCGCGCCCAGCTTGAACGCGAGCACGCGAAACGGCATCTCGCTGACGCCCGCCATGGGCGCCAGGATCCACCGGTTGCGCAGCGTGTACGGGCCGATCGGGAGCACGAGCTTGACGCCTCTAACAGACGCTCCATGGTGTGGAAACGGGCCTCTGACCGGCTCCCCGGGCGGGAGCTGAAAATCGATGATCGGCGCTTCAAGCGACCGCGATGTGGCCCCCACCCTTTCAGTGCCGCGCGCCGACCACCCAGGGGGCCGCCTCGAGGCGCCGCTTCGCGAGGTCGACGAACGCACGAACGCGAGCCGAGAGGTAGCGCGCCGAGGGGTACACCAGCGTGACGCCTCCGACCTCGGGGGCGAGGTCATCGAGCACGGAAACGAGGCGGCGGGCGCGCAGGTCGGCGGAGCACGTGAACTCGGGGAAGAGGGCGATGCCGAGCCCAGCGAGCGCGGCCTCGTGCGCGAGCCGCTGGCTGTTGAAGCGCAGGCGGCCCTCGACGCCGACGAGCTCGAGGCCGCGAGGGCCCTTGAACGGCCAGCGCACCAGCTCGCTCTCGTGGGTGACGAGAATGCACTCGTGCCGCCTCAGCTCGGCCGGCGTTCTCGGAGCGCCGCGCCGCTTCAGGTACGCGCGGCTGCAGCAGAACCGCACCTGGGCGGGGCCGAGCACGGTCGACGTAAGGCCCCGGTGCTCGATGCGGCCGACGCGAAAGGCGGCGTCGAAGCCCTCCTCGATCAGGTCGACCTTCCGCCGGGTGAGCACGACCTCGAGCTGCAGCGAGGGCCACGCGCGGGCGAGCTCGGTGACGAGCGCGGGCAAGAAGGCCTCGCCGAACACGGGGTCGGCCGTGAGCCGCAACACGCCGCTGGGCTCCTCGCGCGCCTCGCGCACCGTGCGATCGGCGTCGTCGGCGAGGCGGACGATCTCGGCGCAGCGCAGCGCGTAGGCAGCGCCGGCCTCGGTGGGCTTCAAGCTGCGCGTCGTGCGGTGCAGGAGCTGAACGTCGAGCTCCTCTTCGAGGCCGGCGACGCGACGGCTCAGCGTCTGCTTCGGCACCCCCAGCGCTCGGGCCGCCTTCGTGAAGCTGCCCGCCTCGACGACGTGCGCGAACAGCTTCATGTCCTCGAGCGCCATTGTCCCGAGCATAGGACAATGCGTCGCGTTTTTGCCCAATTGTCTCGAGCGGCGCCGGGCGGTACGAAGCCCCATGTCCATCGACGTGAAGCCCGAGGTGCTGATCGCGAGGTCGCGCGCAGAGGTGGCGGCGTTCATGTTCGACCCGTCGAACGACGCGGTGTGGACGGGAGGGGTCGTCGAGTCGAAGCCGCTGCGGCCCGGCCGGCTCGTGCGGGGCGCGCTCGTCGAGCGCGTGTCGAAGTTCATGGGCCGCACGTTCGGGTACCGCTACGAGGTGGTCGACGCGAGCGGCGACGACTACGTGGTGATGAAGGTCGAGCAGCCCTTCCCGATGCAGATCCGCTACCAACTCGACGAGGCGCCCGGCGGCGCGACGCGCGCGAGCATTCGCGCGCAGGGCGACGCGACCGGCTTCTTCAAGATGGCCGCACCGCTGATGGCCATCATGGTGAAGCGCAACATCACGAACGACCTCGAGACGCTGAAGGCGTACCTCGAGGCCCGCTGAGCCCCAGCCCAGAAGTCCGTGCCGGGGTCGGCCCGCGAGCCGCGCCGCTGGCAAGGCGTCGCGGCCGGGTTGCACGTGTCGCGCGTCGCCGTGAGCGCAGCGCAGCCAGCGACGATGGCTCGGCGGCCCAACCCGGCATGCCGTTCGGCGAGCTACGTCTTCTCGCAGAGCCGCGCGCCGGCGCTGTCGACGGTGACGCAGCGGAAGCCGGTCGGGCAGATCGAGTCGTCGTTGCAGCGGCGGCTGCAGAAGAACCCGGCGGCGGTGCTGCCGATGCAGATGCGCGACTCGCAGTCGCTGCTCACCTGGCAGATCTGCCCGATGTCGGTGAAGCCGATCTGCTTGCAGCTCGCGTTCTTCGAGACCTCGAGGCCGACGTGGCCGGGCGCGCCGAGAAAGCAGGTCGTGCCGCCTCCGGTGTTCGGGCCGCACACCCAGCCGGCGGGGCAGTCTGTGGTGGCGGTGCAGGTCTTCGAGCAGATGAACGACGACGGGTTGCCGAGGCAGAGGCCGGTGCTGCACTCGGTGTCGAGCGAGCAGGGCTTGCCGAGATCGGGCTCGCTGCACGACGCGCCCATGCACGCGGTGGTGCCGGTCGAGTTGCCGTTCTCCCAGCCGCCGGTCGCGCGGCCCTGCCAGCACGTCCCGGCGTCGGCGCACGCGCCTCGGCACACCGCGGCGGCCTCGGCGCAGCGACTTCCGCTCAGGCAGGCGCGGCCGATCGCCGAGCCGGTGCCGCACTCGCACGTCCACGAGGGGCACTTCTCGCCTGCGTCGCACGCGGGCGCCGGCGTGAACGACACGCAGCAGCACAGCACGAGCAGGAAGACCGTTCGCACGGCCGCGTCATACCGCGATACCGTGCCGTCATGTTCCGGCTGCGGCTCGCCGGTGTGCCCGTCGAAATCCACCTCAGCCACGTCATTCTCGTGCCGCTGTTGGCGTACGTGTTCGTGCCGCCCTCCGGCTGGGCGGCGCACGCTCCGAGGGCGCTGGCCGTGGCGCTGACGGCGGCGATCGTGAGCTCGGCGCTGTTGCTCCACGAGCTCGGCCATGCGCTCGCGGCGAAGGCGTTCGGCTACCGGCCCGTGGTGCAGCTGATCGCGCTCCGAGGGCGCACGCTGCCGAACCCGAACGAGACGATGCCGTGGCAGCGCGACGTCGCGCTCCACCTCGCGGGGCCGGGCATGGGCGTCACCATCGGCTTTCTGTGCGCCGCGCTGTGGCTCCCGTTGAAGGGGCGTGGCACCGCGCTCGAGTACGCGCTCGAGCTCGCAGCCGGAGCGCACCTCGTCTGGGCGGCGGTCAACCTGCTGCCGCTTCACCCGCTCGACGGCAGCCGCATCGCGACGGCGATCTCGATGCGCGTGTTCGGGCGCGACGGCTACCTCTACGCGCAGGTGCTGGGGCTGTTCACCGGCACGCTCATCGCGGCGCTCGCGCTGGCGACCGGGCAGTGGCTCGGAGTGCTCGCGCTCGTCTACGTCGCCCAGACGGGCGTGCTGATCGCCGCGTTCAGGCGCGGCGACGTGCCGGTCGACGCGCGGCACCCGCACGACCAGGCGTTCGCGCAGGCCGAGCAGCGGTACGCAAACGACGACGTCGAAGGAGCCGAGCGCGTTGCGCGGCCGCTGCTCGAGGCCGATCTGCAGCCCGAGCTGCGGGCGCGGCTGCACGTACTGCTCGGGTGGGTGTCGCTCAAGCTCGGGCGAGGCCGCGCGGCGCTCGATCACTTCTCGCAGAGCCCCGGAGCCCAGGTGCCGCCGCACGCGCTCGCCGCGGCGTTCTCGCTGATCGGAGACGACGACCGCGCGGTGCCGCTGTGGGAGCAGGCCGCACGTGCCGACGCCGACCCGACGCTCCTGCACGAGTGGGCGGGTGCGCTGATCCGCATGGGGAGGGAGGCCGACGCGAGGCGGCTGCCGGGCCTGCACCTGCCGGCGGCGTGGCAGGCGGCCGAGCGGGTATACCTCGCGCGCGGCGACCTGGCCGGAGCGGCGCGCATCGCCGAAGCCCGCTTCGCGGCGCAACCTTCGGCAGCGACGGCCTACGAGGCCGCGCGCCGGTGGGCCCAGGCGAGCCAGCCTGACGATGCGCTGCGCATGCTCGCAGCGGCGGCCCAGCACGGCTTTTCAGATCTGCAGCGGGCGCTGCACGACGACGACCTCTCGCCGCTGCGGGCGCACGCCGGCTTCGGTGCTTTCCTGGAGGGGCTCCGCGCAGGTCCGCGAAATTAGTCGCCAAGCTGACAATCCCGTGACTCGGCGTGACGTTTCATGGGGTACCTCAACTTCAGACGACTCACCGCGAGAGCGCCCCCTTGACCCACCAGACAGCCCCCGTCTCCAACGCCGACCCGAAGCTCGACCGCGTCAACTGGACGAAGAGCGTCCCCTTCTTCCTCGTTCACCTGACGCCGATCCTCGCCTTCTTCATCCCCTTCAAGTGGGAGTACGTGGCGGTGATGGTCGCGAGCTACTACGTGCGCATGTTCTTCGTGACCGCGGGGTACCACCGGTACTTCTCGCACCGCGCGTATCAGACGTCGCGCGCGTTTCAGTTCTTGCTCGCGTTCGGCGCCGAGATGTCGACGCAGAAGGGCGTGCTCTGGTGGGCGTCGCATCACCGGCACCACCACCGCGAGTCCGACCAGCCCGATGACGTTCACTCGCCGACGCTGCGCGGCTTCTGGTGGAGCCAGGTCGGGTGGATTCTCTCGAGCCGCTACGACGACGCGCGCTGGAAGGACATCAAAGACTTCTCGCGCTTCCCCGAGCTGCGGTGGCTCGACAAGTACTACTACGTGCCGCCGCTCGTGGGCGTGACGGCCATGTACCTCATCGGCGGCTGGGGCTGGGCGCTGTGGGGCGGCCTCATCTCACAGATCTTCCTCTGGCACGGCACCTTCACCATCAACTCGCTGAGCCACGTGTTCGGCAAGCGCCGCTACCTGACGACCGACACGAGCCGTAACAACTTCCTCCTCGCGCTCATCACCTGCGGCGAGGGCTGGCACAACAACCACCACTACCACCAGAACACTGCGAACCAGGGCTGGTTCTGGTGGGAGGTCGACTTCAGCTACTACGTGCTCAAGCTGCTCAGCTTCGTCGGCATCGTGTGGAAGCTGAAGAAGCCCGAGCGCCAGACGATGTACGTGCACCTGACGTACACCGAGGCGCAGAAGCGCCAGCTCGAGCTCGAGTCGGTGTTCGGCAAGGGCATCATCCCCGCGAAGCCGTCGTCGACCGAGACGCTCGAGGCGGTGCTGCCGCTGGTGGCGCCTGCTCCGGCGGCGCTGCTCAAGAGAAGCTGAGCCCACGCATTCACGGCGCGCGGCACTTCGCCGCGCTCGGAGCGCTGCTGCTCGCCTGGTACTGCGGGCTCTCGCTGCTTCCGCCCCTCGCGGGCACCTGCTTCGACGGCGAGTGCGGCTTCAGCGCCGCAGAGCTGGCGGTGTCGATCGCGCTCCCGCTCGCCTTCTTCGGGCTGCCGGTCGTGCTCGAGCGCGCGCTGTTCGGCACCGGCCCGAGCGTGGCGCTGAGCGACCTCGGGTTTCGAAGGCCGCAGGGGCGCGGGCTGCTGCTGGCCGGCCTCTTCGTGCTGCCGCTCGCCGCCTACTACCCGGTGCTCGGTGTGGCGACCGGCGCGCCGCTCGCGCTCCAGCCCGCGTGGGGCTGGCGGCTGCTGGGCGTGGCGCTGAACAACGGCCTCGCCGAAGAGACGATGATGCGCGGGTTCGTCTTTCGCCACCTGCGCGAGGGCCGCACGTTCTGGAGCGCCGCCGCGCTCACGACCGCGTACTTCGCCGCGTACCACGTGCCGCTCGTCTTCACGCAGGGCCCGGCGATCGGCGTCGCGGGCATCGTGCTCGCCGTGCCCGTCGGCTTCGTGACGGCGCTGCTCTACGAGCGCGGAGGAAACACGGTGTGGGGCCCGGTGCTGATGCACGTCGTGAACAACGGGCTCGTGATGCTCGTGGTGCCGCCCGCACCGTGGGCGCCGCTCGGCTACATGGCGCTCAGCACCGCGACGGCCGTGGTGATGCTCGTCGCTGCGCGCGCCCGCGCCTGACGCTCACTTCTTCGGCGCGCCGGCATCAGGCATCGACGCCGGCACCGGCGCCGCTGCAGCACCCGGCTTGCGCAGCCCGCACGCGCGCACCGAGCTCGACGGGTCGATCGCGTCGTTACCCTCTTGCAGCTCGAGCACCTTGCGGCCAGCGCCGATGACGAACGTGCGCCGCTGCGCGACCGGCACGATCGGCATCTTGGTGTCGTAGAGCGCGATGAGTCGCTTGTCGGGATCCGAGATGAACGTCTGCGGCGCCTTCAGCTCTTCGCGCCAGCGCTTCAACGTATCGACGTCGTCGATCGAGACCGCGAGCACGCGGCCGTTCATCTTCAGAATCTCGGCATACCGGTCCCGGTACGCTTGCATTTCGCGCGTTCAACCGCCGGTGAACGCCTTGGGGAAGAAGGCGAGAATCACCGTGCCGCCGCCCTCGACCAGCTTCGACAGCTGCACCTCGTTGCCGTCGATGTCCTTCGCCGTGAAGTCGGGAGCCACATCACCCACGGCCGGAGTCGAAGCGAGCAGCGCGCTGACGAGCGGAGCGAACATGGCCCGGTTGGTAACAGCCCCCCGCGCTATTTGCCAGCAAACGCCGAGTGGAACACGAACGACAGGTCGTCCGCGTAGTCCGCGTCTTTCTCGGTCAGCTCGGCGCGCCCCTCTTCCACCGAGAAGTTGAAGAACACCTCGCCCTGCCGATCGCCGAGCTCGGGGAAGAGCTTCGTCGCGAGCCACGTGCCCTCGCCGGCCTTGCCGAAGCCGCCGCCCCGGTGCCGCTTCACGTCTTGCCCGAGGATCGCCGCCGAGAGCTTCAGGGGCGCCGGCTTCTTCGGCTTCGTCTCGCCGGGCGCGCCACCGAACTGCGCGTCGAACGCGTCGGCGAAGCCCGGGCTCGCGAAGAGCTCTGCCTTGCCGAAGCCGAACATCTCTTCCGTCTTCTTGAACTGAATGCCGAAGGTGAGCGTGACGCCGTCTTCGCCGCGCAGGTCGAGGTACGTCCAGTCGCCGCCGGGCACGTGCCAGGGTGGCTTCGGCGACGGCTTGTGCTTCGGGTAGCTCTTCACGATGGTGAGCTCGAGGTGCGGCCCCGAGCCTCCGCCGGGCTCGACCGTCGGGCCGTCGTTCTTCGTCACCGGCGGCGGTGACGCCCGGTCGTCGTCATCGGGCGGCGTGCTCGGCCGCGACACGACCGGGGGAGGATCCACCGGCTTCGGAGCCAGGAGCCCGATGAGCAGGCTGCTGCCCGTGCACAGGGTCATGAGCCCGCCCAGCACGATGCCGGCGATCGCGGTGCCGGGCGCCGAGAGCCCGTGCGAGCGCGCCTTGCCGATGGCGCGGACGCCGAAGAACACGCCGGCCCAGCCGACCGGCAGGCAGAGGATGCCGGCCAGCCCCAGGTAGAGCGCGGTCTTGGCTTCGCCGTCGATCTGCGTGTGATCCGACAGGCGCGCCGGCTGCGGCGCGGCCGCGGGTGCACCACCGAACGCGGTCCCGGGGTTCGAGGCGGCGGGGGGCGGCAAGTTGACGCCGGCGGCGCCTCCTCCGAACGACGGCATCATCTCGGCGGTCACGTCGCGACCGCCGCCGAGGTTCTGGAAGATCGACATCGGCGTGTAGATGAAGCCCCACGGAATGCCCCACCAGCCGAAGAAGAGGCTGATGAGCGTGTACGGCAGGCTCTTCAACAGCGCGCTCTCGCCGGGGTTGATGAAGATGACGGCGGTGGGCCGCCGCACCGTCATCACGATGAACGACACGGTCCACGTGAAGATCACGAACCGGCCGCCCTGGTTCACCCGCGAGCGCACCTCGTCCGGAGACAGCCCCTCGATGCCATGAATCTCCATGCGGGCTCAGAGCCTATCTGGAGTCGGCGCCGCCGCTCTCGCATCTTCGTCGGCGAACTCCGAGCGGATCTTGCCGGCCACGTACAGGAACGGAAACGAGAGGAAGAGGCCGACGAAGCCGAACAGGTGCTCGAAGCAGATGAGGCTCAGCACGAGCACGAAGCCCGGCAGCTGCACGTGCCGCGCGGTGAGCCGCGGGTTCAGGTAGTAGGCCTCGATCTTGTGCAGCACGAAGGTGAGGCCGATGAAGAGGCCCACGCCGAGCCAGCCCTTCGCCTGGTAGGCGAGCACGACCAGTACCGCGCCCGCGATCAGGTTGCCGACCACCGGAATGAGGCCGGTCACGAAGATGAGCAGCATCAGCGCCGGCACGTGCGCGACGCCGATGAGCAGCAGCACCGGCAGCGTGAGCACCGTGTTCGCGAGCGCGACGATGAGCTGCAGCTGCACGGTCAGACTGATCGCCTCGGCGACGTGCTCGAGCCAGCGCGCCAGCGTGCCGGTGATCGACCCCGCGGGGATCTTGCGGCGGAACTCGAGCACCTTCGGCTCGTCGAGGAAGAAGATGACGGCCAGCACGAAGCCGATGAGCGCGAGCAGCACGAGGTGCCCGAGCGTCGCCGCCGACTTCGCCACGTGCGACGCGTAGTGCTCGGCCGACTCGGCGAGCTTCTCGCTGTCGGGCAGCCGGTCTTTCAGCTCGAGGTACCAGGGGTGCTCGCGAAGCGCGGCCATGCGCTGCGGCAGCGTGTCCCGCGTCTCGACCACGAGCCTCGCGACGCGGCCGGCCGACAGCCACACGACGAGCACGATGGAGGCCGCCGTCACCGTGAGCACCGCGAGCAGCGCGGCGAGCCGGTTCCACTTCAGCCTGCGGTTCAGGAGCCCCGCCGAGAAGAACAGCCCGCGCTCGAACGCCACGAAGAACGCGATCAGCGGCACCAGCTTCCAGAACACCGCGAGCCCGCCGAGGAAGAGCAGCAGCAACAGCCCGCGGCGCGCGGTCTTCTCGGCGAAGAATTCAGCGACCCGGTCGCGCACCCGCGGCACCCTAATACGACAGGGCGCCTCGACCGAGAGCCTCGCCGGTGCGTCGCAGCCGCTCAGCGCAGGCAGCCCCGATCGACCGACCCGCCCGGCAGGCCCCGGGCTACCCGGCCTGCGCCTCCACCACCGTCGGCTTGCGCTTCGCAGGGCCCTTGCCCTCGGCCATGCGCGCCCACGTCGCCTTCGCTGCCGCGCGCGCCGCCGCCGCCACGTCTTCGGGCTTCACCGCGAGCGGCTTGCGCGCCCACAGCCGCCAGATGCCGTCGACCATCACCGACTCGACGTGCCGCGACGTCAGCCCGTTCAGCACGTGCGGCGCGAGCGTGTCGGGCGTGAGGGGCGTCGGCGGGCGGTAGTCGTAGATGGCGAGGTCGGCGAGGGCCCCGACGCGCAGCGGCCCGATCGTCTGCCCGAACGCGATCGACGCCAGCCGGTGCCCGTTCGAGAGGTAGCGGAGCACGTCGATGGGCTGACCCGAGTCGCGCGCACGAAGCCACGCCGTCTGAGCCTCGGCGAGCACGTCGAGCCCCTGGGTGTCGGTGCCGATCGAGCCGCGCACGCCGAACTTCGCCGCTGCGGCGGTGCCGGTCTGGCTCGCCATGTTGCTGCGCGGGCAGTGCACGAGCCACCCGCCGAGATCGAGCACCTCAGAGAGCTCGGGCCACGACAGGTGCACGCCCTGTGCGATGATCGTGCGCTCGCCGAGCAGCCCCTGCGCGCGCAGGCGCTCGACCGGGGTCTTCGACCACCGCGCGCGCGAGCGGCCCTCTTCGAGCGGGTCTTCACCGACGTGCAGGTGCAGCATCGCCGTGGTGGCGTCGAACACCGTCTTCAGCTCGGCGAGCCCGCCGTCCGACAGCTCGTCGATGTCGTACGCGCCGAACGCGCCGCGAATGCGGCCGCGCGCGCGCTTGATGAACGCGACCGACTCGTCGAGGCCCTCTTCGCGGCCGAGCGCGCCGAAGCGCTCGGTCACGGCGTACGAGAGCACCGCGCGCAGGCCGACGTCCGAGAGGCCGCGCGCGACGCGCGAGAGCGAGTCGGTGACCGCGCCCGGTGACGAGTGCAGCTCGATGAGCGTCGTGGTGCCCGCCATCAGGCCCTCGAGGCCGCCGGCGGCGGCGCCCGCCTGCACCGCGTCGAGGTCGAGCGCTTCTTCGAGGCGCCACAGCGCGGCCTGCTCGGCGGTGAAGCCGGTGCCCTCGCGCGGGGCTCCGCGCAGCAACGTCGAGTAGAGGTGGTGGTGCGAGCTGACCAGGCCCGGCAGCACGAGCTTGCCGTTGAGCTCGATGATCTCGTCGCCCTCTTTCGCGACGGCGTCGGCGCCGCGGGCGACGATCTTGCCCTCTTCGACGCGCAGCGGCGCGACCTCGACCGACGCGGGCTCGAGCTCTACGAGAGTTCCGCCTTTGAGGAGAGTTCCCAAGCCGCCGCGCGAAGCCTAGTCGTTAGCCACGACTGACAGAACACGAGAGAGCACCCGGGCGGATCGCCGCCCGGCCCCTTTCGCGACGCGTTCACACCATGGCATACATGCCGGCCCAGCGGTCCCGATGCGCCACCTCACCTCTGCTCTCGCTGCTGTGCTGGCCGCCTGCGGCACCCTCGACGCCTCGGACCCGGCTCTGGCCACGTCGCGCGAGCCCATCATCGGGGGCACGACCGACACGGCCGACCCCGAGGTGTTCTCGCTCATCATCCAGGGCAACAACGGCCAGGGGGCCGGCTGCACGGCGACGCTCATCGACCGCCGCACGCTGCTCACCGCCGCGCACTGCGTCGACCCGCGCACCATCATGGCGACGAGCGTGCAGATCTTCGCCCACAACAAGCCGCGCAACGATCAGGCCGGCTTCAGCGACTTCTACCGGCTCATCGAGACCCGCATGGAGCCGAGGTGGACGGGCCAGGGCAGCTACGACATCGCCGTCGCCCTGCTCGATCGCGCTCCGACCATCTCGCCGAAGCCGTGGAACCAGGCGACCCTCGCCGGCAAGACCGGTCAGCCCATTCGCGCCGTCGGCTACGGCGCGAACAGCGGCGGCGCGATGCCGGGCGGCTCGGGCATCAAGCGCGAGGCCGGCCTCACGTTCCGCAATATCTTCACCGACGTCTTCTTCCTCGGCGACGGCGTGTCGAAGGGCGTCTGCCACGGCGACTCGGGCGGCCCGTCGTTTCACAGGTTCGGCGACGGCGTCGAGCGCGTCGTCGGCGTGCACAGCTTCACCACCGACCAGTCGTGCCTCACCGGCGCCGACACCCGCGTCGACGCGTACCAGGGCTTCGTGCGCCAGTGGCTCTCTGAGAAAGAGGCCCCCAGCTGCGACGAAGACGGCCGCTGCGCCACCGGCTGCGCCCAGCCCGACATCGACTGTGTCTGCAAGAGCGACGGCCAGTGCACCACCGCCTGCCCCGATCTGCTCAAAGACCCCGACTGCCCGCGCGACTGCGTCGCGAACGGCGTCTGCAGCGCGCAGCCCTGCCCCGCCCGCGACACCGACTGCACCGTCGAGGGCGCCGTCTGCGCGAACGACACCCAGTGCGCCGGCCGCAAGTGCGTGAGCGACGACCAGCACTCCGAGCCGTACTGCTCGGTGGCGTGCACGTCGAACGCCGCGTGCTGGGCCGGCTCCGAGTGCGACACGGCGAAGGGCTACTGCCGCTACCCGTACCTGCCGGTCACGAAGCTCGGCGACCCCTGCGTGAAGGGCCAGACGTTCTGCGCCGACTTCAGCGCCTGCACCGGCCCCAGCGCGAGCGACACGACCTGCACGTGGCTGTGCCCCTCGATGGAGACCTGCCAGAGCGGAGCCACCTGCGAGCAGGGCATCGACGGCCTCTACTGCCACGTGCCGCGCCCGCCGATCGTGACTCCGGCGATCGGCACGGTGCAGAACACGACTGCCTCGTGCTCGTCGGGCGTGGGGCTGTTGCCGCTGCTCGCGCTCGCGGTGCTCGGCCGCCGCCGCTCACGGCGTGCGTAGGGCGCGGGCGGCCGTGTCGAGCATGATGGTCGCTCCACCCTGAACCTCGGGGAAGGTCGCGAGCCCGCCGCGCACGAGCACCTGCAGGCCGCCGCTCAGCGGGTCGCCGATGTTGAACGACTCGAGGTGCGTCTGCAGCAGGCGCTCGGCGTCCGAGCGGACGAGATCGTGCAGCAGCACGCCGAACCGGCCCGCGCCGAGCGACGCGACGATGTCGCTCTGGCGGAACACGGTCTTGAGTCGCGCACCGAGCGAGGCGACCGCGGCGTCGGCCTCGAGCCGGCCCTTGCCGCGCAGCAGCGCCGGCAGCTCGGCGTCGAACACCATCACCGCGAGGGCTCGACCGCGGCGGGCGAGCGTGAGCGCGCGGTCGATCTCTTCGAGCAGGTCTTCGGGCCCGATGAAGCCGGGCAGGCCGCGCACCGGCCGCGTGCGCTGCTCGTGGGCCCAGCGGCGAATCTGCACGCGCAGGCGCGCGAACAGCTCGGCGTCGTCGACTCCGAACGGCAGCACCTCGTCGGCGCCGGCGTCGAGCGCGTCGAGGCGCTCGCGCTTGTCTTTGGCCTTCGAGAGCACGACCACCGGCACCCAGCCGTGGCGGGCGTCGGCGCGCAGCGCGCGCAAGAGCGAGAGGCCGTTGACGCCGGGCAGCTCGCTCGACAAGAGCACGAGCGCGGGCTCGGTCTGATCGAGCGTGTCGAACAGCCTGCGCGGGTCGACGCACGGCACCGCGGCGAGCCCGTCGGCCGAGAGCTTCACGGCGATGGCGTCGAGCTCGGTGTGCTCTTCCGAGACGACGAGCGCGGTGACGCCGCGGGGCGGCGCGGCGAAGTCGGGGGCCACACGCAACAGCGACGCCGCGTCGGGCATGCGGTGCACGTAGCCGCGCGCGTGGGCCGCCTGCGCCTTGAGTCGCGCGGCGAAGCCGGCGTCGGCGGCCATGAGCACCACGGGGCCGAGCCCCTCTCTGTGAAACGTCGCCGAGAGCTCGAGGCCGTCGTAGCCGGGGCGATCGGCGGCGATGAAGATGACGTCGGCGGCCTCTTCGGTGGCCGAGATCATGGCCTCCTCGGCGTCGGCGAACAGGCGCACCGGCAGGCCGCGCTTCGCGGCCTCGGCGCACGAGACGGCGAGCTCGCCCGGGCCGTCGAGCAAGAGCACGCGCAGCGGCCGGGCGGCGCCGAACATGCCCGGCGACGGAATCGAGGCGCCCGCGCGCATGAGCTTCAAGCCCAGCGCCTCGACCCAGCCCGAGAGCTTCGCGCGGTTCGCCGGCGTCAGCGCCTTGTCGCCGTTCGCGTCGATGAAGTCTTCGATCTGCGCGCCGAGCCGCGTCACCTCGGGCAGCCCGAAGCTGCTGCCCGTGCCGCGGAACTTGTGGGCGTCGGCGCGCACCTGCTTGAGCGCGGCCTTCGCCTGGGCGCCCGCGAGGCCGAGAATGCCGGAGCGCAGCGAGCTCATGCGCTCTTGAGAGATGACGAGGTAGTCGGTGAGCAGCTCGGCGGCGGTCGAGATGTCGAGCTCGAACGTGTCGGGCACGTCGTCGGGCTGCACCTCGCTGGCGGCGGCGAGCTGGGGAATGCGGGCGAGCGCGCGCTTGAGCTCCTCGGGGGTGATGGGCTTGTGGAGCACGGCGTCGACCTGGCACTCGCGCACGAGGCGCTGGCGGCTGCGCAGGTCGCGGAAGAACGCCGACACGAAGATGATCGGCAGCTGCGCCGGAGTCCACTTCTCGCGCATGCGCAGCGCCACGTCGTCGCCGCGCACGCCCGGCAGCAGGCCGTCGATGATCAGCGCCTTCGGCGGGCCCTTCGCGACGGCGCGCAGCGCCTCTTCGCCGGTGTGCAGGCTCTCGAACGGCAGACCCGCGGGCGTGAGGACGCTCTCCACCAGCTTGTGGAAGGCGGGGTCGTCGTCGACGACCAGTACTTTGTCGCTGAACGCTCGGGCCACGCTTCCTCTAGAGCAGCGCGGCTTAGCATCACTTCACGCAGCGGATGCCGATATTGGGCGCGCTGCGGATCTTGAGGAAGCCGTCGCGAGCGACCGAGCGCAGCTCGCCCGCGGCAGAGTCGTAGCCGCCGCCGCGAATGACCGAGTTGCCGGGCGAGTACTCGTCGCTCGTCCACTCGCGTACGTTGTCGGCGAGGCCGAGCACGCCGGCCGGCGTGGCGCCGAGCTGGTGCGCGCCCGACGGCTCGGGCTTCGTGAACCCGCACTCGGAGAAGTGCGCGCGGTCGCAGTCGGGGGCTGCGGCGCCCCATGGGTACGGCCCGGCGTCGAGCCGCGCGGCGTATTCCCACTGCGCCTCGGTGGGCAGCTGCATGCCCTCGGAGGCGCAGTAGATCGACGCCTGCACGAGCGTGACGCACGTCACGGGCTCGTTCGCGCGGCCCACCGGGTCGAACTCGCACGAGGGCGGGCTGCACGGCACGAGCGCGGCGGTGACGCAGCGCTGGTAGTCGGCCTGAGTCACCTCGTTGCGGTGGATCTCGAACGCCGCAACCGTCACGGCCCGCGCCGGCTGCTCGTCGGGCTGACAGCCCGGCTCCGCGGGGTCACAGCCCATCGTGAAGGTGCCCTTAGGCAGCGGCACGGTGCGCGAGCAGGCGCAGCCGCAGTGAGCGCCCCCGTCGGCGAGGCACTCGACGGTGCGGGCGCACGGCAGGTTGCAGGCCGGGCAGTGCTCGAGCCCGCAGACCCCGGCGTCCTCATCGGGCTCGTCGAGCCCCGGATCGAAGCCCGAGTCGAGCCCACCGAGCGTCACCGTGCGCAGGCAGCCGCACAAGAGCAGCAGGGCGGCCGCGGTCGCGCTCCTCGTCACGGGCCTGCATCCAGCCCGAGCATGCGCAGGGCCTCGATGCGCGACAGCCTCGCCTCGGGCGCGAGCGCGCCGTTGGGGAAGCGGCGGAGCTGCTCGTCGAGCGCCTCGAGCGCGAGCTTCGGGCGCTTCGCGCGCACCGCCTCGAGGTGCGCGAGGTGGTACAGCGCGAGCTCGGCGATCGGCGCATCTTCCCTCGCCAGCTCGCCGTAGAGGGCGCGCGCGGCGTCGAGCTTGCCCTGGCGCGTGAACAGCTGCGCCTGCTCGAGCTTCGACTGCTGCACGGCCCGCTGCTGCTCGGGAACCGGCGCCGGAGCCGGAGCCGGGGCCGCGGGCGTCGGCGCGGGCAGCAGCACGGGTGCGGGCCACGTCTCGCCGGCCTTCACGTCCCACGACTCGGCGCCGCGCACGGCGCGCACGACGCCCTCGCTCACCATGAGCTGAACCTCGCTGCCGCTGCACGCGACCTCGAACACGGTGCCGACGACCTCGAGCGTCACTGCTGCGGCGCGCACCCTGAACGGCCCTCGGGCCACCGAGAGCTTCGCGCGGCCGTCGACGAGGCCGAGCTCCGACGGCGAGACGAGTCGCGCGCGGGTGCCCGGCAGCAGCTGCACGCGCGCCGCGTCGCCGACGGCGAGCACCGCCGAGGTCGCGCCGGTCGACAGCTCGGCGCCGAGCGCGATCGCGTCACCGGTGCGCAGGGCTCCGTTCTGCAGCGAGCCTTCGGCGACGACGACGCCGGCGACCGACGGCTCGAGGCGCTTCCACACCACGAAGGCGACGGCGAGCGCGGCGATGGCGCCGGCGAGCGCGAGCTTCGGGAACAGCGCCGGCCGCGCGGCCATGCGGTCTCGCACTCCGGCCCGGGCCCGCGCGATTGCCGCCGGAGCGGGCTCTTCGGCGCTCTCGGCCCGCGCCTGTTGGAACAGCGGGGCCGCCTCCTTTTCCCAGCGCTCGTCGTCCGTCACGGCCCGCTCCCTTTTTCGCCTTCTCCCCTGTCCCCCTCGGGGGGCGATTTCATCAACGACAAGATCTCTTTGCGCGCGTAGTGCAGCCGCGCGCGGACGGTGGGCTCGGGCAGCTCGAGCACCTTCGAGACCTCGCTCGTCGCGAGCCCCTCGAGCTCGCACAGGATCAGCACCTGCCGGTACTTCTCGGGCACCTGGCCCATCAGCGCCTGCACCTTGTTGAGGGCGTGCCGGGCGTCGAGGCGCGGCTGCTCGTCGCGCGAGCGCCAGAACGCGACGGCCTCGAGCACCGACTCGAACGCGGCGCGGCGGCGGTGCTTGCGGCGGTGCTCCGACGCGACGTTGATGCAGATGCGGTACAGCCACGTGCGCAGCGCGGCGCGGCCCTCGAACTTCGGGTGCTGCTTCAGCACCACCATCATCACGTCTTGCGTCGCGTCTTCGGCGTCGATCGCCGTGCCTCCGAAGCGGCGCACCGCCGAGAAGATGAACGAGCCGTGCGCATCGAAGAAGCTCTCCCAATCGAGCTCACCGCGCACCGCGGGCGCCACCGTCACCTGGGTCAATGCGTGCTCCACGTCGGTTCGTGACCCGGGCGCATGAAACGATCAGAACTTCACTGAGACGCCGGCCTGGAAGTCGCCGGCGAAGGTGGGGAAGTTGAATACGCCGACACCGTCGATCTCGTAAGCGGTCGTATTCAGAAAGAGCCACCCGCGGCCGAGCAGCCAGAGGTCGACGAGCCGGCTCACCGGAATTCGGCCGACGACGCCCAGAAAGAGCCCCGCGTAATAGGCGACGTCCTGCTCGTTCACCGTGAAGCCGACGGCGCGGGCCCACGTCGCCGAGACTCCGACGCCGCCCTCGAGCCCGACGTAGGTGACGGGCAGGAAGCGCGCGAAGAACTGCAGCCGCAGCTGGTCGACGCGAATCGCGCCGGGCGAGGCCTGCAGCGACATCGGGCCGAAGTAGTCGAGCGCAGCGCCGAACGAGAGCACGCGCCACGTGAGGTGGCCCCACAGCCCCGCGACCGCCGAGGCGCCGGCTCCGGTGACGCCGACTCCGCCGCGCGCGCCGACGCCGATGCTGAAGCTGCGCTCTCTGACCGGCTCGGGCTCCGGCAGCGGAGGCGGGGGCGGAGGCGGAAGCGCCGGCTCGGCAGCCGCGGCGACGCCCGCATCGGGAGGCTCTGGCTCGGCCGCGGGAGCGCCAGCGTCGACGACGACGGGCGCCGGAGGCGGCGCGCCGGCATCGGGCACGACCGGGTCCTTCGTGGGGATGAGCACGGGCCGCGCGAAGCGCTCGATGATGGCGCCGAGCGCCGTCGCCTGCTCGTCGCACGCGCCGGTGAGCGTCACCTTGCGCTTCTCGTTGTGGCCAGGCCGGCCCAGGACGAGCGACCACTCGCCGCTCGCGTCGCGCTGCGCGAAGACGGTCGCGCGGGCGGGGTTGCCGAACGGCACGAGCTTCGCGCCGAAGGCGGCGAGCGCGCGAGAGAGCTGGGCCTCGGTGGGGCAGTCGGCAGGCTCCAGCGAGACGCCGATCGCCGGGAGCCCCCCGAGTGCAGTCGAAAAAATCGTGAGGACCGTGAGCAGGCGTCGCGTATGTTGCCAGGGTTGATTTTTCCCGATCGCTTTTGTGCGTCGAGTCACGAACCTCACATGAACCTGCTCCGCAACGGCCTCCTCCTCGCCCTCGTCGCGTCCTGTGGCTCTCCGCTCCCCGGTGGCACCGGGGGAGGCAGCGGCACCGCCGGAGGCAGCGGCACCGCCGGAGGCAGCGGCGGCACCGCGGGGGGCACCGGAGGCACCGCCGGCGGCAGCGGCACCACGCAGGTCACCTGCATCGCAGGGCAGCAGTGCACGTGCAGCTCGGGCTCCTGCACGCTGCAGTGCCCGACGAGCGGCGAGTGCCAGGTGAACTGCTCGAACGCGACGTGCACGACGAACTGCATGGGCTCGCAGCGCTGTCAGATGAGCTGCGGCGGCAACGCGAACTGCACGATGAACTGCGCGGCGGGCGAGTGCCAGCTGACCGCGACGCTCGCCGACTCGGCCGCGCAGGTGTGCAACAGCGCGGTGAGCTGCCAGACCACCTGCTCCGGCACGAGCCCGTGCTCGCAGACGCCGGGCACGGGCACGCACAACTGCATCGGCTGCAACTGAAACAAAGTCGCGGGCCCGGACGTACGAGGGCCTGTGGCTTCAAACTTCTTCACCGGCCCCGGGGTGCGCTGAGGGCCCCGTTCGGTTAAGCCATCGGGGCCTCCCATGAAGCGCGCGCTGGCGCTGAGCCTGGTCATTCACGGCGTCTTCCTGCTCTACGCAGCGCTGAAACCGCCACGCCCCGAGACGGCGAAAGATCGGCCGATCGAGCTGACGCTGTTCGAGATCTTCAGCCCGCCCCCCGCACCGGTTGCGCCTCCCCCTGCGCCCGAGCCGGAGCCGCCGAAGCCTGCGCCTCGCCCGAAGGCCCCGCCGCCGCAGGTGGCGATGCGGCCTCCGCCGGCGCCCGAGAAGGTCGACGCGCCGCAAGAGCCACCCGAGCCGCAGCCGCCGCCGAGCGACGTGCCGCGCATGGACGCGCAGCTCCGGGTGCCGGGCATCGGGGCCGGCGGCGCGGGGCTCGCGCTGCCCGACTCGATGCTGAACCTCGACGCGGGCATGATCGTTCAGCAGGTGGTGCCGCCGAAGCGGGGGCTGCACGCGCCAGAGATCCCGAAAGACCTCGTCGGCACGACGGCGAAAGAGGCGCTCGGCCGTGGCCGCGTCGCGCGCGGCATGGTGCACCCGTACTACGTGACCCTCGGCAAGGCGCTCATCAAGCAGTGGGACGCCGACCGCGCGGTGAGCTCGAAGGGCCTCAAGGGCTTCGTCGACCAGACGATCGAGAACAACCGCATCTGGAACGGCATCTGGCAGGAGAAGGCCCAGGCCTACGCGAAGAGCGGCAGCCCGTTCTCGACCGAGGACATGCCGAACATGCCGCAGAAGCCGGTGAACCCGAACATCATGCCGTACGGGGGCAACCCGGTCGATCAGCAGGCGCGGCGCGAGCTGCAGAAGCAGATGAACGAGCAGTTCCGCGCGACGCGGCGTGCGACCGTGCGCGTCGTGCAAGACGTGCACGGCAAGCTCACGCGCGTCGAGCTCGTCGAGCCGTCGAACGACGAGCACGTCGATCAAGAGGCGCTCACCGACATTCAGGCCGCGGCCGCGAAGCTGCCCCCGCCGCCGCCCGAGGCGATCGAGGGCAAGGACGAGCTGTCGAGCCTGTGGAGCTTCGAGCTCATCATCTCGATCACTCCGCCCGTGCCCACGTTCACCTTCGAGTTCGACGAGGTGATCGGCTTCGTCGACGCGCGCATGCCGCTCGACCGCCGCATCTACAAGAAGGTGAAGCTGGTGTCGGTCGAGTAGTCGCGCGGCGGGAACACGATGGCCGACAAGCGGCGCTTCGAGCTGTTCGCGCAGTTCCTCACCCGGCACTTCCCGGGCGCGCGGCGTGTCTACGACGTCGCGGGCGGCATGGGCCGGCTCAACGAGGAGCTCACGAAGCTCGGCTGCGACGTGACGACGTTCGACGTGCGCGTGAAGCGGCTGCCCGTGAAGTACGCCGAGCGCCTGTTCACGCTCGACGAGCCGTGCGAGGCCGAGCTCGTCGTCGGGCTGCACTCCGACGGAGCGACGCAGCTCTGCCTCGAGTACGCCGCGAAGCACCGCATCGCCTTCGCGGTGGTGCCGTGCTGCAGCGAGAACGGCATGAGCTACAACCCGTGGCGAAAGCACCTGCTCGCGGTCGCGCGCGAGCGGGGCTTCTTTGAGTGCGGCGAGCACGAGCTTCCGATGGCCGGCCGCGCCCGCGTCGTCTGGGGCCGCTGAAAACCCGAGGTGACACGTCGCCCGCAGTGGACGGCGTGTCACACACTGTAACCGGCGAGGTTCCGCGCCGATGGCCGCTGGGGCCGGTGGTGCGCGGGTTGCGATGCCCGGGGGCATGCGAGTGCTGACCCACCGGGTGCTGCCGAACGAAGCGAAGGCCGTGAAGAGCGACGTCGCCGCGATGACCGCGCGGCTGCGCGCGGGCGACGCGCTGAACCTGGGCGACAGCGGCAAGGCGGTCGCGGCGCTGCAGCGGCACCTGAAGGCCGCGGGCGTCTACGCGGGCGCGGTCAGCGGCGCGTTCGACGACGCGACGGCCGCGGCGGTCGCGCAGCTGCAGCAGGCGAAGGGCCTCGAGAGCTCGGGCGTCGTCGGCGGCAAGACGCTGAAGGCGATCAAGGCGACGAACCTCTTCGTGAAAGACGGGTTCGACACCGGCGCGAAGGTGGGCCAGCGCGGCAGCGACGTGCTGCGCGCCGAGAAGATGCTCGAGAAGCTCGGCTTCAGGCCCGGCACGGTCGACGGAGTCTTCGACGAGGCGACGGCGAAGGCGGTCGAGCGCTACCGCAAGGCCGACCACCAGGTCCCCGACGCGGGCCAGTCGATCGGCGCGGGGCTCTACCGCGAGCTGAAGAAGGCGTCGGGCAACTTCGAGCACGACCCGTTCCGCCGGCGTGAGCTCGGCGACGTGAAGAAGCACGATCGGCTCGACGCGCTCACGGCGCGCGAGGCGGCGAAGGGCGACGGCATCTCGCTCGGAGCGAAGGGCCGCGCGGTGCTGAACCTCGAGAAGCACCTCGAGGCCGCCGGCTACGAGGTCGGCACCGAGAACTCACAGTTCGGCTCGCGCACGGAGGCTGCGGTGAAGCAGTTCCAGAAGCGCAGCGGCCTGCCGGTGACGGGCACGGTCGACGAGCGCACGTGGAGCAAGCTCGAGGACCAGCTGTTCGCGGCGAAGACGGTGACGTCTCCGGCGCAGCGCGTGGGCGAGCGCGGCGGCGTGGTGAAGAGCACCGAGAAGAAGCTGAAGGCGCTCGGCCTGAACCCCGGCAAGGTCGACGGCGTGTTCAGCAAGGCGACCGCGAAGGCGGTGCGCCGCTTCCAGAAGAAGCACCACCTGAAGCAGACCGGCAGCGTCGGCAGCGGCACGATGAAGGCGCTGAACGAGGCGATCGAAGCGAAGCAGAACGCCGTCACCGACGGCGGAGGCTGGGGCGGCACGAAGAACGTGGTGAACGCGGCGAAGGCGATCGCGCGGCAGATGGGCATCCCCGTCACGAGCGAGAAGCGCAACCTCGCGCAGACGATCGCCGCGGGCTCGAGCACGGGCTCGGATCACTTCACCGGAAACACGAACGCGTACGCGACCGACTTCGGCGTGGCCGGCAGCAAGGGCGACGCCTTCGCGCGCGCGGTCGCGAAGAAGTACGGCATCCCGACGAGCAACATCGGCACGTTCAACCGCACCATCGTGAACATCGACGGCAAGCGGTACTCGCTGCAGCTGCTCTGGCGCGTCGAGGGGCACTTCGACCACGTGCACCTCGGCGTGCAGCGCGTCTGATGCCGCTCGCTCCCGGCGCCGCGCTGCCAGAGAGACCCGACGACGACCGCACGCTCCTCCGCTGATCGACGGCCGACAGAGATGCGGGTGGGCTTGCCGCGAGAGCTCGCCCAGCTCCACCGCTGGTGATGGTGCCCGGCGAATCGTCACGCGATTTCGGGTGCACCCAACGCGCTCCACCCGGTTGGGGGCACCCAGAGCCAGCCCGAGCGGAGCTTGCTTCGCCACGCGGGACGCGACGTCCTGTCCCACGCAGGGGGACTCCGGCTACGCGGGACGCGACGTCCTGTCCCACGCAGGGGGACTCCGGCTACGCGGGACGCGACGTCCTGTCCCACGCAGGGAGACTCCGGCCACGCGGGACGCGACGTCCTGTCCCACGCAGGGAGACTCCGGCCACGCGGGACGCGACGTCCTGTCCCACGCAGGGGGACTCCGGCCACGCGGGACGCGACGTCCTGTCCCACGCAGGGAGACTCCGGCCACGCGGGACGCGACGTCCTGTCCCACGCAGGGGGATGGGAGCTGAAGCCGACTCTTCCAGCGTGAGGCAGCGCGCTCGGGAGCCCCGCTCTGCGAGCCGAACGAGGCACGGCGACCCTCGTGGCCCGCCGCGTGGCGGACGAGCGAAGGGCCGTTCACCTCTACCGAAGACGGAACCGGGGCGACCGCCAGGGAGCGCCACATCGGGCGACGCGAGCGCCTGCGAGCAACAGCCCGCGCCGAGACCACCATTTCCTCGTCAGCCGATCGGCGCCTCAGCCCACGAAGTCGTAGTGCCAGAACTCGCTCGGCAGGTTCCGGAACCCGAACCGCGCCGCGTTCGCGCGCAGCCAGCGGTCAGCCGCAGTGCCGCGGCCGCCGATGCCCGAGACGTCCATCGCGATGCCGTTCTGGTGGTTCGAGTAGCCGGGGCGCGCTGCGAGGTTGCCGGTGCCGTTGAGGTACCGGCGATAGAGCTCCTGCTGCTGGGCCATGGTGCGGAAGCCGCTCGTCGCGCCGAGGTTGATGCCGGCGCGGCGCGCAGCCTCTTGCATCGCCTTGAACGCGCGCGCGGCGTCGGCGCGCAGGTACTGGCCGTTGCCGACCGGCACGACGGTGATGGTGCGCGGCTGGCCGTTCACGTACGCCGTGACCTGCTTGCCTCCGCCGGGCGTGAACGAATCGCCGCCGGGGTTCGGGCCGTGCACCGCCGGCGCGTTGCGGTTCAGCGCGCCCCACGTCTGCGGCCCCACGATGCCGTCGACGGTGAGCCCGCGCGTGCGCTGGTACTCCCTCACGCCGGCGAGCGTCTTCGGCCCGAAGATGCCGTCGACCGGGCCGACCGAGATGCCGGCGTTGCGAATGAGCTGCTGCAGCCGCGCGACCTGCGGCGAGCGCGCGGCGAGGCGCAGCAGCGGGGAGCTCGACGACGCGACGGACGACGACTGGCGGCGGGCGACGGCGCTGACGGACATGGCGAGGCCTCCGCCCAGTTGTCGCCGCGCGCGCCGCTTGCTTCCAACCCCGGGCTGTCAGACCCGTTTGCCGATTCGGGGAAAATCGCGCCGAACTTTCACGCGACGCTGCCGAGCCCGAGCGCGCCCTCGAGCTCGCGCATGTTCTGCAGGATGCCCGGGCCCCAGTGGCGGTTGAGGTTGTTCGGGTCGTTGCGCTGCTGCGGCTGACCGGTCGCAGGGCCGGGCGCGTAGACGCCCCACAGCGCGCGCAGCGTGCCCGCGTTCCGGTAGTACCCGTTCGGGTCGGCGAGGCCCCGCGCCATGATGTCGATGCTCTCGCCCACCGACGAGAAGCTGCGCGGGCCGCTCGAGTTCGAGATGCCCATCGCGTTGTTCTTGTTGCGAAAGGCGCTCGACGTCCAGTTGCCGGTCTCGTGCTGCGAGATCGCGACCAGCACGAGCGGGTCGATGTCGTTGCGCCGCGCCGCCGCGATGAAGTCGTCGGCGAGGTGCCGCGCCCGCGCAGGCAGCGCCGCCGCCAGCGCCTGCGGGTCGACCTCGCGGAAGTGCTTCCACTGGTGCGCGTACCCGGCCTGCGTCGCGGTCGTCGTCGCTGTCGTCGTCGTGCCCGGGTCGAACGAGCTGATGCCCGCGAGCGCGTCGAGCGTGTGCGAGCCGACGACGCCGTCGACCTGCAGCCCGCGCGCGGCTTGAAACCGCTCGACCGCGCGCTTCGTGTTCTGACCGAACGTGCCGTCGACGCCGCCGGGGTCGAACCCCGCCTGCTGGAGCTGCTGCTGGAGCCGACGAACTTCACTGCCGCTGGAACCGATTCTGAGGAGGGCCACGAAACATTGTCGAGCGAACGTGAAATCGAGTTGTGACCGCGGCCGTTTGCGCTTCGAGCGCAAGGCGCTAGACCACGCGCATGAACAGGCAGCGCTACGCGAGCGGCACCGAGTGGGAGCCGAAGGTCGGCTACTCGCGCGCGGTACGCGTGGGAAATCAGGTGTTCGTGACCGGCACGACCGCGACCACCGACGGCGGAGGCCACGTCGACGGCGACGCCTACGCGCAGGCGAAGCAGGCTCTCTCGAACATCGAGAAAGCGCTCGCCGCGCTCGGCGCCCGCGCGACCGACGTGGTGCGCACACGTATTTATGTGACGAACATCGCCCGCGACTGGGAGGCCGTCGGGCGCGCCCACGCCGAGCTCTTCCGCGACGTGCTGCCGGCGACCACGATGGTCGAGGTGAGCCGCTTCATCGCCCCGTGGATGCTCGTCGAGATCGAAGCCGACGCGATCGTCGCGGCCTGAGCGGCAGTGCTGCGGGCCTGTAGCGAGCGTCTGAGTTGACCGCCGGCTCCGGCGCGAACATTAATGAGGCCGATGCTGCGCACGGCCCTCTCTGTCGGACTCGCCGCCTACGTCGCGCTCGCGACGGTCGACGGCCAGAGCTCGGGCAGCGCTCCATGCTCGCAGCCGTGCAGCGACGACGACCCGCTCGGCGACTGCGGCGCCGACTGCAGCGACTGCTCGTGCTGCAGCCACCTGCGGCTCTCGTTCGCGGTCATCGAGGTGAAGGCGGCGGCCGCAACCGAAGGCGAGCCCGTGCCGGAGCACCGGCAGCGCGAGCCCGAGTCGCCCGAGCCGGGCGACATTCTCCACGTCCCCATCGCGCAGCTCGCGTAGCGAAGAGCGCTCATCAGGCTCGGCCCGCCGCTTTGGCGCGGCTCACGGCCTGCCCACTCCACGCGAGGTGTGTCTTGAAAACCCGTCTCTGGGCGGCGGCCGTCGGGCTCGCCGCCCTGTCGTACCCTGGGCCCGCGACGGCCGAGGAGCCTTCATCACCGGAGCGCTGCTTTGGCGCCATCCACCGCGGCAACGTCGTGGCCTGCGCGCTCGCGGGCAGCCCCGCCCTGCGCGAGCAGCTCGCCGCCCAGCGCGCCGCCGAGGGCCGCCGCGAGGCCGCGCGCCCCTTCTTGCCGTCGAACCCGACGCTCTCGGGCTCGGTGGCTTCGCGCGTGGGGCCCACCGATCGCGCGACGAACTGGTCGGTCTCGCTCGGGCAGGAGCTCGAGCTCGCCGGCCAGCGCGGGCTGCGCGTCGACGTCGCCGACGGCGAGGTGCGGGCGCAGGGCCACCGCGTGACCGCGGCGCGGCGCGAGGTGGCCACGCAGGCGTGGGCCGCCTACTTCCGCGTGCTCGCCGTGCAGGAGCGCGTCGCCCTCGCGGCGAAGCTCGAGCAGGCGACGGGCTCGGTCGCCGTCACCGTGCGCGCGATGGCGACGAACGGGCTCGCCTCCGAGGTCGACGCCGACATCGCCGAGACCGCCGCGCTGCGCGCGACCACCGATCGCCTCTCGCTCGAGGCGGCGGTCGCGGCCGCCAAGGCCCAGCTCAACCGCGCGACCGGCGGTCGGCCCGAGGTCGTGGTCGAGGGCGCGCTCGACCCGCTTTCGCTGCCCGCCGCGCGGGTGCCGCGCGAGCAGCTGCCCGCAGTGCTCGCCCTCGAAGAGGAGCGCCAGGCCGCCGGCCGCAGGGTCGACCTGCTGCGGCGGCAGCGCGTGCCGAACCCCACCCTCTCGCTGCTCGCGCAGAACGACGGCTTCGACGAGCGCGTGCTCGGGGTCGGCCTGTCGCTGCCGGTTCCGCTGCCGCAGCCGGTGGGGCGCACGAACGCGGGGCAGATCGCCGAGGCGCGCGGGCTGGCCGAGCGGGCGAGCGCAGAGGCCGAGCAGCTCGACCGCGATCTGCAGGCCGAGCTCGTGACCGCGACGGCCGAGCTCGACGCCGCCAGGCAGGCGCGAGCGCTCTACACGCCCGAGCGGGTCGAGCGCGCCGTCGGGCGCCTCGCCAGCATCGCGGCCCAGGTGAAGGCCGCCCGCCTCGCCGTGCGCGACGCGCTCTTCGCGCAGCAGGCGCTGGTCGAGCAGCTGAAGGCCGAGATCGACGCACGCGAGGCGCTGTGCCTCGCCTCGGTGCGGCTCGCGCGCGCCGCCGGAGCCGCCCTCGAAGGAGACGCCCCGTGAAGCCCTCGCACCCGATGCTGCTCGTGGCGCTCGCGATGGCGTGCGGCGCCTGCAAGAAGGGCGACGCGACGCCGCCCCCGCCGGTCGGCGGCCAGGCCGACCACCACGACGAAGCGGGCCACGACGCGCTGCCGAAGCAGGTGCGGGTGACGCCCGAGGTGGCGCGCGAGGCGGGTCTCGAGACGGCGATCGCGAGGCGCGCGGTGCTCGCGAGAACGGTCAGCCTGCCCGGCGAGATCACGGCGCCGCCCGACCGCACCGCGCGGGTCTCGGCTGCGACCGAGGGCCGGCTCGAGCAGGTCGGGTTCAACGAGGGCTCGGTGGTGAAGAAGGGCGACCTGCTCGCGCTCCTGCGGGTGCCCGACGTGGGCCGGCTGCGCGGCGCGCTCGCGGCGACGAAGGCGAAGGCCGGCGCCGCGCGCGCGAACGCCGAGCGGCTGCGCTCGCTCAAAGAGAGCGGGCTCGGCGCCGAGCAGGCGGTCGTCGACGCCGACGCCGAAGCGCGCGCGCAGGAGGCCGAGGCGAAGGCGCTCACCGAGCAGCTCGCGGCGATCGGAGCCAACACCGAGCCAGGAGCCGGCTTCTTCCTGCCGCTGCGCGCGCCGATCGCGGGGGTAGTCGTCGCGCGCGACGCCGTCGTCGGGCAGCCGATCGCCGCCGACCACGTGCTCGCGACGATCGTCGACCTGAGCGAGGTGTGGTTCCTCGGCCGGGTGTTCGAGAAGGACCTGGGCCGGCTGCGCACGGGGGCGAGCTCGTCGGTGGTGCTCAACGCGTTCCCGGGCGAGAGCTTCGAAGGCGTCGTCGACTACGTCGGGCAGCGAACGGACCCGGTGGCGCGAACGCTGACCGCGCGCATTCGCCTCGCGAACGATGCGGGGCAGCTGCGGCTCGGGCTGTTCGGCACCGCGCAGGTCGAGGTCGCCGAGGCGAGCAAGGCGGCGCCGCAGGTGATCGTGCCGCGCAATGCGGTGACCGAGGTCGGCGAAAAGAACATCGTCTTCGTGAAGGCGAAAGACGGCGACTTCGTGGTGCACGAGGTGACGCTCGGCGACGCGGCGCTCGCGCAGGTGCAGGTGCTGTCGGGGCTCGACGAGGGCGAAGTGATCGTGACGACCGGTGTGTTCACGCTCAAGAGCCTGCTGCTCAAGTCGACGCTCTCAGAGGACGGCCACTGATGCTGGCGCTGCTCTCGGCCATCGTTCGCTGGTCGCTGCACAACCGCCCGATCGTCATCGTGGGCTCTCTGTTCTTCGTCTTCGTCGGCGCGCGCGCGGCGATGCAGCTGCCGATCGACGCGGTGCCCGACGTGACGAACGTGCAGGTGCAGATCATCACGGCGGCCCCTGCGCTGTCGCCGGTCGAGGTCGAGCAGTACGTGACCGTGCCGGTCGAGCGGTCGATGGCGGGCATCCCGAAGACGACCGAGGTGCGCTCGATCTCGAAGTACGGGCTCTCGGTGGTCACGGTCGTCTTTCAAGACGCCACGGACATCTTCTGGGCGCGGCAGCTCGTCGGCGAGCGCATGCTCGAGGCGCAGACCGCGGTGCCCGCGCAGTACGGCAGGCCCGAGCTGGGGCCGATCACGACCGGCCTGGGCGAGATCTTCCAGTTCACGCTGCGCAACGAGCAGCTCACGCCCATGCAGCTCGAAGAGCAGCTCGACTGGTACATCGCTCCGCAGCTGCGCATGGTGCCGGGCGTCGTCGAGGTGAACAGCTTCGGCGGCGAAGACCGGCAGTACCAGATCGTGCTCGAGCCCGCGCGGCTGCAGGCGACCGGCGTCTCGATCGCGCAGGTCGTCGACGCGCTGCACCGGTCGAACGCGAACGCGGGCGGCGGCTACATCGAGCACGCGCGCGAGCACTTCGTCATCGGCACCGACGGCCTGGTGACGAGCCTCGAAGACCTGAAGAACGTCGTCATCGGCGCCACGCCGCAGGGCGTACCCATCACGGTCGCCACCGTCGGCGACGTGCGCTTCGGAGCGCGCCTGCGCCGCGGAGCCGCCACGAAAGACGGCGAGGGCGAGGTCATCGTCGGCGTCGTGTTGATGCTGATGGGTGAGAACTCGCGCACCGTCACCGAGGCGGTGAAGGCGAGGTTGAACGGCCTCGAGCCCTCGCTGCCCAAGGGCACGCACATCGAGCCGTTCTACGATCGGGCCGCGCTGGTGCAGCGCACCATCGAGACGGTCGGCGTGAACCTGTTCGAGGGCGCCGTGCTGGTGGTGCTCGTGCTCTTGGTGCTGCTCGGCGATCTGCGGGCGGGCCTGGTCGTCGCCGTCACGATTCCGCTCTCGATGCTGTTCGCCGTCGTGGTCATGAACGCCACCGGCCTCTCGGGCAACCTGATGAGCCTGGGTGCCATCGACTTCGGCCTGCTCGTCGACGGCGCGGTCATCATCGTCGAGAACGTGGTGCGCAGGCTCTCGGAGCGCCAGCGCGAGCTCGCCCGCCCGCTCACCGACGAAGAGCGGGTCGGCACGGTCGAAGAGGCCGTGAAAGAGGTGCGCACCGCGAGCGCGTTCGGCGAGCTGATCATCGCGATCGTGTACCTGCCGGTGCTGGCGCTCGCGGGCACCGAGGGCAAGCTCTTCCGCCCGATGGCGATCACGGTGCTGCTCGCGCTCGCGGGCGCGTTCGTGCTGTCGGTGACGCTGGTGCCCGTGCTGGCGAGCTTCTTCGTGCGCGCGAGGCCCGGCCACGAAGAGACGTGGCTCGTGCGGAAGGTGCACGCGCTCTACCTGCCGCTCTTTCAGAAGGCCATGCGCCACCGCGTGGCGACGGTCGGCACCGGCGTCGTCGCGCTCGCGATCGCGGTGGCGCTCTTCTCGCGGCTCGGCGCCGAGTTCATTCCACAGCTCGACGAGGGCGACCTGCTCATCGAAGCGCGGCGGCTCACCGGGGCCGCGCTCACCGAGACCGTGCGAACGGACCTGTTGCTCGAGAAGGAGATCATGAAGCTGCCCGAGGTCGACCACGTCGTCTCGCGAATCGGCTCGCCCGAGGTGGCGACCGACCCGATGAGCATCGAAGCGTCCGACGTGTACATCGAGCTCAAGCCGAGAGACGCGTGGCCCAAGGGCGTCGACAAGGCCGACATCGCCGAGCGCCTCGAGAAGGTGCTGGCCGCGTCACCCGAGGTGGGCGGCGCCATCTCGCAGCCCATTCAGATGCGCACGAACGAGCTGGTCGCGGGCATCCGCTCGGACGTGGGCGCCGTCATCTACGGCGCCGACCTGAAAGAGCTCGCGCGGCTCGGCGACCTCGTCGCGAAGGCCATTCGCAGGGTGCCCGGCGCGGCCGACGTGCGCGTCGAGCAGACGGAGGGCCTCAAGTACCTGCGCATCAAGCCCGACCGCAGCCGGCTCGCGCGCTACGGGCTCACCATCGAAGACATCAACCAGGTGACCGAGACGCTGGCCGTCGGCCACCCCGTCGGTGACGTGCTCGAGGGCGAGCGCCGCTTCGGCATCGTCATTCGCACCGAGCACGGCTTCGCAGGCGATCTCGAGCCGCTGAAGGCGCTGCCACTTCGCTCGGTGAGCGGGCAGATCGTGCCCCTGGGCGACGTGGCCGAGCTGCAGTTCGTCACCGGGCCCGCGCAGGTCTCGCGCGAGGCGCAGTCGCGCAAGCTCACGGTCGAGCTCAACGTGCGCGGGCGCGACCTGCTCTCGGTGGTCACCGACGCGCAGGCCGCGGTCTCGAGCGTGGCGCTGCCGGTCGGCTACCGAATCGAGTGGGGAGGCCAGTTCAAGAACTACATCGAGGCGAGGAAGCGCCTGACGCTCGTCGTGCCGCTCGGGCTCGCGCTCATTCTGTTTCTCTTGTGGCTCTCGTTCGGGTCGGTGCGTGCGGGGCTGCTCATCTTCGTCAACGTGCCGTTCGCGATCGTCGGCGGCGTCGTCGCGCTGTGGCTGCGCGACATTCCGTTCTCGATCTCGGCGGGCGTCGGGTTCATCGCGCTGTTCGGCGTCGCGGTCTTGAACGGCCTCGTGCTGGTGTCGTTCGCGCGCCACCTCGAAGAGGGCGGCCTGACGCCCCTCGCGGCCATCTCGCGCGCGGCCGAGCTGCGCCTGCGCCCGGTGCTGATGACGGCGCTGGTCGCCTCGCTCGGGTTCGTGCCGATGGCGGTCTCGACCGCGCCGGGCGCCGAGGTGCAGCGCCCGCTCGCGACGGTGGTGATCGGCGGCCTGGTCTCGGCGACGCTGCTGACGCTGTTCGTGCTGCCCGCGCTCTACGCGAGCTTCGGCGGCGAGAAGAAGAAGGCGCGGGCTCAGGGCAGCAAGACGACCCCGACGTAGCTCGGGTTCGCGGGCAGCGAGGCGACCGGGCCGAGCGAGGTGAGGGCTCCGGTCGCGGGGTCGACGCGCATCGCGACGATGGTGTTCGAGGTCTGGTTCGCGACGAGCAGCAGCGTGCCGTCGGGTGACAGGCCGAAGCTGCGGGGGATCATGCCGCCCGTCGACGTGTGCCCGACGAGCGTCATCATGCCGTTCGCGTCGAGGCGGAAGTGCACGATCGAGTTGTGGCCGCGGTTCGAGCCGTAGACCGAGTGCCCCGCCGGGTGCACGAACACCTCGGCCGTCGAGCCGGTGTTCACGCCCGCCGGCACCGTCGACAGCGTCTGCTTGTGCGTGAGCCGGCCGTTCGAGACGTCGAGCGCGCTCATCGTGCGGTCGGTCTCGTTGATGAGGTACGCCCACCGGCCGTTCGGGTGCAGGTCGATGTGCCGCGGCCCGGCGCCGCTCGCCGTCGTGTAGAAGCCGGGCGCCTTCGGGGTCAGCCCGCCGTCGAAGTCGTACTGCACCACGCGGTTGACGCCGAGGCACGGCACGTAGACGTTCGCGCCGCTCGGGTCGGCGATGATCTGGTGCGCGTTCATGCCCGCGTTCGGGTTCGACGTCGCCGTCGCGCTGAGCGCGCCGCCGTCGAGAATCGGCACCGTCGCGACGTCGCCGCTGCCGTAGTTCGACACGAGCACCCAGCGGCCCGACGGGTGCACCGAGAGGTGCGCCGGGCCCGAGCCGAAGCTGCTCACGCGGTTGACGAACGTGAGCCCGCCGGTGCCCGCGTCGATCGCGAACGCCGCCACCTGGCTCGAGCCCTCGTTCACCGCGTACAGCCACCGCTTCGACGGGTGCACGGCGAGAAAGCTCGACCCGTTGCCCGCGGAGATCTGGCCGCGCGGCGTCATGCCGCCGTCGCTGAGCTCGAGCCTGAAGATGTGGATGGTGTTGCCCGCGCCCACGTAGACGTACGGAGTGCCCGGGGGCGTCGCGCCGCCCGCGGAGCCTCCTGCGCTGCCGCCCGCGGTGCTGCCGCCTGCCGAGCTGCCCGCTGATCCACCGCCGGCGGTCGAGCCGGCGCCGCCCGCAGTCGCCGCGCCGCCGGCCGCGGCGTTACCGCCGGCGGCTCCGCCTCCGCTCATGCCCCCGTCGGCAACTTGTGCGGGCGAACAGCCGATCACCATCACGCACAACAGTAGCGACCGAACCATGACGCAGCATGTTGCCAGAATGGTTGGGCCGCTTGTTGTGCAGCAGCCGAGTCTGGTAGTTGGCCCGAAAGGGCCGCACGAAAGGCAGTCTCACAACATGAGAATTTCGCTTTGCCTGATGGCGCTGCTGTTCGCAGCGTGTGGTGGACCGGTCGAGAGCTTCATGTCCGGCCCGACGCAGTTGGCCTCGGTGACGGCGCTGCCGCCGATCGAAGACACCGAGGAGCGCTGCCAGAACGCGGTCGACGACGACCGTGACGGCAAGAGCGACTGTGCTGATCTCAAGTGCAAGGGCTTCGCGTTCTGCGTCGTGCGGGTCGACCTGCGCGCCGACGTGAACCGCGACGGCGTCGTCGACCTCGACGGCATGGCCGACGATCTCGACGAAGACACGTGGAACGCCTCGCACGGCGCCGTGTTCCTCGCGAACATCGACGACGATCTGAGGTCGTGCCCCAGCAGCGCGGCGAGCGACGTTCAGCTCGCGGCCTGCAACGACGCCGCCGACGACATCGTGAACGGCGACGACGACCTGCTCGACATGGCGACGCTGAAGATCGCTCCGTGGGCGGCGGCTCCGGCGACGACGACGGCCAAGCTGACCTCCGAGCCCTCGGGTCACGTGCGCATGTTCAAGCTCGTGCAGGGCAACTGGGTGCTGCTCGACGACGCCAGCGGCGCGGTCTCGGTCGACGAGCTGAAGGCCGGCCTCGAGCTGCGCCTCGAAGGCAAAGACATCGTTCGCGACACCGCGGTGTGGGACGGCTACGTGAACCTGAAGCTCGAGGTGGTGAGCGGCGACCAGACGCTGAGCGACACCGTGCGCATGCGGGTCGCTCCGGTCATGCTGTTCCATCACATGACGGCGCCCGAGACGTCGTACGTCACGCGGGTGCCGCGCGACCCCACCAGCACCGCGTTCGTCACGGCGCTGCGGGGCGCCATCAACCTGAGCCCCGAGAAGGCGCCGCTGGTCGAGATCTCGGACAACGACATCTGGGCCGAAGACTTCTTCGAGACGGGGTACATGACGATGCCGGCGGCGAACGGCCAGCAGCACGTCATTCGCGCGGCGTACCGCTCGGCGGGCATCGAGCGCAACGGCAACTTCCCGCTGCGGGCGGCCGGGCAGATCGTGTTCAAGCAGTTCCGCGGCAAGGACACGGCGGGCCTGCAGGCGTTCACGCTGTCGCAGCAGCAAGACTCGTCGTCGCTCAACTCGTACGGCAACACCGAGACGATTCCCCCGTTCAGCAACGGCGGCGTCAACTACCCGCTGGGCCGACTGCTGCGCGGCAGCATTCCGAGCTTCGCGCCGGACCCGGTGCTGTCGAAGGTGATGGAGTCGCAGCTCGTTCAGCCGCACGTCTACCTCGACACGTCGTGGCTGACGGTCGGCCACATCGACGAGACGATCTCGTTCTTGAAGGCGCCGACCCCGCGCGGCTGGGTGCTCCTGATCAACGACCCGACGCTGGCGAAGCAGATGCTCCAGGATCAGGTCATGGCCGGCAACGGCGCCGTGCAGATGCACGTGGGGAAAGACTGGTACAACTACAACACCGGGCAGCCCTACCCCGCCGCGATCTCGATCACCCAGGTGCTCGCGAACACCGACGTCATGGGCCGCAGCGCGACCGCCGCGGCGAACATCGCCGGGCAGCTCGAGGCCCTGAAGCGTGAGACCGGCCTGACCGACGCCGAGATCATCCGCGTGCCCTTCCTGCACTACACCGAGTACGCGACCTCGATCGCCTACCAGCCGGGCTTCGTGAACGGCTTCGTGATCGGCGAGAGCGACTTCGTGGCGCCGAACCCGTTCGGGCCGCAGATCAACGGCGTCGACATCTTCAAGAAGGACTTCGAAGACAAGCTCACCGCCATCGGGTACCACGTGCGGTGGGTCGACGATTGGGACCTGTACCACGTCAACATGGGCGAGGTTCACTGCGGGACCAACGCGGCCCGCAAGATCCCCGCTGCGAAGTGGTGGGAGGGCGGTCGATGAAAACGCTCATCGTGGCAGCAGTGTCGTTGGTGTCGTTCGCCGCGTTCGCAGGTCCCGTCGCGGACCTTCGCGCGCACGTGCCCCAGGCCGATGCGATGAAGCGCGGCCGGCTGGCGACGGGCCTCAAGCCCGCGCTCGAGTCGCTCGGGGCGGCTGCGGTTCCCGAGCTGATCAGCGAGGCGCTGAGGGCTCCGGACCCGGCGTGGTCCGAGTCTGCCGCCCTCGCGTGGCAGGTCTCGGTGCTCGACGCGCTCGGCACCGCGAAAGACGTTCGCGCCCGCCCGGTGTTCCAGAAGTGGCTCGCCGAGACCGCGGCGCCGTTTCAGGTGCAGCGCGCGGCGGCCGAAGGCCTCGCGAAGCTGGGTGACGCCGACGCGCTCATCGCGCAGATCGGCCGCGACGCCGTCGTCGTCGGCATCGGCTCGGCGCGCAAGCACTCGGTGGCCCGGGCGCTGGCGCTCGAGCTGACGAAGAGCCCCTCCGAGGCGCGCGCGAAGCTGCTCGTGAAGGCGCTCGGCGACGTCGGCAACGCGTGGGCGTGGGAGACCCTGCCCGTGCGCACCGAGGAGCTCGCGACCCGCAACGAGGCCGCGAAAGCGCTCGTCGCCGCGTTCGTCAAGTTCGGCGGCGAAGTGCGCGATCAGGCGGCGACCCAGCTGCTCGTCGTCGACGCTCCGAACACCGCGGCGCTGATCGCTCAGGCGAAGGGCGGCGGCGTGGCGGTCGGCGAGCTCGACGCGCTGGGCAAGCGCCTGGCTGCGAAGCCGCTCGGTCGCTGAGCCGCTGCACGGAAGGTGAAAGGCTGAGCGGCGGGTGAAGGCGCTGCGGCTTCGTGCAGCGGCGCGGGGCCGTGGGGTTCGTGAGCTCGAGCCCCGAGCGCCAGCCTCTTCGGCAGCCGCCTCGCGAGCCCGAGCCCCGAGCGCCAGTCCCAGACCCCGCCCTGCGCAGCCGCTTCCGCGTCCCGGCCGTTGAGCCGCCCCAAGCGCGGCGGCACATAGGCTGCGCCCACGAGCGCCAGCCGCTCCCGCAGCCGCCTACGCTTCCCGTCCGTTCGCCGTCGGCGGCGGTCAGCCTTCGCCGCTCTCGAGCAGCTCCGAGGGCCGAGCCGGGCCACCCGCCCCGAACCGGCGCAGGTGATCGAGCTGGCGCAGCGTCGTCTCGCGGTTGTCGTCGACCGACAGGTTCTGCACCTCGAGCGCTCCGATGCGGTCTTCCTGCGTGAACGCGGGCTCGGCGACCTTCTCCATCGAGAGCTTCTCGGGCGCGTAGGCCGAGTGGTCGGCGCGGGTCGAGACGAGCGTGTAGTCGTCGCCGCGGCGCAGCTCGAGCGTCACCTCGCCGGTCACCGACGGCGCCACCCAGCGCGTCAGGCCGTCTTTCAGCATCATCGCCTCGGGGTCGAGCCACTTGCCCTCGTAGAGCAGGCGGCCGAGCCGCCGGCCCATCGTCGAGTACAGGTCGGTGGTGTTCTCGTTGTGCACCGCCGAGAGCAGCCGCTCGTAGACGACGTGCAAGAGCGCCATGCCCGGCGCCTCGTAGATGCCGCGGCTCTTCGCGTCGATGACGCGGTTCTCGATCTGATCGCTCATGCCGAGGCCGTGCCGGCCGCCGATCTTGTTCGCCTCGACGAAGAGGTCGAACCGCGACGCGAACGTGCGCCCGTTCAGCTTCGTCGGCAGGCCGCGCTCGAACGTGACCGTCACCTCTTCGGCCTCGACCTTCACGTCGTTCTTCCAGAACGCGACGCCCATGATCGGCTGCACGATGCGGATGCCGGTGTCGAGGTGCTCGAGGTCCTTCGCCTCGTGCGTCGCTCCGAGCACGTTCGCGTCGGTGCTGTACGCCTTCTCGGCGCCCATCTTGTACGGCTTGCCGATCTTCTCGAGGTACTTGCTCATCTCGAGCCGGCCGCCGAACGCCGTCACGAACGCGTTGTCGAGCCACGGCTTGTAGATGTGGAGCTTCGGGTTCGCCAGGATGCCGTAGCGGTAGAAGCGCTGAATGTCGTTGCCCTTGTGCGTGCTGCCGTCGCCGAAGACGTGCACGTCGTCTTTCTGCATGGCGCGCACGATGGCCAGCGAGGTGACGGCCCGGCCCAGCGGAGTCGTGTTGAAGTACTTGCGGCCACCGACCGACAGGTGAAACGCCCCGCACTGAATCGCGATCAGGCCCTCGCGCACGAGCGCTTCGCGGCAGTCGACCAGCTTCGCCGCCTTCGCGCCGTGCTCGAGCGCGATCTTGGGAATGTCGCTCACGTTCGACTCGTCGGGCTGCGCGAGGTCTGCGGTGTACGCGTACACGTGCATGCCCTGCTCGTTCAGCCAGGCGCCGGCGCAGCGGGTGTCGAGGCCTCCCGAGAAGGCGATGCCCAGGCGCGTGCCCTTGGGCGGAAGCGAACGGTAGATGCGGCTCATGGGGTCTCCTTCAGGTTCTTGAACAACGTGTCGAGTCGGGGAACTGATCCGGCGCGGTCTCTCGCAGCCTTCGCGGCCTGACGCAACGCCGTGATCTGCGCCGCCACCGCCGCCGGCCCCGTCGAGCCGGCCGACACCTTGCGGCCGACGGACGTCAGCGGGTCGAGGCACTGCAGCACCTCAGCGTCGAACGCCGGGTTCACCTCGCGGGCGGCCTCGGGCGTCACCTTCGCGAGCGGCAGGCCCTGCCCCTTCGCCTTCATCACGAGCGCGCCGACCGCCTGGTACGCCGTGCGAAACGGCAGGCCCTTCTTCACCAGCGCCTCGGCGAGATCGGTGGCCTGGGTGTAGTCCTCGACCAGCGCCTGCTTGCAGCGCTCGCGGTCGAACGTGACGCGCGGCACCGACAGCCGCAGCATGTCGAGCACCGAGCGCGCGAGCGGCCCGGTGTCGAGCAGCGGAGCGCGATCTTCCTGCAGGTCTCTCAGGTAGCCGCCCGGCAGGCCCTTCACCGTCGTGAGCATCGAGACGTGGTTGCCGAGCGCGCGCGCCGACTTGCCGCGGATCAGCTCGAACACGTCGGGGTTCTTCTTCTGCGGCATCATCGACGAGCCGCACGCGATGGCTCCGTCGAGCTTCAGGAAGCCGAACTCGGCGGTCGCGAAGTCGATGACGTCGGCGGCGAGCCGCGACGCGTGGATCAACAGCCGCGTCACCGCGTACGTGTAGTCGAGCGCGAAGTCGCGGTTGCCGACGGTGTCGAGGCCGTTGAGCGACACGCGCGAGAAGCCCAGGCGCGCGCGCACGTGCTCGCGGTCGATCGGCAGCGAGGTGCCCGCGATGGCGCCGACGCCGAGCGGCAGCTGATCGACCTGCCCCAGCGCGAACGCGAAGGCGTCGGCGTCGCGGGCGAACATGGCTCCGTAGGCGCACAGCCAGTACGCGGCCGAGATCGGAATCGCGCGCTGCCGGTGCGTGTACGCGGGGAACAGCACGTCTTTCTCGGCCTCGGCGCGCGAGGCGAGCTCGTCGATGAACAGGCCGAGCTGCTCGAGCAGCGACGCGCAGTGCTCGCGCACGTGCAGGTGCAGGTCGAGCGCGACCTGATCATTGCGCGACCGCGCGGTGTGCAGGCGGCCCGCCGGCTCGCCGACGCGCTTGCTCAGGTCGGCCTCGACGGCCATGTGCACGTCTTCTTCGTCGTCGGGGAAGGCCAGCTTCCCGGCGGCGCCCTCGGCCCACAGCGCGCAGAGCCCCGCGTGCAGCGCCTTCGCGTCGGCGGCCGGCATCAGGCCGACCTTCTGCAGCATCGAGAGGTGGGCGAGGCTGCCGATCAGGTCTTCGCGCCACAGGGCGCGGTCGAGCGAGAGCGAGCTCGAGAACGCGAGCACGTCGGGGTGCAGGCCGCCTGATCCGGCGGCGGTCGCAGAGGTACGGGCGATCGTCATCGCGTTCGCCCATACCACGCAGCCCCTCGCGTTCTCTCAGAAACTGAGCGGCCACATCTGGGTGACGAGAGGCCCGCGCCTCTGGAAAGGCCCCCGCCCGATGAACGATAGTGCGCGACTCGCAATGATCCGGTCCGTCGTGTGCGCCACGCTGATCTCGCTCCCCGCGTATGCGACGATCTACGAGAGCGCGGTCGCCGCCGACGACGAAGACGATCTGCGCTCGGCCGCCGAGCGCGGCGAGATCTCGGACGCCACGATGCAGACGCTGCTCGAGCTGCTCAACGACGGCGTCGACCTGAACACCGCGACGCGCGACGAGCTCTACGAGCTGCCGAGCCTCACCTACGCCGACGTCGACGCCATCGTCGAGTACCGCAAGAAAGAGGGCCACATCGACGACCCGGCGGTGCTCGTCGGAGCCGGCGCGATCACCCCCGAGCAGCTCTTGCAGATCGCTCCGTTCATCATCATCACCGAGGCGAAGCCCGTCATCCCCATCGGCGGCTACTACCGCCTGCTCGGCGCGTACACGATCGGCGACCCGCTCGCTCCGCCGGCGTTTCTGCAGGCGCGGCTGCGCGGCCCGTTCTCGCTGTCGGGCGGCCTCGGCGCGACCTTCACGCGACGCCGCGTCGGCAGCCCGTTCTTCGACGCCACCCGCGAGCCCCGCGACGGGTCGTTCGCCGACGGCACGCTCGCGGTGCGGCCCAGCGGCTACAGCGTCGAGGTGCCGAAGTTCTGGCTGCAGTGGCGCTCGACGAAGCTGCGCGTCATCGCCGGCACCTTCCGCATCGGGTTCGGCCAGCGCCTGACGCTCGACAACACGACGCGCTACACGCCGAAGGGCCTCTCGCCCGACAACGTCTTCTACGTGAACCGCGATCTGTCGGGCCTGTGCCGGCTGTCGCAGGGCGAGATCACGACGACGCAGCCGGTGTGCCCCACCGAGATGGATCGCTACGTCACCGACGACTTCAAGTGGCGCGACCCGTTTCGCGGCATCGCGTTCTCGGCCGAGAACCTCGAGCTCGGCGAGACCGCGAAGGCGTCGTTCTACGCGTTCGGCAGCTACCAGACGCGCTCGATCTACCAGTACGAGATCTACGACCGGCGCATCTGCGCGAACCCGCGGGACGACGAAGACGACAACTGCAAGGCGCCGTACGTCTACATCGACCGCGGCGACGGAGCCCTGCAGCAGGCGCGCGCAAGCTACTCGGTGCTCCCGAACCTGTGGGACGAGCTGTCGGCCGGCGGCCACGCCTCGTTCAGCCCCGTGCCGATGCTCGAGCTCGGCCTCACCGGCTATGGGGCTTTGCCGCGCTGGCACGTGCCCGAGATGCAGCTCGACTTCCAGGAGTACGCGCGCTACCCGTTCGGCGGCCCCTGGGGCGCGGTCGGCCTCGACGGCCGCGTCACCGCCGGCCCGTGGGACCTGTACTTCGAGGTCGCGCGCAGCTTCGACAGCATGCCCAGCGGTGGCGGCGGCTGGGGCGCCGTGCAGCGCAGCGTGTGGGGCAAGAAGAAGCGCGAGCTCGAGATCACCTTACGCCTCTACGACATCAACTACGCGAACCCGTACGCGCGGCCGGTCTCGTCGCCCGACGAGCTCGAGGGCCAGCGCGCGCGCGACGAGGCGGGCATTCGCGTGAAGTACACCGACCGCACGCTCGGCGACTTCAACGTGCGCGGCTTCGTCGACTTCTGGGTGCTGCCGTGGGACCAGGGCGGCATCGAGGGCGAGGTGCTGGGCAAGTCGACCGGGTTTCGCGCGGGCACCATGAACATGTGGGCCCTCGCGCGGGTCGACTACAAGGGGTGGGACTTCTTCGAGCCGTCGCTGTGGTTCGACTATCGCAACAAGGACCTCACGAATCAGAACGGCGACGCCTTCAACCCGGCGATCGGCCGCTGCTACACGTCGGTCGACGGTCGCGCGCCGGGCCTCATCGACGGCGAGCCGCAGCTGTGCATCGGCGAGCGCTACCGCAGCGCGCTGCAGCTGCGCTTCAGGCCCATCAAGAAGAAGCTCGAGCTCTTCCTGACCTACATTCACGACTTCCTGTCCGACCTGCCCGCCGAGTACCCGGGCGGCCTGTCGCAGGACGTTCGCCTGACCGCCGAGGTGCGGAGCCAGCCGATCCCCGAGCTCTTGTTCCGCCTGCGGTCGCGCTACCTGAACGGCGACCTCTACAGCAACACCCGCGTCGAAGAGTCGCTGTGGAGCTTCCTCGAGGTGACCTGGCTCGGGTGGAAGGTGTTCCACGTCACCGTGCGTTACGACATCTACCTCTGGTTGAGCCAGAATCTGAGCAAGCGGGTGCCGAACCCCGAGCACCGCCTGCGACTCGAGCTGGAAGGCCGGTTCTGAAGCCAGCGAAGATGAACCCGATGCGGTCTGCTCTATTCCTCTTCCTCGCGCTCAGCGCCTGCTCGACGACGAAGTCGGGGCAGCGCTACACGCGGGAGCAGGCCGCCTCGCTGCTCAAGCGCCTCGAGATCGTCTCGCTCGAGCTCGGCGAGTTCCCCATCGAGGGCGCGACGTCGGTGATCGACGGCGACACGATTCGGGTGCAGGGCCTCGAGAGCTCGCTGCGCCTGCTCGCGATCGACGCCGAAGAGACGTTCAAGCACGCCGACGAGAAGAAGTCGTTCAACGCCGGCTGGGAGCGCTACAAGGTCGAGATGCGCGGCTCGAGCTCGCGGCCCGCGAAGTTCGCGACGCCGCTGGGCGACGACGCGAAGTCGTTCGCGCAGGCGTGGTTCGACGGGGTCACCAGCGTGCGCCTCGAGCGCGACCACCCCGGCGAGATCCGCGACTACTACGGGCGCTACCTCGTCTACGTCTTCGCGAAGAAAGACGGCTCGTGGGTCAACTACAACATCGAGTGCGTGCGGGCGGGCTTCTCGCCGTACTTCGTGAAGTACGGCCGCAGCCGGCGCTTTCACCGTGAGTTCCTCGAGGCGCAGAAGCAGGCGCAAGACGCGAAGCTCGGCATCTGGGCGCCGGGGAAGATGCACTACGACGACTACGCCGAGCGGCTGAAGTGGTGGGGCGAGCGCGAGGCCGCCATCACGCGCTTCGAGAAGCAGATGGAAGATCGGCCCGAGTCGTACGTCGCGCTGACCCGGTGGGACGCGATGCTGAAGCTCGAGCAGAAGATCGGCAAAGAGGTCACGCTGCTCGGCGCCGTCACCGAGGTGAAGTTCGGCGAGCGCGGGCCCTCGCTCGTGAAGCTGTCGCGCAACCGCGGCAACGACTTCGACATCGTCTTCTGGGACAAAGACGTGCTGCTCGCCTCGGGCGCCCAGTACAAGAAGGGCGAGTACATTCAGGTGCGCGGGGTCGTGAACAAGTACCGCGACGCGAAGAACCGAGACAAACTCCAGCTCGTCGTGACCCTGCCGGGGCAGGTGCTCGCGCCGTCGCCCGAGCTCGAAGCGTTGCTCGACGAGCAGCAGAACCCGAAGAAGGCCGAGAACACCACCGAGGGAGACTGATGTCCGCGTACGTCAATTCGAAATCCGGAGCCGCCGTCGCCGTGCTGAGCGCCGTCGCGCTGCTCGAGGCCGGCTGCACGCCGCCGCCGCCCGCAGAGAGCTGCTCGGGGCGAAAGGCGGGCGACCTCGTCATCACCGAGATCATGCTCGACCCCGACGGCACCGACACGGGCCTCGAGTGGTTCGAGCTCTACAACCCCGGCGACAGCTCGATTGCGCTGACCGGGCTCATTCTCGACACGAACGGCACGAGCTCGAAGCCGCACACGATCAAGGCGGGCACCATCGGGCCGAAGTCGTACTTCACGGTCGGCGACATTCGCTCGGGAGCGCTGCCCGCGTGGATCAACTACTCCTACGACAGCGACCTCGGCTCGCTCAGCAACACGAAGGGTGAGGTCGTGGTGCGCTGCGGCACGACGCAGATCGACAAGTTCGAGTGGACGGTCGGCGCCCGCTCGGGCCGCTCGCGCATGCTGAACGGCATGGTGACGCCCGACGCGACGACGAACGACAACGAGGCGAACTGGTGCGACACCCCGGTGGGCAACATCTACCTGGGGAACAACGCCGGCACGCCCGGCAACGCGAACCCGATCTGCGAGCCCGAGGCGATGGCGGGCACGTGCCTCGAGAACGGCTCGGCGCGGCCGCTGCGCACGCCGCTCGCCGGCGACCTGATCATCACCGAGGTCATGACCCGGCCCGACGTCGCGGCAGCGTCGACCGGTGAGTGGCTCGAGCTGCTCGCCCTGCGCGACGTCGACCTGAACGACGTGAGCATCGCGACTTCGACGGCCAGCACGCGCATCAACTCGATGAACTGCATCGGCGTCACGGTCGGCGAGTACGTGCTCGTCGCCCGCAGCGCCGACCCGTTCGTGAATGGCAACCTGCCGCCGCCGAAGCTGACCTTCAGCCTGTCGCTGACCGACACGAACACCCGCATGTTCCTCTACCGCGGAGACGCCGGCATCGATGAGGCCGCCTTCACGACCTCTTCTCTGGGCAAGAGCTGGCAGCTCGAGCCGACCAAGCTCGACGCGCTCTCGAACAATGACCCCGCGAACTTCTGCGTCGGCCAGTATCAGTGGGATGCGGGCACCGACTTCGGTACGCCGGGCGCTCCGAATCACCCCTGCCCTGGCGGCGCCGGCGGCGGCAGCGGAACCGCGGGCGGCAGCGGTATGGGCGGCGGCAGCGGTATGGGCGGCGGCTCCGGTGGAGGCGGCGGGAGCAGCGGCACCGACTGCTTCGATACCACGCTCGGGGCGACGCGGCCGATCGTGCCTCCAACGCTGGGGCAGCTCGTCATCACCGAGTTCATGCCCGACCCGCAGAAGGTCGCCGACAACATGGGCGAGTACGTCGAGACGTTCGCGAACGCCTCGTTCGACCTGAATGGCCTCGTGCTCGCGAACGAGTCGACGGGCTTCACCACGCTGTCGAGCGCAAACTGCATGTGGGTCGACGCCGGCACGTACTCGCTGTTCGCGCGGGGCTCGAACCCCGACGTCAACGGCGGGTTGCCCCCGGTCACCGCGACGTTCAACTTCGACATCTCGAACTCGGGAGTGCGCAGCGTGCACGTGCGCTCGGGCACGATGACGCTCGACAGCTTCGGCTATGGGTCGTCGACCGCCGGAGCGTCGTGGCAGCTGCGGCGCGGCCTCACGTCGCCGGACGACAACGAAGACGCCGGCAGCGTGTGCCCGACGCCCTCGACCCGGTGGACCACGCCGGACGGCGGCCAGGGTGATCGCGGCACGCCCGGCGCGATCAACGAGATGTGCCCGTGAGGGCCTGCGCCGCCGCGCTCGTGCTGTGCGCGGCGTGCGGCACGAAGAGCATCTGCGGGCCGACCGCCGCGACCGTCGAGCGCGCGGTCGATGGCGACACGGTCGAGATCGCGGGCGGCGAGCGCGTGCGCTACCTGCTCGTCGACACCCCCGAGACGACGCAGGGCAAGAACGACTGCTACGGCGCCGAGGCCTGGGCGTTCAACAAAGAGCAGGTCGAAGGCAAGAACGTGGCGCTCACCTACGACGAGGCCGAGTGCCGAGACCGCTACGGCCGCCTGCTCGCGTTCATCACCGCCGGCCGCACCGAGGTGAACCTCGAGCTCGTGAAGCGTGGGCTCGCGTGCGTGCTCTACATCGCTCCGGCCGGCAAAGATCGCCGCGAGGAGTTCGAGACAGCCGAGGTCATCGCGAAGACCGATCGCACGGGCCTGTGGGGCACGTGCAACCCGGTCACCTGCGAGTGAGCTCGCGGGGCTCCCGAGCTGCTGCTCCCCGCGCTCGACGGACCCTCTCCCCTACGAACGGGAGGGAGCGCGGCTGCTCCCGACGCTCGATCAGGCGACGACGCGTAGCTTCCGCGGTGTGCCGCCGAACGGCACGACCTTCGTCGTCGCCTCGGGCAGCGACTCGCCGAGCGGCAGCTGCGCCGTCGACAGTCCGTCGCGCCCCTCACCCCTACGAGGGGAGAGGGAGCGCGGATGCTCCCGACGCTCGATCAGGCGACGATGCGGATCTTCCGCTGCGTGCCGCCGAACGGCACCAGCTTCGTCGTCGCCTCGGGCAGCGACTCGCCGAGCGGTAGCTGCGCCGTCGACAGCCCGTCGCGCCCCAGCACCGGAGTCAGCGTCACCAGCGAGTGATCGCTGAACGTGCCCCCGTGCGCCGGCGCGGGCGCCCGCTTCACCGGCAGCTTCACCAGCACGGGCTTCTGGATCACGGGCTTCTGGATCACGGGCTTCTGGATCACGGGCTTCTGAACCATCGCCACCTCGCGACGCCGCGCCCGCTGCAGCACCGGGCGCCGCACCGCCGGCACCTGCGCGGCCCGCGGCTGGCGGCGGCCCCAGAGCAGCGTGCCTCCCGCGGTGCCGAGCATCACGGCGCCCAGAAAGATGATGGCCCCGAACGGCATCACCAGCGGCTCGGCACGCAGCTCGAGCAGATCGGCCGTGTCGATGACGACGCCGAACCCGAAGAGCGCGAGCGGCATCGCCATGCCCAACATCATGCCGCCGAACGCCGTCTCCATTGAGGTGCGAGACATCACGAGGGAGCTCCGACCTAGCTCAAAAGCGCACGCGATCGCCACTTCGGGCCTCTCACGAACCGAGAAATTTCGCACCCGCCGCGCGTGGTCTCTCAGCGTCGGATGAGTCGCCCGGTCTGGTCGAGGAGGGACGGCCCGATGCAGAGATTTCTCACCCGCCCGTGGTGGTCTCTCGGCGTCGCCAGCATGTCGCGCGTCGACGGCCGCGGCGTCAGCGGCGCTTCGCGGTGGCCTCGATGATCTCTTTGACCGTCGCGCGCACGTCGTAGGTGTACCGCCAGGCCGGGTAGTCGGCCTGAAAGCGCCGCACGTCGCTGACGTACCAGATGTGATCTCCCGCGCGGGCCTGCTCGGAGATCGTGACGTCGAGCTTCCGGCCCGCGAGCTCCTCGCAGAGCGCGATCGCCTCGAGCATCGACACGTTCGCGTGTCGCGAGCCGCCGATGTTGTAGACGACGCCGGCGCGCGGCTTCTGGAAGAGCTCCCAGAACGCCGTGACGAGGTCGTAGCTGTGAATGTTGTCGCGGACCTGCTTCCCCTTGTAGCCGTAGACCGTGTACGGCCGGCCCGTGACCACGCACTTCGCGAGGTACGCGAGGAAGCCGTGCAGCTCGGCGCCCGAGTGCGCGGGGCCGGTGAGGCAGCCTCCGCGGAACACGGCGGTCTTCAGCCCGAAGTAGCGACCGTACTCCTGCACCATCAGGTCGGCCGCCGCCTTGCTCGCGCCGAACAGCGAGTGCTTCGACTGATCGATGCGCAGCGACTCGTCGATGCCGTGCTCGGCGAACGGGTGCTTCGGGTCGAGCTCCCACCGGGTCGGCTGCTCGACCAGCGGCAGCTCGTTCGGCGCGTCGCCGTACACCTTGTTCGTCGACGTGAAGATGAACACGGCGTCGGGCGCGTGCTTGCGAGCGGCCTCGAGCAGCACGAGCGTGCCGTTCGCGTTCACGGTGAAGTCGGTGAGCGGCTCGCGCGCCGCCCAGTCGTGGCTCGGCTGCGCCGCCGTGTGCACCACGAGCGAGACGTGCGGGCCGAACAGCGACTCCATGACGCCCTCGTCGCGCACGTCGGCGTTGACGTGGCGGTAGCGCGGCAGCGTTCGCTCGAGCTGGCTGCGCATCCACCCCGTCGAGCCGTCGCGCCCGAAGAAGTATGCGCGCAGGTCGTTGTCGACGCCCACGACGTCGAGGCCCTTCTCGTGCAGAAACCGGCACGTCTCGCTGCCGATGAGCCCGCAGCTGCCGGTGACGATCGCCACGCTCATGCCAGCACCGGCTCCAGCACGGCGCGGCCCCGCTCGAGCCACGCGCACAGCTCGGCGACGATGTCGGGCAGGCGCTTCTGCGGCTCCCAGCCGAGCGCCGCGCGCGCCTTCGCACAGTCCGACACGTAGTACGGCACGTCGACCGACGCGCTGTCGGGCCCCGCCGTCACGCTCACCGTGCGACCGGTGATCTTGCGGCACAGCTCCGTGAGCTCGAGCAGCGACGTCGAGCACGCGTCGCCTCCGCCCAGGTTGAACGTCTCGCCCGAGATCTTCTCGATGGCGCCCAGCTGCAGGTCGATCGCGCGCTTCAGATCGACGGGGTGTAGCACGTCGCGCACCTGCTTCCCCTTGCCGCCGAAGCCCCGATACTCGAGCGGCCGCCCGAAGACGTGCGCCGCGGCCCACAGCGCCACGAAGCCTTGATCGACCTTGCCGAACTGGCCCGCGCCCGCGATGACGCCGCAGCGATCGATGACCGTGCGCAGGCCGTACGTCGCTCCGTATTCCTGCACGAACAGCTCGCTCGCGAGCTTCGTCGCGCCGTAGAGCGAGCGCGGCTGCTGCGTGGGAAACGTCTCGGAGATGCCGGCCGAGCCGCCCTTCACCGAGAACCGCGTCGGCCCCTCGTCGAGTGGAAGCGCCCGCAGCGGCCCCACCGAGTACACGCGCGACGTCGAGAGGAAGACGACCGTCTTCGCACGCTGCCGCGCGAGCTCGAGGCAGTGCAGCGTGCCCTTGAGGTTCGTGTCGACGAGGTACGCGGGTGAGCCCGCGAGGCCGGCGAGCACGCTCGGCTCGGCCGAGGCGTCGACGAGCAGGTCGAACGTCGGCGGCAGCTCGGCGAGGTCGGCCGGCTCGCGCACGTCGCCGTGCAGGAACTTCACGCCCGCCTTTCGAAAACGCTCGAGGTTCAGCTCCGAGCCGCGCCGCTTCAGGTTGTCGAACGCGTGCACCTCGTGGCCGTCGCCGCGCCAGGCGAGCGCGAGGCTCGAGCCCACGAAGCCTGCTCCACCCGTGATGACGATGCGCAGCGTTGCGGCCTCCCGAGAATTGCCCGCAGCATCCTATCGCTCGTCCCATGCAAGGTCGGCACCCGCAGATCGGCAGACCTCCGGGGTCGCTGCCGGAGGTGGTGAACTTTCATGCAAGCGTGAGTCACCGTTCACTTTTTCGCGGTCCGGAAATCCAGGTGTTTGGAAGGGCCCAAAGCGGTGAACGGTGAGTCACGCAGACACGAAAGTTCACCACCCTCTGCACCGGCCCCGGACCCTCTCCTTCTGACGGGTCAAGGCGGCTCGAGAACGGGCTCGGCGCGCTCGAGCCAGACCCGGGCTTCGTCGTTCAGCCCATCGGCCTGGAGCTGCTGCGCGATCTGAAAGGCGCAGAAGGCGTCGCGCGCGTCGGCCTCGCGCGACGCCGGCGAGGGCACGGTGGAGACGAGCGTCGCGGCGAGCACGACCGCGTAGGCGCGCGCGGGGAGCCGGCGGTCGTAGAGCCAGCCGATGCCGTGGGCCGCGTAGACACAGAGCGGCACGCAGAGGGGAATACGGTATCGGTCGAAGACGAAGAAGACGACGATGGTGCCGGCGTAGAGCACGGCGAACCCGGCGAGGAAGAGGGCGCGGCGCCCGGCGGCCCAGGCGCCGACGAGGGCGAGCCCGAAGAGCAGGCCGAACGACAGCGGCAAGAGCCAGAGCACCGGGGTCAGCCAGCGCTTGAAGCACGTCTGCGGGTAGGTGTCGGGGGCTTCGTAGTCGTGCACCACGAACCAGACCTTCTTCGCGAGCAGGCCGAGGGCCTGGGCCGGCTGCTCGCGCCAGAACTGCAGACCGAGGCGCAGCCAGTAGTCGCTCATCTCTTGCAGCGTGAGCGTGCGGCCGGTGCGGCGCTCGGCCTCGGCGAGGAACTCGACCTTCTCGTCGTACGTGCGCGCCTTCACGAACGGCAGCGGCTTGAACACGCCGTTCGCGTCGGGGTTGTTGCCGTAATAGAAGTTGGGGCCGGCGAGCGCGGTCATCGGCCGCCAGCTACCGCCCGCCGCGAGGTTGTGCGCCGAGGCGACCGCGAGCGGAGCAGCCGTGCACGCGAGCACTGCGGGGAGCCAGCGCGGCGTCTTGCGGAGCCGCCACGCAGCCCAGCCGAGGCCGAACGGCACGAGCGCGGTGAAGTTGCCCCGCGCGATCCACAAGAGGCCGAGGGTGAGGCCGAAGCCGGCCCAGGTTCGCCAGGTGGCGTGCTCGCCTTGCGCGCGGACGGCGAGCAGCAGCGCCCAGGCGACGAGGTGCACGACGAGGGCCTCCTTCATCAGGAAGCCGAACATGAACGTGTGCGGCGCGTAGAGCGCGAGGAGCCACATCGCGAGCGCGCCCTCGCGGCGGCTCCAGAGCGTGCGGGCGATGGCGCCGGCGAGGGCGACGGTGCCGGTGCCGAGCGCGACGTTGAGCAAGCGGCCGGCGAGCAGCGAGCCCTTCGTCACCCAGAACACGAAGCCGAGCAGGTACGCGTGGAGCGGGTCGAGCCAGAACGGCGACTCGCCGATGACGTGGCCGCGGGCGATCGAGAGCGCCCAGTCGACGTAGTAGCGCTCGTCGACGATCGGGCGAATGCCGTGCGGGCTCGCCTGCACCTCGATCGCCATCGCCGCGCCGGTGATGGCCGTGAAGACGAGGGCGAGCGCCTCGAGGCTCGGGCGGCGGCGGAGCATTTCGCGCGAGAAGCATCAGGCCTTTTCGAAGCGCGCGCTATGTTGTGGGCCCCATGAACCGCGACGCGCAGCGGCCGACGGACCCGCCCGAGAAGTGCCCCAAGTGCGGCGAGCCGACGTACGACGGCGACAAAGACACGTCGTCGGGGCGCGACCTGCGCACGTACTTCTGCAGCAAGAGCTGCGGCTGGCTCGAGACGTACGACGTGGGCGTGGCGCTGTGGGCCGCGATGTCTCAGGCGAACAAGCGATGACGAAGGCGCACGAGCCCGAGCTCGCGAGGTCGGGGCCGCTCGCCGAGACCCCGCGCTACTTCAGCGGCGAGATCGCCCGGTTCTTGAGCTCGGTCGTGCCGTCGGGCAGCCGCGTGCTGCTCGCCGGCTGCCGCGAGCCGGGCATCGTCGAGGCCCTGCGCGGCGTCGAGGGCGTCGCGCTCGTGCCGCCCGGCGGAGGGCTCGCGTTCGACCCGTCGCGCGCGCCGGGCTGGTCGGTCGAGGTCGCTGACCTCAAGACGTACGAGCCGAAGCAGAGGTTCGACTACGTCATCCTCGACGACTACCTCACGTACGAAGATCGGCTGCACGACGTGCTCGAGCACCTCGGCGGCCTGCTGGCGCCCGAGGGCAAGGCGATCGTGCTGGCCGTCAACCCGTCGATGCTGTGGGGCCTGCGCCTCGCGCGCTGGCTCGGCCTCTCGACGCCGGCGATCGAGCGCAACATCCTCGCGCTCGAAGACCTCACGAACCTCGCCGGCATCTCGGGCTTCGAGCTCATCGACTCGGGCTTCCGCTTCGCGGTGCCGTGGCCGCTGCTCGGCGCGGGGCAGACGCTGAACGCGGTGGTGCCGCGCCTGCCGGTGCTCGAGCGCTTCTGCTTCGGCCAGTACATGGTGGTGCGGCCGGCGCAGGCGCAGGCGCACCGGACTCCGATGTCGTGCTCGGTCGTGGTGCCGTGCTTCAACGAAGAGGGCAACGTGCGCGAGTGCATCGAGCGCATCCCCAGGTTCGGCACGTGGCGCGAGATCATCGTGGTCGACGACGGCTCGAAAGACCGCACCGCCGAGATCGTGCGCGAGGTGATGAAGGGCCGCGACGACATTCGCCTCATCAGCTACTCGCCGAACCGCGGCAAGGGCTACGCGGTCAGCGAGGGGTGGAAGGCGGCGAAGGGCGACGTGCTCATGATGCTCGACTGCGACGCCACGACGCCGCCCGAAGAGCTGCCCATCTTCCACGACGCGATGGAGCGCGGCGCCGAGTTCATCAACGGCACCCGCGTCGTCTACCCGCGTGAGAAAGACTCGATTCCGCCGCTCAACCGCCTCGGCGTGACGTTCTTCGCGTCGCTGCTCAGCTGGATCATGGCCCGCCGCATCAGCGACCCGTTCTGCGGCACCAAGGTCTTCTTGCGGAAGTACTGGCAGCACTTCGAGATGACCGAGTTCCTCTGGGGCGACTGGGACCTGTTCTTCACCGCCGCCCGCTTCCGCATGAAGATGGTCGAGCTGCCGGTGCACTACAAGACGCGGAAGGCTGGCGAATCGAAGATGCGGCCGATCGAGCACGGCCTCAAGCTGCTCAAGGCCTCGCTCAAGGGCCTCAAGGTCGTGAAGTAGCGACCGACGCCCAGACGAGGCCGGGCAGCGTGCGCCGCGCGCTCGCGAACGTGAGCCCGGGCGTGCCGGTCAAGATGCGCCGCGTGGCCTCGGCGGCCGGCCCGATGAGCACGACCTCGAACAGCGCTGGCGGCAGCGCGACCACCTCGCCCCGGTCGACGAACGGCTGCAGCCACGCGGCGATCGGCGCCGTCACCCGCGCGGCCAGCGCGTCGAGCTCGGGCCGAAAGTCGCGCACCAGCTCGGTGTGCGCCGACGCGAACACGAAGCGGGCCTCGCGCGGGTTGGCTCTCGCGAAGTCGAGGTACCGGCGCACCAGCGCGTGCACTCCGGCGCGCGCCGTTCGCTGCCCCACCACGCCGGCCGCGATGTACGCGAGCATCGCCTCGAGGCACCGCCGGTACAGCGCGAAGTGAACGCGCTCGTGCGAGCCGAAGTGGTGGTACAGGCTGCCGACGCTGACGCCCGAGCGCTTCGCGAGCGCGTGAATCGACGCGTCGCCCCGCTCGGCGCAGGCGAGCGCCGCGTCGAGCACGCGCGCCATCGTCTGCTCGCCGCGCGCCTGCTTCTTCACTTCCCCGCCACCAGCTCGCGCGTGCGGGCGACGACGCGGGCGCCGAGGCCGGGCTGCAGCGCGACCGGCTTGAGCGGCCGCTCGCGCTCGCGCTCGAACCAGCGCCCGGTGACGGTCGCCTCGACGAGCTTCGCGGGCCCCTTCGCGCCCTCTTCGGGGCTCAGCCACAGGCGCTTCACGAGGTCGAGCAGCGCGCCCTTGAAGCCGGTCATGTCGCCGAGCCGCGTGCGCACGACGCCGGGGTGCACGGCGTTCACGAACGAGCCCGGCAGCTCTCGCGCGAGCTCGAAGGTCGCGTACAGGTTCCACAGCTTCGCGCTGCCGTACGTCTTGAACGGGTGAAACGGCTCGCCGTACGGGCCGCGGTCGAGCTCGACGGTGCCCGCGACGTACAGCCCGGCGCTCACCTGCACGATGCGCCCCGGCGGCCGGGCCTTCAGCGCCTCGTTGATGACGAACGGGGCGAGGTGGTTCGTCGCGAACGACTCCTCGAAGCCGTCGGCGGTGAGGCGGCGCTCGGTGGGCAAGATGCCCGCGTTGTGCACCACCGCGTCGAACGGCCCGTGCTCGAGCAGCCGCTCGGCGAACGCGCGCGCGCCCGCGACGGTCGACAGATCGCCTGCCAGCGGCCGGCCGCCCGTCTTCGACGCCACCGCCGCGAGCCTCGCCGGGTCTCGCCCCCCGAGCACGAGCGTGTGCCCCGCAGCCGCGAGGCGAGCGGCGAGGGCCTCACCGATTCCCGAGCTCGCGCCGGTGATCGCGACGTGCATGCGGCATTTCTAGAACAATGTTCTAGTTATGGAAAGGGCCCCGGTGGCTGCTACCTTGGGTGGCAGTGCCAGCGCGGACCCAGCACAAGCAGGCCGAGCGCGAGGCGTTCGACGCGTGGATCGGCGAGCGCGGGTGGCGCACGTTCACCGCCGGCACGATGCGCCGCCTCGCCGAGACCTTCTGCGCGACGGTCTCGGCGCGTGGCCGGGTGCTCGACCTGGCGTGCGGTGACGGCGAGTACACCGAGCACCTCGCCGTCGCCGCCGGCGCCGGGCGCATCTACGCGGCCGACTTGAGCTCGGCGGCGGTGCGCGCCGTCAGCCGGCGCGTGCCCGAGGTGCGGGCGCTGGTGGCCGACGCCGAGCGGCTGCCGTTCGCCGACGCCACCTTCGCGGGCGTCTTCCTCGGCAACGTGCTGCACCACTTCCCCGACCCGGCGCGCATGCTGGGCGAGTGCTGGCGCGTGCTCGAGCCGGGCGGCCGCCTCTTCGCCATCGACCCGAACCCGCAGAACCCGCTGGTGTTCGTCTTCCGCGTCGTGCTCGGGTCGCGCTCGATGAAGACCGACAACGAGGTGCTGCACTGGCCGTGGCGCCTCGACGCGGCCCTGCGCGAGGCGGGCTTCACGGGCACGACGGCGTCGTCGGCGCTGCCGATCTACTTCGAGCGCGAGTACTACGAGCGCGTGCTGGGCCCATCGCTGGGCGCCGCCGTGTACCCCGGGAACCTGCTCGAGCGCGCGCTGTTCGCGGTGCCCGCGGCCGGCAAGCGGCTCGGCGGCTTCGTGGTGACGACCGGCCTCAAACCTCAGCCGTGAGTGCCGAGCGCTTCGAGCTCGGCCACCCAGCGCACCACGTCGAACGACGACAACAGCCCGACCAGCCGGCCCTCGACGTCGACGACCAGCAGGTGGTGCACGCGCTGCCGCGACATCAGCCGGGCTGCCTCGGAGATGGGCGTCATGGGCCCGACCGTGAGCGGAGATCGCCGCATGAGGTCGTCGGCGGTGGCCTCGCCGCCCTCCCACTCGGCCTCGTCTTCTTCGAGCAGGTCCGACCGCGTCACGATGCCGAGCGGAGTGCCCTCGTCGTCGACCACGGGCACCGCTCCGATGTTCTCGTCGACCATGAGCTCTGCGAGGCGCGCCGCGGGAAGCCACGGCAGGGCGGTCACAATCGCCGTGCTCATGATGTTCGCCACGACCATCGATGAATTGGTAACGAACGGTTGTTCTGTCTGCCATGCGTAACCTGCTCCTCGTTCTCGTCGTTACGGTGGCGGCCATCGCGGCCTGGCTGTGGCTCCGCCCGGCTGCGCCTCCGCCGGCGCCGGTTCAGGTCGCGGCGGCGGCCCCCGCTCCGCCTGTGCCTCCGCTGCCTCTGGCACCGAGGCCTGCAGCGCCGCCGCCGCTGCCCGCTGCGCCGCCGCTGGCGGCCGGCTTCTGCGACCCGGACGACTCGAAGGGGTTCTACGAGATCCACCACACGCTGCGCGGGCTGCTCTCGAAGAAGCCGCCCGCCGAGGCCGCGAGCTGGGTGCAGGCGGCTCTTGACACCGAGAAGACCGACCCCGAGCGCCACCTCGAGGCCCTGCGCAAGGCCCGGGCGCTCTTACCGAGGGACCCGGCGCTCGGCTGGGCCATCGCCGCCGCCACGCGCAACGCGCCCGAGCTCGACGAGGCGATCGACGGGCTCACCGACTACCTCGCCGCCGACCCGAGCCCCGACCTCGCACGGCTGAAGGCGCTGCTCGAGGTGCAGCGCGACATTCAGAGAGACTACGCGCGCGTCGAGCGCTCGGGAGCGACGCTGCTGTGGCCGCGCGATGCCCTGACGCCGGTGCAGGCCGACGAGCTGTTGTACACCGTCAACCGCGCGCTCGACGACGCGGCGCTGCTCACCGGCACCGACCGGCGACGGCAGCTCACCGTGGTCGCCTACCCCGGCCACTCGGAGCTGCTCGCCGTCAGCTGCACCCGCGCGTGGACGGCGGCGGTCTACGACGGCACGCTGCGCGTCGTCTTGAGCGCGCGCGACGGCGGCGCCGACCTCAAGATCGTGCGCCACGAGACGCTGCACGCTCAGGCGTCGCGCTTCGCGAGCAAGGCGCCGCGCTGGTTCCACGAGGGGCTCGCGCAGTCGTTCGCGCAGCAGACCGATCGGCGGCGCGGGTGGCCGCTGATGGTGAAGAACCGCACGTGGGTGCCGTTCAGCTCGCTCGACGGCAGCTTCCAGGCGTTCGAGCAGAGCGACGACGCGAGCCTCGCGTACGTGCAGAGCTACGCGATGGTCGAGCTGATGCGCGACTGCGGCACCGACGGGGCCATCTCTCGCGCCATCGCCGACTTCCAAGACGGCCTGTCGACCGACGCCGTGCTCGAGCGCGCGTGCGGCCGGCCGGTCACGGGCGAGCAGCTGCTCGACTTCATGGCGAAGAAGCTGTCGGCGGGCGGCGGCTGAAGCGTGCTAGGGAGCGCGCAACATGGCTCCCCGCTTCAAACGCATTCTCGTCGCCAACCGTGGAGAGATCGCCATCCGCGTGATGCGCACGTGCCGCGAGCTCGGCCTCTCGACGGTCGCGGTCTACTCGGAGGCCGACCGCTCGGCGCTGCACGTGCGGCAGGCCGATCAGGCGTACTGCGTCGGGCCGCCTCCGTCGCGCGAGAGCTACCTGAACCAGGACGCGATTCTCGACGCGGCGCGGAAGGCGAAGGCCGACGCGATTCACCCGGGCTACGGCTTCTTGTCCGAGAACGCGTCGTTCGTGCGCGCGTGCGACGCCGCGGGCATCGCGTTCATCGGCCCGCCGGCGAGCGCGATGGACGCGATGGGCGAGAAGACGCGCGCCCGCTCGCACATGGTGAAGGCGAACGTGCCGGTGGTGCCCGGCGCGACCGAGCCGTTCAAGACGCTCGAAGAGGCGCGGGCGTTCGCCGAGAAGGTCGGCTTCCCCGTGATGCTGAAGGCGGCGGGCGGCGGCGGCGGCAAGGGCATGCGCCGCATCGAGAAGATGGTCGACTTCGACGGCGGCTGGCGCGCGGCGAAGAGCGAGGCGATGTCGAGCTTCGGCAACGACGCCGTGTACCTCGAGAAGTACCTCGACCAGCCGCACCACGTCGAGATTCAGGTCTTCGCCGACAGCCAGGGCAACTGCATTCACCTGAACGAGCGCGAGTGCAGCGCGCAGCGGCGGCACCAGAAGGTGATCGAAGAGACGCCGTCGCCGATTCTGAACGCAGACCTGCGGGCGAAGATGGGCGACGTCGCGGTGCGGGCGGCGAAGTCGGTCGGCTATGTGGGCGCCGGCACCGTCGAGTTCCTCGTCGACTCGTCGCGGTCGTTCTACTTCCTCGAGATGAACACGCGGCTCCAGGTCGAGCACCCGGTGACCGAGTGGGTGACGGGGCTCGACCTCGTGCGCTGGCAGCTCGACGTGGCGCAGGGCGGGCGGCTGCCCTTCCTCGAGCCGCTGCACCCGCGCGGCCACAGCATCGAGGCGCGCGTGTACGCCGAAGACCCGGCCCAGAACTTCATGCCGTCGCCGGGCCGCATCGCGTACCTGCGCGTGCCGGGCGGGCCGAACGTGCGCGACGACTCGGGCGTGTACGCCGGCTACGAGGTGCCGCGCTTCTACGACCCGATGATCTCGAAGCTGTCGGTCTGGGCGCCCAGCCGCGCCGAGGCGATCGCGCGGCTCGATCGCGCGCTCAGCGAGTACGTGGTCAAGGGCATCACGACGAACCTGCGCTACCTGCGCGCGATTCTGAGGGCGCCCGACTTCGTGAAGGGCGACTACGACACCGGCTTCCTGCCGCGGGCGCACGAGCAGCTGCTGGGCGGCGACGACCCGAAGCTCACCGAGGTCGCCGTGATGGCGGCGGCGGTCTACGCGCAGCAGCAGGCCGAGAAGGCGGCGGCGAAGATCGCGACGGCGGCGTCTTCGGGCAGCGGCGGCTCGGGCTCGCGGTGGCGGCAAGGGAGGCGGCGATGAGGAGCTCGCGGTACTTCGCGACGACGAAGAAGGGGCAGGAGCCCGAGGCGCTCGACGTCACTCCGCTCGGCGCGCAGCGCTACGCGGTGACGTACCGCGGCGTGAAGCACGAGCTCGAGTCATTGGTGCTGCCGCACGGGGCCGTCTCGCTCATCATCGACGGCGAGTCGTACGCCGTGGAGTTCGAAGAGGCCGGCGACGAGGTCCGCGTGCTCGTGAAGGGCCAGGTGACGAAGGTCGACGTGGCCGACGAGCGCAAGCTGCGGCTGCGCGCCGCGGGCGGCGGCTTCACCGCCGAGGGCAAGCAGACGATCGCGGCTCCGATGCCCGGGAAGATCGTGAAGGTCTTCGTGAAGGTCGGCGACGAGGTGAAAGAGGGCCAGGGCATCGTCGTCGTCGAGGCGATGAAGATGGAGAACGAGCTCAAGTCGCCGAAGGCCGGCAAGGTCGTCGAGGTCGCCGCGGTCGAGGGCACGGCCGTCGAGAACGGCGCGAAGCTCGTGGTCATCGAGTAGCGGGGCTTTCAGTCGACGCGCGGGCCGACGTCGAGGAAGTCGCCGGTGAACGTGAACGCGAGCGTGACGCACGGAATCGCCGCGTGGGTGTCGGCGCCCGTGCGGTAGCGGTGCATCAGCCACCACTGCACGAGCAAGATGACGGTCGGCGCGTTGAAGCCGGCGCCGTCGCGCTCGAAGAACTTCCACCCGACCGCCGGCCCGACGCGCATGTGCGCATTGCCGGGCGGCGGCTGGGCCGGGTCGAGGTGCTGCGGGCCGTAGAACGGCACCGCCAGCGTGTAGCGCACGCCGACGAGCAGGTTCGTGAGCGTCGCGAGCACGTCGACGTCGCCGGTGAGCGTGAAGCCCTTGTTCGGCATCAGCACGTCGTAGAACTGGTCGTAGTGCACGGCGTGCGTGGGCTTGAGCCCGAAGTCGGGGCGCACGAGGCGGAACAGCGCGCGCGCCGCGACGACGCCGACCTTCGCCTGCAGGTTCGCCCCGAGCGTCCACTGCGTGCCGCCGCCGAGGTAGCGCTCGGCCGGCCGGTCGCGAATCGCGCTGTCCGAGAACTCCTCCTGGGCGTCGCGCCACGACTGCAGCAGGTTGAAGGTGCCGAAGTACTGCACGTACTCGTAGATCGACCACAGGCCGAAGAAGCTCGCGGGCTGCAGCTCGACGTAGACGCCGGCGCGCGCGAATGCGGGGCTCAAGCCCGGCGCGACGCCGACGCCGACGAAGTTGTCGCGCAGCGCCGTCTTCTCGGACGCGTAGAGGCGAAACCGGTACATGAAGCGGCCGTCGTAGAGCAGCCCGAGCGGGTTCACGCGCAGCACCACGAGCTGCCGGTGCACGAGCCGGTGCTGAGGCGGCGTCATGGTCTGCAGCATCTGCCCCAGCGCGGGTGCAGCGACCGTTGCCATCAGCACGGCGATCGCGAGGCGCATGGTGGAGGGGATGTTAGCCTGCATCGCCGTGCCGTCGCTGCTGCTCGTCATGCTCGCCGCCGCCGACGGTGGCACCGCGACTGCGGCGCAAGGGGCCCGCGGCGCAGCCGTGCGCCCCGACGGCGGAGCCCCCGACGCGGGGCCGCAGGTGCCGCGGGGCCTCGCCTGCCTCGCGAAGTACTACGTGGGCGCCGCGGTGCAGACCGACGCCGGCTGGGGGCTGCTGCTGCCCGACGCGAGCTTCCTCTCGTGGGACAACGGGCGGCGCGCGGTCGAGGGCTCGGACGCCGGCGCCGACGAGGAAGACGACGACGGCGAGGGCGAGCCCGATCTGCCCGCGCTGAAGGACATCTTCGCCGTGCGCTACGAGAAGGGCGCCATCAAGCCCGTGACCGGCGACGACACGCTGGAAGACCCGGGCCGAGCGCGCATCGACCCGCTGTTCAAGGCGACGTACGGCTCGAGCTGGCGCGAGGTGATGAGCCACCTCGGCAAGGTGAGGTTCTTCGGCACGCGCTACCCGTTTCACGAGCGGGCGGCCGAGGCGCTCGAGCGCGTGACGGCGCGGCTCGAGGCCGCCTCGAAGAGCGATGCCTCGCTGCTCCCGTTCTTCAAGGGGCTCGGCGGCACCTGGCACTGGCGGCGCATCGCGCGCTCTCGCGCGCTGTCGACGCACGCCTTCGGCATCGCGATCGACCTGAACGTCGAGCGCAGCAACTACTGGCGCTGGCAGCGGCCGAAGAAGCCGCTGAAGTGGGTCAATCGATACCCACAGCTCATCGTCGACGCCTTCGAGGCCGAGGGGTTCATCTGGGGCGGCCGGTGGATTCACTACGACACGATGCACTTCGAGTACCGGCCCGAGCTGATCGACGCCGAGTGCTGGCCTTGAAGGTGCGAGCACGTACGTGGCCCAGCGCCTTGCCGCGCACCCGGACCCGCTGAGTACTCTCTTCTCGTCCCCGCCGCGAAGCTGCCCATTCGCGCCTCGACCGAGAAGCCAGAACACAAATGACGATCTCCTGCTCCGCCGGGCTCCTGCGCGCCCGGTCGTGGTGGTTGTTGCTCGCTGTTCCGCTGTTCACCTCGAGCTGTGCTCCCGACGCGACCCTCGACGACGGGTCCGAGCGCTCGGAGCGCCCGCTCTTCACGAACGGCGGCTTCGAGGCCGGCACCTTCGGCTCGTGGACGAAGACGGCCGGCCTCAACGCGACCGGGCTCTCGGTCGTGCCGCCGACCACCGAAGCGCAGCTGCAGCTCGGCGCCGGCGGCTCGGACTTCACGTTCGTGCGCACGAACGGCACGCCCGAGTCGCAGGTGCCCGCCGGCCTCACCACGGGCACCGGAGTTCCGCTCTGGCCGCGCTTCGGCCAGAGCTCCGCCGTCATCAACGAGTACAACGCGACGCCCCCGCCCGGGATGATGTTCGCCCAGGGCGCGAACACGAACGTGAACAGCATTCGCCAGTCGATGGCGACGACGTTCGCCGACGTCGACCCTTCGGACGACAAGGTGCACGTGCGCTTCGTGCTCGCTCCGGTGCTGCAGGCAGCCGGCCACGACCCCAACCAGCAGCCGTACTTCTTCGCGATCATCCGCAACACCACCGCGCCGCGCGCCGGCGTCGTGTACACGAACTTCAACTTCGCGAACCAGGCGGGCGTGCCGTGGCAGTCGCAGGGCACCGGCACGAACGCGTTTCTCTTCACGCCGTGGCAGATCTTCGACGTCGCGCCGAGCGCCGCGCAGTTCCAGGTCGGCGACACGCTCCAGGTCGAGGTCTTCGCCGCCGGCTGCCAGCCCGGTGGGCACGCCGGCAGCGCCTACGTCGACGGCTTCGGCGAACAGCTGCCGAGCCTCTTCATCTCGAAGGCGGCTCCGGCGCTGGCCAACATCGACTCGGACATCACGTACACGTTCACCGTGAAGAACAACACGTCGGGCATCGCGCCGAACGTGGTCGCCGACGAGGTGCTGCCCGACAACACCACGTTCGTTTCGGCGAGCGCGCCCGGCGCCACGTGCACGACGCCGGCCGTCGGCGCCACCGGCACCGTCTCGTGCACGTACGGGTGGATGAACCCGGGCGCGGCAGCGACGTTCACCGTCACGGTGCACGCGTACGCTCCGTCGACGCAGGGCACCGTGACCGCCGCCACCACGGCGCGCATCGACGACACCGGCCAGGCGTGGGCCGCGAACGGCTTTCAGGGCTTCACCGCGTACCTCACGAGCGGCGCGCTCGCGGGCCAGCAGGCCGTCGTCACGACGAACACCGCGACGCGGCTGAACGTCACCCCGGCGTGGCCCGCGGTGCCGGCGAACGGCACCACGTTCAAGGTCATCAACCCGCCCGCGTTCGTGGGCACGGCGTCGGCCGGCGGCGGCACCACGATCACGAAGAGCGGCGCCGCGAGCTGGGTGTCGAACCAGTGGGTCGGGTGGAACGTGGTGCTGCTCTCGGGCACCGGCGCCCCTCAGACGCAGCCGATCACCACGAACAGCACGAACCAGCTCACCGTCGCGAACTGGACGACGAACCCGAACAACACGACCGTCTTCGCCATCACGCGGCCGGTCATGTCGGTCGTGAACGGCAACTACGGCGTCACCGGGCCGACCGTGTCGCGCCTGCTCGGCCCCAAGCGCGAGACCCAGCTCGGCGTCGGAGCGACCTTCGCGAACCTCTCGATCGTGAAGACCGACTCGCGGCCCGCGGTCACCTGGGGCTCGAGCACCACGTACACCATCACCGTCTCGAACGCCGGGCCCGCGACCGCCACGAACGCGACCGTGGTCGACACGCTGCCCGCGCAGATCGCCTCGGCGACGTGGACCTGCACCGGCGCGGGCGGCGGCACCTGCACCGCGAGCGGCATGGGCAGCCTCAACCAGAGCGTCACGCTGCCCTCGGGCGCCAGCGTCACGTTCACCGTCAACGCGACGCTCATCGCGGGCATGGGTGCGGGCGCCGTCGCGAACCTCGCGACCGTCACGACGCCCGCCGGCGTCACCGACCCGTTTCCCGACGACAACTCGAGCGTCGATCAGAACGCCATCGCCACCACCCTGCGGCTGCTCACCGTCACGAAGGACCCGACGAACACGGGCACCGGCACCGTCACGTCGTCGCCCGCGGCGATCGCGTGCGGCCCGGCGTGCCCGAGCGCCAGCGCGTCGTTCGCCGACGGCGCGGCCGTCATGCTCACCGCCGTCGCGGTGCCGAACAACACCTTCCTCGGCTGGTCGGGCGGCGGCTGTACGGGCAACGCGCCGACCTGCACCGTCACGATGAGCGCGGCGCAGACCGTCACCGTGCGCTTCACGTCGTGCGGCAACGCCGTGCGTGAGCTCGGCGAGGGCTGCGACGATGGCAACCTCACGGCCGGCGACGGCTGCAACGGCTCGTGCCTGATCGAGAACACGCGCCCGTGCAATGCGTCGATGCCCGGCCTGACCGGCGGCGCGTCGTGCGCGAGCGGCGTCTGCGACGCGACCGGCAACCCGGCGCCCGGCGTCTGTGAGCCCGCAGCGACCTGCGGCAACGGCGTGCGCGAGGCCGGCGAGGGCTGCGACGACGGCAACACCACCGCGGGCGACGGCTGCAACGCCACGTGCCGCATCGAGAACGCGCGGCCGTGCAACGCCTCGACGCCGGGCCTGACCGGCAACACGTCGTGCGCGAGCGGGGTCTGCGACACGACGGGCAACCCGGCTCCCGGGGTCTGCGAGGCCGCCGCGACCTGCGGCAACGGCACGCGCGAGGCCGGCGAAGGCTGCGACGACGGCAACACGACCGCCGGCGACGGCTGCAACGCGACGTGCCGCGTCGAGAACGGCGGCACGTGCAACGCCGCGATGCCTGGGCTCACCGGCAACGCGTCGTGCGCGAGCGGGCTGTGCGACTCGGTCGGCAACCCCGCGCCCGGCCGCTGCGAGAGCGCGACGGGCTGCGGCAACTCGGTGCGCGAGGCGACCGAGGGCTGCGACGACGGCAACACCACCGCCGGCGACGGCTGCTCGGCCACCTGCCTCGTCGAGAACACCCGCCCCTGCAACGCGTCGATGCCGGGGCTGACCGGCGGCGCCTCGTGCGTGAGCGGCATCTGCGACACCACGAGCGGAGCGCCCGGCGTCTGCGAGCCCGCCGCCACCTGCGGCAACTCGGTGCGCGAGGCCAACGAGGGCTGTGACGACGGCAACACCGCGAACGGCGACGGCTGCTCGGCCACCTGCCGCATCGAGAACACGCGCCCGTGCAACGCGTCGATGCCCGGCCTCGTGGGCGGCGCCTCGTGCGCGAGCGGCGTCTGCGACACCACCTCGGGCATGCCCGGCGTCTGCGAGCCCTCGGCCACCTGCGGCAACTCGGTGCGCGACGCGAACGAGGGCTGCGACGACGGCAACACCACCGCCGGCGACGGCTGCTCGGCCACCTGCCTCGTCGAGAACACGCGGCCGTGCAACGCCTCGATGCCCGGGCTCACGGGCGGCGCCTCGTGCGTGAGCGGCATCTGCGACGTCACGAGCGGAGCGCCCGGCGTCTGCGAGCCCGCCGCCACGTGCGGCAACTCGGTGCGCGAGGCCAACGAGGGCTGCGACGACGGCAACACCGCGAGCGGCGACGGCTGCTCGGCCACGTGCCGCATCGAGAACACCCGCCCGTGCAACGCGTCGATGCCGGGGCTCGTGGGCGGGGCCTCGTGCGCGAGCGGCATCTGCGACGTCACGAGCGGAGCGCCCGGCGTCTGCGAGCCCGCCGCCACGTGCGGCAACTCGGTGCGCGAGGCGAACGAGGGCTGCGACGACGGCAACACCGCCGCGGGCGACGGCTGCTCGGCCACGTGCCTCGTCGAGAACACGCGGCCGTGCAACGCGTCGATGCCCGGCCTCACCGGCAGCGCGTCGTGCGCGAGCGGCATCTGCGACGTCACGAGCGGAGCGCCCGGCGTCTGCGAGCCGGCCGCCACCTGCGGCAACTCGGTGCGCGAGGCGAACGAAGGGTGCGACGACGGCAACACCACCGCCGGCGACGGCTGCACCGCCACGTGCTTGTTGGAAGACGGCCGCGCCTGCAACGCGATGATGCCCGGCGCGACCGGCGCGGGCTCGTGCGCGAGCGGCGTCTGCGACACCACGTCGGGCATGCCCGGCGTCTGCGAGCCCTCGAACACGTGCGGCAACGGCAAGCGCGAGGGCGCAGAGGGCTGCGACGACGGCAACACGGCGAGCGGCGACGGCTGCAGCGCGACGTGCGTCAGCGAGAACGCGTGCGGCAACGGCGTGCGCGAGAGCGGCGAGGGCTGCGACGACTCCAACACGGCGGGCGGCGACGGGTGCTCGGCGGCGTGCCTCATCGAAGACGGCCGTGCCTGCAACGCGACGATGCCCGGCCGCACCGGCGGCATGTCGTGCGCGAGCAGCGTCTGCGACACCACGGGCAACGCCGCGCCCGGCGTCTGCGAAGCCGCGAACGCGTGCGGCAACGGCGTGCGCGAGGCGAGCGAGGGCTGCGACGACGGCAACACCGCGGCGGGCGACGGCTGCACGGCTGCGTGCCTCGTCGAGAACGGGCGGCCCTGCGGCCCCGGCGGCTCGAGCTCGTGCGCGAGCGGCAAGTGCGACCTGACCTCGGGTGCGCCCGGCGTCTGCCGCCCGCCCGACACGAAGGACACCGACGGCGACGGAGTGAACGACGCCGACGACCTCGACGACGACAACGACGGCCTCGCCGACACCGTCGAGGGCGGCCCGTCGACCGACACCGACGGCGACGGCGTGCCCGACCGGCTCGACCTCGACAGCGACAACGACGGCATCCTCGACGCGTTCGAGGCCGGCCACGGCGCGACCGTCGCGCCCTCGGGTACCCTCGCCTGCCCCGGCGGCGTCGGCGCGAACGGCCTGTGCAACGCGGTCGAGACCGCGGCCGACTCGGGCGCTCCGTCGTTCACCGCGAGGGACACCGACGGCGACGGGGTGCCCGACTTCCGCGATCTCGACTCCGACGACGACGGCATCTTCGACACCGTCGAGGGCGGCTCTGCGTGCGTCGACACGACGGGCGACGCCATCTGCGACGGCGGCGACACCGACGGCGACGGCATCGTGAACGGCGCAGACCCCGCCGGGGCGGCGTGGGGCTCGGGCACCGTGACGACGCCGCCCGACACCGACGGCGACGGCGCGGCCAACTTCCGCGACCTCGACTCCGACGACGACGGCCTGCACGATCTCATCGAGGGCGGAGCCGCCTGCGTCGACGCGAGCTCCGACGCGCTCTGCGACGGCGACGACGCCGACCACGACGGCCTGCGCGCGAGCAGCGACGGCGCGCCGGCGGTGCGCGGCACCACGGCAGGCGCGAAGGCTCCGGACACCGACGGCGACGGGCGCCCTGACTTCCGCGACCTCGACTCGGACGACGACGCCCTCTCGGACCTCGTCGAGGGCGGCTCGACGTGCACCGACGCCGGGCTCGACGGCGTCTGTGACCCCGGCGACGCCGACGGCGACGGCCTCACCGACTCGGCCGACGGCGCGCCGATGAAGTTCGGCAGCGGCGCCGACAAGAAGCCGGCGGTGCCCGACACCGACGGCGACGGCACGCACGACTTCCGCGATCTCGACTCCGACGGCGACGGCGTCTTCGACGTGGTGCGGGCGAAGCGCGCGCGCCTCGACGCCGACCGCGACGGCCGCATCGACGAGGGCCCCGACGCCGACGCCGACGGCATTCGCGACTCGATCGACGCGACGCCCGATCAGTTCGGCGGGCTCGCGCCTCCGCCCGAGCTGCACGTCATCGGCGGCGGCTGCTCGTGCGGCAGCTCGTCGGACCTCGGGCCGCTGCTGCTGCTCGGCGGGCTCGTGCTCGTGCGCCGGAGGCGGCTTCATCGCGCGGCGCTGACGGCGGCCCTCGCGCTCGGCGCGACGCTGGCGCTGCACGCGGCTCCCGCGTCGGCGCAGGCGCAGTCGGCGGCGAGCACGGCGATCGACGTTCAGCTCTTCAAGCCCGCGCCCGGCCGCTACGACATTCTCAACACCTTCTCGACCGAGACCTGCGGGGCCCGCTGCCCGACCACCTCGCTGTGGCTGCAGTACGCGAACAACCCGCTGCTCGTGGCCTCGGTCGGCTCGAAGCAGCGCGTCGCGCGGCTGGTCGACCACCAGCTCACGATCGACCTGATGCAGTCGTGGGGCCTCACCGACGCGATCGACATCGCCGTGCACCTGCCGCTCTACGGGCAGAGCACGGGCCAGGCCGATCTCACCGACCCACGCTACGTCGGAGCCGGCTGGTCGTTCGGCGCCGGCGACCTGCGCATCATCCCGCGCGTGCGGTTCTGGAGGTCGAGCTTCGGTCTCGCGATCGCGCTCGCGGTGCCGATCGTGCTGCCGACCGGGCGCACCGACGCGTTCATGGGCGGCGGCTTCATCGCGGTGCACCCGCGGCTCATCGGCGGGTACCACAAGGGCCGCCTGCACGTGGATCTGAACCTCGGCGCCAACCTGCGGCGCCTCGAGCGGCTCGAGAACATCCGCTTCGGCAGCGAGTTCGCGTGGAACCTCGCCGCCGAGTACCGCATCGTCGACGAGGGCCGGCTGCCGCTGGGCGTGCAGGCCGCCGTCTACGGCGTCGTCGGGCTGACGGGCGGAGGCTCGGACAGCGGCGATCACCCGGTCGAGGCGCTCGTCGCCGCGCGCGCGTACCCGGCGAAGCCCTGGGCGGTCGGCCTCGCGCTGGGCCGCGGCCTCGTCGCCGGCTACGGCTCGCCCGACGTGCGCGTGATGGCGAGCGTCGCGTTCACGCCCGAGCTGAACCCGCCCGCTCCGCTCGACAGCGACGGCGACGGGCTGCCCGACGCCGCCGATCAGTGTCCCGCCGACGCCGAAGATCGCGACTGCTTCGCCGACGACGACGGCTGCCCCGACCCCGACAACGACCGCGACGGCATTCTCGATGGCGCCGACCAGTGCCGAAACGAGCCCGAGACCGTGAACGGCATCGACGACCGCGACGGCTGCCCCGAGAAGGACTCGGACGGCGACGGCATCTTCGACCCGGTCGACCACTGCCCGCTCGTGCCCGAGACGGTGAACGGCACGAACGACACCGACGGCTGCCCCGAGAAGGACACCGACGGCGACGGCCTCTTCGACGACGTCGACCAGTGCCCCTCGGCGCGTGAAGACCCCGACGGCTTCGAAGACCTCGACGGCTGCCCCGACCCCGACGACGATCACGACGGCATCCCCGACGTGGTCGACAAGTGCCCGCGCGAGCCCGAGACCATCAACGGCGTGAACGACACCGACGGCTGCCCCGATCAGGGCGACGCGAAGGTGAAGCTCGAGGGCGACAAGATCCTCATCCTCGACAAGGTGTACTTCGCGACGAACAAAGACGTGATCCTCGAGCGCTCGTTCAACCTGCTCATGCAGGTCGCCGCGACGCTGCAGGCGCACCCCGAGCTGCTCAAGGTGCGCGTCGAGGGCCACACCGACAGCCAGGGTAACGACGCCGCGAACCTCGACCTCTCGCAGCGCCGCGCCAACAGCGTGAAGCGGTTCTTGATCGATCGCGGCGTCGGCGAGTCACGGCTCGACGCCGTCGGCTACGGCGAGACGAAGCCCGTCGGCAACAACCTCACCGCCGCCGGCCGCGAGGCCAACCGCCGCGTCGAGTTCGTCGTCGTCGACCACGGCAAGTAGCGCGCGGCGCCCCGCCACGGCCCGTCGTTCTGGCCGTCAGGGCGAGGGCCGACGTCGAAGTGCGACGCGCTCCGATCGGTCGAGCTCGTACGACAAGCCGGAGGTTCGTGCCGGGCTTCGCCCGATCCATCGCCGCTGAGCGGCGTTGCGCTCCCTGCGACGCACCGACGAGGGCGACGCCTCGCCAGCGGCGCGCCTCGACGGCCCACCACGGCACGAGCTCCCGGGCGGTCGTACTACGGCCGCCGCGACAGCTCGAGGCGATCGGCGCACATGCCCGCGACCACCACGAGGAGCTGCTCGTGGTGCATCGAGAAGTACGAGGGCTCGGGCGCGACGGCCGAGAGCACGCCGGTGCAGCGCTTGCGCGACAGCAGCGGCACGCCGAGAAACGACCGCAGCGGCTCCGCGCGGCCCGGCCGCTTCAAGAAGCGCTCGTCGTCTTCGGCGTTCGCGAGGCGAATCGGCGCGGCGTACTCCGCGATCCACCCGATGAGGCCCTGGCCGCGCTGGTACGCGAAGTCGGGCTTGTTGTGCAGCGGCATGCCCGCCCGCGCGCCGGCCTCGAGCTTCGTACAGGTCTCGTCGAACAGCCACGCCGAGACGCGCGGCACCCCGAGCAGCAGGGCGCTCTGGTCCACCACCGTCTGCAGCAGCTTCTGCACGTCATCGTCTTCGCGCAGCAGCGCCGTCAGCTTCTCCAGCACCTCGATCTCGTCGATCACCGGTTCCTCACACGCTCCCTCAGGTACATCTTTCCCTCGTGCAGCCACCGGTGCACGGTCGATCGCGCATGTTCGAGCGAGGGCCGGTACCGCGCGACCGACTCGGGCACCTGCCGCAGCCGCGAGAGCTGGTGGCACGCCTCGATCGCCCGGTGGAACTTCACGTCGTCTGCGAAGTACTGCTCGTACGCGCTCCGTGCACGCGCGCCGCGCTCGACCGCCTCGCTCTCGCGCCCGCGCAAGAGCTCGGGGATGCGGGCCACGTGGCGCTCGGGCACCCGCACCAGAAACGACTCCCAGTCGGGCCCCTCGGGCGCCACCCAGTCATCCGATACGAGCACCGGAGCGACGCCCGTGCGCATCGCCTCGTACAGCCGGTACGACGACGTGCCGGCGCCCCGAGGGCACAAGGCGAAGAGGCTCTGGCGCATCACCTCGGCGTAACGCTCTTCGCGCGCGGCGCGCTCGCCGGGCTGCATGGGCAGCCAGATGTTGAAGCGGCTCGTGTCTTCGAGCAGGGCGCGTGCGTCGCGCAGCCGCAAGATCCGCCGGCGCGACGCGTGGTTCGCCGAGCCCATGAACGAGTACAGCCACCGCCGCTCGCGCGCCGCCGGCCCGTCGACCCGGGCGTTCATCGTGTAGAGGTAGCCGAACGCCCTCTGCCTGCGCGGCTGAAACGACCGCCTGGGCATCGAGCAGTACAGCCCCGGCAGCACGCACCACGGCGAGTCGGCCTCGTTGTACAGAAAGCACTTCTCGCGGTACCGCTCGACGTACGGGTGGCGCTTCACCGCGCGCCACTCGGGGTCGTCGAAGTGCACCGTCTCGGCGAAGAGGATCACCTCGGCCTCTGCCGGGTTCGAGGTCAGCCGGTGTGCGCGAAAGCGGTCGAGCGCCGCGCAGCGCACGAGCTCGTCGTACGCGCGCCCCTCACCCCACGCGCTCGTCAGCAGCACTCTCACGGTCGGCGCCGCGTTCTGACAGTCACCACCTCGCTACTCAAAACGAATTCTGGCGCGGCGCGCCCGGGCCACGGTTATCGCTCGGCGGCATGGGTCGACAGCACCCCGCAGCGCGCAGATGACGGCACCGCCCAAGCAGCCCAGCCACGGCCTCGAAGCGTACTCGGCCGTCGCCAACGCGATGAAGCTCGCCAGCTCGCTGGTGGTGTCGTTCGGCATCACCATCGCGGTCAGGCAGTTTCTGATTCCCCGCACGCTCGGCACCGAGCGCTACGGCGAGCTGAACTTCGCCGACGGCTTCGCGGGCCTGTTCCTCATCGCCGCCTGGCTCGGGGTCGACACCCTGCTCCGCAAGGAGCTCGGCGTGACGCTCCAGTCGGCCGACGGCCTGTTCGGCGGCATCACGGCCGTGCGCTCGGCGCTCTCGGTGGTGCTGACCGCCGCGATGGCGGTGACGCTCAAGCTGCTGGGCCGGTCTGACGAGATCGTGCTGATGGCCGTCATCTTCGGCGTCGCCCAGCTGATGCTGATGATGCAGAACACCGCCTCGTCGCTGCTGCACGCGGCGGGGCAGGTCGGGGGCCTGTCGATCGTCAACATCGTCGGCAAGCTGCTCTGGGCCGCCGTCGTCGTGCCCGTGCTGTACCTCGGCCTGCCGGTGCTCTGGCTCGCCTTCGCCTTCATGGTCTCGGAGACCTTCAAGGCGCTCTGCTCGGCGTGGCTCGCGCGCATGCACACCCGCATCACGCTGCGCGTCGACCTCAAGGCCACGTGGAAGCTGATGAAGGCCTCGACGCCGTTCTGGGTGAACAACATCGCCCTCGCAGGCACCGGCCGCGCCGACGTCGCCCTCGTGGGCACGCTCGCCGCGAGCATCTTGGGGTCGCACGCGGCCGCAGACCGCGAGATCGGGTGGTACACGCTCGTGCTCGGCATCGCCGGCACGCTGATGGTCGTGACGCCCGTCATCGGCTGGGTGCTCTTGCCGCTGCTCTCGCGAGCCCTGCTGCGGGGCGAGGAAGAGGCCGGCGCCATCATTCGCCGCGCCGTCGAGGTGTGCGTGGTGGTGAGCGTGCCGCTCTCGGTCGGCGCGTTCGTCGCCGCAGAAGAGCTCATCGCGCTCTACAAGCCCGAGTACGCGCCTTCGGCCCTCGTGCTGAAGATCATGGCGTGCACGTTCGCGCTCACGTACCTGAACGTGGTGGCCGCGAACTGCCTCGCCGCGCTCGGCCGCGGGTGGACGGTGACGCTCACCTCGCTCTCGACCCTGCTGCTCACGCCGCTCATCGACCTGGCGCTCGTGCCTGCAGCGCTGCGCCACTACGGCCCCGGCTACGGCGCCGCTGCCTGCGCGACGTCGATCGTCATCGCCGAGGTGCTCACCACGAGCGTCATGCTCCGCAGCCTCGGCAAGCTCGCGGTCGACCGCCGCCTGCTCTCGGTCGTCGCGCGCACGCTCGGCACCGCCGTCGCCGTCATCGCCCTCGACTACGCCCTCGAGCGCTGGGTGCCCGAGGTGGGCCCCTGGGTTCGGGTAGGTGCAGATGCCGCCGCATACGTTACGCTCGCGCTCGTGACCCGCAGCATTCGACTCGATGAAGCGAGAGAGCTCGTACGCCTGGCCCGCGCCCAGCGCGCCGCCTCCGGAGCCGCCCCGGCATGAGCACCCTGCTCGACGCCCTCGTCGCGATCGCGGCGCTGCCGATCGTGGCCGGCTGTGGTTACCTCTTCGTGCTCACGGTGCTCTCGTGGCGCCCGCGCCTGCCGCTCGGCCCCGAGGTGCCGCCGTCGTTCGACATCGTCGTGCCGGCGCACAACGAGGCGGCCGGCATCGCGAGCACCGTGAAGAGCCTGCTCGCGCTCGACTGGCCGCAAGACAAGCGGCGCGTCGTCGTCGTCGCCGACAACTGCAGCGACGACACGGCGGCGCTGGCGCGCGCGGCCGGCGCCACGGTGCTCGAGCGGCAGAGCGCGACCGAGAAGGGCAAGGGCTACGCGCTGCAGTACGCGTTCGATCGGCTCGCAACCACCCCCTCGGGGCCCCAGGGCGGCGAAGCAGACGCCGTGGTCGTCGTCGACGCCGACACGCGCGTGACCCCGAACCTGCTGCGCGCGTTCGCGGCGCGCATCGCGAAGGGCGCCCAGGCGTGCCAGGCGTACTACGGCGTCGACAACACGCACGCGTCGTGGCGCACCACGCTGATGGCGATCGCGTTCGCGATGTTCCACCGCGTGCGCGGGCGCGGCCGAGAGAACCTGCGGCTCTCGTGCGGCCTCAAGGGCAACGGCATGTGCTTCACGGCGGCGCTGCTGAAGAAGGTGCCGCACGACGCGTTCAGCGTGGTCGAAGATCTCGAGTTCGGCATCCGCCTCGGCAAGGCCGGCGAGCGCGTCTGGTACGTCGACGAGGGTCAGGTCTTCGGCGAGATGGTGTCGAGCGAGGCGGCGAGCCGCAGCCAGCGCGTGCGCTGGGAGGGCGGCCGCAAGGCGATGGTGAAGAACCACCTGCGCCCGCTGCTCGACGCGGCGTGGAAGCAGAAGAGCGGCGTGCTGCTCGACCTGGCCATCGACCTCGTGATCCCGCCGCTCTCGTACCTGGGCCTCGGCGCCGTCGCGCTCGCGGTGCTCGGAGCGCTGCTCGCGGTGGTCGGCAGCTCGGGGGCGGCGACGTCGAGCGCTGCGGCGCTGTGTGTCACCGCGCTCGGACTGTACGCCCTGCGCGGCTGGTGGCTGTCGGAGACCGGCCTGCGCGGCCTCGCGATGCTGGCGGCCACGCCGTTATACGTGGTGTGGAAGGTGGGGCTCATGCGCAGGCAATCGTCGGCGCCTCAGGACTGGGTCCGCACCCGGCGCGAGGCAGAGTCCGCCAAGGAACCGGAGGCCTGAGGTCGTGGGGGGTGAGCAAGTGGGGAAAGGCATCGAGCTCTCGGTCATCGTCGCCACGTACAACCGCGTCGCGCTGCTGAAGCGCCTGTTGCGGCAGCTCGAGGTGCAGACGCTCGACCCGAAGCGCTTCGAGGTCGTGGTCTGCGACGACGGCGGCAAGGAAGACGCGAAGCAGGCGCTCGAGGGCGCCGAGCTCGGGTACCGGCTGGTGGTGCTGCGGCAGCAGAACGCGGGGCCGGCCGCCGCCCGCCACCGCGCGATTCAAGCCGCCGAGGGCCGCGTGCTCGTCATCGTCGACGACGACATGCAGGTGCAGCCCACGTTCCTCGACGAGCACCTGAAGATGCACCCCAAGGGTACGCGCCGCGCCGCGCTGGGGCGGCTCGAGGCCGACTCGCACATCGACGAGATGCCCTACTTCGAGCGCTGGTACGCCGCCGGCCACAAGCGCACGGCCGAGCGGGCGCGCGCCGGCACGCTGCGGCTCGACGGCTACTCGTTCTACACGGGCAACGTCTCGCTGCTCCGGCAGGACTACCTCGACGTCGGCGGCTTCGACTTCTCGCTGCGCCTGGGCGAAGACACCGAGCTCGGGCTGCGCCTCGAGGTCGCGGGCGTCGAGCTCACCTACAGCGTCGACGCCGTCGCCTACCACGCGTCGGATCACGCGAGCGAGCAGAAGTGGCTCGAGAAGATCCGCGCGTACGGCGTGAACTATTACAAGATCGGCAAGAAGCACCACGACGTGACGCACGCGAACGCGCTGCGCTACCTGTTCGAGATGAACCCGCTCGCGCGCCCGCTGGTCGCCTCGACGCTGCTCGCCCCCGAGGCCACGAAGCCCCTGTCGGACGTCGCGCTGAGCCTGACGCGCAAGCTGTGGGCGCTCGGCATCGGCCGCGTCGCCCACCCGCTCACCAGCGTCGTCTACACGATGGAGTTCATGCGCGGCGTGCGCTCCCAGACGGGGTCGCTGCAGCAGACGGCGCAGGCCATCGTGCAGCACCTGCTCGACCGGCTCCGGCCGTAAGGCGCCCGGCGCCGCTCGGCGCAGAGACCGCCGGAACTGTCGCGGGCGCTCGGGCGTGCGGCTATGTTGAGCCGGTACATGAGCAAGGCCCTGCTGCTCTCGTCGATGATCGCCATGATCGTGCTGCCCATTCGGGCGGCCCGCATGACGAGCGCCAGCAGAGGCTTGAGGCGCGCGGTCACCACGACGCTCGTGTTCAACATCCTCTGGGCGGCGATCGTCATCGGCACGTTCCTCTTCCTCATGCGCAACCCCGGCTCGCTCGCGGGTGAAGGGGTGAACCCGTGAGCGCGCCGCCCGCTCCGCTGCCGAAGACGACGGCGACCGGCCCTGGCGACGACGCCGATCTCGAGCTGTTCGACTACGGCGTGGTGCGCGACTGGGGGCGCTTCGTGCTCGGCGCGTTCAGCCGCCACCGCCTGCTCGGCATCGGCTGCCTGATCATCGTGGTGTCGGGCTCCATCGGCGCCGCGGCGTTTCTGCCGCGCAAGTACGAGTCGTCGACGAAGCTGCTCACGCACCAGACCGGGTTCATGTCGTCGCTCTCGAACCCGTACCGCGGCGGGCAAGACGAGGGCCCGACGCGGGCGGCGCGCGAGCGAGTGCTGGCGCGCGACAACCTCGAGAAGATCGTCACGCAGACGAACCTCATCGAAGAGTGGCAGAAGTCGCGCAACCCGCTCTTGAGCCTCAAAGACCGCATGTTTCAGGTCTTGAGCGGCCCCTGGTCGAAAGAAGACTGGATGGACGTGCTCGTCGGCACGCTCGAGAAGCGCCTGTCGGTGAACGCCGACGAGGGCACCATCGAGATCAGAATCGCGTGGCCCGAGCCGCAGATGGCGCGGCGCATCGTCGAGACCGCGCAGCAGAACTTCCTCGAGCAGCGGCACGTGAGCGAGGTGGCGGCGATCTCCGAGACGATTCAGATTCTCGAGACGCACGCGACGCAGACGCAGACCGCGATCGACGAGGCGCTCGCGAACCTGCAGCGCGTCATCGACGAGCGCTCGAGGCCCAATCGTCCCGCCGCTCCGGCGCCGTCGCCCCAGCCGGTGCCGGCGCCCGCTCCGCGGCCGGTCGCGGCGGCGCCCGCGGCCCCGTCGCCCGAGGTGGTGCAGCTCAAGTTCCTGCTCCGCGCGAAGCAGCGCGCGATCACCGACCTCGAGGAGTTCCGCCAGCGGCAACTCACCGAGCTGCGCAGCCAGCTCGAGCAGCAGCGCGTCATCTACAACAAGAGCCACCCGGTGATTCTCGAGCTCGAGCAGCGGGTCGAGTCGCTGCAGAAAGACTCGCCGCAGCTGCTCTCGCTCAAGCGCGAAGAGGCCGAGCTGCTCAAAGAGATCGAGAGCAAGGGCGGCAACCGCGAAGAGCGCACCGCCGAGACCGCACCGATGCCGGTGCGGCGCACCTCGACCGCGATGGAGACCTCGCTCTCGAGCCTCGCGCCCGATCTCGAGCGCGACCCGACGGTCACGGTCGCTCAAGATCAGCTGCGCGTCGCGCTGGCGCGCTACCAGGAGCTCCTGATGCGCGTCGAGGCGGCGAGGCTCGAGCTCGACACCGCGCGCGCGGCGTTCAAGTACCGCTTCAGCGTCGTGAGCCCGGCCCTGACGCCGCGCAAGCCGTCGGCGCCGAACGTGCCCTTCATTCTCATCGCCGGCCTGCTCGCGGGCATTCTCTTGTCGTTCGTCGCGTGCGCCGGGCTCGACATCTGGCGGCGCTCGGTCTGCGAGACGTGGCAGATCGAGCGGCAGCTGAAGCTGCCGGTGCTGGCGGTGGTGCGGCTGCCGAGAGAGTAGGCCGACGACCCGGAAGTTCGTGCGGGCTGGGGCGCCGATTCGTCGCCGCGGGCTGCCTCTCGACGGCCGACCCGGCAAGGACTTTCAGGGCCGTCGTACTGCCGGCCGTTTAGAGCACGGCGTCGCCGGCGCGCTTCGGCTTGATCACCGCGGGGATGCCGACGGCGATGTGGTTCGGCGGCACGTCGGTCAGCACGACGGCGTTCGCGCCGATGTGCGCGCCGGCGCCGATGCGCACGGGCCCCAGAATGCGGGCGCCGGCTCCGACCCAGACGTCGTCTTCGAGCACCGGGTAGCCGTTGTCTTTCGCGGTGCCGACGGTGTTGTTCCCGTAGAAGCGCACGCGATCGCCGATGCGGGCGTCGCCGCCGATGACGATGCCGACGGGGTGCACGAAGTAGACGCCGCGGCCGAGCGTGACGGCGTTGCCGATCTCGACGCCGAGCACCGCGGTCTGGGTGACGCGCAGCGCGTGGTTCAGCAGGGGGATGTGCAGGCCCCGCGCCGTCTCTCGGGCGCGGTTGAGCACGAGCACGCGGTACGCGTCGGCCGTCACCATCATGCGCAGCACTTCCCGGGGCGCGACGTCGCGGCGCTGGGCATAGGCGCGGGTGAGCTCGAGGGCGTCTTCAACGAGGCTGCGTACGATTCGAGGTGCAGGGAGCATGGTGTCGAAGCGCGAGGAGCTTAGCCCGCCCATGGCATCGGGGCGGGAACCTCACAGCGGGTGGTCAGCTCGACCGTTCGACCGCCGCTCTTTCGCCCGTCGAGCGCCAGCGCGATCTCGTTGAGGTGCAGCGAGAACTCGGGCGAGAGCCGCGAGGGCCGGCCTTCGGCGACCGCGGCGGCGAGCTCGGCGGGGCCGCGCGCGAAGTCCATTCGGTTCGCGCCGCGCGACCTCCACTCGAACCGCGGCCTGCGCACGAGCTTCAAGGGGACGAGGCCGACGCCGGCGCGGTGGGCGGTCGCGAGCCGCTTCTCGGCGCGCACCCCGACGCCGCGCCGCGGGTAGAGGCCGACGCTCGTGCCGTAGTCCCAGCACTCGCCCACGTACAGCACGCCTTCGTCGCCGAACACGCGCAGCGAGTGATCGTGCGAGCCGTAGAGGGTGCAGGTGATGCGCGACGTCACGCCCGACTCGTGCTCGAGCACGCCGATCGACAGGTCGGGCTGCGTCGGCGTCGGAACCCCTTTGTCGGCGACGACCAGCGTGTTGCACGCCGTCACGCGCTTCACCGGGCCGAACAACGAGACGAGCCACGTCGCGTAGTAGCCGGCGTGCTCGAGCGTGCAGCCGACCTCGAGCTCGTCGCGCCACGGCCACGGCGCCCCCGACTCGCTCTTCCACTCCTGCATGCCGAGCATGTGAATCGGCCCGTCGTCGAGCTCCGCGTAGGCGAGCCGCGGAGCGCCCACCCTGCCCTCGCGCACCGCCTTGAACACCGTCTGCGCGGCCTCGCCGAGGTGCGTGCACGGCGCGCCAGAGAGCTGCAGGCGCTTCGCCTTCGCGAGCTGGAAGAGCTCCTTCGCCTGGGTGAGCTTCATCGCGAGCGGCTTCTCGGAGTAGACGTGCTTGCCCGCCTCGAGCGCGGCGAGGCTGACCTCGTAGTGGCTCGACGGGTTGGTGAGGTTGATGACGAGCTCGATCGAGCGGTCTCTGAGCACGGCCTCGAGCGAGCGTGCGGGTCTGAGGCCCCAGAACGTGCAGAACGCCGCGAGCCTCGCGGGGTCGCGGTCCCACACGAGCGAGAGCTCGAGCTGCGGGTGATTGCGCAGGGTCGTGATGTAGTAGTCGGCGACGTAGCCGCACCCGATGAACGCGACCTTCATGGCTCGAGGGCCCGCCTCACCCGGTCGACCGTCTCCATCACCGCGACCGACTCGTCGAGCGGCATGACGGCGCTCTCGAGCCTGCCCGCGCGCAGGCAGTCGTTCACCTCGATCGCCTCGTGGGCGTAGCCGTTGCCGATGGCGGGCAGCGTCACGCGCGGGGCCGCGAGCGCCTTGGCCCGCTGCACCCACCGGCGCAGCTCGGGGCGCTGGGTGAGCTGCCTCAGGCCCGAGCGCATCGGCGCGCCCTCGGCGGCCGGCGGCCCGACCGGGTGCGTCGCGAACGACTCGGGGCGGTAGAGCGGGGGCTCGACGTGAAGGCGGGCGCGCTCGGCCCAGACGATCGCGTCGTTGCGGAGCATCGCGCGTGACGAGCACCGGACGGCGGCCTGCGCACCCGAATCGAACGCGAAGACCGCCGACACCTCGTCGTGCCCACCGACGGCCTGCACGGCGCGCGGCCGGCCGAGCAGCGCGTGCACGAGCGACACCGGGTAGACGCCGAGATCGAGCAGCGCTCCGTCTCGCGAGCGGGCCTGCGCGAAGCCGAGGCTCGCCTCGACGCTCTGCACCACGCCGTGACGGCCGGCCTTCACCTGACTCAAAAGCTCGCGCAGCGCGGGCACGAACCGCATCCACATGGCCTCCATGCAGAGGCGCCCGGCGGCCCGCGCGGCGTCGGCGATCTCGCGGGCCTCGGCGGCGCTGGCCGCGAACGGCTTCTCGAGCAGCACGGCCTTGCCAGCCGCGAGGCACTGCAGCGCGTGCTCGCGGTGCAGCGCCGGGGGGCTCGCGACGTAGATGACGTCGACGTCGGCGCGGAGCAGGTCTTCGAGCGAGCCGACCGGGCTCATGCCGTGCCGCGAGGCGAGCTCGGCGGCCCGAGCCGGCGTGCGCGACCAGGTCGCCACGGCCGTGCAGCCGCCCGCGGCCTTCAGCCCGGCGACGAAGTCGTCCGAGACGGCGCCCGCTCCCAGAATGCCCCAACGAATCGTCCTCACGTTCGCGGTCACCTACTAACATCGGCACGACGATGCGACGACTCGCGCTGCTGCTGCTTGCGTGCGCCTGCCGCCACGCGCCGCCAGAGCCGCCGAGGCCCCCGAAGCTGTCGCTGCGTCACGTGAGCACCCGCATCGAAGGCACGAGCCTCTATCGCGGCGACGTGGTCTCGGTGTGGGCCGTCGAGAACGGCCTCGCGGAGCCGGCCTCCCTCGTGCATTGGCGGCTCGTCGCGACGCTGGCCGGCCGGCCGCTCGGGCCCCTGGCGGCCGAGACCGTGCTCACCGTCAGGCCAGGCGAGGAGGGCCGCGTCACGCTGACCCAACCCGTCGACCTCGAGCTGCTCTTCGCAGGCCGCATTCCCTCGTTCGCCGAGTACACCGCCGAGCTCGCGCCCGAGTCGACCGTGACGCCCGTGCGCATCACCGAGCAGCTCGACCTGCCGCGGCCGCCGACGGTCAGCGTCGCGGGGCTGCACGTTCACAAGACGTCGATGACGTTCGAGATCGAGCTCTCGCTGTCGGTGTCGAACGAGAACCCCTTTCCCATCACGCTCGAGGGCTTCAGCGGCGAGGTGCTGTTCGCCGGAGATCGCTTCGCGAGGTTCGCGGTCGCGCCGACGACGCTGCGCCCGAAGAACCGCGAGCCGGTGCCGCTGAAGCTCAGCTCGAGCATCGAGCGGCTGAACGGCCTGTCGCGGGCGGCGCTCTCGAGCACCGAGGCGATCTCGACCGACGTGAAGGCGACCGCCGTCATCGAGGGCCGCGAGCTCCAGCTCGCGACCGGCTCGATGGTCTGGCCCCGCTGACTACTTCGCCTTGATCTGGATCCGCTGAGGCTTGGCCTCGGGGATCTTGGGCAGCGTCAGCGTCAGCACGCCGTCTTTCAGCTCGGCGTCGAGGCTCTTGCTGTCGACGCCCTCGGGCAGCGTGAACGAGCGCGTGAAGCTGCCGTAGCTGCGCTCGACCATGTGCAGGTGCACGTCGTCGGTCGTCTTCTCTTGCTCGCGCTTGCCGCTGATGCTGAGCACGTTGGCCTGCACCGAGACGTCGAGATCTTCGGTCTTCACGCCCGGCAGGTCGGCCTTGAGCACCAGGGCCTCCTTCGTCTCGCGGACCTCGAAGCGCGGTACGAACGGCTCGACCTGCCGCTCGGTGTAGCGCTGCACCGGGAAGCCGTACTCGGCCAGCAGCCCAGCGAAGGGGTCCCACGTACCTCTCGTCGTCAGATTTGCCATTTGCGTCTCTCCTGTTGAAGGCGAAGAAAACGTAAGCGGCGATCAGAGACCGTCAAGGCGGCCGGCTAGGGCGACGAGATCTCGCCCGCTTCCGAGATCTTCGGCGCCGTCGCGGGAAAATCGGCCTGCGAGAGCTTGCGGATCAGCGCGACTGCTTTAGCTGCGGGGTCGCGCTTGGGGATGCCCTTGTCGACCTGCACCGTCGGCAAGAGCTTGCCGCCGACGAACGCGCCATCGGGGGCGAGCTCGGCGTGCAGAATCACGCCGACGCCGGCCGCTCCGGCGAGGTTGAAGCGGCCATACGTCGCGAAGTTACCGAGCGAGTAGGCGATGAGGCGCCCGCGGTAGAGCTCCATGCCGCGCAAGACGTGCGGGCCGTGGCCGATGACGAGATCGGCGCCGGCGTCGACGACCGCGTGGGTGAACGCGCGCAGGTCGCCGCGGTTCTCGCCGAGGTAGAGCTCCTTGCCCTGAACGACGTGGTCGGCGTTCGGGCCCTCGGCGCCGCCGTGAAACGACACGATGACGATGTCGTTCTTGGCGGCGGCCTCTTTGACGAGCGCCTTCGCGGCGGTGAGGTCGTTGACGTCGTTCGTCGCGCCCGAGGTGTGAAACGCGGCGAGCGCGATCTTCAGGCCCTTGCGCTCGACGGAGCCGAGGGTGCCCTTCGGGCCCGACCACGCGATGCCGAGCGCGTCGAGCGTCTTCTCGCTCGAGCGGCGGCAGACCTCGCCGAAGTCGCCGACGTGGTTGTTCGCGACCGAGGCGAGGTCGACGCCGGCGTCGGCGATGTACGCGCCGTACCGGGTCGGCACGCGAAACGCGTAGCAGGAGCCCTTGCTGCGGCACTTGTGCGTCTCGCCCTCGTCGCACAGCGGGCCCTCGAGGTTGATGAACGTGAGGTCGGCGTCGCGCAGGAGCTCGGCGACGTCGGCGAGGCTCTCGGCGCCGTCGTTCGGAGGCAGGTAGCCCGGTGGGTCGGTCGTGCCGAGCATGACGTCGCCGGTGCCGCGCACGGTGAGGGTCGGGGTGGCGAGGAGCAGCAGCAGAGCGAGCACAGGAGCCTCAGAAAACGAGAAATGGAGCGTCTACGCCAGTCCGTCGTAGCGCACGGTCGCGCTCGGCGTGAGCGCAGCGATTCCGGGCGTGCGGGCGGGTGCCGGCGTTGCTCCTCGCGGCGGGCGTCCCGGGACTTTCTCCCGGCGCGTTCCAACGAGGGGTTCACATGAGCAGGCTGAGCGAGAAGTTGAAGGCAGTGATGGCGGCGGTGCAGTCGATCGAGAAGCAGTTCGGCAAGGGGGCGATCATGCAGCTGGGCCAGGCGGACGCCGAGGCGAAGGTGGCGGTGATCCCCTCGGGGTCGATCGGGCTCGACCGCGCGTTCGGCTGTGGCGGCTGGCCGCGAGGGCGCGTGGTCGAGATCTTCGGCAACGAGTCGTCGGGCAAGACGACGCTGACGTTGCACGCGATCGCGCAGGTGCAGGCGCTCGGCGGAGTCGCGGCGTTCATCGACGCCGAGCACGCGCTCGACGTGACGTACGCGCGCAAGCTCGGAGTGCGCGTCGAGGACATGCTCATCTCGCAGCCGGACACTGGCGAGCAGGCGCTCGAGATCACCGAGCACCTCGTGCGCTCGGGAGCGGTCGACCTCATCGTCGTCGACTCGGTGGCGGCGCTGGTGCCGCGGGCGGAGATCGAGGGCGAGATGGGCGACGCGCACATGGGCGTGCAGGCGCGGCTCATGAGCCAGGCGCTGCGCAAGCTGACGGCGGCGGTGAGCCGGTCGGGCACGTGCATCATCTTCATCAACCAGATCCGCATGAAGATCGGCGTGGTCTTCGGCAACCCCGAGACGACGACGGGCGGCAACGCGCTGAAGTTCTACTCGTCGGTGCGCTGTGAGATTCGCCGGGCGGGCAACCTGAAAGAGGGCGACACCGTCGTCGGCACGCGCACGCGCGTGAAGGTCGTGAAGAACAAGTGCGCCCCGCCCTTCCAGGAGGCCGAGTTCGACATCGTCTACAACAAGGGCATCAACCGCGAGGGCGAGGTGATCGACCTCGGCACCGAGCTCGGGCTGCTCGAGAAGTCGGGCAGCCACTTCCTGCTCGGGGGTGAGCGCATGGGCCAGGGCCGCGAGCGCGCGGTCGAGTGGCTGCGCGAGCGGCCGATGGTGACCGAGGAGCTCGCGCAGAAGATCATCGCGACGCCGCGGCCGGGCGCTGCGGCCGTGCCTCCGCCGGAGAAAGACGCGGCGTGAGGCTCGCGCTGCTGCTCGCGGCGCTCGGGCTGGCGGTGAACGTGTGGACCTTCACGCGTTCATCGCCGGTGCCGAAGGCGCGGCGCTGCACGCTGCGTGCGGTGCCGGCGCGGCCGCATGCCTCGCTACCCCACCGGATCAGGCGTTGATACCGTCATGGACATGGAGAGCATCTTCGACACCTTCAAGCCCGGCGATCCGACCATGGTCGATCAGCACGTCGTCCTCGAAGGCATCAGCTGGGACGAGCTCATGTCGATCGTGCGCAAGCGCGATGAGGCGGGGAACAAGCAGCCGCGCGTGCACTACGTCGACGGCGTGTTGGAGCTGATGATGGCGTCGATGCCGCACGAGTACGTCAAGACGACGCTCGGTCGGCTGATCGAGGCCTGGTCCGAGCACGTCGACACTCCGCTCGAGGGCTACGGCTCGTTCTTGATCGAGAACAAGCGGCGACGTCGGGCGGCACAGGCCGACGAGTGCTACTTCATCGGCGTTCCGGGCAAGCGAACGAAGCCCGACCTGGCCGTCGAGGTGGTCTGGACGCGCGGCGCGCTCGACAAGCTCGAGGTGTATCGGAGGCTGGGCGTGCGCGAGGTGTGGATCTGGGAGGATCGCCGAATCAGCGTCTTCGCATTCGATGGCGAGACCTGGCGCAAACACAGCGACAGCGTGCTGCTACCCGACGTCGACCTCCGCCTCTTCGAGCGGTGCGTCGCGACCGGCTCACAGGTCAAAGCGCTGAAGATCCTCTGCCGCGCCCTCAAGCACTGACGGGCAGCGCCCCCGTCTTTCACGCGCACGGTCAGCACGCCGTCGGGGCCGAGCGCGAGGGTCGCGGGGTCCATCAGCTCGGCGGTGCGATCGCTGAGCCGCACCGAGAGGCCGTCTTCCGAGACGTCGACGGCCAGCACGCCGTAGGCCGGGCCGTGCACCTTCACGAAGCACCAGTCGTTGCCGAACTCGAGCTTGTAACGGCCGTCGTCCAACACCTTGAGGCCCTTGTTGAAGGCCTCGATGACCTTGGGGTGCTCGACGGGCTCGCCGTCGTGCCACCAGCGGAGCTGGTCATCGAGCTCGAGGCCGCTGTCTTCCCGCGTGTGCCACCGCTTCACTACCAACCTCGCATGCCCTCGGTGTAGCCGCGAAACCCGATCGCGCCCCAGAAGGCCACGAGAAAGCCTAACGCGAGGGCGGCCTGCACCGCTCGGTGACGAAGGCTCCAGCCGCTGACGGCGAAGGCCGCGAACAAATACGGCGAGTAGTCGAGGCTGAAGCGGAAGCCGAACTGGGCGTAGCCGGTGTTCTGGTAGAAGAGCCCGGGAATTGCGCAGCACAGGGCGGTGACGATGAGCGGGACCTTGAGGCGCGCGGGCTTGGGGTCCTGGCTGAAGCCGACCCACCAGACTCCGAACAGGGCGACGACGGCGAGCCAGACGATGGGCGAGCGGTTGCCGATGGGAAACGCGCCGGGCGGCGGCGCCTCTTCGGGGAAGATCTTCGACAGCACCAGCACGGCGAGGGCGACGCCGATCGACTGCTGGAGGCTCTGCTTCTTCTCGGGCGAGATGAAGACGAACACGAGCAGCGGCAGGGTCAGCAAGAGCGACATGCCCCACGGGCTGTAGATGAGCTGACCGGCGCGCAGCTCGGGCAGCGTGGCGAAGGCGGCGTCGACGTTGCGGGCGAGGTACGTCGGGTGAAAGAGGCCCCAGCGGTCGATGTCGGGGTTGACGCGGTTGTTGTAGAGGAACTCGTGGCCGAAGGTGGTGACGCTGCCGAAGCGGGCGGCGTTGTACCAGGCGTGCCAGAGCGCGAGCGGCGCGGCGCCGGCGGTGAAGTGCATCAGCTTCTTGCGGGCGTCGGGCGAGAAGGCCTTGAGCTCGGCGAGGCGTTTGCCGGGCGTGGGGCACACGGCCTCGATGACGAAGAAGACGCCCGAGAAGAGCAGCGGCGTGCGGGTGAGCACGGCCATCGAGAAGAAGAGGCCGGCGAGCACGGGGCGGCGGGCGCCCATCGCGTTGCGGGCGTAGAGGCAGGTGAAGGCGACGCCCATGACCTCGGCGGTGAACCAGACCTCGCCGCGAATCGCGCAGTAGAAGAAGACGGTGCCGAAGCCGAGGGCGACGGCGAGCACGATGTTCTCGTTGTCGCTGCGGCCGCTGCCCTCGCGCTGAGCGAGCTGGCGAAGCCAGGAGTAGAACAGGGCGATGGCGAGGGCTCCGAAGATGACGGAGAACGAGGTGTCGTTGAACTGGTAGCCGTGCAGCGCGACGAACGGCAGCATCACGACTGCGGGAAACGACGGGAAGCTGACGTACCACTTGTCGGTCGAGAGGACCTGGCCCTCGCAGCGCACCTTCTTGCCGTCGACCTCGCGTACGCACGCCCAGTCTTCGAGGTTCGGCAGCACCTGCGGGTCGAGGTCGACGCGGCCCTCGAGCCAGGCCTTCGACTGGTAGACGAAGTGCGGGGCGGCGCTCTGCCGCAGGAAGCGCATCGAGCTGAAGCCGGCGAGCACGACGAAGCTGACGGCGAACAGCACGACCTCGACGCGGTAGGCCGAGAACCAGAGCTTGAGGGCCGCCAGCAGCGGGCTCGGAGCAGGTGCGGCAGGAGCAGGGGCCGTCGTGTCGGTCATGGCGAGCGGGCGCACCGTGGCATTGCATGCAGCTCCGCGCAACAAGCTCAGCCATCACGTGGACGCGCGCGCACGCGCACGTGGACACGCACGTGGACGCGCACGTGGACACGCACGTGGACGCGCACGTGGACACGCACGTGGACGCGCACGTGGACGCGCACGTGGTCGTAGCCGTGATCGTGATCGTGATCGTGATCGTGATCGTGATCGTGATCGTGGTCGTGGTCGTGGTCCGGCGATCACGATCACGACGACGATCACGATCACGATCACGATCACGACCACGATCACGACCACGATCACGGCTACGACCACGTCCAGGTCCACGTGGCGCGTCCACGTCCTGGTTTTCGATCAGCTGCGGCGCAGCAGATCCATCAGGCCCCACGCTGCCGCTCGCCGCACGAGCTCGCGATCGTAGGGCCAGTACTCGCGCTTCACCACGTCGACGCCCGGCCCTGCCACCGCCAGGTACACCGTGCCCACCGGATCCGCCGCAGTTCCGCCCGTCGGCCCCGCGAAGCCCGTCACCGCCCCACCCCACTCGACAGCCGCCGCCGCCCGCACGCCCTGCGCCATCTGCCGCGCCACCACCTCGCTCACGGCCCCGTGCTTCGCCAGCGCCTCGGCCGACACGCCCGCCCAGCGCTGCTTCGCGCTCTCGGAGTACGTCACCGCCGACGACTCGAGCCACCCGCTCGCCCCCGGCACCGACGTCAGCTGCGCCGCCACCAACCCGCCCGTGCAGCTCTCTGCGAGCGCCAGCCGCTGCCCGCGCGCCACGAGCTTCTCGCCCACCGCCCCCGCCAGCGTCTGCTCGCCCTCGCCGAACACCGCGTCCCCGAGCAGCGCCAGACACTCGGCCCGCGCCGGCGCCAGCGCCTCTGCGTCGTCGGCCAGGAGCTTCAGGTGATTCTCCGGCGCCTGCGTGCGGAACCCGAACGTCACGCGCGGGTACTTCGCGTACAGGTGCTGCACCTTCGCGTCGAGCTGCGACTCGAAGATGCCCATCACCTTCAGCACGCACAGCACCCGCTTGCTCGGCCCGCCCGACAGCCGCTCGAGCCGCGGCAGCACCTCGGTGTCCACCAGGTGCCGGTACTCTCGCGGCACCCCGGGCACGAAGAACAGCGTGCAGCGGCCGAGCTTCAGCACGAACATCGGCGCCGAGCCCTGCGTGTTGATCACGACCTCGGCCCCCTCCGGCACGAGCGCCTGCCGCAGGTTGTTCGGCGTCACCGTGAGCCCGCGCCTCGCGAACCGCTCGCGAATGTTCTGCACCGCGCCCGCGTGCTCGACCCGCTCGACCCCCGCCGCCTTCGCCGCGCACTCGGCGGTGAAGTCGTCGGCCGTCGGCCCCAGGCCGCCCGAGACGAGCACCGCGTCGGCGCGCGCGGCCAGCGTGCCGAGCGCCTCGATGATGTCTTCCCGCAGGTCGGGCACGACGGTGCTGCGGCGCACCATGACGCCGAGCCGCTCGAGCAGCCGCGCCTGAAACCAGGTGCTGTTCGTGTCGGCCGTGAGGCCCGTCAACAGCTCGTCGCCCGTGCAGAGCGTCTCGATGCGCACGAACCGCTCTTACAGCACTTCCTGCTCGTCGACGTCGTCGTCGTCTTCCTCGTCTTCGTCGTCCTCGTCGACCGTCGCGGCCAGCGCAGCCGCCGCGGCGCGGCGCTCTTTCAGGTGCGCGCGCAGCAGCACCACCGACTCGACCATGCCCGAGAGCAGGTACAGCGAGAAGATGCCGACGAGCAGCCAGGCCGGGTGCAGCACCATCGCGAGCACCACGCCGCCCACGATGATGAACATGAACGTCAGAAGCGTGCGCGCCGAGAGCTTCAGATCCTTGAACGTGCGGTAGCGAATCGTCGAGACCATCAGCAGCGACAGGAAGACGACGCCGCCGGCGATCGGGCCCCGCGCGAAGTCGGGCACGGGCTGGGCCCCCCGCGCGCCGTGGTGCGCGATGATCATCGAGATGATGACGCCGGCACCGAGCGGAATCGGGAGGCCCACGAAGAAGCGCCCCGCCGCGTGGTTCTTCGGCAGCTCGGTGCCCGCCTGCTCGGCCGCCTTCTTCGCCGCGTCTTCGCGAATCGCGAGCACGTTGAAGCGCGCGAGCCGCAGCGCGCCGCACGCCGCGAACATGAAGCCGATGAAGATGCCGGCGATGCCCAGCGGCTGCAGCGCCCACTTGTAGACCACCAGCGCTGGAGCGGCGCCGAACGTCACGACGTCGGCGAGGCTGTCGAGCTCCTGCCCGAACATGCTCTGGGTCTTCGTCAGGCGCGCGACGCGGCCGTCGAAGCCGTCGAAGAAGATGCCGAAGAAGATGGCCAGGGCGGCCTGGTACAGCTGCGCCGGGCCCGCATCACCGGTACAAAGGGTGAGCGCGTAGAACCCGCAGAAGATCGAGGAGACGGTGAAGAGGTTCGGAAGTACGAAGAGGAGCTTGCGCAGCTTCATCTCGGGGTCACCCTAACAAAGTCTTGAGTATCGCGTTTCGATGAACCTGATGTTCCTGATCGTCGTCGTTGCCGCAGTCGCCGCGGTGCTGCTCGTGGCGCTCGCCCTCTTCGCGCACGTGCTTTACCCGCTGCGCGGCGAGCCTGCGCAAAGGATCAGCGCCACCTGCGCCGACGGCTGGGAGCTCGCCGTCTGGAAGCGCCCCGCCCGCCTCAAGCGCTGGGCCGAGCCGATCGTCCTCTGCCACGGCCTCGGCAACAACCATCGCGTCTTCGATCTGCACGCTCCGCTCTCTCTCTCGGTCGCACTCTCCGAGGCCGGGTTCGATGTCTATGCCGTCGACTTGCGCGGAGCGGGCCAGTCGCAGCGCCCACCCAAGGGCGCGGCTTTCAAGGCCTCGATCGACGACCATGTGCAATTCGACGTGCCCGCGGCGCTGGAACTTGCGCGGCGCGAGAGCGGCGGCGCCAAAGTGCTCTGGGTGGGCCACTCGCTGGGCGGCCTCGTCGGCCTGTCGGCCATGACGGCCGACGTTCAAGCCCTCGTGGCTGGCGTCGTCACCATCGGGTCGCCCGTCTTCTTCTCGGGCCTTCAGGCGCGCACGCGCGCCGCGCTCGCGCTCGGCCGCATCTTCTCGTTTCCGCGGCGCATTCACCTCGACGTGCTCGCGCGCCTCGCCGTGCCGGTGGCGGGCCTCACGCCCGCGTACTTCACCGAGGGCATGCTCAACGCCGCGAACGTCGACGCCGGCATTCGCCGCCGCTCGCTCGTTCGAATGATCGCTCCCATCTGGCGCGGCGTGCTGCTGCAGATGAGCGACTGGGTGGCGCACGACGTGCTGCGGTCGAGCGACGGCAAGGTCGACTACCGCGAGCGCATCGCGAAGCTCACGGTGCCGCTGCTCTCGGTGGGCGGCGCGGTCGATCGGCTCGCTCCGCTCGAGGCGGTGACGAAGGCGCACGAGCTCGCCGGCAGCCCCGACAAGACACTGCTCGTCGAGTGGCCCGACGGCACCCAGTACGGTCACGGAGATCTCTTGCTCGGCCGCCAGGCGCCGCTGCACGTCTACGCGCGGCTCACCGAGTGGCTGGCGCAGCACGCGACGCCCGTCGAGGCGCCAGTGGCACGACGGGATGATCCGGCACGTCTTCCGGCTTCACCCCTTTGAGCTCGTAGCTCTCGATGATCTCGAGCTTCAGCGCGCGGCACTTCGCCGCGGTCATCTCGACCCCGCGAAACCGCTTCTCTGCGTAGAACGCGGCGTACTCCTGGCGCAGCGCCGCCTTCGGCCCGCGGTAGTGCTCTTCGGCGCGCATGAGCACGTGCGTCACCTCGTGCACGAGCACCGACGCGAGCCGCTTCGGAGAGAGCTCGCGGTGCACGTACACGCGGTCGTCCCACATGTACCCGTCGAGCTCCTTCGAGATTCTGCGCTGCGCGCGCGCGTCGAGCTTCGGGCCCACGCCCGGCACGTCGTGCCGCACGTGCCGAAAGTCCTTCGCGGTGAAGTCGCCGAAGCCGTCGACCTTCACGCGGCCCGACGCGATCGCCTTCAGCGTGCGCCGCGCCTCGGGCACGTCGCTCGCCGCCAACACCTTGAGGCCCGCCTCGACGTACTTGCGAAACGCCGGGTCGGCCGGCGACGCCTTCACTTCCTGGAATCGGGCGACGCGGGTCGCGGTGGTAACTCGAGGCACTGGCCCGACAGTAGCTCACGCGCCGGCACCTTGCCGCGCAAGATGACGCGCGCCCCAGGAGCGCACTCGGCCCAGACCGCCGCTCCGCCGCCCTGCACGTCGAGGCCGTCGAGCTCGAGCACCCCGTCGTCGGGCAGCGACACCGCCGGCTCGCGCGCGCCGATCGACACGATGCCCTTCGCCTTCACCGTCGCCCGCTGCTCGACGAGCAGCGCACCGTACATGCACCGCTCGCACGTGAGGCCGTCGAGGTCGACCGTCGCCACCGCCGTCGCGACCACGCCGGTGCCGCCGATGTCGCTGATGAAGACGTCGCGCAGGCGCACCACCGCGTCGCGCACCATCAGGCCGTCACCGCCGCTGCCGCCCGAGCCGCGCACCGCGCTCAGCCGCACGTTGCGCGCGTCGAGCTTGCCGAGGCGCACGATGACGCCGACGTCTTCGAGGCCCGACGCCGTGAGCCCGTCGAGGGTCGAGTCGCAGTCGTAGAGCTCGACCGCGCCATGCGAGCCCGCGCCGCGCACGCTCACGCGCTTCAGCGTCACCTTGGCTTGAATCGCTCCGATGCCGCCCACCTGCAGGCGCTCGGCGTCGAGCCCGTCGACGTCGACCGTCGCGCCGACGCCCGCCTGCACGGCGAACTCGTGACCCAAGGCCTTCACGCCCCTCAGCTCGAGCCGCCCGCCCATCACGTAGAACGCCGGGCCGCGCCCGCCCGACGCGCGGGCGCTCGTGACGCGGGCCGAGCCGGCAGACACGTGCACGGCCTCGGCAGCCCCTTCGCTCGAGGCGTCGGTGACTTCAGCGGTGCCGCCGGTCACGTGCACGCCCCGCCGCAGCGCGCCCTTGAACGACGTGCCCGAGAGCCGCAGCCTCCCCGAGGTCACGACTCCGCGCGATTCGGGCACCGAGCCCACCACCGCGCCGCCCGTCATGAGCAGCGTGCCGCCGTCTTCGACGACGACCGCAGCCTGCCGCTGCCCGCTGAACGCCACGTCCTCGAGCGTGACCTCGCCGCGCGCGGTCAACCCGACCACGCCTCCCTGCACCGCGACGCCCTGCAGCCGCGCGCGCGTCGCCTCGAGCCCCTCGGCCGCGTGCAGCACCACCGCCTTTGCGCCGACGAGCTCGACGCCGTCGGGCAGCGGGCCCGAGAGCTCGTACAGCCCGGTCGCCACATGCACCACGGTGTCCGGCGCGAGCGCGAGCGTCTTGAAGGGCCGCGCGCGCGTGCCGTCGCCGCCCTCGGGCGCCGAGCTGTCGACCCAGCGCTCGGGCTTCGACGGCGTCGACGGCTCCTTCCGAGCCTCGAGCGGCGCCCTCGCGCACCCGATCGCCAGCACCACCGGCAGCCACCGCTTCATCGGCTCCGAGCGTAGATCGCAAACCGGCGCCGCCCGATCGGAATGCCGCCGATTCCCGAGCCGTGACGACCATTTGCCGGCGCCTTCTGATCTAGAGGCGATCGTCTTAGATCATACATTCGTGAAGTGACGATACATGTATGTCATACATTGACGCGTCTGATCTGTGTTGGTACTCAGCGGCCCCTTTTCGAGGTCGCAGTCCAAACGAGGGAGGGAGACGCACACATGACGAAAGCAGAGCTGGTCGAGGCCGTCGCAGTGCAGACGCAGCTGACGAAGAAGTCGGCGGCAGAGATCATCGAAGTGGTCTTCAGCCACATCGGTAAGGCAGTGAAGGCCGACAACCGCTTCAGCTACCCCGGCTTCGGTACGTGGACGATGCGCAACCGCAAGGCCCGCAAGATCCGCAACCCGCAGACGAACGAGATCATGAAGCTCAAGGCGTCGAAGACCATCGGCTTCCGGCCGGCCAAAGAGCTGAAAGAGACGCTGTAAGAGGGCGAGGAGCGGGCGCAGCCGTGAGGCGTAGAGGCCGAAGGCCGACGCGCTCGCGAGCCCGACCCGTGAAACCCGTTTCCCCGCGGGGCCGGTTCAGACCGAGTCGGCCCCGTGCTTTCGCTTCAGCTCCTCGAGCGTGATTCCCGCCGCCGCTGCGAGCTGTGCGACCACGTCGGTCGCGTCGATGAAGTAGAGCCGGTCACCCACGAACAGGCTCACGAACACGCCGCGCGCCGACGCGAGCGGCAGCCCCCGGCAGTCGAGGAAGTAGACGAGCTTCGGCAAGAGCCGCTCGGCCGCATCGACCAGCGTCGCCGAGGGCTCGAGCACGATCTCGTAGCTCAGCGCCTCGAGCGCGCCTTCGGCCCGCGCGTTTCGCTGCCCGGCGATCTGCTCGTTCGCCTCGCGCGCCGGAGCCTGGTGAAACGCACGCCCGAGCAGCCCGTCGAGGCCGCTCAACGCGCCGCCACCGGGAAGAGCGGGCCTTGAGGCGCCGGCAGCTCGAGCTCGGGGTCGACCGGCACGCCCTCGCGCAGCAGCTCGAAGTGCAGGTGCGGCCCCGTGCTCTGCCCCGTCGAGCCCGCGTAGCCGATGACCTGCCCCTTCGTCACGGTCGTGCCCGACTCGACCTCCCACGTGCTGAGGTGGCTGTACCGCGTCGACCACTGGCCGTCGTGAACGACGTGCACGGTCTTGCCGTGGGCACCGTTCCACCCCGCGAACATCACCGTGCCCGAGTACGCCGCCCGCACCGGCTGGCCGACCTCGGCCACCACGTCGACGCCCCGGTGCTGCCGCCACGTGCCGGTGAACGGGTGCACCCGATCGCCGAACGGGCTCGACACCATCACGGGCGTGACCGGCCACGCGAAGTGCCGCGGCGTCACCGGAGCCCTGCGCCTCACCTGCATCAGCTCGTCGAGCCGCGCCGTCAGCCGCAGCACGGTCGCCTGCGCCGCCGCCACCGTCTTCGCGTCGATGTCGCCGTACGCCGAGCCGTCGAACTCGAGCTCGCCCTCGACCACCATGCGGGCGCGAGCGAGATCCATCAGTGAGGCCGTGCGCCGCGCGAGGAAGGCGTCGACGTCGCCGAGCAGCTTCTCCCACGCGGCTGCCTGGGTCGCCGGCATCGCCGCGCCCGCGGCCGCCGAGCGCCGCGCCGCCTGCGCTCCGTCGATGAAGCCCTTGAGCTCGGCCTCGAACCGCAGGTCCGACTGCAGGCTCGGCCTCGGCGCCGGAGCCGGCGCTGCCGAGCGCATCGCCTCGGACCACGACATCTTCTGGGGAGCCGCGCACGCGCAAACGAGCAGCGAAATCAGGACCGGGCGCACGTGGCCCCGATGCTACCTCGCCGCTCGCTCGAGATGAATTCGGCACGCGCCGCACCCTCGAACGAGCCGCGGGATATCGTGCGCCGCGTGAGAGAGACAAAGACCGAGCGCTCCGCCCGCGCGCTCACCGTCATCGGCAAGCTCGACGCCGCCATGCCCGAGGCGAAGATCGAGCTCGACCATGGGAGCCCGTGGCAGCTGCTGGTCGCCGTCATCCTCTCGGCCCAGAGCACCGACCGGCGCGTGAACATGGTGACTCCCGCGCTCCACGCAGCGTTCCCCGGGCCCGCCGACTACGCGAACGCCTCGCCCAAAGACGTCGAGGCCCACATCAAGACGCTCGGCCTGTTCCGCAACAAGGCGAAGAACCTCGTCGCCCTCGGCAAGGAGCTGCTCGCGACCCACGACGGCACCGTGCCGCTCTCGCGCGCCGCCCTCGCCGCGCTGCCCGGCGTCGGCAACAAGACCGCCGGCGTCGTCTCGATGCACATCGGCGGCGACCGCGCCCTCCCCGTCGACACCCACGTGATGCGCCTCTCGTACCGCCTCGGCTTCACGCGGCACGACAAGCCCGACGACATCGAGGCCGACCTGCGCGCGCTGCTGCCTGAAGACCGCTGGTTCCAGGGCCACCAGCTGCTCGTGTGGCACGGTCGGCGGGTCTGCCACGCGCAAGGGCCCGAGTGTCACCGCTGCGTGGTGGCCGATCTGTGCCCGAAGAGGGGCGTGAAGCTGCAGAAGGCGCGCGGCGCTACAGCGCGGAGGCCGACTGCTCGACGTCGTCGGCCTTCGCGGCGGCCCGGTCGCTCTTGAGCCGCTTCATGCGCTTGCGAATGAGCTCGCGCTTCAGCACCGAGATGTGGTCGACGAACATGGTGCCGTCGAGGTGGTCGGTCTCGTGCTGCACCGCGATCGCGAGCAGGCCGTCGCAGCGCAGCGTCTGCTCGACGCCCTGCTCGTCGAGGTACCTCACGGTCGCGAACGCCGCGCGGTCGACGTCTTCGGCCTCGCCGGGCACCGACAGGCACCCCTCGGTGTAGGTCGTCTTGCCCTCGAGCGAGATGATCTCGGGGTTCACCATCGCGATGGGCCGCGACTCGGGCTGCCTCGGCCGGGTGTCGAGCACGATGACTCGCTTGAGCTCACCGATCTGCGGCGCGGCGAGGCCGACGCCATCGGCCTCGTACATCGACTCGAACAGGTCCTTGATCAACGAGCGGATCGAGTCGTCGACGACCGAGACCTTCTCGGCCTTCTTCTTCAAGGTCGGGTGGGGCCAGACGAGAATCTCACGAGCCATACCTACATGATTAAACGGCGTTACCGTTTGGGGCAACAGCTGGTCAGAAAACCCGCCTGGGGGTCGGGTCAATCCAACAGGTGGCGGGCGTACTCGGCCCTTCGGGCGTCGTCTTCCAGGGCGCGCGCGGCCTCCTCGAGCAGCCTCGACACCACCGCCGCGCGCTGCTGCAGCGAGGGGTCGGGGTGGCCCGAGAACCGAATCGGGTCGAACTCCTCCGAGAGGCGCTCGTAAGCCCGCTGAACCTCGTCGGTTCCTGCGTTTCGCGGGAGCCCCAAGATGGTGAAGTAGTCGGCCTCCTGCACCTGCTCGAACTTGGCGTCGAGGCGCTGCACGTCGAGCTCGGGCGACGGCAGGGGGCGCTTCTCGGCCGGCGCGCGCACCTCGAGGAGGCCCAGGTGCTTCGCCACCGCGAGCGTCTTGTAGGCCTTGTCGGGCTTCAGCCCCGCCGCGAGCACGATGTCTTCGATGGTCGCCTCGCCGTCGACGTAGCTGAGCATGCGCCGCTCGCGATCGCTGAACCCCAGCGAGCGGATGTCGAGATCGGTCTCGGTGGTCAGCGGCACCGCCTCGCTGCCGCCCAGCGCCTCGAGCTGCGTCTCGGGCGGCAGCACCCGCCTCAGGGCCTCGGCCACCATCGGCAGCACGGCGCGCGTCGAGGCCGCCGCCAGCACCTCGGAGCCCGGCTGCTCGTCGTGCAGCCGGTACGTGCAGCGGCTCTCGGTGAGCGCGTCGAGCGCGACCGCCTCGGTGTAGCGCTGCACGAGCCCCGCGACCTCGGCGTCGCGTAGGAGCCCGCGCTGCTTCATCACCGCGAGCAGCTCGTGCGCCGACGCCCCGCGAACGCTCGACAGCTCGGCCTCCTGGCGGCCGTCGATCAGCCCGTCGCGCCGCGCGCGATCGGACAGGGTCTCGTAGGGCAGCGACGACTCGGCCGCGACGAGCGCGCCGCGCTTGAGCCACAGGTTGCGCGTGCCGCCCGTGACGCCGAGCTCGACGCGAACCTCGGCGCCGCCCATGACCAGCGTCGCGACCATGCGCGCGAGCTCGCCGAGGCTCAGCGTGCCGGTGCGGGGTATGCCGAGCGCCGGCCGGCCCGCCGGCGCGAGGGGGAGAATCGCGCGATCCTCGAGCTCCTTCACGTGGGCCTCGGCCTTCTGCGCGGCCTTCTCGGCGGCGGCGGCGCGCTTCTGCTCCTCGGCCCTCTCGGCCTGCAGCTGGTCGAGCGCTTCGCGCAGGCCTTTGAGCTTCTCGCTCGCCGCCTCGCGCTCGGCCTCGAGCTGCGCGCGCACGTCTCTCAGGTCGAGCTGCAGCTTCTCGATGTCCTGCAGGAGCTCGGTCTGGTGCCCCTCGAGCGTCGCGCGCTGGCCGCGCTCGTGCTCGAGCTCGCGGAGCAGCTGCTCGCTCGTCGCCTTCGCCACCTCGGCGGCCTGGTCGCGGGCCTCTTGAGCTTCGAGCACCTTCATCTCGAGCTCGGCCGCGGCCTCCGAGCGCTCGCGCGACCGCTTCGCCTCGTCCTCGAGCCGCGCGTGCAGGGCCTGGTGCTCTTCCGACAGCACGGCGAGCTCGGTGCGCGTCTCTTCGTGCGCCCCTTGCGCCTTCACGAGCGCGTCGTCGAGCTCCTTCAGCCGGGCCTGGGTGTCGAACGCAGAGCGCTTGAGCTGGTCGAGCTCGGCGTCCTTCTCTTCGAGGGTCTCTTCGGCGGCGGCGCGCAGCTCGCGCTCTTTGCGCACCAGCGCGTCGGCGTGCTCGGCCTCGCGCGTGAGCCGCTCGACCTCGGCGCGGTGCGAGCGCTCGGCGAGATCGCTCTCGGCGCGCGCGCCCTTCAGCGCCTTCTCGGCGTGCTCGAGCGCGTCGTGCGCGGCGGCCTCTTCGGCGAGCTTCGAGGCCCGGGCGCGCTCCTGGGCGGCCTCGAGCTCGTGCACCTTCGCCTCGAGCTGCTTCTCGCGCGCCTGTGCCTCTTCACGGCGGCGCTCGATCTCGTCGAGGCTGAGCCGCTCGCTCTCGGGCTTCGGCTCGGCGGGCGGCGGCTGCGGCTCTTCCTGCAGCTCGAGCGCGGCGCTCTGCTCGGCGACCGGCTCGATCGCAGGGGGCGCCGGCGGCTTCGCGGCCTCGCGCTGCTTGCGGCGCCGCCGCGCCTCGGCGCGAACCTCGCTCTCGAGGCGCTCGAGCTCGGGGTCCTGCGGAATCGACTCGAGCGCCGACTGCACCGACGCCATCGCCTCGGCCTCGACCTGCTGGCCGACCTGCTGCTCGAGGTCGCCGAAGAGGGCGCCCTCGAGATCGGCGCGGGGCGGGCTGATGGTGGGGTGCGGGGCGTCGGGGGGCGTCGGGTCGGCGGCCGGCGGCGACGTCACCTCGACCGTCGTCGTGCGCCAGCCCGCCGTGTCCGGAGCCGGCGCGGCCGAGGGCTCTTCGGGGGCGGCGGGCTCGGGCTCGTCTTGCACGACGGGCACCGTCTTCTCGTGCTCGCGCAACGTCCACGCGTCGCCGGCGGGGTTGATGAGCTCGTTGATCTGCTTCACGAGCTCGTCGTCGGGCGGCATCGGGGCGACCGGGTACCCGAAGCCCGGCACCGACTCGCCGAGCAGCAGCACCTTGGCGAGCTTTCCGTCGGGGTGATTCTGCAGCTCCTCGAGCACGACGTGACCGCGGTTCGACTCGACCGACGGCGCGAGGATGATGAGCCCCGGCAGGTGGTGGCCGAACGCGATGACGGCGTCGGCCGCCGACGTCGCGAGCACCACCTCGTACCCTTCGCGCGCGAGCAGCCGCTTCAGGGCGGCGATGTCCTGAAGGTCGTCGTGAACGAGGAGTACCGGTGCGGCCATGCGGGCTGTCACATGTTGCTACAGGCGCGGGCGCTTGCCACTTTACGGCTGCTCGTGAAGGTCCATCGAGAGCACGTTGGGGCCCTCTTCGGTGACGTCGATGGTCGTGGTGACGGCGGCGGCGAGCTCGGCGTTGCGCACCTCGAAGGTCTGCCGGCCCAGCGGGACGTGCGCCTCGAACGGCGCGATGCCCAGCCTCTTGCCGTTGAGCCAGATGTCCGCCCACGGCTTCACGTCGAACTTCACGAGCCCGGTGTGACCGCGCGGGCGTACCGCAGGGGGCGCCCGAGGCGGCGGCCGCACCTCTTCTTCCCGCGCAGGCAGCGGGGCCGGAGCGGGCGGCTCTTTCCGAGCCTCGACCGGCGTCGGGGCCTCGAGCGCCGCGGGGGGCGGCGGCGCCGGGGCGGGCTTCGCGGGCCACAGCAGCACGGCTGCCGCGATGGCTGCTGCGACACCGACCGGCACGAGGGCGAGCCACCCGCGGCGGCTGCGGGGCCCGCTCGAGAGCTGCGTCGTGATCGCATCGGCGCGCTGCACGCCGCGGTCGGCGCCGACCTCGTGCATGACGCGCGCGACCTCGCCGGGCGGAGCCGCGATGCGCCCCAGCGCGAGCACGAGGCCGGTCAGCGAGTCGGGCCGGTGCTTCGGGTCCTTCTCGAAGGCCTGCGCGACCCACTCGGCGACGTCGCGCGGGGCTTCGGCGAGCAGCGGCGGCGGCCGGTTCACGACGTTGTTGAGCGTCTCGACCTCGTTCATGCCGACGAACGCGTAGCGCCCCGTGAACAGCTCATAGACGGTGGCGGCGAGCGCGAAGTAGTCGCTCTTGTGCGTCGGCGGGTCGCCCTCGAGCAGCTCGGGCGCCGCGTAGCCGATCTTGCCCTTGAAGCTGCCGTCGCGGGTGAGCCCGGCGGCGCCGGCGATGCGCGCGACCCCGAAGTCGGCGAGCTTCGCGTGACCGTCGAGGTCGACGAGGATGTTGTCGCTCGAGACGTCGCGGTGCACGAGGTCGTGCAGCCCGCGATCGGGGTCGTGAACGCTGTGCACGTAGGCGAGGCCCTTCGCCGCGTCGCACAGAATGGCGGCGGCGATCGGCGCGGGCAGCGCGCGGCCGAGCTCGAGGTGCGCGCGCAGCACGCGGCGGGCCGAGCAGCCGGCGACGTACTCCATCGCGAGCCAGGGGCCGAGCGCGTCTGCCCCCGAGGCCTCGAGGCGAACGACGTTCGGGTGCTTCAAGAGGGCGCCGATCTCGGCCTCGCGCTGCAGCTGGGCGACCATGCCGGGTGTGAAGCTCCCGGCCCGCAGCCGCTTCACGGCGAGCAGCCGCGGCCCGCGCTTCTCGCGAACGACCGCGAGGAAGACGTCGGCCATGCCGCCAGAGCCGAGCTTGGGTCCGAGCTCCCATGCGAGCGCCACGGCACACGACCTTATTCCCCGCGCTCACGCGTGTGGAGCATCGCGCAGCCGCGGTCGAGGTGGCAGCGACCCCACCGTTCGCGATGGGCGCGCGCCTAGAGCATCGCGCCCGGGTCGACGTCGAGCGTCACCCGCACCGTCGAGGGCAGGTCTTTGAGCAGCGCCTCGGCGGCCGCGAGCGGGCTCTCGAGGGCGGCGTGCGTGGGCCCCTTGAGCAGCAGCTGCCAGCGCGTCTTGCCCTTGATCTTCGAGATGGGCGCCGGCGCGGGCCCGAGCAGTCGCACGCCGTGCGACGCGGGCGGCAGCCGGTCGGCCATGGCCTTGCCGAGCGCCCGCGCGACGCGCGCGGTGTCTTCGGGGTGCGCGCCCTCGACGCGCACCGCCGCCAGCCGCGAGTACGGAGGCCACGCGAGCAGGCGCCTGCGCCGCAGCTCCTCGCGCGAGAAGCCCTCGAAGTCGTGGTGCACGACGCGCGCGACGGGCTCGGCCTGAGGGTTGTAGGTCTGCACGAGCACGCGCCCGGGATCGACGCCGCGGCCCGCGCGGCCGCCGACCTGCGTGAGCAGGTGAAACGTCCGCTCGGCGGCGCGGAAGTCGGGCAGCGCGAGCGCAGTGTCGGCCATGACGACGCAGACGAGCGTGACGCCGGGGAAGTCGTGGCCCTTCGCCACCATCTGCGTGCCGACGAGCACGTCGAGCTCACGGCGCGCGAACGACGCGAGCAGCTCGGTGAGCCCCTCGGCCGACTGCACGGCGTCGCGGTCGAGCCGCCCCACGCGCGCGGTCGGAAACGCGTCGGCCACCTCGGCCTGCACCTTCTCGGTGCCCATGCCGAGCCGCAAGAGCGGGCCCGTGCACTGCGGGCACTGATCGGGCACGAACTCCTGGCGGTTGCAGTAGTGACACAAGAGGCGGCGGCTGCCGTGGTGGTGCGTGAGGCAGACGTCGCAGTCTCTGCACTTGAGGCTCTGCCCGCAGACCTCGCAGACGAAGAACGTGTCGTAGCCGCGCCGGTTCAAGAAGAGGATGACCTGCTGCCCCCGGCCGAGCACGTCCTCCATCGCCTCGCGCAGCGGCGCCGAGAGAATGGGCGGCTCGGCGGTTCGCGGCTCGTCTTTCTTACGGGGCCGCTCGACGCGCAGGTCGACCAGCCCGACGCTCGGCATCGGCCGGTCGTCGATGCGGCGCGTGAGCTGCACGAGCTTGTAGCGGCCACGGTTCGTGTTCTCGATCGTCTCGAGCGACGGCGTCGCCGAGCCCAGCACGACGAGGCAGCCGACCTGCCGCGCCCGCACGATCGCGAGGTCGCGCGCCTGGTAGCGCAGCTTCTCTTCCTGCTTGAACGACGGGTCGTGCTCCTCGTCGACGACGATGAGGCCGAGGTTCTCGACCGGAGCGAAGATCGCGCTGCGCACGCCGACCGCGATGCGCTGATCGCCCCGGCGCAGCGCCTGGAAGTTCCGGTAGCGCTCGGAGTCTTTGAGCGCCGAGTGCAGCACCGCCACGCGCGTGCCGAACCGGCTCTTGAACCGGCCGACGAGCTGCGGCGTCAGCGCGATCTCGGGCACCAGCACGAGCGCGCCCTTCTGCTGCTCGAGCGCCCGCTCGACCAGCTGCAGGTACACCTCGGTCTTGCCGCTGCCCGTCACGCCGTGCAGCAGGTACGGCGCGAACGCGCGCCGATCGAGCTCGGGCCCCAGCGTCGCGAGGGCCGCCTGCTGCTCGTCGGTGAGCACCTGCGGGCGCTCGTCTCGAAGGCCCTCGGTGAGGCGCAGGCCCCGCGGCCGCGACTCGAGCCGCACGAGCTCTTTCTCGGCGAGCTTCTTCAAGGTCTCGCGCGCCCCGGGAATCGCGTGGGCCACCTCGTCGACGGTCGCGGTGCGCCCCACCGCGAGCAGGTACTGCAGCGTCGCGCGCTGGGCGTGCGCGCTCTTCGGCAGGGCGTCGGGGTCGGGCAGGCCCAGCACGTGCGCCCACCACTCGACGTCGGCCTTCGCCTCTCGCTCTTCGTCGGGCCGCGCGAGCTGCGGAGGCAGCGCGCTCTTCAGCGCCTCGCCGAGCGGGTAGCGGTAGTGGCGCGACGCGAAGCGCACGAGCTCGACGACGTCAGGCGTGAGCACCGGGTCGGGCTCGAGCGCGCAGTCGATGGGCTTGAGCCGGGCGGCGACGTCGGCGGCCGGCGGCGGGGCGTCGCCCAGAAAGAACGCGAGCGCGGTCGCGCGCCCGAACGGCACGCGCACCCGCTGCCCCGGCCGCAGCTTGCCGCGCAGGCTCGACGGTACGAGATAGGTGAACTCGCCGCGCAGGGGGCGACCGACCGCCACCGAGGCGTAGGGGCTCGTGTCGAGAAGAGACATCGGGGAGGTGAGCCTTGTAGCGCAGGGGTCTGACGATTCGGTGAAGGTCAGGTCCAAGCCCGGCACTTTCCCGACCATGCTCCGCGCCCTGGCCATGACCGCGGTTCTGACGACGGCTTGCTTCACTCCGGCATCCGACATGCCACTACCGGAGCCGACTCGCACCGACGTGCTCGAGGGCGAGATCTGCAGCGCGATGGCGGGAGCCGCGCGGCCGATCAAGGTGCTCATCGCGCTCGACACGTCGCGGTCGGTGCAGGTCACCGACCCGAGCGGCTCGCGCGCAGAGGCGGTGCTGTCGCTGCTCGACGCGCTGCCGAGAGACGTCGAGGTCTCGGTCGCGGTGATGCTGTTCGCGGGGTCGGCGACCGAGCTGCCGGTCGACGCAGAGGGCTCGGCGTTCAAGAGCGTGTCGCAGCTGTCGGCGCAAGATCGCTCCGCGCTCCGCGAGCGGATTCTGCGGTTCGCGCCGCCCGGCGGCGGTGCCGACGGCACCGACTTCGTGCTCGCGCTGTCGGGCATTCACACCACGGTCTCGCTCGACATCGGCCTCGACCAGGCGGCGAAGCGCCCTGCCGCGGCGTACGCCGTGCTCTTCGTCAGCGACGGCGGGCCCGCCACCCGCCAGGATGACCTCCTGCTCTGCGGCGACGCGGTCACGCGGGTGCGCGCGCTCGGCGAGCTCGCGAGGGGCGTCAGCGTTCACACGGCGTTCGTCTTCAACCCGCTGCAGCCGCCGGCCACGTGCAATGAGCCGCTGCCCTCGAGCCCGAGCGTGTGCGCGCTGCCCGTCACGACGGCGGCGACGTGTGCGGCGCACGTCGTCGACATCGACCGCGACCGGCTGAAGCGCATGGCGCAGCTCGGCGGCGGCGAGTTTCGCGAGTTCCGCAACGGCGCGCCGGCCGACTTCGGCTTCGTGGCGCAGCGGCTCGTCAAGACGGGCTTCTCGCTCGGCACCGTCGTCGTCTCGAACCTGTCGTCTGCGCCGAGCACCGGTGAGGTCGACTCCGACGCCGACGGCCTCACGGACGCGCAGGAGCAGACGCTCGGCACGAACCCCGATCAGCGCGACAGCGACGGCGACGGCTTCTCGGACGGCGTCGAGCGGTGGGTCGCCCTGGGCAAGGACAAAGACCCGACGCGCCTCTTTCGCCTGATGGAGGGCTGCCAGAGCCCCGGCGTCGACTCCGACTGCGACGGGCTCTCCGACTGCGACGAGCGGGTGCTGGCGAGCAACCCTTCGCGGGCCGACTCGGACGACGACGGTCTGCCCGACGCCGTCGAGTTCCAGCACGCGACCCGCCCCGAGCTCGCCGACAACCTCACCGACTTCGACGTCGACGGCATCCCCAACGGCGACGAGGTGCGACAGCACACCGACCCGTGGAAGATGGACCCGTCGAAGCCCGAGAGCGCGTACCAGTACTCGATCGAGCCGTCGGCCGCGGCGGGCTGCTTCAGGGTGCGCGTCGAGAACGTGCGCGTGCCGGCGACGAGGTCGGGCAAGAGCGCGCTGCTGTTGTCGGCTTCGCTCCTCTCGACCGGCACGAACGGCCGGCCGGTCGCCGCGACCCTGCGCCTGAGCGCGTCGAGCGGGCAGGCACTGCCCGGCTTCACCGCCGCAGATCTGGGCGTCGGCTGTCACTGATCAGCTCTCGTCGCCTTCGCTGAGAGCCCAGCGTGGACGCGCTCGCGCACGTGGACGTGGTCGTAGCCGTGATCGTGATCGTGGTCGTGGTCGCGGCGCGCCTCGGCGCTTCGACGGGCGAGGCGCGACGTCACCGCCTCCGACCTCTGCAGTCACGGACAGGCTCTCGTCGCCTTCGAGCAGATCGAACGACCGGCGGGGCCGCGAGCCCAGCGTGGACGCGCTCGCGCACGTGGACGTGGTCGTAGCCGTGATCGTGATCGTGATCGGCGTCGCCGCACGCCGCACAGCTTCGACCCACGCCATCACTCACCGCGGGGCTCGATCACGGTCTCACCGGGCGCGCCCGCCCCGCCGTTCTCGGGCCGCGCCTCTTCGCGCCGCAGCGCGCGCAGCATCGCCATCAGCGGGCCCGGCCGGCGCGAGTAGTCGAGGGGCTCGCGGGTGTCGTCGGCGCCGTAGGTGAGCTGCAAGAGTCGCCGGCGCTCGTCGAGCTTCTTCCGCATGAGCACCTGCAGATCCGCCGGAGTGCGGATCACGTGCGGCGTCAGGAACACGAGCAGGTTCACCTTGATCTTGGTCTTCTTGTCGTAGCGGAAGAGCCGACCGAGCACGGGGAGGTCGCCCAGCAAGGGCGTCTTCGTCGCCTTCTCGATGACGCGGTCCTGCATGATGCCGCCGAGCACGACCGTCTCGGCGTCGCGCGCGACGATCGTCGTCTTCTGCGAGCGCGTCGACGTGATCGGCCCGAGCTTGTTCTCGCCCGAGACCTCTTCGGCCGTCTGGTTCAGGTCGAGCATGATGTGGTCGCCCTCGCCGATGTGCGGCTTCACCGTCAGCTTGAGCTGCACCGGCTCGCGCGTCACGCTGCCCGCGAGCGCCGCGACCGAGGCGGCCGACGAGCCCGCCTGCGCCGAGAGCTGCTGCGCGAGCGAAGGGCTGAGGCCCTGCTGAAAGGGGATCTTCTGACCCACCGTGATCTCGGCCTCCTTGTTGTCGGTGGTGAGAATGTGCGGCGTCGACATCACGTTCGTGTCGGTCGTGCCCTGGTTCGCGGTGAACGCGAGCCCGTACTGCCCGACGGTGAACCCGAGCGCCTTCGTGAGCGCCGCGACCTCGGGCCCCTGCAGCCCGAACAAGAGCCCCGACGCCGACGCGAGCCCGTCGAGCGCGAGCGACGAGGGCGTGCCGGCCGGCTGCGAGCCGAAGACGAGCGGCACTCCGTCGGGCGCGGCCACGAAGTGCGCCGACGCGCCGACCTCGTCGTTGCGCTCGACGTAGACCTCCATGACGACCGTCTCGATGAAGACCTGGCGCCGCGGCACATCGAGCTGGCGAATGAGGTCGACGAGGTTCCGGTACTCGGCGTTGCTCGCGACGATGATGAGCGCGTTCAGCGACTCGTTCGCGCTGATCTTCGTCTCGCTCGTGCCGGGCGCCGGCGCCTTCTGGCCTGCGCGCGTCGCCGAGACGACCTCGGTGAGGTTCGCCGCGAGCTCCTTCGCCTCGGCGTTCGCGAGCGCGTAGACGTGCGCCTTGCCGTCGCCGGGCAGCTCGACGTCGAGCTGCGCGACGAGCTCGAGCGCGCGCTTCATCAGCGGCGGGCTCGCGACGACGATCAGGCGGTTGCTGCGCTCGTCGGCCGTCACCGCCAGCACCTCGCCCGGCTTCGGCGCCTTCGGGGCGAGCACCCGCGTCACCTCGTCACCCACCGTCGAGGCCTCGGCGAAGCGAACGCGAACGACCTTGAGCTCTTCACCGGGCTCGCGCTCGACGTCGATCGCCCGGGCGATGCGCTCGAGCCGCACGAGGTTCGAGCCCAGCTCGTTCACGATGAGCGTGTCGGGCGGGAACCCGACGGCGTCGGCGCCCGAGCTCAAGAACTGGCCGAGCGCCTGGCGCAGCGCCTCGAGCTCGACGTGGCGCGCCTTGAAGACGCGCGTCACCATCTCGTCGCGCGCGGGGAACCGCTCGGTCTCGTCGATCACGACGGGTATGGCCGAGCTCTTCGCGCGCTGCTTCTCGACGATGCGCATGAAGCGGCCGCTCGGCACGACGGTGAGCCCGTTCGCGTCGAGCGCTGCGAGGAAGGCCGCGTAGAACTGGTCGGCGTCGAGCGTGGTGTGCCCGTTCTCGGGGCCGATCATCGAGATCTTCCCGCGCACGTTCTCGCCGACGATGAACGTCTTGCACGTCGCGTCGCTCACCGTCTGCACGAGCTTGTCGAGCTCGACGCGCTCGAAGAACGCCGAGTAGCGACCGTTCTTGCGCAGCTCCTCGCAGCTCTCTTTCGGGCTCGCCGCTGCGACGAGCACCACGACCAGGGCAACAGGCATGCACCGGCCGGTAGCAGCGCGCGTGCCACGCGCCGCCCCGAGGGGTTGCGCGCGCACGGCGGACAAAATGTCGAGGAGCCCGCGGGCGGCTCAGAACATCTTGTCGTCGAGCTTCGGCTTCACGTCGGTGCCGAGCGTGGTGAAGCGGAACTGCAGCGCGTCGCCCTTCCACACCTCGACCACGCGCGGGAACGCGTCGGAGGCCTGCGACGCGTAGTCCTTGAACTTCACGTCCCACGCGACGCCCTTGTCGTCTGCGAAGCGCAGCCGCGCCGGGTGGAACTTGTCGTTCTTGTAGACCCAGAGCTGCGGCGAGCCCGGCGCCGGGTTGCCGACGACGTACGCGAGGGTGCCGTCGTACCGCGCGAGCGAGCTCTGCTTCGGGTCGATCTTGAGCGCCTGCAGGTGCCGCTCGACCGACGCGCGCGAGTCGCCGTCGCCGGCCCCGTGCAGCGCGAGCGCGGCGCAGATCTCGTCGGCCGCGACCTGCAGCGCCGCGAGCTCGGCGCCCTCGGTGCGACGCTTGCCGTTCGCAGACACGGCCGAGACCGTCTTCGTGCTGTCGAGCGAGCTCAGGTCGAAGCGGCAGCGCGCAGGCAGGCGCATCGAGACCGAGCCGCTGAGCTGCAGCTCGCCCGGCCCGGCCGTGACCCCCAGCGCGTTCGCGTAGTCGGCAGCCGCAGCGGCCGGCACAGTGACGGTGCCGTCGACCTTGAGCGTGGTGAGCTGCAGGTCGTCGCGCTCCTGAGCCATGCGCCGCACGATCGAGTACGACGGCATCACGTACGCGAGCACGAGCGCGGTGACGGCGAGCCTCACTTCACCACCTCGCGCAGGTAACGCATGAGCCCTTCGCGCAGCTCGGGGCGCTTGAGCGCGTAGGCGACGTTCGCGGTGAGGTAGCCGACCTTGTCGCCGGCGTCGTAGCGCGTGCCCTCGAACTTGTAGCCGATGAGCCCCTCGTTCTCGACGAGCTTCGCGAGCGCGTCGGTGAGCTGAATCTCGCCGCCGACACCGCGGCCGGTCTTCTCGAGGTACTCGAACACCTTCGGGGGCAGCACGTAGCGGCCGATGACGGCCATGCGCGACGGCGGGTCGGTCTTCGGCTTCTCGACGATCTTCGTGATGCGCATGGTGCGGTCGTCGAGCATGTCACCGGCCGCGATGCCGTACAGGTGCGTCTCGGAGGCCGGCACCTCCATCAGGGCGATGACGCCCTTCTGGTGCTTCTGGTACGCGCGCCACAGCTGCAAGATGCCCGGCACCTCGGAGTCGATCATGTCGTCGCCGAGCATGACGCCGAACGGCTCGTTGCCGACGAGGCTCTTGCCGCACAGCACGGCGTGGCCGAGGCCGAGCGGGTGCTTCTGGCGCACGCTCGCGAGGTTCACCATCTTCGAGATCGACCGGAGCAGCTCGACGTCGGCCGTCTTCTTTCGCTCAGACAGCGTGGTCTCGAGCTCGAAGCCGACGTCGAAGTGGTCTTCGATGGCGCCCTTGCCGCGGCCGTTGATGAGGATGAGGTCTTGAACCCCGGCCGCCACCGCCTCTTCGACGATGTACTGAAGCGTGGGCTTGTCCACGATCGGCAGCATCTCTTTGGGAATCGCCTTGGTGGCGGGCAAGAAGCGAGTCCCCAGGCCGGCGGCGGGAACGATGACTTTCCTCAGCGGTTGGTCAGCCATGCGCCGCACTCGCTTAATCGAAACTCGCTGGGCCCGCCACGGCGTCGTAAAACCCCTCTCGATGCTGAAGGGGTCGTTGCTCATCGCCATCGTGTTGGGGCAGGCGTCGGCCGGCGTGCCGAAGGACACGGGTCTGCCCGTGCCCAACGTGCTCAACGACGCCGGCATGCAGGCGCGCAACTTCGGCATGGGCGGCGCGTACCGCGGCATGGGCTTCGGCACCGAGACGGTGTCGGGCAACCCCGCGATGCTGTCGATGTTCCGGCGGTACCAGCTCGAGCTCGGCGGCGCGTGGGACATTCCCAACGGCTATGGGTTCGGAGGCCTGTCGATCATCGACAGCGCGACGAACGAGCTCGCGTACGGGCAGTCGTACGTGCTCGCGACGTTCGACAGCCCGTACGGGCGCAGCACCGCGCACCTCAACACCACCGCGATGGCGTACCCGATCGCCGACTGGCTGCACCTGGGCATCTCGGCGCGGTACCAGCTGATCTACGGGCCGTACGCGACGAACTCGATCACGATCGGCGCGGGCGCGGCGGTGCGCCTCTTCGACCGGTGGATCATCGGCTTCTCGGGCCACAACCTCATCGGGGTCGCGAGCCCGCTCGTGAACCGCTTCTTCGCGCTGTCGACGTCGGCGTCGTTCTCGATGCTGACGCCGAGCTTCGAGTTGCGAATGGACTTCAACGCTCCGTCGCCGCGCTTCGCGTGGGCGCTCGGCCTCGAGTGGATCGCCGGCGAGGTCGTGCCGATTCGCGCCGGCTTCACGTGGGACAACATCACCGGCCAGAAGTACGTGAGCGCGGGCCTCGGCTTCTTCCTCGAGGGCAGCGGCGTCGACATCGCCTACCGGCACGAGCTCGAGGGCTTTCACGGCCGGCTGATCGCGATCACCATCAAGCTGCAGTCACGGTGACTCGGGTCGGGCGCTGAGCGGCGCCGCGAGCTCCTCGAGCGACCTCCGCTCGGCGTCGACGCCGAGCACCGCCGCGACGCCGGCGGCCGCCAGCATCAGCGCCGAGCCGAGCGCATAGCCGAGGAAGACGCGCGACCGGTCGCCCGTGCCGATCAGCGCTCCGAACAGCGCCGGAGCCGCCACGCCTCCGGCCCCCGTGCCGACGGCGTAGAAGAGGGCGATCGCCAGCGCGCGGATCTCGAGGGGGAACAGCTCGCTCACCGTCAGGTAAGCCGAGCTCGCCGCCGCCGAGCCGAAGAAGAACACCACGCACCACGCGAGCGTCTGGGTCCACGCCGTCAGCAGGCCCTGCTGAAACAAGATGCCCGTCACGAGCAGCAGCACGCCCGACGCCGCGTACGTCGTCACGATCATCACCTTGCGCCCCACGTGGTCGAACAGCCGCCCGAGCAACAGCGGCCCCAGCACGTTGCCCGCCGCGAACGGCAGCAGGTACCAGCCCACGTGCTCGGGCTGCACCGCGAAGAAGCGCGTCAGCACCAGCGCGTACGTGAAGAAGATCGCGTTGTAGAAGAACGCCTGCGCGAGCATCAGCGACAGCCCGAGCACCGCCCGCGCGCGGTACTGCCCGAGCACCGTGCGCGCGACCGTCAGCAGCGAGATGCGGTGGCCGACCGCGAGGCGCAGCGGCCGCGTGACGGGCTCGAGCGCATGACCTCGACGCGCTGCCTCGGCCTCGACCTTCTCGACCTCGCGCACCGCCTCGTCGTTTCGGCCGTGCAGCATGAGCCAGCGCGGGCTCTCGGGCACGTGCCTGCGCACGAGCACCACCGCGACCGCGAGCACGGCGCCTCCGAAGAATGCGAGCCGCCAGCCGAGCCACGGGGGCAACAGGTCGGGGTCGAGCAGCACCGTGCTCGCGAGGGCGCCCATCGCGGTGCCGACCCAGTAGCTGCCGTTGATGCCGAGCGCCGCGAACCCGCGCACGCGCGCCGGCAGCAGCTCGTCGATCGCCGAGTTGATCGCCGCGTACTCGCCGCCGATCGCCGTGCCGGTGAAGAAGCGGAAGAACGTGAACGAGAGGGCGCTCCACGAGAAGCCGGTGCAGAGCGTCGCCACGACGTAGAGCAGGAGCGTGACCAGGAAGAGGCGCTTGCGCCCGAGCCGGTCGGTGAGGTGCCCGAAGACCAGCGCGCCCGAGATCGCTCCGGCGATGTACGCGCTCGCCGCGAGCCCCACCTGCGCGCTGTCGAGGCCGAGCGCCTCCGGCTTCTCGAGCGCAGGGCCGATCGCGCCGACGATCGTGACCTCGAGGCCGTCGAGGATCCACGTCACGCCCAGCGCGACCACGATCATCGTGTGCCACTTGAGCCACGGCAGCCGATCGAGGCGCGCGGGGACGTCGGTGACGAGCTCGGTCACGCGGACGAAGTAATTCCTCGAGTCGCTCGAGGCTCGTGAAACGCCCGCCCAGACGCTAGAGAACCGGCGCGTGGACATTCACCAGCTCAAGACGTTCGCCGCCGTCGCGCGAGAGGGCAGCATCACGCGCGCCGCCGAGCGCGTGCACCTGAGCCAGCCCGCCGTCAGCGCTCACATCAAGGCGCTCGAAGAGACCCTCGGCCTCACGCTCTTCGAGCGCACCGCGAAGGGCATGAGCCTCACGCCAGACGGCGAGCGGCTGCTCGCGAAGGCCGATCGCGCCCTCGCCGCACACCAGGAGCTCGTCGATGAGGCCTCCCGCCTCAAGGGCCAGGTCGCCGGGCGACTGAGGCTCGGCGCCGGTACGAGCTCGAGCCCCGCCGCGATCGGCCGCCTCGTCACCGCGCTCGCCGAGCGCTGGCCCGAGGTCGAGGTCGCGCTCTCGCACGGCACCTCGCGCGAGATCCTCGAGCGCGTCGAGCGCGGCGAGCTCGACGCCGGGTTCTGCAACCTCGCCGCGCCGCTTCGCCCCGCGCTCACCGCCGTTGAGACCGGCCGCTTCACGATTCACGTCGCCGCCCCTGCCGGCACCGGCCTGCTCGACTGGAAGGCGCTCGAGCAGCGCGCGTGGATCTACCCCACCGCCAGCACCTGCTGCGGCGACACCGCCGAGCGCCTGTTCGCCGACCACGGCTTTCGGCCGAAGCGCATCATCAACGTCGACCGCGGCGATCTCACCCGCACCCTCGTCGCCGCCGGCGTCGGCGTCGGGCTGCTTCACGACGACGCCGCTCTCGATGCCCAACGGCGCGGCGAGGTCGAGCTGTTGCACGCGTGCCCTGCGCCCGTCTCCGTCGCCTTCGTCTACGCGAAGAGCCGCGCCGCGGAGCCGCTCATCGCCGCCGCCGCCTCCATCCTGCGCAAATAAGGGGACAGGCTACTTTTTTGCGCAACACCGGCGCCGCCCGCGCCGAACGCCTGCTCCCAGGTTGCGCAAAAAAGTAGCCTGTCCCCTTTTTTGCCTCCGGCCTGTCGCTCGACAGCTGACGCTCACCCGCCTGGGTTCACGCCTGCCCGCCAGCCTCGAGGCCCCGCATCCCGGACGCCACGCCCGCCGCCAACGGAGAAGCGGCGGTTGTCGTCGCCCTCGCGGCCGACTGACGCAGCTGCGTTCTCCCGGCTTCACGTCGCCGACATCTGCTGCCTCTCGAGCACATCGCTACGTCCGCGCGACTCGCTGCCTCCAGCCCGCTGCGACGCCGTGAACCATCGTCCCGCCACGAGGCCTCGCGGTGCCAGCCCCTCACTTCTGGACGGTTGTAGAGCCTTCGATGCCCCGACCTTCATTGCACGGACAACTGTCGTTCAGGTTTCAGAGGTCTCTGCGCCGAAGCCTGTACGGCGGTCCAAAGCTGGGGGCGTGGCCCCCCATCGCCCAGCCGCCGGCCGGCTCTGTCTCCGCCGCAGCGCCCACTCGGCGATCATCAGGTTCAGCACCCACCCCGCTCCCATCGCGATCGCCCGGCTCGTGACGTCGAGCTGCGTTCCCATCACCAGGAAGAACGGAAGGTGCGTCAACGCCTGCGTGCCCGCGCCCATGCCGATCGCGTAGGCCCGCGTCATCCACGCCTCGTGGGCGGCGACGTCACGGCGGAGGATCGCGGCGACTCCCAGCACGATGCTCGCGAGCATCGCCGCGCCGAACACCAGCCGCATCGCCCACACCGCCGCGCCGTCGGGCTCGACGCGCGGGTACGTGAGCGTCATGTACACGCCGCTCAGCGCGACCGCCGCTCCGAGCGCCGCGAGCACGCGCCCCGCCCGACGGTGCCAGCCCGACCTCCGCAGCTTCGGCACGAACTGCAGCGCCCCGAGCACCGCGAACGAGAGCGACGCGATGACGTGAATCACGATCGGCACCGGCGCCGCGAGGAAGCGCGCGTTCTCGGCCGCCGTACTCGCCGTCGCCAGCGCGTGCATGCGCACCACGCCGCCGATCACCGGCATCACGCTCAAGACGAGCAGACCGCCCACCAACACCCTGGCCGCACGCTCGCTCATGACCGGCCCCCGAGCAGCGCTGCCGTCGCCAGCCCCGCGCCGTACAGCCCGAAACCGAACACGACGTGGGTGACGAGGCTCTTCATCGCGTTGAAGCCGGGGCTCGCCGTCTTCAACGAAAGGACCCCGGCCCCGATTGCAGGCTGGAGAATGAACCACGGCGCGACCACCCCGGCCGCCCCGACCGCCAGCGCCGGCAGCAGCGACGGCGAGCGCGCCCACGCCGTGCCGAACGCGACGAGCAGCAGCGCCGCGAACGTCACACCGATGGCGTAGTGCGACGCCCAGCCCAGCGCCCGCTCACCTCGCACCGGCTCTGCCCGGGCGATGCTCGCGTGCCTCAACCGCCCGCGGCCGAGGTGCCCGACCCAGCGGCCCAGCATGGCCGGCTCGAGCGAAGGCACTCCGAACCTGCGCAAGAGCGCCGCCCATGCATCCATCACCAGCGTGGCGCCCGCGCCGATGAGCACTGCTCGCACCGCGAACTCGAGTGTTTCGTTCATGCGCGCAATGTCGGTCGTTGCTCCTCGGCCCGCCAATCGAATGATCTGAGGCGACCCCTCAGCTTCGCTGAGGCCATGCAAAGGCACCCGCGAGGCGGCGTCATCAGACGGCTCGGCGCTAGCGCCGCGAGCGGCTGCGAGCTGCCACCCAGCAAACGGCACGTGCAATGCTGTCGCGCCGAAGCGTGCTCCTGCTCGCCGTCACCCCCGAGAGCGCCCGTGCCTTGTCGCTGCTGCGCCGCGTCGACGGCTTGCAGTGGACGGCGCTGGTGGCGCTCTCGCTCGCGGTCTACGCGTACGCCCGCGCGGCCGCCCGCGGCGACCGCAAGCACGTCGCGCTCGGCCTCGGCTTCCTCTTCCTCGAGGCCGTCTGGGAGATGCTGAATGGCCTCGTGCTCCACTTCTCGCAGCACGCCGCGCTGTGGACGGTCGCGAAGGAGAGCTCGTTCGTCATCTACGTCGGCCTCAACGTCGAGATCTGGCTGATGTTCGCGATCATGCCGCTCGTGCTCTTCGACCTGCTTCCGAAAGACCCGGCCGCCCGGGTCCTCGGCCTGCCCTCGCGCATCGTCGTGCCCATCGCGCTCGGGCTCTTCGCAGTCGCTGCTGAGACCGCGCTCAACGCCGGCGGAGCGCTCGTCTGGTCGTGGCGGTTCTGGGGCTGGCCGCACCTGCTGCCCATCGCGGTCGTGTACTGCGCTCCGCTGTGGGGCCTCGCGCGGCTCCACGACCGGCTCACCGAGCGCGCCTGCCTTCGCTTCCTGGCGGGCTCCGTCGCGCTCGCCGTCACGTGCCACCTCGTGCTCGCGACCGGGCTCGGCTGGGTCTGATCAGTACTCGGCGCGCACGCCGATGAACGGGCGAATCGGCAGGTGGTTGATGACGCCCCGCTCGGGGATGATCTGGTGGTTCGGGTCGGTGTCGCCGACGCCGTAGATGTACGAGAAGGCGTTCTGCGCGTTCGTGACGTTCATCACCTCGAGGTAGAACGCCGCCTTCACGGGCCCCAGGTTGAAGCGGTACTCGCCGCGCACCGACAGCTCGTAGAACCACGGGTAGCGCTGGCTGTTGATCGGCGCGAAGTCGGGCACGTACCGCTCGGGCAGATCGCCCTCGGCCGGCACGAGCCTGAACCGCTGAATCGGCGTGTACGGCCTGCCGCTGCGCAGGCTGAAGCGCCCGCTGAACAGCCAGTGATCGTTCGGCGACCACGACAGGCTCACCGCCGACGTGAACTGCTGGTCCCACGGCGTCGCGTACGTCTGCGGCCCGGTCGCCAGCGGGTTCGTGCGGTCGGACGACAAGAGCCCCAGCGACGCGCCGTAGAAGAAGTGCCGCGTGCGCCCCATGAACAACAGGTCGGCGCCCTTCGCGAAGCCCGTGCCCGCATTCACGTAGACGGGCTCGCCGCGCGCCTGCCGGTCGAGCACTCCGGCGTAGGTGTCGGGGTTCACCACGAGGTTGTCGAGGTGCTTCGCCCAGAGCTCGAGCCGCAAGAGCGCCTCGAACGGCAGCGGCTGCTCGAGGCCGAGCACGACCTGCTCGCTGCGCTCGGGCGTCAGCCCCGGGTTGCCGTACACCGGGTCGAGCAGCAGCGGCGACGCGACCGGCTGCATCGCCATGCCCGCCGACAGCTTCACCACCGAGTGAATCGGAGTCGTCCACGCCGCCGCCACCCGCGCCGACCCGCTGAACTGCCCCGTGCGCAGCTCGAACTGGCCGCGGCCGCCCGCCTCGAGCGTGAGCGTGTCGACCAGCTTGTACGTGTCTTCGGCGTACGCCGAGATCACGTCGCGCGCGACGTACGGGAAGATCTGAATCGGAGCGTCGTACGTCGCCACCGACGGGTACTGCGCCCACGCGCCCTGCCCGCGCGTGTCGGTGAGCGTCGCCTCGAGCACGTTGAGCTCGCGGTGCGCGTACTGCAGGCCCGCCTGAATGCGGTTCTGCGGGCTCGCGATGACGCCGTCGGCGCGCGTGACGAGATCTCCGCGCCAGGCCGTGCTGCCGAACACCCGGTTGCCCTGCTTCTCGCCCGGCAGAATCTCGGCCGCCGAGCTCGCGCTGCGGTCGTGCGTGAACGACACCTGGAACTTGAGGTTGCTGTCGCCGCCGAGATCGATCGTGTGCTGCAGCGACCCGAGGTGCATGCGGTTCGCGAGCTTCAGGTCGCCCGCGAAGTTGAAGAACACCTGCTCGCCCGGGCTCACCGACAGGTTGATGCCGTCTTGCACGTACATGTACGTGGCCATCGTGTGATGGCGCCCGCGGCGGAAGTTCAGGCGCAGCGTCGCCTCGGTGATCTCGGGCGCGAAGAAGTTCGAGCCCACGATCTTCGCCGCGCGCAGCACCGCGAAGTACGCCTCGAAGTAGCTGCGCCTGAACGAGACGAGCGCCGACAGCCCGTCGATGCCCAGCGGCACGTCGGCGCGCAGCATCGCCGTCTGCATCGAGACGTCGACGAGCAGGTGCGGCTTCTTCGTCTCGCCGGTCGCGTAGTGAATCTCGAGCGCGCCCGACAGCGTCGGCTCGAACCGCGCGGGAATGCCGCCAGTGAAGAAGTCGGCGCTCTCGAGCAGCTGCGGGTTGAAGATGCTGAGGTAGCCGCCCAGGTGGTAGGGGTTCGAGAGGGGAACTCCGTCGAGGTAGAAGATGACCTCGTCGGGCCCGCCGCCGCGCACGAACAGCGTGCCGAGAATGTCGGGGTCGGCCGCGACGCCCGGCGCCTGCTGCATCACGCGCGTCACGTCTTCGTACGCGCCGACCGCGCGATCGAGGTCGGCCTTCGTGATGGTGAACTTGCTGACCTGCGGCGTCTTGTCCGGCTCGGGGATCGCGGGGAGCAGTCGGCTGCCCTCGACCCGCGTCTCGTAGACCTTCTCGTTCGGCAGCTGGTACCGCACGCGCGTCGTGAGCCCCGAGCGGAACACCTCGGGGAAGGCCTTGTCGGCCTTGCCCTTCATCGTCACCTGCACCCAGCCTTCGCCCGGAGGCACCTCGTCGAACGTGAGGCTGAAGTGCCCGGCCTCGTCGGTCAGCACGACCTTGCCGCCGAACGCGACCTGGGCTCCCGCGAGGGCCTCGCCGAGCTCGCCGACGACGTCGCCCTCGAGCGTCCACGGCTTGAGCGGCGGGGCGAAGTCGGCCGTGAGCTGAACGATCGACGCGAGCGGCGTGCCGTTCATCACCGCCGGCGTGAACGTGCACTTCTTCGCCGAGTCGAGCGCCGCTTGATCGAACGCCGGCGCCAGCGACTGGAAGACCTCGAGCTTCGTGATCTGCCCCTTGTCGTCGACGCTGACGTTGAGAATCACGCGCCCGCCCACGCCCGTGACCTTCTCTCTCGGCGGGTACTCGGGCGGCCCCGGGCAGTCGGCCTTCGGCGGCACGAGCCCCTCGGGGAGCTCTTGCGACAGCAGCAGCGCGAGGAGCAGTGCGGTCACCGGGGGCGCCCGCGACGACTATCACGGTCTCGTGTCGATGCGGATCTCGAGATGTACGGGACTCCAGGGCGTACCGTTGGCAAGGAGGTATCGGCATCGCTCATCCGAGAACGTGATGCTCTGGTCGGCGAGCGTGTAGTCCTCTGGGTTTCGCAGCACCTCGCCTTCGACCGTCACGCGGACACGATCCGGTCTCGAGGGGGTGGCGCTGAGCGTGTAGCGGCACACGGTCGCGCCCGGCCCGAAGCCCCAGAACAACGAGTCGAACAAGGCGGGCAGCGCGGCAGCGTCATGCACCTGGTACGTGGGATCGACGCAGTGACCCGTCATCGCATCGCAGCGGACCGTCTGGCATTCGGCATCGGTACCCATCCCGCATGACGCCGGCACGCCGCCCTGCCGCCCCATCTCATCGAGCGTCGGCGACGAGGGGCCCACGCTCACGACGATCGTCAGCACGTCGCGCGTCCTCAGCGCTCGCACCGCCTCGACGGCATCGCCTCCGCACGCATCGTCGGAGCTCGAGGTGACGAGCATCACGTAGTCTGTGTTGTCGTCAGTGCTGCTCGGCACCTGCGCCAGCGACGCGGCCCAGCTCGACACGCCCTCCGGCGGGCGCGACTGCAGGACGCCGATGAGCAGCTCGGGTGCAGCGCCCGGCGGAATCACGAGGCCCTCGCCGCAGCTCGAGCCGGTGAACGCGAGCCCAAAGCGAACGTACGGCGACCCTCGCGCGATCTGCTCGATGAGGCCGTCGCGCACTTCTCGATCGACGCGATCCACCAGCACCGTCACGTTCGGAGGCGCTTGCCGCGCCGTCACGCTCTTCTTCATCACGATGACGTGCTCGTCCTCACCCGTCACCTTCATCCACGCGGGGTCCCACCCCGAGCACCCGCACAGCATGACGAGCACCAAGGCTCTCACGGCCGCGTCTCCACCTGAAACTCGAGCTCGACCGGGTCGGCCGCCGTCGACGCCGTCACGCGATCGCACGCGGCGCCGAACAGCTGCACGCCCGCCGGCACGAGCTCCCAGTCGAACGGGTACCTGAGCTTCTCACCGTCCATCAGCACCGTGACGCGCATCGCGTTCGTCGGCTCGGTGTCCAGCGCGAACGTGCAGCTCGGCGGCGTCGGAGCCGGGAACAGCGACGCCAGCGCCTGCGCGAGCGACGCGGCGTCGTAGCCGTCGTGTGTCGCCTTCAAGCACCTCGCCGTCGACAGGTCGCAGGAGCTTTCGGGGCAGTCGAGCTTGTCGACGCACTTGGGCGCGGTGCCTCCGCCGCTCGCCGTCGCCTCGAGGATGCCCGAGTACGACCCCAGGTTCACGACGTGCGTGGGGACGAGCCGCTGGTAGAGCGCCTGCGCCGCCGACGCCACGTCGCCCTGGCAGTGATCGTCGTCGCTCGCGGTCAGCAGAACTGCGGCCGACCTGCGCCCGGTCTCGCGCGCAGGCACCGCGGCGAGCCCCGCAGCCAGCGACGGCACCCCCTGCGTCGTCAGCCCGCGAAGCGCCCCGACGAGCTCATCGACGCTCCCGCCCGGAGCGATCGCCGGCCCCGGCACCGCACAGCCCGCCGCCGCCGGAGCCAGCACCAACCCGAACCGGTAATCCGCCTGGCGCGCGACCACTACCCTCTCGAGCGCGGCGCGAACCTCGTCCAGCCGCGGTGACAGCGTCGACGACCGATCGACCACCAGGAACACATTCGGTGGCAGATCATGCGCCGCGACGTTCTTCTTCTGCACAACCACACTCCCACCGGTGTTCCCCGGTGGAGGTCCCTCCCAGGGAGGTTCGATGCACCCCAACAGCACCAGCAGCACCGGGAGGTACCTCATGACCCCTGCCATTCTCAGGCCTTCTAAGCTAGAAGGCCAACCCGCCAAGTGACTCCCCGCCACATTCTGACGATTCTCGCCGTGTGCCTCGCCACCACCGGCTGCATTGGGTTCGAAGTCCGCAAGCAGAACGCCAAGCTGGGCGCTCTCGCCGAGTTCGAAGGCACCGTCTCCGACGGGAATCTGCCCTTCGAAGACGGCAAGCCCATCATCGTGCTGCTCGTTCGCGAAGACAGCGAACAGCCGCGCGTCGAGTTCTCGCAGGTGCTGTACCGGCCCGGCCACTACCACTTCTTCGCGAACGAGGGCCGCTACTCGGTCTTCGCGTTCGCCGACCTCAACTCGAACCTCCGCGTCGACGACGGCGAGCCGCGCGCGTTCTACCCGCGGCAGCTGCTCCTGCAAGAGGGCAAGCTCCACGCGTCGATCGACCTGACGCTCGCCGACGACGCCCAGAGGCCGCACTTCGAGTGGGCGCCGAAGCACGACGAGGTCGTCACCATCGCCGACGATCGCTTCCGCGAGCGCATGGGCCGCAAGGGCCACTGGGCGCCCGGCGAGTTCCGCAAAGAGAACCCCGTCGACCGCCTCTTCCTCATGGAGCCGTACGACCCCGCCAAGCTCCCCGTGCTCTTCGTCCCCGGCATCGGCGGCACCCCCGACGACATGCACGCCGTCATCGAGGGCATGGACAAGAGCCGCTACCAGGTCTGGGTGTTCTGGTACGCGTCGGGCATGCGCATGTCGATCGCCGCGCAGTCGCTCAAGAGCCTGCTCGACGAGTACCGCGTGCTGCACGACTTCCAGAACGTCGTCGTCGTCTCGCAGTGCGTCGGCGGCCTCGTCGCGCGTGACGCCGTCGCCCAGCTGCAAGACCGAGATCACAAGTTCAACGTCGCCGCCCTCGTCACCTTCTCGACGCCCTGGGCCGGTCACGGCATGGCCGAGAGCGGCACCACCATCTCTCCGATGACGGTGCCCATCTGGTACGACATGAAAGAGGGCAGCGAGTTCCAGAAGCAGACGATCGCCACCTCGATTCCCTCGGTGCCGCACTACATGTTCTTCAGCTACGGCGAGGGCTCCGACGTCGGCGACGACGGCACCGTCGCGCTCAACAGCGAGCTCGAGGTGACGATGCAGCAGCGCGCCGCCGAGGTCATCGGCTTCGGCGTCGATCACATGGGCATCGTCACGAGGCCCGAGCCGCTCGGGCACTTCCAGAACGTGCTCGGCCGCGTCCGCGAGCGCGTCGCTGCAGGCCAGGCCGGCCCCGCTGGCGCTTCGTCCAAGTAGAGCCGTCGCGACGTCTCAGTACGCGACGTCGACGCTCTTCTCTTCGCCCTCGCCCAGGCAGCTCATCGCCGACTTCTTCCCGAAGCCCTTGAGCGTCACCTCGAGCCGGTAGCACCCCGAGGGAAACGGCCCGACCCGCGCCATGCCCGAGCGGCCGAGCGCCGTCGTCGAGATGGGCAGCTCGGGCGCGATCACCTCGCCCTCGAAGTCGCTGCTGCCCGGCGCCGTCACCTGCACGCGGGCGAACGCCCCCGGCTTCGCCGTCACTTCTCCGACGTCGGCCAGCTTCGTCGCCTCGACGCTCACCGCCACCAGCGCCACCTTCTTCCCCGTCGGCGCCACGTACAGCTGCCGCGGCCCCGGCTCGAGGCCGTCGATTCTGAACGTGCACGCGCCGTCGGGCGCCACGCGCACCGACGAGTCACCGACGATGCCCACCACGCCCTCGGAGTCGCAGCCGTCGGCATGCCCCACCACCGAGCCCGTCGTCAGCGGCCGGTTGTCGAGCCCGCCACAGGCGCACAGCAACGCGACCGCGCTGGCCGTGAGCGCTCTCAAAACCGGTACCCCGCTCCGGCGAACGCCGAGAAGAAGCCGAGCGCCTTGCTCTGCCCGTCGACCGACATGACGCCGAGCATCACGCGCGCCCGCGCCGACAGCTCGAAGTGCTCGAGGAAGAGGAACGCGAGGCCCAGCGAGACTCCCGGCATCATGGTGACGACGTTCTGGGCGCCCACGTAGGTCTCCAGCGTGAAAGACCTGCCCAGCCACAGCGCGGCCACCTCGGGCCCGCCGAAGATCTGCAGCCACCCGCGCTGCCACAGGTAGTCGACTCCCACACTCCCCGTGATCAGCTGGTAGCGGAAGGGCGCGTTCTCGATCAGCGCGCTCGAGCCGAAGCTGCCCGCGAGCCCCAGCTGAAGCGCGAGCGGCGCGTCGAACAACCGCTCCCAGCGGAACGTCAGGCCCGCCGTCGCCACCGCCGGCAGCAATGCCGCGCGGCTCGCCGCGTCTGCGAAGCCGAACGCCCCGCCCGTCAGCGTCACGCTGCGCCGCGGCTCGACCCGCCGCAGCAGCGCGTCGAGCTCGATGCGATCGCCCTCGCCCACCACGATCTGCTCGTCGAACAGCGGAGCCCCACCCTTCGTCAGCTCGACCCGCCGCTTCCCCGGAGCCACCGCCGCCCCGCCCGGCAGCTCGGTCTTCGTCTCGCCGTCGATCTTCAGCTCGAACCCGTCGAGGCGCTGGCTGTAGCTGAACAGCTCGGGGTTGCCGTACCGCCGCACCGCCCCCGACAGCACGATGGGGTCTGCCCCCACCTCGAGGATCTCGGCCGACGGCCGCTGCCGCCCCTTCGTGAACGCGTACGTGCGCCGCCGCGCCCAGTCGTGCGCCTCGGTCGCCGTCACCGCGCCGTCGCCGTTGCGGTCGCCGCTCGCGAGCCCCTCGATCAGGAAGTGCGTGTAGATGTCGTTCTCGAGCTGCTCGTCTTCGCGCGCCGTCTCACCCCAGTCGCTCGCCGACAGCACCACCGACGCCCGGCTCGCCTCCTCGAGCGGCGGAGCGTAGAAGCCCGCCTTCAACGTCTTCAGCTCGGCCTCGACGTCGCGCGGCAGCAGCGACTTGCCGCTGCCCGAGTGACAGGTCGCGAGCACGAGCAGGCGGCGGCGCGACGGCAGCTCCTTGAAGCCGGCCTCGAGCGCCTCCATCGAGAGCGCCGTCTGGGCCGCATGCGCGATGTCGGCGTCGCTCGTCACGAGGTAGCGCCGCAAGACGCCGCGCTCGTCGCGCGCGAGCGTGCCGTGCGCCGAGGCGTAGACCACCACGATGTCGTCGGGCCGGTTCGCCTTGCGCGCGAGCTGGGCGACCGCCTCGAGCAGCCCGGCGCGCGACGTCGCCTGCTCCTGCGTCACCACCTGCACGTCGTCGAAGCGCCCGACGCCCGGGTCCTTCAGCGCCGTCGCGAGGTCGTTCGCGTCCTTCACCGCGTAGCGCAGCGGGCGAAACGTCTCGTCCGCCGTTCGCTCGATGCCCACCAGCAGCGCGAAGCGTCGCGGGCGGTACGCCTCGTCGAGCGCGCCCTGCTCGAGCTTCAGCTTCACGAGCCCGCCCTTCTCGAGCGAGCCCGTGGCGCAGCCAGCCGCCAGAAGCCACACCGCAGCTGTGCCGAAGCGCTTCATGGGTCAGCGACCGACGGTCACCTCGAGCTCCGCGACCGAGTCTACCGCCTCGAGCCGCACGAGCACCCGCCCCTGCTCCCCTTCGAGCGACAGGCCGAGCAGCGCATCTTCGCGGCCCAGGTCGTGCGTGCCGCTCTCGAGCCGCACCGCGCCCAGCACCTCACGCTTGCCGCCGCGTACGACGACCAGCGTCGCCTGGGCCGCGTCGGAGGCGTGGTAGCGCAAGAGCAGCGTGCCGGCGGCCGGCACCGTCTGCCCGCGCTCGACGCGCGAGAGGCTCCCGTCTTGCGCCTTCACGACGCCCTCGAGCTCGAGCGCCAGGTGCGGGCCGCCCTTCAGGCCCTGCGTGTCGTCGTGCGGCCGCGCGAACAGCAGCGCCGCGCCGAGCACCGCGAGCAGCATCGCCGCGAGCGCGAGCACCCAGCGGCGCGACGGGGTCGGGCGAATGCGCGCGTACGTCTCGGCGGCCCGCCCTTCAGCGGGCTCGGCCGTCGCGGGCGTCACCGAGAGCAGCGCGGCGTCGGCGAGGCCGTCGAGCAGCGCGTGCGGCTGCGCGGCGAGAAACGCCTCGCACTCGTCGCAGCCGGTCTTCAAGTGCTCGAACAGCTCCAGCTCGCTCTTCGGAGACTCGAGCAGTCGCCGGTAGCTCTCGTCAGTCAGGTGGCCCATCGCGTCTCCAACAGTCTGCGCAGCAGCACGCGCTTCACGCGCGCGCGGAACCGCTCCAGCCGCATCGTCACGGCGCTCTTGCCGACCCCCTCGCGCTCGGCGATCTCGCGCGCGGTAAGGTGACCCTCGATGTAGAACAGCCGCGCCGTCTCTTTCTCTGCGCCGTCGGGCAGTGAAGCGATGACCTCGCGCACGACCTCGGTCGCCGCTTCGATCTTCATCGCCTCGGGCACCAGCTCGAACGGAGGGGCCTCTTCGCGCTCGAGCTCGCCCTTCAGCTTCGTCGCGTTCGTCTTGCGCTCGACCGCCGTGATCGCCCGGTTGCGCGCGATGGCGTACAGCCACGGCTCGAACGCACCCGGCTCCTTCAGCTGACTGACCCGGCGAAAAGCTCTCACGAACGTCTCCTGCACCACGTCTTCCACTTCATCCGCGTCCAGAACTGCGAATGCCCCACACAGGCGCACCACGCCCCTCCGGTACGCGCGGTAGAGCCATCGATAGGCCGTCTCATCCCCTGCGGCTGCCCGCTTCAGGATGCGGGACAGCTCCTGCATGTCTTCCATGACCTCGCGCCCCGCCGAGCGGCCACGAGGTGGCCGACCTGTTCGCGCCTGGGTCTAGGCCCATATGCGAACGCTCACAATCGCCGTCTTCGCGGCTTCACTGACCGCGTGCCAGTGCGGCGGCGTACCTCCTGGCGACGCCGACAGCGGCGTCTGCATCGCCGCGGGCCAGCCGTGCAGCGCCTCGAGCCCATGCTGCGGCGCCTGCAACGGCTCGGTCTGCACCACGAGCACGTTCTGTAAGGCGGCGGGTGACTCGTGCTCGGCCAGCACCGAGTGCTGCTTGAACTCGTGCGTGAACGGCGCGTGCTCTGCGACGACGTGCCGCGACGTCGGCGCGGCTTGCAGCGCGGCCGCCGAGTGCTGCACGCAGACCTGCACGAACGGCGCGTGCGCCACGCTGGGCGGCGGCACGTGCAAGGTGCTCGGCCAGGCGTGCGGCTCGGGCGGCGAGTGCTGCTCGACGAGCTGCCAGGGCGGCGTCTGCGCGAAGGCCTACTCCTGCCAGGCCAACGGCGACGTCTGCACGAGCGACGCCGAGTGCTGCGGCCATGCGTGCTCCGCGACCGCGGGAGCGCCCGGCCGCTGCGAGCTCGTCACCGGCGGTGGCGGTGGGGGCTGCATTCAAGAGGGCAACCCCTGCACCGGCGGCAGCAACTGCTGCTCGCGCATCTGCTTCGACCCCGGCTCGGGTGTGAAGGTCTGCCTGCCCGCCGGCGGGTGCCGCCTCACCGGCACGTGGTGCAACAGCGCGCAAGACTGCTGCGGCGGTGGCACGAACCCGAACGGCTCGGTGATGTGCAGCGGCGGCCGCTGCGACAACGGGCAGTCCTGCAACCCGGTCGGCAACATCTGCGGCGCTCCGGTGCTGCCCGACGGCGGCAAGATCAACGCATCACAGAACTGCTGCGATGGCATGAAAGAGGTCTGCAAGCTCGACAGCTCGGGCATCCCCCGGTGCTTCGGCGGCGGCTCGGCGATGTGCCCGACCGGCTACACCGGCCAGGCTCCGTGCTGCATCGCCGCCGGCGACACCTGCCAGCTCAAGGACCAGTGCTGCAACGGCCTGCCCTGCGTGCCCGGAGCCGACGGCGGCGCGCTGCGCTGCCAGGGCCAGAGCTGCAAGAGCGCGGGCGCGAGCTGCTCTGCGCAGAGCGACTGCTGCCGCGGCAACGTCTGCAGCGGCGGCGTGTGCACGCCCTTCACCGAGGGCGGCGGCGGCGGCGACGGAGGCTCGCGAGACGGCGGCGTCGTCGCTTGCAAGGCGAACACGGCCGCGTGCTCCACGTCGGCCGAGTGCTGCTCTCGCGTGTGCGCGAACGGCACGTGCGGCGCCCCGCAGGCGTGCCAGCCGCAGGGTCAGACCTGCACCGCGAGCGTCGATTGCTGCTCGGGCCTGTCGTGCCTCGTGATGGCCGGCCAGATCGCAGGCACGTGCCAGGCCGCGAGCTGCGCGAGCATCGGGCAGAGCTGCACCGCGGGCTCGGGCTGCTGCTCAGGGCTCAGCTGCCAGGACTCGAATGGAAACGCGTGCGGCTCGACCGGCGCGTGCTCGTGCTTCGCCGTCATCAACTGACGTAAGGTGGCCTCGTGCCCCGCCGAGTGACGACCGGAAGCGCCACCTCGCCTCGCAGTGACGCCGTCTCGGCCGTCGCGCCGAAGCCGGTCGGCAAGAAGAAGCCCGCGCGCGAGCGGGGCTTCGAGCCCGGCGGGCACGCGCCGAAGCTGAAGCTCGACACCGGCGCCGCCAAGCCGGCCGCCGTGCCGCAGCGCAACGTCTTCGAGGTCGTGGCGCAGCGGCCCGACAGCGTGACGGCGGCGCTCGCGAAGCTCGACGCGCTCGACGGGGTCGAGGTGAAGACGCTGGGCGAGATCGACGGGCTCCCGGTGCAGCTCGCGCGGCTGAAGGGCGCCCCGCCGCCGCCCGGCGTCGAGCCGAAGCGCGTGCTGCTCACCGGCGGCGTGCACGGCTCCGAGCCCGCCGGCACCATCTCGGCCGTCGAGCTCATCGAGGCGATCGCCACGAACCCGAAGGCGTTCGCAGGCTACGAGTTCACCGTCGTCCCGCTCGTGAACCCCGAGGGCTTCCGCGACGGCACGCGGCACAACGACAACGACCACACCGACCTCAACCGCGAGGTCGTGCGCGACGGCAGCGTGCCGAAAGAGATGCAGCTGCTGATGCCCGTGCTCGACGAGGGCCCCTGGGCGCTCGCGCTCGATCTGCACGCCTCGGGCTCGACCACGGCCAGCGGCAAGAACGGGTTCTTCGCGATTCGCACCGCCGGCAGCGACGCGCTGCTGCACGCGACGCTCGGCGAGTTCGCGAAGACGTACCCGGTGCTCGACGAGACGACGCAGCGCTACACGCTCGTCGAGCCCGGCGTCATGGAGTCGAAGAACACCGGCACCGTGAAGGGCTACCTCTACGAGGCCGGCACGAAGGCCGCGTTCACGCTCGAGGCGCCCGCGCTGCGCGACCTCGACGTCCAGGTGAACGGCCTGGTCGATCTCGTGCAGGGCTTCCTGAAGAACCTGGCGCGAACGTAGACCTCTCCCACCGCTCAGGCCCGACGTGGACGCGCTCGTGGACCTGGACGTGGTCGTAGCCGTGATCGTGATCGTGATCGTGATCGGTCGCGTCAGCGCTCACGGCGACGACCACGCCCGTCTCTAGAACCGACCGCGGAGGCTCACGCCGGCGTAGCTCGGGCCCAGCGCCGGAGCGAGCGTGATGCCCGGGTTGTCGCCTCCGGGCTCGGCGCTGCCCGGACGCTCGGCGGCGGCGCCGCCGCTCATCATCGACAAGAGAAAGACGGCGAGCCCGCCGACGGCGACCGCCGCGCCGACGCCGATCAGCACGCCACCGGTCAGCGCCCCGCTGCGAAACGACGCGTCGTAGTCGTACGCCTTCGGGTCGTTGCACTGCGCGCCGGGCGGGCAGAGCATGTCGCGCTGCGAGAGCGAGCCGCGCGCCGCGACGCTGAGCCCGACGCCGACCACCGCCACGACGACGCCGACGGCCGCCGCGCCGACGCCGACCCAGCGCGTCACGGGCGCGCCCTTCTCTTCCGTAGCGACCTCGGGCCTCGCCTCGGGCTTCGGCGCCGTCACCACCCGCTCAGGCCTGGGCTCGGGCTTCGGCTCGGGCTTCGGCTCGGGCTCCGCCGGCTTTGCGTTCGGGTCGGGCAGCGCGAGCAGCGTGCGCACGGCCGGCCCGAAGAGCGGCACGACGTTGTCCTTCAGCGCCTGGGCCGCCGCGCTCGGAGCGCCCTCGACCTCGCTGCGCTGCACGACCTTGCCGTCTTCGTCGACTGAGATGGCTGCGACGCGCACCACGAGATCATCGAGCGCGCTGCCCACCTCGAGCGTGACCAGCACGCCGACGCCCTTCTCGCGCGCCGCCTTCACCAGGCAGGGCACTTTGCTGCCGCACGACGTCAGGTCCTCGGGCGGCGTGGGCGTGGGGATGCCCGCGTCGGCCAGCGCCTTCGAGAAGCTCCGCGCGAGATCGAGCGCAGTGCCCTTCGCCACGCTCGAGCGCTGAGAGACGACCACCCAGGCCTCGGACCTGAGCTCGGCCGCGCCGCTCACCACCATCGACATCGCCACCAGTGCGAACATGGCCGTGGCTCCTTCAGCGAACGAACAGCTCGAGCGGCTCGTCGATCAGCTGGGCGTTGTTCCACTTCGCGACGTCGTTCAGCCAGTGCAGGCCCGTCGGGTTGCCGCACGCGTGGTACACGTTCGGCCAGCCCTTCGTGACGACGGGGCACGTCTGGTTCAGCACCATGCCGGCGGCGAACGTGCCGGTGAAGTCGGTGAGCTGCAGCTGCCCCTGCTGCAAGAGCAGGTTCCCGAGCCGCAGGTTCTGAATGGCGGCGCTGTTCGCGACCGACATGATCGACCGGTTGTTGTCGTTGTACGTGCGCAGGTAGATCTGCGTGCTCGACGACGCGAGCGTTCGCAGCACCGCCACGGGCACGTAGCCGGCCGTCGCCGCGACGACCGGCGTCGCCTCGATGTAGTTGCGCATCAACTGCACGCCGGTCGGCGGGCCGTTGTCCTGCACGAGCGCCCAGCCGCCGCCCTGCGCCGTCTGCTCGCAGTACACCGGCAGCACCGGGTACGCCGGGTCGGGGCTCAGCGCGTAGACGCCGCTCGGAAACGTCGGCGACGCCGTCTTGATGGCCTGACAGCTCGCGCGCGGAGCGAGGTATGAGAGCTCGATCTCGCCGTTCGGGAACGTGCGCGGCCCGATGGCGCCGCACGCGCCGCCCCCCGACGCGTTCAGCACCTGCCGATCGTACAGAAACGACGACGTCCCGTATGGGTTGGAGCCCTGCGACACCCAAGCGTTGTTCGTCGTGATCTGAAACGGCAGCCCGCGCAGGTCGAGGTTCGTGACGGGCGGCGTCGCCGTGCCCACGCAGTTGCCGGCGGTGGCCAGCGCCAGGCGCGTCACCACCGTGGCTCCGAACGGCCCGGCCGTGCCCTGCCCCTGCGACGTCGAGAACGTGTAGTCGTCGGCGATGAGGCGCCGCGTGCCCGGGTCGAACCGCACCTTCTGAAACCGCGTCTTGATGAGCGTGTTCGTCGGCGGCCCGAAGCTCGTCGCGTCGTAGTTCGATTCGTTCGACCCCGGCTGCGTGTTCAGCAGCGTCAGGTACGTGCGGCCGCCCGCGCAGTACGCGGTGTACGGCCGGGTCGGGTCGCCCCCGAGCGCGAGCACGTACTCGCCGTCGCCCATCGCCGCGCTGACGTCGGCGCAGCTCTGCGGCAGCGGCAGCACCCGCCCGATCGAGCCGCGCCCGCCGATGCCCGCGCCCACCACGCTGCCGTCACCGCCGCTGCCGCCGTTGTAGACGACCGTCGACGCGCCCGACGCGAAGATGCCGCTCAAGTAGAACGTGCCGCCGGCCCCGCCGCCGCCCGGGCCCGAGAAGTCCCAGCAGTCGGTCGGGCTCGGCCCTATGCAGTTCCGCCCCGGCGTGTCGCCCTCGCCCTCGGTGCCCGATACGTCGATGCGCACCGACGACGTCAGCCGCGGAGTGAACAGCAGCACGGCTCCACCGCCTCGGCCGCCGCGCCCGCCCGGCGGGTTGTCGAACAGCGTCGCGTCGGTGCCGCCCGAGCCGCCGCCCGGGCCGAGGAACACCTTCGAGAGCAGCGGGCTGCCCATCGCCGAGCCGCCCGTGCCGCTGCAGTGCGGAGCCGGCTTGGCGCCGGTCAGCGCGTGGCCCGCGCCTCCGCCCGCGGTGCCGAACGTCTGCCAGCAGCCGGTGTTCTCGCCGCGACCGCCGCCGCCGGCGCCGAGCGCGTTGCGGTCGTCTTGCAGGCCCGGGCCGAACGGGCCCTCGCCCTGGCGGCCGCTCGTGCCGACGATCGCTACGCGCGGCGCTCCGGTGAAGCCCTTGCCGCGCATGTCGAGCACGCCCGTCAGGTTCACCGCCGTCGTCGCCCGCAGCGCGAAGATGCCGGTGCCGGCATCCCACGCGTCGGCCGTCAGCACGCCGCCGTCGGCCCCGAAGCTGTACTCGAACGTGCTGAACGCCGGCACGCGCTGCGCCACCACCCGCTGCGTGACGCCGACGCCGACGTCGTCGCTCGCGCCCTCGCCGTAGAACCGCTGCTTCGGGGTGCGGAACGTGACGGTCGAGCCGTTCACGGATGCGACGCGCACGAGCTCCCAGTTGCCGACGTTCGGGTTCGCGATCGCCCCCCCGTCGGGCAGCAGCGGCGCGCTCGCCTGCTGATCGATGAGCAACAGCTCGTCGCCCGCGGCGAGGCAGCCCGCCGCCGGCGCCGTCGCCAGCGTCGCGGTCAGCGAGGTGAGGGCCGTCACCGGGTACCGCACCATCTCGCCGCCCTGCGCGCACGTGCGCGCGCCCAGGCTCACCGCCGAGAGGTTCACGTTGCCGGTCAGCTGCGTCGCCGCCGCGGGCACGCACAGGCCGCTCTGGCACGCTCCGGCGCACGCGGCGCCGCACACGCCGCAGTGCTCGGGGTTCGTGGTGACGTCGACGCACGTGGGCGTCGCCGACGCGCCGCTCGGACAGACGGTGAGGCCCGCCATGCAGAACGCCGAGCACGTGCCCTGGAAGCACGACTGGCCCGCGGAGCACGCGCGGCCGCACATGCCGCAGTTCGCGTTGTCGTTCTGCGTGTCGGCACACGAGGGCGCCCCGCCGTCGGGCGTGCACAGCGTGAGGTTCATCGCGCACGTGGTGCCGCACATGCCGCCGCTGCAGACCTGGCCCGCCGCGCACGCGCGCCCGCAGACGCCGCAGTTCTGGTTGTCGGTTGCGCCGTTGACGCAGGCGCCGCCGTCGCACGAGAGCTGGTTGGGCTGGCACTGCACCCGGCACGAGCCGCCCGCGCACCGGCTGCCGGCCGCGCACGGCTGGTTGCAGCCGCCGCAGTGCGCGTTGTCGGTCATCGTGGTGACGCACGCCCCCGAGCACATGTCTTGCCCGCTCGGGCAGACGCTCTGGCACATCGACGCGACGCAGGCCTGGCCTGCGCTGCACGTGGTGCCGCACCCGCCGCAGTTCACGGGGTCGTTGCGCGTGTCGGCGCACTTGCCGCTGCACGCCGTCTGCCCGGCGGCGCACGTCGCGACGCACGCGCCCTCTCGGCACAGCGCGCCCGCGGCGCACGGCTTCTCGCAGCTGCCGCAGTGGCGCGGGTCGACGCGGGTGTCGACGCACTCGCCTCCGCACTGCGTGCAAGGAGACAGCGGGGGCGCGGAGCACGCGGCCACGAAGAGCGCTGCGACGGCGACCACCCACGAGACGAACCGCATGCAACCCCTCCACGGCAGGAAATGGAGGCGAAAGCCTACTGCCCGCGCGTTGCTGCACGGTGACGAATCGGGTCGTTGAAGCCGAGGTGTAAGCGCCGGCGGCAGCGCCGCGTCGCGTTACTGGGGGCAGTCTTGTTGGCGAAAGCGGGCCGGCGACATCATGCGCAAGGCCGCCGAGGCCTCGACGGGGAAGACGAGCTGCCCCGCGTCGTACCGGGCCAGGAGCTCGGCGGCGACGGCGTTCGACGGGCTGAAGGCGCCGTCGCGTGTCCACCCCGCGTTGCGGTGCGTGGGGGCGAGAGGGTTCACGGCGTCGTAGTCGCGCAGGCCCCAGTGGGCCATCGCCATGCGCGCGAACACCCAGTTCGCGAAGGGGATCTTGAGGGGCGCCCAGAACACCATGCGCACCGCGAGCACGTGCTCGGGCCCCTGCGGCGGAGCGAGGTTCCACACGTCTTCCTCGTCGAGGCCGATGTCACCGACGAGCGGCGAGATGCGCCACATCCACACGATCGGCCCGTCGCGCCCCGCGTCGAGGCCCGCGACGTAGCGGTTGACGAGGTGCGACCTCACGGCCGTGCCGTACGCCGAGCCGCGCGCTCCGCCGGTGGCCCGCTGCGCGAACTGCGGGTCGATCGCCGGCAAGAGAATCGCGATGGCCGTGCGCTGCATCGCGGTGCAGCTCCCGAAGTTGAGGGCGCCCATGCGCACGGCTCGGCCCACGGCGTACTGCGCGAGCACGCGGGCCTGCAGCACCATGAACAGCTGCAGGAGCCCCACGATGAGAAAGATGACGAGCGGCATGACGATCGCCGACTCGACCGCTGCCTGGCCCGATGTCCGGGAAACGCCCCGAGTCAAAGCCCCTTCTCCATCACGACCACCGCCACAGCGCCGTCTGCGCGCGGCTGGGCCTTGACGGTCAGCGCCCGGCCGCCGAGCTCCCAGCGCTCACCTTCTTCGCGCCACGCCCACCCTGCAGAGCGAAGCACGTCGGCGTAGAACCGCTGCACCTCTTTCGCGGTCGCCGCGACGCGGTACGAGAGCACGCGGCCGCCTTCGCTCGACGACTCGACCGCGTCGGTCGCGCCGGGGAACCTCGGCAACAGCGGCGCCGCCTTCTCGCGCGGAGCGAGGTCGGCCGTGCCCAGAATCACGAGCGTGCCCTTGCCGTCGGGCTTGAAGATGGCCGTGTAGCTGCGCTTGGCGGCGGCGTCGTAGCCGGTGAGCTGCGGCGCCGTCACGAGCTCGAACTGCTCTTGCGGCGGGGGGATGAAGAGGCCCGCCTTTCTGAAGCTCTTCGAGATCGCGGCGAGCACTTCGCGCGGCGGCGCCGTCGAACGCACGGCCTTCGCGCGCACGTCGACGCCGTTCGACGACAGCGGCCCGTCGACCGGCACCTCTTCGACCACCCCGGGAATCTCTCCGAACGGATCAGCTGCGAGCGCGCGGGCCGCCCACAGGAGCGCGAGCGCCAACGTCACTCGCATCCTTCGAGCCCCAGGTAGCAGCGAGGGATGCCGCGCAGGTCTCCGGTCGAGCGGTTCCACCGGAGGTACGAGCTGTCGAGGTTCGCGCCGCTCGTCTGGTACCAGAGCCGTGGGTCATCGCGCAGCTCGCGCACCTTGACGTTCGCGGTGCGCGGACCCATGCCGTCACCGCGGAAGCTCATGTGGAAATGGTCGGTGTCGATCCACGGGTCGCCGAAGGGGCCGGTCGTCTGCCCGGGACCGGTGATGCCCGTCAGAGACCTCATCATCTCTTCGTTGGCCATGCCCTGGTCACCGCCATTGCGCTCCCACACGTCGCGCACCAGCTCGCGGTAGGGGCGATTCACGCTCGACGTCGCGGTCTCGCTCGGCACGTCTTCGTTGAGCTCCGCGAGGCCGCCGCTCATCGGCCCGTCGATGCCCCAGTCGCCGGTGAGCGCCGCGAGCTCGCCCGTGCAGGCGCCGTCGCGGTTCGGCATCCCGACCCCGCACATGGGGATCGCGAGCCGCACCGCGTGCTCGGCCTGGAAGAAGCCGTCGCCGCCCTCGGCGAAGCGCGTGGGGAGGTTGGCGAGCTCGAGGCGCGCGCTCGCCGTGCACGAGACTCCGCCGCGGCGCTCGAGGCGGTTGTCGAGGTAGCTGAAGACCGACGCCATCAAGGCGTCGCCGCCGGCTCCGCGGTGGCTCGCGCCCGGGCGCTGCAGCCGAAACTCGACGTCGTTCGTCGCGCGGCAGCTCGCCCTGAAGTTGCTCGCCTGCGCCATCGCCTGGCTCCACCGGCGCGTGCCGCCCGGCGTCAGCGGGTCGAAGTCGCGGTTCCTCGCCAGCGCGACGTCGCCGGCGCGGCGCGGGTCGAACGGCGAGAACGTGTCGCCCGAGCTCACGTTGCCGTTGCTGAACAGGTGCGTGCGTTGACCGTGCGCCGTGCTGATGGCGAAGGCGACGGCGCCCTTCACCTTCTGCACGGCGACGCTCCACTCGGCGAACGCGATGCCGTACATGAGCACCGTCACGAGCACGAGCGTGCCGAGCGCGAGCTCGACGGTGGCCTGACCGCGGCGCGCCATCAGTTCCGCTCCGGGGCGCGTTCCATGCCGTCGATCTCGCGGTACAGCGCACGGTAGGCGCGGAGCGCGTCGGCCTTCTCGCGGTACGCAGGTGCATCCGAGATCGCCTCGAACATCGTCGGCCGCGTCGCCTGGCTCTCGAGGGTCGGGTCGCGGCGCGAGCGCTGGTCGATCTCCATCGGCACGAGCGCCGCGCGCCAGAACGGGTTCAGCAGGTTCGGAGGTTCTCCGAGGTGGCCGCGCCTGTGGTAGTAGGCCATGCCCGCCGACGCCGAGAGCATCGTGTCGGTGGCCGACTTCATGTCGAGGCGGGCGCCAGCGCTCGAGAAGCGCAGCCCGAGCGTCAGGTTGAACGGGTCGGCGTTCGTGGCCGGCCGCGTCTGCGCGAGGAGCACCGGCAGCTTCGGCTGGCCCCACGCGCCGTGGGCTCCGTCGGCGTCGGTCGTGCGGTCGGGCAGCACGAAGCCGAACGCCTCGAGCGGGTACATCGCCTCGTTGTCGTAGAGGCCGTGCACCCCGCTCGGGTTCATCGTGGCGCCGTAGTGCTCGTGCGTCGCGTGGCAGCCGCCCGGCACGCCGAACATCGTGTGCACGCCGTCGCTGTGCGCCCCGGCGCCTTGCATCGTGAGAATGAGGCTCGCGACGGGCGGCAGGTCCATCACGAGGCCGCTGGCCGGGTCGACGATGCGCGCGCCCGTGGCGGTGCGGCGCAGGCCGCTGCCGCGGCAGTCGTCATAGGTCGTCGCGATCACCCCCTTGCGAAAGCGCCCGACCAGCTTGATGAGGCCGGTGTCGAGCGACCCGTCGAGGGGCTCTTCGGTCTGCGCGGGCAGGTCGCGATCGGCGTTCTCGCTCAGGTCGACCGAGGTGTCGCCGCCCTGCATGCTGACGGTGAAGCGCGGGTTGCTCGCGGCGAGCCCCGCCTGGGCGATCGCGAGCACGTCGCGCCACAGCGGCGCGAGGTTCTCTTTCATCTCGGGCGCGTCGCCGTCGGACGGCAGAAAGAGCGCAGCGCCCTTCTTGCGCGACCCCAAGATCGCCGAGCCCATCGGGTCACGCCACGACTTGTAGCCGATGCCGTCGGGGTCGTTGACGCCGGTGAGGTCGGCCTTCGAGCCGGTCGCGTCAGCGAGCTCGGCGCGACCGAAGGGGCGAGCGGGGAACTGCGCCGGCACCTTCGCCTTCTGCGCGATGGCCTTCGCGAAGCCGTCGTCGGCGATCGCCGAGCGCAGCTGTCTGAGCGTGCCGCGCTGCATCTCGGCGAGGTCCCACACGGCCTCGTGCACGGCGTGCGCCTGCTTCGCCGCTTCCTCTTCGAGCTGCGCGACGCCCTTCGGCGTGATCCACGGCTGGCGCTGGCTGCAGTTGCCCGACGGGTCGCACGACGAGTTGACGTTGTCGTTCGGGTAGACGCCGCCGCCGTTGTTCCGAAAGAACCCGTACGCCCGGTGCCACAGCTCGTAGCTCGCGGCGCGCGACTCGTCGGTCACGCAGCCGCCGATCAGGTGCGGCCCGATGCCGAGGTTGTCGACGTCTTCGATCTGCTGGTACGAGACGATCGGGCCGTTCGCCGCGCGGAAGTCGTACAGGCGCATCTGGTAGCCAGCCTGAAACATGTACTGCTGGCCGCGCGTCGCGTAGGCCATCTGCGCCGTGATGCCCGCCTGGGCGACGTAGTGCGCGACCATGGCGCGGTTCAGAATCGCCGCCGCGTTGAAGGTGCGCGCGGTCGCGGTGGCCTGAGAGAGGGCCGTCGCGTCTGCGACGTTGTTCGCGTCGGCGCGCCGCGCTGCCGTCCACCCGAACGAGAGCGTCATGCACACCATCACGGTGACGAGCAGCATCGTCAGCGCGAACAGCACCAACGCCTGGCCCCGCTGCGAGCTCATGGTCGTCTCCGGGGTAGATCGTCTGGCCGAGACGGCGATGGAGAAATACGACGCTTGGCCGCCAGCGCCCCAGAGGGCTCCCACTCGGCATCCATCTCGATTTCCAGGCGAATGCCCTCTTTGAGGCGGGCGTTCTTCGGCACCGGGAAGAGCACCAGCTTCGGCTCTTCGTCGGCGAGCGAGACCTGAATCGAGTGGTCTCCGGGCGCGACCTCTTCCAGCAGCTGTGGCGTCAGGCCGAGCAGGCGGCCGTCGAAGCGGCACAGCGCGGGCACCTCGTCTCCGTCCCAGGTGGTGGTGATGCGCAGCGCGCCCGCGGCGACCTTCGAGCGATCGGGTGCTTTGCCCCGCTTCGCCGACGTCACCTGCGGCCGCGCCGGGTACGCGGCCTCTTTCCTCTCGGTGAGGGCGGGCAGCGGCGGCACCGGCGCGCTCGGCAGCAGCGCAGGCGGTGGCCCCGGCAACTTCTGCTGCGGCTCGACCTTCACCGGCACCTCGACCTTCGGCTCGTCGACGCGCGTCGGCGAAGGAGGCGCCGGAGCCGGCTGCACCACCGAGAAGCCCACCGCGGCCACGAGCACGAGCCCCAGCGCCACGAGCGCCGCCGTGATGCCCGTGCCCATCGGCTGCGCAGGCAGCGGAGCCGCCGGCAGCGGCACCGCGCGCACGACGGTCGCCTCGGAGGCGAGCGGCGACGACGGCCCGGTCGGCACCTCGCGCTGGGCGTCGGGGGCGCCGCCGGTGATGAGCACCGAGAGCGGGGTCTGCACGAGCGGGCGCGTCGGCTCTTCGACGAGCGGCTGCGCGTACTGCGGCAGCTTCGGCGTGATGTCGGGCTCGGGCTCGACCTTGTGCGTCGACCGCAGCCGCTCGCGATCGGGCAGCTGCATCGGCGGCAGCTCGATCGCCGGCGGCGCGTAGGCCTGCAGCAGGCCCCGCACCTCGGCCAGCGCCGGCCGGTCGGCCGGAGCCACGCTCAGCATCTTCACCACCATCGCGCCGGCGCCGTCGGGCAGCGTCGACGGCGACGGCCGCGCCGCGGTCGCGTGAGCGCGCAGCACTTCGGCGAGCTCGCCGGTGAACGGCGGCACGCCGGTGAACAGCTCGTGCATCAGGCACCCGAGCGCGTAGACGTCGGTGCGGGCGTCGACGGGCTGGCCGGCGATCTGCTCGGGGGCGAGGTACTCGGGCGCGCCGATCAGCTCGCCCGCCTGCGTCAGGTCGCTGCCCACCTCGAACGCCTGGCCCAGGTCGAGCAGCGTGACCCGCCCGTCGTCGCCGACGAACACGTTGCTGGGCTTGAGGTCGCGGTGCACCACCTTCACATCGTGCAACGCCTGGAGCGCGTCGCAGACCTGCATGAGACAGAATGAAACCTCGGTGAGACTCAGTTTCCCGCCGCGCGCGTGGAGCAGCTCGGCGACCGAGCGCCCGGTCAGCAGGCGCATCACGACGAACGGGCGGCCCTCGAAGCGCCCTGAGCCGAGCACGGGCGTCAGGTTCGTGTGATCTTGCGCCGCGAGCACGCGGGCCTCGCGCTCGAAGCGGGCGACCTGCGCCGGGCTGCCGACGAGCGCCTCGTGCAGCACCTTGACCGCGACGCGGCGATCGAGCGCGACGTCGTGGGCCTCCCAGACGACGCCGCTCTTGCCCTGGCCGATGGGGCGAATGAGGCGCCACTGGTTCTCGAGCAGGCCCGCCTTCGCGAGCGTCTGCAGCTCGGTGGGCAGCGCGCCGCCGCCGGTCGTGCCGCCACGGCCCTCGGCGTCGACCATGCGGCCGCAGCGGAAGCACGCGACCGCACCGAGCGCGAGCGTCGCCCCACAGTGCTGGCAGTGCGTGCTCATCTCCGCCGCCCATCAGGGCAGCGGACCGAACCCCGCGTCAATGGCCACGGCACGGAAGCGGCCGTTCAACGTACGGCCGAAGCCGATGTCGCCGCCCGTGTCTTTGAAGGCCATGCTGAAGTCGCCGACGGTCTCTTGATCGATGCCGCCGCCCTGGTGAATGACGAAGTCGCCGCGCTGCACGGGGGGCAAGAGGCGCACGGGCTCGCCGCCCGGCGCGTGAACGACCGCGACCCTCGGGTGACCGAGCGCGTACTCACCCGAGACGTCGAGCGCGGTGCCCGGCCCGAGCGTGACGAGCGTGCCGCCGTCGGGGGGCTCGTGCAGCGACACGGTCACGCTCGCGACGATGTCGAGGTAGATGTTGCGGTTGCGCAAGAAGGTGACGCGAATCGCCTCTTCGTTGCGGTGAATCTCGACGCGCGACACGTCGAGCGGGAACACCTCGCTCATGCTGCCCGAGAGCTGGTTGTCTTCGAGGCACGAGGCGCAGAGCAGCGCGACGGCGCAGACCCGAATCGGCCTCATGGGACCTTGCGAACCGCCAGCTTCAGGGGGCCGCCGCGCTCGCGGTAGGCGATGACCTTGCGGCCGTTCGGCAGGAAGCCGAGGCGAATCGCGATGACCGTGCTGGTGTCGACGGTCTCGGTGTTCCACTGGTTGCTCACGCTGTTGCGCTGGGCGACGCGCACTCCGTCGAAGTCGGTTCTGCACTCCGACGCGTTCTGGAACGAGCGATCGGAGCACACGTAGAACGCGATGGCCGGCTCGTGGAACATCGGGTCCATCGCGAGCGACGGGTACCAGCCGCCGGTGCCCGCGGCGAACACGGGGTCGGCGGTGTTGAAGTTCGCGGCCGCGAGCGGCTTGCTCACGTAGCGCAGCACGTTGTCCGAGATGTCGAGCACCGCCATGCCGAGCCCCTCGGTCGGGTCGTAGGCGACGCTCGCGCCCTGCTGCGTGCCCGCGACGCTGAGCACCTGCTTCTGCGCCGACCACATGTTCGCGCCCGTGCGGTACGTGAAGTTCACGTCTTGCCCCGAGGTGTCGGCGCCGCCGAGCACCTTGTCCCAGAAGACATAGGGGGTGTCGTTGATCATGAGCAGCTGCATGTGGCCGCCCGGCGCGTCTTTGTCGTTGCCGCCCGCCTTCGTGCACTCGCCGGTGCCCGCCATGTTCGGGGGCGTGCCGCGCAGGCACTCGATGTCGGAGCCGGCCCAGTCTTGCTGCGGGAACTGGCCGTTGTGCACGTCGCGGTAGCACCACGTCAGCCGGCCGGTGCTGTCGTACTTGATGGCGGGGTAGAGGCCGACGACGGGGCCGTCGACGTCCGAGACGCGGTTGCCGCACATCGTGTCCATGCCGTTGCGCGCGCCGATGATGTTGTTCGTCCACGTCGTGCCGTTCGCGCGCGTCGCGAGCTCGGCGTCGGTCTGTGTCCAGTAGAAGACGTTGTCCGAGCCGCCGCCGAGGTACGCCACCGCGGGCTCGCCCGTGGTCGGGTGAAAGTCGACCGCGATGCCGACGTTGCGCTGCACGGTGTCGACGACCTGCGGGGCCTTCACAGTGCCGTTCTCCCACTCGACGTACTTGACCTCGTAGGTGGGCGCGGCGCCGCCGTCGGTCGCGATGCCGGCGTCACCGGGGAGCTGGATGTACGGTTGGTAGCCCTCACCGGTGAAGTAGGCGACACCGACGCGGTCGCTGCCCGGGTCGGTCACGAGCGCCATGTAGACGCGGTCGGACCTGGCGGTGTCGAGCACGTAGCGGTCGTAGACGTCGGCGCCGCCGCCGCCGCCCCCACTGCCGCCGTTGCCGCCGCCGCCGCCGACCCCCGCGTTGCAGGCCGAGTTCGTCGAGGGGCACGTGGAGCAGGAAGACCCGGCCAACACCAACAGCACAGCGCTGCAGCAGAGGGTTCTCATGGGCGAAACAAGATTGTGCATCACTCACCTCTTCGCGGCCAGCGTCACCGCGTGGTTGAATGGCGCCCGATGCCGCGCCGCAGGTCTTCCGCTCTGAAAGAATTCTCCCGACGCGTCTTCGTGCATCGCCTGGCCTTCATGGGGGGCGGAGTCGTTCTCCTCGGGGGAGCGTGCACGGACGACAAGAAACCTTCACCGAATCCACCTCCGCCGCCGCCGAAGCCCGCGCCGCAGGTCGCCGGGGCTCCCACCGCGACGCACAAGAGCTTCACGGCCGAGCAGTGGGCGGTGCTGGTGGCGGCGGTCGACCGCATGATCCCGAAAGACCAAGACCCCGGAGCGCTCGACGCCAACGTGCCCCAGTACATCGACGAGGCGCTGACGGCTCAGCAGCTCAAGAAGATGCAGCTCGACTTCGCGAACGGGCTCAACGCCCTCGATCGCCGCTGCGAGCGCATGTACAAGACCGGCTTCGCGACCGCGACGCCCGAGCAGCAAGACGACGTGCTGACGGTCGCGTTCAAAGACGCTCCCGAGACCACGGGCGAGTACAAGTGGTACGACATTCTCCTCTCGCTCACGATGGAGGGCTTTCTCTGTGACCCTTCGTACGGCGGGAACAAGAACCAGGTGGGCTGGAAGCTGATGGGCTTCGATCTCGTCGGGCGGGAAGCGGCCGAGGTGGCTCCGGACTACGAGGGCAAGAAGCAGCTCGATCACCTGCGCTGCGGCAACGGGAAGGGCTGCTGACGTGGCGCTCGCTCCGGCAGACATCGTCATCATCGGCAGCGGCGCAGGCGGCGGGCCGATGGCCTTCGAGCTCACGAAGGCGGGTCACAAGGTGGTGGTGCTCGAGAAGGGGCCGCACTACCAGCAGCACGAGTTCGTGCACGACGAGATCCTGAACTCGCGGCGCAACTTCTTCATGCCGCTGCCGTGGGACGAGCCCCACCTCTTGCGCTCGGGCAACGGCAACTTCAAGCAGTCGAACGAGGGGTGGACGGCGAACTGCGTCGGCGGCGGCACCGTGCACATGAGCGGGTACTTCTACCGGCTCAAGCCCGTCGACTTCCGGCTGCGCACCGAGCTCGGCGCCGTGAAGGGCGCGAACCTCGCCGACTGGCCCATCACCTACGACGAGCTCGAGCCGTTCTACGAGAAGGCCGAGTTCGAGCTGGGCGTGTCGGGCAACGCGGTGCCGCACCCGATGCTCGAGCCGCGCAAGAAGAACTACCCGCTGCCTCCGCTGCGCGAGCACCCGATCGCGGGCGAGCTCGAGAAGGCGTGCAAGTCGCTCGGGTGGCACGCGATCCCCACGGCGCGCGGCATTCTCTCGCAGGAGCACCAGGGCCGCGCGCCCTGCACGTACTGCACGCTGTGCGGCAGCTACGGCTGCGAGCACGGCGCGAAGGCGTCGACGAACGCGTCGCTGATCCCCCGCGCGCTGGCGACCGGCAACCTCGACCTGCGCCCGAGGTGCATGGCGAAAGAGATCACGGTCGACGCGAAGGGCAACGCCAAGAGCGTCATCTACCTCGACCCCGACGGCGTCGAGCAGGAGCAGCCCGCGAAGTTCGTCATCGTCTCGTGCACCGCGGTCGAGAGCGCGCGCCTCTTGCTCATGTCGAAGTCGAGCCGCTTCCCGAACGGCCTCGCGAACGACAGCGGGCTGGTCGGCAAGAACCTGATGTTCAGCTCGTTCGGCGAGTCGCGGGCGCACTTCATGGTCAGCAAGACGAAGGAGCGCTGGCCTTGGCTCGAGACGAGCCGCGAGCCGTTCGTGAACCGCAGCCTCCAGAACTTCTACTGGATGAACGACGACAAGTTCGGCTTCCGCAAGGGCGGCACGCTGGGCTTCATGTGGACGCACCCGAACCCCATCTTCGCGGCCGCGCACCTCGCGGGCCACGGCGAGAAGGGCGTGTTCGGCAAGGCGCTGAAAGACAAGATGCGCGAGTACCGCGACTCTCGAATTCTGCAGTTCGAGATCTACGGCGAGTTCTTGCCCACCGACGGCACGAACGTGACGCTGTCGGACAAGTCGCCCACGAAAGACGGCAAGGTCATCACCGACAAGTACGGGCTGCCCGTGGCGGCGATCACCATCACCCGGCACCCGCTCGACCTCACGATGACGAAGTTCCTCGTCGAGCGCGGCGAAGAGGTGCTGGCGAACCTGAACCCCGACCGGCTGCAGCGGGTCGGCCAGGCCGGCGAGACCATGATCCTGCAGTGCGGCACCGCGCGCATGGGCAAAGACCCGTCGTCGTCGGTGCTCGACCGAGACTGCCGCTCGCACGCCGTGAAGAACCTCTACGTCGTCGACGGCAGCTTCATGCCGACGAGCGGCGGCGTGCCCATCACCCTCACCATCGCAGCGAACTCGTTTCGCGTCGCGAGCCGGTTCAACGAGCGCCTGAAGAAGGAAGGGAAGTAGGCCCCCGCCGCGCGCGGATGCCGAGCGCCACCAGCGTGCCCGAGATCGCGATCGTGCCCGCGCCGACGATGAGCAGCGGCGGCACGAGCAGAAACGGCACGAAGCCGAGCGTCAGGCCGAGCAGGCACGCCGGCTCTCGCCAGTAGAGCCGGCGCGGCAGCTCGAGCCTCTCGCGCGACGCCGCGACCGCCCCGTGCGCGAGGAAGCCCGCGCCGAGCAGCACCTGCACCGGCACCACGAGCACCGGCCCGAACGGAGGCACCAGCACGAGCCCCGCGGCCGCCGCCGAGCACAGCGCCCAGAGCACCAGCGACCTGAGCGTCGGCAGCACCGACCGCGCGGCGCTCGCGAGCACGCGACCGACTCCGAGGGTGGGCTCGGGCGCCTCGCCGGTCGTCTTCTTCTGCACGTAGATCGACATGCGCTCGAGCGCCGCGCTGCTGATGGCGCCCGACAGCTGCACCGTGAACAGCAGCGCCAGCGCGACCCCGATGACGGCGAGCACGACGCGGCCGAAGGGCTGCGGCTGCAGCTGCACGGCGGCGAGCACGGCGCCGGCCGAGAGCACCGCCCCGACGAGCAGCGTCACGAGCGCCGGCGCCACCGCGAGCGCCCGCAGCTGCGGCTCACGGAGCTGCCACCAGGCGCCCCGCAGCGGCTGCACCAGCGCCCACGCGAAGGCGCCGAGCCCGAACCGCGGGGGGCTCATGCCTTGCGCCGCTTCGCCTCGGCGCGAACGAGCAGCCAGCGCCCGCTCCACATGATGGCGCCCACCCCGAGGGCGATGACGAAGATGGCCCCGACGCTGGTCGCTCCGAAGATGACGCGCACCCAGAACACGGGCAGCCGGTCTTCGATGACGGCGGTGCGAATCGGCTCGTAGAGCCCGACCCAGTCGAGGGTGCGCGCGGGGATCCACTCGACCGTCAGCGAGGCCCTGTCCGTCCACCGGAAGGGGAACCAGCGGCGCGACGCCTCGATGAGCATCGCGATCAGCAGGTAAGCGACCGACAGCACCGTCGCGTTCGACATGCTGATGCGGAAGATCGGTATCGCCACGCGCCTCTTGGGCTCCTATCACCAGCGCAGTCGATTTGATGCACGCGCGCCGACGCCGGCGGCCCGCCGCACCCCATCGACGGCGCTCAGCTCAGTTCTGCAGCTTCTTCTTGAGCGTCTTGAGCGTGTTCTTCACGCGGTTCACGTCGGCCTCGGCCTGGCTCACGACGAGAAACGCCTCGTACTCGTTCACGGCCTTCTGCAGCTGGTCGGGCCCCTGGCGCACGAGCATGTCGGCGTAGGCGAGCCGCGCCGCGCCCCACGACGGGTCGAGCTCGGTGGCCTTCTGCAGCTCCTCGAGGGCCTTCGCGTCTTCCTTCATGCGCTGGGCGACGAGCGCCGAGGCGTAGTGCGCGGGCGCTCCGAACGGGGCGAGCTGCAGCGCGTCGTCGGCCGCGGTGCGCGCGTCTTTGAGCGCCCCCGCCTGCAGCTTCACGCGCGCGAGCGAGGCGTAGGCGAGCGAGCGATCCCAGCTGTGCACGGCCTTGTTCTTGGCGTCGGCGAGGTCCTTCGCGGGCTTCGCGCCGCCCAGCGGCCGCGCGTGGTGCGGGCCGATCTCGCCGCACGCCGCCTTCGGGTCGTTCGCCCGCGCCGCCTCGTACGCCTTCAGCGCGATCTCGATGTTGCCCTGCCGCACCATCGCGTGCCCGATCTCGCAGAACGTCTCGGGGTCTTTCGGGTTCAGCTTGTTCGCGCGCTCGAGCGCCGCGATGGCCCCCTTCGCGTCGCCCTTCGCGAAGAGGATCTGAGCGCGAACGCGGTGCACCTCGGGGTTGTTGGCGTCGCTCTTCACGGCCTTGTTGATCGCGCCCTCGGCGTCTTTCGCCCGGCCGTTGTGCAGGAGCGCGAACGCGTAGTCGCGCTGAGCGTCGTCGCTCGCCGGGTTGTCGTTCACCCACGCCTCGGCCTGCTTCAGCGCCTGGTCGACGTGGCCGAGATCGAGGTGCACGCGGCCGAGCAGGTGCCGCGACGGCCCGTGGCTGCCGTTGCGCTCGACCGCCTTCGAGAGCGGGTCGACGGCGAGCTCCGACAGGCCCAGCGAGACGAGCAGCTCGCCGAGCAGCGCGTTCGCCTCGTAGTCGAGCGGGTCTTTCGACGCGTCTTCGAGCGCGCTCTTCGCCTTGTCGAGCTCGTTGCGCTGCATGTGCACGCGCGCGAGCGCCACCTGCACCGCCGCCTTGTTGCGCTTCACCGCGCCCTCGAGCTTCTTGAGCACGTCGATCGCCTTCTCGGCGTCGCCGTCTGCGGCGTCGGCGAGGGCGAGCTGCACCACCGACTCGGGCGGGTACTTGCCGTTCACCTGGGTCTTGAGCAGCTCGGTGCGGGCGCTCTTCCACTCGCCGAGCCGGCCGTACGCGATGCCGCGAACGAGCGAGACGCGCCGCGAGTCGGCCTCGCGGGGCACCTTCGAGAGCAGCTCGCGCTCACGGCTGCGCGCGATCATCACGCGCCCCAGGCCCTCTTTCGCGTCGTCCGACCGGCTCTTGGGCGCGAGCTTCACGGCCTTCTCGTAGGCGTCTTGCGCCGCGGCCATGTTGCCCGCCGCACGGTTCGAGTAGCCGAGCGCGAGCTGCACGTCGAACGCCGCGTCGCGGAACTTCTCAGAGGCCGCGGTGAGCACCTTCAGCGCCTCGTCGTGGCGGCCCGCGACCGACAGCAGCTGCCCGTACGCGACCTCGCGGCGTGCGCGCTGGGGCGCCGGCACGTTGTCGGCGGTGAGCGCCTCGACCTCGGCCAGCGAGTCCGACAGGTCGACCTGCAGCTGCAGCCGCGCCTCGGCGAGCCCGAGCACGCGGCCGGGGTGCGTCGGCGAGAGCTGGGCGGCGGCGCCGGTGTACAGCTTGATGGCGTTCTCCCAGTCGCCGAACTGCAGGTAGTAGTCACCGAGCGTCACGAGGGCGCGCACGTTCGTCGACTGCAGCTCGACGGCGCGCGTGAGCTTCTTCAGCGCCTCGTCGGGCTTGCGGTCTGCGAGCAGCAGCCGCCCGCCCTCGGTGTAGACCTCGGCCTTCTCGATCGTCGAGCTCAAGACCGCGGCGCGCGCGGCCGGCGCGGCGGCGCCCTCGGCGGTCATCATCTCGGCGACGAGCACGAGCTCGGGCGCCTTCTCTCTGACGCCCGGGAACGCGAGCGCCTGCTTCGCGGCCGCGAGGTCTTCGGGCGCCTTGCCGTGCTCGGCGTACAGCACCGCGTGCGCGTAGCCGAACAGCGCCTGCACCTCGGGGTTGTCCGAGTCCATGCGCTGCGCGAGCTCGAGCGTCTTGAGCGCCTCGCGGTACTTCACCGGAGTGTCCGAGTTGATCGCCTTGCGCGCCTCGCCGATGGCGCTCGCCAGATCGAGGCCCTGGTTGCGCGAGCGCGTCCACATGAAGCTGCCCGCCGAGCCCGCCACGATGACGACGAGGCCGAGCGACACGAACAGCTTCACGCCGTGCTTCTGAAGAAACGTCTTCTTCGCGGTGCTCGCGGCGAGCTTCTCGCGCAGCTCGCGCTCGTATTCCTTCGCGATGGCCTCGGTGGCCGTCGTGCTCGTCTCGACCTTGGGGATGTCGATCTGAGACGAGTGCTCGATCGCGTCGGGAATGTCGTCGAGCAGCCCGCCGCTCTTCGCGGGCGGGGCGGGGCGCGAGCGGCCAGCAGGCACGCGCGCCTCGGCCGACGGCGCCTCGTTCTCGGCCGAGGGAATGTCGTCGAGCAGGCCGCCCGGCCGCCGCGAGTCGCCGAGCAGGTCCTGGCTGAGCATGACGCTCGGCTCGACGGTGCCGGTCACGATGGGCGGCTCGCCTCCGGCGGCGACGAAGGGGTCGCTCCCCGTCGGCGGGAGCGGAATGCCCGGCGTGTCGTTGCCGTCGGACAGGGCGTTGAACGTCGAGGTGAGCCCGACCAGCACGTCGCCCGGGTCGGTCACCGTGCGCTTCGGCACGTTCGCGAACGGGTCGTCGGGCGGGGGCGGCGGCGGGCCGTCGACCTCGGGCCGCGGAAGCACGGCGGTCGCGGTCGAGCGCCCGTGCGAGCTGACGGCGCCGGTGCCGTCCATCGTCATCGAGGCGGGGTCGTGGTTCGGGTCGCGCGGGCGCAGCCGCGAGTGCTCGTGGCCGGCCATCGCGCCGAGCTCGGCCTGCGTCGGAGCGTCGTTCGCTCCGCCGAGCGAGCCGGGCGGCACGTAGGCCTGCGTCACGACCGTCGGCATCGCGTTGGTGTCGACGGTGGCGTCGATGATCGCCGTCGCCTGGGGGTCGTCGGCGGCCTCGGTGAACGCCGTCGACTCGGTCAGCACCGGAGCGGGCCCGCCGGCGAGCGCGGCGCGCGTCTGCTCGAGCCACTGGCGAATGCGCCCATCGTTCGGCTGGAGCGCGGCGGCCTTGCGCAAGATCGGCAGGGCGCTGCGGTACAGCCCTTTGTGCAGCAGCACCTCGCCGATCAGGTTGTAGGCCCGCGGGTTGTCTTTATCGATGTTCACCGCGCTGTCGAACTGGCTCATCGCGTCGGAGGGCTTGCCGAGCTGAATGAGCGCCTTGCCCCACAGCACGCGGCCGATGACCGAGTTCGGGTGGTGCGTGAGACCGTTCTGGCAGACTTCGATGGCGCGGTTATGCTCGCCGCGTTCAATGAGCGCCTTGGCGAGCTCGACGAAGACCGTAGACGCCGGGTCCTGTGAGAGGACCTGCTCGTATTTTTCGACGACCGACTTCGACATTGGCGGGGTGGAACTTAGCGCATGAGGCTTCTGTACACCGCGATCGTTTGCTGCGTTGCGACGGGGTGCGCGACCACCGGCAACAAGGGTGACGTCGACGCATTGAAGCCGACGCTCGAGCTGTTTCACGGCGAGATGCGGTGGAAGAACTACCGCACGCTCGCTCAGCAGATCGTGCCCGAGAAGCGGGTGGCCTTCTCGAAGGCCTCGGAAGATCGCGACGACGAGAAGAACCTCTTCGTCACCGACTTTCAGCTCGAAGACTGCGCGCTCAACGCGACTGATCAGACGTTGGCCGTCTGCATGTCGAAGATCTCGTGGTACCGCCTGCCGTCAGCGACCGAGAAGACGGTGTCGGTCGCGACCACGCTCAAGTGGCAGGGCGGTCAGTGGCTCGTCGATCGCCAGAGCGACGGCCCGTTCGCCGAGGAGCTGTCGACGACAGCTCAACCCGCGAAGCCCGCTCCCTGAAGCGAACCTGCTTCAGGTCCGAAGCGGCTTCAGGTCCGAAGCGGCTTCAGGTCCGAAGCGCTTCTCCGAACGAAACCACTCCGGAAAAAAAAACGCCCGTCGTCTCGGGGCCGGCCGAGGCGACGGGCGTCGGGAGTTCCCCCATGGAACCCCCTGACCGAGCGGAGGTTTAGCAATCGAAAGGCCATGGCAGCGGCGACGCTGATCCAGAGAAGTTTCAGTGATTTCGGATCAGAAGCCACCCATTGGAACTTCGCCGCTCACGACATCAGCGTCAGGGAGACATCGACCTACATCGGTGCGGCTCACTCGCCGAGCACGGCGCGAATGGTCTCGCGCATCGTGTGGGTGGGCTTCCACTCGGTCTCTTGGGCCCAGCGAGAGCCGTCGACCGCGCAGAGGAACTGAATGTGGTCGAGCTCTTCGGGGGGGAAGCTGGCGAGCCGGTAGCGGAACAGCGTGCTGAGGAGCGGGCGCGCGATGGGGTGCGGAATCGAGCGGGGCTGGGCGCGGAGCTCTTCGAAGATGGCCGAGAGGGGCACCTCGCCCGGGCCGACGACGTTGTAGACGCCCTTGAGGCCGGGCTTGAGGGCGGCGACCATGGCGCGGGCGCAGTCTTCGACGTGGAGGATCTGCACCATCGGGTCGAAGCCCGAGAGCTTCCACGGGCGGCGGTTGCGCAGGTAGTTCGAGGGGGCGTTCTTGATGGTCGGCCCGACGATGTGCACGGGCCGCAAGACGACGGTCTCGACCTGCGGGTGGCGCCAGAAGAAGCTGCACGCCAGCATGTCGACCTCGATGAGATCTCTCACCGAGGGGAAGCGTGAGGCCGCCATCAGCGGCGCGTCTTCGGTGAGGAAGTTCGAGTTGTCAGGCGAGGGGCCGTAGACGTCGGCCGACGACAGCACCACGAGCTTCTTCACGTTGTACTTCGCGACGCAGTCGAGCACGCGCGTCGTGCCGAGCACGTTGAACGAGTGGTGATCTTCGCTGCTCATGCGCGGGTCGTGAAGAATGCCCATGTGGATGACGGCCTTCACCGCGTAGCGGCGGAAGATGTCTTCCAGCTTCTTCTTGCGCAGATCGATCTGGAACATCTCGATGTCCTTCGGCCGCCCCACGAACGGGCGCCGATCGACCCCGAGGATCTGCTCGGCCTGGTGCAGCTGCTTCGCGAGCGTGCGCCCCAGGTTGCCGCTGATGCCGGTGACGACGACCGCCGGTCTCACCAGAACACGTGCTTTCGCTCTTTGAGCCCCGCGTCGAGCATGGTCTGAATCGACGCCTTCACGACCTTCACCTTCTTCTCGAGCTCGGCGTCTTCGTCGTCGGCGCGGCCGGTGAAGAACAGCGGGTCGCCGAAGTAGATGCGGTACTTCGTCGGCAGCGGAAACGGCACGCCCGTGATCGTGAGCGGCGCGACCGGGAAGCCGAGCAGCTTCGCGACCGGCTTCACGTTCACCAGGGCCGGCGACTGCTCTTCGGCGCCGACGACGGCGACCGGCACGATCGGCGTGTTCGACTCGAGGGCGAGGCGCATGAAGCCCAGGCCGAAGTTCTGCAGCTGGTAGCGCTGCGGCCAGAGCTTCGCGATCCCGGGAATGCCCTCGGGGAAGACGAGAATGGCCTCGCCGGCGTCGAGCAGGCGGCGGCAGTTCTCGGGCGTGCCGACGATCTGCCCGACGCGCGCCATGAACGTCGACACGTACGGCAGCGTCGGCACCCACTTCTCGACCATCGAGCGAATCGCGCGGGGCGGGTCGGCCTCGATCAGCATCGCGACGCCGATCATCGCGCCGTCCATCGGGAGCTGGCCGCTGTGGTTGCTCACGAGCAGCACCCTGCCCTTCGGCACCTTCTCGATGCCGTGGACCTCGACCCGGTGGTAGTGCCGGTAGATCCAGATCATGGGGGCGATCGCCGACAGCGCGTACTGCAGGCTGAAGCCGAACGGGTCGACGCCGTACTCGTTCTGCGACCGCTCGAGGGACTTGAGCTTGTTCTCCAGCTCGTCGCCGACCATGGACTCCGTCCACGCTTTGAGGCCCTTCTTGAGGGCCGAAGCGGCACGATCGAACATGGCGCGATGATGTAGCAGGTTGGTAGTTTCGCCGTCGGTAAAGGTTTTCATGCGCAGCGCCCTGCACTTGTCGGTGGTCTTCAGCCTCGTCGGGTGCGCCGTCGACCTGCCCGACGAGCCGGGCTTGCGCTGTGACGATCAGCACCCGTGCTCCCCAGGGCGAGCGTGCCTCGACGGCGTCTGCGTCGCAGAGGGCGGCGCCGCCGGCGGCGACTCGGCCGGAGGCAGCCCGACCGCGGGCGGAGCCACGGCCGGTGGCGCGGCCGCCGGCGGCAACACGGCCGGAGGCATCGCGACCGCCGGCGGAGGCTCTGCCGGGGGCAGCGCTACCGCCGACGCCGGCAGCGTCCTCTGGCAGCAAGACGTGAACGGCTTCACCGACGTCAGCGACCTCGGGTCGGCGACCATCGTCATTCGCGCCGACGCGGGCAACCAGGTGGTCTCGACGGTGACGACGTCGGACGATCAGAACGACCGCGGCACCGCCGAGGTTCGCGACGCCGGCTGGCTGCCGCAGCACGGCAACGGGCGCATCAAGGGGCGCTTTCGAATTCCCCAGGTGCTGAGCCTGAAGGCGAGCTCGACGTTCATGCGGCTCGAGAACGGCGCGAACGTGGTGGTGTCGCTCGCGTTCGACTCGAGCGGCCGGCTGATCGTGCGCAGCGACCAGGGCTTCGTGGGGCCGACGGCGATCACGCAGACCATCACGTGGCCGGGCGGCTTCCTCGCGAACACCGACTACACCGTCGACGTCGCCTGGCGGCGGGGGCAGTTCCGCGCGCTGCAGATCAACGGCGGCGACGCGGGCCTCGTGACGGCGAGCGACCCCGGCATGGCGCTCGTGACGCCCGATCGGCTGCGCCTCGGCATCTACCGCTACGACGGCGACGCCGGCACCGGCTGGAGCGTCACGCTCACCGACTGGGCGATGGCCGACGAACCGGGTGTGTCGCTGTGATCTCGCTCGTGCTGTCGCTCGCGCTCGCGGGGCCGCTGCCGGACCCCGAGACTCCGAACCCGTTCGTGATTCAGGCGAAGGAGCTGTACGAGCAGCTCGACTTCGAGAAGTGCATGCAGCGCATCAAGCAGGCGAGCGGGTGGAAGGGCTCGAGCGTGAGAGACCTGCGCGACGTCGAGCTCTACGGGGCGCTCTGCTCGTTCAACCTGGGCCAGCGCGCCGAGGCCGCCGAGCGGTTCAAGCTGGCGCTGCGCATCGACGAAGATCTCGAGCTGCCCGAGTTCGCGAGCCCGAAGGCGGTGAAGCTGTTCCTCTACGTGAAGCGGAAGATCCGCCAGCCGACGGTGGCGCCGATGCCCGACGAAGACCTGCCGGCCGACGCGCCGACTCCGGCGAAGCTCGAGGCGAAGAACGCGGCCGCGCGCGGCGAAGACGCGGGCGAGAAGCCGATTCAGGTGACGAGCCCGACCGGGGCGACGAAGTACGTGCCGGCCATCGTGCTCGGTGTCGGCGCGGTGGCGTTCGCCGGCCTCGGCGTGGGCCTGGGCGTGAACGCGAAGTCGCTCGAGACGCAGGCGCGGGAGCAGCGCATGGCCATGGTGTTCGAGAGCGAGTACCTCGCGACCCGCAGCGCGGCGCAGCAGAACGCGGTGGCCACGAACGTCATCTTCGGCATCGCGGGCGCGCTCGCGGTCGCGGCGCTCGTCGTCGTCATCATGACGCGGTGAGGGCGCTCGAGGTCGAGACCGAGCGCAGCCCTCACACCTCGGTTCACTGGCAGCTGTACGTGCCGTTCTCGTTGGGCGTGCACTCGCCGTCGGGCATCGTGGCGCAGAAGTACCGCCCGTTCGTGCCCTTCTTGCAGTTGTAGCCGCACACCTGCACGCCGTCGGTGCCGGTGCGGCACTCGGGCACCGCGCCGCCGGCGTTCGCGCCGCCGCGCACGGCGAGCTGGGTGCACGTCACGTGGCCGTCTTCGCCCTTCGTGCACGAGCCGTCGGGGGTGTCGGCGCACGCCGAGACCCCGTCGCCGCCGACCTCGCAGTTGTAGCCGCACGCCTGCCGGCCGTTCTTGCCGATCTTGCACTCGGGCTTCGACGAGCCCTTCTTCACCACCTGCGCCTGCCGCTGGCCGGCCGGCGGAGGCGGCGGCGGGGCGGTCGCGCCCGCTCCGCCCGAGAGCGCGTCGGCGCGCTGGCCGGCCTGCTCCTTCAGGTCGGTTCGGCCGCCCGGGTCGTTCTGGTACTCGCGGTAGTGCCGCATCGCGAGCTCCTTCTTGCCGAGCTGCTCCTCGGCGCTCGCGAGGCCGAAGAGCGCCATCGACAGCGACGGCTTCAGCTTCACCGCGTAGGCGCAGTCGGCCTCGGCGTAGCCCGGCTGCCGAACGCCGAGCTGCGCCGAGCAGCGCGCCGCGTACAGCTCGGCGACCTTGGGGTACTCGGCCGCGACCTGGTTCAAGATCACGGTCGCCTCGGCGTAACGCCCGCCGCTGATCAGCGACACCGCGTCGCGGTAACGCCCCGTCGCTCCTTCGGGCATCACCGTCGCCGCCGACGCCGACTTACCGGCCGGCGCGGGCTTCGCAGTCGCTGCGGGAGCCGGCGCCGGCTTCGACGTCGCTGCCGGCTTGTCGCCGGGAAAGGTCGACCACTCGTCGGGCTCTCCTGCAGCGAGGATCATGATCAGCCACACACCCATGCCCACAGCCTTAGCACTGCCGCGTAACCGTTTCTCTCGACACGGTTACCGATGCGTCGCGATTCGCCCCACCCCCACGGGCAAGGGCTCCGGCACGCGACGTGAAATGTCATCTGCCGCCGCAAGTTCACAACGGAGGAGACCCCACCATGAAGTTCGTGCGAGACCTGAAGCGTCGTGCCGTGACCGTCGTTTTCGAAGACTCGTTCAGTCTCCGCGACGCCATCGGGCTGCCGAACCTCATCGCGCGCATGCCCGGCTGGCGCGAGGTGGTGCTCGACTTCTCGAACGTCCGCTGGATGCGCGAGAGCGCGCTCATCGCCCTGATCCCCGCGCTCGGCTCGATTCACGGCCGCGCCGTCACCGTGAAGGGCCTCGAGTCGTACGAGCTGGAGTCCCTCGCGGTAGTGCCCATGGCGGCCTGAGTTACGCCACGGTAACGCGCGCCGCCGCGATCTCCGCGAAGGCCGGTAAATCGGCCCTGGCGCGCACCGTGCAACCGCAGAGCGACCCGTGACTCCGCCCCGGAACCCCACCATCGCCGCTGCCCTCGACCGCATCGCCGAGCTGCTCGAACGCGACGGCGTCGAGCCCACCCCCGTCGCCGCCTACCGCAGGGCCGCGCGGATCATCGCGGCAGAGCCGCGGCCGGTCGCCGAGCTCGTCGAAGAAGACGGCGTCGAGGCGCTGCACGGGCTCGGCATCGGCTACCTGATCAGCGGCCTCGTCACCGACTGGATCCGCAGCGGCGAGCTCCCGCTGCTCGAGCGCCTCGAGCGCCGCCACGACCCCGAGGCCTGCCTCACCCGCGTGCCCGGCATCGGCCCGCGGCTCGCGCGCGAGGTCAAACAGCTCGGCATCACCTCGGTCGACGCGCTGCACGACGCGGCCCGCGAAGGCCGCCTCGCGAGCGTGTGCGGCTTCGGCCCCAAGCGCATCGCGCTCATCCGCGCGACGCTTCGCAGCCGGCGCGAGCGAAGGCCCGCCGCCGCGCCGATTCAGCTCGACCTCATCGCTGGTTGAGCTGCACCCAATACCGGCCCAGCTGCTCGACCGCGTTCACGAACGCGTCGAACTCGACCGGCTTCACGATGTAGCTGTTCGCGCCGAGGCGATAGGCCTCTCGCAGGTCGCGGTCTTCTTTCGAAGACGTCAGCATCACCACGGGCACCGCGCGCGTCTCTTCGCGCCGCTTGAGCTCGCGCAAGACCTCCATGCCGTCGACCTTGGGGAGCTTCAGGTCGAGCACCACGACGCGCGGGTGCTGCTTGTCGGGCGAGCTGAAGAACCACTCGAGCGCCGCGGCGCCGTCGCTCAGCCGCAGCAGGCTGCCCGTGAGGTTGTGACGCTTGAGCGCGCGCTGCGTGAGCTCGGCGTCTTCGTCGTTGTCTTCGATCAGCAGGATGCCGACGCCCGCTTCCACGGTCACTTCTCCTTCCACGGCAGGCCGAACGAGAACGTCGCGCCCTGCCCCGGCGTGCTCTCGGCCCGCACCCAACCGCCGTGCTTCCTCACGATGCGGTCGACCAGCGCGAGCCCGACGCCGGTGCCTTCGTATTCGGTGTCCGAGTGCAGCCGCTGAAACACGCCGAACAGTTTTGCCTGATACCGGGGGTCGAAGCCAACGCCGTTGTCCTTCACCGAATAGACCGTCTCGCTGCCCCTGAGCTCGCCCGAGACCTCGATCACGGCCGGGCGCTTCGTGCGCGTGTACTTCACGGCGTTCGACAACAGGTTCGCCCACACCTGAGCGAGCAGCGTCGCGTCGCCGACCGCTCGCGGCAGCTCGGGCACGCTCAGCTCGATGTCACGGCCCGGCTCGCGCGCGTCGTCGCCGGCGGCCCGCGCCAGCAGCGTCATGTCGACCGGGCGCGGCTCGACCGACTTTCGACCGAGCCGTGAGAACGCGAGCAGCTCGTCGATGAGCTTGCCCATCTTCACGGCGTTGCGCGTGATGACCTGCGTGACCCGCCGGCCCTCTTCACCGAGGGCCTGGCCGTGGTCCTCCATCAGCACGCGCGCGAAGCCGTCGATGGCGCGCAGCGGCGCCCTCAGGTCATGCGACACCGAGTACGAGAACGCGTCGAGCTCGGAGTTCGTCGCCTCGAGCCGCGCGATGAGGTCTCTCATCTTCTCGATCGACGCCTTGCGCTCGGTGATGTCCTCCGAGATGCCGAGCAGGTACCGCGGCACACCGCCGGCGTCGGTGATCGGCACCTTCCGGGTGTGCAGCCAGCGTCGACCGCTCTTTGTCTCGATGGGCTCCTCGGGAATGTCGACGACCGCCTTCGCGGCGAGCGTGGCGCGGTCGCGCTCCTGAAAGAACCGGGCCTGCTCGTCGGGGAAGAAGTCGAAGTCGTTCTTGCCGATGAGGTGCTCGCGCCCGACGCCGAGCAGCTGTTCGCCCGCGCGGTTGAAGCGCTCGAAGCGGAGCTCCTTCGCCTCTTTCACGAACACCATGCTCGGCAGGTTCTCGATGATGGCGTCGAGGAAGCTCGAGATGCGCCGGATCGCCGTGAGGTTCTCGATGATGGCCGCGACGTAGCCCGCCTCGACGCAGACGGCGCGCACCCCGAAGACGCTCGGCACGATCTGATCGTCGCCGTAGACGAGCTCGCCCAGGTCTCGAGAGCCGCCCTGGCGCGCGATCTGCGCGTACACCGCGACGCGCTCGGGCTGCACGCTGGGAAACGCCTCGCGAATGCGCCGCCCGATGCGCCCGGCGAGCGACACCCCGAGCATCGACTCGGCCGCAGGGCTGAAGCCGACCATGCGCAGCGAATCGTCAACCGCCGGGTCGTCGAGCCGGTAAAGCACCACGCCGACGGGCAGGTGCTCGAAGAGCGGGAGGCTGAGGTGCGCCGCGTCGGGGTGGAGCAAGGAAGGCCGAAGCGAATCGTCGCCCGCCATGGGAAATCGTCAACTGAATCGTCAACCGTTCTTTCGCTTCACCAGAACTTCGCCGACTGACCGGGCGGCACCATCCACACCGACTTGAGGTGGCCGACCGCGCCCTCGTCGGCGGCGTCGTGCCGGGTGGCTCCGCTGAGCAGCAGCAGGTGCGCGAGCGCGGCGGCCGCGGCGGCCGCTGCCACGCCCGGGGTCTGCACCAGCGCCTTCACGAGCAGCGCGGCCGCACCGAGCAGCAGCAGGAAGGGCACGACGCCGGCCACGGGGTTCGAGATGCCGATGAAGTTGAAGATCGTCGGCGGCAGGTAGCCCAGCTTGAACAGCGGCACCGCGAGCCCGAACAGCGACGTCGACAGCGAGTCGGGCACGTAGTTCACGAACACGATCGCGCCCACCGCGAGCACCGACGAGACCGTGAGGCCGACCGCCGTCGCGTACCCGATTCGGCCGTCGAGCGTCGTCGACGCCGCGAGCCGCTCGAGCGCGAGCCCCACCGGCAGCAAGAGAAAGGGCATCAGCGGCGTCATGTGGCGGGGCCCGGTCGTCCACCCCCACGACACGTAGTCGAACGACGACGTGAAGTACGCGTTCATGAGCAGGAGCGCGACGCACAGCCAGAAGATGCTGCGGTCGGTGCTGCGCAGCCCCTTCAGGCCCGGCAGCGCGAACAAGAGAAACGGCGAGAGCGTGAACAGCCCGCGCAGCGGCGAGAAGAACGAGAGCACGAACGCGCTCGGGTCGGGCAGGCGAATGCCGAGGAAGCCGCCGACGTGCCAGCCCTGGTAGGCGGTGTCGGCGAGGTGCTTGTAGCCGCTCTCGAACGGGTGGCCGAAGCAGGCCTTGTGGTACGCCATCAGCCCGCCGAGGAAGGGTGCGGCGCCGAGCAGCACGAGCCCGGCGGCGACGGCCAAGGTCTGCAGGCGCTGCGCTCGGGGCCCCTCGCGCGTCATCACCGAGACCGCGACGAAGACGGCGAGCGCGACGACGGTCAGCGCAGCCGTGTACTCGGCCATCACCGCGGCCCCCGCGAGCACTCCGGCGATGACCCACCCGTGGGCCTTGAGCTCGCCGCGCAGCACGCGCCACGCCGCGTAGAACGCGAGGAACAGCAGCACTGCCGTCGCCTGGTGGCTGAAGAACGCCTCCGAGTAGCTGAACGCCAGCGTGCCCAGCGCGTACGCGACCACCAGCACCTCGGGCAGCACGCCCTTCAGGTACGTCTTCAGGAACCGGCGTATGAAGACGAGCAAGAGCAGCGTCGGAGCGATGGTGAGCAACAGCCGCGAGACGAACACCTGCGGCAGCTCGGGCACGCTGCCGGCCACCTTCCACATCACCCAGTAGATGGGCGCCGCGAGGAAGCTCATCAGCGGCGCCTTCGACGGGTAGTACACGCCGTCGATCACCGACAGGTCGCCGACCGGGCCGTACTTTTGCATCGTCGTGTTCAGCGAGACCTTGCCCTCTTCGGCAATCGCGCGCGCCTGCCAGAGGCGACACAGCTCGTTGGGACTGCGGAGGTTCGGGTGCCAGGGGAAGATGACGACGTACAGCGCGGCGACGAGCCCGAACCACACGCGCGGGTTGGACAGCTCCATTGGCTGTCGGTTAGCACAGAGTGGTTGAGTCACATCGACGAAGACGTCCTCACGCAGGCCGCCGCAGGGACGCTGGGGGAAACGGCGAGCGCCGCCGTCACCGAGCACCTCGCCGGCTGCGAGCGCTGCCGTCAGCTGTTCGAAGAGGTCTCGTCGCTCGTCAACTCGAAGACCATGCAGGCGCCGATCTCGAGCGTGCCCCCTGCGCGCCCCGGCGACACGCGCCCCGACAGCCCCACCGCCCACGAAGACCAGCTCAACGCGCTGCAGAAGGGCATGCCGCTCGGCCGGTACGTGCTGCTCGAGCGCCTCGGTGCGGGCGGCATGGGCGAGGTCTTCGCGGCCTACGACCCGCACCTCGATCGCAAGGTCGCCCTCAAGCTCTTGCGCACCGGCACCGTGAGCGCCGACGAGGGCCGCGCGCGCCTGCTGCGCGAGGCCCAGGCGATGGCACGGCTCCAGCACCCCAACGTCGTCACCGTTCACGACGTGGGCACCCTCGGCGACCGCGTCTTCGTCGCGATGGAGTTCATCGAAGGCGAGACCCTCGGTCAGTGGGTGCGCACCGCCCGCCCCTGGCACGAGACCCTGCGCGTCTTCCTGGGCGCCGGCAGCGGGCTCGCCGCGGCGCACCGGGCGGGCATCGTTCACCGCGACTTCAAGCCCGACAACATCATCATCGGCAAAGACGGGCGCCCCCGCGTGCTCGACTTCGGCCTCGCGCGGGCCGCGAGCAGCGGCGACCTGAAGCGCGACGGGCAAGACACCCTCGCCGACTCGCCGCTCGGCTCGCCGCTCACGCGTGACGGCGCGGTGATGGGCACGCCCGGCTACATGGCGCCCGAGCAGCTCGGCGGCCTGCCGACCGACGCGCGCAGCGACCAGTTCAGCTTCTGCGTGGCGATGTACGAGGCGCTGTACGGGAAGAGGCCTTTCGGGGGCGCGACGCTGAAGGCGCACGCCACCGAGATGGTGATGAACCAGCTGCCGCCGCCGCCGGCGGGGCACGAGGCGCCCCTCGCCGTGTGGAGCGCCCTGCGGAGGGGCCTGCAGGCCGACCCGAAAGACCGCTTCGCCGACATGGAGTCGCTGCTCGTCGCGCTCGAGCCACGGCGCGCCGGTGCGAGGCGCACGCGCATGGCGTTCGCGCTGGTCGCGCTCGGCGTCGTCGCGGCGCTCGGCGTCGGCTTCTCGGTGTGGTCGACGCAGCGCCTGCGCGTGTGCAGCGGCGCCGAAGCCCGCCTCACCGGAGTGTGGGACTCGGCCGCCAAGGAGCGCCTCAAGAGCGCGTTCTCGGCGACGGGGGCCTCGTTCGCGGGCGACGCGTTCAAGGGCGTCGAGAGCGCGCTCGACGCGTACACGCAGTCGTGGATCTCGGCCGAGAAAGACAGCTGCGAGGCGGTGCGCATTCGCAAGACCGACTCGGAAGAGCTCTACCAGCGCAAGTCGCTGTGCCTCGAGACGCGGCTCAAGGCGCTGCGCGCGACGCTCGCGCTGCTCGAGACGGCCGACAAGGTCGTGGTGGCGAACGCCGTCAGCGCGGCGCGGGGCCTCGACCGCATCGACGACTGCCGCGACGCCGTCGCGCTCTCGCAGTCGGCGCGAGGGAAGACGAGCGCCGACCCTCAGCGCGAAGAGGCGCTGCGCGGCCGCATCATCGAGGCGAAGGCCCTGCTCGACGCCGGCAAGTACTCGCGCGGCGTCGAGGTGGCGAAGGCCGCGGTGCAGGGCGGGGGCTCGGCGGCCTCGCTCGCCGAGGCGTACCTGCTCCTGGGCCGGCTGCAGATGCGCGCGGGCGACGTCAAGGCGGCCGAGGCGGCGTACTTCGAGTCGGCGGCGCACGCCGAGCAGTCGGGCGACGCGGTGCTCACGGCGCGCGCGTTCAGCCGGCTCTACGCCGTGACGGGCGCGGTCGAGGAGCGGTTCGAGGTGGCGCACGGGTGGGAGCGCCTCGCGAACGCGGCGGCGGTGCGGGTCGGCAACGACCCCGACGTCGAGGCCGAGCTCGCGAGCAACTCGGGCGACGTCGCGCTGAGCGAAGAGCGGCTGGTCGACGCGAAGAACGCGTTCGAGCGGGCGCTGACGCTTCGCAAGGGGTACCTGCCCGAGAACCACCCCGACCTGGCGATGAGCTACTCGAACCTGGGCACGGCGTTCGCGAAGCTGCGGCAGTTCGACGAGGCCGAGCGGCAGTACCAGCGGAGCTACGAGCTGCACCTGCAGAACGAGGGGCCCGATCACCCGAACACGGCGTCGTCGATGAACAACCTCGCGGTGGTGTACCGGCAGCAGGGCCGGCTGTCCGAGGCGCTCGACTTTCTGCAGCGGGCGCTGAAGGTGCGCGAGACGAACCTGGGGCCCGACCACCTCGAGGTGGCGAGCACGCGCGTCGTGCTCGCGAACATTCTCGAGCGCATGGGCGACGCCGAAGAGGCGCTGAAGCTGTTCCAGTCGGCGCTGCGCACGCGCGAGAAGGCGCTCGGCCCCGAGCACCTTCAGGTGGCGAGCGTTCACGGCGAGATCGCAGACCTCTACTTCAGCCAGCGCGCCTTCAAAGAGGCCCTGCCGGAAGCGCTGCTGGCGCTCTCGATCGCCGAGAAGGCGCTGGGTCCCGGGCACGCGACGACGTCGAACGCGCGAGAGCGCGTCGGAGCCATCTACGGCCGGCTCGGGCAGTGGCGCGATGCGGGCGTGCAGCTGAAGGCGGCGTACGACGCGCGGCGCGAGAAGGCGGGCCCCGAGTCGGTCGAGGTCGCGCGCTCGCTGAACGCGCTGGGCGAGCTCGACTTCGAGCAGCGCCACTTCGACAAGGCGCTGGCGCACTTCGAGCAGGCGCTGGCGCTGCGAGAGCGGGCGGCGGGCGTGTCGTCGCCGTCGCTCGCGAACGACCTCGTGGCGATCGGCAAGTGCCAGCTCGAGCTGAAGGCAGCCGAGAAGGCGGTGGCGCCGCTCGAGCGGGCGGTCGCGCTGCGCGAGAAGAGCGACGACGCCGAGAACCTGGCGGCAGCGCGTTTTCAGCTCGCGAAGGCGCTGTGGGAGGCGGGGCCCGAAGGCCACGAGCGCTCACGCCAGCTCGCCGAGGCCGCGAGAGAAGTGCTGCGAGGGCCTGATCAAAGCGACGTCGAGAAGTGGCTCGCCGCGCGATAAGCACACGAGCGCACAAGCACACGAGCGCACAAGCACACGCACACGCACGTGGACGCGCACGTGGACGCGGACGTGGACGTAGCCGTGATCGTGATCGTGATCGTGATCGTGATCGGCCTTTTGCGGCGCCGCTAACTGCCGTCCACGATCACGATCACGATCACGATCACGGCTACGTCCACGTCCGCGTCCACGTGCGCGTCCACGTGCGTGTGCGCGTCCACGTGCGTGTGCGCGTCCACGTGCGTGTGCGTGTGCGCGTGCGCGTGCGCGTGTGCGCGTGAGTGTCTGCGTGAGGAGAGGGCTCGCGCGCTCAGAAGAGCTCGTAGCGCGCGCCGATCAGCACCTTGTCGTTGCGCGTGAAGTAGCCGAGGGGGCTGTAGGGCGAGCCCTCCTGGAACTCGGCCGAGAGCCAGACCTCGAGCCCCTCGAAGCCCTTCCACGCGACGCGCGGCGCGAGCGCGAAGCTGCGCTGCACCACCTCGAACGCCGCCCGCAGCGAGACGTCGAGGCGCTTGTCGAACAGCTCGTAGCCGACGATGCCCGCGATGAGGTGCACCCACGCGATGCGGTCGGCTCCCACCGCGGTCGCAGGCTCGAGCAGGAACAGCTGCTCCGAGGCCTTCACGCCAGGCACCGCCATGCCGAAGTAGTTGAGGCCCCACGTCAGCGCCGAGTCGCTCGCCGTCGAGTAGCCCAAGACCCACGTCACCGCCGCCTTGCTGATCGGCGCGAACGACGCGTCGAAGAACGTCTGCCGCGGCGTGAACGACACGTCGACGTCGAGCTGCCCGCGCCACACGATGCGCGAGAGCTCGAGCGAGAAGATGTGCTGCCGCCAGTACTCGCCCACGTACAGCTGCTCGCCTGCGTTGATGCGGTTCGACACCGAGGCCGCCACCGCGGCGTTCACCGGCCGGCCCGCTGCCTGCGACTTGAGCAGCGCCTGCAGCTCGGGGTCGAGCGTCACCCGCGGCAGCTTCTCGTTCACCCAGACCCACGAGGCGCCGATCTTCCAGTCGCCCGTCGACACCGCGCGCAGCGCGACGTCTCCGAGAAACGGGGCGGGCCGACGCGTCTCGAGCACGCGCTCCTGCACGTAGTCTTCGATCGACGGGTCGATGCGCCGGTTCTGGATCATCTGCTCGGCGCCCGGCTGCAGCAGCGCCTCGTCCTGCCCGAACACGAAGTACCGGTGCGGCGTGAAGAACGGCGTGTACGCCGCCATCACGCTCACCCGCCCGATCTCTCCCAGCGCACGGATGCCGAACACCGGCAGCACCGCGTTCTCGGGGTCGGTCGTCGCGATGCTCTCGCGCAGGTCTCTCGGGTTCAGCGCGTCGGCGGCCGCGAGCCCCGAGTTCGCTCCGAGCGCGATGCGCTGGTTGCCCACCCGAATGTCGACCTTCGACGTGTAGACGTCGACGTACGCGTCGCCCAGCATCGGGTCGAAGAAGCCCTTCGTTCGCTCGAAGTCGCGCTGCGTCGCTCCGCGCACCTGCGCGCGCCCCTCGAGCACCACGCGAATGCGGTCGCTCACCTTCACGTCGACGCCCAGCAGCGCCTTGAGCCGCAGCTCGGCCACGTTCTCGGCCAGGTCGACCTTCGGCGGTGAGTCGAAGCGCGTGTCGACCGACGCGAGCCCGTAGACGTGGCCGTAGACCCGCGCGGTGATGCCCCCCAGCGCCGGCGCCTCGAACGACTCGACCGCAGCGGGCGCGGCCGTCGGCGTGAACTCTTCGACGGGCGCGGGCGCGAACTCCTCGACGGTCATCACCGAGCCGGCGTCTTCGCCGCCCCGTCCAGCGTCACCGCCGTCGGTCATCGCGAGCAGCACCGCTGCGAAGGCGCAGAGCATCGAGGCCCGCTCTCTATCAGCGCGCCGCCGGTTTCCCGTGCCCAAAGCGCTGGGGCGGTTGACGCGGCGCGCCGCCGGCGCGCTACGGCTTGAGCTCTTCGACCCGCACGACGCGGGCCTTGTCGTCGATGCGCAGCCGGCAGCCGTTGAAGGTGACCTCGGTGACGTCGAGCGGCAGGTGGCAGACCGCGCCCGAGAGATCTCGGGGGCGCTGGCACGGCGGGTCGTTCGTCTCACCGGCGTCGGCCCGCTCGGCGGTCGGTGGCGGCGGCGGCGGGAAGTCGAAGCGGTACAGGCGGCGCGCGTTCCTGGCGAACAGCTCCTTGGGGATGGCGTCGTGCGCGTAGCCCGCGGCGAGCAGCAGCGGGCCCTGGAGCGGCAGGTCTTCGAGCTCCTCGTCGTCTTCGGCGGCGATGCCGCGGCGCACGGCCGAGAGCGCGACCGCGCGGCTGCACAGCGGGCGAGCGGTGATGATCGGCGCGCCGGTGTCTTCGTCGTAGAGCAGATCTTCTGCCTCGGGGTCGGGCAGGCCCCCGTCGGGCAGGCAGCGGTGCTCGACCGCGCACGGGTCGTTCTGAAGGGCGATGCCGACCCAACGGCACGGGGCCTTCTCGCGCGCGATGATCGCGAGCGCGCCGGCCTGGGCATCGGGGTCGGCCACCTCGTCGTACTCGGAGTAGCCGGCGGACGGCATCGACGACAAGAGCTGCATGCCGTAGATGCGGCACGCGAGCTCGGCCGCCGCCGGGTGCTTGCGCCGCTGCAGCTCGTCGAGCAGCGGCGACAGCGTGTACCAGTCGCCGTTGTCGCGCACCCAGCGCTCGGCGGCGGTCGCGACGAGCGCGGTGAAGTCTCTCGGCTGAAGCTCGGGGTAGGCGATCAGATCGCTCACGAGCTGCGCCGCGTCGTCGCCGCGCAGGTGCGCGTGGAGCCCGCTCAGCGCCTCGCGCTTGAGCGCCTCGTCCTCGAGGTGCTCGTAGAGGCCGGCCCAGCGGTCGATCGAGCTCTCGGTGAGCCGGTTCATCAGCTCGACCACGGCGCGCTCGCCCCCGCGCGACTGGGCGTACGCGAGCAGCCGGTTGCCGGTCGGCGTGTCGGGGCCCGCCGCCGAGTAGAAGGCGGCGATCAGGTCGTCGAGCGGCGAGAGCGTGTTCCAGTCGACGGGCCAGTCGGTCGAGTCGACGCCCACGGCGACCCCGTCGATGAGGTACGCGACGGTGGCGCTGGAGCCTCCGCGCGAGTACGCGATGCGGCCTCCGGCGGGGTCGGCCTCGAGCCGGTAGTCGGTGCCGGCGCCGGCGACGAGCACGCGCGGGCCCCAGCTCGAGAGGCCCTGGCACGCCGCGAGGTCTTTGCCGAACGGCACCGCGGCGAGCTCGGGCGACTCGAGCTCGACGTACGCACACGTCGTCATCGTCGTCTGGAAGATGCAGCTCAGCCGCTCGACGACGCCGTTGGTACCCGTGCACGAAGCCGCCTCTTCGTGCTCGCGCAGCATCAGCCGCGCCTGCACCGGGCTCTTCACCTCGACGGCGACGACGTCCGAGTCGTGCCCGCCGCTGTGACATGCGGCCGCGGCGAGCAGCACCGCCGGGGCCGGCCACTTCACGGGCCTCGTTCCAGCGCGCGCTCGGTGAACGACTCGTCGCCCACCGGAGCGTCGTTCAACGTCAGCACCACCATCTGCGTCTTGCTGCCGGTCTGCAGGTTCTCCATCACGGACTCGGCGGCGATGGTGCGCTCCTTGAACGACTTGAGCTTCAGCGTGCGGTAGCGCTTGAGCGGCTCGTTCTTCTTGTCGAGGTAGTCGACCTTCATCGGCACGAAGTACTGCTTGTCGACCCACATCGTGACGTCGCCGTACGGAGTGTCTTCGCCGCCCTTGCCCTTGATGACGTAGCAGTCGCGGCCCTCGACCTTGTCGTCGGCGAGCTTCGCGAAGTCTTCGTCGCGGCCGCCGTTGCTCGCGATGTCCGAGTAGCTGAAGTCGGTGTCCATGAACGCGCGGCCGCGCTCCTGCTTCGCCACCTTGCGCACGCGCTTGAGCTTCGGCAGGTACAGCGAGATGTCGTCGGCCTCGCCCTTCTCGCCCTCGACGGTGAGAAACGCGACACCCGCGACGCCGGCCGGCTGCTCGAAGCGGGTCACGACGCGCGAGCGGCCGTCGAGCTTCTTCGACGAGGTGGTGAGCACCTGCTCCTTCGCCTTGCCGTCTTTCGCGGTGGTCGTGAGCTTGAGCTGGGCGGTGAGCCCCGTGAGGTTCAGCGCGCCCTTCTCGCGCGACTTCTGCGAGATGGTCTTGGCGGTCTCTTCTTTGACGGCCTCTTCGGCACCGAGGACGAGCAGCAGGGCGAGCAGGGTCATCGCCTTCAGGTCTTAGCATCGGTGAGCTGCTTCACCAGAGCGCGCAGCCGCGGCGTCGACTGCTCTGCCACCCTCGTCAGCACGGCCTGCTCGGCGCGCGTCAGCGTGCCCATCGCGCCGGCGAGGAAGCGCGCGAGGTCGAGCGGACCCTGCAGATCGATCACCGTCGCGAGTGGAAAGCGCCCGAGGTCGTCGCGCGCGCGCAAGTCGGCGCCGGCGTCGAGCAGCAGCTTCGCTACCGCGACGGACTCGACGTTGAGCATCGGCGGCCGCGCGCCGCGCTGCCGGGTCTTCGCTCCCGCGGCGAGCAGGCACGTGACGATGGCCGCATGATCGCCGTGAACGGCCGCAGAGAGCGGCGTCCACCCGAAGCCGCCGCGGTCCCAGATCGCGTTCGCGTCGGCTCCTTCGCGCAGCAGCCGCTCGACTGCGGCGAGGTCTCCCGACTCGACCGCGTCGTGGAGCCGGGTCTTGCCGCTCTTGCGCTCGAGCTCTTCGACGACCTCGTCGTCGGTGCGGGTGTCGGGCTCGGCGCTCGCTTCTTCCGACGCGAACCACTGCTCCCAAGACTGAAAGCCCGCCGGCGGCTTCAGTCGCTTCAGCGTCGCTGCGAGCAACGCCTCGTCGGCGCGGCCGAAGACGTCGCGACCCTCGGCGAGAAAGACGCGCGCCGCCCGCTCGGTCGCCGCCTTCGCGTCACCGCGCTTCCACAGGTCGCGCGCTTCGCGGAGGAAGCCGTCGAGGAGCTCCGAGCTGCTCTTGCGCGGTCTTCCCATCACTCGTGGAGCGTCGCCTTGAGCCGCGTCTCGGCCGCCTTCAGCCGCTCGTCGAGCGGCAGAATCGCGCGCGCCGACGTCAGCCGCTCGAGCGCGCGGCGCGTGTTGCCGCGCGCGATCTCACAGCGCGCGTCGACCTCGAGCGAGTCGGGGTCGTCGGGCGCGTACAGCACCGCCGCGGCGCTCGCCTCGCACGCCGCCTCGACGTCGCCCGACGACAGAAAGGCGAGCGCGAGCTCACGCCTCAGCTCGACGCGCGACGGGGCCCCGCGCACCGCGACCTTCAGCGCCTCGACCGCCCCGACGGGCTCGCCCTCGCGCAAGAGCGCGCCGCCGAGCCGACCCAAGAGCAGCGGTGAGTTCGGGAACAGCAGCGCCACGGCGCGCGCCTCGCGCAGGGTCTTGCGCTCCTCGAAGCGAATGCCCGCCTGCATCTGCTCGAGCACGTGGGCGTAGCGAGGAAACTCGGCCGGGTACTTGAACACGAGCTGGTACACGAGCTCACCGCGGGGCACGAAGAAGGCGACGACGTGGGTCGCGCCCCAGCGCTCGTGCAAGAGGGCGTGCATCTTCACGGCGTCACGCTCGCCGATGCGCGAGGGCTGCATGAGGTCGACGTGCACCGAGACGACCTCGGTCGAGCCCTGCGGCAGGGCGCGAACCCCGGCCTCGAAGCGCGCGGCCTGCTCGGCGGCGTCGGCGCCCTCGGGCATCTCGACGGCCTGCGCGGCGAACGACGCTCGGCCGAGCTCGGGCAGGCCGTTGTTCCACGCGACGGTGCCGAAGCGATCGGCGCCGCGCCGCCAGCCCTTCGGCACGGGCACGCTGATGCCGAAGGTGTCGTCGCGCTCGAGCCGCATCGACGGCAGCTGATCGCCGACGAGCTGCGGCCCGAACGCGAGCAGGCTCGCGATGGTCAGCGTCGGCGCCGCGCGCAGGGCGGGCGCCCACTTCTTGCCCTCGTCGGCGAGCAGCTTGGGGCGCATGAAGAGGCCGGTGACGAGGCCCGCCATCAGCCCGCCGACGTGCGCCCAGTTGTCGACGCCCTCGCTCGTGATGCCGATGAGCAAGAGGCCGAGCACCGTGGGGATCGCGGCCTCGCTCATGATGGTGCGGTAGCGCGACGGCAGAATCGAGCGGTACTTGAGCCCGAACACCACGATCGCGCCGAGGCAGCCGTAGACCATGCCCGAGGCGCCGAGCGAGACGGCGTCAGACAGCCACAGCGACGCGCTCATCGTCGCGACGCCCGAGAAGACGAGCAGCCACAGGTAGTCGAGCGTGCGGTAGGTGTTCTCGAGCGCGCCGCCGACGTTGAACAGCACGAACATGTTGAGGCCGATGTGCAGCGCGTCGCGGTGCAGGAAGTTCGCGGTGAAGAGGCGCCACAGCTCGCCGAGGTCGGCGACCATCGGGTCGGCCTTGGCCCCGTAGCGGACCATGTCGTCGAGCGACAGCGGGCCCTGGCGCACGGTGTAGAGGTAGATGGCGAGGTTCAACAAGATGAGGGCCGACGTCATCCACGGGAAGCGCGAGAGGCTGAAGGCGCGGGCGAAGTAGGCGCGCTTGGGCTCGTGGAGCGCCTTGAAGACCTCGAGCTCGCACGCGGGCACGAAGGCGTCGCCCGTGATCGCGGGCAGGCGCACGAGCGACTGTGGAGAAATCTCACCCCTGCGCACCCGGGCCTCGAACTCGGCCAGATCGAGGTGCTCGTCGCCGGCCTCGGTGCGCAGTGTGAGCGGCTGGCTCATGGGGCGTTCGGGGGCAAGTATGACAACGTTTCAGCGCGGGCGCCGCGGGTCGGCCACTCGCCCGATGGACACAGGCGCGCCGTAAATCGCCGTCTTCACTAGCGGATGAGTGCGTTGGTTGTGGCTTCGTAGTAGAAACCCAACCCGGACGATGAAGCTGATCATCGAAGACGACGAAGGCCGGAAAACCGTCGTCCCGTTCGTTCGGGATGAGATCACCATCGGTCGCCAGGAGGGGAACACGATTCGCCTGACCGAGCGAAACGTGTCGCGCCGTCACGCCCGATTGCTCAGACAGAACGGCCACATCCTCGTGGAGGACCTGGGCAGCTACAACGGCATCCGCATCAACGGAGACCGCATTCAGGGCCAGGTGCAGGTCAACGAAGGCGACCTCATTCAGATCGGCGACTACGACCTCGCCGTGCAGCGCGAGGCGAGCGAAGGGGCTCCGGCTGGCGCCGCGTCGCACAACGACAAGACTCAAGAGGTCGAGGCGTTTCAGCACGCGCGCACGAACGGCGCGGCGGCGAGCGCTCCCACGCGGCCGCTGCCCGACAACGGCGCCACGATTCCGGTGCTGCCGACCGTCGACCCGGGCGCGACGCTCTCGGGCGAGGAGCCCGAAGAGGCGAACCCCGACGACGTGACGCTGCAGCCGCAGCCCGCCGTGTCGGAAGAGGCCCAAGCCGTCGCGCGGCGGCAGTCGACCGCGATCATCCGCATGGATCAGGTGGAGCAGAACCGGCCCCGCCAGATCGCCGACATCGACGCGGCCGAGGCTCCGCGCCTGATCATCTTGAACACCGAGCTCGCCGGCCGCGAGTACAGCTGCGTGCGCACCGAGCTGAAGGTCGGCCGCACCGACGAGAACGACATCGCGATCGATCACCGCTCGCTGTCGAGAACGCACTGCAAGATCGTCCGCGAAGACACCGGCGAGTGGCGCGTCATCGACATGCAGTCGGCGAACGGGCTGATGGTGAACGGCGAGTCGTATGCCCAGTCGGCGCTGCGCCACGGCGACGTGCTCGAGCTCGGCCACGTGAAGATGAAGTTCGTCGGCGCCGGCGAGAAGTACGACGCCGCCGACGCCGTCGCCGAGGCCGCGGGCGGCGGCAAGATGGGCATCTTCGTGGCCGTCGCCGTGGTGGCCCTGTGCGTGATCGTCGGCGGCGGGTTCGCGTACATCAAGTACGGCCGCGGCACGACGAAGACGCCGCCGCCGGTCGTCGAGCCCGCCAACCCGAAGCAGCCGAAGGTCGAGACCCCGCCGACTCAGCCCGAAGAGCTGACGCCCGAGCAGCAGCGCGCTCAGATCGAAGCGCGGCTGAAAGAGGCGCGAGAGAAGATCGACGCGCTCGACTGGGCGGGCGCCACCGAGCTCTTGAAGAGCTGCTACGTCGGCGAGTCGCTGCACCCCGAGGCCCAGCGCCTGCTCGTCGCGCTGAAAGAAGAAGAAGCGCTGCGCGCGGCGATCGAGAAGGCCGAGCAGCTCATCGATCAAGACAAGCTGCAAGACGCGAAAGAGTCGCTCGACTCGGCCGCCCACACCAAGTTCCTGCAGAAGCGCTTCACCGAGGTCAGCGAGAAGCTGGGCAAGGCGACCGAGCGCAAGCTCTTGCAGGCGAAGGCGCCCGAGCAGCCTCCGAAGCAGCCGGCGCCGCCGCCGCAGCCGGCCGTGGCGAAGCAGCCGACGCCCGCGGGCCCGTCGACGACGCAGCTGCTCGAAGACGCGCGGGCTGCGAACAAGAACAAAGAGTACGCGAAGGCGAAGGGGCTGCTCGACAAGTGCGTCAAGCTCGAGCCGAAGAACGCCGATTGCTGGAAGATGCTGGGCGTCGTGTACACGGGCCTCGGCGACGGGGCGAGCGGCGCGAAGGCGTACGAGAAGTTCCTCGAGCTCGCCCCCGACCACCCGCAGGCCGACAAGGTTCGCCACATTCTCGAGGCGTACCGCGGCGGCCCGAAGTAGGCGTCAGCGCCCGCTGAACTTCGGCGGGCGCTTCTCGAGCAGCGCGGCGAGCCCCTCGCGCGCGTCGTCGCTGTGAAAGCTCTGCCGGCGCAGCGCCTCGATGCCGTCGAGCTCGCCGCGGAAGATGCGCTTCATGCCGGCGACGGCGAGCGGCGCGGTGAGGGCGAGCTCGCCGCTGAAGGCCAGCGCGCGGGGCTCGTCGCCGAGCTCGTCGGCGAGGCCCATGCCGAGCGCTTCGGGCGCCGCGACGCGCCGGGCCGAGAGGAACATCGAACGCGCCCTGCCCTGCCCGATGACTCCGGCGACGCGCGCGATGCCCTTGGGCGCGTAGACGATGCCGAGCTTCGCGGGGGGAATGCAGAACACCGCGCTCGGCGCGGCGATGCGGAAGTCGCACGCGCACGCGAGCTCGAAGCCTGCGCCGAACGCAGAGCCTTCGACGAACGCGACGGTCGGGGCGTCGGCGGCCTGGAGCGCGTCGAAGACCTCGCCGATGCGGTGATCGGGCAGCGGAGCGTCGGGCGTGAGCGCCTCGAGCGACGAGAGGTTCCACCCCGAGCAGAAGTGGCCGCCGGCGCCCCGCAAGAGCCAGCAGCGCACGCCCTGCGGCGAAGCGAGGGCGCGCTCGAGAGCGTCCAGCGTCTCGCCGTCGAGCGCGTTGCGGCGCGCGGGCTCGTCGAGCGTGAGGCGGCGAACGCCGCCCTCGAGATCGTCGACGCGCAGCAAGGGGCTTCAGCCCAGCACGACGAGGACGTCGCCCTCGTTGACCGGCTGGGCTTCCTTGCAGCGAATCTCTTTGACCGTGCCGGCGTCGGGGGCCTCGACGGGCATCTCCATCTTCATGGACTCGAGAATCACGAGCACATCGCCCGAGGCGACCGTCTGCCCGACCTTCACCTCGATCTTCCACACCGTGCCCGTGATGTGCGCTGCGACGTCAGCCATGTCGTACTCCTCCGTGGGGGCGGTTAAGCCTTCGCGTGCTTGTCGAGAAACTTCGTGTCCAGCGCGCCCTCTTTGAAGGCCGGGTCGCGCACGATGCGCAGGTGCAGGGGCACGTTGTGCTTGATGCCCTGAATGTCGAAGCGCGAGAGCGCCTCTTCGGCGCGGGCGATGGCCTGCGCGCGGTCGGCGCCCGAGATGATCAGCTTCGCGATCATCGGGTCGTAGTTCGGAGTGACGACGTCGCCCTCTTCGTAGCCCGAGTCGAGGCGCACGCCCTCGCCGGTCGGCGGGCGGTAGACCTTGAGCGGGCCCGGTGAGGGGAAGAACTTCACCGGGTCTTCGGCGTAGATGCGGAACTCGAGCGCGTGGCCCTTGCGCTGAATCTGCGACTGCTCGAGCGTGAGCGACTCGCCGCTCGCGATTCGCAGCTGCCAGCCGATGAGATCGACTCCGGTGGTGACCTCGGTGACCGGGTGCTCGACCTGGAGCCGCGCGTTCATCTCGATGAAGTAGATGTCGCCGTCGCTGTAGAGCAGCTCGACGGTGCCTGCGTTCGCGTAGCCGAACGCGTTCGCGGCCTTGAGCGCGGCGTCGAACAGCTTCGCTCGCAGCTCGGGGCGGGCCCCCGCGAGGAACAGCGGGCTGCCGGCCTCTTCGACGACCTTCTGGTGGCGCCGCTGAATGCTGCACTCGCGCTCGAGCACGTGGAGCGTCTTCTTGCCGTCACCGAGGATCTGCACCTCGATGTGGCGGGGCGCGGGGAAGTAGCGCTCGAGGTAGACGCCCTCGCGGCCGAAGGCGGCCTTCGCGCGGTCGGTCGAGGCGCGGAAGGCCTTGTCGAGATCGGCGGCGCTGTTGGCGACGGTCATGCCGATGCCGCCGCCTCCGCCCGCGGCCTTGACGAGCACGGGGTAGCCGATGCGCTCGGCCTCTTTCGCGGCGGTGACGGCGTCGGCGACGAGGCCCTGGGAGCCGGGGACGATGGGGACTCCGGCGGCGGAGACGAGGCGGCGGGCCTCGCTCTTGTCCTTCATGCGGGTCATGGCCTCGGGGGGCGGGCCGATGAAGGTGATGCCGGCGGCCGTGACGGCGCGGGCGAACTCGGCGTTCTCGGAGACGAAGCCGTAGCCGGGGTGAATGCCCTGAGCGCCGGTCTTCTTGGCGGCGTCGAGCAGCGCCTGCGTGTTGAGGTAGCTGTCTTTGGGCGGCGCGGGGCCGAGGCGCACGGCCTCGTCGGCCTCTTTGACGAAGGGGAGCTTCTCATCGGCGTCGGAGTAGACGGCGACGGTCTTGACGCCCATCTGGCGGGCGACGTGGATGATCCGGCGGGCGATCTCTCCGCGGTTGGCGATCAGGATCTTCTGGAACATGGGCGGCCCCGCCTCATAGCGCAGATGACAAGACGAGGGGCGCTCAAGTACGGTGATCAGCCGATGGAGCCGACGGTCTTCAGCCTCGAGGAAGCACGGCTCCACCGGCGCCTGAAGACGTACCGCGAGCGGCTCGATCGGGTGCTCGCGGCGAACCAGCAGGCGATCACCCGGCTGTTCCAGACCGGCTCGCTGTTCACGAAGGAAGGCACGCGGGCGGGGCGAGATCTGCTGCTCGCGCACCAGCACCTCTTGCGCGTCGTCACCCTGCTCGACCGCTTGTCGCAGACCGGCGACGTGCCCGCGCCCAAGCAGGCCGTCGAAGTCGACGCCATCTTCGGCGAGCTCGACGATCTGCTCGAGAAGACCGGGCAGCTCACGGAAAAGACCGGCGCGATGTTCCGCAACCGCGTCGAGTAGTGCCTACGACCGGGCACCCATGTGGACGCGCCACGAAGACGCGCCACGAAGACGCGCTACGAAGACGCGCCACGAAGACGCGCTACGAAGACGCGCTACGAAGACGCGCTACGTGGACGCGCTTCGTGGACCTGGACGTGGACGTAGCCGTGATCGTGATCGTGATCGTGATCGTGGACGATCGCGTTCGGAGGCATGTCAGACCCCGTCGCTACACTCTGCCCCGTGCTCGCGTTTCAACGCCTCGACGTCTACCAGCGCTCCACGGAGTTCCTCGCGCTGATCGCCCGGCTCCAGGCCGAACCGCCAACCGGGCAAGGCTCGCTGGTAAAGCAGCTGAGGGAAGCCGCGAGCTCCATCTCGCTGAACATCGCCGAGGCCGTCGGCCGCACCGGCCCGGCCGACCGGGCCCGCACGTTCGCGATCGCGCGCGGCTCCGCAATGGAGTGCGCCGCCGCGCTCGATGCCCTGCGCATCCTCGGAGGCATCGAACCGGAGCAGTATCAGCGCGGCTGCGAGCTGCTCGAGCGCATCGTGTCGATGCTGACGAAGCTCTGCTGGCGCAATGAGCGCTGATCGATCACGATCACGATCACGATCACGGCCACGATCACGGCTACGTCCACGCTCACGTGCGCGAGCGCGTCCACGTCACGGCTTCGGCTGATCTGCGGGTGCCGGTGCGGGCTGATCGGGCGCCGGCGTCTCTGCAGGTGCAGCAGCCGGCTCGGTGGCGGCCGGCTTCTCGTCCGCTGGCAGCGGCTCGGGCTCGACCGCAGCAGGCTGTTGCGGCGGTCGCCTGAAACCGATCGAGAGCGAGATCACTTCGGCGGTGCCCCCGTACGTTCCGGGCAGCCCCCCGGCGCACTGATCCGTCGCGCCGGTCACGCACGGCGACGTCGCCTGCTGGTTCAGCAGCGCCACGAACTGGAAGCCGAGATCCGCGAAGAACCCGCTCGAGTGCGTGTAGCCGACGCCCGCGCTGACCTTCACGCGCGACGCGTCGGGCAGATCGGGCGTGAGCGTGCCCGACGGCGTCGGCGTCGGGTCGTACACGAACCCCAGCCGCGCCCGAATCGAGCGCGTCACGTCGTACTCAGCCCCGATGTGAAAGCTCGCGGTGTCGAACCACTTCTTCGGCAGCGGCACCGTCAGGTCTTCGTTGTCCACGAACTCGATGCGCAGCTCCCTGAACGACTGCCAGTTCACGTAGGTCACGTCGAGCCCGATGCGCAGCTTGTCGAACAGCTTGAACCCGAGCCCGAACTGACCGGTCAGCGGCAGCTGCACCTTGCCCCGAATCGGCTGGTCGTAGATGCGGCTCTGAAACGACTCCGGCACGCCTTCGAAGTGCGCGCTCCCCGAGAAGTTCAGATCCGTCATGCTCCGCACCGCGCCGCCGAACCACATCAGCCCTTCGATCACCTCGACTCGCACGCCGCCGTTGAAGCCGACGCCCCACGCTCCGCCGCCGAGCTCGACCGAGCCCTGGCTGTCGACGAAGTCGAGGTGCCGCTCGATGAACAGCGTGCCCCGCACCACGTTCACGCCGGCCCCGAACGAGATGCGCTTGTGCGGCGCGTACGCCAGGTTCACGTTCAGATCGAACGTCTGCAGCTGAGACTGAACCGCCTTGAACTGCCCGGGCCAGTTCTCCGGCCAGTTGCCCGACGCCCCGAACGGCGTGAACACTCCGATGCCGATGGCGAGCTCATCCATCAGGCCGAAGCGCGCGTACAGGTGCGGCGGCGGCGAGACCGTGAAGTTCGAGCTCGTCACCGTGCCGTCGGTGCCCGTGAACTTCAGCTGCGGGAGGATCAGCGTGTCGCCGACCATCACCTCGAACCCCTTGCCCTGCGCCGTGAGGCCCGCCGGGTTGTAGAAGTTCGCGCTCGAGTCGTCGATCAGCGCCGTCACCGCGCCGCCCATGCCCGTCGCCCGGCTCGACTGCGTGTCGATGCGGAACCCGGCCGCGAACGAAGGCGCCGCCACCAGCACCACCGCCACCATCAGCTTCTTCATGGCACCACCCCCGTGCTGATGAACGCCGCAGCTCTCGTCTGCGCCTGGGTCGTCACCGTCGGGTTCACGAAGTTCAGCAAGAACCCGTGCCGCTGCGACGCGCACAGCTGGTCGCTCATCGCCGCCGGCATGCACGCCCCCATCGCCGGGTCGGGGATCAGCGTCGCCGTCACCTTCTCGACGTACGCCTGCTTCGCCCCCGAGTTCGCGCCGCGAATGAGCTTGTCGGTCGTCGCGTTCGGCACCACGAAGTCGTTCTCGATGTAGTGAATGAACACCTTGCGGTTCGCCGGCGCCGCCCGGTTCACCGCCGTCGACCCGAACACCTGCGGGTCGGCGCGGTCGAAGATCGTGCGGAACAGCACCACCAGCTGATCGAACTGCGGCGTGCCCGGCGTGATGCCGGCCGCCGCCAGCTGGCCCAGAAAGCCCGTGCGCTGCGGAGCGAACGCCGGCGACGTCAGCAGCACGCCCACCTGGTCGGAGCCCGGCACGTTCAGCATCACGTTCTGCACGTCGGCGTTCGTCGCCGCGAACAGCGTGCCGTTGAACCCGCCGAGGCTCTGGCCCACGTAGTGAATCGTGCTGCCGTCGAGGTCGGGGCCGCCCGCCGCCAGAAACGCATCGGCCTTGATCACCCGCACCACCTGCGCGAGGTCGATCGCGTAGTGGCGGAAGTTGTCGCGCGCCGCGAACAGGTTGCTGAGATTCAAGAACGCCCAGGCGTTCGTGCTGCGCGCGAACGTCGCTCCCTCGCACGTGCCCGCCACGCAATACCCCTGGTTCTGCGCGAGGCACTCGGCGTCGCCGCCGACCGCGCAGCTCGCCGGAGTGATCGACCCGCCCGCCCGCGCCACGCAGCGGCCCGTCGCCGGCTGGCACTGCGCGTTCACCGGGTCCGACATCGCCGGGTTCGCCGGGTTCGCACAGCCGAAGTCGTCGGTCGCCGTCATGTTGCCCGTCGTCTGGCGAATGAACGCTCCGACTCCGTTGCACGTGTTGCGCTCGCCGTGCCACACGACGTCGACCGCGAGCGTCGCGAAGTGGGCGGCCGCGAGCGCGTTCGAGATCGCCACCATCGTGGTGCGGTTCGCCGTCAGGCCGTGCCCGAAGATGACCACCGGCCAGCCATTCGGCGGCGTCGGACCCGCCGGCACGGTCAGCACGTAGGCCGACTTCTGCGGCGTCATCCAGTTGTTCGGAGGCAGAATCACCCCGCCCGGGACGCTCGGAGGCAGAAGCATCGCGGGGTTCGGCCCGACGAGGCCGAACGGCAGCGGCATCGTGCCCATGTAGACGGCCCCGATCGCGGCGCTCGGCAACATGCCGTAGACGGCGCTGAGCGCCGCGGGCACTCCGGCAGCGGTCGCCACCGGCGCCGCGGTCACGGTCGTGGGCAGGTTGGGCACCATGCCCGCGGTCACCGCGCCCGTGAGCCCGCTGAGCTGGCTCACCGTGCTCTGGGTCGTGAACGCCCACGCGAGCGCGAGCTTCTGCCGCGAGACGCCGCGCTGGGCGAGCAGCGTGATGAGCGGCTGGAGCCCCGCCCGCAGCGCCTCGAGGCCGGGCGACGTCATCGTGCCGCACGCCTGCACGTTCGACAGCACCGGCACCGTGCTCACCCCGTTCTCACACAGCGCCTTCGAGAGCCGCGCGAGCGCGAACGCCGACGACGGCGTCACCTTGTGACCGTCGAGGTCCTTCAGGTCGGTCGTCAGGTACGCCGCATACGTCGCCTGCTCGGTCAGCGGCAGCTGCGGCACGAACTGCAGCTGCTGCGGCGATGACGGCACGCCGCCGTCGGGGAGCAGGGTCGACGTGCAGTCGAGGCACACCGACACCGGCACCACGCCGGGCACCATCGGGCGGAAGAAGCCCGTACCGGCGTCGAGGAACTCGGGGTCGAGGCGGCCGACGTCGATGGCCCCGCGCTCGGCCGAGCCCTCGGAGACGATCGGCGCCGTGACCGAGAACCCGTCGAGCGTGTTGAGGCCTGCGATGAGGTTCTGCTGCAGCGCCGACCCGCCGTCGGGGATCGGCAGGTTCAGGCGCGGGTTCGGGGGCTGCGTGCGGAGCAGATCGTTCGGGAAGGGGATGATCGACGCCGACGGGTCGAAGACCGCCTCGGGGTAGCTCACGATCTTGAACGTCCACGCGAGGGCGACCTCGTCGCGCGTGCGGCCCGGCGACGCCGCCAGCGCCTGCTCGATCGCCTCGTTCACCTGCAGGCGGAACGACTCGAGCAGCACCGCCGAGCCCAGGCTCAGCGGCGCGGCCGTCACGGCGAGCGCGCACTCCGGCGAGGTCAGGTCGGCGTTCGGGCACGTCACCAGCGGGTCGGGGCTGCGCAGCAGCGCCATCGCCGACGAGGCGACGACGGCTCCGCCGCCGATGCGCTCGACGGCCGGCTGCTTCGTCGCCGCGCTCACGTCGGCGTCACGGCGCCCGAAGATGACGACGCCGAGGTGCCGCCCCTTGCCCCACGAGCCACCCGCGGGGACCACGCTGATCGTGTTCGTCGCGTCGGCCCACGACACGCTGTAGCCGGGCGCCGGGCTGCCGTCGACGCCGACCACGACGACCGACGCGCTCGTCACCGTCGACGGGTCGAGGTCGGTGGTGGCCGCGCCGGTGCCCGGCGAAGACGCCGGAAAGCCGTCGAGCGTGTTGAGGTAGTCGGTGATGAACTCTTTGTACGCGTCGGTGTAGCCCGGCGTGTTCGGGTCGATGCGCACGAGCCCCGTCATGGGGTTGATCGCCGCGTCGTTCGGCGTCGGCACGCGCGGAGGCGAGGCCGACGGGTCGTAGACGAGCTGAGCGAAGTCGGCGATTCGGAAGGTCCACGCGAGCACGACCTCTTCGCGCTTCGCGCCGCCCTCGACGAGCTTGTCGATGACCGGCTTGTACTTCTGGCGCAGGCCCTCGAGCTGAACCGCCTTCGCGCGCTGGTCGAGGTACCTCGCCGCGGGGTCTTCTTTCTCGGCCGAGGGAATCAGCTCGGTCGCGGGGCGGCAGTCGGGCGAGCTCGTGTCGGTGCAACCCAGCACGAGCGGCTTGTCCGAGCGCAAGAGCGTCCACGTCGCGCTCGCGCTCACCTTGACGCCGTCTTTGCCCTCGAGGCCGGTCGCGCCGGTGAGGAGCCCGACCGCGTAGCTGTGGCCCGGCACCCAGCCGCCGTCGGGCGCCGAGATCGCGACGGTGCTCTTCGCGTCGCCGACGTCGGCGTCGCTGTACGTGATGGCGGTCGGCACCACGGCGTAGCCGGCGGTGACGTCGAACACGCGCACCGACTTGTCGGTGACCGAGGTGGCCACGAGGTCGCCGCTGAACGTCGCGGCGGCGCCGGCCGAGGTCGGGAAGCCGTTCAGCGAGTTCAGGTAGTCGATGAACGCGACGTCGGCGCCGGTCGCCGTGTCGGGCTTCGGCACGGCGAGCCGACCGGTCGCGGGGTCGGTCGCGAGGTCGTTCGGAGTCGGGACGACGGCGGGGCTCACCGACGGGTCGAACCGTGCGGTGATGACCGTGACCGGCTCTTCTTGGGCGATCTTCGGATCGCAGGCGAGCAGCAATGCCACGGCAGCGAGCGTGAGATGGCGGAGCATGGCCGGTTTGCATAGCAGAGGGCCCTGCCCGCGCGCCCGACTAATCGCGGCCCACTCGAGCTCGAACGCAACGCTGCGCGCGCGGCGATGGCCGGTGCGGTGGCTCGGTTCGTGCCGCGGGCCCGCGGCTAGTCTCGATCGGCCTCGGCGACCAGATCGAAGTCGGGGATCTTGGCGCGCATGTGGCGCTTCATGCGCTCGATGAGCGCCGCCTCGATCTGCCGGGCGCGCTCGCGGCTGACGCCGAAGTGGGCGCCGATGTCTTGCAGGGTCTGGGGCTCGTCCGAGATGAGCCGCTTCTCGAAGATGTACCGCTCTTTCTCGTTGAGCGTCTTCGCGAACTCGTCGAGGTGCTGTCTGAAGGTGGCCTTCAGCTCTTCGTTGCCGAGGGTCTCGTCGACGGCGGTCTGACCCGACGGCACGAAGCGATCGGCGCGGGTCGCCTTGTCGTCGTCTTCGCGCACGGGCGCGTCGAGCGACAGCTCGTCGTGCGAGAGGCGCTGGTCCATCTCCATCACGTCTTGCTCGGTGACGTTGAGGCGCTCGGCGAGCAGCTTCGGAGTGACGTCGAAGCCCTGCGCCTGCAGGCGGTCTTGCTCCTGGCGGAGCTTGAAGAACAACTTTCGCTGGGCCTCGGTCGTGCCGAGCTTCACCAGCTTCCAGTTGTCCATGATGAAGCGGAGGATGTACGCGCGGATCCACCACGCCGCGTAGCTCGACAGCTTCACGCCGCGCTCGGGGTCGAACTTCTTCACCGCCTGCATGAGCCCGATGTTGCCCTCTTGAATGAGGTCGAGCAGCGCGAGCGGGTTGCGGTGGTACTCGTGCGCGAGCTTCACGACGAGCCGCAGGTTGCTCGCGACGAGCGTGTACGCGGCTCGAACGTCGCCGGTGTCGCGGTACTTGCGAGCGAGCGCGACCTCTTCTTCCCGCGTGAGCAGCGGGTGCCGCGTGACCTCGGCCATGTAGGCCGACAGGGGGTCTTTCGGCGCGAGGGTGCGGCTCTTCAGCTCCCGGTCGACCTCGGCGGCGTCGACGTCTTCGAGCTCCTGGGCGGGCGGCTCGATCTCTTCGACGACCTCGGCGGGGCCCCCGTCGGCGCTCGCTGACCGCGCCGGCGCGTCTTCGACGACCTCGGCGTCGACGACCTCTTTCTCTTTCTTCGGGGCCTTCTTGGCGCGGCCGGGCAAGGTGGTGCTCCATTAGCGAAAGCAACGAGCGGTTGCCACACACGTGCTGCACGGCTACACGGCTAACCACCCGATGAGCACTGCTCCACTGCCCGAAGCTCCGTCAGAACGGCCCCAAGAGTACCTGGCCGACGTCGGCTTCACCGACCTGAATCTTTCCCACGAGCTGCTCAAAGGCATCGCCGAGCGCGGCTACACGCACCCCACCCCGGTTCAGGCGAAGGCCTTCGGCCCCGTGATGGAGGGCAAAGACATCATCGTCCGGTCGAAGACCGGCACCGGCAAGACGGCGGCGTTCGGCATTCCGCTGCTCGAGAAGATCCCCATCGGAGACCGCGGCGTGCGGGCGCTGATTCTCTGCCCGACCCGCGAGCTCGCCATGCAGGTCGCCGCCGAGCTCGAGGCGCTCGCGAAGTACCGCAACGTCGCCGTCGTCGCGATCTACGGCGGCGCTTCGATGAAGCAGCAGGAAGACGCGCTCACCGGCGGCGCGAGCATCGTCGTCGGCACACCGGGCCGCGTGTACGACCACATTCGCCGGGGCAACCTGAAGCTCGACGGCTGCAGGTTCGCGGTGCTCGACGAGGCCGACGAGATGCTGAACCAGGGCTTCTACGAAGAGGTCACGCGCATTCTCGACTGCACGCCCAACGACCGGCAGGTGCTGCTCTTCTCGGCGACGGTGCCCGACGACATTCAGCGGCTCATCTCGAAGTACACGACCGACGCCGAGACGCTGCTGCTCTCGGGCGACGTCTACACGGTCGAGCACATCCACCACATTCGGTACGACGTCAGCGACGCGTACCCGAAGCCGCGCAACCTCATCTACATGCTCGAGATGGAGGAGCCCGACTCGGCCATCATCTTCTGCAACACCCGCACCGACACCGAGCTCGTCACCGCGGTGCTGAACCGCAACGGCTTCGACGCCGAGCTGCTCAACGGCGATCTGCCGCAGAAAGAGCGCGAGCGCGTGATGGCGAAGATCAAGCGCGGCGAGGTCGCGTTCATGGTCGCCACCGATCTCGCCGCGCGCGGCATCGACATCTCAGACCTGTCGCACGTCGTGAACTACTCGCTGCCCGAAGACCCCGCCGTCTACCTGCACCGCGTCGGCCGCACGGGCCGCATCGGCAAGAAGGGCACGGCCCTGAACCTCATCTCGGGCAAAGAGCTCGCCACCTTCACCGCGCTCGAGAAGAAGTACGGCATCAAGTTCGACAAGCGCGAGATGCCGGCGCCCGAGAAGGCGCTCGAGCTGTGGACGGAGCGCCACGTCGCCGAGCTGAAAGACGCGGCCGCGGGCTCGATCTACGAGGGCTACCTGCCGCTCGCGAACGCCATCAAGTCGCGCCCCGACGCCGACGCCCTCATCGCGTCGATGCTGCGCAGCTTCTTCGCCTACCGGCGGCGCGACAAGATGCGCAGCCTCACGACGGAAGAGGCCGAGCCGCGCCGCGAGAAGCCCGAGCGAAAAGAGCGCGAGCGCGGCGAGCGCGATCGCGGCGGCTCGAGGCGCGACCGCGAGCGGCCGCCGCGTCGCGACAAGAGCGACGACGGGTACCGGGGCGAGGCGACGGCCATCATCGAGGCGCCTGCGGGCCTGCAAGACGCGCCTTCGCCGAAGAAGGGCGTGAGCGACCGCGAGATGTTCGAGGCGATGCAGGCGGGCCGCCCGATTCCGCAGTCGGTCGAGGCGAAGGTCGCGACCGAGTCCGCGGCTGCGGCCGAGCCTGCCGGCGAGAAGCGGGCGCGGCGGCCGCGGAGGGCCGACGGCGCGGGCGCGGTGCGCGCCGCAGAGCCCGGTCAGGTGCGGCTCTGGGTCAACCTCGGCAAGGCGAGCGGGCTCGACGCCGCGGGTGTGACGGCGACGCTCGAGGCGGCGGGCGCGCCGGCCGGCAAGGTGCAGCACGTCGAGCTGCTCGGCGCGTTCTCGTACGTGTTCGTGCCAGAAGGCGACGCGGCGGGCTTCGAGGCGGCGAGCGGCAAGAAGCACGGTGAGCGCAGCATCAAGGTCGAGCGCGCGAAGAAGTGATGTGGGGCGTCATCAACGTCGTGCAGATGGTGTATTGCTTTCTGCACAGCGCGTTCTGGATCTCGGCCGCCTTCGTGGTGACGATCCTGACGTTCAGTCAGGACATCGCGCTCGTGATGGCGCGCCGGCTGTGGGCGCCTCCGCTGATCAAGATGGCGGGGGCCGACTTTCACCTCGAGCCCTTGCCCGACATCGACTGGAAGCAGCCGCACATCTTCGTGATGAACCACCAGTCGATGCTCGACATCCCCTGCGCGTTCGCGTCGCTGCCCACGAACATCCGCTTCGTCGCGAAGGAGCAGCTGCGGTGGGTCCCCTTTCTCGGCTGGTACATCTGGATGACCGGCATGGTCTTCATCGACCGCAGCCGGCGCAACAAGGCGGTCGCCTCGCTCGAGCGGGCGGGCGAGAAGATCCGCGGCGGCAAGTCGATTCTCGCGTACCCCGAGGGCACGCGGTCTCCTGACGGCCGGGTGCAGCCGTTCAAGAAGGGCCCGTTCGTGCTCGCGCTCGCCGCGGGCGTGCCGATCGTGCCCGTCGCGATCGACGGCTCGGGCAAGGTCTCGGGCAAGTACAAGGTGTGGAGGCTGCGCCCCGCGAAGGTCCGCATGAAGGTCGGGCGGCCGATCGAGACGAAGGGGCTCAAGCCCGAAGATCGCGACCGGCTCATGCACGACGTGCGCTCGGCCATCATCGAGCTGCACCGCGAGATCGGTGGCGAGGGCGGCGACACGCAAGACATCGCTGCCGCCGGCGTCGAGGGCTCCGAGGCCGCGACGGGCTGACTCAGGGCCGCCGCTCGCCTGAGTTGATTGCGGCCTCTCGCCTCCACTCTCGCCTCCTGCCGGTGGGGTTCTTCGCGGTGCCGCTCCCAGGCTACGGCAGCGAGTTCGAGCGCCGCGAGAAGGCGCTCGAGCCGCTGAAGAAGGTGCCGCGCGGCTACCTCGCCCTCGGTGGTGGCGGCCGAGCCTGCGCGCCTCGAGAAGGCCGAGTGGCGCGAGGTGTGGCGGCCGGGCCAACCGCTGCCCGAGGCTCCGCCTCTGCCGGTGATCGTCCGCCCGCCAGCGCCGCAGGTCTCGGGCAACCGCGTCTGCTCGTCGTGCGGCTTCTCGGGCCGCCGCGTCGACTTCGCCACCGACCGCCGCTGCCCCGGCTGCGCCTACGAGTGGGACTGAGCGGCGAGGCGAAACACCGGGGTCGGCGCCCCGACGCCCTTCAAGCTCACGACCTTGCGCTCGGTGCCGAGGCCCGACGCTCTGAGCGCATCGCTCACGCCCTCGGCCGCCAGCACGGGCTCGGTGACCCAGATCTCGCCGCTCGACGCCAGCGCCTGCACGCGCGCCGCGATGTTCACGGTCTGACCGAAGTAGTCGAGCCGCGACTCGGCGTTCACCGCGAGCGCCGAGCCCTCGTGCAGGCCGACCTTGAGGCCCGTCTCGTAGCCGTCGGCCTTCACCTTCTGGTTCACGGCCTCCATCGCGGCCATCATCTCGACGGCGGCGGCGACGGCGTCTTTCGAGCTCGAGAAGCTCGCCATGATGGCGTCGCCCATCGTCTTCACGATCGCTCCGTCGTGGCGGCGCACCGCCTCGGAGAGCACGCGGAAGTGCTCCTGCACGATGCTGTACGCGTAGACGTCGCCGGTGCGGTCGTAGAGCTCGGTCGAGCCTTTGAGGTCGGTGAAGAGCAGCGTGAGGCTCTTGAGGTTCAGCTTCAGGTCCGGCGCGAGCGACTGCACGCGGAACAGGTCGCGGAACGACTGGTTGTTGAGCAGCATCTTGCCGGTCACGAACGACGACCACGTCGGCGGGTGCTCGCGGCCGGCCTTGCGCATGCGCACGCCGTCACCGACCAGCCCGCCCAGGGGCGCGCCGCGGAAGTTCGTGACGGTGAGCTCGACGGCGCCGGCGCCCACCGTGAGCTGCGTCGTCTCGGGGCCGTGCGGGTGGTAGCCGAGCGTGGGCCTGAGGGGCGCGCCCGCGACGACCTCGAAGTCGACCTTCGAGTGCGAGTCGAAGCTCAAGATGCCCAGCGTCTGACCCGGCGTCGTCTCGAGCTTCAGCACCTGCTGCCCCTCGGGCTGAATCGACAAGAAGCCCACGATCGAGCCTCGCGCCGCTTCGAGCAGCTCAGGCGAGCGCTGCACGTTGGCGCTCGTGTACGCGCGGAAGTACGACTCGGGGTCGCCGTACGGCGAGATGTTGAGCCGCTTCACCGCCGGGCTGATGGTGAACGAGACCTCGAGGCGCTCGTCGAGCGAGGCGTCGTAGGTGATGTCGCAGGTCTTGCAGTCGTAGCTCTTGAGGCCGACGTCGTTGAGCGAGTCGTGGCTGTACGCCACGCCGCCGCAGCCGAGGCAGAGCTGGTTGAACGCGAAGTCGAACAGACCGACGCGGGCGGCGTGCACGAAGAGGTCGAGGCCGGCGCGCGGGTTGAGGTCGTTCTGGGTCGCGAAGCGCAGCGGGTTGACGCGGAAGAGCCCCCAGTCGTCTTGCTCGCGCAGCAGGTCACCGAACCGGCGGGCCAGCTTCTCGCCGATCGCCGGGTAGCCCGACAGCGCGTGGATCTTCTGCTCGAGAGCGTCCATGGCCGTCGAGGATAACGGGGCCCTGCGCCGAATCGAGCGGCTTCACACTTCTTCAGCGCTCGAGGGCCGAGGTGATCCTCTTCAACACCTCTGCCGCGGTCTCGACGTCTCGCCGCTTCTCGCGGCCGATCGCATCGCGCACCAACGCCTCGACCGACGTCTGCTTCTTCGCGAGCGTGCGGCGGCCCTTCGGGGTGAGCGCGAGCTTCACGCGGCGGGCGTCAGAGGGGTCGCGCTCGCGCCTGAGCAGGCCGCGGGCGTCGAGGCGCTGTAGCACTCCAGTGAGCGTCGACGGGTGCAGATGCAGGTACTCGGCCAGCGCGCCCGACGAGATGCCCGGCCGCTGCTCGACCACCCTGAGCACGAACCGCTGGGGGCCGGTGACGCCCAGCGTGCGGGTCATTGCCTTGCTACGGGACTGCAGGGCATGGTCCAACGCCCAGATGACGCGCAACAGCTCGAGCACGTCGCGGGCGGGGTTGTGCGGAATGGGCATCGGAGGTATTTAGTTTGACCTCAAACGATTGGAGGCCGCCATGAAGAAGTGGATCGTTGGATTGCTGGTCGCAACCGCCTGTGCCACCGCCACAGCCTGTGCCACCGCGCCGAAGCCGCAGCCCGAGACGGCGAAGAGCGAGCCTTCGCCCGCTGCCCCGGCGAAGGCCGCCGAGCCCGAGAAGAAGGCCGACGTGAAAGACGACATCGAAGCCCTCATCAACGGCTTCGCGATTCACTTCGAGTTCGACAAGGCCGAGCTGACGCCCGACAGCCAGAAGCGGCTCGACGTGCTGGCCGACAAGATGCGCGCGAACCCGGCCGTGCACATCAAGGTCGCCGGCAACGCCGACGAGCTCGGCACCGAAGAGTACAACCTCGCGCTCGGGCAGAAGCGCGCCGACGCGGTGAAGACGTACCTCGGCCGGCTCGGCGTCGACTCGAACCGCGTCGACACCGTCAGCTACGGCGAAGAGAAGCCGATCGACCCCGGCCACACGCCCGAGGCGTGGTCGAAGAACCGGCGCGGCGACATCGAGAAGAAGTAGCAGGCCGGCCGGCGCCGGAGGCTCGTACCGTTCAGGCGGCCGTCATGGGCGGCGGCCGGCTTCGACGGTCGGCGCGAGCTTCCGAAGGTGGCTAACGCTCGATGAGCGTGTAGTTGAACGAGCCGCCGCTGCCGCCGACCGAGCGCACGAACGCGTCGACGTTGGCGGGCATCAGGTTCTGGCAGCCGATCGAGCTCGGGCTCGAGCCGCCGACGTGGAACAGAATCGCGGTGGCGGTCACGCCGTGGCGGCGCGCGAACGCCTTCTCGGACGCCGAGTAGAAGCCGTCGTGGTTGAGATCGCGGTACGCGGCGACGCGGTCGGTGCCGTGGTTGCCGACCGGCCGCACCGAGAACGACGGCTTGCCGTGGTGGGGCCCGTTCGGCACGGCGTCGTAGTTGCCGGGGCGCAGCATCGCGACGTCGCCGACGCCGTCACCGTTGACGTCAGGCGAGAGCGACGAGCTCGACTGGCCGGGCCGCGTCGACGCAGTGAAGTGCTTCACGGTGCCGTTCTTGAGCAGCACGACGAGCTCGTCGGCGTAGCGGCGGGTCGCGCCGTTGCCCTTGCGAATGCCGAGCACGGTCGGTTTGCCGCCGGGGTTCACCTGGCCGCCCGCCTTGCGCACCATCGCGGCGTACCTGTTCCACTCGGCGCTCTTGCCGTGGCTCGGAGTCGGAGGCTCGACCGGCTGGCCGCCCTGCGCCTGCTGGAGCGCGCGCAGCGTCTGTGGGCCGACGACGCCGTCGACCTTCACGTGGGCGCGCGCCTGAAAGTCGCGCACCGCGGCCTCGGTCTTGGCGCCGAAGTCGCCGTCGACGGCGAGGTGGGCTCCCGCGGCGTTGAGCGCGCGCTGCAGCTCGGCGACAGCGGGGCCCTTCTCGCCCCGCTTCAGCAGGCCGGGGGCGTCGTGCTTCAGGTGGTTGCCGATGGGGATCGTTCGCGCTGAGGTGACGTGCATGCGCGACCGAACAGCACCGATCGCGCCACCGCGAACGGCGCGACCTGTGGTGGGCGCACATGTCCACTGGGGGCGACACCGTCACTCGAGGTGAACATTCAGCGGCTTCACCTCGCCGCCCTTCACCGAGACCTCGACGCGCTTCGTCACGTTGAGCTCGGTGTTCGAGAGCTCGAGCACGTGCGGGCCCTCGTAGACCTCGCGCCGCACCGGGGTCTGGCCTGCCGGGCGGCCGTCGATCTTCACGTACGCCCACGGCTCGGCCTTCACCGCGAGCGTGCCCTTGCGCAGCTCGGAGATCGCACTGGTCTGGCCCGCCTTCACGTCGAGCTCGAACAGCTGCTCGATGCCGGCGCCCTTGAGCACGAGCTTCAACGGCCCGGGCTCGGCCTCGAAGGTGACCGGCGCCTTGCCGAGGTCCAGGTCGCCGCGCAGCACCGTGACGGGCACGTCGACGCTGACGGTGACCTTGCCCTTCGTGGCCTTCGGCGCCTCGGTGCCCGGCTTCGACAGCGACGGCTTCATCTTCCAGACGAGGGCCGCGCCAGCCAGCGCCGACAGCGCGAGCACGGCCCAGATGAGCGTGCCTCGCCGGCGCGGGAGCTCGTCGCTGTCTTCCGCGCGGGACGGCGGCGTGACGGTGACCTTCTTCTCGACGACGGTGGCGACCGAGCCGGGCTCGGGGCCGAGCTCGGGCGCCGGCGATGCCTGCGGCGCGCTGGCGGCGACGGCGGGCATGGGCAGCGACGGCGTCGGCTGTGAGACGTCGCTCTCGGGCTCGGGCTCGAGCACGCTCGCGTGCGGCCCGGTCGCCCGCGCGCTCTCGGGCAGCTCGACGCCCGTCGAGACGATCGACTCGAGCAGCGGCTCGGAGGTCTCTTCGGCGCGGCCCGAGGCGAGCGTCTCGAGCGCGAGGCGCTCGGGGTCGCCCGGCGGCCAGAGCTTGTTCAGGAGCGCCCCCACGTCTTCGGCGTCGGTCGGCCGTACCGCGGCCTCGATCGCCTGGCGCATCGCCTTCGCCGAGGCGAAGCGGGCGTCGGGCTGCTTCTCGAGGGCCATCATCACGACGGCCGACATGGCCTGGGGCAGCGTGGGGTCGACGTCGGCGGGCCACTTCGGGTCTTCGCGCAGCACGGCGAGCGAGACGGCGGCCTCGGTGGGGCCGACGAACGGGCGCTTGCCGGTGATGGCGCGGTAGAGCACGACGCCGAGCGCGAAGAGGTCGGCGCGGCCGTCGATCGCCTGCCCGCGCAGGTACTCGGGGGCGATGTACCCGAACTTGCCCTTCACGGTGCCGGCGCGGGTGGCCTGGGCCGCGCTGAGCGAGGCCTTCGCGATGCCGAAGTCGACGAGCTTGGTCTGCCCGGCGAAGCTGATCAGCAGGTTGTCGGGCGAGACGTCGCGGTGAATGAGGCCGACGGGCTTGCCCTCGCGATCGGTGAGGCGGTGGGCGTACTCGAGGCCCGAGAGCGCGTCCGACGCGATGCGGGCGATGATGTCGAGGCCGACCTTCACGCCCTGCGACTTGGCGCGCTTGAGCACGCGCGAGAGCGAGAAGCCCTCGATGTACTCCATCGCGATGTAGAGGAAGCCCTCTTCCTTCCCGAGCTCGAAGATCTGCACGCAGTTGGGGTGGTTCAGCATCGCGGCGACGCGCGCCTCGTTGATGAACATCTGCACGAACTGCGGGTTCGTGATCAGGTTCGGCAGAATCGTCTTCAAGACGACGAGCTTCTCGAAGCCGCCGAAGCCGACCGCGCGGCCCAACCAGACCTCGGCCATGCCGCCCGTCGCGAGACGGCCCAGTACCTGGTAACGCGCGAGCTTCGGGGTCGAGGGCAACGCTTGAGAAACTAATACGAGAGCCCGAGAGTTCGCGCCTGGATCCCGCTGGCGCGAACCCAAGGCGGCATGGAAACGCAGCGGGACTGGAAAAACGCTCGGGTGATGAAGCTCAGCCCAGGCCCGTGGCCTCGGAGCCGCTCAGCTCCTGCTTGGGAGGCTCGCCCTTGGCGAAGCGCTCCTGGAGCAGGCTCGACAGGCCGACGTAGAGGAACCCGCCCTGGAACAGCACGAGGAAGGGCAGCGACGTGTAGACCTCGAGCGACCACGCGAGCCAGATGGCGAACGTGAAGTACGCGCCGAACGCGAGCTCGACGGCCGGCAGCCAGCTCTTCTTGCCGCGGTAGGTCTTCTGCACGCTGCGGGCGGTCTTGCCCTCGGAGCCCGTCTTGGGAGTGCGCGTGAAGCCGGACTCCTGGTTCATCAGCGCCTCGATGACGGCCTTCGCGTTGTTGATGGCGAGGCCGATGCCGAGCGACAGCAAGAACGGGAGGTACTTGAGCCGCGTGCCCCAGCTCATGCCGAGCTCGCGCTGGGTGGCGACGTAGAAGAAGCAGACCGAGAACGTCGCCGTGACGAAGAACGGCAGGTCGAGCAGGAGCGTGCTGTAGAGGTTGTGCTTGAACCGCACGATGATGCTGAGCGGCATCAAGAGCGAGAACACCAGCATCAAGAGGTAGGCGAAGTTGTTCGTGAGGTGGAAGAACGCTTCGCGCTTCACGGCGAACGGAAGCTTGCTCTTCAGAATCGAGGGCAACAGCTTCTTCATCGTCTGAATGCTGCCCTTCGCCCAGCGGTGCTGCTGGCTCTTGAAGGCGTTCATGTCGACCGGCACTTCGGCCGGCGAGACGACCTCGGGCAGGAAGGTGAACTTCCACCCCTTCATCTGGGCGCGGTACGAGAGGTCGAGATCTTCGGTGAGCGTGTCGTGCTGCCAGCCGCCGGCGTCTTCGATCGTCTTCTTGCGCCAGATGCCGGCGGTGCCGTTGAAGTTGAAGAAGCAGCCGCTGCGGTTGCGCGCGGTGTGCTCGATCATGAAGTGGCCGTCGAGGAGGATGCTCTGGGCCTGCGTGAGGATCGAGAACTCGCGGTTCAGGTGGCCCCAGCGCACCTGCACCATGCCGATCTCGTCGTCGGCGAAGAACGGCACCGTGCGCTCGAGGAAGTCGGGGGCGGGCACGAAGTCGGCGTCGAACACCGCGACGAACTCGCCCTTCGCGAGCTTGAGGCCGTGCTCGAGGGCGCCGGCCTTGAAGCCGAACCGGTTGTCGCGGTGCACGTAGACGATGTCGATGCCGGTCGCGACGTGCCGCTCGACGCACGCGCGGGCGATGGAGCACGTCTCGTCGGTGCTGTCGTCGAGCACCTGAATCTCGAGCAGCTCGCGCGGGTAGCGAATTCGACACACCGCGTCGATGAGCCGCTCGACGACGTACATCTCGTTGAAGATCGGCAGCTGAATGGTGACCCGGGGCATCGCCTTCAAGCGGCCCTTCGGCGTCGGCAGCATGAACTTGTGGCGGTAGTACAGATACGCCATGCGGTACCGGTGCGAGCCGTAGGTCGCAAGAATGGTCAACACGCCGAAGTAAGCGGCGAGGAAGACGATTTCGAGCGTGCTCATCGCTGGTGAACGGCCCTTTCAAACCCCCCGGAAAAACACCGACTTCCCCTCCCGGGCAGGGTGGGGCCCATTTAGGAGCACGAGGCCCCCATGTCAAACGGGAAACCAGCGTTTGGAGGCAGATTACGGCCTCGAAACCGCCTAACGCGTGGTGAGGCCGACCATGGTCTGGCCGTAGATGGCGTTCGCGATCTGCTCGGCCTTGTGTGACTCGGCGGTGTCGGCGACCGAGCCCTCGAGGAAGATCTTGTTGCCGATGGCGACGGCGTGGGCCGAGCGCAGGCCGGCCTTGTCGAGCGCCTGGGTGATCTGCGCGGCGACGACGGGCAGCACGCGCGGGTTCATGTGCACGAGCAGCTTCACGTTCGGGTCGTCGCCCACGAGAATTCGCAGGCGCTCGAGCTCTTCGACGGCGTCGAGGGTGCCGTCGATGATGACCTTGGAGCCGTACTCTTCGACCTTGAGCGTGGGGCTGACCTGCTCGCGCACGAGCCGGGCGAGCTCGCCGCCGCGGCCGCTGTCGACGACGATCGTCTTGTAGACGATCTTGTCCTGCAGCCAGAGGGTCATCGAGGTCTTGCCGGGCTGAACGCCGGTGACGAGCAGCTCGCCCTCGCGGGTCACGCGCACGCTCGCGGTGTCTTCGCGCACGATCGCGACGCGCTTGAGGCCGACGTACTTGAGCACTTCCTGCTGGCCGGGGTTCAGGCGAATGACGTCGGAGTTGCCGGCAGGAGCGAGCGAGAGCAGCGACGCGAGGGCGAGCGCGAGGGTCATGGCGCTCGAGAGTGTACGTCAGGCGGCGCGAGACTCGGGAATCGGGTCGACGGCCTCGTCGAGCGCGGCGAGCGAGAGGATGCGCTCGCACAGGGCGCCGAAGTCGAGGCCCGCCTTGGCGGCGATCTTGGGCAACAGGCTCGTGGCGGTCATGCCGGGCAGCGTGTTCACCTCGAGCACGACGTCGTTCGCGTGGCCGTTCTCGCTCGCGATGAAGTCGACGCGGGCGTAGCCGCGGCAGCCGAGCGCCTCCCAGGCGCGCAGGGCCATCGCTTCGATGTTCTGGATGCGGGTCGGGTTGAGGCGCGGAGGCAGGTGGTACCGCGCGGTGCCCGAGTGGTACTTCGTCTGGTAGTCGAACGTGGTGCCGGGGTGCGAGACCTCGAGCGAGCCGAGCACCTCGCCGCCGACGATGCCGACGGTGATCTCTCTGCCCTCGATGAAGCGCTCGACGAGCGCCTCGCCGCCGAAGCGCGCCGCGTTCGCGATGGCCGGCATGAGCTGCCCCTCGGCCTGCACGTGCGAGAGACCGACCGAGCTGCCGCCGAGCGAGGGCTTCACGATGCAGGGGAAGCCGAGATCGCAGAGGGCGTCGCCGGGCCGCGCGGTGTAGCCGACGGGGGTCGCGAGGTTCGCGTCGCGGAAGAGCCGCTTCGCGACCGGCTTGTTCATGGCGAGCGCCGAGGCCATCACGCCGCTGCCGGTGTAGGGGATGCCGAGGACCTCGAGCAGGCCCTGCACCTTGCCGTCTTCTCCCATGCGGCCGTGGAGGGCGAGGTAGGCGACGTCGATCTGGGCGTTGCGGAGCGTCTCGTCGAGGCGAGGCCCACCGGCACGATGCGGCCCGGCGGAGACACGCACCACGTCGTGGCCCTTCGCTTCGAGCGCTGAGGCGATGGCCTCGCCGGTCTTCAGCGAGATCTCGCGCTCTTCGCCCCAGCCGCCCATGAGTACGCCGATTCTGCGGTGCATTTGGTGTGGCCTCCTGGCCGCGTGAATTGCCTGCGAGGAGCTACAAAGCAGGCGGGGTGCCAGCGACGAAGGCTACAGGGGTGTAGCGGCGAGTCGAGTTTCTGGCAGGCCAACCGCGCAAGCCCGCAGCCCACCACCCAGCCCGCGGGCCAAGCCCGAGTCCGCGCCGATGCCGATGCCCGAGACGTCCGGGCGGGGCTCGGTCGGGGCCGTTCGCGCTCAGTTGTCGTCGCGCAGGTCCTCTTCGAGGTCGTTCTTCTTCTTCGGCGGCGGCTCGTCGCGCTTCCGCTCTTCGTCGCGCTTGCGCTCCTGCTCGTCCTTGCGCTTGCGCTCCTCGTCCATGCGGCGCGCCTCTTCGTCGGCCTTGCGCTGCTCGTCTTCCTTCTTCTTCTTCTCTTCGTCCTCGGCGGCCTTCTTCTTCTCTTCTTCGGCCCGCTGCTTGTCCTCTTCGGCCTTCTTCTTCTCTTCGTCGGCCTGGCGCTTCTTCTCGGCCTTCTCGTCCTCGGCCTTCTTCTTCGCCTCGTCGGCCTGACGCTTCTTCTCGGCCTTCTCGTCGTCGGCCTTCTTCTTCGCCTCGTCGGCCTGGCGCTTCTTCTCGGCCTTCTCTTCTTCCGCCTTCCGCTTCTTCTCGGCCTTCTCTTCCTCGGGCGTGAGCTTCTTCTTCTCTTCGGCCGGCGGCGCCTGCTTCGTCTCTTCGGGCTTCTTCTCTTCGGCGGGCTTCTGCTCTTCAGGCTTCTTCTCTTCGGCCGGCGGCGGAGTCTCGGCGGCCTTCTTCTGGCGCTCCTCGTCCTGGCGGCGCTGCTCCTCCTGGTGCCGCCGGTACTCGCGCATGGCGTCGTCTTCACCGCCTTGCGGCTTCGCGGCCTTCGAGCCGCCGCCCGAGCTGCTCCCGCCGAGGATCACGAGCAGCAGCCCCGCGACCAGAAACGCCGCGCCGACCGCCCACGAGATGTCGGCCACCAGCGCGAACGTGCGCCCGTCGCGCACCGCCTGGTTCGACTTCATCGTCTCGACCTGAAACGTCGTCTTGTACTGGTTCGCGCGGCCGAGGGCGCTGATGCCGAAGATCGCCCAGCTCGCGCCCGCGGCGACGGCTCCGCCGAGCAGGCCGATGCCGGCGATGCGCATGCCGCTCATGCCGCCGCCGCCCTTGCCCTTGCTCTTCGAGGCCGACGGCGCGCTGCCCTTCGGCTCGTCGGCGCCGAACAGCGTGCCGACGAGCTCGCTGATCGCGCGCAGCTCGGCGTTCACCGCCGCGCCCGAGCGCGACGCGTAGACCTGGCCGTCGATCGCGTCGATGCGCGCGGCCGAGAGCTCGAGCTGGTCGGCGCTCGCGCCCTTCTTCACCACCAGCACGAGCACCTGGTCGGCGCGCGCGAGGCTGCCGAGCTCCTTCGCGGCGGCGTCGCGGCCCGAGCCCTCGGGGTCGGCGACGATGCGGTCGATCGCGGCTTGCACCGGCGCCGCGCTCTCGGCGGCTTTGAGCTTGAGCAGCTGATCGCCCGGCGGCAGCTCGTCGGTCGTGAGCGCCCACCCTGCGAGCCCCGCCGTCACGACGTGGGCGCCGGCGCCGAGGCCCTCGGCGGTCACCGGGCTCGTGCCGCGGTAGAGCCCGTCGACCCACACGCGGGCCCCGGGCGGCTCGGTGCGCACCGTGAGCTTGCCCTTCGCCTTCGCGAGCTTCGCGCGCTGGCCCTCGGCGTACTTGAGCAGCTCGGGCGTGAAGTGCGCGTCCGACAGCTTCGCCTTCGGAGCCAGGAGCAGCGCCTTGTCGAGCTCGGCCTTCGCCTGCGGGTTCTCTTCCGACGTCGCGTGCCCGGCCGCCTTGCCGATCTGCGCCTCGACGAGCCCCTCGATGTTGCGCGTCAGGTCGCCCTGCTTCCACGCCGCCACCGAGTCGGCGAACTGCTTCGTCGCCTTCGCCGAGTCGAGGTCTTCGAGCGACTTCTGCGCCTCGGCCGAGAGCGCCTTCGCCTCGCTCTCTTTGGTCGCCCGCGCCGCCGCCGCCGTCGCGTCGAAGGCGTCGATACCCCGCAGCGCCTGGAACCGATCGCTCGCGTCGGCCGACGCCTCGGCCGCGTGCTCGACGAGCCCCGCGAGCGCCTTCGCCCGCGCGTCGGCCGGAGCCACCACCACGAGCAGCCTCGTGCCGCCCTTGCCGGCGTAGAAGTCGGGCCTCGGCAAGAGCGACGGCGCGGCGCGTGCCGGCCCCGCCATGAGGAACGCGATCAGCCAGGCACTGAGCAGTCGGTCACCGGCCCGTCGCATCGCGGCCGATGCTGGCCCACGCGACGCCGCGCCGCAACGAATCTCACCTCAGCGGGTGGGAGCCTTCGCCGTCACGCGCCCCGGCGAGTTCGCGCCGTTGAGGTAGTTGAGCGCGATCTTGAGCTGATAGTCCTGCATCTTGTCGGTGACGTCCCACGTCTTGAGGCCCTCGGGCAGGTTCACCTTGAGCAGCGGCGCCTCTTCGGCGGCGGCCTCGGCCTCCGACTCGTTCTTGAAGTGGCGCTTCAGATCTTTCTCGCGCAGCTGGTCGGCCTTCGCCTGCGGGCCGTTCTCGGTCTCGCCGACGACGAAGTCGGGCGAGATGCCGCGCTCCTGAATCGAGCGGCCGCGCGGCGTGTAGTAGCGCGCGATGGTGAGCTTGAGGCCCGAGCCGTCTTCCATCTCGATGACGGTCTGCACGCTGCCCTTGCCGAACGTCGGCGTGCCGAGAATGACGGCCCGCTGGTGGTCCTGCAGCGCGCCCGCGACGATCTCAGACGCCGACGCCGAGCCCGCGTTCACGAGCACCACCATCGGGTAGGGCTTCTCGGTGTCGCGCTCCTTGCTCTTCTCTTCGGTGAAGTTCGACGCCTGGCGGCCGCGCGTCGAGACGATGGTCAGGTTGCCGGGCAGGAACCGATCGCTGACCGCGACGGCCTGCTCGAGCAGCCCGCCGGGGTTGTTGCGCAGGTCGACCACGAGGCCGCGCAGCTCGCGCCCCCCGTTGAGGCCGCGCAGGCGCTCGAGCTCTTTGTGCAGCGAGGCGTCGGTGCGCTCCTGAAAGTTCTTCACCTTCACGTAGCCGACGCCCCCGTAGAGCGCGCCCTCGACCGACGCGATGCGAATGTGGTCGCGGATGATCGCGAACTCGCGCGGCGCGCTGAAGCCCTCGCGCATGATGGTCAGCATCACCTTCTTGCCGGCCGGGCCGCGCATCTTCTGAATGGCGCGGGCGAGCTCCATGTTGCGGCACGACTCGTCGTCGATCTTGAGGATCTGGTCGCCCGACTTGATGCCCGCGCGCTGCGCCGGCGTGTCGTCGATCGGCGCCACCACCACCACGCCGTCGTTCTTGCGCGCGATCTCGATGCCGAGCCCGCCGAACTCGCCCGACGTGTCGATCTTCATCTCTTTGAAGACGTCGGGCGGCATGAAGACCGTGTGCGGGTCGAGGGTCTCGAGCATGCCCTTGATGGCGCCGTACATCAGCGACTGCTGATCCACCGGCTCGACGTAGTTGTTCTCGACGTAGCTCAGCACGCGCGCGAACAGCTCGAGCTGCTTGTACGTCTGCTCGCCGTGGTTGCCGTTCGGGGTTGGTGCAGCAGGAGCAAGGGTGACCAGCGCAACGACCAAACCGACCATATGGCGTCATCTTAAGAGGCAGCCCCGCCTCCGCGCATCACCTACCCTGCCGCACAGATCAGCTCGTCAGGGCGTTACGGCGGGCGAACCCCACGAGCAGCTCGACCAGCTCCGAGGGGCGCTCCATCTGGGGAATGTGGCCGAAGCCCTCGACCTCGTGCACCTCGGCGTGGGCCGGCAGGTTCGCCCGGAAGTAGTGCACGCCCTCGTACGGGAGCAGCTTCTCGCTCTGCCCCCACACCAGCATCGTGGGCATCGACAGCTTCGAGAGCCGCTCGGGCTCGATGAAGTCGGTCTCTTTGACCTCCATCAGCACGCCGCGCACGGCCGGTGAGCCGTAGAGGATCTTGAGCTGGCCGGCGAGCAGCTCGTACGCGAGCGGCGCGCGGTGAAAGAGACGGCGCGTCATGCGGCGCGCGTCGGCCGTCGACATCACCTCGAACGAGGCCTTCAGCTGCGCGATGCGGCCCGGCTCGACCTTCGCGCCCGCGGGCGACACGAGCATGAGCGCGCGCACGAGGTGCGGCGCCTCGCTCGCCGCGTACATGCTCATCGCGCCGCCGAGCGAGTTGCCGACCAGGAAGACGGGCTCGCCGATCTGCTCCTGGAAGAACTGCAGCAGGAGCTTCACGTGCTCCTGCAGCGGCGCCGGCCCCGAGTCGGGCAGCGGCGAGAACCCGTTGCCGGGCAGATCGATCGCCCACACGGCGCGGAAGTGCTTCTGCAGCTGAAAGAACACGCGCGAGAACGCGTTCGCCGACGAGCCCAGCCCGTGCAGCAGCACGACCGGAGGCCCGCTGCCGGTGCCCGACAGGCGGTAGCGGTGCACGCGGTGACCGTGAACGGTGACGTCGCGGCTGTCGACGCCGCGGGCGATCATCAGCGCGCGCAGGGCGCGGTTGGCAGGGGTGAGCAGATCCACGCCTGCCCTTATATCGACTTCCCTAACCGACGCGCCCGAGCCAGGCCTTCAGCGGCGCGCCGTCGACGCCTGCCTCGGCGAGCCCGGGCATGATCAGCTCGTCGACCGCGGCGAGAAAGACCTCGCGCTTCTTCGCGTGGGGGACGACGCCGAACGCCCACAGCTCGTCGCTGTCGGCGCACGGCTCGGGAGCCGGCGCGAAGAGCGCGTGCACCGCGGGCACGTCGAGCATGCCGACCAGGTGCTCGGACAGGAAGTCGAGCCGCCGCCGCGACACCTCGCGCATCAGGTGCCCCCAGCCGGCCTGCGCGTGCTGCACCTCGTCCTTCGCGATCGCGTGCACGGCGTCGCGAAAAGCGCCCCGCGGCATCTTCGACAAGAGCAGCGTCAGCGTCGCCACGCTCTCGGTCTCGGCGACGCAGCACGCGGCGACCAGCTCGTAGAGCAGCCGATCGCGCGGAGCGAGGCTCTCGGGTGCGACGCTCGGCCGCTCGGGCGGCGGCGCGACCGACGCGACTCCGAGCGCCGCCGCACGCTCGGAGCACAGCCGCGCGTGGGTGGCCTCTTCGGCCGAGGCGTCGGCGAGCAGGCGGACGAGCGGCGAGCTCGGGTCGAACCGCTCGAGCTCGCCGCTCAGGCGCCGGAACCGCCGGTTCGCGTGGTGCTCGATCTCGCACCGCATCTTCCACGCGCCCGCCGCCCACTGGTCGACGGTCACCAGAAGTCGACCCCGCCGCCCTTGCCGTTCGAGCTGCTGCTGCTCGCGCCGCCGTCGGGCTGGCTGACCGCGCCGTTCGACGACGCGCCACCACTGCCGTCTTCCTCGACCGGCCCGCACGCCTGCGCTCCCGCCATCACCGCGCCACCCACGACCAGCAGTCGAAACAGTTTGTTGAGCTTCATGTGCTCTCCTTTGTGCTCGGGGGTTGAGCAAGACGCGTGCGCCGCACAACCGGGCCGCCGTGCGTGGGTGTCGCCGCCGCGGCTACCGGGTGAGGCCGACAATTGTCGGCGCGGGCCTACAGCGTCACTCCTGCGCTTCGAGCCAGGGCAGCGGGTCGACGGCCTGCCCGGCCTTGCGGATCTCGAAGTACAGGTACGTGCCCTTCAGGCTGCCGGTGTCGCCGACGGTCGCGATCTCTTCGCCCTCTTCGACCTCGACGCCCACGTCGACGCCGACGTCTTTCAGGTGCGCGTAGAGCGAGTGGTAGTTGCCGCCGTGGTCGACGATGACGAGGTTGCCGTAGCCCTTGAGCCACCCGGCGTAGACGACGGTGCCGACGCCGACCGAGAAGACGCGCTCGCCCATACCCGCGCGAATGTCGACGCCCTTCTGCACGGTCACGGTGTTGAAGCGCGGGTTCACGACCTTGCCGAAGCCGACCTCGACGATGCCGTGCGTCGGAAACGGCAGGTGCCCCTTGCGCGAGCGCAGGCCCGTCTCGAGCGAGGTGGCCTTCAGCTCGGCGACCAGCGCGGCGAGCTCGCCCTCGGCGCGCTCGAGGTCCTTCACGATGCGGCTCGACTTGTTCGCCTCGGCGCTCAGCGTGCGGAGCAGGTCGTCGAGCGCCAGGCGGCGCCCCTTCGCGAGCGCCTGCTCGCGCGTCAATTCCTGCAGCACGGTGCGCGCGGCGTCCTCCATGCGCTCGAGCCGGGCCGCCTGCCGCGCCTCGTAGCGCGAGAGCAGCGCGAGGTCTTCGAGCTGGGCGAGGTCGGCCTTCACGACCGTGCCGAGCGCGCGCTCGCGCCGCACCAGCGAGCCGAACGTCTGGGCCGAGACCAGCCGCGTGAGGCGGTCTTCCTTCAGGAGCCGGTAGAGCATCGCGACGCGCGGCATCAGCTTGCCCTGCCGCTCGCGCAGCTCGACCCGCGTGGCCTCGGCGTCGGCCCGCGCGGCCGCCGCCCGCAGGTCGAGCGCCGCGGCGGCCTTCTGCAGCTGCACCGCGCGCGCCTGGCTCTGGCGGGCCATGCGCTCGAGCAGGTCGACCACCGTGAGCACCTCGACCTTGCTCGACTGCAGCGCGGCGAGCGCGGCGCGCTCGGCCTCGAGGCGCTCGGCGACGTCTTGCTGCTCTTCCCGGAGCTCCTGCGGGCTCGCGGCGAGCAGCAGCGCGAAGAGCGCGGCGCTCATACGCGCAGGAACCTTCGAACGGCGACGACGCTGCCGAGCAGCCCCATCGCGGCGCCGAGGCCGAACAGCTCGAGCACGAGCCTCGGGGCGATGCCGGGCCGCGGGCCTCCGACGTCGAGGAAGCTGAAGAGCGCGGCGAGCTTCGGGCCGACGAAGAACGCGAACGACCACAGCGCGGCGCACGAGATGGCCGCCGCGACCACGCCCTGCAAGAGGCCCTCGATGAGAAACGGCGCGCGCACGAAGCGGTCGGTGGCGCCGACGAGCTTCTGAATCTCGATGTCCTCGCGGCGCGAGTAGATGGCGAGCTGCAGCGTCGCGCTGACCACCACGATCGCGGTGAGGAAGACGAGCACGAACGCGATGAGCGAGCCGAGCTTGAGGGCGCGCGCGATGGCGGTGAGGCGCTCGAGCGCCTCTTGCCCGTAGTCGACCTGGGTGACGAACGGCAGCGTGCGCACGCGGTCGGCGAGGCCTTTGAGCTGCTCGGGCTCGCGCGCGAGCGGAGGCAGGCTGACCTCGACGCTCCACGGGAGCGGGTTCTCTTCGAGCGATGAGAGGGCGTTGCCCTGCTCGCCGAGCTCTTTCGCGAGGCGGCCCAAGGCCTCGGCCGGCGAGACGACGCGCGTCTTTCCGCCGGTGCGCTGCGACAGCGCGGCCTCGAGGTCGGCCATCTTCTCGGGAGTGGTGCCGTCGGCGAGGTAGACGGTCATCTCGACCTCGCCGGCGAGCACGACCATGAGCCGGTCGAGCTGGGCGGTGGCCATGCGCGCGAGGCCGAAGCCGATGAGCGCGATGGCGAGCGAGGCGACGGCGATGACGTGCACGAACGGCGAGCGGACGATGCCGTTCAGCGCGGTGCGAGAGAAGTAGCCGAGCGAGGCGGTGATGCTCACGCCATCAACGCCGCGGCCTTGTGGCCCAGCGCCTCCGCGACGAGGGTGCCTCGCTCGAGGCGCAGCGTGCGTTTCTGGTACCGCTCGATGAGCGACGCGTCGTGCGTCGCGACGACGACGGTGGTGCCGCGCGCGTTCACGTCGCACAACAGGTCCATGATCTCGACGGTGAGGCGCGGGTCGAGGTTTCCCGTAGGCTCGTCGGCGAGCAGAATCGCGGGGTCGTTCACGAGCGCGCGGGCGATGACGACGCGCTGCTGCTCGCCGCCGCTGAGCTTGGGGGGCAGCACGTCGGCCTTGTGCTCGAGGCCGACGCTCTTCAGCGCCTTCAAGCTGCGCGAGCGCACGACCTCGCGCGGCGTGCCCAGCACGTCGAGCGTGAAGCCGACGTTCTCGGCGACGGTGCGCGTCGGCAGGAGCTTGAAGTCCTGGAAGACGACTCCGATGTTGCGCCGCAGGTAGGGGATGCCGCTCTCGCGCAGGCGGGCCACGTTGCGACCCGAGATGAGCACCTGGCCGCGCGTCGGCCGCTCGGCGACGAACATGAGCTTGAGCAGCGTCGACTTGCCGGCGCCCGAGGGCCCGGTGAGGAAGACGAACTCGCCCTTCTGCACGTCGAGGTTGATGTCGACGAGCACGGGGGGGTCGCCCGGGTAGGCCTTGGTGACGTGAAACATCTGAATCAAAGCCGGCTCAGTCTACATGCCCGTAGCAGGCTGTAACGTTTTGGGGCCTGGCGACGCTGAGAGCCGCGGCCTCGGTCGCGCAGGCCGCATCGACCTGAAGCGCTGCGCTCGTCGCGAGCCGCAACCCAGTGTTCCGCGTACGCATCAATGGGTGTGCGGGCGGCGACCCGTCGAGCTTGGCGACTGCATGCTGACGCAGGACATGTGAGACTTCAGAGAGTGCGACACTCCTGCGCCCTCGCCATTTCCTTCGCCCTCTTCTCGTGCCTGCCCCAGGTAGGTCCCCCGGTACAGGATGGGGGCATGGAAGCGGGTGGCTCTGGCGGAGCCGGCGGCGCAGGCGGTGGGAGCGGAGGCGGCGCCGGCGGCGTGGGCGGCGGCAGCGGCACGGCGGGAGGCACCGCGGGCTGCCCGGGCTACGCCAACTGCACGAACTTCACCGCCGGCACGTCGATCGACTTCGGTGGCGGCAATGACCGCTACGTGCCGAAGTGCCTGCGGCTCACGGCGGGGCAAGCCGTCACGTTCATGGGGAACTTCAACAACCACCCGATGCACCAGGCGTGCGGGCCGGTCGCGCAGGCGCTGGGCGCCACGTCGGGCACGAACGCTCAGTTCACGCTGACGGTCCCGGGCGTCTACGGCTTCTACTGCAGTCAGCACGGCGACAGCACCGGCACAGGCATGGCGGGCGCGATCGAGGTCGTGCCCTGACCGGCATCTGTCCCGGCTGCGGAGAAACGCCGCCGCCCTACTCCATCGTCTGTGCCCACTGCGGCCGACTGCTGGTGACCGCGCAGGAGGACCCGCTCGTCGGCACCGAGGTCGGCACGTACCGCGTGCTCGCTCGGCTCGGCGTCGGCGGCATGGGCAGCGTCTACGCGGGCGTCGAGAAGAACATCGACAAGAAGGTCGCCATCAAGGTCGTGCACCCGCACGTGGTGAGCATGCCCGAGCTGCCGACGCTGCTCGCCGAGGCGAAGGCGGTGAACGCGATCGGCGACCGTGGCATCGTCGACGTGCACGGCTTCGGCGCGCTGCCCGACGGCCGGCAGTACCTCGTCATGGAGCTGCTCGAGGGCGAGAGCCTCGACGTCCTGCTCGGGCGGCAGAAGAGGCTCGACCTCTCTCAGCTGGTCTCGATCGGCAGCGGAACTCTCGCGGCCCTCGAGGCCGCGCACGCGGCGGGCTTCGTTCACCGCGACATCAAGCCGGCGAACGTCTTCCTCGTGAAGTCGAAGCGGGGCGAGACCTACGTGAAGCTGCTCGACTTCGGGCTCGCGCAGCGCTCGCGCGTGCGCAGCGCCATCGCGATCGGCACGCCCGGCTACGTGTCGCCCGAGCAGGCGGTCGCGGGTGCCCAGGTGGGCCCGGCGGCCGACCTGTACTCGGTCGGCTGCGTGCTGTTCGAGGCGGCGACCGGGCACATGCCGTTCGAGCGCGCCGACGCCCGCGAGGTGCTCGAGCTGCACCGGGTCGCCGAGCGGCCCCACCTGAAGAGAGACCGGCCCGAGCTGCCGGCTGCGTTCGACGCGCTCGTCGCCTCGATGATGGCGATAGGCCCGGCGGCGCGGCCGGCGTCGGCGGCCGAGGCGCGCAAGGCGCTCGACGCCCTGGCGCCGCGGCGGCGCTCGCGGGCGTGGTTCGTGGCGGCGGCAGCGGTGCTGCTCGCGGCGGCGGTGAGCACGTGGTTCGTGACGCGGCCGACGCCGGCGAGCCTGTCGATTCCGTCGGACCCGCTGCAGGAGGCCGTCGCGCGAACGGGAGCCGCCGTTCGCAAGGAGCTCGTGAGTCAGCAGTGGGCGCAGGCGTTCGAAAAGCTGTCGGCGGCCGAGCGCTCGTTTCCGAAGCGGCGCGAGTGGAGCGCCCTGCGCTCGGAGGCGCGCACGGGCCTGTGGGCCGCGGCGACCGATGCGCTCGAGCGCGGCGATCTCGACGGGGCGGCGCGGCTCGCGGCGCTGGACCCGCCTCCGGCCGGCGACCCGCTCGCGAGCGAGCTGGAGCGCGCCGCGTTCGCGCAGAAGAACGGCATGGTGCGCGCGGGCAGCGCGTGGATCGACGCGTACGAGTACCCGAACCGGGCGGGCGCGACGCCGGTGGTGAAGGTCGACTGGAAGGAAGCGGCGAAGCTGTGCGCCGACGCGAAGAAGCGCCTGTGTACGGAAGACGAGTGGCAGCGCGCGTGCACCGGCGCGGTCGAGCGAGCGTTTCCCTACGGCGCGAAGCTCGCCGCGGGGCGGTGCCACCAGAAGGGGAAGCTCAAGGGCGCGGTGCCGGCCGGAGCGCTCGCGGGGTGCGTGACGGCCGAGGGCGTTCACGACCTGAGCGGCAACGTGGCCGAGTGGACGGCGACGGCCTTTCTCGAGGGCAAGCCGCAGCGCGTGATTCGCGGCGGCTCATTCGAGCAGAGCGACGGCAAGCTCTCGTGCACCGCGCGCGACTACTACCTGCCGGGGCTCGGCGGCGCTAAGCACATCGGGTTCCGCTGCTGCCTGTGAAGATGCGCTCCCTCTCCCCTCGTAGGGGAGAGGGCCGGGGTGAGGGGGCAGTCGAGCGCATGAGAGCTCACAGCGGGGTTCATCTCGACCGAGCCGCGAGCCAGCGCTGAAAGTCGATGCAGCCAGAGACTGTCAGCGCGGCGAGCAGAGCCACAGCACCACTTCACTGCACTCCGAACTGTCCCTTCAAGAAGGCCTCGAGCCGCTCGTAGTCGTCGCGAGAGATGCCCGAGCCGGTCTTCAGTCGCATGCGCTGGAGCGTGAAGAGCGCGCGGTCGTACGAGTCGAGCTTGCCGAACACGCGCACGAGGGTGTGGCACTTCGAGCAGCGCCGCTGCATGAGCTCGGCGCCCTCTTCGTCGATCTTCTCTTCGGCGGCCTGCACCATCGGCGGCGGAGGCGGCGGCTCGTCGGGCTCTTCGACCTCTCGCGGCGGCTCCGGCAGCGGCGGGAGCGCCTCTTCGGGCGCGACCCCAGGCGGCGGCGGCTTGCGCACGGGCGGCACCAGCTTCAGCGTCTTCACGATGTACTCGGTGAGCACGCGCACGTCGGTGCGGGTGATGAGCACCGGCGCCTTCGCGCGCATGCGCGAGACCACCTTCTTCCACTCGCGCGGAGTCCGCTTGTGCGACTCGGTCACCTCCTCCGAGTGGCAGTACAGACACTTCTGCTCGTAGAGCACCCGCGGGCTCGCCGACACCGTGAGGCTGAGCAAGAGCAAGGTCACCATCGTCAGTACCCGAACACCACCGCGGCCCGCGCCACGTGGCGCGTCTCGAACGCGATGCCCCCGAACGTCCACAGCTCGTAGTCGGCCTTCACGGCGAAGTTCCCGCTCAGCCGCAGCAAGAGCGCCAGCGTCTGCCGCTGCATGCCGGCCGAGGTGCTCACGATGTCGCTGCCGGGAATCGGCTCGCCGAAGCGGTGCAGGCCGTCGCTGCGCAGCACGATGGTGAAGCGCGGGTGCACGTCGAGGTCGATCTGCCCGTACCAGCCGAGCTTCAAGAACCAGTCGTCGATGAGCGTGAACGCGTAGCCCGGCGCCGTGCGATCGAGCTGCGTGCGCCGCGCGAGCAGCTCGCCGCGAAACTTCAAGATGCCGACGCGGAAGTACAGCTCGGCCCCGCCCATCACGTACGTCAGCTTGTCGGCGTCGTCGTACGTGCCGCCCGACACCGAGCCGCCGAACGCCCACTCGGCGCCCGAGAGCACGAGCCGCGCTCCCAACGCAGGCAGCCGGTTGTTGTCGAGGTACCGGCGCCCGTACGCGAAGTCGAAGTCGTTCGCGCCCGCGAGCCCCTTCGCGCCCCACAGCGCGTAGTCGAGCTGCACGCTGCCCCCGAACGGCAGCGTGCCGTAGATCTCGAGCCCGTTCTCGACGTACGGCGACGGCACGATGCCGAGGTTGAAGCCCTTCGGCGTGTAGAACAGCATGTCGCCCATCGCGTACGGCAGCGGCTTCGACGGCGTCGTGTAGTTCGAAGGGTCGTGCCGCTGGTTGAACTCGCCGAACGACGGGTTGATGCGGCCCGCGCGCACGTTGAAGAAGTCGCGCACCATCGCCTCGCCGTAAGCCTGGTCGAGCTCGAGCCCGTGGCAGCCGCCGCAAGCCTTCACGGTGAAGCTGACGCCGTGGCCGATGTCGATGACCGCCTTCGCGGCCACCTCGAGCCCGAGCGCGTTGATGCCGAGCAGCGACGGGTTCGTCGGCGGGTTGTCGCCCGAGATGTAGCGGTAGTCGAGCGACGCCGAGCCGCCGAGGATGACGTTGTCGAGCGCGGCCCACGCGGGAGCAGCGGCGAGCAGAATGAGGGCGCAGGCGCGGCGCAACGCGGCCTCCCATAGCACGCGTGCTAAGCAACGGAGCCCGTGATCCGCACCACGCAGCCGCTCGAGAGCCAGCTCGTCCGCGTCGACCCGGCGACCGGCCGCCTGCGCTCGCGCGAGTACCGCCTCACCGTGCTGTCGGGCCCGAGCAAGGGCAAGAGCGCCGCCCTGCCGTCGCCGCTCGTGCTCGGCAGCGCCGAAGACGCCGGCTTCCGCCTCGATGACCCGACCGTGTCGCGCTACCACGCGCAGCTCAAGCCGCGCAGCGACGGCGTCTTCGTGAAGGACCTCGACTCGATGAACGGCGTCTCGGTCGGAGGCGCCCGCGTGCAGGCCGCCCTCGTCGAGAACGAGGCGACGCTCACGCTCGGCCAGTCGATGGTGCGCATCTCGGTCTTCGAGAACGACCTCGGAGCGCCGCTCGGCCCCGAGCAGCTCGGCGACGCGGTGGCGGTCAGCACTGCGATGCGGCGCGTCTTCGGCCTGCTCGAGCGCCTCGCGCCGACCGACGTGCCCGTCGTGCTGCAGGGCGAGACCGGCACGGGCAAAGACGTGCTCGCGCGAGCGCTGCACCAGGTCTCGCCCCGCGCGAGCCGCCCGTTCGTCGTGTTCGACTGCAGCGCGGTCGCGGCAGGGCTCATCGAGAGCGCGCTGTTCGGGCACACGAAGGGCGCGTTCACCGGCGCGACCGGCGACCGCCGCGGCGCCTTCCAGCAGGCCGACGGGGGCACGCTGTTTCTCGACGAGATCGGCGAGCTGCCGCTCGAGCTGCAGCCCCGGCTGTTGCGCGCGCTCGAGTCGGGGCAGGTGACTCCGCTGGGGGACGACCAGCCGAAGACCGTCGACGTGCGCATCGTGGCGGCGACCCACCGCGACCTCGAGGCCGCGACGCGCGACGGCCGCTTCCGCCAAGACCTCTGGTTCCGCCTCGCGGTGGCGCTCGTGCGCGTGCCGGCGCTGCGCGAGCGCGTCGAAGACATACCGGTGCTCGCCGATCGCTTCGTCAAGGAGCTGAAGAGCGAGTTCACGCTGCCCCCGGCGCTGGTGTCGAAGATGATCGCGTACGGCTGGCCGGGCAACGTGCGCGAGCTGCGCAACGTGGTCGCCCGCGCGCTGCTCGGTGAGGCGAACGCGCTCGACGGCCCGTCGGTCTCACAGAAGGCCGCGGTCGTGCTCGACCTGCCGTTCAAGGAAGCGAAGGAGCGGCTCGTCGACAGCTTCACGCGCGACTACCTCGAGGCGCTCTTGCACCGTCACGACGGAAACGTGGCACGTGCAGCCAGGGCGGCTGGGTTGGCGCGACCCTGGCTGCACAAACTGGCGGTGAAGTACGGGCTGAAGGCCTCCGACGACGAGTGACCGTGCTCAGTTGATCGGAGTCGAGCCACCCGCACCACCACCAGCGCCACTGCCGCCCGAACCGGCACCCTCGGCCGGGCATGCGCCGGGCATCTCGACGGGCTCGAGCTGCGAGTCGTCGTCGCACGAGCTGCTGTGATCTCCACAGCCCTCGTGCTCGACGTGCTCGCACTCGCTCTCGTCGTCTGCGTCATCTGCGTCTTCAGAGCCGCCCGCGCTGCCGCTGTTGCTGCTGCTGCTCGAGCTGCCGCCGCCCTCGCAGTAGCGCAGGTCGAGGTGGTCGCTCTCGGTCGACCCGTCCTGGTTCTCCCAGGTGATGACGGCGCGGTCGCGGCCGACGTCGCGGTTGCCGTCGTGATCGCAGTCGGCCTGCGTGACCGTGAACGACGCGCCGCTGCGCAGCTCGGCGAGCCGCCACGGCGAGCCGTCCATCGTGACCGACACGACGCGCTTGGGCTGGGCGCCCTTCTCGGCGAACGCGTCGGCGAGCCTCCAGGTCTGACCGAGCGCGAGCTTCGCGTCGTAGGGCAGCTCGGCGCGACCCGCCGGCGCCGGGCACATCTGCGGCGTCATCGCGCTCGTCGGGGTCAGCTCGGCCGGCAGCGCGCCCTCGGGCCGCACGACGCCGAGGGTGACCGTCGAGCCGGGCCGCAGGCGGAACCACCGCGGGCCGATGTGGCTCACGACGCGAACCCGCGAGCCCTCGCGCTCGGCGACCAGCAGCGTCACGGCCGTGTCGACGGGCACCTGGAGCGTGAACGTGCCGTCGGCGCCGGCCACCGTCGCGCGCTGATCACCCGCGGCGGTCTCGCTGAGCACGAGCGCCTGGGAGCTCGTGCCGGTGAGCCGCCCCTGAACCGTTCGGGTCTGGGGGTTGGTGCCGCACGCGACGAGAAGAAGGACGAGTGGGAGCGAAGTGCGCATGGTGAGCGCCACCCCTCGCAAACCGCGCGCCAGCACTGCGTCTTCTGGCGCCGGAGCCTTGCGGCCCGCAGTGTCACTTCCGAATGACAGCGCGGAAGCGCAGCACTCCATCTTCGTCGAAGCGCTCGAGCTCGCCGGCCTCTTCCATCACCTCGACGTTGCCCATCACCTCGCTGAGCATGAGGTACATGCGGCCGATGTCGACGCGGGGGAAGACGGCGGGCACGAGCTCGTAGACGGTGGCCGGGCCCGACCCGAGCCGCTTCATGATGCGGTTCTGGCGCGCCGTGTAGAACGAGAACAGGCCCTCGAGCAGCTCGACGTGACCCTTGAAGGCCTCGCCGTGGCCGGGGAGCAGGCAGTCGAGCTCCATCGCCTTCACGCGGCGCGCGCTGGCGTAATACGAGACGAGCGCCTTGAACTTGGTGTCGTCGGTCTCGCCGAGCGAGAGGTCGAGCAGCGGGTTCGGCGAGACCTTCGCGAGCACGTGATCGTCGGCGAACAGCAGCCGGCGCGACGCGACGTGCAGGCAGACGAGGCCGGGGGTGTGGCCGGGCAGGTGCAGCACCTCGGCGTCGAAGAGCTTGAACTGCAGCCGATCGCCGGCGGCGAGATCTTTCACGCGGGCGCGATCGACGGGGCGCGCGTACGGGCGGTTCTTCTTCGCGCCCTCGAGCATCGCGTTGAGCGTGGCGTCGGGCAGGCCGAGGCGAACGAAGTAGGCCCAGCTCTTCTCGAGCTGGCGAAACCACCGGCCCTCGCCGCAGATCTTCTCTCTGTCGTGCGGGTGAACGAAGACCTCGCAGCCCGACTCTTCGGCGAGCGTCTGCGCGTTGCCGTAGTGATCCACGTGGCCGTGGCTCACGATGATGCGGTTGAGCTCCTTCACGTCGAGGCCGCGCGACGCGAGGCCCTCGCGCAGCGCCTGCAGGCCCTCGGGGGTGCCGCACGCGCAGTCGAAGAGCGTGAAGCCTCCGCCGAGATCTTCGAGGGCGTAGGCGTTCGCGGGGCCGCCGGCCTCGATGAAGGGAACCGGCGTAGCGATCCGGTGGATGCCCAGGGAGGGGAGGAATGACTCGTCGACGGCGATCACGAAACGAGGACGCCCCTCACCCTGCCCCTCTCCCCTACGAGGGGAGAGGGAACTCGGCCACTCACTTGGCTGCTTTGATGGCGGCCTTCAGCTCGGGCAGCGCCTTGAACAGATCGGCGACGAGCCCGTAGTCGGCGACCTGGAAGATCGGCGCCTCACCGTCTTTGTTGATCGCGACGATGGTCTTGCTGCCCTTCATGCCGGCGAGGTGCTGAATCGCGCCGCTGATGCCGGCCGCCACGTACAGCTGGGGCGCGACGACCTTGCCGGTCTGGCCGACCTGCAGATCGTTCGGCTGCCAGCCGGCGTCGCAGACCGCGCGCGAGGCACCGACCGCGGCGCCGAGCTCGTCGGCGAGCGCCTCGATCTCTTTGAAGTCGCCCTTCGTGCCGCGGCCGCCGGAGACGACGATGCGGGCCTCGGTGAGCTCGGGCCGCGCCGACTTCACTTCCTTGAAGTCGACGAACTTCGTGGGCGACGTCACCGCCGCCGGAGCGAACGCCTTCACCTCGCCCGCGCCGCTCTTCTCGGCCGCGGCGAACTCGGTGGTGCGCACGGAGAACGCCTTCACGGGCGTCGACAGCGTGACCTCGGCGATCACGGCGCCGGCCCACATCGGGCGGGTCAGCGTGGTGCCGTTGACGGCCATGATGTCGCTCGCCATCGCAGCGTTGAGGCGCGCGGCGACGCGGGGCATCAGGTCGCGGCCCTGCTGGGTGGCGGCAGCGCCGACCCACTCGGCGCCGATCGACTTCGCGAGGTCGGCGACCGCGGGAGCGAACGTCTCGGCGAGGTAGTGCTCGAGGTGCGCGGCGGAGCCGGCGTGCACGACCTTCACGTACTCCTTCACTTCGTTCGCGAGGGCGCTCGCGTCTTTGGCGAGCACGACGGCGTGAACGTCGCCGAGCGCGCGCGCGGCGGTGATGGCGTTCAGGGTGGCCTTGCGGAGCTTTCCGTCAGGCTGGGCTTCGACGACGACGAGGACGGTGGGCATGGTGGGGGGGCTCCTGATTCCTAGATGACCTTCGCTTCGGTCTTGAGCTTGGTGACGAGGGTGGGCACGTCGGCCACCTTGATGCCGGCCTTGCGCGCCGGAGGCATCGAGAGCTTCGTGACCGTGATCTTCGGGGCGACGTCGACGCCGAGGCCGGCCGGAGTCAGCTCCTCGAGCGGCTTCGACTTCGCCTTCATGATGCCGGGGAGCGACGCGTAGCGGGGCTGGTTGAGGCGCAGGTCGGTGGTGACGACGGCGGGCAGCGTGAGCTGCAGGCGGTTCAGGCCGCCGTCGACCTCGCGGATGACGTCGACGGTCTTGGCGCCGTCGCCGACGATGATGCCGGGCACCTTGTTCTTCTCGTTCTCGGAGTCGAGCGAGTCGGCCTTCGACGCGAACGTGGCCTGGCCCCAGCCGAGCCACTCGGCGAGGTACTGGCCGACCTGGTTCTGGTCGTCGTCGATCGACTGCTTGCCGAGGATGACGAGGTCGGGCTTCTCTTTCTCGACGACCTTCTTGAGCAGGCCGGCGACGCCCATCTGATCGAGCGGGCCCTCGTGGTTCACCCAGACGGCGCGGGTGGCGCCCATCGCGAGCGCGTGCCGCAGCTGCTCGTGCACCTCTTTGCCGCCGATGCTGACGGCGACGACGTCGCCGGGGTGCTTGGCGGCGAGGCGCAGCGCCTCTTCGACGGCGATCTCGTCGAACGGGTTGATCTTGTACTTCAGGCCTTCTTTGACGATGCCCTTGCCGGCAGCGTCGACCTTGATCTTCGACTCGGGGTCTTCCACGCGCTTCGCGGTGACGAGGATCTTCATGGCCACGGCATCTAGCGACGCACTGCGTCGTGCGCAAGGGCGGATTTCCCTACGCCCAGTCGAGCGTCTCGCGCTCGAGCTCGGTGTCGAGCAGGTCCTCCCAGGCGAGCGTCTCGAGGCGGTTTCGCTGGCCCCAGATGGCGGCGACGAAGCGGTCGGCGAGGTCGGCAGAGGCGACGCGGATCCCGGGCACGCCGTCGGCGACGAGGTGAACGGCGAAGCCGCTCGACGTGAGCGAGCGGATGCGGAAGAGCGGCACGACGGTGACGGCGTCGTGCGTGACGTGCACCACGTGCAGCGGCCGCAGCTCGAGGAAGCCGGTGAACTGCGGGTCGGTGCTCTTCAAGTAGCCCCAGAAGAGCAGCCCGGCGCCGGCGAGGGCGAGGAGGCCGGCCCAGCCATGGAGCAGCGGAGCCGAGATGGGCGCGAGCAAGAACGTCACTCCGCCCCACGCCACGAGGGGCGAGCGCACGTTGCCGAACAGCATGAGGAAGGTGAGCGCCGTGCGCGGCGGAGCGGCGAGCCGGCTGTGCACCCAGTCGCGCGTGGTGGGCTTCAGCGCCTCGTGCTTCACGGTGCGGCACGGAGGCAGCGAGAAGCGGCGCTTCGGGTCGAGCGAGCGCGCGCGGTCGAAGATCTCGGCGGCGAGGTCGGGCTTGCCGTGCGAGAGGGCGAGCGAGGCCATCGTCGTGAGCAGCGACGGGTCGTCGATGCGCGCGATCTCGGTCTGCACGGCGTCGACGGCGCCGCGCTCGAGGTTGACGCGCAGCCGGCAGCCGCGCAGCTGCGCGTCGCTGATCACGCCGGCGGGCAGCGAGAGCGCCGAGGCGATCTCGCTCAGCGCGACGTCCCACTCTTCGCGGGTGCGCGCGAGCTCGGCGCGGGCGAAGAACACGCGCCGGTCGTGCGGAGCGAGCGCGTGCGCCACCTGCAGCGCCTCGCGGGCATCGTCGTAGTCGAAGGTGAGCGTGCGCAGCCGGGCAGCGGTGAGCTGGGCGTCGAGCGAGTCTCTTCGCGCGCGCGCCCAGCGCATCGCTGCGGGGCCGGCGGCGTCGGTGCCTCCGGCGCGCTGGAGCACGTCGACGAGCGCCTCCCACGCGGCGTCGAGCTGCGGAGCGCGCCGCGTGACGAGCTCGAGCACCGACACGGCCTCGTCGAAGCGGCCGCCGTCGGCGAAGGCCTGGGCCTCGTTCAAGCGCTCGAGCAGCTCGGCCTCGACGCTGCCTGCGCCACGATCGAGGTGGCGTCGGGCGCGGGCGCGGCCCTCGGCGCTGCGCAGCAGCTCGAACGCCTCGTAGACCTTCTGAAAGCCCTCGGGGTCGGCTTCGGGCGGGTGCTCGCGAACCTTCTTCGCGTAGGCGCGCTTGACGCCGGCGTCGTCGACGTCGAGCTCGACGCCGAGCACCTCGAAGGCGTTCATCAGCCCTTGAGGAGCTCGCGCGCCATGACGACGCGCTGAATCTGGCTGGTGCCCTCGTAGATCTGAATGAGCTTGGCGTCGCGCATGAGCTTCTCGACGGGGAACTCCTTCGAGTAGCCGTAGCCGCCGAAGACCTGCACGGCGTCGGTGGTGACGCGCATGCCGGTGTCGGCGGCGAAGCACTTCGCGTAGCTCGAGACGAGCGTGTTCTTCTGGCCGTCGTCGAGCATCTGGGCGCTCTGGTACGCGAGCAGGCGGGCGGCGTGCGTGTCTTTCGCCATGTCGGCGATCATGAACTGCACGGCCTGGAACTCGGCGATGGGCTTGCCGAACTGGGTGCGCTGCTTCGCGTAGTCGATGGCGTGCTCCATGGCGGCGCGGGCGACGCCGATGGCGAGCATGGCGGTGATGGGGCGCGAGTTGTCGAGGGTCTCCATCGCGATGCGAAAGCCCTCGCCCTCTTCGCCGAGGCGGTTGGCGACGGGCACGCGCACGTCTTCGAGCGTGAGCGTGACGGTGTTGGAGGCGCGCTGCCCCATCTTGTTCTCGTGCTTGCCGGTGCTGAAGCCCTTGGGGCGGCCCTCGATGACGATGGCCATGATGCCCTTGTGGCGCTTCGCTTTGTCGGTGCTGCAGAAGATCGTGTACTGGTCGGCGTACTCGCCGTTGGTGATCCACTGCTTCTGGCCGTTGATGACGTAGTGGTCGCCGTCGCGGCGGGCGACGGTGCTCATGCCGGCGACGTCGGAGCCGGCGCCCGGCTCGGTGAGGCCGAAGCTCGCGAGCTTGAACTTCTCGGAGAAGGGCTTCACGAAGCGCTGCTTCTGCTCGGGCGACCCGCCGATGTGAATCGGGAGCAGCGCGAGGTCGTTGGCGATCATGGAGGTCGCCATGCCGGCGCAGCCCCAGGCGAGCTCCTCGGCGACGATGCACTGGGCGAGGTGGCTCAACCCCGTGCCGCCGAGCTCGGGGGGAATGGTCATGTTGAGGAGGCCGAGCTCGTGGGCCTGCTGGACGATGTCCTTGGGGAAGATCGAGTGCTCGTCGCAGTGAGCGGCCTTGGGGCGCATCACGTCGCGCGCAAATTTTCGGGCGGTTTCTTGGAGGGCGCGTTCGTCGTCTGAGAGCCGGAAGTCCATGGCCCCAGGTACATACATCGAATACGCTCGCGGCGGGCCGCAGTCTTCGCAGGGGAGCTCACCGCATGAATCGCAAGGTCGCAGTCGGCGCGGCGCTGGTGGCCGCAGGCGTTTTTCTGTTTCGTTGCGGACCTTCGGCGACGCAAGAGGCCTCGGTGTCGTTGAGCGCTCGGCCGCGCACGATCTCGGGCGCACAGACGAGCACCCTCACCGTCACGGCGACCGACGAGCAGGGCAAGCCGGGCACCGGCATGGTGACGGTGACGTCGACAGCCGGCTCGCTGAAGGCGGGTCAGACGGTCGACCTGCTGCTCGGGTCGAACGACGTGCTGTTCAGCTGCGACGTCGCGGCCGA